>NZ_JBWKYR010000001.1:175337-1347958 GCF_059423865.1 Acidovorax sp. GW458-11-26-14-TSB4
TACGGGCCGCTTCTCTTTTTTGGAGCGGCCAGTGTATCGGGCGCCTGCGCCCGATGCGTCCGTAATTGTGCTTACGGACTGGTATGGCTTGTTACTTCAGCTGGGCCTTGAGCAGCTTGCCCAGTTCCGAGGGGTTGCGCGTGATGACGAAGCCGGACTCTTCCATGATGGCCAGCTTGGCATCGGCCGTGTCGGCGCCACCGGAGATCAGCGCGCCGGCGTGGCCCATGCGCTTGCCGGGAGGCGCGGTCACGCCAGCGATGAAGCCCACGATAGGCTTCTTCATGTTGGCCTTGCACCACTGGGCGGCTTCGGCCTCGTCGGGTCCGCCGATTTCACCGATCATGATCACGGCGTCGGTGTCCGGATCGTCGTTGAAAGCCTTCATCACGTCGATGTGCTTGAGACCGTTGATCGGGTCGCCGCCGATGCCCACGGCGCTCGACTGACCCAGGCCGACTTCGGTCAGCATGGCCACGGCTTCGTAGGTCAGCGTGCCCGAACGGCTCACCACGCCGATGCGGCCCTTGCGGTGGATGTGGCCGGGCATGATGCCGATCTTGATTTCGTCGGGCGTGATCAGGCCGGGGCAGTTGGGGCCCAGCAGCAGGGTCTTCTTGCCGCCGGCGGCTTCCTTGGCCTTCATCTTGTTGCGCACTTCGAGCATGTCGCGCACTGGAATGCCTTCGGTGATGCAGATGGCCAGGTCCAGGTCGGCTTCAACGGCTTCCCAGATCGCGGCAGCAGCGCCTGCGGGCGGCACGTAGATCACCGACACGGTGGCGCCGGTCTGCGTCGCGGCTTCCTTGACGGAGGCGTAGATCGGGATGTTGAAGATCGACTCGCCGGCCTTCTTCGGGTTCACGCCCGCCACGAAGGCGTTCTTGCCGTTCGCGTATTCCTGGCACTTTTCGGTGTGGAACTGGCCGGTCTTGCCCGTGATGCCCTGGGTGATGACCTTGGTGTCTTTGTTGATGTAGATCGACATGTGTGTTCTCCGGGCTTACTTGACGGCAGCAACGATCTTGGTCGCGGCTTCGGCCATGGTGTCTGCGGCGATGATGGGCAGGCCGGACTCGGCCAGCATCTTCTTGCCCAGCTCTTCGTTGGTGCCCTTCATGCGCACGACCAGCGGCACGTTCAGGTTCACGGCCTTGCAGGCAGTGATCACGCCCGTGGCGATGGTGTCGCACTTCATGATGCCGCCGAAGATGTTGACCAGGATGCCTTCGACCTTGGGGTTCTTGAGCATGATCTTGAAGGCTTCGGTCACCTTCTCGGGGGTGGCACCGCCGCCCACGTCCAGGAAGTTGGCCGGCTCGCCGCCAAACAGCTTGATGGTGTCCATGGTGGCCATGGCCAGGCCGGCGCCGTTCACCAGGCAGCCGATGTTGCCGTCCAGGCTGATGTAGGCCAGGTCGAACTTGGAGGCTTCCACTTCGGCCGGATCTTCTTCGTCCAGGTCACGGAAGGCCACGATCTCAGGGTGGCGGAACAGGGCGTTGGCGTCGAAGTTGAACTTCGCGTCCAGGGCCATCAGGTCGCCCTTGGAGTCGCAGTTCAGCGGGTTGATTTCCACCAGCGACGCGTCCGTTTCCATGTAGCACTTGTAGATCTTCGCGAAGATGTCCACGGCCTGGTCGATGGAAGCACCGGTCAGGCCGATGGCGGCCGCGACCTTCTTGCTCTGCTCGGCGGTGATGCCGGTCAGCGGGTCGATCATCTCGGTGATGATCTTCTCGGGCGTGGAGTGGGCCACTTCCTCGATGTCCATGCCGCCTTCGCTCGAAGCGATCAGGGCCACCTTCTGCGTGGCGCGGTCGGTGACCAGCGACACGTACAGTTCGTTCTTGATGTCGGCGCCGTCTTCGATGTACAGGCGGCGGACCTTCTGGCCTTCGGGGCCGGTCTGGTGCGTCTTGAGCTGCATGCCCAGGATCTCGCCAGAAATGCGCTTGACGTCGTCGATGGTCTTGGCGACCTTCACGCCGCCGCCCTTGCCACGGCCACCGGCGTGGATCTGGGCCTTGACGACCCACACGGGGCCGCCGAGCTTCTGGGCTGCTTCAACGGCTTCTTGCACCGTGAAAGCGGGAATGCCACGCGGAACGGGCACACCAAAATTGCGCAAGATTTCCTTGCCTTGGTATTCGTGAATCTTCATGAGGTCTCTCTCAGGGAAGGGTGGTAGTTACCCGTTTACCATGAACAGGTGTCTGGCCGCGGGCTTGGGACATGGCAACCTTCGACTGTATCATGCTGCGACGCACCATCCCTTGTGCCTAACACGTACAGCGTTGAAGTCCATCCATTCTTACCCGGCAGTTGCCACTGCCAGACCAGCAGGAGTCACCCCATGTCCAAAGTCTTTATCGATGGCGAAGCCGGCACCACGGGCCTGCAGATCCGTGAGCGCCTGCAGGCCATGCCCGAGGTCGAGCTGGTCAGCATTGCGCCCGAGCTGCGCAAGGACCCTGCCGCCAAGCGCGAGTTGATTGCCGGCGTGGACCTGGTGGTGCTGTGCCTGCACGACGATGCGGCGCGCGAGACCGTGGCCATGGTGGATGGCATCGAAGAGGCCGGTGGCCGCAGGATCAAGATCATCGACGCCAGTACCGCCCACCGCACCGCCCCCGGCTGGGTCTTCGGCTTCCCCGAACTGGCGCCCGGCCAGCCCGATGTGGTGGCCGCCGCCAACCGCGTGGCCAACCCCGGCTGCTATGCCACGGGCGCCATCGCCCTGCTGCGGCCCCTGGTCGATGCGGGCCTGGTCCCCGTGGACTTTCCGCTCGCCCTGCCTTCGGTCAGCGGCTACTCGGGCGGCGGGCGCACCATGATCGAGGCCTACCAGAAAGGCGAGGCCCCGCTGTTCGAACTGTATGCCCTGGGCCTGGCGCACAAGCACCTGCCCGAGATCATGCGCTACACGGGCCTGACGCGCCGGCCCATCTTCGTGCCCTCGGTGGGCAACTTCGAGCAGGGAATGCTGGTGCAACTGCCCCTGCACCTGGACATGCTGCCCGGCGCCCCCAAGGCCAGCGACCTGCACGACGCCCTGGCCGCGCACTACGCCAAGAGCAACACGCCCGAGCAGTGGGTCAGCGTGCTGCCCGCCACGGCCGACGGCAAGCTCGACGCCCTGGCCCTCAACAACACCAACAAGCTCGAGTTGCGCGTGTTCGCCAACGAAACTTACCGCCACGCCGTGCTGGTGGCGCGCCTCGATAACCTGGGCAAGGGCGCCAGCGGCGCTGCGGTGCAGAACCTCAAGCTGATGCTGGGGATCTAAACCTCATCACCCTCCACGCCGCGCACCACGCGGCGCACCACGTCGCTGGAAAAGCCGCGCGCCATCAGAAAGCGCACCTGCTTCGCGCGACCTTGCGGGTCCCCGGCCGGCTCGCCGAAACGGCGGCGCCACACCTCGCGGGCGCGGGCCAACTCGGTGTCCTGCAGCTGCGCCAGGGCCTGTTGAGCCGCTTCGCCACCCACACCCTTGGCCTGCAGCTCCTGGCGGATGCGTGCCGCGCCCATGCGCCCGGCGCGCTGGTGGACGACCGAGGCCACCACGCGCTCTTCGCTGATGAAGTCCCTGGCCTCGAGCTCATTCAGCACGGCCTCCAGGTCCTCGCCCTCCTGCACGTGCGGGCGCAGCTTGCGCAGCAGTTCCGCGCGCGAATGCTCGCGCTGGCCCAGCAGCCGCAATGCGCGGCCCTTGAGGGAAAGGGTGTCAAAGCCCATGTGTTGGTTCTGCAGACAGGCAAGGGATGCAATGCACTGCGGCCATTGCCGCAACACTGCGCAATGGCCGCCAAGGCGTATCGCGGTGGCGCCCAATGCGCCGCCGCATCACTCGTCCGAATCGTCTGCTGCTGCAGCCGCTGGCAGTCCGTCGGGCAGCAGCGCAATGCCCAGCCCTTCGCGCACCTTGTTCTCAATCTCGCGGGCGAGGTCGGGGTTCTCGCGCAGGAACTCGCGCGCGTTGTCGCGGCCCTGGCCGATCTTCTCGCCGTTGTAGGCATACCAGGCGCCCGACTTCTCGACGATCTTGGCGGTCACGCCCATGTCGATGATCTCGCCCTCGCGGCTGATGCCTTCGCCGAACAGGATGTCGAACTCGGCCGTCTTGAAGGGCGGGCTCACCTTGTTCTTGACCACCTTGACCTTGGTCTCGTTGCCGATGGCTTCGTCGCCCTTCTTGATGGTGCCGGTGCGGCGGATGTCCAGGCGCACCGAGGCGTAGAACTTGAGCGCATTGCCGCCGGTAGTGGTTTCGGGGCTGCCGAACATCACGCCGATCTTCATGCGGATCTGGTTGATGAAGATGACCGTGCAATTGGTCTTCTTGATCGTGGCCGTGAGCTTGCGCAGCGCCTGGCTCATCAGGCGGGCCTGCAGGCCGGGCAGGGCGTCGCCCATCTCGCCTTCGATTTCGGCCTTGGGCGTGAGCGCAGCGACCGAGTCGATGACGATCAGGTCCACGGCACCCGAGCGCACCAGGCTGTCCACGATTTCGAGCGCCTGCTCACCCGTGTCGGGCTGGCTGATCAGCATGTCGGACAGCTGCACACCGAGCTTCTGGGCGTACTGCACATCCAGCGCGTGCTCGGCGTCGACGAAGGCGCAGGTGCCGCCCAGCTTCTGCATCTCGGCAATCACCTGCAGGGTCAGCGTGGTCTTGCCCGAGGATTCCGGGCCGTAGATCTCGACCACGCGGCCACGTGGCAGGCCGCCCACGCCCAGGGCGATATCCAGGCCCAGCGAGCCGGTGGAGACGACCTGGATGTCTTCGATCACTTCGCCTTCGCCCAGGCGCATGATGGTGCCCTTGCCGAACTGCTTCTCGATCTGGGCGAGCGCGGCCGCCAGTGCCTTGGCCTTTTCGGTGTTGACGGGAAGGGCGGGGTTGGTGCCTTTGACTGCGACGTCCATGGGAAAACTCCTTGAGAAACAACGGGTTGGGTGTTTGCACTTCGTCTGCAATTAACTACAGGCTGGATGCTTGAACAGTAGTTTATGCGAGCCATTGCGCGGCAGCAATCCACTATTTAGTCAGTTTGCCTGACAATATCGGATGCCCGATTTTCTGCCCACCGCACCAGCACCCACACCCGCCGAGGATGGCTGGCGCCAGACCCACCTGGGGCGCCTGCTCGGCCACGCCATGCGCCGTTTCGACGCCCGGGTGCTGCAGCTCATGGCGCAGAACGTTGAAGTGCCGCTGGCCCTGTCCAACCTGGCCGCGCGCGACCAGGTGAGCGCGGCCCACGTGCACATCACGCGCCACCTGGCCCTGCAGGGCGACCGCCTGACCGACCTGGCCCAGCGCGCCGGCATGAGCAAGCAGGCCATGGCCACGCTGGTCGACCAGTGCGAGGCCTGGGGCCTGGTCACACGCGAGGCCGACCCGCTCGATGCGCGGGCGCGGCGCGTGTGTTTCACCCCCACGGGCCTGGCCTGGCTGCAAGCCTTCCGCGACGCGGTGGCCCAGGCCGAGGCCGAGTTCCGCAGCGAAGTGGGCAAGGACGTGGCCACCGTGGTGGCCATCGGGCTCGAAGCCTATGCGGGCGGCGGGCCGGGCTGAGCAGACCGGGCGCCGCGGGCCCTGGTCAGTCTGCCGATGGCACCTGGGCCCGGGCGGCGGCCACCAGGCGGGGGGCATCGACCCCCAGGGCCCGCAGCGTGCGCGCCGCCACGCCCTGCGGCATGGCCGCGACGGCGGCCACCACGTGCGCGCCGAGCAAGGGGCCTTCCTGCTCCTTGCTTGAGCGGGCGAGTGCCTGCACCAGTTCCTGGCCCGAGGGCCGGGCGCGGTAGAGGCTCGCCGCCGCGGGCGCTTGCAGCGCGGCCGCCTGCGGCAAGGGGGCTTGCACGCCCGCGGCTTGCAGGGCTTCACGGTACTGCCGCTCGATGGCCTCCCCCACGGCTGACGGGTCGGCACCGACACTCTCGAAGGCCCGGCGCGCCGAGCCTTCGGGCAGGTCGATGGCCGCGAGCAGAAAGTGCTCCGCGCCCGGCGCCGCCTGGCCACGCAACCGGGCGTGCGCCTCTGCGTCCGTGCACAGCCGGCTCAAGGTGCGCATGCTCTGGAAACGGCGCTGCAGCTTGCGGAACATGGTGGAACTCCTTGTCTCAGGTTCGGGGAACATGGGCGGACAGCCGCTTGTGCGCGGCCTGCTTGCTGACACCCAGCGCCTGTGCGATCTGCGCCCAGGACCAGCCCTGCTGCAGCGCCGCAGCCACTGCATCGGCTTCGAGCCGGTCGGCCAACAGTCGCAAGGCCACCACGGCCGCGAGCGCAGCCTCGGGGTCCTCGTGCGAAGGAAGGGATGCGGGTAACTGCATGCCGTCAACTGTAGTTGACGACCGGTCGGGCGTCAACAAATATTGACGGCTTCCGTCACGCTGCGGGCACGGAGCTGGCGACCGGACCGCTCCCCCCAGATGCGGGCTCGGCACAGGCCAGCAGCCATTGGCGGAACTGCTGCAGGGTCTGCAGCTGGTTGCGCCCCTCGGGATAGCAGAACCAGTAACCCACATCGCTCTGGTAGCCGCAGCCAGGCAGCGGTTCGCGCACCAGGCCGCTGGCGATCTCGTCCTGCACCAGGCAGCGCGGCACCAGCGCCAGGCCCATGCCGGCCATCACGGCACGGATCATGGACTGGAACTGGTCGAACTGCGGGCCGGCCAGCGGGTTGAGCCCTTGCACGCCATGCGTTTCGCTCCAGCGCAGCCAGGCCTCGGGCACCGTGACATGGCGCAGCAAGGTATGGCGCGCCACGTCGCGCGGGCGGTCGATGGCCCAGTCCGCCACCCGGCTGCGCGGCGCGATCAGCGCCACGTCCTGCCCCGTGAGGTAATGGGCATGCGCGCCGGGCCAGTGGCCGTCGCCGAAGAGGATGGCGCAGTCGAGCTCGGGCCGCTCGAAGTTGTAGCTGTGCACATAGGGCACGAAATGCAGCGTGACCTGCGGATGCTGCTGCTGGAACTGGGGCAAGCGCGGAATCAGCCACTTGGCCGCAAAGGTCGGCAGGCTCGACAGGTGCAGCGCGCCACCACCGTCGTCGCTGGTGATGAGCTCCAGCGTGGCCGCCTCGAGCTGCGCGAGCACGGCGCGCACGGCCTTCTCGTAGCGCTCGCCTGCGGGCGTCAGCGCCAGGCGCTTGCGGCTGCGCTCGAACAGCGGCACGCCCACCCAACCCTCGAGCTCCTTGACTTGCTTGCTCACCGCGCTCTGGGTCAGGTGCAGCGCTTCGGCCGCGCGCGAGACGCTGCCAAAGCGGGTCACCGTGGAAAAGGCGCGCAGCAGGTGCACGGGTGGCGAAAGCCGCCTGAGGGAGGACATCGTAAGTTATCAAATCATTCCGAGCTGGAATGTTATCAGGCACATCCATTGCTTGGTAGAGGGTACCGAATCATTTAATCTCAAACCCCCTCCCTAGGAAAACCATCCATGAAACGCCGTCACCTGCTCACCACCCTGGCTGCCGCATCTTTCGTTCCTGGAATATCCCTGGCGCAAGATGCCAAGCCCTTGCGCATCGTCGTGCCCTTCCCGCCCGGCGGTGCCACCGACATCACCGTGCGCGCGCTGCAGGAGTCGCTGGTGCGCATCCTCAAGCAGCCCGTGGTGCTGGACAACCGCGCCGGCGCAGGCGGATCCATTGGCATGGCCGAGGTGGCGCGCGCCCCGGCCGACGGCCTCACGCTGGGTGTGGCCACCCTGTCCACCCATGGCGTGAACCCGGCCGTCTACAGCAAGCTGCCCTACAACCCGATCAAGGACTTCGTGGGCGTGACCGAGATCGTCAAGGCCCCAGGCGTGGTCGTGGTGAACCCGACCGCCCTGCCGGTCAAGGACTTCGCCGATCTCGTGAAATACCTCAAGGCCAACCCCGGCCGCGTGTCGTTCGCGACGCCCGGCAATGGCACCATCGGCCACATGTGGGGCGAGCTGTTCAAGAGCAGCACGGGCACCTCCATGGTGCACATCCCCTACCGGGGTGCAGGCCCGGCCATCAACGACGTGCTGGCCGGCCAGGTGGCGGTGTACTTCGACCAGGTGGCCTCCTCGCTGCCGCACATCAAGGCCGGCAAGCTCAAGGCGCTGGCCGTCTCCTGGCCCGGGCGGCTTGACGTGCTGCCCGATGTCCCCACCTATGCCCAACTGGGCTTCGCCAACAACAACGACCCGTCGTGGTTCGGCCTGGTCGCACCGGCCGGCACGCCCGCGGCCGCCGTGGACCGCATCCAGCAGGCCGTTGCTCAGGCCTTGCAGGAACCCGCCGTGCGCGAGCGCCTGGCCGGCCAGGGCCTGTACCCCTCGGGCACCACGCCCAAGGACTTCTCGGCCCAGCTGGTGCGCGAGATCGACAAGATGAAGCGCGTCGCGGCCTACGCCAAGATCGCTCTGGACTGAAACCGTGCCGGGCCCACGGGCCCGGCGGCCATAGCTGGGCAAGGCCACTAGGGATAACCATGGTCTCCACCCGGTCTGGACGGCTAGGCCGGCCGTCCCACTTTGCGCACACTCTGCCTATGCATGCAGCCTTGAAACTCATCCACCGACGATTCCAGCAGGCCCAGCCCGGTGCCACCGGTTCTCCCGGCAGCACCCCGCTGGCGCCTGCGGCCTCATCCTCTCCCCCCACATTCACCTACCTGCCCGGCACCACCGCGCTGGTGCTCGACTCGCCGCACAGCGGCACCCGCTACCCCGACGACTTCGGCTCCGTGTGCGACCTGCCCACGCTGCGCCGCGCCGAAGACACCCACGTCGAGAAGCTCTACGACTTCGCCCCTGCGCTGGGCGTGGCCTGGGTGGAAGCGCACTTCCCCCGCATCTACCTCGATGCCAACCGCAACACCACGGAACTCGACGTCAGCCTGCTCGACGGCGAATGGCCAGACCCCATTTCCACCGATCCCCGCGTGCTCTCCAAGGTGCGCCTGGGCAAGGGCCTGATCTGGAAGTTCACCGACGAGGGCGAACCCATCTACAACCGCCAGCTCACGGTGGACGAGGTGCGCGCGCGCATCGACCGCTGCTGGCGCCCCTACCACGGCGCCGTGGAGCAGGCCATCGCCGCCGCGCATGCGCGCCACGGCTACAGCATCCACATCAACTGCCACTCCATGCCGGCCGTGGCGGCCAGCCACGCCACCGACTTCCCGGGCCTGGTGCATGCCGACTTCGTGATCGGAGACCGCGACGGCAGCACCGCCAGCCCGGCGCTGTCGGCCCTGGTCTGCGAGCACCTGCGCGGCTGCGGCTACAGCGTGGAATACAACCACCCCTACAAGGGCGTGGAGCTGGTGCGCCGCTACAGCGACCCGGCCGCGCACCGCCACAGCATCCAGGTGGAGATCAACCGCCGGCTCTACATGGACGAGGCCACCCTGGAACAGCACCCCGAGGGCATGGCACGGCTGCGCACCGATCTGCGCGCCCTGGTGGACAAGCTGCTGGCGCACGACCCGCGAGGCTGATCCCGCGCAAACGGGCTGCCGGCAGCGGCAGCCCGCCGCGCCTAGAATGGGGTGGCAGGCCCGGCGCCAGACCGGGCCGACCAACAGGAGACACCCCCGCATGCGCATCCTCATCGCCGAAGACGACCAGGTGCTGGCCGATGGACTGCTGCGCACCCTGCGCAGCTCCGGCGCCGTGGTGGACCATGTGGCCAGCGGCAGCGAGGCCGATGCCGCGCTGATGACCAACAACGAGTTCGACCTGCTGATCCTGGACCTGGGC
The DNA here is from genome assembly GCF_059423865.1 of Acidovorax sp. GW458-11-26-14-TSB4. Classification (NCBI taxonomy): domain Bacteria; kingdom Pseudomonadati; phylum Pseudomonadota; class Betaproteobacteria; order Burkholderiales; family Comamonadaceae; genus Acidovorax; species Acidovorax sp. GW458-11-26-14-TSB4. The sequence continues at coordinate 185,089 of NZ_JBWKYR010000001.1, forward strand.
CTGCCGCGCATGCACGGACTGGAGGTGCTCAAGAAGCTGCGCAGCCGCGGCTCGGCGCTGCCGGTGCTGATCCTCACCGCGGCCGACAGCGTGGAAGAGCGTGTCAAGGGCCTGGATTTCGGGGCCGACGACTACATGGCCAAGCCCTTCAGCCTGCAGGAGCTCGAAGCCCGCGTGCGTGCGCTCACGCGCCGCGGCATGGGGGGCACCAGCAGCGCCATCAAGCACGGCCCCTTGGTGTACGACCAGGCGGGCAGGGTGGCCACCATCGACGGCAAGATGGTCGAGCTGTCCGCGCGCGAGCTCGGCCTGCTGGAGGTGCTGCTGCAGCGCGCCGGCCGCCTGGTGAGCAAGGAGCAGCTGGTCGAGCGCCTGTGCGAGTGGGGCGAAGAGGTAAGCAACAACGCCATCGAGGTCTACATCCACCGCCTGCGCAAGAAGATCGAGCGCGGCCCGATCCGCATTGCCACGGTGCGGGGCCTGGGCTACTGTCTCGAGAAAATCCCGGGCTAGCCCGCCTCCATCTTGAAAATCTTCCAGCGCGAGCAGCGCTCCCTGTTCGGCGAGATCCTGGACTGGATGCTCACCCCGCTGCTGCTGCTGTGGCCGGTGAGCCTGGCGCTGACCTGGCTGGTGGCGCAGGGGCTGGCCAACAAGCCCTTCGACCGGGCGCTGGAGTACAACGCGCATGCGCTCGCGCAACTCGTGGGCGTGCACAAGGGCGCCGTGCAGTTCAACCTGCCCCAGCCGGCCAGCGAGATCCTGCGTGCCGATGATTCCGACGTGGTGTACTACCAGGTCAAGGGTGTGGGCGGCGAGTTCCTCTCGGGCGAGCGCGAACTGCCTGCGCCGCCCACCGACGAGGTGCCCATGCCCGGCGAGGTGCGGCTGCGCGATGCCGAGCTGCGCGGCATCGACATCCGCGTGGCCTACATCTGGGTGCGCCTGCCCTTGCAGGACAGCCCGCTGGCCCTGGTGCAGGTGGCCGAAACGCGCGAGAAGCGCAGCGTGCTGGCCACCGAGATCATCAAGGGCGTGATGCTGCCGCAGTTCGTGATCCTGCCGCTGGCGGTGCTGCTGGTGTGGCTGGCGCTGGCGCGCGGCATCCAGCCGCTGAACCAGCTCGAGCAGCGCATCCGCGCGCGCAACCCAGACGACCTGTCGCCGCTGGACGACCGCACCGTGCCGCTGGAGGTGGCGCCGCTGGTCTCCTCGGTGAACGACCTGCTCACACGCCTGCACGACTCGCTGGCCACGCAAAAGCGCTTCCTGGCCGACGCGGCGCACCAGCTCAAGACGCCGCTGGCCGGCCTGCGCATGCAGGCCGACCTGGCCCAGCGCGAGGGCACCAGCACCGAGGAGCTCAAGCGCTCGCTGCAGCAGATCGGGCGCTCCAGCATCCGCGCCACGCACACCGTCAACCAGCTCTTGGCCCTGGCGCGCGCCGAGGGCAGCGGCGTGGGCTTTGCGCGCCAGCCCTGCGACCTGGCTCGCCTGGCCATCGAAGTGGTGCGCGACTCGGTGCCGCGCGCGCTCGAAAAGCGCATCGACCTGGGCTACGACGGCGCCGAGCCCGGCTCGCCCGGCGTCTGGGTGGACGGCAACCCCACGCTGCTCAAGGAGCTGGTGCGCAACCTGGTGGACAACGCGCTCAACTACACCCCCTCGAGCCCCGACCGGCCCGGCGTGGTGACGACGCGCGTGCTGGCCGACACTTTTGGCCGCGTGCTGCTGCTGCAGGTGGAGGACTCGGGCCCGGGCGTGCCCGAATCCGAACGCGAACTGGTCTTCCAGCCCTTCTACCGCGCGCTGGGCAGCGATGCCGACGGCTCGGGCCTGGGCCTGCCCATCGTGCTGGAGATCGCGCGCAAGCACGGGGCCGAGGTACAGCTCGAAGACGCCCACCCGGGCATGCAGCCGCCGGGGGCGCGCTTCAGCGTGCGCTTTGCGGCCAGCGACAGCGCCCCGGGCTGAGACACTTGCCCGTTTGGGGCATCATGGATCCCCCGTTCAGCCTGCTGACCCCATGCCGCCCATGCACCGTTTTCGCAACACCGACCCGGCCGTGGTGATCGGCAACTTCCCCTGGTACGAGATGGCCTGGCGGTCGCTGCGCGGCGATTTCAAGCCACGCAGCGAGCCCACGGGCGGCTACGCGCGCTTCGTCAGTGACTGGACCCAGCCCGTGGACCACGCGCTGCTGGCGCAAACGCACGTAGCACCCGTCGTGACCTGGCTGGGCCATGTCTCGATACTGCTGCAGGTGGCGGGCCTGAACGTGCTGATCGACCCCACGCTGGCCGGCCATGCCGGCCCACTGGGCCGCTTTGGTGCCGCGCGGCGCGTGCCGCCACCGCTCACACCGGAGCAGTTGCCACGCATCGACGCGGTACTGGTCTCGCACAACCACTACGACCACCTGTGCAGCGCCACCTTGAAGCGCCTGCGCGCGGCCGGGCAGGCGCCGCGGTTCATCGCACCCCTGGGGCTCAAGGACTGGTTCATGCGGCGCGGGATGGAGCACACCACCGAGCTCGGCTGGTGGGACGCTGTCGAACTGGCCCCTGGCGTGCGCGTGCATTTCACCCCGGCCCAGCACTGGAGCCGCCGCAGCCTGAACGACACCAATGCCTCGCTCTGGGGCGGCTACCTGCTCGAATGGGACCGGCCCGGCGCATCCACGCCCTGGCGCTTCCTGTTCCCGGGCGACACCGGTTACAGCGGCGACTTCAAGGCCATCCGCCAGCGCTTGGGCGCCGTGGATTTCCTGGCCCTGCCCATCGGCGCCTACCTGCCGCGCGATTTCATGAAGCCCATGCACGTGAACCCGGCCGACGCCGTGCAGCTGATGCTGGACGTGGAGGCCCGCCAGGCCATGGGCGTGCACTGGGGCACCTTCATGCTCACCCAGGAAGCCTTCGACCACCCGCCACGCGACCTGGCCGCCGCGCTGGCCGAGCGCGGCTTGCCGGCCGAGCGCGTCTGGCTGCTGCGGCACGGCGAGACGCGGGCGATCCCCATGTAGTGTGCGGCGGCCCGGCTTTTAGGCGACTGAGCGCACCGACATCAGCGCCATGAAGAGGTAGCCATTGTCCGTAGGCGCGCGGTACACCCCGCGCGCACCCAGCACCTGGGCCGCCACGCCCGACAGCTCCCAGCCATCCGTCACGTCGGCATTCCACAAGGGGACGGTCAGGGGCAGAAATCCCTGCACCTCGCCCCATTCGCGCAAGGCGGGGATGCGGGTCGACACCTTGGCGTGGTTGCTGAAATTCGCCCAGGCCCAGAGCCAGGTGCCGCTGGCCTTGGAGACCGAGCCGATGAACTCGATGTCCGCCACGACCTTGGGGGCGCCCTCGTGCGAGAAGGTCAGCGTGCCCTGGGCCTGGTCATAGTCCCAGCGCTCGAAGCGCGAGATGCCGTGGTCCGATTCCAGCGCCTTCTGCTTGTGTACCAGTGCATGGTGGGCATCCACCACGGCATCTTCCCAGGCGTGCTGCTGCGGCTCGGCCATGGCGCCGACACTCTGGGCCATGGCGTTCTGGTAGCAGTGGTGGCACAGGATCTGCAGGTCCAGGCAGCCTTCGTTGCGCTCGTTCCACTCGCCGCCTTCCTTGGCCAGCGCGTCATTGCAGCTCGCGCACCAGGCGTCCGGGTAGGGGTAGTCGGCCTCGGGCGCGTCGCAGAACCAGCGCTGCGCGGGCTGGCGGTGCAGGTGGCCGCAAACGTAGGTGGGCGTGGCTTCACCATGCTCGCTGCACTGGATGGAAGAGGCTTCTTCGGTCATGGGATCGGGAATCAGCAATAAAGACAACGGGGTGGACCGCTGCGGCGCAGGGCCCGGGGTTCGGTCAGCTGCAGGCACGCAGCGGCTTGCCGGCCAGGGGCCCGCGCAGTGTTTCCAGTTGCGGGCGCATGGCATCGGTCACCGCCGGCAGGCGCAGGGTGAAGCCCGGGGTTTCGGCACGCTCCTGGATCACGCGGGCCGTGCGCACGCCCTTTTCGCCCAGGTTCGCCAGCTCGCGCTTGGCCGCCTCTTCCGTTGCAAAGCGTCCGAGCGACAGGCCCAGCTCCCACGTGCCGCCGGGGCGGTCGAAATCCACCTTGCGCGCGCGCAACTCGGTGCGCTTCTTGTCCAGGGTCTCCTGGTCTTCGAAGCGGCCCATGTAGACCATCCAGCGGGCCGACACGGGTGTGGATTCCATGGTCCAGCTGCCCTGGGGCAGGCCGGCCGCCGCCGTGCGCACGGTCTCGGCCTGGCGCTCGTCGAGCACGCCGGCCTGCAGGCATTCGGTGGCAGTTGCCGCCGCAACCACCGGCGGCGTGGCTTCGGCCACCGGAGGCTGGGGCGTGGGGTTGGTCGGCCTGGCGCGCAGGATCTGCAGGGTTTCGGGGCGCAGTTGCTGGTTCATGCGCTGGGGCTCACCCTCCTGCGCAGGTGCGAAACCCCAGTCGCGCAGGTGCCCGTGCGACCACGCGTAGTAGCCGCCATTGGCCAGCAGCAGGATCAGGATGAGCAGGCGCAACATGCGGCAGGCTCCGTCATCATATGGATGACTGCGCGGGCACGGGCCGCACACTGATTTCCGAACTCGTGACGGCCTGCATGCCGCTGGCGGTCTGCACCAGCAGCGCGCCATCCTCGCCCACGCCGTGGGCGGTGCCGGCCTGCCCGTCGCTCAGGGTCACGGCGCGGCCCTGCAGGATGTCGCGCTGCGCAAAGCGCGCCTGCATGGGCGAAAAACCGTAGCCTTCGAAGGACTGCAGCATGGCCACCAGGGGCGGCACGATGCGCAGCAGCGCCGCCGGGGCATCGAGGCCCGGTTCCACGTCCTGCAGGCTGGCGGGTGGCATGCTCATGCCCTCGCCGCTGCGCGGCAGCACATTGATGCCGATGCCCACGACCACATAGCGGGCCGCGCAGGCCCGCTCCGCCAAGGCGCCCTGCGGCGCCACGAAGCTCGCAGTTTCGACCAGAATGCCGCCGAGCTTGCGGTCGCCCGTGATCCACAGGTCATTGGGCCACTTGAGTCCGACACGGGGCAACTGCCCGGCGGCAGGGAGCACTGGCTGCAGGCTCTCGGCCACGCTGACCCCCACGGCCAGGGACAGGCCCGACCAGTCGGCCGGCGCCAGGGACAGGCCCAGGCTCATCATGAGCGACGCACCCATGTCGCTCTGCCAGGCCCGGCCCAGGCGTCCGCGCCCGGCCGTCTGCTGTTCGGCCACAAGCAGGGTGGGGTCGCACAGCCCGGCGCGCGCACGGCGCATGAGCTCGGTGTTGGTGGAGTCGATGCTGGGCAGCACCTCGACGGAAAAGCCCGGCAACCGGGGCACCACAGCCTCCCACAGGGCTTCGGCGGGCCAGCGCAGGGAGAGCGCCGTCATGGCTTGGTGCCCTGCGCCGGCGCGGCAGGTCGCGCAGCCTTGGCACTGCCATCGCTCTTTTTGTTACCCTTTTTACGCACCGGTGCAGCCGGCTCGGGCGGCATCGGGGGGCGCCAGCCGCGCTTGGGCGCGAGCAGGGTGCCCCGGCAGTTGTCGCTGCCGCACCAGCAGGGGTATTCGGCCTTGAGCTTTTTCGTGTGGGGTTCGTCGATGATCAGGCCGTAGTCGTAGTTGAGTTCTTCGCCGGCAGCGATATTGCGCAGGGCCGTGATGAAGATGCGGCCATCGCGCTCATCGGCGTAGCAGTTGGGATTGCAGCTGTGGTTGATCCAGCGTGAGGAGTTGCCGCCGAACTTTGCATCGATCACGCGGTCTTCATCCACATGGAAGTAGAAGGTATGGTTGGGCTGCAGGGGATCGTGGGGGTGGCGGTCCTGCGCCTCCTCCCAGCCGATGACCTCGCCCGTGTACTCCACAAGGACTTCGCCTTCTGCAATATCCTGCACGGCAAACACGCCGTTGCCATGCACGCCCGAGCGCCGGGTCTGGATGCGGCGGCCCGATGGATTGGAAGGGGCGGCGGTCGATGCGGTGCGGGGCATGGCAAAAACTCTGTTAACTTGAATATGCACACATGCGCGTGCGCGTGTACGCGTGAGGCAACGAATTGTAGAAGCGACCGGCCGGATGCCGGACAGCCAGACTGGCGAGAAACCAAAAAATGACCAAGACCCTGGTAATTGCAGAAAAACCCTCGGTGGCGCAGGACATCGTGCGCGCGCTGACCCCCGTGGCGGGCAAGTTCGACAAGCACGAAGACCACTTCGAGAACGACCGCTATGTGGTCACCAGCGCCGTGGGCCACCTGGTGGAGATCCAGGCGCCCGAGGAATTCGACGTGAAGCGCGGCAAGTGGAGCTTTGCCCACCTGCCGGTGATCCCGCCGTATTTCGACCTCAAGCCCGTGGACAAGACCAAGACGCGCCTGAACGCGGTGGTCAAGCAGGCCAAGCGCAAGGACGTGACGCAGCTCATCAACGCTTGCGACGCGGGTCGCGAAGGGGAGCTGATCTTTCGCCTGATCGAGCAGTACGCCGGCGGTGCCAAGCCCCTGGGCAAGCCCGTCAAGCGCCTGTGGCTGCAGTCCATGACGCCCCAGGCCATCCGCGAGGGCTTCGACGCCCTGCGCAGCGAGCAGCAGATGGCCGGCCTGGCCCATGCGGCGCGCAGCCGCAGCGAGGCCGACTGGCTGGTCGGCATCAACGGCACGCGCGCCATGACGGCTTTCAACTCGCGCGACGGCGGTTTCTTCCTGACCACCGTGGGGCGGGTGCAGACGCCCACCTTGTCGCTGGTGGTGGAGCGCGAGGAGAAGATCCGCAAGTTCGTGAGCCGCGACTACTGGGAAATCCACGCCAACTTCGCCGCCGAGGCGGGCGAGTATCCGGCCAAGTGGTTCGACCCGAAGTGGAAGAAGGGCGAGGACGTGGAGATGCGCGCCGACCGCGTCTGGTCGCAGCGCGAGGCCCAGGCGATCGCCGACGCCGTGCGCGGCAAGCCGGCCACGGTGACGGAAGAGAGCAAGCCCACAACCCAGGCTTCGCCCCTGCTGTTCGACCTGACCAGCCTGCAGCGCGAGGCCAACGGCAAGTTCGGCTACTCGGCCAAGACCACGCTGGCCCTGGCGCAAAGCCTGTACGAGCGCCACAAGGCACTGACCTACCCGCGTACCGATTCGCGCGCCTTGCCCGAAGACTACCTGCCCGTGGCGCGCCAGACCTTCGAGATGCTGGCCGACAGCAGCATGCGCCACCTGGCGCCGCATGCACGCACGGCCCTCACCAACAACTACGTGCGCCCGAGCAAGCGCATCTTCGACAATAGCAAGGTGAGTGATCACTTTGCCATCATCCCCACGCTGCAGGCACCCAGCGGCCTGTCCGAAGCCGAGCAAAAGCTGTACGACCTGGTGGTACGCCGCTTCATGGCGGTGTTCTTCCCGAGCGCCGAGTACACGGTCACGACGCGCATCAGCACCGCGGCAGGCCACAATTTCAAGACCGAGGGCAAGGTGCTGGTCAAGCCCGGCTGGCTGGCCATCTACGGCAAGGAAGCGGCCGACGAGGTCGAGGGCGGCAAGGACGGCGACAAGGGCCAGAACCTGGTGCCCGTGAAGCCCGGCGAGACCGTGCGCACCGAGCAGGCGGACCCCAAGGGCCTCAAGACCAAGCCCCCGGCCCGCTACTCCGAAGCCACGCTGCTGGGTGCCATGGAAAGCGCCGGCAAGCAGATCGACGACGACGAGCTGCGCGAGGCCATGCAGGAAAAGGGCCTGGGCACGCCTGCCACGCGCGCGGCCATCATCGAAGGCCTGCTGACCGAAAAATACATGCTGCGCGAAGGGCGCGAGATCATCCCCACGGCCAAGGCCTTCCAGCTCATGACGCTGCTGCGCGGGCTGGAGGTGGAGGAGCTGTGCCGCGCCGACCTGACCGGCGAGTGGGAATTCAAACTCTCGCAAATGGAAAAGGGGCAATTGAGCCGCGAATCCTTCATGGCCGACATCGCCGCCATGACCGAGCGCATGGTCAAGAAGGCCAAGGAATACGACCGCGACACCATCCCCGGCGACTACGCCACGCTGGCCACGCCCTGCCCCAACTGCGGCGGCGTGGTCAAGGAGAACTACCGCCGTTTCGCCTGCGTGGGCAAGCCCGGTGCCGAGCCCTGCGGCTTCAGCTTCGGCAAGTCGCCCGCCGGCCGCACCTTCGAGACCGCCGAGGCCGAGGCCCTGCTGCGCGACAGGAAGATCGGGCCGCTGGAGGGCTTCCGCTCGAAGGCGGGCTGGCCGTTCACCTCGGAGATCGTCATCAAGTACGACGACGAGGCGCACAACTACAAGCTCGAGTTCGATTTCGGCGACGACAAGAACGCCGAGGAATCGGGCGAGCTGGTGGAGTTTGCCGATGCCTCCCTGGGCCCCTGCCCGATCTGCGGCGCCGCCGTGCACGAGCACGGCGCCAACTACGTGTGCAGCAAGGCCGTGCCCACCGCCGCCCAGCCCACGCCGAGTTGCACCTTCAAGAGCGGCAAGATCATCCTGCAGCAGCCCGTGGAGCGCGAGCAGATGCACAAGCTGCTGGAGACGGGCAAGACCGACCTCTTGGACAAGTTCGTCTCCATGCGCACACGCCGCGCGTTCAAGGCCTTCCTGGCCTGGGACAAGGAGGCCGGCAAGGTGAACTTCGAGTTCGCACCGAGCAAGTTCCCGCCGCGCAAGCCTGCTGCAGGCGCTTTTGCGGGCAAGACCGCCGCTGCCAAGGCCCCCGCCAAGGCGGCGGCAAAGAAGGCACCGGCCAAAAAGGCCGCCACCAAGACTGCTGCCGCCAAGGCACCGCGCAAGGCTGCTGCTGGCGCAGCCCCGAGCGCAGCGCTGGCCGCCGTGATCGGCAACGAGCCGGTGGCCCGCCCCGAGGCCGTGAAGAAGCTGTGGGAGTACATCAAGGCGAACAACCTGCAGGACCCCAAGGACAAGCGCACCATCGTTGCCGACGACAAGCTGCGCGCCGTGTTCGGCAAGGACAGCGCCGGCATGTTCGAGCTGGCCGGCATCCTCGGGCAGCACCTGGGCTGATCAGACGCACGCATGCGCAGTCCCTGGCGACCCACGATCTTTGCGCTGGTGGTGTTGGTGGCCGCTGGTGCCGCCTGGTGGACCGCCGACCAATGGCTGCCCCACGCCCGGCCCTGGCTTGACAAGACCTGGAGCAAGCTCTCGCGCCCCGGTGAAGACAGCCTGCCGCCCGAGAAGAAGGCCGCACAGGGGGGCGCCGCCGCCGGTGCGCGCAGTGCTGCTTCAGCCCCGGTGCAGCCACGCAAGTGCATCCAGGGCGGGCGCACCACCTACACCGACCAGCCCTGCCCGCCCGGAAGCCAGGAGCAGACGGTGGACGGCTCGGTCACTTCATTTCCCCGCACCCCTTGAAGGAGCGCGGCGGCGCGATCAAAGCACCCGGCGTTCCGTGACCAGAAAGGCCGTGATCTCTGCCAGGAAGGTCTTGGCGTGGGCCATGGTGCGCTGGCCCTGGGGCGAAGCGAAGGCCGCATTGAGCACCTCGGGACTTTCGAACCACAGCTCCACGATGCCGTCGATGGGCAGCTCGTCGTAGCCGCAGGGCACGCCCTTGGTGCGCTCGCGCCCACAGACCACGTTCTGGCGGTAGCCGCTCACGCCGGGCATGGTGCGTACCAGGTCGGCATGCACGCGCCATTCGCGCCGGAAATCGGTCTCGGACAGGTCATCGCGCCGGCGCAGCGTGGAGATGCGCTTGAGCAGCCGGGCGCGCGCTGCCGCGTCTTCGGGCAGTGCGATGACCTCGGTCTGCTCGATGGTCACGATGTGCAGGCCGCCGAGGAAATGCTGCTCGTCCGCGACCAGCGCTGCCGCCATCGCCCCGTCGCGGAAACCCGCATCGCCGGCCTGCGCGGCATCCACCCACAGCTGGGAGAAGCCATCGAAATCCCAGGGGCCGCGCGCAAAGTCGATGCCGCGCTGTAGCCGGTCGGTCACCAAGTTCTGCCAGTAGCCCCGCAGGCCGGGCACGCGCGCCGCCAGCGCGCCATGCTGGTCACGCCAGTAGGCGTCGAAGCGCTCATGGCTCCAGCCGGGCTGTTTCTGGATCAGGCCCATGCGGACGCGGGCGGGTGTCGTTGTCGTCATCCATGTCTCCGGCGTGGTGGTGAAGTGCTTGTCAGGGATTGCCGGCGGCCTGGTCCGCACGCGCACGCGCCAGGCTTGGTGCCCGTTTGGCCAGCCATACGCCGTGGCGCAGGGGCCAGCGCTCGTAGCCGGGATCGGCGCCCAGCGCCGCTGCCGCGTGGTGGGGCCAGTAGGGGTCGTGCAGCGCCTCGCGGCCGATGGCGATGAGGTCGGCCTGGCCACGGTCCAGGATGTTCTCTGCCTGCGCGGGGTCGACGATCATGCCCACGGCCTGGGTCTTCACGCCGGCCTCGCTGCGCAGGCGCTCGGCGAACGGCACCTGGAAGCCCAGGCCGCGCGGCACGGGCAGGGCGCGCGTCTCCTCGGTGAGCCCTCCGGAAGAACAGTCCACCACGTCCACCCCGCAGTCCGCCAGCGCGCGTGCCAGCACGATGGAGTCGTCCACGCTCCAGCCGCCTTCGCCGCTGCCGTCGACCACCGAGAGGCGCGCGAACAGCGGCTTGTGCGCGGGCCACACGGTACGCACGCGGCGGGCAATGTCCAGGGCCAGGCGCATGCGCCCCTCCAGGCTGCCGCCCCATGCGTCGCTGCGGTGGTTGGCATGGGGCGAGAGAAAGCTCGCCACCAGATAGCCATGGCCGAAGTGCAGTTCGACCACGTCCACGCCGGCCGCATCGGCGCGCCGGGCGGCGTCGGCAAAGCGCCGCACCACGTCCTCGATGCCGGCGGCGTCGAGCACGGCGGGGGCGGACCAGCCGGGCCCCGCAGGCAGGGTGCTCGGGCCCAGGCGTTGCCAGGGCTCGGCATCGGCCGCCAAGGTGGCTTCGGACAGGGCCGCGCCGCCTTCCCACAGCGGCTGGCTGCCGGCCTTGCGCCCGGCATGTGCGAGCTGCACGCCGATGGCAGCGCCGTTGGCGTGCACGAAGTCCACCACGGCCTTCAGGGATGCGACCTGACTGTCCTTCCACAGTCCCAGGTCGGCCGTGCCGATGCGCCCGCGCGGGTCCACCGCCGTGCTCTCGGTCAGGATCAGCGCGGCACCGCCGAGGGCGAACTTGCCCAGGTGCACCAGGTGCCAGGGCGTGGCATGGCCACCCTCGGCCGCATGCTGGCACATGGGCGAGATGACGACGCGGTTGCGCAGGGTGAGGCCGCGCAGGGCCAGCGGCTGGAACAGCAGGGGAGGGTGCAGGTCGGTCATGGCGATCAAATGAAGGAACGGTGTCAAGGCACGGCGGGTGCGGCCGGGGCCTGCCGGCGCGTGCCCAGCCAGGTGCCTCCCATCACGGCGGCAAAGCCCGCGAGGTGCCACAGCGTGAGCTGCTCGCCCAGCAGCAAGGCGGCAAAGAGCACACCGAACACAGGCACCCAGTACAGGAAGACGGCGGTACGCGCCACGCCGATGGTGGCGATGGCCTGGTTCCAGACCACATTGCACACCGCCGTGGCAAAGATGCCCGAGAACAGCACCAGCAGCCACGGCCACCAGCCCGGGAACAGCGCGGCCGCAGACAGCGGCGCAGGCCCCAGCGCGGTGTGCGCCACGAGCAGCACCGTGCCGATGCAGTAGGTGAGCCAGCAGATGGTCAGCGGGTGTATCTGGCGCGCCAGGCGCTGCACCATGGCCCCGCCGGCCGCGAAGCTCAGCACCGAGCTGATGATGAGCAGATCGCCCACCCCCGCGCTGGACAGGCCCGCTCCCGGGTGGCTGAGCACCACCGCGGCCACGCCGGCAAAGCCCAGCAGCACGCCCAGGCTGCGCTGCAGCGTGAGCGGCTCGCGGAACGCGATGGCCGCGAGCAGGGCCGAGGCCAAGGGGCTGAGCGCCATCACCAGGGCCGCGTTGCTGGCCTGCGAGCGCAGCAGGCCTTCGGCGAACAACACTTGGTTGGCATAGACCATGAACACCGCGCACAGCACCATCGCGCCCCACTGGCGTGGTGTGAAGCGCAGGCAGGCACAACGCTTGGCGGCCACGACGGCCGTGAGCGCCGCGCAGGCCACCAGCATGCGCACCGAGGCCAGCGTGGCGGGCGCGAACCAGGCGGTCAGCAGCTTCACCGCCGTGAGGTTGAGTCCCCAGACCGCCATGGCGCCGATCAGGACGGCCTGCACGGCCAGGGACTGGCGATCATTCACGGGCATGGTGGGGGTCAACTCCTGCAAGCGCCAAGGGGTAGCAGCGCCCGCTCAAAGTGGGCGTGCGAGGCAAGTCATGCCAGGGCCGCCGTCGCGCGCGGCCATGCCGAAAATCAGCCTTCCAATGCCTTCCACATCTGCACATCGCGCTCGGCCGTCCAGATGCGCGGGTCCGGGTACTGCGTGGCCTCGTCATAGGCCCGCGTCACGTCGAATGGCATGCAGTGGTTGAAGATCACCCAGTTGCCGTACTTGGGCTGCAATTTGGCGAAGGTGGCCTCGTAGACCTTGCGCAGGTCCTCGCCCTTGGCGGCGCTTTCCTTCACGCTCTCGTACAGGTCGCTGATGAAGGCGCGCGTGCCGGCCAGGCCGGCCTGCACCTGTTCGGGCGTCTGCAGCGCCGCGCCGCGTCCGGGCACCAGCTTCTCGGGCTTCAGGGCCGCCAGGTTGTCCAGGGTCTGCGGCCAATCCTTGAAGTAGGCGTCACCCGCATACGGCGTGGCATCGAACTCCACCAGGTCGCCGCTGAACAGGATCTTCTCTGCAGGCAGCCAGGCCACGGTGTCGCCCTTGGTGTGGCCACGGCCCAGCTGCAGGATCTGCACTTCGAGCTTTCCGAGCCACAGCGTCATCTTCCTGTTGAAGGTCATGGTCGGCCAGGTCAGGCCCTCGGGCACGCTCTCCACATTCTGGAACAGGCGTGGAAAGCGGCCGATCTCGCTGTCCTTGTCGAACTGGCCGCGCTCGACGATCAGGTCGCGCGTGTCCTCGCTGGCGATGATGTGCTCGGCCCCGTAGGCGCTGGCACCGAGCACGCGCACGGCGTGGTAGTGCGAGAGCAGTACGTACTTGATCGGCTTGTCCGTCACCTCGCGGATGCGGCGGATCACGTCCTGCGCCATGACCGGGGTGGCCTGGGTGTCGATGACCATCACGGCGTCGTCGCCAATGATGATGCCGGTGTTGGGATCGCCCTCGGCCGTGTAGGCGTAGGCGTGGTCGGAGAGCTTGTCGAAGCTCACCTTCTTGACTTCCAGGTCGGCGGCGGAGGCGAAGGTCTTGGTGGTCATGGGTGGGTCCTTGGTGGTCCGGGTGATGTCAGTGCGTGCCCAGGTAGGCGGCCTTGACCTTGGGGTTGTTGAGCAGCTCCACGCCCGAGCCTTCGAGCGTGATGAGGCCGGTTTCGAGCACGTAGGCGCGGTCGGCCACGCCCAGCGCCTGCTTGGCCATCTGCTCCACGAGCAGGATGGTCAAGCCCGCATCGCGCAATTGGCGGATGGCGTCGAAGATGTCCTTGATGATGAGCGGCGCCAGGCCCAGCGAGGGTTCGTCGAGCAGCAGCAGGCGCGGTTCGCTCATGAGGGCGCGCGCAATGGCCAGCATCTGCTGTTCGCCGCCCGAGAGTGTGCCGGCAAGCTGGTGCTCGCGCTCCCTGAGGCGCGGAAAGCGTGCGAACTCGCGCTGCAGCGCGGCCTGCATCGCAGCCGCGCCCTGCGCCTTGCGCGAGTAGGCGCCCAGCATCAGGTTCTCGCGCACGGTCTGGTCGGCGAACACGCCGCGCCCCTCGGGCGACATGGCCACTCCCAGGCCCACGCGCTGGTGTGCGGGCACATGGGTGCAGTCCTTGCCGTCCACGAGGATGCGGCCCTCGCCCACCGGCTCCAGCCCGCAGATGCTTTTCAGCAGGGTGCTCTTGCCCGCGCCGTTGGCGCCGATGATGGTCACCACCTCGCCCTGGCGCACTTCCAGGCTCACGCCCTTGACCGCCTCGATGGCGCCATAGGACACCTTGACGGATTCGATCTTCAACATGCTCATGGTTCCACTCATGCGGCGGCGGCGGTGGACTCTTCGTCCACGCCCAGGTAGGCGGCGATGACGCGCGGATCGGCCTGCACGTCGGCAGGCTTGCCTTCGGCGATCTTGATGCCGTAGTCGAGCACGATCACGTGGTCCGAGATCGACATCACCAGGTCCATGTGGTGCTCCACCATCAGAATGCTCACGCCACATTTTCCGATGCGCTGCAGCAACTGGCCGAGTTCGGCTGTCTCCTGCGGGTTCAGGCCGGCGGCGGGCTCGTCGAGCAGCAGCAGTTGCGGCTCGGTGGCCAGCGCGCGCGCCAGCTCCACGCGGCGCTGCAGGCCGTAGGGCAGGCTGCCCGCGGGCTGGTGCGCCAGGTGCGACAGGCCCACCAGGTCCAGCAGCTGGATGGCGCGCTCGCGCGTGGCCACCTCCTGGCGGCGCGCCTGGGGCAGCGACAGCAGTGAGGAGAAGAAACCGTTGCTCATGCGGCTGTGCCGCCCCAGCATCACGTTGTCCAGCACCGACAGGTCGGCGAACAGGCGCAGGTTCTGGAAGGTGCGGCCCATGCCCAGGCAGCAGATGGTGTGCACCTGGCGGCCCACGATCTCCTGGCCCAGGAAGCGGATCGAGCCCTGGTCGGGATCGACCACGCCGGTGAGCATGTTGATCATGGTGCTCTTGCCCGCGCCATTGGGGCCGATGAGCGCATGGATGTGGCCGCGCTGCAGGCGGAAGGACACGTCCTGCGCAGGCTTGACCCCGCCATAGGACTTGCTCACGCCCTGCACCACCAGCAGCTCGCCGCTGCCGTCGGGGCCGATGCGCGTGGGCGCCGCGCCGCTGGCGGCGACGCCGCCCTGGCGGACCTTCTGGAACAGCCGGTTCACCAGGCCCATGATGCCGCCGGGCATCACGTACAGCGCGAACAGCAGCAAAAAGCCGTACAGGAAATGCTGTACCGAGGGCCAGCGCGCGAGCAGCGCATCCACCAGCGTGAGGATCACCGTGCCCACCAGCGGGCCGCACATGGAGCCCGAGCCGCCGAACAGCACCAGCAGCAGGATGAAGATGGACAGGTGGAAGGTGATGAAGTCGGAGTTGATGTACTGGTTCTGCTGCGCCACCAGCGCCCCCGCGACGCCGCAGGTGACGGCCGCGACCACGAAGGCGATGACCTTGGCGCGGTAGACGCGCACGCCCACCGAGGACGAGGCGATCTCGTCGGCCTGCAGCGACAGCAGGGCGCGGCCGAAGCGGCTGCCGATGAGGTTGCGCAGCAGCAGGTGGGCCACGGCGCTGAGCACGATGCCGAACCACACCCATTGCTGGGAGGTGAGAGGCTGGCCGTTCCAGGTCAGCGGCTTGATGCCGTAGATGCCCTGGGCACCGCCGAACACGTCGGTCCACTCGCCCACGAGCTTTTCCACCACGATGCCGAAGGCCAGCGTCACCATGGCCAGGTAGGGGCCCTTCACGCGCAGCGAGGGCAGCGCGATCAGCACGCCGCACAGGCCCGAGATGCCGGCGGCCAGCAGCAGCGCCAGCCAGGGGCTCATCTCGGTGCGCGTGGTGAGCAGCGCGGCCGCATAGGCGCCGGCGGCGAACAGGCCGGCCTGCCCCAGGGACTTCTGGCCGGCATAGCCCACCAGCACGTTCATGCCGGCGGCGCACAGGTAGTACACGCACATCATGAACACGATGCGCAGGTAGTAGTCGTTGCCGATCAGCGCCGTGGCACCGATCAGCGCCGCGGCCACCAGGGCCACGCCTGCGATGTGACGGCCCTGCTTCATACCTTCTCCACCATCTTCTTGCCGAACAGCCCGGTGGGGCGGAAGGCCAGCACCAGGATCACCAGGGCGAACACCGCCACCTCGCGCCACTGGGCCTGCCACAGGTTGACCAGGGACTCGAACACGCCGAGCACGAAGCCGCCGATGACGCAGCCGCGCGGGTTGCTCAGGCCGCCGATCATGGCGCCCGAGAAGCCCTTGAGACCCACGGTGAGCCCCATGAACAGCGAGGCCTGCGCAATGGGCGCGAGCAGGAAGCCCGAGAGCCCCGCGAGCGCCGAGCTGACGACGAAGGCACCGATCATCACGGCATTGGTGTTGATGCCCATGAGGCTGGCCACGCTGCCGTTGGCCGCCACGGCGCGCATGGCCTTGCCGACCATGGTGTGGTTCATCACGCGGTCGAACACAAGCATGATGGCGACGGTGACGCCCAGGGTCAGCAACTCCTGCGGGCGCACGCCCACGCCCAGGAAGCGGATCACGCCGTCGCCCACGGGCGCCGGCACCACCACGGGCTTGGGCCCCCAGATCGCCAGGCCGATGCTCTGCAGGATGACGCCGAAACCCAGGGTGCTCATCACCCAGGCCATGCCGGGACGGCCCGCGAAGGGCCGCACGCCGATGGCGTACAGCAGCCAGCCCAGGAGGCCCATGGCCCCCAGGGCAGCCACCAGCGCCAGCAACTGGGCCGGCACCCCGGGCACGGCATCGCCGAAGGTGGTGGAACTCACCGGTTTGCCCAGCACCAGGAACAGCGCGCTCATGCCGATGAAGGCCCCCGCTGAGACGAATTCGCCGTGCGAGAAATTGAGGGTCTTGGTGGTCGTGAATGTGATGCTGAACCCCAGCGCCACCAGCGCGTAGGCACCGCCCACCGCCAGCCCGCTGATGATCGCCTGCAAGAGCGCTTCTGTCATGTTTGCTTCCTCGCGCGGGGGCGGCGCGGGCAAGGTGGCCTGCGCCGCACGCCGCTGTGGTCGTCGTGCGTCGTCTGCGAAAAGGGCCGATGCCCGCTTACTGCTTGAAGTCCGCCGGCGTGAAGGAGCCGATCAGCGCGTCGGTGTAGGGCAGGAGTTTGCCGTCCTTCCAGCGGATCCAGACCAGGTCCTTGGCGGTCAGCGCGTCATGGTTGGTCTTGGTGAACGGCTTCTCGTAGGTCTTGAGCACGCCCTGCACGGGGGTTTTGAGGTCTTCGAGCGCCAGGCGCACGGCGGATCCGTCCGTGGTCTTGGCTTGCTTGACAGCCTCGGCGTACAGCAGCACCGAGTCGTAGCCGTGCAGCGCGAACGAGAACGAGCCGGGGGCCTTGAGCTTGGCACCGATACGGTCGAACAGCTTTTGCTGCGCGGGCGTGCGCGTCTCGCTCACGGTGCGCATGAACAGCGGCTTCTCGGCCAGGGCCTTGCCGGCCGCATCGTAGAAGGTGATGTTGTCGGCCGCCCAGGAGGTCAGCGTGAGCGGGAAGTAGTTGAGCTTCTCCATGCTGCGCACCAGTTGCGCAATGGGCGTGCCCTGGGCCCAGACGACCACCGTGTCCACGCCAGCGGCCTTCATCTTGCTCAGTTGCGAGGTCATGTCCGTGTCGCCCACGCCGAAACGCTCGGTGGCGGCGGGCTTGATGCCCTGCACCTCGGCGATCTCCTGCATGTCCTTCAGGCCGCCCTGGCCGTAGCCCGTGGTCTCGGCCATCAGGCCCACGACCTTGGAAGTGGCGGTGTTCTTCTTCACGTAGGCCATGAGGGCGGCCACCTGCTCGCGGTCCACCATGGAGACGCGGAACATGTAGTTGTCGGCGCCGGGGCTCATGGGCTTGGTGATGTCGGTGCCCGAACCCACGTTGCCCAGCACGGGAATCTTCTTCTGGTTGGCGATGTGCTTCCAGGCCATGGCGTTGCCCGAGTTGGTGGGGCCGAACACGGCGACCACCTTCTCGTTGTCGATCAGCTCGCTCATGTTCTGGATGGACTTGGGCGGCGCCGAGACGTCGTCGCGCGTCACCAGCGTGAGCTTGCGGCCCAGCACGCCGCCCGCGGCGTTGATGTCGGCGATGGCCGCCTCCATGCCGATCACGGCGGCCTGGCCGCTCTGGGCCGAGGGCGATGCCGAGAGGTCGCCGTTGTAGCCGAGCTTGATGTCCTGGGCGGACACGCCCGTCGAGACCGCAGTGATGGCAGCGGCGGCCAGCAGGCCTGCGCAGAGTCGCTTGAGTTGCATGGTGTCGTCTCCTTTATGGTTGCAATGCACGCCTCGCACCCACGATGGGGCCGGGCCAGGGGGAACTCGGACAATGAGGACGGTCAGACGGCGAGGAAGCCGCCGTCGACCGGCAAGGTGATGCCGGTGACGTAGCGCGACATGTCGGACGCGAGGAAGATCACCGGGCCCACAAGGTCCTCGGTCTCGCCCACACGTCCCATGGGGATGCGGGTCATGAAGGCTTCGAGGCGCTCGGGGTTCTCGCGCGTGGCTGCCGTCATGGGCGTGGCGATCACGCCGGGGGCCAGCGCGTTCACACGCACGCCGCAGGCGGCCTGCTCGGCCGCGAGCGACTGGGTGAACATCTTGATCGCGCCCTTGGAGGGCGAATAGCCCAGGCTGCCGGCCTGGCCCGCGTACGCGGCGATGGAGGCGATGTTGATGATGGCGCCTTTGGTGGACTGGATGGCCGGCAGCCAGGCCAGGCTGACGTTGAAGGTGCCGTGCACATTCACGTCCAGGGTCTTCTTCCAGTTGGCGGCGGCACGCTCGCTGGCCGTGCCCTCGCGGATGATGATGCCCGCGTTGTTCACCAGGATGTCGATGGCCCCCACGTCGCGGCCCACCTGCGCGGCCAGCGCATGGCAGGCTTCGGCATCGGTCACGTCCAGCGTGTAGGCCCAGGCCTGGCCGCTGGCGGCGCGCACCAGGCCAGCGGTTTCTTCGACGGCGGCGGCGTTCATGTCGGTCACGACGACGCGTGCGCCAGCCTGCGCCAGGCCCAGCGCGATGGCGCGGCCGTTGCCCTGGCCTGCGCCGGTCACCAGCGCGAGCCGGCCGTTCAACAGGCGCGGGGCCACTGCTTCGGGGTACAGCATTTGTCGCTCCTTCTTCTCGTGTTGTCGTGTTCGCTCAGGCCGTGCGGGCCACGGGGACGGCGGCACGCTCCTGCAGGCTCACCGATTCGCGCACCGGCACCAGGGCGCCCGCCAGCTCCATGCCGGCCACGTAGCCGAAGGTGAGCGCCGGGCCCAGCGTGATGCCGGCGCCGGGGTAGTTGCCGCCCATGATGCTGGCCGCGTCGTTACCCACGGCGTACAGCCCCTTGATAGGCTGGCCGGCACCGTTGAGCACGCGGGTGCGGTCATCGGTCTGCAGGCCCGCGAAGGTGCCGATGTCGCCGATCACGAGCTTGATCGCGTAGTACGGCCCGAACTCCAGCGGTGCCAGGCACGGATTGGGCGTGACCAGGGCATCGCCCTGGTAGCGGTTGTAGGCCTTGCTGCCCTTGCCGAAGGCCGGGTCCTCGCCGCGGCGGGCCGCGTCGTTGAACTCGCGCACCGTGGCCTCCAGCACCGCCGGCTCCACGCCGATGCGGCCGGCCAGCTCGCCCACGCTGTTGCCGCGCAGCAGGTAGCCGCTGCGCAGGTGGCGGCCGATGGGCATGGGCGCCGGGGCCACGCAGCCCAGGCCATAGGAGCGCAGGGCCTTGTGGTCGCACAGCAGCCAGGCGGAGACTTCCTTCTCACCCTGGCAGGCGGCCACCATGGCCTGCACGAAGTCGTGGTACGAGTTGCCCTCGTTGGCAAAGCGCTGGCCCTTGGGCGTCACGGCGATCACGCCGGGCTTGGCGCGGTCGATGAAGTGGGGCATCACGCCCTTGCTGCCATCGGCGCGCGTGGTGACCGAGGCGGGGACCCAGGCCGCCGCATGGGGGATGGTGCCGTCCACCCGGCCGCCCACGGCCTCGGCGAGCTTGAGGCCGTCGCCGGTGTTGGATGCAGGCGAAGGCGAGTAGTGCTCCTTGCCGGTGGGCGCGTGGGGAAAGAGCTGCTTGCGGCGTTCCACGTCGTGCGGAAAGCCACCGCAGGCCAGCACCACGCCACGTTTGGCCTCGACCTTCACGGTCTTGCCCTCGTGCTTCACCAGGGCGCCGGACACACCATCGTACTCCACGACCAGCTGTGTCACGGGCGAAGACAGCCACACGGGGATGTCCAGATCCATCGCGGCCTTGGCCAGGCGGCCGGCCAGGGCATTGCCGTTGGTCAGCGTCATGCCGCGGCCATGGCCCATGACGTCCATCGCATGCTTGCTCAGGCGCCGCGTCACATAGGCAAACGAGGTGGGCGACTTGAAGGCCCGCATGAAGTGTTTGATCTCGGGGCCCGAGCCCAGCATCATGCCGAACACCGTGAGCTCGGGCAGGGGCGGCGCCAGGTGCTTGATGCGCGGGCCGAGTTCTCGCCCATCGAACGGGCGCGTGACCATGGAGCGCCCGCCGGGCTGGCCACCCGTGGCCTCGGCATGGTAGTCGGGGAACACCGCCGGCATGTCGAACTGCACGCAGGTGTTCTGGGTGAAGAAGTCGATGGCCTTGGGGCCGTACTCCAGGAAGGCGTCGACGCGCGCCGCGTCGAAGTGGGTCGTGGCCTCGTGCTGCAGGTAGGCGCGTGCGGCGCCCGCGGGCTCGTGGATGCCTTGCTCCTTGGCCAGGCGCGTGCCCGGAATCCACAGCCAGCCGCCCGAGCGGGCGGTGGTGCCGCCAAAGCGCGCTTCCTTCTCCACCACCAGCACCTTCAGCCCCTGGGATGCCGCCGTGATGGCCGTCGCCATGCCCGAGGCGCCCGTGCCCACCACCAGTACATCCACCGAGATGCTGTCTTGCGTCATTGCATTGTCTCCAACGTTCGAAGTGTTTCGGCGAATTCTAACGAGCATATGACCATTGTCAATTCATCCGCTAATATCAAATGATGTGATTCAGTCGAATGAATCTGTTTATGTCATGGAAAACCCTTATGGATACACTGGCCACCCCCCGTCTGGATATCCCCATCATGGAAAAAAGCCGCCGCGGCATTCAATCGGTCGAAATCGGAAGTGCGCTGCTGCTGCAGCTGGCCCGGCACGTACGCCCACTGGCCCTCAAAGACCTGGCTAAGGCCAGCGGAATGACGGCGGGCAAGGCGCACCCGTACATGGTGAGTTTTCTCAAGGTGGGCTTCGTCACGCAGACCGAAGCCGGCCACTACGAGCTCGGGCCGCTGGCCCTGCAGCTGGGCCTGACCCGGCTGCAGCGCATGGACCCGGTGAAAGAAGCCTCGCAGCTCATCGAGGCGCTGGCCAATGACTCGGGGCAGAGCATCGCGGTGGCCGTGTGGGGCAACCTGGGACCGACCATCGTGCGGCTGGAGGAGCCCATCGAGCCCCTGCACGTGAACCTGCGCACAGGCACCGTGATGTCGCTGACCAATACCGCCACGGGCCGGCTGTTCGCGGCCTACATGCCGCCCAAGGTGGTGGAGCGCATCCTGAACGATGAACTGCAGCGCCTGGGCACGCGCAAGGACGCCAAGGGTGCGCCGGAGCATGAGGAGCTTGATGCCGCCCTGGCCGAGACGCGCAGGCACGGCCTGTCGCGCTCGCTGGGGCAGCCGATTCCCGGCATCGACGCGCTGTGCGCACCGGTGTTCGACTCGGCCGGCCACCTGGTGCTGGGCATCCTGGCCATGGGCCCCTCGGCCAGCTTCGACAGCAGCTGGGATGGCTCAGTGGCCACGCCGCTGCGCCAGTGCGCACTGGAGGTATCGCAGCGCATCGGCCGCACGGCGCCTCCCGCGCAGGGCTGAACCACGCACCAGGGACTTGGCGGGCCCTATGCCTGGACGGGCCGGGCCGCCTCCACCTGGGCGTTCACGCGCTCGGCCAGCGCCATGTCTCCCGGCGTCTCGGGAGTGAACTTGTCCACGGCAAGCGGCTGGCCGCCCTCGTCCAGCGCCGCATAGACGGCCACGCAATGGGCCACACCGGGCAGCTCCTTGGCCTGGATGCCGCCGCTGCGCACCTCGATCAGCATGTGCATGCTGGTCTCTCCCGTGTGCGCCAGGCTGGCTTGCACCTCCACCAGATCGCCAGGGTGGATGGGGCGGTCAAAGCTGGTAGCGCCCATGAGCGCCGTCACGCAGGTGCCGCCCGCCCAGGCGCTGGCGCAGGCAAAGCCTGCTTCATCCATCCAGCGCAGCACCGTGCCGCCGTGGATGCGGCCGGACGCCGACGGCGCAGTGTGCGACGCCAGAAAACGCAGGGTGATGGAATGCATGCGATGGTCTCCTCAGCACTGCCACGGGTATAGCCGATTTCGTGCTGCGGGATGTGTAGGAGCGTGTCGTCACCCAGCAGGCGGGCGGGTTGGGGCGACGCGCGGCAGCACCAGCCGCGCGCGCAGCCCGGCGCCTGCGGCACTGTGCAGCTCCAGCGTCCCACCGTGGGCACGCGCCACACGCTCGGCAATCGCCAGGCCCAGGCCCGCCCCCGGGGTGCCGGAGCGCGCTGCGCCGCCTCCGCGGGCAAAGGGCTGGCGCAGGCGCTCCAGCTCGTGCACCGCCACGCCTGCGCCATGGTCCGCCACTTCGATCCAGGCCCGGGCCGCATCGGCCCCCGTGCGCAGCACCACGGGCGCGGCGCCATGGCGCCAGGCGTTTTCCACCAGGTTGTCCAACGCACGTCGCAGGGCCTGGGCATGCACCGGCACCTCGGGCACGGCGCCCAGCTCCAGTTGCACCGCGCGGCCGTGGTCGGCCTGGGCCTCGGCTATGGCCTGGGCCAGCCCGTCGAGCGAGGCCAGGGTGGCCGGCTCGCCATCGCCCAGGCGCGCGAAATCGAGGAACTGGCCGACGATGGCATCCATCTCCTCGATGCTGCGCGCCATGCTGGCGGCCAGGGGGGCATCCACCTGCGCCTGGGCGATCTCCACGCCCAGGCGCAGCTTGGTCAGCGGCGTGCGCAGGTCGTGCGAGACACCGGCCAGCATCAGGGTGCGCTCCTGCTCGGCCTCGGCCAGGCTGCGCGCCATCTGGTTGAAGCTGCGCGCCACGGTGGCGATCTCCTGCGGGCCATCCTCGGGCAGGGGTTCGGGCTGGCGGCCGCTCGACAGTTGCTGCGCAGCCGCCACCACGCGCGCCAGCGGCCGGTTCAGGTGGCGCTGCAACCACCAGGCACCCAGCAGCGCGAGCAACCCGCCGGCGATGGTCGCCATGAGCCAGGCCCCCGTGAATTCGCGCGTGGGAAAGACGCTGGGCAGGGTGAGCCAGTAGTCCGTGCCGCCGTGCGCCACGCGCAGCGCCAGCAGGCCCGTGCCATCGCGCCGCCAACGCGATCCGGCATGGCCGGCGCCCTCCGCCTGGTCCAGCCGGCGCGCGACGGCCTGCACGAAGCGCCGCTCCAGCGGGGACAGCAGGGCCCGCCGGCGCAGGGAGGGGGGCTCGTCGGCGTCGCGCTCCGCCTCGGCCGCCTGGCGATTGAAGGCCTCCACAAAGGCCGCCCGCTGACCCGGCGGCAGCACATCGAGCCCCGCGCGCAGGGCGGCCGCATTGCGCGCCACGCCATCGGCCACCTGGGCCACGCGCGGCTGCAGCACCATCTGGCGCACCAGCACCACGGCACACAGCTGGCTCGCCACCACCAGCGCGGCGATGAGCAGCAGGTTGCGCCCGAGCAGGCTGCGCGGCCACGCGCTCATGCCGCGCCTCCCGCAGGGGCTGCGCCGTCGGGCATGAAGACATAGCCCACGCCCCAGACGGTGCGGATGTGGCGGGGCTGCGCCGGGTCGGCCTCGATGAGCTTGCGCAGGCGCATCACCTGCACGTCGATGCTGCGGTCCGTGGCCTCGTGATCGGGCCCGTAAGCCAGCGCGATCAGGCGGTCTCGGCCCAGGGGGCGGCGCGGCTGCTGCGCCAGGACTCGCAGCAGCGCGAACTCGCCACTGGTGAGCACCACCTCTTGCCCGTCGCGGGTGAGCCTGCGCTCCTGCAGGAAAAGCTCGAACGCGCCGAAGCGCACGCTGGCACCCGGGCCTGTCTGCAGCGGGCCGGTGTGCGCGCCCAGCATGCGCTGGCGCCGCACCATGGCCTGCACGCGCGCCAGCAACTCACGTGGGTTGAAGGGCTTGGGCAGATAGTCGTCGGCCCCCATTTCCAGGCCGATGATGCGGTCCACCGGGTCGCCACGTGCGGTGAGCATGAGGATGGGAATGGTCTCGCCCTGGGCGCGCAGGCGCCGGCAGATGGACAGGCCGTCCTCGCCCGGCATCATCACGTCGAGCACCAGCACGTCGAAGCGCTCGCGCGCCAGCAGCGCATCGAGCGGCCCGGCGCCGTCCACCGTGCGTACGGCATAGCCCTGGTCGCTGAGGTAGCGCTGCAGCAGGGCGCGCAGGTCGGGCTCGTCATCGGCCACCAGGATACGGGCCAGGGCTTCGGTCATAGGGAAGGGCGTGCAACTCGGGATGGCGCAATGGTAGGGCGCAAGGCCCTGCAGCAGGCCACTTCGTCATGCTTTGTCATACATCGGGCCGCCCACGCCACACATGGCTCACACCTGGGCGCGAAAGTGGAGCCTTGCCAACCCAGGAGCCCTCCATGACCACTTCTTCCCACACCCGCGCACTGGCCCTCGCCAGCGGGCTTGTCCTGGGCCTCATGGCCGGCGCGTGCGCGCAGGCCGCGCCCTCGGCCCAGCGCGTCCAGCACATACAGCAGGCGCGCGAGCAGCTGCACCAGCGCTTCGTGGCCTCCGACCGGGACGGCAACGGCCAGCTCACGCGCGCCGAGGCCCAGGCCGGCATGCCGCGTGTGCACAGCGCCTTCGACCAGATCGACACCGCCCGCAAGGGCTATGTGACCGAGGCCGAGATCACGGCAGCCATGGTGGCCCGGCTGGCCAGCCGCCGGGGCATGCCGCAGCAGTAACCGCATTTCACTACCATCACAGGAGAAAACGACCATGACCACCCCTATCACCCCCCGCCTGCGCACCTGGGCCCGCCGTGCTGCCGCCCCCCTGGGCCTGGCCCTGGCATCGCTGGTCGCCATGGCACCGGCCCAGGCCCAGTTGACCGACCCAGGCCTCTTTCTGGAGGAAGGCGGCGGCACCGTCACCACCCTTCCGGCCGGCGTGCAGCGCATCGCCGACGTGCCCTATGGGACCGACCCGCTGCAGCGCATGGACGTGTACCTGCCCGCCGCCCCGCGCAGCAGCGTGGAGGGGCCGGCCCCGGTCATCTTCATGGTGCACGGCGGCGGCTGGCGCACCGGCGACAAGGCCATGAGCCGCGTGGTGCAGGAAAAGGCCGCGCGCTGGGTACCGCGCGGCTTTGTCTTCATCTCGGTCAACTACCGGCTGCACCCGGCCGTGAACGTGCTGCAGGAGGCCATCGACGTGGCCGTGGCGCTGGACACCGCGCAGAAGCAGGCCGCGCAATGGGGCGCCGACCCCACCAAGTTCATCCTCATGGGCCACTCGGCCGGGGCACACCTGGTGTCCTTCGTCAACGCGCATGCGCCGCTCTTGCGCCAGTTGGGCGCCACGCCGTGGCTGGGCACGGTGTCGCTGGACAGCGCGCTGCTCAACGCGCCGGTCGTGATGTCGCTGCCGCACTACCCGCTGTACGACGAGGTGCTGGGCAGCGACCCGGCCTTCTGGCTCGCGATCTCGCCCTACCAAGCCGTGACGGGTGCCCAGCCGCCCTACCAGTTCGTGTGCTCCACCAGCCGGCCCGACCGCCCCTGCCTGCAGGCCCAAGGCATGGCCGCGCATGTACAGGCCCTGGGCAGCCGCGCCGAGGTGCTGCCGCAGGACCTCACACACGGCGAGATCAATGCCAACCTGGGGCTGGACAGCGACTACACGCGCGCCGTCGAGACGTTTATGGGATCGCTCGACCCCGTCGTCGCACAGCGCCTGCGCTAAGCGAGATAGCGCGCCAGGTACTTGCCCGTGTGGCTGGCGGGGTTGGCCGCCAGGTCCTCGGGCGTGCCCACGCCGACCACGGTGCCGCCGCCGGCCCCCCCTTCGGGACCCATGTCGATGAGCCAGTCGGCCGTCTTGATGACGTCCAGGTTGTGCTCGATGATGACGATGGTGTTGCCCGCATCGCGCAGCTGGTGCAGCACCTTGAGCAGCAGGTCGATGTCGGCGAAGTGCAGGCCGGTGGTGGGCTCGTCCAGGATGTAGAGCGTGCGGCCGGTGTCGCGCTTGGAGAGTTCCTGCGCCAGCTTCACGCGCTGCGCCTCGCCGCCCGAGAGCGTGGTCGCCGCCTGGCCCAGGCGGATGTAGGACAGGCCCACGTCCAGCAGGGTCTGCAGCTTGCGCGCCAGGGCCGGCACGTCCTTGAAGAAGGCGAAGGCATCCTCCACGGTGAGCTCCAGGATCTGCGCGATGTTGCGGCCTTTCCAGAGCACCTCCAGCGTCTCCCGGTTATAGCGCTGGCCGTGGCAGACGTCGCAGGGCACGTAGACGTCGGGCAGAAAGTGCATCTCCACCTTCACCACGCCGTCGCCCTGGCAGGCTTCGCAGCGGCCGCCGGCCACGTTGAAGGAAAAGCGCCCCGGACCGTAGCCACGCTCCCGGGCGGTGTTGACCTCGGCCATGAGCTCGCGGATGGGCGTGAACAGCCCCGTGTAGGTAGCAGGGTTGCTGCGCGGCGTGCGGCCGATGGGCGACTGGTCGACATTGATGACCTTGTCGAAGTACTCGATGCCCACGATCTCGTCGTGCGCGGCCGGCTCTTCGTGGGCGCGGTAGATCTGGCGCGCCACGGCAGCGTACAGCGTGTCGTTGACCAGCGTGCTCTTGCCCGAGCCCGAGACCCCCGTCACGCAGGTCAGCAGGCCCACGGGGAAGTCCACCGTCACGTTCTTGAGGTTGTTGCCGGTGGCGCCGGCCACGCGCAGCGCCTGCACGGCGCCCTGGCGCGCATGGTGGGCGGCCATGCGCTCGGCGCGGCGCTTGCTGGCCTCGGTCTCGGGAAAGCGCGACTTGCCTTTGGCGGGCGCCGGTGCCGGTGCCGGGGCTTCCACCACCGGCAGCCAGGGCGTGCGGTGCTTGGGCACGGCGATGGACAGGGTGCCCGACAGGTACTTGCCGGTCAGCGATTCGGGGTGGCTGCGCACCGTGTCGTAGCTGCCTTGGGCCATCACGCGGCCGCCGTGCACACCGGCGCCCGGGCCCATGTCGATCACGTGGTCGGCGGCGCGCATCATGTCCTCGTCGTGCTCGACCACGATCACGCTGTTGCCGATGTCGCGCAGGTGCTGCAGGGTGGCGATGAGCCGGTCGTTGTCGCGCTGGTGCAGGCCGATGCTGGGCTCGTCGAGCACGTACATCACGCCCGTGAGGCCCGAGCCGATCTGGCTGGCCAGGCGGATGCGCTGCGCCTCGCCGCCCGACAGCGTCTCGGCGCTGCGGTCCAGGCTCAGGTAGTTCAGGCCCACGTCGTTGAGGAATTGCAGCCGCGTGGTGATCTCGCGCACCACCTTGTCGGCGATCTCGGCCTTGGCGCCGGTGAGCGTGAGCCCCTGGAACCAGGCATGGGCGTGGTTCAACGTGGCATGGCTCACCTCGAAGATGGCGCGGGCCTGTTCGCCCTCGCCCACCTTCACGTGGCGCGCTTCGCGGCGAAGGCGCGTGCCGTGGCATTCGGGGCAGGGCTGGGTGCTGCGGTAGCGCGCAAGGTCCTCGCGCACCACCACCGAATCGGTCTCGCGGTAGCGCCGCGCCATGTTGGGCAGGATGCCTTCGAAGGCGTGCTTGCGGGTCATCACCTTGCCCTTGGAGGGGCCGCTGTCCATGATGTAGGTGAAGGCGATCTCTTCCTCGCCCGAGCCGTGCAGCACGGCCTCCTGCACCTTGGCGGGCAGCGATTCGAAGGGTGCCTCGACGTCGAAACCGTAATGCCGGCCCAGGCTTTCGAGCATGGCGAAGTAATAGCCGTTGCGCCGGTCCCAGCCCTTGATGGCACCGCTGGCCAGGCTCAGCGTGGGAAAGGCCACCACGCGCAGCGGGTCGAACACCTCGCGCTGGCCGATGCCGTCACAGGCCGGGCAGGCGCCCATGGGCGAGTTGAAAGAAAACAGGCGCGGCTCCAGCTCGGCCAGCGAGTAGCTGCACACCGGGCACGAGAACTTGGAGGAAAACAGGTGCTCCTGGCCCGAATCCATCTCCAACGCCAGCACGCGGCCGTTGCCCTCGTTGCCGCCCACGCGCAGCACGGCCTCGATGCTTTCGGCCAGGCGCTGCTGCATCTCGGGGCGCACCTTGAGGCGGTCGATCACCACGTCGATGCTGTGCTTCTCGGTCTTCTTGAGGGCGGGCAGGCTCTCGTACTCGTAGATGGTGCCGTCCACGCGGAAGCGGATGTAGCCCAGCGCCTGCATCTGCGCAAAGACTTCAGTGAACTCGCCCTTCTTCTCGCGCGCCACGGGGGCCAGCAGCATCAGGCGGGTGTCTTCGGGCAAGGCCAGCACGGCGTCCACCATCTGGCTCACGGTCTGCGCGGCCAGCGGCAGGCCGTGGTCGGGGCAGAAGGGCGTGCCGGCGCGCGCGTACAACAGGCGCAGGTAGTCGTGGATCTCGGTCACCGTGCCCACGGTGGAGCGTGGATTGTGGCTGGTGGCCTTCTGCTCGATGCTGATGGCGGGCGACAGGCCCTCGATCAGGTCGACGTCGGGCTTGTCCAGCCGCCCGAGGAACTGGCGCGCATAGGCCGACAGGCTTTCCACGTAGCGCCGCTGGCCTTCGGCATACAGCGTGTCGAAGGCCAGGCTGGATTTGCCCGAGCCCGAGAGCCCGGTGATCACCACCAGCTGGTTGCGCGGGATGTCGAGGTCGATGTTCTTGAGGTTGTGCGTGCGCGCCCCACGGATGCTGATGCGCTGCTCCCGCAGCGCGCGGGCCAGGTAGGTACCGTCGGAGGATCGGCCGTCGTCGGCAGCGGGGTCGTAATTCACGGGGCGGGCTCTATGCGGGACAACCCACCATGATAGGCCACCGGAATCTCCCGCACCTGCCACGCTGCTGCCAAGGCACAGGCGGTTGCCGGTGTCACCGCCAGTCACGGCAGAGGCCGACCCGGCAACCCGGGGTTTGCCGACTCCCATAAAATGACAATCATTCTCATTTAATCACCCATTGCCTGGCATGCTCCACGCCCGGGCGACGGCTTGCCACCCTTCCGCTACGCAGCATGGCCAGCGAACGCACTCTATCCGCGGCACCCCCCACCGACGCCGCCGTCCCCGTTGCCGATCCCGCCGCACCCACTGGCGGCCGCCGCTGGCACCTGCCCGCCCTGCCCACGCTGCGGCAGGCCTGGTTCCAGGTGCACTGGTTCATCGGCATCACGGCCGGCACGGTGCTGGTGGTGATCGGCCTCACCGGGGCGCTGCTGGCCTTCCACGAAGAAATCCTGGACCTGATGAACCCCGGCGTGCGCCACGTGGCACCGTCGGCAGGGCCCATGCTCACGCCGCAGCAAACGGTGGATGCCGTGCTGCGCGCCGGACGCACCGAGCGCATCAGCAGCGTGGCCCTGGAGGCCGAGCCGGGCAGTTCGGCACGTGTGGCCTTCGTGCCGCGCCCGGGTGAGCGGCGCGGCGACGTGGTCTACGTGCACCCCTACACCGGCAGCGTGCTGGGCGAGCTGCAGGGCCATGGCTTTTTCGAATGGATCGAATCGCTGCACCGCTGGCTGCTGCTGCCGCGCGAGCCTGGCCGCGTGGTGGCCGGCGTGCTGGCCATCTGCCTGCTGGGCCTGTCGCTCTCGGGCCTGTACCTGCGCTGGCCGCGCCACCCGCTGCGCTGGCGCACCTGGCTGACCTTCGACCCGGCATTGAAGGGCCGCTCGTTCCTGTGGGGCCTGCACTCGGTCATCGGCACCTGGGCCCTGTTGCTGTACGTGGCGCTCACGGCCACGGGCATCTACTGGTGCTTCGACGCGGTGCGCGACACGGTGGACGGCTGGGCCGGCCAGAAGCGGCCCCCGCGCGCGGCGGCCCCGGCCCGGCCACCTGCCCCTGCCAAGGCCGAACCCAAAGCGCCCGAACCCGCACCGCCGGACCTGGCCCGCACCTGGGCCGTGTTCCAGCAACAGGCCGGCGACTGGGCCGAGGCCAGCCTGCGCATGCCGGCCAAGGCCGGGCAGCCGGTGCAGGTCACCTGGCTCGATGCCAAGGCGCCGCACGAACGGGCGCGCAGCCGCATCTCCATCGAGCCCCTGAGCGGCAAGGTCAGCGGCGAGGACCGGTATGCCGACCGCAGCATGGGTGCCCGCGCGCTGAGCACCATCTACCCGGTGCACATGGGCACCTACTTCGGCCTGCCAGGGCGCGTGGCCATGCTGCTGGCCAGCCTGGCCCT
Source organism: Acidovorax sp. GW458-11-26-14-TSB4 (assembly GCF_059423865.1). Taxonomy (NCBI): domain Bacteria; kingdom Pseudomonadati; phylum Pseudomonadota; class Betaproteobacteria; order Burkholderiales; family Comamonadaceae; genus Acidovorax; species Acidovorax sp. GW458-11-26-14-TSB4. The sequence continues at coordinate 215,329 of NZ_JBWKYR010000001.1, forward strand.
GCCACTGTTCGCCATCACCGGCTGGATGCTGTACCTGGACCGCCACCGCCAGCGCCGCGCCACCGCGGCCGCGCGTGCTGCCCACGGCCAGGGCGTGCCCGGCGCAGTGGCCGGCAGCGCCGCCGACACCCTGCTGGTGGTCTATGCCAGCCAGGCTGGCCAGGCCGAGCGCATCGCCCTGCAAAGCGCCACGGCCCTGCAGCAGGCCGGTCTGCGCGTGGCCGTGCAGTCCGTGGCCCAGCTCACGCCCGAGACGCTGCGCGCCCACCGCCGCGTGCTGCTGGTGGCCAGCAGCTTCGGCGAGGGCGAGCCGCCCGACACGGCCCGGCGCTTCACCCGCCTGCTGGAGCAGCAGACTGCCGGCACCCTGGGCAGCACGCACTACGGCCTGCTGGCCCTGGGCGACCGCAACTACGCGCGTTTTTGCGGCTACGGCCATGCGCTGGACGACGCCCTGCGCCGCGCGGGCGCGGCACCGCTGTTCCCGCTGATCGAGGTGGACAATGGCGATGCGGCCGCCCTGGCGCGCTGGATGCAGACCCTGGCCACGCTGGAAGGCGCCGAACACCTGGCGCTGGACACCCCGCTGGCCGATGCCAGCCCCGAACTGCCCTACACCCCCTGGCGCCTGGCAGGCTGCGAGCATCTGAACCCGGGCAGCGAGGGCGGTCCGCTGTTCGAGCTGGCACTGACGTCCGACACCCCCGCCACCTGGCACCCCGGTGCCCTGGTCGAGGTACAGGCCCGGCATTCCGCCGAGGCGGTGGATGCCTGGCTGGCGGCTGCAGGGCTGGCAGGCACCGATGCCGTGCGCCTGCACGGCCAGCCCTGCACCCTGGCCGACGCCCTGGCCCAAAGCGTGCTGCCGGTGCCACCGCTGCACTTCGCCGGTGCCCAGGCCTGCGCCGACGCCCTGGTGCCGCTGGCGCCGCGCACCTATTCAGTGGCCTCGCTGCCAGAGAACGGCGCGCTGCAGCTGCTGGTGCGCCAGGAGCGGCATGCGGACGGGCTGGGCCTGGCCTCGGGCTGGCTCACCGCGCATGCGCCGCTCGGCACCCGGGTGCCCATGCGCCTGGTGGCCAACCCACGCTTCGACGCGGCTGCGGGCGACGTGCCCTGCCTGTTCATCGGCAATGGCTCGGGCCTGGCCGGGCTGCGCGCGCACCTGCGCGCACGGGTGCAGGCCGGCCACCGGCGCAACTGGCTGCTGTTCGGCGAACGCCACAGCGCCCACGACACCCTGTGCGCCACCGAGATCGCCGGCTGGCAGGCGAATGGCTTCCTGCCGCGGCTGGACCGCGTGTTCTCGCGCGACGGCGGCGAGCACCGCTATGTGCAGGACCGCCTGCGCGCCGCCGCCGACGAGCTGCGCGCCTGGGTGGCCGACGGCGCCATCCTGTACGTCTGCGGCAGTGCCCAGGGCATGGGTTCGGGGGTGGATGCGGTACTGGCCGAGGTGCTGGGCGCGGATGCACTGAATGCCTTGATCGCAGACGGACGCTACCGCCGGGACGTGTACTGAGTTCGGCGGAACGCCGGGTTTGCTCTTGATCAAAGTCAATGGACGGGCCAATGCGCGAGAATCGGGGTTTGCGCCAGCCGTCCATCGAGCCTCCTTCCTTGCTAATGCCTTCCCCGGCACCGAGTGCCGCCCCCCCTTCCTCTGCCCCCGTACAGCCACCGGCCGCGCATGCCATGACGCCGCTGGAGCGGCGCTCCAGCATCAGCCTGGCGCTGATCTTCGCGCTGCGCATGCTCGGGCTGTTCCTGGTGCTGCCGGTGTTCGCGCTGGAGGCGCGCAAGTACCCGGGCGGTGACGACCCGGCGCTGGTGGGCCTGGCCATGGGCATCTACGGCCTGACCCAGGCCGTGCTGCAGCTGCCGCTGGGCATGGCGTCAGACCGCTTCGGGCGCAAGCGCGTGATCGTGCTGGGCCTGCTGGTCTTTGCCGGCGCCAGCCTGCTGGCCGCGCTGGCCGATTCGCTCACCGGGCTGCTGCTGGGCCGGGCGCTGCAGGGCGCGGGCGCCGTGTCCGCCGCCGTCACGGCCCTGCTGGCCGACCAGACGCGCGATGCGGTGCGCACCAAGGCCATGGCCCTGGTGGGCGGCAGCATCGGCCTGATGTTCGCCGTGGCCCTGGTGGCCGCCCCCGTGCTCACGGCCCACATCGGCCTGTCCGGCCTGTTCGGGCTGACCTGCGCGCTGGCGCTGGCCGGCGTGGCCGTGGTGCTCTGGGCCGTGCCGCCCGAGCCCGCGGCGCACAAGGGCACGGCGCGCGGCCGGCTGGCCGATGTCTGGGCCCACCCCGACCTGCTGCGCCTGAACCTGGGCGTGTTCGTGCTGCACACCGTGCAGCTGTCCATGTGGGTGGCCGTGCCGGCCATGCTCGTACAGGCAGGCCTGCCCAAGGACCACCACTGGCAGGCCTACCTGCCGGCGGTGGTACTGTCCTTTGCCGCCATGGGCGGGCTGTTCGCGCTGGAACGTGCCGGCCGCCTGCGCGCGGCCCTGCTCGGGTCCATCGGCCTGGTGCTGGTGGTGCAACTGGGCCTGGGCACCATCGCGGCCGGCGGCGCCACGCCCACGCTGTGGGTGCTGGGGCCGCTGCTGTTCCTGTTCTTCTGCGGCTTCAACGCGCTCGAAGCCACCCAGCCCAGCCTGGTCTCGCGCATGGCGCCTGCGGCCCTGCGTGGCGCGGCCCTGGGCAGCTACAACACCCTGCAATCGCTGGGGCTGTTTGCCGGCGGCGCCCTGGGCGGTGCCCTGGTCAAGTGGGCGGGGGCGCCCGGGCTGTTCGCCACCACGGCGGTACTGACCGCCCTGTGGCTGGTACTGACCTGGCCCCTGCGCCCAACAGGACGAGGCCAGGGACACTGACCGGCCGGCTTGCGGCACAATGGTACGTTTGGCGCGCAGACTCTCCACCGGCTGGGGAGTGCACCGTCGCCCCCCAACATCCAGCAGTAGGTAGAGCAGCACATGGCATCCGTGAACAAAGTCATCATCGTCGGCAACCTCGGCCGCGACCCGGAAATGCGCACCTTCCCCAGTGGCGACCAGGTGGCCAACGTCACGGTGGCCACCACCGACAAGTGGAAGGACAAGCAGACCGGCGAAATGAAGGAAGCCACCGAGTGGCACCGTGTGGTCTTCAACGGCCGCCTGGCCGAAATCGCCGGCCAGTACCTGCGCAAGGGCTCGCAGGTCTATGTGGAAGGCAGCCTGCGCACGCGCAAGTGGACCGACCAGAGCGGTGTGGAAAAGTACAGTACCGAGATCCGTGCCGACCAGATGCAGATGCTGGGCAGCCGCCAGGGCATGGGCGGCGGCCAGGGTGGTGGCGGTGGCCAGCAGGGCGGCTACGACGACGGCTATGGCGACCAGGGCGGTGGCGGCTACGATGCGCCGCCCCAGCGCCGTGCGGCACCGCCGCAGCAGCAACGTCCCGCGCCGGCCCCCGCTCCCCGCCAGGCGCCCGCCCCGGCGCCACGCGCGGCCTCGGGCTTCGACGACATGGACGACGACATCCCGTTCTGACCCCAGGCCAGACATTCCGGGCACCGCAGGCCCGCGCTCCCCAGGGGCGCGGGCCTTTTTCGTGGCGCCGGCTCAGGCCGCAGGTTGCTTCATGCGCCGGGCGGTTTCCACCACCACGCTGCGCAGCGACTGCACCGTGGGGTGATCCTCCAGCTCCTTGGTGGTGAAGAAGCTCACGGGGGGCAGGTTCCAGCTGAGCCGGTAGGGCAGCGCGGCCCAGTGGCCGGCGCGCTCCATCTCGGCCACCACATCGCGCGCGAAGATGGTGATGGCATTGGGCTCCTGGCGCAGCACCATCTCCATGCTGCGGATGGCGGTGGTCTCCAGGATGGGCAGCGGCGGCTGCACGCCCGCGCCGACGAAGATGGCGTTGTAGGTGCGGCGCATGGGCGTGTTGGGGGGCGGCAGGATCCAGTCGAGCTGCGCCAGCCGCGCCCAGTCCAGCGGGCCGCGCGACAGCCGCTGCACGTTCTTCGCCCCCACCACCAGGCAGGGCTCCTGTTCGTAGATGGCCTGCTGCACCAGGCCGCCCGCATCGCCGTCGTACGAGCGGCCGATGGCGCAGTCGAGCTCGCGCGCCAGCAGGCCGGCCACCAGTTCGTCCGTCGTGCCCTCGCGCGCCATCACCGAGATGCGCGGCGAGCGGTCCAGCAGGTGCGTGAGCGCGGCCGACATGAGCTGCTGCGGCACCTGCTGCGTGAGGCCCAGGCGCAGCCGGCCACTGCGGCCCGCCCCGAGTGAGGTGAGTACGCGCGCGGTCGCGTCGAGCTCCGCCAGCCAGCGCTTGGCATAGAGCAGTACTGCCGCGCCCGCGGCCGTTGGCACCAGTCCCCGGCTGGAGCGGTCGAACAGCCGGGCCCCGAAGATGTCCTCGACCTCGTGCAGCGCCTTGGTGATCGCCGGCTGGCTCAGCTGCATCTCGGCCGCCACCCGGCCCAGCGTGCGGTGCCGGTCGATGGCCTGCAGCAGCGACAGCTGCCGGAGTTTGAGGCGAGACAGCAGCGCGTGCTGCAGCTCGGCGGCGGGGTCGCGGGCGGTGGGCAAGGTCATAACTCCATGGTTATTGGACTATCAGCAATTATTTCACTTTGGTGAATCGGCAGTCCTAGAATTTTTTCCATGCACTCGAATGACGACACGCCGATGACCAACCCCCTCACCGCCGGGTTCCTGGACGCGCTGGCCGATGCGACCAGCACCGACGACGCGCTGCGCCAAATCAACCGCTGCCGCCTGCAGATCGCTCCGGGCAGCATCTTCAGCATCCAGCAGAACGTGACCACCGCGCGCGACGGCAGCGACCAGATCCTGCTGCGCCGTTTCTATTCCTCCGAGGGCGCCACCTTTCCCATCAACGGCGCCAAGCGCAAGACGCTGACGCCCTGGACGGACTGCCTGTTTCTGCAGGGCCAGGTCTTCATTGGCGAGGGCGAAGCGGTGCTCGCGCAGCACTTCGACGATTTCGCGCAGATGCGCCCCTACGGCCTTTGCAGCGTCGTCAACGTTCCGCTGATGCAGGGCCGCTTGTGCTACGCCACCGTCAACGTCTTCGGCACCCGCGACCACTGGCGGCCCGAGGAAGTGCTGGGCCTGCGCCTGCTGGCGCTGGCCGCCGCGCGCTGGGTGCCCGCCGTGCCCGGGCTCGCCTACCGCTTCACGGGCGCCGCCGCCCCCACAAACACCCCGAAGGAACAGGAGATGCCATGCCAGTGAGCGCCTTGCACCACTTCACGATCCGCTGTGCGCCCGAGGAGCTGCCGCAGCTGGTCGACTTCTACGTGCGCGTGATGCGCCTGACCGTCGGGGCGCGGCCGGAGATCCCTGCGCCCGGCGCCTGGCTGTATGCCGATGGGCAGCCCATCGTGCACCTCTATGCCCACCTGGCAACGCCCGATGCGCCCGCGCAGCCCGCCACGGGCCATGTGGACCACATCTCGTTCCGCTCGCATGGCCTGGCCGAAGTGCGGGAGCACCTGCGCAGCCACGGCATTGCGTTTGAGGAAGCGCCCATCCCCGGCTGGGCCATCCACCAGCTGTTCTTCAAGGACCCGCGCGGCCTGAAGATCGAGATGACGTTCTGGATGGACCGGGAAACAGGGGGCGCGGCATGAGCATCCGGTTCGTGGAGGCGGGGAGTGTGCGCACGGCGTTCGACCTGCAGGGCGAAGGCCCGCCGCTGGTTTTGATGCACGGCGCCGAAGCCTCGCGCCAGATGTTCACCGCACTGGTGCCACTGCTGGCCCGGCACTTCACCGTGATCGCCTACGACCAGCGCGACTGCGGCGAAACCCAAGGGCCCGAGGGCCCATCGACGCTCGCCGATCTGGCAGGCGACGCGCAGCAGCTCATCCAGGCACTGGGCTTCAAGCGCGCCCATGTGTTCGGCTCCTCCTTCGGGGGCCGGGTGGCGCAGGCGCTGGCGCTGCTGCACCCGCGCTCGGTCGATCACCTGGTGCTGGGCAGCACCTGGCCGCTGCCCCGGCCTTACGCGGAACTGTGCCCGGACGCCGAACGCCTGGACGCACTGCGGCGCGGCCTGCCTGCCACCGCCGAGGAGCTGGCCACCTGGTTCTTCCCCGAGGCCTTTCTCGCAGAGCGCCCCGAGCTGCGGCGCGTGTTCGCCACCGCCCGACCGGCGTCGGAGCGCTCGGCCAGGCGCATGGCCACCGTACAGACGCTGGTGGGGCAGGGCGTGGCCGACATCGTCGCCCCCACGCTGGTGCTGGCCGGCGAGCTCGACCGCGTGGTGCCACCCAGCGTGACCCTGGCGATGGCGGGCCGCATCCGCGGCGCGGAGGCGGTGATGCTGCCCGCCATAGGCCATGTCACCGCGGTGCAGGCACCCGAGGTGCTGGCGCACCACATCGTCCGTTTCCTGCAACCCCAAGGAGCCAAGCCATGAGCACCACCACCGCCGAGCGCCCGCGCGGGCGCGCCGACTACATCCGCTTCGAGGGGCTGTCCAAGCACTTTGGCGATGGCGACACGGGCGTGCTCGCGCTCAAGGACATCGATTGCTGCATCGAAGAAGGCAGCTTCGTGACCATCGTCGGCCCGAGCGGCTGCGGCAAGAGCACGCTGCTGCGCATCCTCGCGGGCCTGCTCGACTACAGCACTGGCCGCGTGCTGCTCGACGGCCAGCCCATACGCGGCACGCGGCGCGACGTGGGCGTGGTGTTCCAGGGCTCCATCCTGCTGCCCTGGCGCAGCATCCTCGACAACGTAATGCTGCCCGCCGAGGTGCTGGGCCTGCCCCTGAAGCCGGCGCGCGAGCGCGCCATGGAGCTGCTGCACATGGTGCGGCTCGATGGCTTCGAGCACAAGCTGCCGCGCCAGCTCAGCGGCGGCATGCAGCAGCGCGCCTCCATCGCCCGGGCGCTGCTGCACGACCCCAAGTTCCTGCTGATGGACGAGCCCTTCGGCGCCCTGGACGCCATGACGCGCGAGCGCATGAACGAGGAGCTGCAGCGCATCTGGATGGAAAGCGGCAAGACCGTGGTGCTGATCACCCACTCCATCCCCGAGGCCGTGTTCCTGGGCGACAAGGTGTTCGTGATGTCGCCCCGCCCCGGCACGCTGGAGCGGGTGCTGCCCATCGACCTGCCGCGCCCGCGCTCCATGGACGTGATGTCGCACCCGGCCTTCGCTGCGGCATCCGCGTCGATCCGCGAGCGGTTCTCGCACGCCGCTTCGTTCGACTGACACCGGCAAAAGAAAGAGTCCCCCATGACCACCGCCATGCTCCAAGACACCGATCCCATTGCACCGCCCCAGGGCGCCAACCCGCAGCCAGCGGCCATGGAGCGCAAGCGGCGCCCCCACCCGCTTGCCTCGACGCGGGTGCAGTCCATCCTGCTGCTCATCACGCTGCTGGGCTCGTGGGAGGCCGCGGTGCGGCTCCTGAAGGTGCCCAGGCACCTGGTGCCGCCGGTCAGCGATATCGCGCTGGCCCTGTGGCGCGGCCTGGCGACCCACCCGCTTGCCAAGGACGGCTTCTGGTACCACGGCGGCGTGACGGTGAGCGAGATCCTGCTGGGCTTTCTCATCGGCAGCGGCGTGGGCCTGGCCATCGGCATCGTGGTGTCGCAGATGCCCCGGGTCGAGGCACTGCTCGATCCCTACGTGGCCGCGCTGCAGAGCGTGCCCAAGGTGGCCATCGCGCCCATCATCGTGGTCTGGCTGGGCTTTGGCATCAGCTCCAAGGTGGTGATCATCTGCCTGCTCACCTTCTTTCCGGTGCTGGTGACCAGCATCGCCGGCTTCAAGGCGGTGGACCCGGACCGCATCGACCTGCTGCGCTCGCTCTCGGCCACGCCCTGGCAGATCTTCCGCAAGGCCAAGTTCCCGAGCGCCATGCCCTACATCTTCGCGGGGCTGAACATGGCCGCGGCCTTCAGCGTGGTCGGCGCGGTGGTCGGCGAGTTCGTCGGCGCCCAGGCCGGGCTGGGCGTGCTCATCCTGCAGATGGAGGCCCAGGCCGACAGCGGCGGCAGCTTTGCGGTGTGCGTGGTGCTGTCGGTCATCGGCATCGTGCTGACCGGCCTGTTGCGCCGCATCGAGCGCCGGGTGCTGCACTGGATGCCGGCCGATACCTCCCAGCGCGCGGTGAATACCTGACCGCCTGCCCCCATTCTTTGTGAAGGAGTGAACACCATGGTGACGCGACGTGACTTCGGCCGGGGCCTGGGTGCCCTGGGTTTCGCTGCCGGCCTGCCGGCGCTGGCGCAGAGTGTGCGCATGATGAAGGTGGCCAACACCGCCGCGGTGAACGACCCGCAGCAGTGCTTCTGCACCGCGGGCCAGCACCCCAGGCTCAACTTCTACAAGCCGAACGGCGTGGACGTGGAATACGTCAACATGTCGAGCATGACGCAGGCGTTGCAGAGCCTGCGCGCCGGGCACGTGGACTTCGGGCCGGCGGTACCGGGCATCCTGCTGCCGGCCATGGCCAAGGACCCGTCGCTCGACCTGGTGAGCGTCTACAAATGGCTGCCGCGCAACGGCAACGTGATCGTGGTCAAGCCCGGCAGCCCGATCCGCTCGGCCGCCGACCTGGCGGGCAAGCGCATCGGCGTGCGCAGCCAGGGCGACACCGGCATCGTCATCACACGGGCCATGCTGGCCGAGCTCGGCCTCAAGGACGACCAGTGCGAGTACATCGCCATCGGCGACGGTGCGCCGGCCGGCGCTGCCATCGACAACGACCGGGTGGACGCGATGGTGGCCTTCGACACCGCTGCCGCACGCATCGAGCTGGTGGGCACGAAGCTGCGCTATGTGCCGCTCACGCCGAAGTTCGCACAGATCGGCTCGGGCTGGCTGTGCGTGCCGCGCAAGCTGCTCAAGGAGCAGCGCAAGGCCCTGGTGGCCCTGTTCCAGGGTGTGGCGAAGTCCACCATCTTCTCCAACGCCAACATCGAAGCGGCCATCGACGCCCACTGGGCGGTATACCCCGAAAGCCGGCCCAAGGGCCGCAGCGAGGACGAGGCGCGCAAGGAGCTGGCCTTCATCCTCAAGGACCGCAAGACCAGCTGGATGCGCCGGCCCGACGACCCGGACCAGCGCATGGGCGCCTCGTCCTTGGCCGAATGGAAGGCCAACATCGAGATGGCCGCCGAAAGCAGCAAGAACCCCAAGCTCGCCGAGGAGCTGGGTGACCCGAACCGCCTGTTCACCAACGAGCTGATCGACGACATCAACGCCTTCGACAAGCAGGCGGTGGTGCAGATGGCCCGGACCTTCAAGGCCTGAGCCTTGCCATCCCAGAGGAGTTGCCCCATGGACGTTCTCATTTCCGGTGCCAGCATGGCCGGCCTGTCGGCCGCCTGGTGGTTCGCACACCACGGCCACCGCGTCACCGTGGTCGAGCGCTCCGAGGGCCTGCGGCCCGGTGGCGCCCCCATCGACGTGCGCGGGCGGGCGCTCGCAACCGCGCAGCGCATGGGCCTGCTCGCGCAGATCGAGGCCGAGAAGGTGCGCCTGCTGGAACCTTCGCCCGTGCTCGACGGCACAGGTACGCAGGTCGCCACCCTGGACCTGCGCTGGTTCGCCAACGAGACCGACGAGGACATCGAGATCACGCGCGACCGCCTCAACCGCATCCTGCGCGAGGCCGTTCCGCCTGGCGTGGAGTTCCGCTTCCAGGCCTCCATCGCCTCGCTCGCCGACAGTGCGCAGGGCGTGGACATCGGGTTTGCGGACGGCCGGCAGGCACGCTACGACCTGGTGGTCGGTGCCGATGGCCTGCACTCCAGCGTGCGCCGGCTCGCCTTTGGCCCCGAGGCCGACTACGTGCGCCACTTCGGCCACTACGTCGCGCTGGTCGACCTGCCCGCGGGCCAGGACTGGCATCGCGCCATGCTCAACGTGCCCGGCCTCACGGTCGCGGTGCGCGATGCAGGCGATGGCCCGCAGGCCATGGTGCTGGCCGCCAGCCCCGTGATCGAATACGACTACCGCGACCCGGCGGCGCAGCGGCGCCTGCTCGACCAGTTTTTGGCGCGCGTCGATGCCTGGCAGGTGCCCGCCATCCGCGCCGCCTTCTCCGACCCAGCAGCCCAGGGTTTCTACTTCGACTCGGTCAGCCAGACCCACATGCCGCAATGGATCAAAGGCCATGTCGCGCTGATCGGCGACGCGGCCCATTGCGCCGCGCTGCTCTCGGGCATGGGCACGACCCTCGCCATGGTGTCCGCCGAGACCCTGGCCACCGCCTGGACCGCACATGGCGGCGACATGCAGGCCACGGCGGCGGCCCATGACGCCAGCCTGCGCCCCTACGTGCAGCAGTGCCAGGCCTTCGCCAGCCAGGGCGCTCCCATCATGGTGCCTGCAACGCAGCAGGCGCTGGACGAGCGCAACGCCATGTTCCGCGCCACGGCAGCACGATTCGCGCCATGATCCGGGCCGGCACGGGTGGTAAGCTTTCGCCGCCCATGCCAAGCCCCGACTTCGACGACATCCACCCCGATGAGGCCCTGCGCCGCTGGCGCCTGATCCTGGGCCGCTATGCCGCGCAGCCGCTGTCGCATGCGCAGTTCGATGCGGGCGACTGGAAGCTCGACCAGGCGCTCGAATACCTCTATGGCCGCGAATACGAGGGCCGGGGCCTGGCCCGCCCGGCGGGCGGCGGTGCCGGCTCGCTCGACCCGAGCCAACTGCGCGCCATCGACTGGCTCAACCGCTCGCGCGAACTCTTTCCGCAGGAGGTCTTCGAGCGCATGCAAACGCAGGCCATCGACCGCTACCAGCTCACCGACCTGCTCAAGGACCCGGCCGTGCTGCGCTCCATGGACCCCACGCCCGGCCTGGCCAAAGCCTTGCTGGGCATGCGCGGGCGCCTGTCGGGCGCCATGCGCGACGCCGTGCGCGAGGTGATCCAGAAAACGGTGGACGAGATCACCCGGCGCCTGAAAAACGACTTCGTCAATGCCCTGGTCGGGCGGCGCAATCGCCAGCGGCGCTCGCTGGTCAAGAACGCGCAGAACTTCGATGCGCGCGCCACCATCGCGGCCAACCTCAAGAACTACAGCGCCGAGCGGCGCCAGCTGGTCATCCAGCGCCCGCTGTTCAATGCCCGCGTCAAGCGCAACCTGCCCTGGGACGTGGTGCTGTGCGTGGACCAGAGCGGCTCGATGATGGACTCGGTGATCTACAGCGCCGTGATCGCCGGCATCATGAGCTCGCTGCCCGCGGTGCGCGTGAAGCTTGTGGTGTTCGACACCAGCGTGGTCGACCTCACGCACCTGGCGCACGACCCGGTGGAGGTGCTGCTCACGGTGCAGCTGGGCGGCGGCACCGACATCGGCCGCGCCGTGCACTACTGCGAATCGCTGATCGCCAACCCGCAGCGCACCGTGTTCACGCTGATCAGCGACTTCGAGGAGGGCGCCGCCCCCGGCCCGCTGCTGTCGGCCGTGGCGCGCATGGCCGAGGCGCGTGTGAAGCTGCTGGGCCTGGCCGCTCTCGACGAGGGTGCCAACCCGGTCTATGACCGCCAGATGGCCCAGCGCCTGGCCAACAAGGGCATGCATGTGGCAGCGCTCACGCCCACCCACTTCGCCCAGTGGCTGGCCGAGGTCATGGAGTGAAATGAAGCACCCCCTGAGTCGCTGCGCGCCTTCCCCCTCTCTCGACTCTCTGCGCGAGTCGGGAGGGGGACGCTCCCAGCGCGGCGGGGCGGCCCTTGCGCGGGAGCACTGGCTTTGGCCGCGCCAGTTTCAAAGACTGCGAGCCACGCAAAACGCACTGGACAAACGACATGCCGGCTTGGTTTGAGAGCTACCGCGCCTATGACGACGACACCCTCACGGCCCTGGCCAATGCGGGCCTGCTGCGCCGCGCTGCCAAGGATGTAGAGGCGGGCAAGGTGCAGTGGGCAGAGCAGGGCGCCGATGGCGGCGTGGTCGAGGCCGATGGCCAGCGCGTTCAGCTCGACGCCCGGGGCCCGCAGAAGGCGCAGTGCGACTGCCCGGCGCCCGGCATCTGCAAGCACATCCTGGGGGCGGCGCTGTGGCTGCGGGCGCTGGAGCCTGGCGCGGCCACCGCTGAAGCACCTGCGGCCCCTGGCGCCGAGGCAGATGCACAGTCGCCCACTGCGGTTGCCCCCAGCGCCGATCCACTGGCCGAGGTGCGCGCCCTGCAAGGCCCCGCGCTGTTCAGGCAGGCCGGCGTGGCCGCCATGCGCCGCGCGGTGCAGGCGCTGCCCTGCGGCATCGAGTGGAGCGTGCAGGGCGGCACGCTGGTGATGGAACTGCCGGCGTTGAATGCGACCTGCCGCTATGTGGCGGGAGCCGGCTACGAGGGCATGGTGTCCGAAGTGCCGGCGCGCGAGCGCAAGGCCGTGCACCTGATCGCACTGGCGGCCCTGCGCGAGGCGCTGGGCGAGCCGCTGGCTTGGCCCGAGGGCATGGCCCCTGCCGCTGCAGCAGGGCCGGCCACCACCGCACTGGGCGAGCGCGAGCGTGCCTTCCTGGTCCAGGTGGAGGCCATGCTGCACGAGCTGCTCACCGGCGGCCTGTCGCATGTGAGCGAGCAGGCCTCGGCACGGCTGCTGGCGCTGAACATGTCGGCGCGCGGCGAAGGCCTGCCGCGCCTGGCCGCGCTGCTGCGCAATCTGGGCGGCATGGTCGATGGACTGGTGCGCCGCGACCACCGGATGCAGGAGCGCGATGCGCTGGCGCTGATGTCCAGCATCCAGGCGCTGTGCGATGCCCTGCGCGCACCGGCCAGCGACGGTGCGCAAGCAGCAGAGCGCACAGCCGCCCTGCGCGGCCGGCTGCGCCGCGCCTTCGACGAGACCACGGCACTGGAACTGCTGCCCCTGGGTGGCCACTGGTGGCAGACCTTGGGCGGCGCACGCGGCCTCACGCTGGCCTTCTGGGACCTGGCCGGCCAGCGCCTGCTGCAGGCCGCGCTGGCGCGCCCCGACGGCAGCGACACGGGGTTCACACGCCACAGCGCCTGGAACATCCACGCGGTCTGGCCCGGTGTGGGCGCCGCGCAGTCGCTGTGCCAGGCGCCGCTGCGGCTGGAGAACCCCCGCCTGGCCGACGACGACCGGCTGGCGCTGGCGGGCACGGCCCGTGCGCAGGCCCTGGCGCCCTGGCAGGCGGGCGACGCACGCCTGCAGGCCATCGGCTGCGGCCGCTGGGCCGATCTCACGGCGCGGCTGAGCGAGGCCTCGGGCCTCTCGGGCGACGGGGCCGAACTGGCACTGCTGCGCCCCCAGGCCACGCGCGCCCCGGTGCTCGACGAAGCCCACCAGCAACTGCTCTGGCCCGTGCAGGACAGCGATGGCCTGTGGCTGCACCTGACGGTCCCCGTGGGCGATGCCAGCATGCAGCGCGTGGACAACCTGGACCGGCTGGCCGCCCGCGGCGCCCCCGTGCATGCGGTGCTGGTGCGCGTGGAGCGCACGCCGTCCGCCACGCTGCTGGTGCCCCTGTCCCTGCTCAGCAGCGATGCCAAGGGGCTGGTCCAGGCCGTTTCGCTGGACTACGCCAACGAGGCCGCGCGCCCCACCTCGCTGGCCCAGCGCATCCTGCGCATGGTGCAGTGGCGCAAGGAGCAGGCGGCCGCCCCGGCCGCAAGCCGGCCCACACGCGCCCAGCGCCTGCTGGGGCCGGTGCTCGACGTGCTGGAGACCCAGGCCGCCACGGGCCGCATGCCGCTCACCGCGCCGCAGGCCGAACGGCTGGACGCGGCCCTGGGGCCCATCCGCTCCGTGGGTCTGCACACGGTGGCTGCGGCCCTGCAGGCCCACCTGCGCGCACCGCAGCCGGCGGGTGCGCTGCGCTTGCAGCAGCTGTGCCAGCGCACGGTGGAGCTCGACGGCCTGCCGTCCATCGCCGGCTGACCCGGCGGATCGTTACAAGCCATTACCTTGAAAGCGGGCAAATTGCACGCCGGCGCGGCCTGGCGCCACGGTGGCGCCATGGCGCGCTGACAAAATGCGGGGCTCTATTCAGACCACAGGGGATCGTGCATGGGACTGCTGGACAAGATCGTGGGGGCGGTGACGGGCCGCTCGGGCAATGATGGCAATGGACTGAGCACCGCGCAGAACAACCTGCTGCGCCAGGCCATGGAGCCGCTGGACAAGGCGGCGCAGGGCCTGACGGACAAGGCCCTGGCCTTTGTGACCGACGGCACCCACGAAGCCGTGCTGCTGGAGCTGCAGGCCCCCCACGCCATCGAGCCCGGCCAGCTGCTCGGCGCGCCCGGCCGGCTGCGCTGGGGCTTCAACCTGTACAACGACAAACCCCTGGAGGCCGCGGGCAAGAAGAGCCTGGCCGGCCGCTCCGGGTTCTATGCCAGCGTGCCCGCCGACAAGCCGCCGCTGGCCCTGCTGGTGCGCCTGGGCAAGCTGCTGGCCGCGGCCGATGCCGGCAAGTCGCTCGAGCACCCCGGCGCGCCCGTGCCCGACTGGCTGCAGTACCTGGTCAACGATGCCCTCCACGCCAGCTTCAAGGAGGGCAACAGCAGCAAGCTCGAGCTGGGCAAGGAGCGCGCCGCCTGGACGGTCGATCTCGTCGCCCGCCTGCTGGCCGAGGAGGGGCTGGACGAGACCCTGGCGCTGCAGCTGGTGTTCGAGCGCAAGGGCCTGGACAGCTACTACCACGACCGGCTGGGCGCCCTGGTCAAATCCCCCGCCCTGGCTGCGTACATGCAGTCGCACCCGGACGCGGTGAAAGCCTTGCCGCAGCAGCTCTCCGCCTCGGGCCGGGTGGTGCTGGCCTCGCGCCTCGGGCCGGACAAGGAATTGCGTGCCACCTTTGCGCCGCTGCTGGTGGCCCTGGCGGCCGATGGCAGCAAGACCGTGCGCGCCGAGGCCGTGCCCCACCTTGAAGGCATTGCCGAGGCGGATCGCCTGCGCCTGCTGGCTGCCCTGCTGGGCGAAGGGGACACCAGCCAGCGCAGCCAGGCCGCCGAGCTGCTGGCGCGCCTGCCCGCCGAGGCCACGCGCGGCCTGCTCGAGACCGCCCTGGCCAGCGAGACCAGCAAGCCCGTGCAGCAGGCGATCCGGGCCGCCCTCAACCGCATCGATGCCGCAGGCGGGGCCCAGGAGCAGGACCTGCCCGAACCCCCGCCCTGGACGCCGTTCGCCGACAACCCGCTGGGCCAGGACGCGCTGGACCTGCTGATGGCCAACCGCACCGAGGTGATCGAGCGCGCGCGCCGCGCCGCCGAAGAAGAGGCCGAGGAGAACAAGACGCAGAAGCACAAGTACACCTGGCGCCAGAAGAGCTATGCCAACCTGTCCAAACTGACCGAGGACGACATGCGCCAGGCGCTGGCCCTGCTCAACGGCCAGCTCGACAGGAAGCAGATGGAGAAGCTGCGCAACAGCGAGGTGGCCCAGGCCGTGACGCATGGCAACCGGCTGTTCGCGCTGCCGTCCTTCGGTCCCTCGCACCTGGTCCGCTGGCTGGGCGTGTCGCGCTACAGCCGCAGCTTCTGGTTCGACGATGGCTTCCACAAATGGCTGGCCGGCCAGCCGCAGGGCAGCGTCGACCTGCGCGCCCTGGCCGACCTGCTCAAGCGCTCGGGCACGCCGCTGATCGAGGTGGCGCGCACGGCCCTGTTCGACTACTGGAACACGCCCAGCGCCACCGACCTGCTGCCGCCAGAGCGCGTGTGGCCCTTCTTCGCCGAGCACCCCGAGTTCCTCGACCAGGCCCTGGGCCTGGCAGCGCAGCAGAACAACGGCGACCGCTATGCGAGCACGCTGGAGCTCGGGCCCGCGCTGCGCACCCTGGCCACCTTCCCGACCATCCCGGCCCGCTGGCTGCCGCGCGTGATGGAACTGGCCCTGGGCGAAGGCAAGACGCACCGGCCCATGGCGCAAAAGGCCTTGTCCACGCTGCCCGGCATCGGCCGCCAGGTGGTGGAATCGCTCACCCACACCAAGAGCGAGGTGCGCATCGAGGCCGCCAACTGGCTGGCCGAACTGCAATACGCCGACGCCGTTCCTGCCCTGACCAAAGCGCTCGAAAAGGAAAGCCGCGAGACCGTGCGTGCCGCCTTCCTCACCGCACTGGAGCGCCTGGGCGAGGACATCTCGCCACGCCTGGCGCCCGCCATCCTGCTGGCCGAGGCGAAGAAGGGCCTCAAGGCCAAGCCGCCCGCGGGCCTGGCCTGGTTTGCCATGGATGCGCTGCCGGCAGCGCGCTGGGCCGACGGCACGGCCGTGGAGCCCGAGGTGCTGCGCTGGTGGGTGGTACTGGCCTGCAAGCTCAAGGAGCCCGGCGGCAACGCCCTGCTCACGCGCTACATGGGCCTGCTCGATGCCGCGAGCCGCCAGGCCCTGGGCAGCAGCGTGCTGCGCCAGTTCATCGCCCAGGACACGCGCCACCCGCCGCTGGAAGAGGGCATTGCCTACGCCAAGGCGCATGCGCCGCAGCGCTACCAGTCCTACCAGAAGGGCTGGCAGAACGCCAAGCCCGAGTACCGCCAGTACTACGAGGCCGACTATGCCAAGTCGGAGGAGCAGGTGTTCGAGGAATGCAAGCGCGAGAAGATGTCCGAGTACCTGGGCAGTGCCATCGGCGAGAAGGGCATCCTGGCCCTGGCCGCCTTTGCGCCCGGCCACGAGATCGTGACCCTGCTGCAGCAGTACATGCGCGACCACTACCAGCGCCGCTCGCAGATCGAGGCCATGCTCGAAGGCGTGGCCCCGGGCAACGACCCGGTGGTGATCCAGCTGATGCTGGGCCTGTCGCGCCGCTACCGCACGGCCTCGGTGCAGACCAAGGCGCGCGGCCTGGTGCAGGAGATTGCCGACCGCAACGGCTGGACGCAGGACCAACTGGCCGACCGCACCATTCCCACGGCCGGACTGGACGATACCGGCACCCTGGCGCTGCCCTATGGCGACCGCATCTTCACCATGGTGCTCGACGCCGCCATGAAGCCCGAGCTGCGCAACCCTGAAGGCAAGGCCATCAAGGCCCTGCCCGAGCCACGCCAGAACGACGACCCGGCGCAGACCAAGGAGACCAAGGCGCTGCTGTCCACGAGCAAGAAGGAGCTCAAGCAGGTCATCGACCTGCAGACCGCGCGCCTGTTCGAGGCCATGTGCACGGGCCGCCTGTGGCCGGTGGCCGAGTGGCGCGAGTACCTGCACCGCCACCCGGTGGCCGGCCGGCTGGTGCAGCGCCTGGTGTGGCTGGAGGTGGACGCCGAGGGCACGGCGCTGCAGAGCTTTCGACCCACCGAGGATGGCAGCCTGATCAACACCGAGGACGACGAGGTGGAGCTCAGCGAGGGCGCCCAGGTGCGCCTGGCCCATGCCTCTCTGGTCGATGCGGCCACGGCCGGGGCCTGGACCAAGCACTTCAAGGATTACAAGCTGGCCCCGCTGTTCCCGCAGATGTCGCGCCAGTCACCCGCACTCTCCTTCACCGACGACAAGGGCCTGCCCGTCACGGAGATCAAGGACCGCCAGGGCTGGGTCAGCGACAGCTTCACGCTGCGCGGGGCCTTCACCAAGCTCGGCTACCAGCGTGCGCAGGCCGAGGACGGCGGCTTCTTCTACGAATACACCAAGGACTTCGCGAGCGTGGGCGTGCGCGTGTCCATCAAGTTCTCGGGCAACACCCTACCCGAGGAGAACGTGGCCGCCGCGCTCAAGACCCTGAGTTTCGAGAACAGCCGCTCGCGCAGCTGGAGCGACAACGCGCTGCCGCTGGCCAGTGTGCCGCCCGTGCTGCTGGCCGAGGCCTACGCCGACTACCTGGCGATCGCGCAGGCCTGCACCGGTTTCGACGCCGATTGGGAAAAGAAGATGCCCTGGTGAGGCGCGCGCGAGGCCTTTGTCGGGGCCTCGCAGCCCGAATTCAAGCCGTAACTGTTTGAATCGAGCGACGAAACCGGAAGGAATTCACGTTTTTTTGGTGAGGTCTCTCCATTCTCACAATTTGCGACATCTTGCGGGCCCGACTGCCGCGATGATCCAGCCCTCGCAGCCCGAAACAGCCCATGAGCTGGCGGGTTTTCAGTGAATGTGAATGATTGAGGGAGGTATTCTCATGCCGGGTTTTGTCCGAAAGATTCTGATTTTCATCACGGGCTACGCATGGCTCATCCTGCTGGCAGGCCCAGGCCTGGCCGGCCTGGCCATCTGGAGTAGCTGGAAGGCCGACGGCGACCACGCCTACACCGCGCGCGACCAGCTGCAGACGGTGGCCGGCAAGGTCACCGGTGCCAGCGAGGTGACGGTCAAGCGCAAGCGCCGCTCCACCAAGCAGTACTACGAGATCACCGTGGCGCCCGATGCCGGCGGCGAGGCCCGCAAACTGCGCATCGCGCACAGCACGCCCAAGGACATCGTGCAGGACATCATCGACGAAAAGATCACGGCCCTGTACGACAGCGGCGACAGCGACATCGTCTATGAGGTGGTGACCGGCGGCAAGGCCGTCATCAGCTACGAAGACACGCGCAAGCGCATGCAGGCCGAGGCCGCTTCGACGGCCCAGTCCTTCAGCGGCGCCGGCATCTGGATCCTGGCCGTCATCCTGACCCTGGTGGGCGCCGGCGGCGTGTGGTCCAACCGCAGGCTGCGCCGCGCCGACGAACTGGCCGCCGCCTGATTCAGATACCCAGAGAGAGAGAGGCAGGGGGTGGCCCACAAGGCCGCCCCCTGTGTGAGAAGTAGCAACCACCACCGAGGAGTATCCTTGTGAATACCAATGTCCTGACCCCTGAAGACCCGTCCGGCGCCCCCATGGAGCGGCGCGAGTTCATCGTCTCCACCTACAAGCACCTGGGCGCGGCCATCCTGGCCTTCGTCGTGCTGTCGGCGGTGCTGATGCTGAGCGGCTTTTCCAACACCACCGCCAAGATGCTGATGGCCAGCGGCAACAAGTTCATCTGGCTGGGCGTGATGGGCGCCTTCATGCTGGTGGGCTGGCTGGCCTCGTACCTGGCCGACAACGCCGAGAAGCCCCAGACCCAGCTCATGGGCCTCGGGATCTACGTGCTGGCCGAAGGCCTGATCTTCGCGCCCCTGTTCGGCATCGCGCAGATCGTGGCGCCCGGCGCCATTGGCGCGGCAGGCTTCATCACGCTATTGATGGTGGCGGCCCTGACCTGGACGGCCTTCACCAGCAAGTCCGATTTCTCGTTCCTGGGCGGCATTCTCAAGGTGGGTGGCCTGGTGGCTCTGGGCACCATCGTGGCCGGCGCCATCTTCGGCTTCAAGCTCGGCATCTGGTTCTCGGGCATCATGGTGCTGTTCGCCGGTGCCTGCGTGCTGTACGACACCTCGCGCATCATCCACGACTACCCGACCGACCGCCCCGCCGGTGCCGCGCTGCACCTGTTCGCGTCGATCGCGCTGATGCTCTGGTACGTGCTGCGCATCCTGATCAGCCTGGCGTCGAGCGACGACTGACCGTGTACATGGTGTGCCCCATCCCAGGGTGGGGCGCTCAAAAAAACACCGGGGCATGCCCCGGTTTTTTTGTTTGCGCGTGCAGACCTTGCCGCGGCTTCAGTCCCCATCGCCACGCGCCGGTGCCGGGCGCGGCGGGTCGTTGCGTGCAACGATGCCGTCGTTGTTGGTGTCCAACCCCTTGAAGGTCCGGTCCGCGATGGCGGCATCCTCCGCGGGTGTGAAGCGGCCGTCGCTTGCGCGGTTGACGATGGAAAAGCGCACGTGCCAACACCGAGAGCGTGCCAAGCTGGTCCAAAATAGCTGCGATCGGCTTTTTCACCCTGCCCCAGCGGCGCCGTCCCTACCAACGCCACCATGAGCACCATTCCCCCTTCTGCCACCCAATCCGTGCGCCTGGCGCCCGAGCAGCGCTGGGCCGACGAACTGGCCCGCTTGGCCGCGGCCGACACCCATGCCCGGCCCCCGGGCTGGAAGCTCTCGCCGCGTGCGGTGCGCCAGTTCATCCTGGGCGATGCCAAGCTGCAGGTCACGCAGAAGTTCTTTGGCGACGACCCGCTGGTGGACCGCGCCATCGTCACCCTCATGGGCCACCAGGGCCTGATGCTCGTGGGCGAGCCGGGCACGGCCAAGTCGCTGCTGTCGGAACTGCTGGCGGCAGCCATCAGCGGTGATTCAGGCCTCACGGTGCAGGGCACGGCCGGCACCACCGAAGACCACATCAAGTACAGCTGGAACTACGCCCTGCTGCTGGCCGAGGGGCCGAGCCAGCGCGCGCTGGTACCGTCGCCGCTGTACCAGGCCATGCGCGCCGGCAAGCTGGTGCGCTTCGAGGAAATCACGCGCTGCCCGCCCGAGATCCAGGACGTGCTGATCTCGCTGATGAGCGACAAGCAGCTGATGGTCCCCGAACTCGGCGACGACGCACGGCTGTTCGCCCAGCGCGGCTTCAATATCATCGCCACGGCCAACCTGCGCGACCGGGGCGTGCACGAGATGTCGTCGGCCTTGAAGCGCCGCTTCAACTTCGAGACCGTGCGCCCGATCCGCGACCACCAGTTCGAAGTGGACTTGGTGATGGCCCAGCTCTCGCGCGAACTCGCCGGCAGCGAGGCCCCGGTCAACGTGCCGCGCGACGTGGTGTCGCTCCTGGTCACCACCTTCCAGGAACTGCGCGCCGGCCAGACCCAGGAGGGCACGGCCATCAAGGGGCTCGATGCCGTGATGTCCACCGCCGAGGCGGTGAATGTGGCCTATGCCGCCGCGCTGCAGGCGCGCCATTTCAACGGCGGCGAGCTGACCCCGCGCGAGATCGCGGGCCAGCTGCAGGGCGTGGTGCTCAAGGACAGTGCGGACGACGCCAAGCGTGTGCGCCACTACTTCGACACCGTGGTGCGCGAACGAGCGCGGCGTGACCCGCAGTGGAAGGCGTTCCACGACGCGGCCCGCTCGCTGTGGCAATAGCAGTGAGCGCAACACCGCAGCCTGCAGGCCTGCCGCCGGAGATCGCGGCCCTGCTGCCGCAGCTGCTCGGCGACGAGGGCATCTACTTCGTGCCGGTGCGCCACCACAGCCCGGCCTGCGCCTGGGCGCTGCGCCACCTGCTGCGCGAAGTGCGCCCGGCCGCGGTGCTGATCGAGGGACCGGACGACCTGGACAGCCTGCTGCCCCTGCTCAGCGACCCGCTGACCCGCACCCCGGTGGCCTGGCTGTGCCAGGCCACGCGCGAGCGCAAGGCTGAGCCGCCTACGGCAGACGACGACGCGGAGCAGGGTGAGCCAGCCGGCCCCCGCACGGTGACCAGCAGCTCCTTCTACCCCTTGTGCGACTACAGCCCCGAATGGATCGCCGTGCGCGAGGGTGCGGCTCTGGGTGCGCAGGTTGCACTGATCGACCTGCCCTGGCGCCAAAAAGCATGGGAACGCCGTTACGGCGGCGATGGCGATGCCGAGGACGGCACTACAGCCCCCGACGCCGCGCGCAGCCAGATGGAGGAGCGCCACTTCGCCCACAGCCGCTACCTGAACGCCATGGCGCGCCAGCTCGGCTGCGTGGACCACCATGACCTGTGGGACCGGCTGTTCGAGCTGCGCACACCCGAGGCCCTGGCCGACTGGCGCACCTTGTTCGCCGATGTGTTCAGCTGGTGCGCCATGGCCCGGCAGGACTACGAGCCCGAGGTGCTCGAAGCCGAACTCAGCCTGCCGCGCGAGCGCCACATGGCGGCCCACATCCGCCGCTGGCGCAACGAAGTGCAAGGCCCCATCGTCGTGGTGACCGGCGGCTTTCACACCCCCGAACTGCTGCGCAGCTGGAAAGCTGCCAAGCCCCTGGCCACCAGCGCCAAGGCCAAAAGGGCCCCCAAGACGGCCGAGCCCGAGGCCTGGCTGATCCGCTACAGCTTCGAGCAGCTCGATGCGCTCAACGGCTACAGCGCGGGCATGCCGTCGCCGGGCTACTACCAGCAGGCGTGGGAGGCGCTGGAGGCCGGCACCGCGCACGCCATGGCACCGGCGGTCCACCCCCTCACCGCCGTGGCCCTGGACACCCTGGCCCGCTTTGCCCAGCAGACCCGGGCACAGGACCAGACCGACGCTGTCTCCACCGCGCTGGTGCAGGCCGCTGCGCTGCAGGCCGTGCGCCTGGCCGAGTTGCGCGGCAATGCCGGGCCGGGCCGGCAGGACCTGCTGGACGCGATCCGCTCATGCTTCGTCAAGGGCGCGATGGACGAGGGCACGCGCGGCTTCACGGCCGACCTCCGGTCCTTCCTCGGCGGCACCCGCATCGGCGACGTGCCGCCCTCGGCCGGCTCGCCGCCGCTGATCGAGGATGCACGCCGCCTGGCCCGTGCGGCCGGCGTGCGCCTGGACGACAGCACCGCGCGCACGGTGCGGCTGGACCTGTACCGCAAGCCTTCCCACCGCGAGCGCAGCCGCTTCCTGCACGCCATGGCCTACCTCGATACCGACCTGGCCAAGTGGGTGGCCGGGCCCGACTTCATGGGCGGCAGCCGGTTGAACATGCTGTTCGAGGAATGGCGTGCGGCCTGGTCACCGATGGTGGAGGCGCGCCTGATTGCCCTCGCCAGCGAGGGCGCAAGCGTGGAGGCGGTCTGCCTCGCGCGGCTCATGCGCGAAGAAGCAGCGCTGTCCGAGCACGGCCGCGGGCGCAGCGCCAGCGCCGCCGTGGCCCTGTTGCAGCGCGCCTGCCTGGTGGGCCTGCACGCACGGCTGCCGCAGCTGCTGGCCATGCTGTCGGAGCACCTGGGCGAAGACGCCTCGCTGTCCTCCGTGGTCGAATGCGGGCACCGCCTGGTCACGCTGTGGCGGGCGCGCGAGCCGCTGGGTGTGCAGCAAAACCCGCAGCTGCGCGATCTGCTGCTGCGCGTCTGGCCTGCGGCGCTGTACCTGCTGCCCCCACTGGCCCAGACCGCGCCGGACGCAAAGGAGCCGGCCGTGCGGCTGCTGCTGTCGCTGCGCGAGCTGGGGCGCCTGCTGGCGGGTCTGGACGATGCCGGCACGGGCGCCATCGATGCCGGCCTGCTGGTGGAGCACCTCACGCGCTTTGCCACCGGCGCCGGCTGCGCACCCGGCGTGGCCGGTGCCGCCACCGCGCTGCTCTACCTCGACGGCCACTGGGACGACGCGGCACTCGATGCCGTGGTGCGCCAGCGCTTCGGCCCAGGCGCGCTGCCGCACGAGGCCGTGCAGTTCCTGAACGGCATGATGACCGCCGCACCCGAGCTGCTGCTGCGCCTGCCGGCCCTGCTGCAAGGCCTGGATGCGCTGGTGCGGCAGTGGGACGACGAGGCCTTCGTGGCCCACCTGCCGGACCTGCGCCAGGCCTTCACCGGCCTGCGCCCGCAGGAGACCTCGGACCTGGCTACCAAGGTGGCACAACTGCACGGCGCAAGCGACGCTGCAGCCGCCTCACTGGCCGGCATGCACTACGAGACCACCGAGGAGGACTTGCACGCCGGCCTGCGCCTGCAGGCGCTGCTCGAAGCCAGCCTGCAGCGCGACGGGCTGCAGCACTGGATCCGCTGAGCTATTCGGTAGCGTTGGAAATCACGCCGCCGCCCAGGCAGACATCGCCGTCATACAGCACGGCCGACTGGCCGGGCGTCACGGCCCACTGGGCGTCGGGAAACTGCAGAGAGAGGCCCGCACCATCAGCCGCCACCACGGTGCAGGGCGCATCGGGCTGGCGGTAACGGGTCTTGGAGCCGTACGTGCCTGGGGGCGGCGCATGGCCGGCCGTCCAGCTCACGTCCTGCGCCGTGAGCGCGTGCGACAGCAGCCAGGGGTGGTCGTGCCCCTGCACCACGCGCAGCGTGTTCTTGGCGAGGTCCTTGCGCGCCACGAACCAGGGCTCGTGCTCGCCACCGCCGCGCTGGGCGCCCTTTTCCTTGATGCCGCCAATGCCCAGGCCCTGGCGCTGGCCCAGGGTGTAGAAGGACAGGCCCACATGCTTGCCCAGCGTGCGGCCCCGGTCGTCCTGGATGGGGCCGGGCGCATGGCTGATGTAGCGGTTCAGGAACTCGCGGAACGGCCGCTCACCGATGAAGCAGATGCCGGTGGAGTCCTTCTTCTTGGCATTGGGCAGTCCGATCTCCTCGGCAATGCGCCGCACCTCGGTCTTGTGCAGCTCGCCCACGGGGAACAGGGTCTTGGCCAGTTGCGCCTGGTTCAGGCGGTGCAGGAAGTAGCTCTGGTCCTTGGCGGGGTCCAGGCCCTTGAGCAGCTCGAACAGGCGGGTGTCGGGGTTCTGGCGCACGCGCGCATAGTGCCCGGTGGCGATCTTCTCGGCGCCCAGGCGCATGGCGTGGTCGAGAAAGGCCTTGAACTTGATCTCGGCATTGCACAGCACGTCGGGGTTGGGCGTGCGGCCGGCCTGGTACTCGCGCAGGAACTCGGCGAACACCCGGTCCTTGTAGTCGGCCGCGAAGTTCACGTGCTCGATATCGATGCCGATGACGTCGGCCACGGCGGCCGCGTCCACGAAGTCGATGTTGGACGAGCAGTACTCGCTGTCGTCATCGTCTTCCCAGTTCTTCATGAAGATGCCGACCACCTCGTGGCCCTGCTGCTTGAGCAGGTGGGCGGTGACGGCCGAGTCCACGCCGCCGGAAAGGCCGACGACGACGCGGTGCTTGGTGGGTGCTGTCATCCTGCCAATTGTATTTTTTTGGCGGTCCGCACGCTGCGCGGGCGCGCATTACGCGTAGCCACCAGCAGGTCATAGAGCTGCTGGGCCGCCGGCGACAGGGAGCGGCCCCGGCGCTTGATGAGCCCCATCTGCCGCGTGACCACCGGCTCCACCAGGGGAATGCTGACCAAAGTGGGGTGGTCCTTGCCCGGCATGGCCAGGCTGGGCACGGCGGCCACACCCAGGCCGGCCTCGACCAGGCCAAGCAGGGTGGTCACGTGCTTGGCCTCGTACAGGCACTGCGGCCGGTCGGGCACGTTGGCCAGCGCCAGGTCCATGAGCAGGCGGTTGCCCGAGGTCTTGCCCACCGACATGAAATCGTGCTGGCCCAGCTCCGCCCAGGTGACCTGCTTGCGCCGCGCCAGCACATGGTCGCGCCGGCAGGCGGCGACGAAGCGTTCGGCCAGCACCGGCTTGAATTCGATCTCGGCCTCCTGGCTGCCGATGAAGTTCAGGCCGAAGTCGGCGTCGCCCTGGGCCACGGCCACCAGCACCTCGTTGGCGCTGGCGTCGTGAACCTTGACGCGGATGCGCGGAAACATCTCGTGGTAGCGCTTGACCACCTGCGGCAAAAAGTAATACACGGCCGAGGGCACGCAGGCGATCGTCACCTCGCCCATGCGCCGCGCGGCCACGTCGCCCAGGCCCATGAGCATGCCGTCCAGATCGTCGAGCCACAGGCGCGTCTTGCGCGCGAAGTCACGGCCCACGGCGGTGAGCGTCACGCGACGCGTGGTGCGGTCGAGCAGGCGCACGCCCAGGGCCTCTTCGAGCTTGTCGATGCGGCGGCTGAAGGCCGGCTGCGACAGGTGAATGGATTCGGCCGCGGCGCGAAAGCTCTGCAGCTCCGCCACGGCGGCAAAGGCCTGGATGTCGGCGAGGTCGAATTTGTGGTGCATGGGCCTCCAGGGGGTGCACAGCGCGTTGCACACCGTGCATCAATGCTTCGCAAAGTTGCAATTTACAGCGCTGATTGGAGCACGTACAGGCACCAGATTCTATTGCGCCCAGTGCATCAATCATTGCCAACAATGCAATTCACAAACAAACCGGGGCGCCGCACCATGCGGACCCATGAGCTACCACCTTCCTTGCGTCCTGATGCGCGGCGGCACCTCCCGGGGGCCGTTCTTTCTGGCCAACTGGCTGCCCGCAGACCCGGCAGAGCGTGACCGCACGCTGATAGCAGCGCTGGGCTCGCCGCACGAGCTGCAGATCGACGGCCTGGGCGGCGGCAACTCGCTGACCAGCAAGGTCGCCATCGTCTCGCGCTCGGCCCATGCCGGCTGCGACGTGGACTACCTCTTCGCCCAGGTCAGCGTGGACGAGGCCCGCGTGGACACCCGCCCCAACTGCGGCAACATGCTCAGCGGCGTGGGCCCCTTCGCGATCGAGCAGGGCCTGGTGCCCGCCAGCCGCACGGGGGACGTGACGCGCGTACGCGTCTACAACGTCAACACCCGTTCGCGCATCGACCTGCAGGTGCAGACCCGCGGCGGCCGCGTGCACTACGAGGGCGACGTGCGCATCGATGGCGTGCAGGGCACGGCCGCACCGGTGCTGATGAATTTCCTCGACGCCTGGGGCGCCGTCACGGGGCAGATCTTCCCCACCGGGCAGCGCATCGACACCATCCAGGGCCTGCCGGTGACCTGCATCGACGCCGCCCAGGTGATGGTGCTGGTGCGCGCCGCGGACCTGGGCCTTCGCGGCGACGAGAGCCCCGCCGAGCTCGATGCCGACACCGCGCTGCTGGCACGCCTCGAAGCCCTGCGCTGCGAGGCCGGGCTGCGCATGGGCATGGGCAATGTCTCGGGCAGCGTGCTGCCCAAGCCGGTGATCGTCTCCGACGGACCGGCGCCCGGCAGCATCGCCTCGCGCTACTTCACCCCGCGGCGCTGCCACCGCTCGCATGCCGTGACCGGCGCCATCGGCGTGGCGGCCGCCCTGGTGCTGCCCGGCACCGTGGCCAGCGACACGCGCACCGCGCCCAGCGCGGGCACGCGCCGCGTGGAGGTGCTGCACCCGGCCGGCCGCATCCACGTGGACGTGGAACTCGCCCTGGTGGACGGCCAATGCACGCTGGTGCAGGCCGCGCTGGTGCGCACGGCCCGAAAGATCCTGGAAGGCACCTTGTTCGTCGCACAAGCCGCTGCAGCCCACCCCTGATCCCCTTCGCTTACCCCATCCACAACGACATGACCGGAGACAAGACCATGACCCACCCTTCTGCCCTCCCTCCAACGCGCCGCCGCATGCTGGCCGCCGCACTGGCCCTCGCCACGCTGGCCGGTGCACCGCTGGCGGCGCACGCCGCCTTTCCCGAGCGCTCCATCACCCTGGTCGTGCCCACGGCCGCCGGGGGCGGCAACGACGGCATGGCGCGCGTGGTGGCGCAGAAGATGTCGCAGCTGCTGGGCCAGTCGGTGATCGTGGAGAACAAGGCCGGCGCCAACGGTGCCATTGCCGCCGAGTTCGTGGCGCGCGCTGCGCCCGATGGCCATACCATCCTGTTCGGCTACATCGGTACGCACGGCATGAGCCCAGCCCTGCAGAAGCTGCGCTACGACCCCATCACCCAGTTCGAGCCCATCGGCATGGTCTGCTACTCGCCAACGCTGATGGTCATCAACCCCAAGGTGCCCGCCAAGACGGTGGCCGAGTTCGTGGCGCTGACCAAGGCGCATCCGACTTCCTACAACTACGCCTCGGCCGGCAACGGCACGGCGCCGCATTTCTCGGCCGAGATGTTCAAGCTGGAGAGCGGCGCGCAGATGGCGCATGTGCCCTACCGCGGCTCGGCCCCGGCGATGAACGACACCATGGCCAACCAGACGCAGGTGATGTTCCCCAGCCTGTTCTCGGCCTCGTCGCACGTCAAGAACGGCAAGCTGCGTGCCCTGGCGCTGGCCGGGCCCAAGCGCTCCTCGCTGATGCCCGATGTGCCCACGCTGGAGGAGGCCGGCATCAAGGGCGTGGAGATCACCCAGTGGTACGCGCTGTTCGCGCCGGGCAAAACGCCCAAGGCCGTGGTGGACCAGCTCAACAAGGCACTCAACACCGCCCTGGCCGACAAGGACGTGGCGCGCCGCATCGAAGAGCAGGGCGCCGTGGTGGACAGCAGCACGCCCGAGGCCTTGGCCCAGACCGTGCGCCAGGAACTGGCCAAGTGGCGCGGCGTGGTACAGAAAGCGCAGCTGACGGCCGATTGACCCTGCCGGAAAAGAACGAAAACCACCGAGGAGACCGCATGAAGAACACGACCGGCGCCCTGTGCGCCTTGTCCGCACTGTTGGCCTGCGCGCCCGCGTTCGCCCAGACCGCATCCACCCAACTCACGCTCTACGGCGTGGTGGACCTGGGCCTGCGCCACGCCAGCGGGCTCACGGCCGCTAATGCGCCCGCCCCCGGCTCGCACCACAGCCTGGGCAGCGGCATCCACACCACCAGCCGCTGGGGCGTGCGCGGCAGCGAAGACCTGGGCGGCGGCGCCCGCGCGCTGTTCCACCTGGAAAGCGGCCTCAATGCCGACACCGGTGCGCCCGCCAACAGTGCCAAATACTTCGACCGCGCCTCATGGGTCGGGCTGCAGAACGCCTGGGGCAGCATCGCGCTGGGGCGGCAGACCACGCTGCTGGCGGACGCCATCTCGCCCGTGGACCCGCTGGCCATGCGCTTTGCCAGCGTCAACCCCAACATCGGCGTCACCGCGCTGAGCCAGCACGGCCTGGGCATCGAGTACGGCAGCGCGGGCGCCAACACCGGCTCCTACCGGCTGGACAATGCCGTCAAGCTCAGCGGCCGCTGGGGCGGCCTCACCGCGCGGGCAATGCTGGGGGTAGGCGAAGTCGCATCCCAATCGTCCGCTTTGTCCTCGCACGGCCTGGGCCTCGCCTATGCCGATGGCGGCCTCACCGTGTCCGGCGCCTGGCAGACCTTCAAAGACGCCAACCTGCGCCCGCTCGATGCCGCCACGCTGGGCGCGGTGTACCAGTGGGGCAGCGTGCGCCTGGCCGCCAACGCCGGGCGCAGCAAGGCGCAGACGGGCGCGGCCACGCACACTGAGCAGCGCGTGCTGTCCACAGGCGCCACCTGGGCAGCACTGCCGCTGCTGGACCTGACCGCCACCTACTACAAGATCGACCGCACACGCACCGCTGCAGCCGACGACGGCTACGGCCGCATGGTGGCCTTTGCCGAGTACAAGCTCTCGCGCCGCACGCGGGTCTATGCCGAACTGGACCACACACGCTGGCGCAACAACTTCCAGGGCGCGGCCAACAAGCGCACGGCCACCGGCGTTTCCGCTGGTGTCATGCACAGCTTCTGAAGCGGCTACACGAACTTGCCCGTAATGCCGCCGTCTACCACCAGCTCGGTGCCGGTCACATAGGCCGATGCATCGCTGGCCAAAAAGGCGCAGGCATGGGCCACGTCCCAGGCGGTGCCCATGCGGCCCATGGGCACCTGGCGGGCGCGCGCGGCGCGCGCTTCATCCAGGCTGGTGTCCGAGAACATCTTCGCTACCGTGTTGGCGATGCGCGGCGTGTCGATCAGCCCCGGCACCACGGTGTTGGCACGCACGCCCTGGCCCGCGTACTGCTGGGCCACCATGCGCGTGAAGTGCGTGACCGCGGCCTTGGTCACGCCGTAGGCCAGGTGCGGGTAGCCCAGGTAGCGCATGCCCGCGATGGACGAGATGGTGATGATGGAGCCGCGCCCGCGCTCCACCATGCCGGGCAGCACCTCCTGGCAGGCCAGCAGCAGGCTGCCCACGTTCACGCCGTGGATGCGCTCCAGGTCTTCGGCGCTGGTTTCCAGCGGGCCGCCGGTCTTGCCGATGCCCACGTTGTGGTGCAGCACGTCGATGGCGCCGCCAAAGCGCTCGCGCGCTTCGGCGAACAGGCGCTTCACGTCCGCCGCCTCGGCCACGTCGCCCACGAAGGTGGCGGCCGTGCCGCCCTCGGCCTGGATGAGCGCCATGGTCTCTTCGGCCGAGGCCGAGTCGCGGTCGGCCACGCAGACGCGGGCACCCAGGCGCGCATAGGTCACGCAGGCCGCACGGCCAATGCTCCAGCCCGGCCCGGCCGACCCGCCGCCGGCCACGAAGACCACGCGGCCCGACAGGTCCAGCGGCAGCGCGGGTGGCATGCTGCTTGTCGCGCTCATGGCGCCAGCCCCACGGTCATGCCGCCGCACACATAGACCACCTGGCCCGTGATGAAGCCCGCACGTGCGTCGAGCAGCGAGGCCACCAGGTGCGCCACCTCCTCGGGCTGGCCCATGCGGCGCACGGGGATGGTGTCCAGAATGCGCTGCGTGGCCGGCGCGCCGGGCGGGTTCACGCGCTCGAAGAGCTCGGTGGCGATGGGCCCGGGGCCGATGGCGTTGGCGGTGATGCCGTCGGCACCCAGCTCCAGCGCCAGGGTGCGGGTGAAGCCGTGCACCGCTGCCTTGCTGGCGGCATAGGCGATGCGCTCGCCCTTGCCCAGCGCAGCACGGCTCGATATGTTGACGATGCGCCCGAAGCGCGCCGCGCGCATGGCCGGCAGCAGGGCCTGCACGCAGGCGATGGCAGCGGCCAGGTTGACGGCCATCACGGCCTGCAGGTCGGCACTGGTGGCGGCATCGATGCCGGCGGGCCGCACGATGCCCGCGTTGTTCACCAGGCGGGTGATGGGCCGCGCAGCCACCGTGCGGGCCAGCGCGTCGCGCAGCGCAGCCTCGTCGGCCAGGTCCACCTGCACGAAGGTTTCATGCGCGCCGAGGCTTTCCGGAGCCGCGATGTCGAAGTTCACGACCTGCAGGCCGTCGGCCATCAGCCGCGTGGCCACCGCACGGCCTATGCCCCGGCTGGCGCCGGTGACGAGCACGGTGCCTTCATTGGCGCTCATGCCTGGCCTTCCTGGCCTGCGCCGCCCACGAAGGGAATCGCATGCTCGATGGTGTCCCAGATGAAGCGGCCCGAGGGGCTGTTCTGCTCTTCCACGATGTGCGCCACCAGACCGGCCGCGCGCGAGATCACGGCAAAGCCGCGCATCACCGCCGTGGGCACGCCGATCTCGCCCAGCAGCGCGGCCACGGCGCCCGTGGCGTTGATGGTGATGGCGCGGCCGGCCACTTCGTCCACGGCATGGGACAGGGTCTCCAGCGCGCGGATTTGGTCGCCCTGCAGTTCGGCTTCGGCGCGGCCCATCTCCAGCAGCTTGTAGGCACGCGGGTCCACCGGCTTGTGCAGGTGGTGGCCGAAGCCCGGCACGGGGGACTTGAGCCCCTTGTAGTGGCGCGCGATGGCCAGCGCCTCGGCCTTCGGTTCGGCCGCGCCCGCGATGCGGTCGAGCAGGCCGGCGCAGTTCTCCATGGTGCCCACGAAGGAGCTGCCCACGGCCAGCAGGCCGGCCGATACGGCGCCCTGCAGGTTCTCGGGCGCGCTCATGTAGATCAGGCGCGTGGCGATGGCGCTGGGCGTGAGGCCGTGCTCCATGAGCACGATGAGCACCACGTCGGTGATGCGCAGGTCCACGCCGCGCGGCGCGCGGCCCAGGATCTGCATGAGCATCACCTCGGTGAAGGTCTTCTTCCCCATCAGGTCCTCCACCAGGTTCGCATCGCGGTAATGCAGGCTGGTCAGGGTGTGGGTGCACAGGCGGGTGACGGGGGTCTTGGAAGCGGTAGTGGTCATGTGAATGGTTCCTTCAGGCCGTGGTGGCCAGTGCGGCCAAAGCCGCATCGCGCACGGCGGACTTGAGCACCTTGCCCACGGGCGAGCGCGGCAGGCTCTCGTGGAAATGGATGTGCTTGGGCGTCTGCACCGGGCCCAGGCGTTCGCGCACAAAGGCGATCAGCTCGGCCTCCGTAGCCTGCTCGCCGGGGCGCCGCTGCACGGCGGCCTGCACGGTCTCGCCCCACTTGTCGTCGGGCAGGCCGAACACCGCGCATTCGTGCACCGCCGGGTGCTGGCCCAGCGCGTTCTCCACGTCCACGGGGTAGACGTTGAAGCCGCCGGTGATCACCATGTCCTTGAGCCGGTCCTTGAGGTAGACGTAACCGCGCTCGTCGATGAGCCCGCGGTCGCCGGTGTGCAGCCAGCCGTCCACCAGGGTTTCGGCGGTCTTCTCGGGCAGGCGCCAGTAGCCGGTCATGAGCAGATCGCCGCGCGCCACCACCTCGCCCACCTCGCCGGTGGGCAACAAGCGGCCATCGGGCGCCATGATGGCCACGTCGCTGAACCAGGTGGTGCGGCCCACGGCCGCCCAGTTGGCCGGGTCCTCGAAATCCTCGGGCTGCATCACCGTGAGGATCTGCGGCGCCTCGGTCTGGCCGTAGGTCGTGCCCAGCACCGGGCCGAAGAAATCGCGCACCTGGCGGATCTTCTCGGGCGGCATGGGCGCGCCGCCGTAGATCAGCCGGCGCAGGCGCGGAAAGTCCGCGCGCGATACGCCAGGCAGCGCCATCAGCATGTAGACCAGCGTGGGCGGCATGAAGCACACCGTGCCGCCGCGCTCGCGGAAAGCCGTGCGCACGGCCTCGGCGCCCGCGCCGCCCAGCACCACATGGCAGCCGCCCTGCGCCAGGATGGGCAGCAGGTAGGTGGAGGTACCGTGCGTGATGGGCGCGGCCACGATGTAGCGCTCGTGCTCATCGAAGCCCCAGGCGTGGATCTGGTTGGTGATGTTGGCCATCCACGCGCGGTAGGGCTGCATCACGCCCTTGGGCACACCCGTCGTGCCGCCCGTGAACTTGATGGCCTGGGTGGCATCGTCCGGCAGGTCGATCACGGGGCGCAGTGCGCCGGCGTGCGCGGCGGCCAGGTCCGCCAGCCCTGCGGTTGTCAGCAAGGTCCCGGGGGCCCCGTCGAGCAGATCGGCGCAGGCCGCGTCCAGCACCAGGATGGACGGCTCGGTCGCATCGATGATGCGGCGGATCTCGGGTCGGGTGCTCTTGGGGTTGAGCGGCACCCAGACCTTGCCGCAGGCCAGCACCGCCAGCAGCGCAGCGATGTGGTCGGCGCTGTTGCCGGCGCAGATGCCGACGCGGCTTTGCGGCGCCGGGTCGATGGCGGTAAAGCCGGCCGCGAGCGCCGCCACGCGCGCGGCCAGCGCGTCGTAGCGGATGGCACCCTCGGGCGCGTCGATGGCGATGCGGTCGGGCCAGCGCTGGGCGGCGCGCCAGAAGAAGTCGATGGGGAACATGGGAAGCAGGGTCGTGGTGGGTGAGGGGTCGCTTACTCGGCGGTGGCGCCGGAGGCCTTGACGACCTCGCGCCAGCGCTTGATCTCGGCGGCGGCAAAGCTGCGCATCTTGTCGGGCGTGCCCGAATCGGGCGTGGCGGCCAGCTCCTGCAGGCGGCTGCGCACCTCGGGCTGGGCCAGCACCTTGTTCAGGGCGGCGTTGAGCTGCTCGACCACGGGGCGCGGCGTGCCCGTGGGCGCAGCCAGGCCGAACCACGACTGCACGTCGAAGCCCGCATAGCCCGACTCGGCCAGCGTGGGCACATCGGGCAGCAGCGGCGAGCGCTGGGCGCTGGTGATGGCAATGGCACGCAGCTTGCCTGCCTGCACATGCGGCAGGGCCGAGGGTGTGTTGTCGAACATCGAATCCACCTGGCCGCCCAGCAGGTCGGTCACGGCCGGCGCGCTGCCGCGGTAGGGCACGTGCAGCATCTTGAGCTGGGACTGCATCTTGAACATCTCGCCCGAGAGGTGGATGGACGAGCCGCTGCCCGAGGACGCGAAGGTGATGCCGTCCTTGGACTCCTTGGCATAGCGCACGTAGTCGGCCAGGTTCTTCACAGGCAGCTTGGGGTTGACCACCAGGATGTTGGGGATCTTGGCGATCATGCCGATGGGCTCGAAGTCCTTGACCGGGTCGTAGCCGAGCTTGGGGTAGAGCGAGGCGTTGATGGTGTTGGCGATGGTGTAGACGTACAGCGTGTACCCGTCGGCCGGGGCGCGCGCCACGTTCTCGGCGCCCACGTTGCTGTTGGCGCCTGCGCGGTTGTCCACCACCACGGGCTGGCCGAGCTGGTCGCCGAGCTTGACGGCCACCAGGCGCGCGATCACATCGGTGGCGCCGCCGGCTGCATAGCCCACGACGAGCTTGATGGGCTTGGCAGGCCAGCCCGTGGCGCTGGCGGTCTGGGCCTGCAGGGGCAGGGCGGTGGTGCAGGCGAGGGCAGCGGCGGCCAGGGCCAGCAGGCGCCGGCGCGGCGCGATAACGGTGGTGGTGTGCGAGCTCATGTCTTGTCTCCTGGATGTGTTGGAAAACCTGTCTTGGCGCCCCCTGCGGCGTGGCTCTGCGGCACACTGCGCGTTGGTTGCATCGACGGACAAATTCTTTCCCATGCCCTCCCGACCCGCGAATCGAAACGTCCGCCTGCCGGACGATTCAGCCCAGAGCCTGTTGGCAGATGGCACTGCCGAGGACCCGGGCAGCCGTACCCTGCGCCGGGGGCTGCAGGTGCTCGACGCCATCCTGGCCAGCGGGCGCGAAGGCCTGCGCGTGATCGAGCTGTGCCGCGCCGCGGGCCTGGAGCGCGCCACCGTCTACCGCCTGCTGGCCACCCTGCTCGAAGGTGGCCATGTGGCCCGGCGCGGGCGTTTCCACTACGTGGCCGGGCCGCGCCTGGCGGCCGTGGCCGCGCCCACGGCCCTGCCCAACATGGCCATGCGCCTGACACCGGTGCTCGAACGCGTGAGCCGCGCCTGCGGCGATGCGGCCTTTGCCATCGTGCGCGAGGGGCCGGCCTCGCACTGCATTGCGCGCCACGTGGGCACGCACCCGGTGCAGATCCTGGTGATCCAGGTCGGCACGCGCCAGCCCCTGGGCGTGGGCGCGGCCGGGCTGGCGCTGCTGGCAGCGTTGCCCGACGACGAGGTGGACACCTGCATCGCGGCCAATGCGCAGGCCCTGCCGCACTATGGCGGCATGACGCCCGAGCGCCTGGCCCTGCTGGTGCGCGCGACGCGCGAACGCGGCTGGTCGGTGGTGGGCAACCACGCCACCCAGGGCGTGCTGGCCGCCGGCATGGCCGTGCGCAACGCAGAGGGCGCACCGGTCGCCGCGATCAGCGTGGCCTCGACCCTGGACCGCATGCCGCGCGAGCGCCAGCAGCTGATTGCACGCTGGATGCGCGAGGCCCTGGCCGCACTGCTGCCGAACGGGGTGTGACTCCTGCGCTTGTGCGAACATTGCGCCATCACACAAGATGATGGCTGAGCGCCGCACACGGCCCGAAGGATTCCCCGATGGAACTGAGACAACTGCGCTATTTCGTGCGCGTGGTGGAGCGCGGCTCCATGAGCCGCGCCGCGCTGGACCTGGACGTGGTGCAGTCCGCGCTGAGCCAGCAGATCACCCGGCTCGAAGGGGAGCTGGCCACCCGCCTGCTGCACCGCACGCCGCGCGGCGTGGCGCCCACCGAGGCCGGGCTGGCCTTCTTCCGCGAGGCGCAATTGACCCTGCGCCATGCCGAGCAGGCCGTGCGCGCGGCGCAGCAGGCACGCCTGTCGGGCACCGTCAC
Organism: Acidovorax sp. GW458-11-26-14-TSB4; assembly: GCF_059423865.1. Classification (NCBI taxonomy): domain Bacteria; kingdom Pseudomonadati; phylum Pseudomonadota; class Betaproteobacteria; order Burkholderiales; family Comamonadaceae; genus Acidovorax; species Acidovorax sp. GW458-11-26-14-TSB4. The sequence goes on from NZ_JBWKYR010000001.1 coordinate 250,493, forward strand.
CGTGGGCCTGGCGCCCACCACCTCGGGCGTGCTGGGCCTGCCGCTGATGCAGGCCATGCGCAGCCGCTACCCCGACGTGCGGCTGCACATGGTCGAAGGCATGTCGGGCCACCTTACCGACATGCTGCATGCGCGCCAGCTCGACCTGGCCGTGCTGTTCGACACCCGGCTGCACCAGGCGCAGCAGTCGGGCACCGCGCGGCGCTGGCAGGTGCTGCCGCTGCTGGAGGAAGACCTGTTCCTGATCTGCGCGCGCGGCGGCCCGGGCGCGCGCCGCCTGCCCGAGACCATCACCGTGGCCGAGCTCGGCGACGAGCCGCTGATCCTGCCCACCGGCCCGCACGGCCTGCGCAGCACGCTGGACACGGCCTTCGCGCGCGACCGCGTGGCCCCGCACATCGTGCTGGAGGTCGACTCCCTGGCCATGGTCATGGCCGCGGTGGACGCCGGCCTGGGCTCCACCCTGCAGCCCTGGGCGGCCATGGGCCGCTATCCCGATGCCGCCCGGCGCTTCCAGTGCGCGCGCCTGACCGATGCGCCCGCGCGCCGCGTGAACCTGCTGTGCAGCCTGTCGGAGGACGAGCTCTCGCCCGCCGCGCTGGCCGCCCGCGTGGTGGTGGCCGACTGCGTGCGCGGCCTGGTGGGGGCCGGCCAATGGTTCGGCACCACCCTGATCGAAAGCGCCCCAAGCCATCACGATTCGTGATACCTGCATGACCTGAACCCGCTGCACGCCCTGCAGCGGTCTCCCTACAGTGGCACCACCACGACATGCGGCGGCAGCACCGCCCGGAGACCACGATGATGCGCAGGACGAGCCCCCGCGCTCCCCGCAGAGGGGAGCGCTGACCCATGGAGACGAGCACTACCCCCGACGTGCTGGTGATCGGCGGCGGCAATGCCGCCCTGTGCGCCGCGCTCATGGCGCGCGAAGCCGGCGCCAGCGTGCTGCTGCTGGAGGCGGCCCCGCGCGCATGGCGCGGCGGCAATTCGGCCCACACGCGCAACCTGCGCTGCATGCACGACACCCCCCAGGACGTGCTGGTCGACGCCTACCCCGAAGAAGAGTTCTGGCAGGACCTGCTCAAGGTGACCGGCGGCCTGACCGACGAGCACTTGGCGCGCCTGGTGATCCGCGCCTCGGGCACCTGCCGCGACTGGATGCGCCGCCATGGCGTGCACTTCCAGCCCTCGCTGGCCGGCGCGCTGCACACGGCGCGCACCAATGCCTTCTTCATGGGCGGCGGCAAGGCGCTGGTCAACGCCTACTACCGCAGCGCCGAGCGCCTGGGGGTGCAGGTGCGCTACGAAGCGCCCGTGGAGCGCATCGAGACCGAGGGTGGCCGCTTCATCGCCGCGCACTGCAACGGCCAGCGCATCCGTGCCCGCGCCTGCGTGCTGGCCGCCGGCGGCTTCGAGTCCAACCGCGAATGGCTGCGCGAGGCCTGGGGCCAGAACGAGCGCGGCGAATGGCCGTCGGACAACTTCCTGATCCGCGGCACGGCCTGCAACCGCGGCGTGCTGCTGCGCCACCTGCTGGAGGACCACGGCGCCGACCGCATCGGCGACTCCACGCAGGCCCACATGGTGGCCATCGACGCGCGCGCGCCGCTGTACGACGGCGGCATCTGCACCCGCATCGACTGCGTCTCGCTCGGCGTGGTGGTCAACCAGCAGGCCGAGCGCTTCTACGACGAGGGCGAGGACTTCTGGCCCAAGCGCTACGCCATCTGGGGGCGGCTGGTGGCCCAGCAACCCGGGCAGATCGGCTACTCCATCATCGACAGCCAGGCCGTGGGCCGCTTCATGCCGCCGGTGTTCCCGGGCGTGCAGGCCGACAGCCTGCCCGAACTGGCCCAGCGGCTGGGGCTGGACGTGGACCGGTTTATGCACACCCTCGATGGCTACAACGCTGCCTGCCGTGTGGGCCGCTTCGACCACACCGCGCTCGACGACTGCCATACCGAGGCCCTCGTGCCCGCCAAGACGCACTGGGCGCGCCCCATCGATACGCCGCCGTTCTACGGCTATGCCCTCAGGCCCGGCGTCACCTTCACCTACCTCGGCCTGCGCACGGACGAGAGTGCCGCCGTGCACTTCGGCGGACAGGCCAGCCCGAATCTCTTCGTGGCCGGCGAGATGATGGCCGGCAATGTGTTGGGCAAGGGCTATACGGCCGGGGTCGGCATGTCCATCGGCACGGCTTTCGGGCGCATCGCGGGCACGAACGCCGCGCGCGCAGCACAGAGCCAGGAGGTGGCCCATGCAGTCGCTTGAGGCCCTGGTGCAGGACGCACGGGAGCTGGCCGATGGCGCCATCGTCTCCTTGTCAGCCCCCGAGACCGAGGTCGCGCGCCAGATGCAGATCTGCAATGCCTGCCGCTACTGCGAAGGCTTTTGCGCCGTGTTCCCGGCCATGACGCGGCGCCTCGAATTCGGCCAGGCCGATATCCATTTTCTGGCCAACCTGTGCCACAACTGCGGGGCCTGCCTGCACGCCTGCCAGTACGCTCCGCCGCACGAATTCGCGGTCAACGTGCCGCAGGCCATGGCCCAGGTGCGCGGCCAGACCTATGCCGACTACGCCTGGCCACCCGCGCTGGGCGCGCTGTACCAGCGCAATGGGCTCACGCTGGCGCTGGCCCTGGTGGCAGGGCTCACGCTGTTTTTGCTGCTCGCAGTGGTGCTGCAGGGCCAGGGCCTGGCGGCGCTGTGGGGCCAGAACCTGGGTGGCAATTTCTACCGCCTGTTCCCGCACAACCTGCTGGTGGGCCTGTTCGCGCCGGTGTTCCTATTCGCCACGCTGGCCCTGGCCCTGGGCGTGCACCGCTTCTGGTGCGACGTATCGCCCGCGACCAGCGGGGCACCCCTGAGCGGCCCTGCCGCGGTCGAGGCCACGGATGCGGTGCTGCGCCTGAAGTACCTCGATGGTGGCCATGGCGAGGGCTGCCACGAGGAGGACGACGCCTACACCCTGTGGCGCAGGCGCTTCCACCACCTGACCTTCTACGGCTTTGCGCTGTGCTTCGCGGCCACCAGCGTGGCCACGCTGTACCACTATGCCTTGGGCTGGGCCGCGCCCTACGATCTGCCCAGCCTGCCCAAGCTGCTGGGCGCCGTGGGCGGCACCGCCCTGGCGCTGGGCACGGCCGGGCTGTGGCACCTGAACCACCGGCGCCACCCGCAGCACGGCGACGCCGCCCAGAAGCCCATGGACCGGGCCTTCATCGCCCTGCTGTTCCTCACCAGCACCAGCGGCCTGGCGCTGTGGCTGGCGCGCGGCACCCCGGCCCTGGCCCTGCTGCTGTGCCTGCACCTGGGCGCGGTGATGGCGCTCTTTGCCACCATGCCCTACAGCAAGTTCGCCCACGGCATCTTCCGCACCGCGGCCCTGCTGCGCCATGCGGTGGAAAAGCGCCAGCCCCACCCCATCGGCCTGGGCGATGACTGAATCCCAAAGACCCACCAAGGAGACACACCGATGAAAAAACGCCAATGGTTGTTGCTGCAGGCGACGGCACTCACCACCCTGGCCCTGTCCACGCCCGCGCAGGCCCAGGACTTTCTGCCCAAGAAACCCGTCACCCTGGTCGTGGGATTCGCCGCCGGCGGCGCGGCCGACGCGGCAGCCCGGCTGATCGCCAAGAAGCTGGGCGAGAACATCGGCCAGCAGGTGGTGGTGGACAACAAGGGCGGTGCGGGCGGCAACATCGCGCACCAGTTCGTCGCCAATGCCGCGCCCGACGGCACGGTGCTGCTGCTGGGCTCGATCGGCCCGCTGACCATCGCCCCGCACCTCATGAAGCTGCCGTATGACCCGTTCAAGGACCTGGCCCCTGTCTCGGGCGGGGTGAACTTCCCCAACGTGCTGGTGGTGCACAAGGCCACGGGTGTGAAGACGCTGGCCGAGTTCGTGCAGCTGTCCAAGAAGAAACCCGGCAGCGTGGACTTCGCCTCCACCGGCGCGGGCTCGGCCTCGCACCTGGCGGGGGAACTGTTCAACCAGCGCGCGGGCATCGACATGGTGCACGTGCCCTACAAGGGCGGCGCCCCTGCCCTGCAGGACCTGCTGGGCGAGCGCGTGGCCTCGTACTTCTCGGCCCCGCCCACGGCCATGCCGCATGTGGAGGCCGGCCGGCTGGTGCCGCTGGCCACCACCGGGCTCACACGGCCGGCCTATCTGCCGGGTATCCCCACGGTGGCCGAGTCGGGCTTTTCGGGCTTCGAGGCGCTCAACTGGTATGCCTTCGTGGCGCCGGGCAAGACGCCCGCGGCAATCCTGGACCGCTGGAACAAGGAGATCGTGGCCGTGCTCAACGACCCGGCCGTGAAGGAGGCGCTGGACAAGCATGGCCTGACGCCGCAGCCCACCACGCGTGCCGAACTCACAGCCTTCATGAAAAAGGAATCGGCCCAGTGGGCCGCCATCATCAAGGAGCGCAAGCTCACGGCGGAGTAGCAGCCGCAGCGGCCGGCAGGTCGGCGCGCACCAGGCCATCGCGCAGCAGCCCGGCAAGCCATGGCGCCAGCACATCGGGCGTGGGCAGCAGGCCTTCGGCCTGCAGCAGCCCGCAGGCCTGCTCCACCGAAGCGCCCGCCTGCAGGTGGGCGACCCATGCCGCCTCCTGCCTGTCCAGCGTGCGAAAGTGCGGCTGGTGTCCCTTGCGCCAGACCAGCAGCGTGGCCGGCTCCGCTAGCGCAAAGGCCTCAGGCACCTCCTCATCGGCATGGATGGCATTCCACAGGGCCACGGCATTGGTGGTGAGCGGGCGCAGCAGCGCGCTCGGGTGCAGCACCGCGCGGCGGTGGGTCCAGGCCCCATCGGATGCGGCATCGCCATCCAGCGCCGGTACATCGGCGCCATCGAAGCGCGTGCGCAGGTCCCAGTCGAGCCGGGCCAGTTCGTAGAGCTCCGGGTTCTCCGGGTAGAGCGTTCGCAGCACGCCGGCCAGGTCCTCGCCATAGCGGTTGAGGCTGCGCACCGTGGGCGGGTGCGCCACGGCGTAGTCACGTGCATGGGCCTCGAAGATGCCCGAGCCCATGTACAGCCAGGTCTTGGCATGGGTGTCGGCCAGCACTTCCGCCAGCCGCGCGCGGTAGGCATGGTGGTAGATGCCTAGGCGGCCCTCCACGGGGTCATCGTCCGCAAGAGGCTGCAGCGGCTCGGCCAGGATGCGGTCGGCCAGCTCCTGCTGCTGCATTTGCAGCGGCCGCGCGGGCAGCGGCGTGGCGCCTGGCCAGGAAAGGGTCGCCTGCTCCAAGGCACCCGCCCGCGGGACATGCTCGGTGGCAATGCGCCGCGCCACGGTCATCTCGTCCAGCAGTTCGGCCAGTGGCGGGATGCGGTCGTCGCGTTCGACCATGGTGGCCACGGCGCCGAAGCGCGCGCAGGCCTGGGCATACAGCTCCCACACGGGCGGGGCTACCGGGTGGTCGTGGGTGTCGATGATGTGGTCGCCCAGGTCCGAATGGCCGGCCAGGTGGATCTGCTGCACGCGGTGTGCGGGCAGCGCATCGAGGTAGGCCAGCGGGTCGAAACCGTGGTTCACGCTGCTCACGTGGATGTTGTTCACGTCCACCAGCAGCAGACAGTCGGCCTCCTGCGCGATGTGGGCCAGAAACTGCCATTCGCTCGCGCTGTCGTCCGCATAGCGGATGTAGCTGGAGACGTTCTCCAGCACCAGCCGGCGGCCCAGCACATCCTGCGCGCGGCGCACCTGGGCGATCACATGGCGCGCCGAGGCATCGGTGTAGGGCAGCGGATACAGATCGTGCAGCCACTGCCCGGTGCCCGGCCCCACCCAGCACAGGTGGTCGGAGACCCACAGCGGCTCAATGCGGTCGGCCAGCGCCTTGACCTGGCGCAGGTAGCCGAGGTCCACGCCCTGCGCCGAGCCGATGGACATGGCCACGCCGTGCATGGCCATGGGGTAGTCGCGCCGCAGCGCATCGAGCACCGCCAGCGGCTTGCCGCCCTCGACGAGGTAGTTGTCGGTGATGATCTCCAGCCAGTCGAGCGGCTGGGGAGCAGCAAGAAAATCCGCGTAGTGCGGGGTGCGCAGGCCCAGGCCGAAGCCGGTGCCGCGCACAGCGATGGGGTCATGTGCCATGGGGAGCAGGCGGCTGCGGCATGGCACAGCCACCAGGGGCCATCACCCCTTGATATCACCGATAGTGCCCTTTTCGCTCAGGCACTGGGCTGCGGTCTTGGCCTTGAAGCCGTGGCCCTTGCAGGCGTTCTGGCCCTTGCAGCTGTGCTCGGCGGTGGAGCAGTCGCTGTTGCCCTTGCACTCGTGCACGTTGTAGCAGTGCACCTTGTCGTTGGCGGCAATGGCTGCGCCCTTGGAACCCTTGGGGGCGTCGGCGGCAAAGGCACCAGAGGACAGGGCCAGCAGCGCCGCGGCCAGGGCGAGGGATGCGGAAGAAGAGGAAGAAGACGTGGTGGTGTGCAGCATGGTGGATGGCTCCAGAAGGATGGGGTCGAAACAGGGGTTGTTCAGATCGCGCGGCGCCACGCTCTCTGCCTGTTAGTTCGTCCCGTCCACCACGCCGGTTACATGCGGTCCGGAAAAAATCCTCTGCGCATCCCGCGCGGTCTCAGCCCGGGGCCTGCGTCACCGAGATATCGGTGTGCACCAGCGATACCGGGTAGCGCTGGCCGGCCAGGTAGTCGGCCAGGCATTGCAGCAGCAGCGGGCTGCGGTGGCGCTCGGGGCACGCACGGATCTCTTCGGCCGTCATCCACACGGTGCGCACGATGCCTTCATCGAGCGCGCGCCATGCATGGTGCGTGCCCAGGTTGCCGGCAAAGGCAAAACGCAGGTAGGTGATGTCGTCGCCCGTGCGCGTCTTGGTGAAGCGGTTGAGGTACACACCGATGATGTGCAGGGGCTCGAAATCGAAGGCGGTCTCTTCGAGCACCTCGCGCGCGCAGGCGGTGATGGGCGACTCGCCCGGGTCCAGGTGGCCGGCGGGGTTGTTGAGCTTGAGGCCATCGGTGGTCTCTTCCTCCACCAGCAGGAAGCGGCCATCGCGTTCAATGACAGCGGCCACGGTGACATTGGGTTTCCAGCGGTTGGGCATGCCACCCATTATGACCACCGCCTGCGACGGATGCCCAGCCCGTGGCGCCGTTCACACAGGCCCAATGGCGTACGCAAGGCGCTGGCTAGGGCGCCAGCGTTCGCACCATGTACACGGCCCCCTCGCCGTAGCTTGCCAGCCGCTCACGCTGCAGTGCATCGGCCAGCGGCTGCACGGCGTAGCCATGGCGCTCCCAGTAACCCTGCGAGCCCTGCACCGAGACCAGGGCCGTGTGCCGCAGGCCCCAGGCCGCGCCCTGGGCCCACAGGGGTGTGAGCAGTGCCTGCGCCAGGCCCTGGCCCGCACAGGCGGGCAGCACGGCCATGTCGTGCAGGTAGAGCGTGTCGGGTGTGCCGGCCGGTGCCTCGAAGTCACCGTGCAGAGGCGTGACCTTGCCCTGCACCGAGCGGTAGGCCGCGAGGTAGGCGCAGACCTGCCCGTCACGTTCGATCACCAGCGAGCAGTTCACCGGGCTGGCAAGCCGGCGCGCAAAGACCTCGGCGCTCTCGACGAAGCCCGTGCCATAGCAGGCCAGTTGCACCTGCAGCAGGCCGGGCAGGTCGTGCAGCTGCAGAGCGCGCGGCGCACCAGGTACAGGAGAAGGGGGAAGCGAGGAATTCGGCATGCAGGGCCCGGATTATCCGGGTGCGGCCCACGGCGCATGACCTGCCAGGTCATCGACGCAGGCGGGACCGCCGCGAAGAATGGGCTGCGTGGGATGCCCGTGCATCCGACATCCCTTCTTTCACCCCCTTGTCCTCAGGAGTTGCCATGAACACCGTTGAATCCACTGCACAGACCGCCGCCAGCGCCGCGCCCGACATCGCCGCGCGCTACCTGAGCGCCTGGAACGCCACCGACACAGCAGAACGCGAGCGCCTGGTGCGCGAGGCCTTCAGCAGCGAGGTGCACTACCTCGACCCCATGATGGAAGGCCGAGGCCATGACGGCATGGCGGCCCTGATCGCGGGCGCGCAGCAGCGTTTTGCCGGTTACCGCTTCGCGCTGCTGGGCACGCCCGAGGGGCACCACAGCGTGGTGCGCTTTTCCTGGGCGCTCGCGGCCCCGGGGGCCGAACCCGTGGCGCGTGGCACCGACGTGGCCGAGGTGGACGCCGACGGGCGCCTGCGCCGTGTCACCGGCTTTCTCGACTACGTCGCGGGCTGAGCTTCAGTGCGGGATCACGGGGGGTTGCACGAAGTCCTCCAGGGAGAGGCCCTTTTCCTTGAGCAGGGCTTCGAGCACAGGCTGCAGCCGGCCCAGGCTTTCCTGCACGGCTTCGCGCACGGTGTCCACCACCACCTGGGTGCTGCGCTCGATCTCGATGTTCAGGCGGTCGCCGTCCTTCTTGCCCTCGAACACCGTGGCGCGGCGGGTCTCGGGGATCAGCCAGACCTCGAACCAGCCTTCGGAGCGGTTCACTTCCGACACGGTGAGGCTGGCGCCGTGGATGGCGATGTAGCCCTTGGCGAAGACGTACTTGCGGAACTCGGGCGGCACGGCCACGCGCCACACCAGGTTGTTGTCGAACTCGCGCACGCTGGCCAGCGTGCCCGAGAAGTCGATGTGGCCCGACAGCGGGTGCCCGCCGATCTCGGCACCGTCCTTGGCCGCGCGCTCCACGTTCACGCGGTCACCCTGGGCATAGCTGCCCAGCGTGGTGATGTTCAGGCTCTGCTGCATCACATCGAAGTTGGCCTGCGTGGGCGAGAGGATCTCGGTCACCGTAAGGCAGACCCCGTCGGTGGAGACACTGGCGCCAATGGCCAGGTCCTGGCAGAAGCCTTCGGGAAAATCCAGTGTGAAGGTGCGCAGGCCTGCGCGGTCATGGATGGCGGCAATGCCTGCCGTGGCTTGAACGATGCCTGTGAACATGGTGGCGCGGCTTTCAGGGGTTGGCCGCCGATTTTGCCACCCGGCCCCGCACCGCGCTGCCCGCCATGCAAAAGGGCTGCCTCCGGGACAGCCCTTTGCGCAAGAAGCACAGTGGCGTGTGCTTACTTCGCGCGCAGCAGCTCGCCCACTTCGAGCAGCACCAGCTCGTTGTCGTCGGCCTTGTTCGGCTCGCGGCTGGAGCTGAAGGGCAGGTTGTTGTCGTTGCCCACCACGATGTGCGTGCCGTCCACCACATCCACGTTCTCGATGGTGAAGAAGGGGAAGGTCAGCACGCCGTTGTTCAGCGGCTTCTTCGCCAGGCGCTTGGGGTCCTGGATGGACAGCAGGTCGATGTAGCCCACCTTGCGCAGGGGGCCGCCCACATTGGCGTCGGTCAGCTCTATCTTGTAGACGCGCTTGAACCTGGCCAGGTCGTGAAAGCAGTCCGTGCGCTTCTGTCCTTCGGGGCAGGCCTTGTCGGCCGTGCCTTCGCCGTTGTCGCGTTCGATGATGAGGCCGGTGCTGCCGTCGATCATGTTGAAGTCGCCGATGGCGTGGTGGTTCGCCTCCAGCACGTACTTCCAGTGGCGGCCGGTCCATTGCTCGGACTTCACGTCGAACTCCAGCACGCGCAGGTACTGCTTGGTGCCATCGACGGCCTCATAGGCCTTGGCAGCCTCGTTCCACAGCGGGCCTTCGAGCAGGGCGTAGAGCTTGCTGCCGTCCTTGGACGAGGCCATGCCTTCATAGCCCTTGGAGCGCTTGACCTCGAAGGACGCGGCCTTGGCATCGGGTGCGCCGGCCGTGGTGATGGCCGGGTGGTCGGGCGAGCGCACGAGCTTGCCGTCCACCTGGGTCTCGAACACGGCGAGCACGCGGCCGGTGAGGTCGGCCTTGATCAGGTAGGGGCCGAATTCCTCACCGATCCACAGCGCACCGCCGGCGAACTGGAAGCTCTCGGGGTCGAAGTCCGAGCCGGTCAGGTAACGCTTGTCCGTGCCTTCGTGGACGATGCGGAACGGCACCTTCTTGTCCGGGTCGTGCAGGAATACGGTGGCCAGGCGGTTGAACTGGCCGCTCTTGAAGTCCACGTTGTAGTGGCTCAGGTGCAGCATGAAGTCTGGCGAATTGGCCTTGGCGCCGGCACCGTTGTCGGTGAGGATCCAGAACGTGCCGTCGGCCATGCGCTTGATGCCCGAGTGGCCCTGCAGCGGCTGGCCCGCGAAGGGCAGCGAGATGCCCGTGGGGCGGCCGCCCGACAGGCCTTCGACCGAGCCCAGCGTTTCCACGCGCTTGCCCGTGGTGAACTTGCCGCTGACCTGCAGGTCCTGCGGCGCGTCCTTGGGGGCGGGCACCAGGCTCATGGCGGGCATCACGGCGTGGCCGGCCAGCGTGGCGGGGTAGGCCTGCTGGGCCTGGGCCGTGAATGAAGACGCGGCAGCGCAGACCAGCAGGGCGCTGGCGGCGAGGGTGGAAAGTCGGGACATGGTCGCAGACGGCAGAAATGTAAACCGGCGACGATGCCCGGCGCGCATGACGGGCGCGTGACAGAACAGGGCCGCCTCAGGGCACGATGTGCACCGGTGTGCCCACGGCCACGCGGTCAAACAGGTCCATCACATCGGCATTGGCCATGCGCACGCAGCCATGCGAGGCCGGCACGCCCAGCGGCGTGCCGGCGGGGCAGCCATGGAGGTAGATGTAGCGGCGCAGCGTGTCCACCGCTCCGCCGCGGTTCACGCCCGGCTCGCAGCCCGTGAGCCAGAGGATGCGGCACAGGATCCAGTCGCGCCCCGGGTGCTGCGCCGCGAGCTCGGGCGAGTACAGCTCACCCGTGGGCCGGCGCCCCACGAAGACGGTGCCCGCGTCGCAGCCCACGCCCACCTTGGCGCGCACGCGGTGCAGGCCGCGCGGCGTGCAGCCGCTGCCGCTCTGCTCGCCCATGCCGTTCAGGGCTGTGGAGACCGGGTAGCTGCGCACCAGCGTGCCGCTGTCCCACAGGTCGAGCTGCTGCAGCCCGACCTGGACATGCAGATGCACGCCGCCCGCCGGTGCTGCACTCACGGCGCGGGGGGCAGGTAGGCGCCCGTTTCGAAGAGCTGGGCCTCGGCCCCTTCGATGCGGGCAATGCCGGCCTTGCCGGCGCGGCTGACCAGCAGGCCCAGCAGGGCTTCCGACAGGGCCTGCGCGCCCGCAACGGAGGGGAAGAACGAGGGGCTCTGCGTGGAGAACAGCAGCACCTCGTGCGCCAGCAGCGCCAGCGGGGAGGAGGGCGTGTCGGTCAGCGCCAGCACCTGGCAGCCGGCCGCGCGCGCCTGGCGCGCCACGGCGATGGCTTCGCGCGAATAGGGGCTGAAGCTGATGACCACCACCGCATCGCCCTTGTGCATGGCGCGCAGCTGCATCTCCAGCGAGCCGCCCAGGCCATCGAGCAGGTGCACGCTGTCGCGAAACAAACGGTACACGTACATCAGCGAATAGGCCACCGGGTGGCAGGCGCGAAAACCCGCCACGTGCACGGCGCGCGCCTTCTCCAGCAGCGCAGCGGCGCGCGGCAGGGCATCAACGCTGGCGCGCTCGGTGGCATCGAGGTTGTCGCGGTGCGTGGTGAAGATCTCCCCGGCCAGGCCTGCACCGCCATCGCGCGCGCGCTCGGCCAGGGTGCGGGCCTTGTGCGCATAGGGCTCGGAACCCAGGCCCATGTCCTGCACCAGGGCGGCCTTGAGTTCGGGCCAGCCATCGAAGCCCAGCAGCTGGGCAAAGCGCACCAGCGTGGCGGGCGGGATCTCGACGCGCGCGCTCACGGTGCGCATGGAGGCGATCACCACGTCGTTCGGGTGTTCCAGCACGAAGCGCGCCGCCTTTTGCTGCATGGCGGTCATGCCGTCGAAGCGGGCGCGGAGGGTGTCTTTCAGGCCCATGGAGGGGGAGTGCGTGCGCAGGAGTGGTGGTCGCAGCACTGTAGCGGAACACCTTGCGGTGCGAGTGTTCCACTTCGCACCGTTATCAAAACATATGTTCCATTTATTTTGTTTTTACGGTACATTCGTTCCATCGACGTTTGCACCTGTTCCGGAGATCCAGGCATGACCCATGTTTTTCACCGCCATCTGCAGCACACCCCGCCCGTGGCGGTGGGCGGGCAGGGCATGTACCTGCGCGATGCCGCGGGGCGCGAATACCTCGACGCCTCGGGCGGTGCCGCAGTGTCCTCGCTGGGCCATGGCCACCCCGAGGTGCTGGCGGCCATGCACGCGCAGATCGACCGCCTGGCCTACGCCCACACCAGCTTCTTCACCACCGAGGTGGCCGAGCAACTGGCCGACCAGTTGGTGCGCACGGCGCCCGCCGGCACCAGCCATGCCTACTTCGTGAGCGGCGGCTCCGAAGCCGTGGAGGCCGCACTCAAGATGGCGCGCCAGTACTTCGTGGAGATCGGCCAGCCCGAGCGCACGCATTTCATCGCCCGGCGCCAGAGCTACCACGGCAACACCCTGGGCGCGCTGGCCGTGGGCGGGAATGCCTGGCGGCGCGCGCCGTTCGCCCCCATCCTGGTGGAGGCCACGCACGTGGCGCCCTGCTACCCCTACCGCGAGCAGCAGGCCGGCGAGACGCCCGAGGCCTACGGCCTGCGCCTGGCACGGGAGCTGGAGGAAGCCATCGTCGCCCACGGCCCGCGCACGGTACTGGCCTTTGTCGCCGAGACCATCGGCGGCGCCACGGCCGGAGTGCTCACGCCTGTGCCCGGCTACTTCAAGGCCGTGCGCGAGGTCTGCGACCGCCACGGCGTGCTGCTGATCCTGGACGAGGTGATGTGCGGCATGGGCCGCACCGGCAGCCTGCACGCCTGCGAGCAGGAGGGCGTGGTGCCCGACCTGATCACCGTGGCCAAGGGCCTGGGCGGCGGTTACCAGCCCATCGGTGCGGTGCTGGCGCAGCGCCACATCGTGGACGCCATGTCGCAAGGCAGCGGCTTCTTCCAGCATGGCCACACCTACCTGGGCCACCCGGTGGCCTGCGCCGCCGCGCTGGCCGTGCAGCAGGTCATCGAGCGCGACGGCCTGCTGGCCAAGGTGCGCGAGGACGGCGACTTCCTGGGCCAGGCGCTGCGCGATGCGCTGGGCCAGCACCCACACGTGGGCGACATCCGCGGGCGCGGCTTCTTCTGGGGCGTGGAGCTGGTGGCAGACCGCGCCAGCAAGTCGCCGTTCGACCCCGCGCAGAAGGTGCACGCGCGCCTCAAGAAGAAGGCCATGGACCTGGGCCTGCTGTGCTACCCCTTCGGCGGCACGGTGGACGGCAATGTGGGCGATCACGTGCTGCTGGCCCCGCCCTACATCGCCACGCGCGAGCAGCTCCTGTCCATCGCCACGCTGCTGGCGCAGGCGATCAACGCCGTGACCTCGACCGCCACGCTGCCGCGCCAGCCCAGCCCCTGTTGAACCGTTCTCCACCCCTCCCTGCTACTTGGACCTGAAAGGTGCTCCCATGCCGATGAAGACCCTGACCACCACCCTGATGCTGGCCGCCCTGCTGGCCTGCGGCGCCAGCCATGCGCAGAGCCCTGCGGGCGGCACGCTCAAGAAGATCCGCGACAGCGGCTCCATCACCTACGGCCACCGCGAGGCCTCGTTCGGCTTTTCGTACCTGGACGGCGGCGGCAAGCCCGTGGGCTACAGCATCGACATCTGCAACCGCATCCTGGAGGCCATCAAGACAGAACTCAAGATGCCGCAGATCGAGGTGAAGTACCAGAACGTGACCTCGCAGAACCGCATTCCGCTGGTGACCAACGGCACGGTGGACATCGAGTGCGGCTCCACCACCAACCTGATCGAGCGCCAGCAGATGGTGGCCTTCTCGCCCGACATCTTCCGCTACAACGTGCGCATGGCCGTGCGCGCCGATTCGGGCATCAAGGGCGTGGCCGACCTGCAGGGCAAGTCGGTGGTGGCCACCAGCGGCACGACTTCGCTGCGCCTGCTGCGCGAGGCCGACAAGGGCAAGAACCTGGAGATCACCCAACTGGCCGGCAAGGACCACACCGACTCCTTCCTGATGGTCGAAACCGGCCGCGCCGCCGCCTTCGTGCTCGACGACATCCTCTTGGCGGGCCTGATCGCCAACCACCGCAGCCCCAAGGACTTCGCCATCGTCGGCGAGAGCCTGCGCACCGAGAACCAGTCGCTGATGTTCCGCAAGGACGACCCGGAGTTCAAGGCCTTGGTGGACCGCGTGGTCACGGGCATGATGAAGTCGGGCGAGATGGAAAGGCTGTACAACCGCTGGTTCATGCAGCCCATTCCGCCCAAGAACGTGAGCATCAACTACCCGCTGAACGCAGAGACGCGCGACGCCTTCGCCAACCCCAGCTCCAAGGGCATCTGAGCCCCGCCGCCGTCGCCACCATGACCCGCATCGCCCTCATCCACGCCCTGGCCCACTCGGTGGAGCCCATCAACACCGCCTTCGCGCAGGACTGGCCCGAGGCCGTGCGCATGAACCTGCTGGACGACAGCCTCTCGGCCGACCTGGCGCGCGCAGGCCAGGGGCTGGACGGCGCGATGCATGCGCGCTTCGAGGCCTTGGCAGACTATGCCGTGGGCACGGGGGCCGATGCCATCCTGTTCACCTGCTCGGCCTTCGGGCCCTGCATCGAGCGCGTGGCGGTGCGGCACCCGCAGATCCCGGTGCTCAAGCCCAACGAGGCCATGGTCGAGCAAGCCGTGGGCACGCGCCTGCGCATCGGCCTGATCGCCAGCTTCGCGCCCACCCTGCAGTCCATGCCGCCGGAGTTTCCGCCCGGCACACCGCTGCAACTGGCCCTGGCCGAGGGCGCCATGGCTGCGCTGAACTCAGGCAACTGCGAGTTGCACGACAGCCTGGTGGCCGCCCAGGCCCAGCGCCTGCAGCGCGAAGGCTGCGAGGTGATCGCCCTGGCGCAGTTCAGCATGGCCCGCGCACGCAGGCTGTGCGAGGCGGCCACCGGGCTGCCGGTGCTGACCACCGTGGACAGCGCAGTAGCGGCCTTGAAGCGCTGCTTGGCCTAGCCGGATGCGAGCAGCCCGGCCATGTGGCCGCGCGTGAACGCCTCTTCGAACACCGAATACCCCGACCAGTCGCTGTGCGCAAACGCCAGGCGCGCCGTGGCCGGCGTGGGCAGCACGGCCACGCGCTCGCCGCTGGCCAGGCGCACGCGCCTGCCAGGAGCCTTGTAGCGGTCCGGCTGGTGCAGCCAGCCCAGCAGCCCCGGCGTGGGGATGGACATGGCATGCCCATAGCGCGTGATGTCGATGCGCGTGGCGCGCTGGGCCAGGTCGGGGTGCGGGCCGGTCAGGGCCTGCAGGGCCGCCTGCGCCCAGTGGCTCCAGGGCTGTGTGGCCAGTTGCTGGCGGCCGTCGGGCACATCGCCCAGGGCCTGGTAGTAGGTCAGCACCGTGGGGGCCGGGCGCGGGTCCAGGCGCTGGTGGCCGGCGTCCACATAGCCCAGGCCGCCGGGGTTGGCATCGGCATACAGCACGTTGTCCCAGGCGGGTGCGGCACCGGCCCTGTCCGTCAGCGGCGCATCGATATGGATGTTGGCCACCAGCCAGGGTGCCCAGGACAGGCGCTTGGCCGTTTCGGTCACAAAGGCGGGCGGGTTGCGCACCACGCGCGCGGCCAGGAACACGGGCAGCGCCACCACGCAGCGCGGCGCCTGCCAGCGCTCGACATTGCCCGAGGCATGGTTGAGCGCATCCACCTCCACGCCATGGCGCCCCTCGGTGATGCGCAGCACGCTGCTGCCGGTGGCCAGTTGCCCGCCTTCGCGCAGCGGCACCGCCAGGCGCTGGGTGAGCCAGCCATTGCCCTCGGGCCAGGTGAGCACGCCTTCGCGGTCGTCGCTGCCGGCATCGCCCGGCGCATGGAAGCCATGGCGGCTGGCAAAGTAGTGGATGCCGGCCCAGGCCGACACCCGTTCAGTGCCCGCGCCGTAGTCGTCGCGGCAGCAGTAGTCGAGGTACCAGCGCAGGTGCGCGTCGTCCAGGCCCTCCTGCGCAAGCCAGGCGGCAAAGCTCAGGGCATCGAGCGCCTGGTGCGTCGGCGACAGCGGCCGCTTGCCGTCGGCGAAGGCCTTGGACATGGGCATGGTGAAGCGCGCCGCCTTGGAGAGTGCATCCACGCGCTCGGAGAAGCGGCGGTATTGGGCCAGCGTCGCTTCGCCCACACCCTGCACGGGCAGCAGCCCTTCCTGCCACTCGCCCTGGAAGTACAGGCGCTCCTGTGGGCTGTGGCACAGGTGGCGCTCGTCGTAGCGCCAGCGCCCGGCCACGCGCTGGCGCAGGCCCAGTTCCTCCAGCAGGTCCTGCACCTCACTGGCATCGTCGCCGGGCACGGGCAGGTAGTGCGCACCCATCGGGCAGGCGATGCCACCGACCATGCCGCCACGGCTGTTGCCGCCGGCCTGGTCTTCCAGCTCCAGCAGCGCAAAGTCCTCCACCCCGGCCAGGCGCAGCGCACGCGCCGCCGCCAGGCCGGCCACCCCACCCCCGGCGATGATGACCTGCGCGCGCCGCACCACGGCGGGCTCGGGCAGGGTACCTTTCTGAAGCATCTCGCGCAGCGCATGGCCGCGCTCCATGTCGATGCCGGCAAAGCCGCCCTCCAGCGTGCGCGGCGCCTTCTCGCAGCCGGGCAGCGCAGCCCCCGCAGCCAGCAGGGCACCAGCCTGCAGCAGCTGCCGGCGGCGCGGTGAGGGCGGAGAAGAGAGGGGCACAGGGGACATGGGGCCGTACTCTACGTCACCCGAACCCGCCGGAGTGCGCCCAAGGGTCGTCGGCACCTGGCGCAGCCCAGGAAACTGGCATTGCCTCAGGCCAGCGCCACCGCGCAAGGGCCGCCAAGCCGCGCATGCGGCGCTTCGCTTGCGTGCGCTGGGGAACTCCCCCTCAGGCGGAAGGCGCGAAGCGACTCAGGGGGAGCCTAATCTTTCCAGCGCGCCTGGATCTCCAGCAGTTGGGGCAGTTGAGCGATGAACACTTCCACCATGGACGGATCGAAGTGCTTGCCCGCCTGCGCGCGCAGGTGGGCCACGGTGTCCTCGGTGCTCCAGGGCTCCTTGTACGGCCGGCGTGCCGTGAGCGCGTCGAACACGTCGGCCAGCGCCACGATGCGCGACTCCACCGGGATGGCCTCGCCCGCCAGGCCCTGGGGGTAACCGCTGCCATCCCATTTCTCGTGGTGCGTGAGCGCGATGGCATGGGCCAGGCGCAGCACGCCCGAGGGGTGCTCGCCGATGATCTCGGCGCCGATCTGGGGGTGGCGGCGCATGGTGTCCCACTCGCCTGCATCGAGCGGGCCGGGCTTGCGCAGCACGGCATCGGGGATGCCGATCTTGCCCACATCGTGCATGGGCGCGGCATTGAGCAGATCCTCGGCCCAGGCCGGCGAGTAGCCCAGCGCCAGCGCCAGCACATGGGCAAAGTGGCTCATGCGGATGACGTGCATGCCGGTCTCGTTGTCCTTGTACTCGGCGGCCCGGCCCAGGCGCTGCACGATCTGCAGCCGCGTCTCGCGCAGCTCCTCGGTGCGCACCAGCGACAGGTGGGTGCGCACGCGCGCGCGCACCACGGGCGCGCTCACGGGCTTGGTGATGTAGTCCACGCCGCCCACGTCGAAGCCACGTGCCTCGTCCTGCACCTCGGTGAGCGCGGTGACGAAGATCACGGGGATGTGCGCGGTGGCGCGCTCGGCCTTCAGGGCCTGGCAAACGGCATAGCCATCCATCTGCGGCATCATCACGTCCAGCAGCACCAGGTCGGGCCGCTGCTGCTGCGCGACCTGCAGCGCACGCGCGCCATCGGTGGCGAACAGCAGGCGGTAGTGCTCCTGCAGGATGTGGCGCAGCACCTGCAGGTTGGTGGGCTCGTCGTCCACCAGCAGCAGGCGCGGGCGATGGTCTTCCTGCACGTTGCTCATGCAGCAGGTTTCCTGCAGGTTGGCGGGCGGGACGGGTTCATGCCTTGATTGTCCCGCACCTGGCGATGCTCCGGCTCATGCCGGCATTTCCCCGGGAGCGCGCAGGTGGCCCTGCAAGGCCTGCAGGCAGGCCTGTGCCTCGTCGAAGTCGAAGCGGTCCAGCGCTTCGTGCAGGCTGTTGAGGGTCACGGGGGACAGCTCGGCTTCCAGCACCGCCAGGGGCGCGTCGGCC
Source organism: Acidovorax sp. GW458-11-26-14-TSB4 (assembly GCF_059423865.1). Lineage (NCBI taxonomy): Bacteria > Pseudomonadati > Pseudomonadota > Betaproteobacteria > Burkholderiales > Comamonadaceae > Acidovorax > Acidovorax sp. GW458-11-26-14-TSB4. The sequence continues at coordinate 268,641 of NZ_JBWKYR010000001.1, forward strand.
AGCTCGCCCTGGGCCAGGGCAGCAGTCAGCGCCTCGATGGCAGCCAGTGCCCGCTCGCGCTGGTCCTGCTGCAGCGGCGCCGGCGCCGGGGCCGAACCCTGGCGCTGCGCATCGGGTGCCTGGGGGCTGAGCAGGGCGCCGTTCACCGCATCGAGCGCCGTGGCAAGCGCCAGCAGGGCGGACTGCACGCGCGCGGTATCGCGCCCGCGGGCGGCATTCTCGATCTGCGCCGCCAGCTTGTCCACTGCGGGCAGCGCCAGGTTGCCGGCGGCACCGCGCAGCCGGTGGGCCCGCGCAGCCAGGGTGTCCCAATCGTCGGCCTGGTGCGCCGACAGCAGGCCCGCCAGCGCCACACCGCTTTCCTGCATGAAGCGCTCGATGGCCTCGCGCAGGTAGCGCGCCTGCGTCCACAGGCGCACGCCGCGCTCCCATTCGATGGCGGGTGCAGCGGGTGGCGATACCTGGGGCCTCTCAGGCCGTACCTTGAGACCCTCCTGGGGATGCAAGGTGCCGAAGGCGCTGGTCACGGCAAACACCGGGTCGGCGCCGGCCTCGCGCACACCGATCACGCGCGCGATCTCGGCCATCAGGCGCACGGGTTCGACCGGCTTGCTGGCAAAGCCGTCCATGCCGGCTGCGCGCGCGTTGCGCCGGTCCTGCTCCAGCACGCTGGCCGACAGGGCGATGATGGGCGTGGCCTTGCGCTGGCGTGCACGCTCGAAGCTGCGCAGGTGGCGCGTGGTCTCCAGCCCGTCCATGTCGGGCATCTGCAGGTCCATCAGCACCACGTCGAAGCGCTCCTGTGCAAAGGACTCGAAGGCCTGGGCACCGCTGTCTGCGGTGGTGATCTTGTGGCCCCCGCGCTCCAGCATGAGCTGCAGCAGCTCCAGGTTGGCGGGCACGTCGTCCACGGCCAGCACACGCAGCGTGGGCAGGGGTGCGCGCAGCCAGTCGCGCATGGAGGCACCGCCGTCCGCGGGCGCCTGGCCCGTACGCAGCGGCAGTTGCACGGTGAAGGTGCTGCCCTGGCCCACCTGGCTCACGACGCCGATGGTGCCGCCCATGAGCTCGGCCAGCTGGCGGGCGATGGTCGTGCCCAGGCCCGTGCCGCCGTAGCGGCGCGTGGTGGAGGCGTCGGCCTGCGCGAAGGGGTCGAAGATGCGCTCCACGCCGGCCGCATCGATGCCGATGCCGGTGTCGATCACCGAAAGCACCAGTTGCCCGTCGGACCCCGACACGCGCAGCGTGACATGGCCCTGGTGCGTGAACTTGATGGCGTTGCCCATCAGGTTGAGCAGGATCTGCTGGATGCGGAAGGCATCGCCCTGCCAGTGGTCGGACAGGTCGTACGGGAAGTCGAGGATGACGTCCAGCCCCTTCTTCCCGGCGTTGATGCGCAGCGAGGCCAGGATCTGGTCGCACAGCTCTCGCAGGCTGAAGTCGGCCACCTCCAGTTCGACCGCGCCCTTTTCGAGCTTGGCCGTGTCCAGGATGTCGTTGAGCAGACGCAGCATGGAGCGCGCCGAGTGGTGCACCGTGCCCAGGTGGCGGCGCTGGGTGCTTTCCAGCGGGGTGTCGAGCAGCGCCTCGGTGAAGCCGATGATGGCGTTCATGGGCGTGCGGATTTCGTGGCTCATGTTCGCCAGGAAGCTGCTGCGCGCCGCCGCTGCCTGCTCGGCCTGCTCCTTGGCGGCACGCAGGTCGGTCTCCATGCGGCGCCGCTCGGTCAGGTCGGTGGCGAACTTCACGATCTTGAACGGCTGGCCCTGCGCGTCGAAGATCGGGTTGTAGGTGGCCTGGATCCAGACCTCGCGCCCGTCCTTGCCCACACGCATGTATTCACCGGCATCGAACTCGCCCTGCCCCAGGCGCGCCCAGAAGGCCTGGTAGGCCTCGCTGCCGGCGTACTCGGGTTTGCAGAAGATGCGGTGGTGGCGGCCTTCGATCTCGGCGAGCGTATAGCCCATGAGGTCCAGGAAATTCTGGTTCGCCGCCAGCACATGGCCGGCGAGGTCGAACTCGATCACCGACTGCGACCGGCCGATGGCCGTGACAGTACCCACGAATTCGGCGTTCTGCGCCTTGGAGGCCGTCATGTCCGTGATCACGCCATCGATCCACTGGACCTCGTCCCTGGGGCCCATGACACCGCGGCCGGTTTCCGACACCCAGCGCACCGCGCCCTGCCGCGTATGCAGCCGGTACTCCAGCACATACGATTCGCCCGCCTGCAGGGCGCGCTCCACCTCGAGCCCGACACGTGCGGCGTCATCCTCGTGGATGATGCGGCCAAAGGAGATGCTGCCCTCCAGGAAATCCTCGGCCGGCCAGCCCGTCATCTCCTCGACGGCATCGCTGATGAACAGCATGGACCAGTCCGCATCGCAGCGGCAGCGGAAGGCCACGCCGGGAATGTTGCGCACCAGGGAGCGCAACTGCTCCTCGCCCCGCCTGCGCTCCAGCTCCAGGGCCTTGCGCTCGGTCAGGTCGGTGAGGAAGCCCACCAGCAGCGGCGGACCCGGCAGGTCCACACGACCCACCACCAGGCGAACGGGCAACAGGGTGCCATCCTTGCGCACCACATGGATGTCCTTGTCCTTGCCGACCTGGCGGGCTTCGCCGCGGGCCAGGTCGCGCGGCAGGTAGCGGTCCGGGCTGTCCGCGTAGGCCGGGTCCACGAACATGCGCACCGACTGCCCCACGGCCTCGTCAGAGGTCCAGCCCAGCATGCGCTGCGCCGCGCCATTGAAGGAGCGGATGCTGCCATCTGCATCGGCCATGACGATGGCGTCCATCGCCGTTTCCACCACGGCGCGCAGGCGCGACTCGCTCTGCTCGGAGGTGCGCAGCAGCCAGCGCGCCCGAAGGCCGATATTGACCGTGGTCACCACCAACCCCACCAGAACCGCCATCAGCGCAATGGCCAGCGCCATGTACTTGGCCTGTTCGGACACCGGGCCCAACGGCGCGACGTTGCCCGCGACGCGCACGGCCGCGATGCTGATGTAGTGCATGCCGGCGATCGCCAGGCCCATGACCAGGCCCCCGAGCAGGGTGCTCACCCAGGGCCGGCGCGACCAGAAGCGCAGCATGCCGAAGCGCAACCAGAGCGACAGGATGGCCATGCCCACGGCGAACACCAGCGAGGCCAGGAAGCCGCCCACGTCGTAGCGGATCAGGGGCGCCATGTCGGACGCCGCCATGCCGGAGTAGTGCATGACACCGATCCCCGCGCCCACCAGGGCCCCGCCCCAGGTGATGGTACGGCCCGTGGGCTGCTCCTGCGTGAGCACATGCAGGGCGACCCAGGACGCCACCAGGCTGGGCAGAAAGGACAGGGCCGTGACCCAGGGGGCGAAATGCCCGTTGGCGCACAGGTCGAAGGCCAGCATGCCCACGAAATGCATGGACCAGACCCCGCCGCCCAGCGCCAGCGAGCCCGAAGCGACGATGAGGTTGCGGCGCAGCCGGTCCGGCGCACGCTGCGCCAGCGCGGCCAGGTGAAGCGCCATCAGAGAGGAGGCGACCGCGAGCACGACCGACAGGGCCACGAGCCACGGATCGTGCCCCCAGAGGTTCTGCGGATCCCGCTCAGCGCCGACTACGAAGAATCTGTCGAGCATCGGGCGAAAAATGTAAGCGTTGGTATCCATTCTGCCGGGAACGCGGTGAACGATCCAAGCACGGAGCCGTGAAACCACTCCACACCCCCGTTTGTTACATCCGCGCGGCGTGGATGCAACAACTCAGCTCCCCGCGCCTCACCAAAAGCAGAGGCCGGTGCGGACCTCGGGATCGCGAAACTGGCGCGACCCAGGCCAGCGCCCCCGAGCAAGGGCCGCCCCGCCGCACTGGGGGCGTCCCCCTCCGGGGGATGGCGCGCAGCGACTCAAGGAGCCGCCTAATGCCCTGCGACCTTGCCCCACTCCCGCTCATAGGTATGCACCAGGGCCTGGTTGGACAGGCGGTTCACCTCGGCCGGCAGGCGCGCCATGTCGAGCGGAAAGTCGAACAGCAAAGGCAGCGTGCCCGCGCTCAGGAAGCGCAGGTCCGCCGGCAGCGCCTCGGGCATGCGCCAGGGCCGGCGGCTGGCCAATACGAAACCCCACTCGCCGAAGCTCGGCACGTGGGCGTGGTAGGGCGCCGTCTGCAGGCCCACGGATTCGATGGTCTGCACCACCGTCCAGTAGCTCTGGCGCGCCACCAGCGGCGAGGTGGTCTGCACCACGGCGTAGCCGCTGGCCGCCAGGCGTTTGTCCAGCAGCGCGTAGAAGCTGTTGGTGTAGAGCTTGCCGATGGAAAAATTGGTCGGGTCGGGAAAATCCACCACGATCACGTCGAAGACATCTTCCGCCGCGTCGCAGCCCGGGGCCTTGCACTGCTGCAGCCATCGAAAGGCGTCGGTGTTGACCACCTGCACCTTGGGCGAGCGCAGGGCCCCACCGTTGAGCCGGGCAAGCGTCGGGTCCTCGCTGAACAGGCGCGTCATGGCCGGGTCCAGTTCCACCAGGGTGACGGACTCGACCGAGGGGTACTTGAGGATCTCGCGCACGGCCATGCCGTCGCCGCCACCGAGCACGGCCACGCGCCGGGGCGCGCCATGCGCCGCCATGGCCGGATGGACCAGGGCCTCGTGATAGCGGTACTCGTCGCGCTCGGCGAACTGCAGGTTGCCGTTGAGGTACAGCCGGTGGCCCAGCTTGCCGTTGGTGACCACGATGCGCTGGTAGGGCGAGGCGGTGCTGATGACGATGCGGTCCTGGTAGAACTTGTCCTCGGCAAAGCTGGTGATGTGGTCGGCGCCGACCAGGCCGGCCAGCAGCAGCGCGATCACGCCCAGGCAGGCGAAGGCATGCGCGCGCAGGCGGCGCAGCTCATGGCGGAACAGCCACACGGCCCAGAGCGCAACGAAGGCATTCATGAGACCGAACAGCAGCCCCGTGCGGATCAGCCCCAGCTGCGGCACCAGCAGCAGCGGGAACGCCATCGACACGGCCAGCGCGCCCAGGTAGTCGAAGGTCAGCACCTGCGAGACCAGGTCCTTGAGCGCCACGTTGCGCTTGAGGATGCGCATGACCAGCGGAATCTCCAGCCCTGCCAGCGTGCCCACCATGAACACCATGCCGTACAGCAGCAGGCGGAAGGCCCCGGGCGCATAGGCGTTGGCCAGGAACAGCGTGGCCGGCAGCACGCCGCCGATCAGCGCCACCAGCAGCTCGACGCGCAGGAAGTGCGCCGGCAGCTGCCGCTCGAAGTAGCGCGACAGCCAGGAGCCCACGCCCATGGCGAACAGGTAGGTGCCGATGATGGTGGAGAACTGCAGCACCGAATCGCCCAGCACGTAGGACGCAAGGGCGCCGGCCGCCAGTTCATAGAGCAGGCCGCAGGCCGCCACCACGAACACGCTGGCCAGCAGCGCGACATCGATGGGGCGCACGCCCGGTGCGGGCACGGGGGGGAGGGAGGTGGAGGTAGGGTTCGAGGACAAGCCGCTATTGTGCTGCGAACGGCGAGGGCACAGGCCGCTGGCGGGTGCGCTCAGCGCCCTGAGCGTTTCGGTCAGCAGCGCCCCCGGGCGTGGGCCAGCACCTCCTGGCCCCAGGCGGCCAGTTGGGCATCGCTCAAAGGGGGCTCTCCAGACTCGCCAGCGCCCAGGCGGCCCGTGGGGCCCCCATACTGGAAGTTGATTGGTGCATCCCTGTGCCCGCCTCGGCGTGCAGCCTCAGGATGTCCAGACGCCGTGTGTAGTCCTGGCGTGAATGGCGGGCGCACAAGGAGGCCACGTCAAAACTGGTAGTTCACACTGACCAGCAGGCTGCGCGGGGCGCCCGGCATGGCATCGGAGCGCCAGTATTCCTTGTCCAGCAGGTTCGAGAGGGCAGCGGTTGCCGTCCATGCGCCCTGGCGCCAGCCGACCAGCGCATCCCAGCGCGTGTAGCCGGGCACCTGCGAGGTATTGGAGGCATTGAGCCAGCGCGCACTGGTGTGCGTGGCGCCGATCTCTGCGTACCACGGGCCTTGCGGCGCGTAGCGCACGAAGATGTTGCCGTTGCGCAAGGCGGTGTCGGGCAGGTGCTTGCCTACCAAAGCCGGTTGCTGCTTGTCGGCCACCACCTTGGCACTGGTCACGCCCACGCCGCCGCGCACGTACCACGACGAGGCCACGCGGCCCGCCGCGCTGAACTCGATGCCGCGCGAGCGCTCCTTGCCGCGCACCGCCCAGGTGAAGGGGTCGTTGACCGCGTCGGGGCGGTAGCGGATGTTGGCGTGTTCGAGCTGGTACACCGACAGCTGGGTCGAGAGCGCACCGTTCAGCCAGTCGCTCTTGACGCCCACCTCGACCTGGCGCGAGTGCTGGGGCTCGTCGTCGTAGACGGCGGTGGGCGAGACATCCACACTGATCATGCCGCGCCCGCCGTAGGGGGAGTAGCTCTTGTTCCACGAGGCGTACAGGCTGTGCTCGCGCACCGGCTGCCAGACCACGCCCAGGCGCGGGCTCACCGAGTCGCCGTCGTAGCCACGGCCCACACTGGTCAGCAGGTTGGTGCTGTGGAAGTCGAAGCGGTCGTAGCGCAGGCCGGCCAGCACTTTCCACTCGGGCGTCAGGCTGATGAGGTCCTGCACGTACAGGGCCTGGCTTTCAGCCTTGTGCAGGTTGTGCTGGGTCGGGTTGCCCTGGGCCGGCTTGGCGCCCCAGGCGATGGGCTGCAGCGGGTCGTAGCTGAAGGTGGACGCGGGCTGGCCGATGCGCGGATGGCGCTTTTCCTCGCTCACTTCCACACCCACCAGCACCTCGTGCTGGATGCTGCCGGTGCTGAACTTGCCCGTCAGGTCCACCGTGTTGGACAGGGTCTCGTTGGCCGTCTGCTGCCAGGCGTAGTTGGGCCGCACCTGGCCGCGCCAGGTGCAGGCCGCGCCCGCCGAGGTCTGGCCCGCCGCATTGCAGTAGGTGCCGGCGAAGTAGTGGTCGAAGTCCTGGCTGGCCTCGCGCTTGCTGGCCACCCAGCGCACGCTCCAGGCCTTGTTGAAGTCGTAGGAGAGGTCCGAGCGCAGCACGCGCAGGCGGTCTTCCACATAGTCGTCCGGGTGGGCGAAGCCCTTGCGGATCGAAACGGCGGCCGGCAGCTGGTCGTAGGCCGGGCCCCGGTCGGGCGCGCGCCAGATGTTGTCGTAGGTGTACTGGCCGGCCCAGCGCAGGCCGGTGCGGGTGTCCACCAGGATGCTGGGCGAGACCATCTCGTTCTGGTTGCTGATGCCGCTGCGGAAGCTGTTGGCCTGCTCGCGGTCGGCCGTCAGGCGCACCGCCACGTGCTCGTTGATGACCTTGTTGATATCGAGCGTGCCGCCGTAGTTGTCCCACGAGCCGCCGCGCAGGGTGATGCTGCTCTTGGCATCGAAACGCGCCTGCTTGCTCACCAGGTTCACGACGCCACCGCCGCTGCTGCGGCCGTAGAGCACCGAGGCCGGGCCCTTCAGGATCTCGATGCGCTCCACATTGGCCGTGCTGCGGCGCACCTGGCCGCTCTCGCGCACGCCGTCGCGGTAGATGTCGCCCGAGTCGGCGTTGAAGCCGCGGATCATCACGCCCTCGCCGCGCATGTCGTACTTGGTGTTCACGCCCGGCACACCGTCGAGCATGATCGCCAGGTCATTGATGCCGTAGCTCTTGTATTTGTTGACCTCCAGCGTGTCGATGGTCTGCGGGATGTCCCGCGGCGCCATATAGGTCTTGGTGGCGGTGGTCACGCCCTCGGGGCGCACATCGTCGGCGTCGTACTGCGAGCCTGTGACCTGCACGGCAGGCAGTGCGGCATCGGCCTGGGCCCAGGCCTGCTGCGCCGTGCCCAGCAAGGCCAGCAGGCTGGCGGCTGCGGTGGCTGTCCAATGAAAACGGGCAGCCTTGTTGCTGCCCGCAGGGTGCTTGTGTGCCATGGGTACTCCAGATATTCGAGCGTGCAGCCCCCTCCGGCCGCTACCGCTCACACGAAGTACACATTTTAATACAAACGATAATTATTCTTATTCAACTCTTTGCACGCCAAGGCACAAACGCGAGCAGGGCCCGTGAAGGCCCGTTGGAATGCGCCACCCCCTGCCCTCAATGGATGGCGGCGGCGACGATGAGGCTGATGCCCAGGCACATGGCAGCCACCACGACGCCCAGCGCCACGTTCTGCTTCTCGACAATCTCGCCCCACAGGTCGTAGGGGGTGATCTTGTCGACGATGACAAAGCACAGCCAGAAGATGACGACGCCGATCAGCGCGTACAGGATGGACCCGAGGAACGCCGCGGGCTTGAGCCATTCGATTCCCATCATGGTGGAAGCTCCTTGATAAATTACTTGTGCCCGCCGCCGCTGGAATAGCCGCCGAACGAGCCGCCCGAACTGCGGTAACCACTGCCGGACGACCCGGAACAGTTGCTCAGCAGGATCAGCAGGATGATGATGACGATCGCAATGATGATGATGGTGCCGCAGCCCAGGCCCGATTTGGCCACGAAGGGCCCCGGGTCGTCGCGCTGCAGCACATCCTTCTTGTCTTCGAGCTTGAAGGCCTTGGCCACGGTGTCGCTGGCCAGCTTGTCGCCCGAGGACCAGGTCACCTCATTGGGCGTCTGCTCCATCGACAGCAGGCCCTTGGCGCTGGCGAAGTCGCGGTTCGAGCTCTTCTGGCCGCGCGTGACCTGCCAGTAGAACTCGCCGAGCACATAAGTGGTCTCGGCCTCGTAGCTGTATTTGAGCTGGTAGGTGGTGCCCAGGTAGGTGGCGCTGCGGCCGCTGGCCGCCATCTGCGGCGCACCCGTGGTGGGGCGCACCATGCTCCAGCCGTCCTCGGCATCGACCAGGAAAGCAAAGCCGCGCTTCTGGTTGTACAGCAGGTACTCGCTCCAGCCGAAGTGCTCGTCGTCGCCGGGCTCCACCCCCATGCGGTGCTGGAAGCCCACCACCTGCCAATGCACACCCTGCAGCTGGCCCTTGCTGCCCAACGGGATGATGGGGCGCACGGGCTCGTCCTGCTCGGCCGAGCGCAGCTCGCCGCCCACGCCGCTATCGAGCGAGATGATGCTCGCGCACGACCCGCAGGTGACGCTCTTGGTGGTGGACAGCTGCACCTGCACCGGCGCACCGCAGTGCGGGCAATTGAACTGGCGGCCCTTCTCGTCCTTGGCCGACTCGTCCTTGAGGCCGGTGAGCTTCAAGTCCTCCAGCAGCACGGCACGGCCGCGCTCCAGGTGCGGCGGCGTATGGCCGTAGTCGATGCTGAGCACCTCGCCATCGGCGCTGCGCAGCTCGACCATGTCGAAGGGCTGGCCCAGCGGCGGCAGCTTGGGCAGCTCGCCCTGGGCCGAGATCAGCGTGGCGCTGCCGCTGAAGGCGACGGAGTACGACTTGCCGGAAATGGCCGTGGTGGCGCCGATGCGAAAGCGGCTGGCCTCGGGCAGCTCGCGCCCGGCTTCCATGGGCCGCGTGAAGACATAGGCGCCGTTGTCCTCGCCCAGGCTGGCCAGGGTGCCATCCTGCAGGAAGGCGGACCACTCGGTCCAGACACCCGCCTCGGTCTTGTACTGCAGCCGGCCGATCAGCGTGAACGGGAGTTCCTTGCCGTCGAGCGTGATGCGCCCGCTGGCCATGAGCTGCAGCGGGCTGTGGTCGTCGAACAGCTCGGCCATCTTGCCCAGGCGCTGCAGCACGTCGCCGCTGCGCACCACGGTGCTCTGGCAGTAGCCGCAGACGGCGTGCGTGGACTGCGCGCTGCGGAATTCAACCGGCGCGCCGCAGCCCGGGCAGGGCGCGCGGTAGGAACGCTGTGTGGGTTCAGTGGCCATTCGGACGGTGCGCTCGACAGCCGGGTGCGGCCATGCAGGGGCCCGTCAGCCCGCTGCTGCCCGCACGCCTGGCGCCGGTAGCGAAGGTAGGTTGCACCGGCCTCAGATCAGCTTCTTGAGCAGTTCGGACTTCTTGGCATCGAACTCTTCCTGGGTCAGGATACCCTTGGACTTGAGTTCACCGAGCTTCTCGAGCGTGGCCATCACGTCCTCGGGCTTGACGCCGGTCGCCGCGGCCACGGCCGCCGCTGCAGGAGCGGGGTTGCCGCCACCCTGCAGACCTTGCTGCAGGTTCTGCGCCATCACCTGGCCCAGCGCCACGCCAGCCCCCAGGCCCATGGCATCGCCCGCGATGCCGCTGCCGCCACCGCTGTTCTCGGCGAACTTGGGGATGGCCTGGGCCGTCTGGTACTGCATGAACTTGGCCATGTCGTTGCCGACCATGCCCATGCCGATCTTCTGGTCCAGGATTTTCTGCAACTCTTCGGGCAGTGAGACGTTCTGCACCGTGAGGTTCTCGATCAGCAGGCCGAGCTTGGCGAACAGGGGGGCCAGCTCCTTGGTCAGCGCATCGGCGAACATGACCTGGTTGGCCGCCAGGTCCAGGAAGGGCAAACCGCTGCCGGCAATGGCGTTGCTGATGTTCTGCAGCACCAGGCCGCGCAACTGGCCTTCGAGGTCGCCCACGGGGTAGACATCGCGCGTGCCCGAGATCTCGGTGTGGAACAGCTTGGGGTCGGCAATGCGGAAGGCGTAGTTGCCGAAGGCGCGCAGGCGCACCGCACCGAAGTCCTTGTCGCGGATGGTGATGGGCTGGGGCGTGCCCCATTTCTGGTCGATCTGCTGGCGCGTGCTGAAGAAGTAGACATCGCTCTTGAAGGGCGACTCGAACAGCTTGTCCCAGTTCTTGAGGTAGGTCAGCACCGGCAGCGTCTGCGTGGTGAGCTTGTAGGTGCCGGGGCCGAAGACGTCCGCCACCTTGCCTTCGTTGACGAACACGGCCATCTGCGACTCGCGCACCACCAGCGTGCCGCCGTTCTGGATTTCCATGCCGCTCATCGGGAAGCGCCAGGCCAGCGTGCCATCGCCATCCTCGGTCCACTGGAGGACGTCGATGAACTGTTTCTTGATGAAGTCCATGAGGGCCATGTCTGCTCCCTAGTGCGTTGCCGCAGTTGAAAAGACGTCCATCATAGCAACGGGGTTGGCACCGCCAAGGGCATTTTGATTCCCCACTGCGTGACGGAATTCACGGTGTGGCGGGGCGGCAGCCAAAGCGCGGTCATCAATAGTTTCAATGCTGAAACTAGCCGAACTCAATTGGCCCTGGCTATTGAGAATGCCTACCATTTCATGATCGGCGGCACTGCCGCACGAATGAAGAAAGGATTCCACCATGGCCCGCATCCGCCAACTCGCCCAGCAGAACAAGACCATGCTCATGAAGACCGGCAGCTACTACCTGATCCACATCAGCGTGGCGGCCATGGTGGCCTATGCCGTCACGGGCAACCTCTGGGCCTCGCTCACGCTGAGCCTGCTCGAACCCACGGTGCAGGCCGTGGCCTTCTTCTTCCATGAAAAGGCCTGGGACCGCGCAGCCCGCCGCCGCTCAGCCAGCGCTGCCGATGCCCTGCCTGCCGCGGCCTGACGGCCATGCGCAAGCAGTTCACCCAGTGGGCACAGCAGCTTCTCGCGGCCTACGCCCAGGCGCATTGAACGCCGCCTGGCCGCGGGCTCAATGTCCCTCGAAATCCACCAGGGTGTAGAGAGGCAGGCCTGATTCCCTCAGTCGCTGCGAACCGCCGAGCTCCGGCAGGTCGACGATGGCCGCGCCCTCGGTCACGGTGGCGCCCAGCTTCTCCAGCAGGCGCCGGCCGGCCATCATGGTGCCGCCGGTGGCAATGAGGTCGTCGATCAGCAGCACGCGGTCGCCGGGCTTGACGGCATCGGTGTGCAACTCCACCGTGGCGCTGCCGTATTCGAGTTCGTAGGTCTCCTCCACCGTGGTGAAGGGCAGCTTGCCCTTCTTGCGGATCGGCACGAAGCCCACGTTGAGTTCATAGGCCACCACGGCGCCCAGGATGAAGCCGCGCGCATCGAGCCCGGCCACCACATCGGGACGCAGGGCCTTGTCCATGTAGCGGTGCACGAAGGCATCGATGAGCACGCGGAACACCTTGGGGTCCTGCAGCAGCGGCGTGATGTCGCGGAACTGCACGCCGGGCGCCGGCCAGTCGGGCACGGTGCGGATGTGCTGGCGCAGGTATTCGTTGACGCTGAGGGGCTGCATGGGGTGTGGGGTGGATGGCACAAAGGGTGCGAGTGTAAACACCAGCGCGGGGTCTGCAGCCGCAAATGCGGGCCCATAATGGATCATCGTTACACCTGCGGTACGCAGGCCCTCCTGCCCTGATCCGACCATCCAGCCACACCGGCCATGCCCATCTCCGTCCTGCTGATCGAAGACGACCGGGAACACGCACGGGCGCTCGTCGATGCATTGGTGGACCCCTGGCTGGGCTGGAAGGCGCACGTGGCGCCCTCGCTCGTGCAGGCACAGCTGTGGCTCAGGGACCACACACCGGACATTGTGCTGGTCTGCCAGCATTTCTCCGACGGCTCGGCCTACGACGTGCTCGAGCACATGGGCCGCGTGCCGGCCATGATCATCGTGGATGCCGGGGCCGACGCCCAGGCGGCGCACGCCATGCGCCACGGCTTTGCCGATTTCGCCATCCGCGACCCCGGCTGCAATTACCTGCTGGCCCTGCCGGCGCAGATCGAAGCGGTGCTCGAGCACAGCAGCAGCCAGCGCGCGCGGCGTGCGGCCGAGGCCATGCTGGCGCGCCAGCACCGGCTGCTGCAGGCCATTTCGCGCGCCCAGGCGGTTTTCATCGCCAGCTCCACGCCCCGCGCGGCATTCGATGCCCTGCTGCACGAGCTCATGGAGCTCACGGGCAGCCGCTTCGGCCTGCTGGGCCAGGTCCAGCGCCACCAGGACGGCAGGCCGCTGCTGCGCCTGCACTCCATGGCCGACGTGGACTGGGACGAGGCTGCACGCGAGCGCTACATGGGCGGCGCCCAGGAGGGCATCGTGCTCGACGACCTGGACTCCCCGCCAGGCCAGGCCATGGCGACCGAGCAGCCGGTGATCCAGAACAACAACCCCGCGGCGGCTGCCGAGCAAGTTGCGGGCCTGCCGCCGGGGCATCCGCCCATCGTCTCCTACATGGGCCTGCCCATCCTGGCCTCGGGCGAGCTGGTCGCCGTGGTGGGGCTGGCCAACCGGCCCGGCGGCTACAGCGCCACCGACGTGCAGTTCCTGCAACCGCTGCTGAGCACCATCGGCCAGCTGGAGCTGGCACGCCGGGCCGAGCTCGCCCGCCGGCAGGTGGAGGAGCAGCTGGCGCGCACCAGCGAGTTGCTGGCCGACAAGACCCGCGCGCTGCAGAGCACCCTGGCCAGCGTGTCGCAGGGAATCACCAAGGTCGATGGCGAGGGCCGCATCCGCGTCTACAACCAGCGCTACCTGGAGCTCTTGAACCTGCCCGAGGAACTGCTCGCGAGAGAGCCCCGGGTGGAGGAGGTGGTGCGCTTCCAGACCGAGCGCGGCGACTTCGGCACCGGCTTCCAGCTGATCGAATCCAAGGCCCGGGACTACGTGGGCGCCGAGTACGCCGCGCATGGCGGCAAGCTGACCATGCCGGACAGCTACGTCCGCCGCACGGTGGCCGGCCGATTCATCGAGGTGCGCACGCGCCCGCTGGAGGACGGCGGCCGGGTGCGCACCTTCACCGACGTAACCGACTACCTGGGTGCGCTGGAGGCCCTGCGCGAGAGCGAGGCGCGCTGGCGCAGCCTGACCCAGCTGTCCTCCGACTGGTATTGGGAGCAGGATGCCGAGTTCCGCTTCGTACGCCTGGAGGGCAGTCCGCAGAACAAGATGGACCTGCCCGACAACCAGCTCTATGGCCTCACGCGCTGGGAGTTGCCCAATACCTTTGCAGACGACGGCCAGTGGCGCGCGCACCGCGAGCAGCTCGCGCAGCGCCAGGTGTTCCGCAATTTCGAGATCCAGCGCATGTCGGCCGCGGGCGAGCCGATCTGGGTGTCCATCAGCGGCGAGCCGATCTTCAATGCCGAGGGCGAGTTCACGGGCTACCGCGGGCTGGCGCGCGACATCACCGAGCGCAAGCGCGCCGAGGCCGAGATCCAGCGCCTGGCCTTCTACGACGAATTGACCAAGCTGCCCAACCGCCGCCTGCTGCTGGACCGGCTGGAGCGCGTGGCGACGGCCTGCGAGCGCGAGGGCCAGCATGGCGCCCTGCTGTTCCTGGACCTGGACAACTTCAAGGGCATCAACGACACCATGGGCCATGAGTGGGGCGACCGCCTACTGGTGCAGGTGGGTGACCGCCTGCGCGCCAGCGTGCGCGCCACCGACACCGTGGCGCGCCTGGGGGGCGATGAATTCGTGGTGGTGCTGGCCGGCCTGAGCAGCGAGGAGACCGGGGCCGCCGTCGAGTCGGAGGCGGTGGCGCAGAAGGTGCTGCAGGCCCTCAACGAGCCCTACGACATGGATGGCAGCGAACTGCACAGCACGCCCAGCATCGGCATTGCGCTGTTCCGCAACCGGGAGCAGCCCGTCAACGAACTGCTCAAGCGGGCCGATCTGGCGATGTACCAGGCCAAGGCCCAGGGGCGCAACACGCTGTGCTTCTTCGACCCGGCCATGCAGGCGGCGGCCACGGCGCGCTCGGCGCTGGAGGGCGACATCCGCCAGGGCATCCAGCGCAACGAGTTCCTGCTGCACTACCAGCCCGTGGTCAACGCCACGGGCCAGACCATGGGCGCCGAGGCCCTGGTGCGCTGGCAGCACCCGCAGCGCGGCATGGTGCCGCCGGGTCAGTTCATTCCGCTGGCCGAGCAGACCGGGCTGATCCTGCCGCTGGGCCAGCGCGTGCTGCACCTGGCCTGTGAGCAATTGGCGCGCTGGAACCGCGACAATGCCACAGCGGCCTGGACCGTGGCCGTGAACGTGAGCGCGCAGGAGTTCCGCCACACCGAATTCGTGCCCCAGGTGCTGCAGGCGCTCTACACCACGGGCGCCGATCCGGGGCGGCTCAAGCTGGAGCTGACCGAGAGCCTGCTGCTCACCGACGTGGAGGAGAGCATCGTGAAGATGCAGGTGCTGCGCAACCTGGGCGTGGGCTTCTCGCTCGACGACTTCGGCACCGGCTACTCCTCGCTGGCCTACCTCAAGCGCCTGCCGCTGGACCAGCTCAAGATCGACCAGAGCTTCGTGCGCGACGTGCTCACCGACCCCAACGACGCCGCCATTGCCTGCACCATCGTCGCGCTGGCGCACAGCCTGGGCCTGGACGTGGTGGCAGAAGGGGTGGAGACCGAGGGCCAGCACGACTTCCTGCTGCGCAACGGCTGCCAGCAGTTCCAGGGCTATCTCTTTGGGCGGCCCGGCCCCGCAGAGGCGCTGCAGCCCGGCTGATCCGGCCTGTCAGCCTTTCAGCAACTTGGCCTCGGCCAGGCTCAGCGCCGCGGGGTGGCCCGACAGCACCAGCGTGTCGCCCTCGGCCAGCGCCGCATCGTCCACCGCAGCACTCACATGGCCGTTGGCTCGGCGCAGGTTGACCACGCGCACGCCCATGGCAGGCAGGGCCAGCTCGCCCAGCGCCTGGCCCAGGGTCTTGGCGCCCAAAGGCAGGGTGACGGTGGCCAGGCGCTCCTGGTCGCGCTCGTTGACGGTGTCGTCGTCGGCCCCGTGGAAGTAGCCGCGCAGCAGGTTGTAGCGCGCATCGCGCTGGTCCTGCACCAGGCGCAGCACGCGGCGCATGGGCACGCCGACCAGGGCCAGGGCATGGCTGGCGAGCATCAGCGAGCCTTCGATGGCCTCGGGCACGACCTCGGTCGCGCCGGCATCCCGCAGCTTGTCCAGGTGCAGGTCGTCCTGGGTGCGCACCACCACCGGCACCTGCGGGGCATGGGAGCGGGTGTTGGCCAGCACCTTGAGCGCGGCGGGCACGTCGATGTAGGTCACGGCCACGGCGCTGGCACGCACCAGGCCAGCCGCCATGAGCGCCTGCAGGCGCGTGGCGTCGCCATAGACCACCGAGTCGCCAGCGGCGGCGGCCTGGCGCACGCGGTCCGGGTCCAGGTCGAGCGCCATGTAGGGAATGCCTTCGTGCTCCAGCATGCGCGCCAGGTTCTGGCCCGAGCGGCCGTAGCCGCAGATGATCACGTGCTTGCTCGAATTGATGGACTTGCGCGCAATCGTCGTCATCTGCAGCGACTGCTGCAGCCAGTCGCTGGCCACCAGCCTCATCACGATGCGGTTGCTGTGCATGATGAGGAAGGGCGTGGCCAGCATGGACAGCACCATGGCCGCCAGGATGGGGTTCATGAGCGCGGGCTGCACCAGGTTGTTGGTCTGGGCCAGCGACAGCAGCACGAAGCCGAACTCGCCGGCCTGCGCCAGGTACAGCCCGGTGCGCAGCGAGACCCCTGTGGTGGCCCCCATGCCGCGCGCCAGCACCAGGATCACCACCAGCTTGAGCGTGATCGGCACCACCAGCAGCGCCAGCACCAGGCCCCAGCGGTCGACCAGGATGTGCCAGTCCAGCATCATGCCGATGGTGATGAAGAACAGCCCGAGCAGCACGTCGTGGAAGGGCCGGATGTCGGTACCCACCTGGTGGCTGTACTCGGTCTCGGACACCAGCACGCCGGCGATGAAGGCCCCGAGCGCCAGGCTCAGGCCGGCCACCTCGGTGAGCCAGGACAGGCCCAGGGTGATGAGCAGCAGGTTGAGCATGAACAGCTCTTCGCTCTTGCGGCGCGCAACCAGGGTCAGCCACCAGCGCATCACGCGCTGGCCGCCGGTGAGCAAGAGGCCCACCAGCACCGTGGCCTTGAGCAGGGCCCAGCCCAGAGCCACCAGCAGCTTGTCGGGCGAAGACCCCAGGGCCGGGATCAGCACCAGCAGCGGCACCACGGCCAGATCCTGGAACAGCAGGATGCCCATGACATTGCGGCCGTGCTCGCTTTCGAGTTCGGCGCGCTCGGCCATGAGCTTGACCACGATGGCCGTGCTGCTCATGGCCATGACGCCCGACAGGGCCAGGGCCGTCTGCCAGCCCATGTCCCAGATACCACCGAGCAGGTAGGAGAAGGCCAGCGAACCACCGGCCGCCAGGGTCATGGTCACCACCACCTGCATCAGCCCCAGGCCGAACACCTGGCGGCGCATGGCGCGCAGCTTGGGCAGGCTGAACTCCAGCCCGATGGCGAACATCAGGAACACCACGCCGAACTCGCCCAGATGGCGCACGCCCTCGGAGTTCTGGGCCAGTGCCAGCGCATGCGGGCCGATCAGCACCCCGGCGGCGAGGTAGCCCAGCATGGGCGGCAGCTTCAGGCTGCGGCAGACCACCACGCCCAGCACCGCGGCCAAGAGGTAGAGCAGGGTGAGGGCGAGTGAGGACATAGGCTGATGCTATCCGAGCCCGGGCAGGCCGGTCGATAGAATCTCGCGCATGACCGCCGTACCTCCCCCTTTCGATGCCGAGCAGGCGCTGCGCCTGGCCCGCGAGACCTTCGGCATCGAAGCCGCCGCCCTGAACGCCCTGGCCGCCCGCGTGGATGCACGCTTTGCCAACGCCGTGCAGATGGCGCTGTCCATCCGCGGCCGCGTGGTCGTGATGGGCATGGGCAAGAGCGGCCATGTGGGCCGCAAGATCGCCGCCACCCTGGCGTCCACGGGCACGCCGTCCTTCTTCGTGCACCCGGGCGAGGCCAGCCATGGCGACCTGGGCATGGTGACCGAGCACGATATGGTGCTGGCCATCTCCAACAGCGGCGAGAGCGGCGAACTCACCGCCATCCTGCCAGTGCTCAAGCGCCTGGGCGTCCCGCTGCTGGCACTGACCGGCGGGCTCGATTCCACGCTGGCGCGCCACGCCGACCTGGTACTCGACTGCAGCGTGGACCGCGAAGCCTGCCCGCTGAACCTGGCCCCCACCGCCAGCACCACGGCCCAGCTGGCCATGGGCGACGCGCTGGCCGTGGCCCTTCTCGATGCGCGCGGCTTCCGCCCCGAAGACTTCGCGCGCTCGCACCCCGGTGGTGCCCTGGGCCGCAAGCTGCTGACGCATGTGAGCGACGTCATGCGCTCGGGTGGCGACGTGCCGCGCGTGGCGCCCGAGGCCTCGTTCAGCGAGCTGATGCGCGAGATGAGCGCCAAGGGCCTGGGCGCCTCGGCCATCGTGGATGCGGCCGGCCAGATCCTGGGCATCTTCACCGATGGCGACCTGCGCCGTCGCATCGAGGCCGGCGCCGATCTGCGTGCCGCCACCGCAGCCCAGGTGATGCACCCCTCGCCTCGGCGCATTGCCCCGGACGCCCTGGCCGTGGACGCCGCCGAGCTCATGGAGGCCCACAGCATCACCAGCGTGCTGGTGGTGGACGCTGCCGGGGCACTCGTCGGCGTGGTGCACATCGGCGACCTGATGCGCGCCAAGGTGATCTGAGCCATGGCGAGCACCCTTTCCGGACAGCCGGCCTTGCACTTCGCCCCCGAACTCCTGTTGCGCGCCCAGGCTGTGCGCGTGGCCTTCTTCGACGTGGACGGCGTGCTCACCGATGGCAGCCTGCTGTTCACCGACGCCGGCGAAACCATCAAGCGCTTCAACACCCTGGACGGCCACGGCCTCAAGCTGCTGCAGAAGGCCGGCATCACGCCGGCCGTGATCACCGGCCGCGACTCGGCCCCGCTGCGCGTGCGCTTGAAGGCGCTGGGTGTGGAGCACGCCTTCTTCGGCACTGAGGACAAGCGCCCCGCGGCCGAGGACATCCTGGCCCGGCTGGGCCTCACCTGGGACCAGGCCGCCGCCATGGGCGATGACTGGCCCGACCTGCCCGTGATGCGCCGCAGCGCGCTGGCCTGCGCGCCGGCCAATGCCCAGATCGAGGCCCGGCAGAACGCCCACTACGTGACCACCGCGCGCGGTGGGGATGGCGCAGCGCGCGAGTTCTGCGATCTGCTGCTCGTCGCCACCGGGCACTATGCCCGCCTGCTGGCAGACTACACCGCATGACCGCCGTCCCGCATTCTTCGCCCGCCACCCCCGACCTGCTTGCCGGAGGCCGCCCATGAGCCGCCGCCGCATGCTGCAGCAAAGCTGGGAGCGCATTACCCTTTACCTGCCGGTGATGATCATGGGCCTGCTGGCCCTGGGCACCTGGTGGCTGGTGCGCAATGCGCCCGCACCCCTGGCGCCGGCCACGGAGAAGGCCCGCAGCAACCAGCCCGACTATTCGATGAAAGCGTTCTCGGTCAAGAGCTTCGATGCCAAGGGCCGGCTGCAAAGCGAGGTGCAGGGCGACTTGGCACGGCACTTTCCGGACACGGACACGCTGGAAATCGACCATGCGCGCATGCGCTCGGTGGCGCTGGACGGGCGCCTGACCCTGGCCACGGCCAACCGCGCCCTGAGCAATGCCGACGGCAGCGAAGTCCAGCTGTTCGGCAATGCCATTGTCACGCGCGAGCCGCTGCCCGCCCGCTCCGGCGTGGCCGCCCAGCCGCGCATGGAGTTCCGCAGCGAATTCCTGCACGCCTACACCCAGACCGAGCGCGTGCGCTCGGACAAGCCCGTGGTGCTGACGCGGGGCAATGACCGCTTCACGGCCGATGGCATGGACTACGACCACCTCGACCAGGTGCTGCAGCTGCGCGGGCGGGTCAAGGGCGTGCTCATGCCGGGTCCCGCCAAGTAAGCTGGCGCTGCACCACGCCATCCGCCACCACCACCAAGGCCTTCATGACCCTGCAAGAGCAAACACCACTGGCCTTCATCACCGGCGCCTCCAGCGGCATCGGCCAGGCCCTGGCCCTGCGCTTTCACCAGGCCGGCTACCGCCTGGCCCTGGTGGCGCGCCGCACCGAGGAGGTCAAGGCATGGGCGGTCGCGCAGGGCATCGACCCGGCGGACTACGCGATCTACGGCGCCGATGTCGCGGTGGTGGACAGCATCGTCGCCGCCGGGCGCGACTGCCTGGCGCGCCAGGGCGTGCCCGACGTGGTGATCGCCAATGCCGGCATCAGCGTCGGCATGGACACGGCCGTGCGCGGCGACATCGACGTCATGGCGCGCACCTTCGCCACCAACAACATCGGCATGGCCGCCACCTTCCACCCCTTCGTCGACGCCATGGTGCAGCGCGGCAGCGGCACCTTCGTGGGCATCGGCAGCGTGGCCGGCATCCGCGGGCTGCCCGGCCATGGCGCCTACTGCGGCAGCAAGGCCGCGGTCATCAGCTACTGCGAAAGCCTGCGCGGGGAGATGCGGCCCCATGGCGTGCGCGTGGTGACCATCTCGCCCGGCTACATCGACACCCCGCTGACCCAGCGCAACCGCTACGGCATGCCCTTCCTCATGAAGGCCGAGGATTTTGCGGAGCGCGCCTACCGCGCCATCGCCGCAGGCGTCACCTACCGCGTGATCCCCTGGCAGATGGGCGTGGTGGCCAAGCTCATGCGCCTGCTGCCCAACTGGGTATACGACAAGGCACTGGCTGGCCGGCCGCGCAAACGCCGAGAAGACGAGTGACAACCCCCTGAGCCCCTTCGCGCCTCGGTGCGTCCACCAGAGGCGGCCACTCTTCACTGCCAGGCTTGGAGCCGCGGCCCTCAGCCCCTTCTCTCGGATGGCTGCGCCGTTCGGGAAGGGGGACACCGCCAGCGCGGCGGGGCGGCGGGGCGGCGCTTCGCGCCACCGAAGATCGCGGCAAAGCCGTGCAAAATATCCGGGCATGAAAAAAGCCCCCGAAGGGGCTTGTCCTGGGTGCGCGAGGCGCAGCCGGTTGGCTCAGTAGCCGCTGTTGCCGCCACCACCGTAGCCGCCGCCACCGCCGCTGCGGCCACCGCCGCCGCCGTTGCGCGAGCCGGAGCCGTAGGGGCTGCGGAAACCGCCTTCGCTGCGGCCGCCACCACCGTAGCCACCACCGCCGCCGCCATCACCACGGCCACCGCCGCCGTAACCGCCACCGCCGTCACCACGGCCGCCACCACCACCGTAGCCGCCGCCACCGCCTTCACGGCCTCCGCCACCACCGTAGCCGCCACCGCCGCCACTGCGGCCACCGCCGCCATAGCCGCCACCACCACCGCCGCCAAAGCCGCCGCTGCGGGGGGGACGGGGTTCCATGGGGCGTGCTTCGTTCACCACGATGCTGCGGCCGCCCAGGGGCTGGCCGTTCATGCCGTTGATGGCAGCCTGGGCTTCTGGATCGCTGCCCATTTCAACAAAGCCGAAACCCTTGGAGCGGCCCGTGTCGCGCTCCATCATCACCTTGGCACTGGTCACTGCGCCGAATTGGCCAAAGGCCTGCTCCAGATCGCTGTCGCGCACCGAATACGGCAAATTGCCAACGTACAGTTTGTTGCCCATCGAGGGACTCCTCAAAAACACATGGATAAAGCGATGGAGTCCCGATACCGCAGCCAGCTAATCTCAATGACGCTCTCAGCGCGAAACTGACGGATCACCGCAAACTTGAGACGGGCAAAACCCGCCAAGCCATTATGCGCCACAAATTTCCCAAAAAAGCAAGCCTCATGGTCTGGCGGGGTACGGTGTGGTGGCATGGTGACAAATGCCACAGCGAAGAAAACAAGAGGTGCCTCTGGTCTGCCTTGGGCATGAAAAAAGGAGCCCGAAGGCTCCTTGTTTTTGTCCTCAGCAGGCCAGGCCTGTGGGAACGGGTGTGCGCTGCTTAGTAGCTGCCACGGCCACCGCCGTAACCACCACCACCGCCGCCGCCGCTACGGCCACCGCCGTAACCGCCGCCACCACCACCACCGCCATAGCCGCCACCACCGCCGCCGCCGAAGCCGCCGCTGCGTGGAGCGCGGGGCTCCATGGGACGGGCTTCGTTGACCACGAGGTCACGGCCGCCAAAGTTGGTGCCATGCACGCCTTGGATGGCGGCTTGTGCTTCGGCATCGCTGCCCATTTCGACAAAGCCGAAACCCTTGGAGCGGCCGGTGTCACGTTCCATCATGACCTTGGCGCTGCCCACCGAGCCGTACTGGCTGAAGGTTTGCTGCAGGTCTTCGTCGCGGAAGCTGTAGGGCAGGTTGCCCACGTAAAGTTTGTTGCCCATGAAAGGACTCCTGAAAAAACATGAAAACGCGATGGAGCCCGACGCAATCAACAAACCTGTGACGACTTCAAAGACGCGAAACTGACCAATCACCGCTAACCGCCTCACTGCTGTGCAGAAAGGCGGGCCCATTATCAATCACTTTATGTGGCTTGTGGTGTTTTATTTCAGCAAGGGCAAACCCGGACTGACACCTTGCCAATCGGCGCAGCATCGGGTTTTCCCTGGGTCTTATGAACATTCGCATACAATAAGCGTGTCTTTGGGGAGTAGCCCGCCAGGTCGCGCCATGCGCCGGGGGCATGCGTCAACACACTTGGGTTCCTTGCAACCCATGGCGCATGCGGTTCTTCATTCTTTCTTGAATGATCTGGAACTGGGCAAGACCATTGACTGCATGCCGATCCAATGGCCGGAGTCGGGGTGCAGTCAATGCGTTGCTCACAACAATCCGGCCGGATTGTCCCCACACCATGGAAGCCTTCTTCGTTTCGACCGCCATCGTCGCCCTTGCCGAGATGGGCGACAAGACCCAACTGCTGGCGCTGGTACTCGCCGCCCGTTTCCGCAAACCCTGGCCCATCGTCCTGGGCATCCTGGTGGCCACACTGGCCAACCACGGTCTGGCCGGCGCCCTGGGTGCGTGGGTGACCACCATGCTGGGCCCTCAGATGCTGCGCTGGATACTGGGCGCTTCCTTCATCGCCATGGCCATCTGGATGCTGATCCCCGACAAGCTCGACGAGGAAGAGGCCGGGGGCACGCCGCGCTGGGGCGTCTTCGGCACCACGCTGATCGCCTTCTTCCTGGCCGAGATGGGCGACAAGACGCAGATCGCCACCGTGATGCTGGCGGCCCAGTACAACGCCTACCTGGCCGTGGTGGCGGGCACCACCATCGGCATGATGCTGGCCAACGCTCCGGTGGTGTGGCTGGGCGAGCGCATCACGCGGCGCGTGCCCATCAAGGCCGTGCACATGGTTTCGGCCGGCATCTTCCTGGTGCTGGGCTGCATCGCGCTCTTCGCTCCGGTGGCCGCGCCCTGAGCACGTGCGCAACCCGCCCGGCTTTGGTATAGTTCCCATCGCGCCGATTTGCCATAGCTTGCGGGCGCTTTATAAATTCTGCTAAAGACCCGACCGACACCCAAAGCCCGGCCTCGTTTTTAGCGATGCCGGGTTTTTTGTTGCCTATGTCGTTCATTGCCATATCCCAGTCCATGCGTTTCGAGGAGGTGCTGCCGCTGCAGAGCGGCGCCTCCATCCGCGACTATGTACTGGCCTACGAGACCTACGGCACGCTCAATGCCGAGCGCTCCAACGCCGTGCTGGTCTGCCACGCCCTCAACGCCTCGCACCATGTGGCCGGCGTCTACGAGGGCCAGCCGCGCAGCGAGGGCTGGTGGGACAACATGATCGGCCCGGGCAAGCCGGTGGACACCAACCGCTTCTTCGTGGTCGGCGTGAACAACCTGGGCTCGTGCTTCGGCTCCACCGGGCCCATGCACACCCACCCCGACACCGGCGAGGTCTACGGCGCCGACTTTCCGGTGGTCACGGTGGAGGACTGGGTCAACGCCCAGGCGCGCCTGCTCGACCGCCTGGGCATCACCCAGCTGGCCGCGGTGCTCGGTGGCAGCCTGGGCGGCATGCAGGCCCTGGGCTGGACGCTGCAGTACCCCGAGCGCATGCGCCATGCCGTGGTGGTGGCCAGCGCGCCCAACCTCACGGCCGAGAACATCGCCTTCAACGAGGTGGCACGCCGCGCCATCGTGACCGACCCCGACTTCCACGGCGGCCACTTCTACCGCCACGGCGTGATCCCGAAGCGCGGGCTGCGCATCGCACGCATGATCGGCCACATCACCTACCTGAGCGACGACGTGATGAACGAGAAGTTCGGGCGCCAGCTCAGGCACCAGGTGCTCGAACAGGGCAGCCAGGACACGCCTGCGCCAGGCGGCGCGGGGGCCTACCGCTACAGCACCCAGGACGTCGAGTTCCAGATCGAAAGCTACCTGCGCTACCAGGGCGACAAGTTCAGCGAGTACTTCGACGCCAACACCTACCTCCTGATCACGCGCGCGCTCGACTATTTCGACCCGGCCTCGCACTACGGCGGCAACCTCACGCTGGCCCTGGCGCGGGCCACGGCCAGGTTCCTCCTGATCAGCTTCACCACCGACTGGCGCTTCTCGCCCCAGCGCAGCCGCGAGATCGTCAAGGCCCTGCTCGACAACCGCCGCCGCGTGAGCTATGCCGAGATCGACGCGCCGCACGGGCACGACGCCTTCCTGCTCGACGACCCGCGCTACATGGACACCATGCGCTCGTATTTCGACAGCATCGCCAGGGAGGTACAGGCATGACCGAGAAAGCCACCATGGAGGCGCTGGCGCGCCTGGTCCCCACCGGATCGCGCGTGCTCGACCTGGGCTGCGGCGACGGCGCCATGCTGTCCTACCTGCAACGCGAACGCGGCTGCAGCGGCTACGGCATCGAGATCGCCGACGCCAACGTGCTGGCCTGCGTGCGCCGTGGCGTGGACGTGATCCAGCTCAACCTGGACGAGGGCCTGGCCATGTTCGGCGACAACAGCTTCGACGTGGTGCTGCAGATCGACACGCTGCAGCACCTGCGCAATGCCGAGGTGATGCTGCGCGAGACGGCGCGCGTGGGCCGCACCGGCATCGTCGCCTTCCCCAACTTCGCGCACTGGCCGAACCGCCTGTCCATCCTGCGCGGGCGCATGCCCGTCACGCGGCGCCTGCCTTACCAGTGGTACGACACGCCCAACATACGGGTGGGTACGTACAAGGACTTCGAGGTGCTGGCGCACAAGAACGAGCTGCGCGTGCTCGAATCCTTCGGCCTGCAGGACGGGCGCGAAGTGCGCGTGCTGCCCAACGTGATGGCCGGCACCGCCGTCTTCCACTTCGAGCACGCCTGAGCCCGCCGCAGGCGGGCGCCATGCGCGCGTCATGCAAGCGGGTTATGGTGGCGGGTTGGCAAACGCCCTCCGGAGATCCCCATGCGCCTCGACCCCTTGAAGTCCACCCTCGCCACCGTCCTGGCCACCCTGGCCCTGGGCGCCGCCGCCCAGCAGGCCTGGCCGCCCACGCCGACCGTGATCGCGCACCGCGGCGCCTCGGCGCTGCGCCCCGAGCACACCCTGGCGGCCTACCAGAAGGCCATCGACGACGGCGCCGACATCATCGAACCCGACCTGGTGATCACCAAGGACGGCGTGCTCGTGGCCCGGCACGAGAACGCCATCGCCATCCTCAACGCCGACGGCTCCGTGAAGGAAGCCACCACCGACGTGGTCGACCGCCCCGAGTTCGCCGCGCGCAAGGCCACGCGCAGCATCGACGGCCAGTCCATCACCGGCTGGTTCACCGAGGACTTCACGCTGGCCGAGCTCAAGACCCTGCGCGCCCGCGAGCGCATCCCGGCGCAGCGCCCGGCCAACGTGGCCTACAACGGCCAGTTCGAGATCCCCACGCTGCAGGAGGTGATCGACTTGGCCCGGGCGCAGAGTGCCAGGACCGGCCGCACCATCGGCATCTACCCCGAGACCAAGCACCCGACCTATTTCCAGTCCATCGGCCTGCCGCTGGAAGCGCCGCTGCTTGCGGTGCTGGAGAAGAACGGATGGAACCACAAGGACGCGCCGGTGTTCGTGCAGTCCTTCGAGGTGGCCAACCTGCAGGCCATCCGCAAGCTGAGCAGCGTGCGCCTGGTGCAGCTGGTCGCCCCCTCGGGCCGGCCCTATGACTTCGTGGCCCAGGGCGCGGCCAACACGCGCAGCTATGCCGACCTGGTCACGGCCGAGGGCCTCAAGCAGATGGCCAGCTATGCCAGCGCCGTCGGCCCCTACAAGACCCTGGTGGTGCCGGTGAAGGACGGTGTCCTCGGCGAGCCCACTGCGCTCGTGGCCAACGCCCGTGCGGCAGGCCTGCCGGTGCACATCTGGACCCTGCGGCCCGAGAACAGCTTCTTGCCCACCAGCCTGCGCAAGGCCCCGGCCAGCGACGCCACCGCGCGCGGCGACAGCATTGCCGAGATCACGGCCTACCTGCGCGCCGGAGTGGATGGCTTCTTCACCGACGACTCGGCCGTGGGCCGCGCCGCCGTGAAGGCATTCACCGCGAAATAGCCCGTCAGGACGCCGCCACGGTGGCCGGGGTCCGGCCGCCGTGCCGCGCGCCCAGTGCACGCGCCTGGGCCACCCACGCCTGCAGGCGCTTCGCGTCGGCCGTGCGCACCGGGCCGAAGCTGTGCACCTTGGCGGGCCGGATGCCGCAGAACTCCAGGATGGTTTTCTTCATCTGGTGGTGGCCGGGCATGCGCGATACCCAGCGGAAATACCAGGGCGGCGAGTCCATGGTCACCAGCAGCTCGGCCGAGCGCCCGGCCAGCAGCTTGTCCCAGAGCGAGGAGCCCGGGCGGTACTTGAAGGCATAGCCGGGCAGCAGGACCCGGTCGATGAAACCCTTCAAGAGCGCCGGCATGGCGCCCCACCAGATGGGATAGACCCAGACCAGGTGCTCGGCCCACGCGATGTCGGCCTGCGCGGCCAGCAGGTCGGGCTCCAGCGGCTGCTCGCCATAGTGACCGGCATGCAGCAGCGGGTCGAAGTGCAGGCTGCCAAGGTCCAGCCGCCGCACTTCGGCGCCGGCGGCCTGCGCGCCCTCGGCGTAGGCGGTTGCCATGCCTGCGCACAGGCTGTTCAGGGCAGGGTGGCCAAGGATGACCAGAATGCGTTGTGCCACGAAGGCTCCCGGGAATGGAAACCCCCATGCTCACCTTGACCCACGGGACAGAGTCAAGCAGCCGGATCAAGCGATCCGCAAAAGAGCGCTCAGGCGATGGCGCTTGCGAGGCGGGTGAGCTGGCGCAACGGACCCAGAAGCCCCTGCGGCGCCGCGCAGGCCGGCGGCACCGCGGGGGCGGCAAACGCATCGCAGGCCAGCAGTTCGGCCTGCAGCGCAGCCAGTTGCCCGTCAAGCGCAGCCAGGCGCGCCATCTCCCGCGCAACCGCCTCGCGCCGCTCGGCCAACAGCGCGGCCATGCGCACCCAGCCAGCGCTCTGGTGCAGCTCGGGCAGACCCTCGAGCTGCGCCAGGCTGAAACCCAGGCCCTGCGCCTGGCGGATCAGTTGCACGCGCGCCACGTCGCCTTCGCCATAGTGGCGGTAGCTGCCCTCTCGCACCACCGTGCCCAGCAGGCCACGCGCCTCGTACAGGCGGATGGCCTTGGGCGTGGTGCCGGTGCGTTGGGCAAGTTCTCCGATGCGCATGGACAGGGATTTTGAAGCAAGGTGGCGGTGCACGGAAAATAGCAGGATCCCCCCGCAACCGCCAAGTCCCATGCCCCAGTTCGCCGCCAACCTGAGCCTGATGTACACCGAGCTGCCCTTTCTGGAGCGCTTTGCCGCTGCCGCGCGTGATGGCTTTGGCGCGGTGGAATGCCAGTTCCCCTATGCCTTCGCCCCGGCCGAGCTGGCCGCGCGGCTGGCCGACAACGGCCTGGCGATGGTGCTGTTCAACGCCCCGCCCAGCGGCAGTGACCGCGCCGCCATGGCCACGGCCTGGGAACGGCAGGCGCGCGGCACGGCGGCGCTGCCGGGGCACGAGGCCGAGTTCCGCCGCGGCGTACAGGAGGCACTCGAATACGCCGAGGCTCTGCAGTGCCCGCGCATCCATGTGCTCTCGGGCATGGTGCCGGCCGGGGTGGAGCGCGAATCGCTCAAGGGCCTGTGCGTGGACAACCTGCGCTGGGCCGCGGCCGAGGCGGCGCAGAGCGGGCGCGAGATCCTGATCGAGCCCATCAACCTGCGCGACATGCCGCGCTACTTCCTGAACCGCCAGGACCATGCCCACGAGCTGCTCGACGCGGCGCAGATGGCCAACCTCAAGGTGCAGATGGACCTGTACCACTGCCAGATCGTGGAGGGCGACGTGGCCAGCAAGCTGCGCCGCTACCTGCCCACGGGCCGGGTGGCGCACCTGCAGGTGGCCGGCGTGCCCGAGCGCCAGGAGCCCGACCGGGGCGAGCTGCACTATCCCTACCTGTTCGACCTGATCGACAGCCTGGGCTATGCCGGCTGGGTGGGGTGCGAGTACCGGCCGGCCGCAGGCACCTCCGAAGGCCTCGGGTGGCTGGAGCGCACACAGTCGGGTCACTGACATCAAAAGCCGCCAGCGCGGTACGCAGCTCTGCGTAAGGGAATGCGTGAATAAATGTAACTGGCACTCGCGCGTAGAGTGAATGCAGACCGGCACAGCCGGCAGCAGTGCGCATTCACTTCCAGGAGACAAGCCCCGTGCCAGCCCCCCTTGCCAACAACCGTTCCGTCGCGCGCCAGGTCACGCTCATGGCCATTGCCCTGGTGGCACTGGTCATGGTGCTCGTGGGCCTGGCCATCGCCGTGCTGACCGAGCGCAACACCCGTGCCCAGTTGATCGCCAGCGTGGGCGACACGGCGCAGAGCGTGGCCCAGTCGCTCGACGCAGCCGACAGCACCAACCGCGAATTGGTGCAGCTCACCATGAAGGGTTTCCAGCGCTACTTCGACGCGGCCATGCACCTGGACGAGGCCACGGGCGAGCTACGCAGCTACGGCGCGCTGGTCAACGAGGACTATGGCTCGGTGGACAAGTTCGCCAGCGAGACCGGCGGCATCGCCACCGTGTTCGCGCGCAAGGGTGAGGATTTCCTGCGCATCACCACCTCGGTCAAGAACGAGAAGGGCGAGCGCCAGCAAGGCACGCCGCTGGCGCGCACCGACCCGGCCTACCCGGCAGTGAGCAAGGGCGAGCCCTACACCGGCGTCACCGTGGTGGGCGGCAAGCCCTACATGGGCCACTACCTGCCCATCAAGGGCGACGCCGGCAAGATATCGGCGGTGCTGTTCATCGGCAACGACATCAGCGTGTTCCACGCCATGCTGCAAAAGCAGGTGGCGCAGACGCGCTTCTTCGAGCATGGCGGCACCTATGTGGTGAACCCCGGCGCCGGGCTCGACAAGGCGAATTTCGTCTACCACCCGAGTGCCGGCGGCAAGCGCGTGCTGGAGGCCTATCCCCAGGCCGGTCCCTTCCTGGAAGCGCTGGCCGCCTCCAAGGACGGCTATGTGCGCGAGGCCCTGCCGCTGCTGGGGCAGGGCGCCGAAAACCCCTTTGCCCTGGTGCGCAAGACCGCCGGCGGCTGGTGGGTGGTGGCCGAGGTGCCTTACGGCGAGGCCATGGCCGGCCAGCGCCGCGTCACGCTCGCCGTCTGGGCGCTGATGGCAGTGGCCGTGGCCCTGCTGGGCGTGGGCCTGTTCGTGGTGCTGCGCCGCGGGGTGAGCCGGCCGCTGCGCGACCTGACCCAGGCCATCACCCTGGTGGCCCAGGGCGACCTGACGCAGGCCTTCCGCACCACGCGGCGCGACGAGATCGGCGCGCTGGTGCAGGAAGTGGAGGGCATGCGCCAGCGCTACACGCAGATGCTGCAGCAGGTGCGCACGGCGGTGGACAGCATCGGCACCGCCAGCGCCGAGATCGCCAGCGGCAACCAGGACCTGTCGGCGCGCACCGAGGCCACGGCCAGCAGCCTGGCGCAAACGGCCCAGAGCATGGACCAGCTCACCGCCACCGTGCGCCAGTCGGCCGACGCCGCGCGCCAGGCCAACCAGTTGGCCAGCACCGCCGCCGAAGTGGCGGCGCGCGGCGGCCAGGTGGTGGGCGAGGTGGTGACCACCATGGGCGAGATCAACCAGAGCTCGCGCAAGATCGCCGACATCATCGGCGTGATCGACTCGATCGCCTTCCAGACCAACATCCTGGCCCTCAACGCCGCCGTGGAAGCGGCACGCGCGGGCGAGCAGGGCCGGGGCTTTGCCGTGGTGGCCAGCGAGGTGCGCAGCCTGGCCGGGCGCAGCGCCGACGCTGCCAAGGAGATCAAGCAGCTGATCAACGCCTCGGTCGAGCGCGTCGAATCGGGCGCGCGCCTGGTGCACAACGCCGGCACCACCATGGACGAGATCGTCGGCTCGGTGCAGCGCGTGGGCCACATCATCGGCGAGATCACGGCGGCCTCGGGCGAGCAGTCGGACGGCATCGGCCAGGTCAACACCGCGGTGAACCAGCTCGACCAGATGACGCAGCAGAACGCCGCCCTGGTCGAGGAATCGGCCGCCGCCGCGCACAGCCTGCGCGAGCAGGCCACCCGCCTGGCCGGTGCCGTGCAGGTGTTCAAGCTCTCGGGCACGCCGGCACTGGGCCTGGCGGCGGCCGAGGTGCCCGCGCTGCAATAGCCGGGGCGGGCACTTTTCTGGCGGGGGTATGCGGCGCCATCGTTTATCCTGACCCCCTTGCGGCCTTTGCCGCCCGTCCCGACTACGCGCCATGGTTCCCTTCACTGCCGACGTGCCCACCATGCTGGTGATGATCATCCTCTCATCGCTGGCGGCCGCCTTGGCCATGGCGGTCATGACCTGGGGCAAGCGCCGCGAAGGGGTGGAGCTGTGGGCACTGGGCCTGCTGCTCAATGCCATGGCCTATGCCCTGTTCGCCGGGCGCGGCCACCTCCCTGCCCTGCTGTCCATCGTGCTGGGCAATGTGCTGCTCAGCTGCATGTTCACCTGCCTGGTCGCGGCCCTGCTGCAGTTCCAGGGCCGGCCGCTGCCCTGGCCCGCCATGGCGGTCGCGCCGGTGCTCATGGCCGCCGGCATGGCCTGGTTCATCGACGACTACGCCGCGCGCGTGGTGGTCGCCGGGCTGCTGCTCGGGGCCCTGAACCTCTGGGCCCTGTGGATCCTGTTCTCGCGCCGCGGGTCCACTCCCGGGCGGGGCGCCTGGCTGGTCATGGCGGTTCTGGGCCTGCAGGTGCTGGTGTTCCTGGTGCGCGTGCTCGTGGTCGGCGGCAGCGACCAGCCCGCCACCGGCATCATGCAGCCCAGCGGCGTGCAGACGCTGACCTTCAGCACCACCTTCATCGAGCTGATGGTGGCCACCATGGGCTTCATCTTCATGGCCCGAGACCGGGCCGACGAGAACAACCGCCGCCTGGCGGCGCTGGACCCCCTGACCGGCGTGGCCAACCGGCGCGCGGCGATCTCGGCGCTGGACCGCGACGTGGCGCGCGCGGTGCGCACGCGCGAGTCCATTGCGGTGATGATGGTGGACATCGACCATTTCAAGCGCGTCAACGACCACCATGGCCACCCCGTGGGCGACCAGGTGCTGTGCAGCGTGGTGAACCTGCTGCGCGAGCGCCTGCGCTCCCAGGACCTGGTGAGCCGCTACGGCGGCGAGGAATTCCTGGTGGTGCTGCCCGACACCGACCTGATCGGTGCCCACCAACTGGCGCGCCAGCTGTGCGAATCGGTCTCCGGCGCACGCTACCGGCACGAGGGCAAGGACATCAGCGTCACGGTGAGCATCGGCGTCTTCGGCGGCCGGCTGGAGCCGGGCGACAGCTGGGACATGCTGATCTCGGCCGCCGACCGCGCCCTGTACCGCGCCAAGGAGCTCGGGCGCAACCGGGTCGAGGCCGCCGTCGCGCTGCACCCGCCCTCGGCGCCGTCCTCCCTGGACAGCAACCCCGAGACTCTTCCTGCTTCGGGATACTCGGGGTATTGACAGGGACGCGGCCCATCCCATCCCGGGACAGGGGCCGTTGCGGGGCCATGGCGCGGGGGCGCGCATTGTGTTGGAATGGCGGTTTCATCCCGCCAGAGGAACACCACCATGAACGCCCGCGTCCCCTCCCACGCCCTGCAACCCGCACAGGCGCTCGAGCGGGTGAGCCAGGCGTGGGACACCGACATCCTGCGCCAGCTCACCGACTACATCGCCATCCCCGCCAAATCGCCCGGCTTCGCGCCGGACTGGGCCGAACTGGGCCTGCTCGACACCGTGGTGCGCAACGCCGCCGCCTGGGTGGAAGCACAGAAGGTCGCCGGCCTGAAGCTGGAGGTCGTTCGCCTCGAAGGCCGCACCCCGGTGCTGTTCTTCGAGATCGACGCCACGGCACCCGCCTCGACCCAGACCGTGCTGATGTACGGCCACCTGGACAAGCAGCCCGAGTTCTCCGGCTGGCGCAACGACCTGGGGCCCTGGACGCCCAAGTACGAGGACGGCAAGCTCTATGGCCGCGGCGGCGCCGACGATGGCTACGCGGTCTACGCCAGCATTGCCGCCGTGCAGGAACTCAAGCGCCAGAACGTGCCGCACCCGCGCATCGTGGGCCTGATCGAGACCTGCGAGGAGAGCGGCTCGGGCGACCTGCTGCCCTACATCAATGCCCTGAAGCCCCGCATGGGCGACGTGGCCCTGGTGGTCTGCATGGACTCGGGCGCCGGCAACTACGACCAGCTGTGGCTGACCACCAGCCTGCGCGGCATGGCCAGCG
Organism: Acidovorax sp. GW458-11-26-14-TSB4; assembly: GCF_059423865.1. NCBI lineage: Bacteria > Pseudomonadati > Pseudomonadota > Betaproteobacteria > Burkholderiales > Comamonadaceae > Acidovorax > Acidovorax sp. GW458-11-26-14-TSB4. Next base: position 301,055 of record NZ_JBWKYR010000001.1, read on the forward strand.
GCACGCTTAAGGTCGAGGTGCTGACCGAAGGCATCCACTCGGGCGACGCCTCGGGCCTGGTGCCCTCGTCCTTCCGCATCATGCGCCAGGTGCTCGACCGCCTGGAAGACAGCGCCACCGGCCGCCTGCTGCCCGCCAGCTTCCACTGCGAAGTGCCGGCCGACCGCCTGGCACAGGCCCGCGCCACGGCCGCCATCCTGGGTGAGGAGGTGTACAAGCGCTTCCCCTGGGCGCACTACGACTGCGGCGGCTCCACCGCCTTCGCGCTGCCCACCACCACCGACCCGCTGCAGGCGCTGCTCAATCGCACCTGGACCCCTACGCTCAGCGTGACCGGCGCCGAGGGTTTCCCGGCCCTGAAGGACGCCGGCAACGTGCTGCGCCCCTACACGGCCTTCAAGCTCAGCCTGCGCCTTCCCCCGCTGGTGGATGCCGGCCAGGCGGTGCAGGAGCTCAAGGCGCTGCTCGAAGACAACGCCCCCTACCAGGCCAAGGTGACCTTCGAGCACGGCGGCGGCGCCACGGGCTGGAATGCCCCCAGCACCACGCCCTGGTTCGAGCGCGCGCTCAACGAGGCATCGCAGGCGCATTTCGGCGCACCCTGCGGCTACATCGGCCAGGGCGGCACCATTCCGCTCATGAACATGCTCAGCGAAGGCTTCCCCGCGGCGCAGATGATGGTCTGCGGCGTGCTCGGCCCCAAGAGCAATGCCCACGGCCCGAACGAGTTCCTGCACGTGCCCTATGCCAAGCGCCTCACCGCCTCGGTGGCGCACGTGATCGCCGCCATGGCGACCGAGCAGTCGGCCGTGCCCGTCCCGGCGGCCTGACGCCCCTTGCGCCCGGCGCTGTGCACAACGGCGCCGGGCTTTCCAGCCTCCTGTTTGCGGGCCCCGATGATGGACAAAAGAGCTTTCCTGCACGCATGCGCCGCATCGGCCATCGTCTCTACCCAGACAGGTGCCTGGGCCCAGTCTGTACCAGCAAAGGGCACGCAGCACCAGCTGTCCGGTACCGGCAGCGATGGCAAGCCCGTCATGCTCTCCGACTTCAAGGGCAAGGTCTGCCTGGTGAGCTTCTTCACCGCTGGCTGTGCCCTGTGCGTGAACGAGCTGCGCCTGATGCGCGAGTTCTACACCAGCAACCGCCAGCGCGACTTCGTGCTGCTGGGCGTGAACATGGACGACAAGAGCGCGGATTTCATGCAGTACATCGACCTGCTCAAGGTATCGGTACCTGCCGAACAGCGCTTTCCCATCGCCTGGCGCAACGCCCCCGGCCACCAGGACAGTTTCGGGCCCATTGCCCGCAGGCCCACGCACTACGTGCTCAACCGCCAGCACCAGCAGGTGCTGCGCCGCGAAGGCAGCTTCCAGCCCACGGACTGGGACGATCTCTGGATCTCGCTCTCCTGAACCGCGCCGCATTGCCCGCCAAGCAACGCCATGGCACCCACCACGGCGGGCTGCGACTGAAATCCATTGACGCCGCCGCACAGGCCCGTCACGATGGCTGAATGAATGCGGCTTTTCCTGGTACCTGCCAGCAAGCGCCTGAACAGCCAACCCCCTTGACCCGCGCCCACCTGCGCGTTCCGATGCGCTTCCCGATGACCGAACCCGTTGCCTCCACCCTGACCACCTTCACCGCCAGCGATGGGGAGAACCTGGCCGTCCAGGACTGGCCCCTGCCGCCGGGCCAGGCCCAGCGGGGCACCGTGCTGCTGGTGCATGGCCTGGGAGAGCACGTGGGCCGCTATGACGCGCTGGCACGGCAGCTGGGGGACTGGGGCTTTGCCGTGCGCGGCTACGACCAGTACGGCCATGGCGAATCGAGCGGCCCGCGCGGCGGCCTCACTTCCGACAGCCGCCTGCTCGACGACCTGGCCGACATGGTGGACGCCGTGCGCGCACGCACCCCCGAGGGCCTGCCCCTGGTGCTGCTGGGCCACAGCATGGGTGGACTGGTGGCCTCGCGCTTCGTGGCGCTCGGCCTGCGGCCGGTGGATGCCCTGGTGCTGTCCTCGCCCGCGCTGGACCCCGGCCTGGGCGCGGTGCAGAAGCTGCTGCTGGCCACCTTGCCACGCATCGCCCCCAACCTGCGCGTGGGCAATGGCCTCGATGCGCAGTACCTGTCGCACGACACGGCCGTGCCTGCCGCCTACCTGGCCGACCCGCTGTGCCATGACCGCATCAGCGCGCGCCTGGCGCGCTTCATCGCCGACGGCGGCCCGGCCACCGTGGCGGCAGCGGGGCAATGGAAGGTACCGACCCTGCTGATGTGGGCCGGCAGCGACAAACTGGTCAACCCCGCCGGCAGCCGCGCCTTCGCGGCCGCCGCGCCCAGCGCCCAGGTGCAGTCGCGCTGCTTCGAGCCGCTGTACCACGAGCTGTTCAACGAGCGCTCCGACCTGGCGGCGCCCGTGTTCGAAACCCTGCGCCAGTGGCTGGACATGCGCTGCCCGGCGCGCGCCGGCCGCTCCCCAAGCCGGGACCGGCTCGCCTCGGTCGCCTGATTCCGGTGCGCCTGCCTACTTGCTGAGCAGGCCGCCGAGCATGCCGAACAGATCGCTGCTCTGGCCCAGCCCCCCTTGGGGCGCATGGCCCTGCGGCGTGAGCTGATCGAGCAGGCCCGGCAGCACCTGTGCCAGCTGGTTGGCGGCATCGGACTGGCCCACGCCCAGCTGCGACGCCACCTGCGACAGCGGCCCGGAGCCGAGCACGCGCGAAAGCTGGTCACCCGAGATGGCCTGGTTGGCGCCGGTGCCCAGCCACGAGGCGATCATGTCGCCCAGGCCTGCCTGCTGGAACTTGGCCATCAGGCCCGGCAGGCCGCCCACCGGACCGTCATTGCTCACCAGGGACAGCACCGCCTGGATGAGCTGCGGGTTCTGAGCGGCCAGTGCCACCAGGCCCCCAAGGCCACCACCGCCTTGTGCGGCCGATGCACCCCCATGGCCCTGCGATGCGTTCTGAATGACAGCGCCCAGCACTGAATCGAGCAAACCCATGGTGATCTCCTGAAAAAAGTCAGGGCAGGGCCGAAGCGGCCCGCCACCTGGGGATGGTACGCAGGCCGGGGCCGGCCTTCATGTCAACAATGGTGAATTGTTCTACCACCCGTCGTCGTTCGATAGTGCCGGCGACTCACTTGCTGCGCGGCGCGCGCTTTTCGAGCAGCGGAGCGCTCACGCCCTGCACGCCCACCAGGCCGAGCACGGTGACCAGCGAGTTCTGCGCGCCCTTCCAGGCATCGGTCAGGTCGATCCATTCGGACAGTGCATGGAAGCCCCCGGTCTTGCCGCCACCGCCGATCACGATGGCCGGGATGCCCAGGGACATGGGCACATTGGCATCGGTACTGGCGCCGCTGAGCACGGTCTTGTGGCCGAACGCGGTGTTGGCGCGCACCGCAGCCTCGACCAGGATGGAGTCCACCGGCGTGCGGCCACCCGGGCGGTCGCCGATGAGCTTGGTCGATGCGCTCAGCGTATTCACGCCCCAGCGCTTGTTCTCTTCGGCCACGGCCTCGTCCACGGCGGCCAGCACCTGCTTTTCAGTAGCAAGCAAGGGCTCCATGGCGTCGGAGCGGATGTCCACCGCCATGCGCGCATCGGGCGCAATGGTGTTCACCGAGGTACCGCCGCCCACCGTGCCCACGGTGAAGGTGGTTTTGGGCGTGGTAGGTGTGCGGATCTCGGAGATCTTGGCGATGGCCCGGCCCATGCCGTGGATGGCGCTCGGTACCTGGCCGAAGGCCGCGAAGCTGTGGCCGCCCGGGCCCTTGAAGCTCACCTCGTGGCGGTGGCTGCCCGTGCCCTGCATGAGCACAGTGCCATCGGGTGCAGGCTCCAGCGCCACCAGGCCATCGATGTCCAGGTGCTCTGCAAACAGGTGCTTCATGCCGCGCAGGTTACCGAGTTCCTCCTCGCCCACGTTGCCCACGAAGACCAGGTCGCCGACGGTGGCGATGCGGTGGTCGTTGAGCACCTTGAGCCAGGACAGCAGCACGGCCAGGCCGCGCGTGTTGTCCGAGATGCCGGGCGCATACAGGCGGCCATCGCGCTCCTTGACCTTCACATCGGTGCCGGACGGGAACACGGTGTCCATGTGCGCCGAGATCACCAGCTTGGGCCCCTGGCCCGTGCCTTTGCGCACGCCGACCACATTGCCTTCGGCGTCGATGGCCGCGTTGTTGAGCCCCAGCGCCTTCATGCGCGCCAGGAAGGCCTCGGCGCGCTTTTGCTCCTTGAACGGAGGGGCCTCGATCTCGGTGAGCATCTTCAGGTCGCCGGTGGCGCGCTCATGGTCGGCCTTGACGGCCTCGAGCAGCTTCTGGATCTGCGGCGCCGCCAAAAGCTGGGTGTAGGCCTGGTCCACCGCGGGGCGCAGCTGGGTGGGCGTGGGCGCAACGGCCTGGGCGTGCGCCGCACCGCCCAGCAGGACGGCAACGGACAGGGACACCGCACTGGCGGCAAAAGCGAAACGACGGGCGGAGGCTTGGGTCATGATGAAAGGAAAATTGACAAACAAGGGCACAGTGCGGCTCGGCACCAAAACCGTGGCACGCCGATGACCCAGCAATTGTTGGACCGCGGAAGGGCTTTGCGCTCTGCTTTAATCTACCCACCCGTCAGTTTTTCTTACATGCACCGCCATATCCCCAGCACCCGCGCGCTGCTCATCTTTGATGCCGTGGCGCGCCACCACGGCGTGGGCAAGGCCGCGCAGGAGCTGTTCCTCACGCACAGCGCCGTGAGCCAGCAGCTGCGCCAGCTCGAAGGCCAGTTGGGCCTGCAACTGGTGCAGCGCAGCGCGCGCGGCACCGAGCTGACCCCGGTGGGCCGGCGCTACCACGCGCAGATCACCGGCGACCTGCTGCGCCTGCAGAACCACACGCGCGAGGCCATGGCCCAGCGCGCCGACGGCACCAGCCTGCAGCTGGGCTGCGTGCCGGTGTTCGCCGAGCGCTGGCTGCTGCCGCGGCTGCCGGCCTTCCTCGCGCAGGAGCCGGGCTGCAGCGTGCACCTGCAGGTCTACCCCACGCAGACCTACATGGCCGAGATCCCCTTCGACGTGGCCGTGCAGTACGACGACGCGGCCTGGCCCGGGGCCCTGCAGCAACCGCTGCTGCGCGAGACCTGCGTCGCCGTCTGCGCGCCCGGCTCGCGCCACCGGCGTGCCATGGCACGTGGCGACTTCCGCTCCGTGCCGCTGCTGCAGCTCAGCTCGCGCCTGGGGGCCTGGGACGACTGGTTCACCCACGCGGGCATCGCGCACACACCGGCACACAGCCTGGGCGGGCACCGCTTCGATCTCTTTTCCATGCTGGTGGAGGCCGTGCGCGCGGACCTGGGCGTCGGCCTGGTGCCACGGTACTTCGTGCAGCGCGAGCTGCAATCGGGCGAGCTGGCGCTGGCCCATCCCTTCGTGGACGGCGGCCTGCGCGGCTACAGCCTGTTTGTCGCGCGTGAACGGGCAGAGGAACGCGCCATCGCCTCCTTCGTGCGCTGGCTCACGCAGGCCGTGGCGGCAGACGCCCTAACTGCGCCGGCGCTGCAGGGCCAGCCATAGCAGGCCTGCGCCCGTCACCACGATGGGCACCAGCGAACCGGCGTTCAGCAACGTCCAGCCCTGGGTGGTGACCAGCACGCCCGAGGAAAACGCACTCACCGCCAGCGTGGCGAACACGCAGAAGTTGATGGCCGCCTGGGCCCGGTCCTTCTCCTCGGGGCGGTAGGCCGTCATGGCCAAGGTGGTCGCGCCGGTGAACAGGAAGTTCCAGCCCACGCCGAGCATGAACAGTGCGATGCCGAAGTGGTGCAGCTCCACCCCCGACAGCGCCACCGCCACACAGGCGAAGTTGAGCAGCACGCCCGTGCCCATCACCGGCAGCACGCCCAGGCGCTTGATCAGGTGGCCGGTGAAGAAGCCCGGCGCGAACATGCCGATCACATGCCACTCCAGCACCAGCGCCGACTGGTCGAAGGCAAAGCCGCAGACCTGCATGGCCAGCGGGGTCGCTGCCATCAGCAGGTTCATCACGCCATAGCCCAGGGCCGCGCCCAGGATGGCTACCACGAAGGCGGGCTGGCGCATCAGTTCGGCCAGTGGCCGCCCCTGCTGCGGCTGGCCCGCCGCGTTGAGCACGGCGGGCGGCGCCTCGAAGCGGATGGCCGCCATGCAGGCCATGGCCAGCAGCGCCACGCCCATCAGCGCAATGTAGGCACCCGCAAACGGCACCGGGAACAGGGTGCGCGTGGCACTGGCCAGGTTGGGCCCGGCCACCGCGCCCAGCAGGCCCCCGGCCAGCACCAGGGACACGGCCTTTTCCCGGAATTCCGGCGTGGTGAGCTCGGCCGCGGCAAAGCGGTAGAGCTGCCCATTGGCGCTGTAGTAGCCCGCCACCACCGTGGCCGCGCACAGCAGCCAGAACTGCGCGCTGAACGCCGCCCAGGCACACAGCGCCGCCGAAAGCATGGCCACCGCGAGCCCGATCTGGAACGAGACCTTGCGCCCCCAGCGCGCCTGCGTGGCCGCCACCAGCGCGGTGGACAGGGCGCCGCCCACCACATAGCCCATCACCGGCAAGGTCGCCATCCAGCCATAGGGCGCGAGCTGCAGGCCCACGAGGCCGTTGATGGCGATGAAGACGACGTTGTTGGTGAGAAAGAGGCCCTGGCACAGGGCCAGCAGCCAGAGGTTTCGGTTCATTCGACGAAGCGCGCGGGGCAGGGGAAGGCAGCCATTGTGCACAGCCCCCCGGCGCAGGCTACTCCAGCCAACCCTTGGGGACCTTGTCGGCCTTGGTTTCCACCGGGTTGGCCGTGAGCGACTGGGCCGGGTACTGGCGCAGGAATTCCTTGGCCTTGTCCACGCGCGCATTCAGCCAGGCGTCGTAAGCGCCTTCGTTGAGGATGGCGGGCATGCTCTTTTCACTGCCCGGCTGCTGGTAGCGGTTCATGAGCGCATGGTTGTTGGCATTCACCGTGATCAGCGCATAGCTGAACAGCTCTTCCCCATCCGGCCCCTGCCATCGCGCCCACAGGCCCGCCGCGCCCATGGGCTTGCCGTCCACGCGCGCGATGCGGGTGGGGCGGGCCTTGCTGCCCTGGCGAAAGTCGTCCTCGTAGAAGGCCGCCATGGGCACGATGCAGCGCTGGCCCTGCAACCACGCGTCACGGAAGGCGGTGCCGGTGGAGACGAGGTCCGACTTCGCATTCACCAGCTTGGGTGCGCGCAGCTTGCCGTCCGACGCCGACTTGACCCAGTGCGGCACCAGGCCCCACTGCGCAGGCACCAGTTCGCGGCGCCGGGGGGGCGCTGCATCCGCAGCAGCGCCCTCGCCCTCTGCCTGCGGCGCAGCGGGCGCGCGGATGAAAAAGCCGCTCATGCGCGGCCACAGGTGCAGTTCGCTGGCGGCAGCAGGCGCTTCGACGCCGAAGGCCTCCGCGTAGGCGCTGGTGTGGCGCAAGGTCTCGTAGTGGGTGCTCATGCGCGGATGGTACCTGCGCACCCCCCACCGCGCCGAGCTCACGCTCATGCCATGGCCGCCAGACGCCATCAAGCGGATAGCACCCGGCGGGGCCTCAAGACCGCAGGTGCGCTCCCGATGCCCCCAAGGGGCGGGGCGAGGGCGACACCGCCACCCGGTTGCGCCCCAACGCCTTGGCCGTGTACAGGGCCTGGTCGGCCCGGTCCAGCGTGTGTTCGATGCTCTCTCCGGGCTGGTGCTGGGCCAGGCCTGCCGACACCGTGAAGCACACGGCCTCGGACACGTGCAGCACCTGGAGCTGGGCCACCGCACTGCGCACCCGGTCGAGCAGTTCCAGCCCGTCGTCCACGCGCGTGTCGCACAGCATCAGCACGAACTCCTCGCCGCCCCAGCGCGCCAGCACGTCGGTGTCGCGCACGCTGCCGCGCACGGCGGCGGTGAAGGCCTGCAGCGCCCGGTCGCCGGTGGAATGGCCGTGCAGGTCGTTGATGGGCTTGAAGTGATCGATGTCCAGCAGCGCCAGCAGCAGCGGGCGCCCGTTGCGCAGGCTGCGCCGCTGCTCCAGCAGCATCAGGTCGAGCATGGCCCGGCGGTTCAGCAGGCCCGTGAGCTCGTCGCGCATGGCCAGCTCGCGGTTCTCGGCCAGCGCCTGGGCCAGGGCTTCGCGCTGCAGGCGCAGGCGCTCGCGGATGCTCTGGATGCGCAGGTTCAGGGCCACGGAGCCCGCCAGCACCAGCAGCACCATGAGCGCGTAGGCCGTGTCCATGACGCTGTAGGAGCCGGCGTTGAACCGGGCCGCCGCGGCCACCGCCACCACGAAGGCCAGCAGCGCATAGCTGCCGATGCCGATCACCTGCGCCAGGGACAGGCCGAAGGTACCGAAGAACAGGATCATGGCCAGCACGGCAGGCACCACGCCGCGCGCGTCGCCCGCGAGCACGTAGGCCACTGCGCCGCTGGTGATGGTCCAGGCCATCTGGACGATGGTGAGCGAGGGGTCGGGCAGGCGCTCGGACCAGCCGCTGAAAATCATGAGCGTCATCACCATCAGGCCGCCCACCGACAGGGCCGCCCACCACTGGACTGCCTCCTCGTGCGCGGTCATGCCCGCGCGCGCCAGCATGAGCATCACACCCGCACTGCCAGCCATGAGCAGCAGCGCGAGCAGAGCCATGCTGCCTATGGTGCGCCGGCGGCGATCGGTGGGAAGGACGGAGCCCACCAGCCGCTGCCAGTGGGTAGGTTTGTGCAAGGTGGCCTGCCTCTCCTGCCACGGGCACGTCGCCCGGGTTGGGCGCACTGGGCCAGCAGCGCTGGCCGGGATTTTACGGGCCGGACCCCTCGTGCGGGGGGTTTTTGTGTCGCCCGCGCGCCTGCTTCAGGCCAGGGTCAGCGCGGCCAGGGCCGCCAGCGGCGCTGTTTCGGCGCGCAGCACGCGGGGCCCCAGGGTGACGGCTGCAAACCCATGCTGCAGCGCAATATCCTCTTCCGTTGCGCTCAGGCCGCCTTCGGGACCCGAAAGGAACACCACCGGCGCGCCACCCGTGGCCCCTGCGTGCAACGGCACCGTGCCCGCCCGCAGCGACAGCAGCAGGCGCTGTGCCGCACCGGGGGTGCCCGCTGGGGCCTGCGCGCGCACCCAGGCAGCCAGGTCCACGGCAGCATGGACCACGGGCACGCGGTTGCGGCCGCACTGCTCGCAGGCGGCCACGGCCACGGCCTGCCAGTGGGCAATTTTTCTGTCGGCACGCTCGCCCTTGAGCTTGAGCACGCTGCGCTCGGCCACCAGCGGCGTGACGCTGGCCACGCCCAGCTCTGCCGCCTTCTCCACCAGCCAGTCCATGCGCTCGTTGGCGGTGATGCCGGCCAGCAGGTGCACGGCACGCGGCGCCTCGCGCTCGATGGCATGGTGGGCGCCCACCTGCACCCGCACGTCGCTGCGGCCCATGCGCAGCACGGTCGCGTCGAATTCGCCACCGGGGCCGTCCTGGCCTCCAGGGAACAGGGTGATGGCGTCGCCGGGCTGCAGGCGCAGCACCTGCACGTGGCGGGCAGCGCCTGGGGGCAGGTCGATCTCGGCGCCGGGCGCGAGGTCGGCAGGGCAGTGAAAGCGGGGCATGCGTGCTATCTCTTCAAGAGCAATTCAAACGCGACCAAAGGCATAGCCCATCGGGGCCTCGGTGCCTTCGATGGCGTCCAGCATCTTGAGCAGCGGGCCCAGCTGGCGGTAGCGGTTGGTTGTGGCCCGGATGTAGTTCAGGAAGCGCGGCGCGTCGGCCAGGTACCTGGGTTTGCCATCGCGCAGGGTCAGCCGGGCGAAGATACCGGCCACCTTGAAGTGGCGCTGCAGGCCCATCCACTCCACGCTGCGGTAGAACTCGCCGAAGTCATCGCCAAAGCCGCTGGCGCTGGTCGCACCCAGCAGGCCCGCCTTGCGCGCCTTCTCCCAGTAACGCACCGTAATGTCGATGACAAATTCCTCTTCCCAGCTGATGAAGGCGTCGCGCATCAGGCTGGCGATGTCGTAGGTGATGGGGCCGTAGACCGCATCCTGGAAGTCGAGCACGCCCAGCGGTGCCCCCGCCTGCACCGGCACCATGAGGTTGCGGGTCATGAAATCGCGGTGCACGTAGACCTGCGGGGCCGCGAGGTTGTGCGCCACGATGGCGTCGAAGGCGCTCGACAGCGTGGCCTGCTGCCCGGCATCGAGCGTGATGCCGCGGTGCTTTGCCAGGTACCAGTCGGGGAACAGCGCCAGTTCGCGGCGCAGCAGCGCCTCGTCGTAGGCGGGCAGCACGCCGGGCTTGGAGGCGAGTTGCCACTGCAGCAGCACATCGGTGGCCTGCTGGTACCAGGCATAGGCGTCCTTGGGCTTTTCGGAGTCGAGCAGCTCGATCAGGGTCTGGTGCCCCAGGTCGGACAGCAGCATGAAGCCGCCCGCCTCGTCCCAGGCCAGGATCTGCGGCACGTTCAGGCCGGCATCGGCCAAGAGGCGCTGCACCTGCACGAAGGGGCGGCAGTTCTCCTTGTCCGGCGGCGCATCCATCACGACGCAGCTGGTTCCCAGCGCGGTGTCGATGCGCAGGTAGCGCCGGAAGCTCGCGTCGGCCGAGGCCGGGCGCAGGGTTTCGGGCTTCAGCTGGTGGCCACCCACCAGCGGTGCCAGCCAGGCGTCGAACGCGGCATGGCGCGCGGCGTCGGGCCAGGTGACGGTGCTGGAAGAGGGGGTTTGCCCCGGCGCAGGGGCCGGCGTGGGGGCGGAAGGTGGGGGGAAAGGGTGGCTCATGGATAATCCAATTTTACCGACCCGCTCCCCAGGCGCGGGTTGACCTTCCTCAGCCTCAGCCCCTACCGTCCCACGTGCCACGCCGCAAGCCCCCCACCGTGCAGACCTCTTCCTCTCGGACCCGGCCCGCCACGGCACCCGGAGCGCGGCTGCGCCCACCGGTGCCGCGTGCTCTGGCCTATGGCGTGGCACTGGCCTGGTGCGGCCTGCCGCTGGCCGCGCTGGCGCAGGACGGCGCCAGCCCCGCGCCCAGCGCATGGGACGCCCCGCCGGCCTTGCGCACCTCGCCACAATTGCAGGAAGCCATTCCCGAGGCGGTGCGCCCCCGGCTGCCGATCTTCGTCACCGGCGACCACATCAGCGGGCAGACCGACCTGAACGCCACCATCGAGGGCAACGCCGAGCTGCGCCGTGGCGACACGGTGATCCGCGCCAACCGCCTGGACTACGACGTGCCCGAGGACCTGGCCAAGGCCCGCGGCGACGTGCGCATCAACCGCGCCGGAAATATCTACGAAGGCACGGCGCTCGACCTGCGGGTCGAGGCCTTCGAGGGCTTCTTCAACGACGCGCGCTACCGCTTCCTGGCCACCCAGGCCCATGGCGATGCCTCGCGCGTGGACTTCATCGACCGCCAGCGCTCCGTCGTCCACGACGCCACCTACACCACCTGCCAGAAAGACGATGAGGCCTCCTGGCAGCCCGACTGGGTGCTGCGCGCCAAGACCATCCGCATCGACCGCGAAGAGGAAGTGGGCACGGCCGAGAACGCGGTGCTGGAATTCAAGGGCATCCCGCTGCTGCCGATCCCGCGCATCACCTTCCCGCTGTCGGACAAGCGCAAGTCGGGGCTGCTGCCCCCGTCCTTCGGGCTGGACAGCCGCGACGGCGTGGCCTACTCGCAGCCCTACTACTGGAACATTGCCCCGAACCGCGACGCCACGCTGCGCGCGGCCGTGCTGTCCAAGCGCGGCACCAACCTGGGCGGCGAGTTCCGCTACCTGGAACCGACCTACGTGGGCCAGATCAGCGGCGACTACATGCCCTCGGACCGCCTGCGCGACCGCGACCGCTGGGGCTTCACAGGCAAGCACGACGCCCTGATCGCCTCGCCCATCGGCGGCCTGAACCTGAACCTCAACCTCAACCGGGTGAGCGACGACAACTACTGGCGCGACTTTGGCCGCGTCTCCGAGCCGCTGCGCCAGCGCCTGCTGCCCGGCGACGCGACGCTCACCTGGGGCGCCGGCGACATGTCGGTGCGGGCCCGGGCGCTCAAGTGGCAGACGCTGCAGGATGTCTCGGCCCCCATCGTGCCACCCTACGACCGCATGCCGCAGCTGGTGTGGCACTACGAACCGACCATGCTCGCCGGCGGCTTCGATGCCAGCGTGCAGCTGGACACGACCCGCTTCCAGGCCGACCGCTTCCTGACCAAGCAGCCCGACGCCAACCGCACCTTCGCCGTCGCACAGATCAGCCGGCCGTTCCTTGCGCCCGCCGGCTTCATCACGCCGCGCCTGCAGTTGCACACCACGCAGTACCAGTTCGATGGCCCGCTGAGCGACGGCTCGCGCTCGGCCAGCCGCACGCTGCCGACCTTCAGCCTGGACAGCGGCCTGGTGTTCGAGCGCGACGCCACGTTCTTCGGCCGCTCCTTTTTGCAGACCCTGGAGCCCCGGGCGTTCTACACCTACACGCCCTACCGCGACCAGAGCAAGCTGCCGCTGTACGACACGGCACTCAACGACTTCAACTTCGCCACGATCTATACGGAGAACTCGTTCGGCGGCAACGACCGCCTGGCGGACAACAACCTGCTGACCATGGGCGTGACCACGCGCCTGATCGACCCTGACTCGGGCGCCGAGGCGGCACGCTTCGGCGTGGCGCAGCGCGTGCGCTTCTCGGACCAGCAGGTGACCCTGCCGGGCGCTGCCCCGGTGAGCGAGCGCCTGTCGGACATCCTCGTGGGCGCGGGCATCAACTGGACCAAGAACTGGGCTTATGACTCCACGGTGCAGTACAACCCCAAGACCCGGCGCTCCATCCGCTCCACCATCGGCGCGCGCTACAGCCCCGGCAACTACCGCACGGTGAGCGCCGCCTACCGCTTCCAGCGCGGCACCAGCGAGCAGATCGACATCGGCTGGCAATGGCCGCTCAACGACCTGTGGGGCGACAAGGGCCAGGACCTGGGTCCGGGCCGCGGCCAGGGCCCCGGCCGCTGGTACACCATCGGCCGCCTGAACTTCAGCATGCAGGACCGCAAGCTGGTGGACAGCGTGGTCGGCCTCGAATACGACGGCTGCTGCTGGATCGGCCGCGTGGTGCTGGAGCGCCTGCAGAACAGCGTCTCCACCTCCAATACCCGCCTGCTGTTCCAGATCGAGTTCGTCGGGTTCTCCCGCCTCAGCCTGGGCTCCAGCCCCCTCGATACCTTCAAGCAGAATGTGCCGCGCTACCAGAACCTGCGCGACCAGGTTGGCTCGCCCAGCCGCTTCAGCAACTACGACTGACTGACAACATCGCCATGAACCACCGTGTTTCCGCACTGGCATTTGCCTGCCTGGCTGCCCTCGCTTCCGGGGGTGCACTCGCGCAGGGCCTGCGCATTCAGGGCAACACCGGCCGCCCGGCCGCTGCCCCGGCCCTGAACCTGCCCCTGCCCGCCGCGAACCAGGGCCCGCAATCGGCCGACTTCATCGTGGCGGTGGTCAATTCCGAGCCCATCACCAACAACGAGGTGCGTGCACGCCTGGCCCGGGTCGAGCAACAGCTGGCACAGCAGCAGGGTGGCAACCGGCCCCCGCGCGAGTCGCTGGCGCGCGAAGTGCTCGAACGCCTGATCCTGGAAAAGGCCCAGATCCAGCAGGCCAAGGAGATGGGTGTGAAGGTGGAAGAGTTCGCCCTCAAACAGGCCGAGCAGGGCATTGCCCAGCAAAACGGCATGACGCTCGAGGACATGCACCGCCGCCTGGCCCGCGAGGGCACGAGCCCAGAGCGTTTTCGCGAAGAGCTGCGCACCCAGTTGCTGATGCAGCGCCTGCGCGAACGCGATGTGGATTCCAAGGTCAAGGTCAGCGACCAGGACATCGACCAGTTCCTGCGCGAGCAGCAGTCGGGTACCGACGCATCGTCGATGGAGATCAACCTCGGCCACGTGCTGGTGCTGGTGCCCGAGAACGCCACGCCCACCCAGGTGGCACAACTGCAGGCCCGCGCCCAGAGCGCGGCCGACAAGGCGCGGGCCGCCGGCAGCGATTTCGCCGCCGTGGCCGCCGAATTCTCCGACGCCCCCGAAGGCAAGCGTGCCGGTGGCCTGCTGGGCCTGCGCCCGGCCGACCGCTACCCCGAGCTGTTCGTCAACTCCGTGCAGGGCCAGCCCGTGGGCGGCATCGTCGGCCCGGTGCGCTCGCCGGCCGGCTTTCACGTCCTGAAGGTGGTGGAGCGCAACGTGGCCGGCCTGCCCTCGACCGTGGTGCAGAACCGCGCGCGGCACATCCTGCTGCGCCCCAGCGCCCAGCTGACCGAGGCCGCAGCCGCCGCACGCCTGGCCGACTACCGCCGCCGCATCCTGGCCGGGCAAGCCGACTTCGCCACCCTGGCGCGCGAGAACTCGGTGGATGGCAGTGCCAAGCAGGGCGGCGACCTGGGCTGGGCCAGCCCCGGCCGCTACGTGCCTGAATTCGAGCAGGCGCTCAGCACACTCAAGCCCGGCGACATCAGCGAACCCCTGGTCTCGCGCTTTGGCGTGCACCTGATCCAGCTCATGGAACGCCGCGAGGCCAAGCTCACGCAGCGCGAACAGCGCGACATGGTGCGCGACGCCGTGCGCGAGAAGAAGATCGAGGAGGCCTACGCCACCTGGGCGCAGGAGCTGCGCGGCCGCGCCTATGTCGAGTACCGGGAGCCACCGCAATAAAGCCCCCACGCTCTCCCCGCTGCGTGTGGTTCGCTGCCCCCCAAGGGGGCCAGGCCTTGCTTGGGGCGGCCCGGCGCAAGGCAAGGACCCCCACGCTCCCCACTGCGTGTGGTTCGCTGCCCCCCAAGGGGGCCAGGCCTTGCTTGGGGCGGCCCGGCGCGGCGGCCGGTTCGCCCTCGCACCGTGCACTGCGGTTGATCGATCAGGCGAACTCCGCCAGGGTGGGGTTGAACGGCGAGTATCCCAGTAGCACAGCCATCGGCGGATGGTGCATCATTCACCGCACACGCGCTCAGGTTCTGGGCGCTTTCGCTTTTTCACGCGGCCTCACGGGGCTGCTGCACGGTCCAGTTGACATGAAACACATACCCCGCAAGCGCTTTGGCCAGCACTTTCTGTCCGACCACGGCATCATCGATGGCATCGTGGATGCCATTGCGCCGCAGGCGGGGCAGCCCATGGTGGAGATCGGGCCGGGGCTGGCGGCGCTGACGCAGCCGCTGGTGGAGCGGCTGGGGCGCCTCACGGTGATCGAGCTGGACCGCGACCTGGCGCTGCGGCTGCGGCTGCATGGGCAGCTCGAGGTGATCGAGTCGGACGTGCTCAAGGTCGACTTCACGCAGCTGGCGCTAGATTGGCGTGAGCGTGTGGCCCAGCCGGCGCTCAAGCTCAGGGTCGTGGGCAATCTGCCCTACAACATTTCCACGCCCATCCTGTTCCACCTGCTCGCGCATGTGGCAGTGATCGAGGACCAACACTTCATGCTGCAAAAGGAAGTCATCGACCGCATGGTGGCCTCGCCCGCCACCGGCGACTACGGGCGCCTGTCGGTCATGCTGCAGTGGCGCTACGCCATGGAGAACGTGCTCTTCGTGCCGCCCGAGAGCTTCGACCCGCCCCCGCGCGTGGACAGCGCCGTGGTGCGCATGGTGCCCCGCGAGGCACCGGTGCCCCTGAGCGAACCCCTGCTGGAAGAACTGGTCCAGGTCGCCTTCAGCCAGCGCCGCAAGCTGCTGCGCCACACCCTGGGCCGCTGGCTCGAAGCCAAAGCCTACCCCGGCCCCTTCGACACCCAACGCCGCGCCGAAGAAGTCCCGGTAGACGAATACGTGGCCTTGGCCGCCGCCATGAGCCCCAAGGCCTGATCAAAAACGAAACGCTCTGCCAAAGGGCCCTGGCAGCCGCGCAGGAGCCCTCTGCGCAAACCTCGCGGACGATGGTGGTACGGATCGGGATGGGCCGCAAGGCGTCTTCTTGCCGGCAATAGCCACGCTATTGGCAAAAGAAGCAACGCAGCGGACCGCCCGAGTCCGTGCCGCCAGCGCCCGCAGGGATTTGCGCAGAGGGCTCCTTTGGCCGCCCCGCCGCGCTGGTGGTGTCCCCCTTCCCGAATTACGCAGTAATTCGAGAGAAGGGGTGAAGGCGCGTCAGCGCCTCAGGGGGATGTACCTGCTACGCCGCGCTAAGCCAGTAACCCGCGTTGAACGGGCTGCTCATGCGCAGCGCCAGGGGGGACACGTCCACCAGCTTGTCGGTGGGCATCTTTTCGGCGGCGGGGTCGGAGGGGATCTCGATGCCTTGGACGGTGGTCTTCTGTGCTTCGTTAGCCTCGTTCGCCCGTTCTGCTTGGCTGGTGGATGCAGAACGGGCTACAGAAAAGAATAGAAACAGCGGAACGGAATCTTGCGGTCGCTCCAGTAGTCGGCTGCATCGCGGAAGATGTCCAGAAGCTGCTCGCGCGCTTCCTTGTCGAACTTGCCCGTGGCCGGGATCTGCTCCAGCACCACGATGAAGCCGGGCTGCGGGCCCGATTTGTGCAAGGGATCCGTCATGCAGTCGTACAGCGCATCGAAGTTCTTGCCGAAGTGCGACGGGAAGGTGAACTGCCCGGCGATCAGGTCCAGCACGTCCTGCTTGGACTGGGCATGGGCCAGGTTGGCATACAGGAAGTGTTGGCCCAGGGAAGTGGCTGCATCCTGCAGGTCCTGCACGCGGAACGCGCGGATGGACTGCACGATGTTGGTGCGCACGCCACGCAGTGGCGTTTCCAGGTCTTTACGAAGTGGCGTCTGCATCTCCGCTACTCTTTCTTTATAAAGTCCAAAAACTTCGGCTGTCCGCAAGACCGCACAGGGTACGGCTTGCGGGTGGGGGATTCAAGAGCGCGCACCGCTCACTGCCGGAAAAACAAAAAACCGGCGAGGTACGGTGCATCGGGCGTCATTTTTCGACGATTTCGCGAAAACTGGCGTAGTGGTCGCTGGTGTAGTAGCAGGCGTCCGGGGTCCGGGGCTGGCCGCCACACACGATGCGCCGGGCTCCGCGGTTGCGCGAGCCTGGTGTTCTGACGGTGTATTCCCGGTAGTAGCCGCGCTTGTGGGCGGGCAACAACCGTTCGCGATTGCCGAATACCGTTCCATCCTTGTCGTACGGGAACGGGCCCCCTTCGCGGATCAGCGCATACGTCGCACGCCCCTGGGGCGGCAACTCGGCCAAAGCGATGGAGGTGGTGGAACCGTCGTGGGTGGAGGGGGATTGGCGGGCCTGCCCCACCACCGGGGAAAGAGCAAACGCAACACCCACCACACACAAAAACCCTGCTTTGCGCGCCCGGGTGGCTACAGCCTTCAGCATCAACAACACCTTTCAGAAACTACGGGTTAACCCGAAATTTCGAGCCCGTAGTGTGACTCAATGGTCCCCAAAAAGCAAGCGCCTGCACAAAGATTGGGCAGGCGCCTGGAGGGTCTGCAAGCAAAATAAGTTAGTGCTTGCTATCAATCAATCACTTATCGAGATGCGTTCGCATCGGCCACGGTGAGTGCTGTCATGTTCACGATGCGGCGCACGGTGGCGCTGGCCGTCAGGATGTGCACCGGCTGCGCCGCACCCAGCAGCACGGGGCCGATGGCGATGTTGCCGCCCGCTGCCGTCTTGAGCAGGTTGTAGGAAATATTGGCGGCGTCGATGTTGGGCAGCACGAGCAGGTTGGCGTCGCCGATCAGATCGCTGTGCGGCATGATGGCCGCGCGGGCCTTGCCATCGAGGGCCACGTCGCCGTGCATCTCGCCGTCCACTTCCAGCCAGGGGGCCTGCACGCGCAGCAGCTCCAGGGTCTGGCGCATCTTCACGGCGCTGGGCTGGTTGCTGCTGCCGAAGTTGGAGTGCGAGAGCAGGGCGGCGCGCGGCTTGATGCCAAAGCGCATCATCTCCTCGGCGGCCATCACGGTGATCTCGGCCAACTGCTCGGCCGTGGGGTCGTAGTTGACGTGCGTGTCCACCAGGAACACCTGGCGGTCGGGCAACAGCAGGCCGTTCATGCAGGCGTAGGTGCAGACACCGGCGCGCTTGCCGATCACCTGGTCGATGTAGTTCAGGTGCAGGGCCGTGTGGCCCCAGGTGCCCACGATCAGGCCATCGACCTCGCCCTTGTGCAGCAGCATGGAGCCGATCAGGGCCAGGCGGCGGCGCATCTCGATCTTGGCGATCTGCACCGTCACGCCCTTGCGCTCGGTCATGCGGTGGTAGGTCTGCCAGAAGTCGCGGTAGCGGTGGTCCTGCTCGACGTTGACGATGTCGTAATCCACGCCCTCACGCAGGCGCAGGCCGAATTTCTGGATGCGCTCGGCGATGATGGCCGGGCGGCCGATCAGGGTGGGGCGGGCAATGCGTTCGTCGACCACGATCTGGGCAGCGCGCAGCACGCGCTCTTCCTCGCCCTCGGCATAGGCCACGCGCTTCTTGGCGGCGGCCTTGGCGGCGGCGAAGATGGGCTTCATCATCGAGCCCGAGGCGTAGACGAAGCTTTGCAGCTTGTCGCGGTAGGCATCCATGTCGGTGATGGGGCGCAGCGCCACGCCGCTGTCGGCCGCCGCCTGGGCCACGGCTGGGGCGATCATCATCATCAACCGCGGATCGAAGGGCTTGGGGATCAGGTACTCGGGGCCGAAGGCCAGTTGTTCACCCACGTAGGCGGCGGCCACGACCTCGCTCTGCTCGGCCTGGGCCAGCTGGGCAATGGCGTGCACCGCGGCAATCTCCATTTCCAGCGTGATGGTGGTCGCGCCGCAGTCGAGTGCGCCGCGGAAGATGTAGGGGAAGCACAGGACGTTGTTGACCTGGTTGGGGTAGTCCGTGCGGCCGGTGGCCATGATGGCGTCGTCGCGCACGGCCTTCACGTCTTCGGGCTGGATCTCGGGGTTGGGATTGGCGAGCGCGAAGATCAGCGGGCGTGGCGCCATCTTGCGCACCATGTCCTGCTTGAGCACGCCGCCGGCCGACAGGCCCAGGAACACGTCGGCCCCCTCGATCACCTCGGACAGCGTGCGCGCCGAGGTCTTTTGCACGAACTGGATCTTGTCCTCGTCCATGAGCTCGGTGCGGCCTTCATAGACCACGCCGGCCAGGTCGGTCACCCAGATGTTCTCGCGCCGGATGCCCAGCTTGACCAGCAGGCCCAGGCAGGCCAGGGCGGCGGCACCGGCACCCGAGGTCACGAGCTTGACGTCCTTGGGGTCCTTGCCGGCGACCTTCAGGCCGTTGAGGATGGCCGCACCGACCACGATGGCCGTGCCGTGCTGGTCGTCATGGAAGACCGGGATCTTCATGCGCTCGCGCAGCTTGCGCTCGATGTAGAAGCAGTCGGGGGCCTTGATGTCTTCCAGGTTGATGCCGCCGAAGGTCGGCTCCAGGCTGGCGATGATCTCGACCAGCTTCTCGGGGTCCTTCTCGTTGATCTCGATGTCGAAGACGTCGATGCCCGAGAACTTCTTGAACAGAACGCCCTTGCCTTCCATCACGGGCTTGCCCGCCAGCGCGCCGATGTCGCCCAGGCCCAGCACGGCCGTGCCGTTGGTCACCACGCCGACCAGGTTCCCCCGGGCGGTGTACTTGAAGGCGGCGTTGGGGTCCTTGACGATCTCTTCGCAGGGAGCGGCCACGCCGGGCGAATAGGCCAGCGCGAGATCGTGCTGGTTGATCATCTGCTTGGTCGCGGCAATCGCGATCTTGCCGGGTTTGGGAAACTCGTGGTACTCGAGAGCGGCGCGGCGCAACTGGGCGCGCTTGTCGGATTGGTTGTTGTTGTTCTCGGCCGTGGTGTTCTCGGGCATTCAGTTGTCTCCAGCTTGGGGTGTTCGCGGGGCGTCGGTCAGCGCTTGTAGGAACATGCTTACACGTTCCGGGGGAAGGGATTGTAGGCCGCCTTCGGTAAAAACCCTAGTAAGCGAATCTGCTTAGTTGGGTGGGACAGTTTTGCTGTCCGGGTTGGAAAGCGCCGGCTTGCGCAACCGCATGCAGCCCACCACGCATCTTCGCGCCCTAGGGCGTGTCATCATTCATTTCGCCCCCGCGCTGGCCCCGGCATGCGGATGGATGCGCGAAGCGCGGCGCAGCCCATAGTGGACTATGGTCAAGCCGGGCGACAAAGCAGACGCCGCATGCCGGGGCCAGCCCGAAGGGAAAGCCTGCAGCGCGCCGCATTGCGGCGTTGCCCCTCGCTTGCGTAGCCGTGCTACGCGGCGCTCAGGGCGCCTTGCACTGCGCCGCGCTGCAGGCTTTCGCGGGGGCAAAATGAATGATGACACGCCCTAGCCAAACACCGCCTCGTAGCGCGGGACGTTCGGCGCCCTGGTATCGGGCATGACCGGCACCAGCATCCACTGCATACGCCCCAGCTGCGCGTGGTCCAGGGTGTAGGTGTCCTGCGCCAGCCGGGGCGCCTCGGGTCCCGTGAAGAGCAGGGAGAAGGGGGTGCGGAAAGGCTCGGGCAGATGGCCGCGTGGCCGCTCCTGGGCCTCCACCAGCACCAGCTCCACGGGCCCTTGCTGGGTGTGTGCGACAAACTGGCTGCCCACTGCAGCATGCACGGGTTCAAAAGTGGTGCTCATCGGTTGCGTCCGTTGGAATGGGTAATTCAATGTTGGATGCGGGCCGTTCCCTTTGCCAAAATAGGCGGGTTTCACGATCCCACCAACCATCGTACAGCCGGTAACCCACTGTGTACCCACTGCCAGAACCATTTGCCCTGCGGGAGAGGACCGAAGCCGACCAGGCCTTTGTGCAGGCGCTGTATTTCTCCACCCGAGAGGACCTGCAGCAGGCCGTGCCCGATCCCGCACAGCTGCTGGCGCTGGTGGCCATGCAGCAGAACGCGCAGGAAGCCGGATTCCGCCACCAGTTTCCCCAGGCCCGCCAATGGCTGCTGCTGCGTTCGGGCCTGCCCATCGGCCGCGTGGTGGTGGACACCGCGCCCCAGGACCTGCGCCTGGTGGACATTGCCATCATTGCGCAGGCGCGCCGCGGCGGCGCCGCCAGCGCCGTGCTCGCGGCCTTGCAGGCGCATGCGCTGGCGCGGGGGCTGCCGCTGTGCCTGGCCGTGGTCCATGGCAACCATGCGGCGCAAGGCCTGTACCGCAAGCTGGGCTTCGCCACCGTCTCCGAGGATGGACTGCGCGCGCAGATGGTCTGGCGCGGAGCGCCCGCATGAGCACAACCGCCGTGGCACCCACCCCCTACCTGAAACTGCCCCTGTCCTTCGACCTGGCCCGCCTGCAGGAAGACCTGCAGCGCGTGGCCAGTGCGCAATGGATCAACCATTTCAATACCTCCGCCTATGAAAAGGGCTGGGGATGCATTCCCTTGCGCTCTGTCGATGGCCGTGTCGACCACATCATGCCGGTGGAGGGTGGCCACTTCGAGGACACCCCCCTCCTGGCCCGCTGCCCGTATTTCCGGCATGCCATCGACCAGTTCCAGTGCGAGAAGACCTCCATCCGCCTGATGGGCCTGGAAGCGGGAGGGGTGATCCACGAGCACCGTGACGATGGCGGGGCCCTGGAGGACGGCCTGACCCGGCTGCACATCCCCGTGCAGACCTCGCCGCAGGCCCTGTTTCGCATCGATGGCCAAGAGGTCCATTTTTCGGCGGGCGATGCCTGGTACCTCAATGCCAGCTGCCTGCATGGTGCCCACAACCGTGGCGCGCAGGCCCGCATCCACCTGATGATCGACTGCGTGACCAACCCGTGGCTCACGCAGCTGTTCCTGGCCGCCGGCGGGGTGCTGCGCGAAGACCCGCCCTATGGCGATGCCTCCCTCAACGACGACAACGTGCAGCAGGCCATCGCCAGGCTGCTGGACAATGGCCATGCGGTCGGTGCACAACTGGCCGCCCGATTGCAGGAAATCCATGCTCGCAGAACAGGCACTGCTGCGCGGCCGTGAGGTGGGCATCGCCGAGAGGGGGTCCCTGCAGGGCTGGTTCCCGGTGAGCCTGCAGCACGACCCCGCCACGGTCTGGTGGCGCTTTCTGGGCGAGCAGCGTTTCACCGCCCCGTTTTTCGAGGACAGCCTGGTCCAGCAAGCGCGGGAGGAACGCAGGTTGACTGCCACTCCCCTGTCCGCGCTGGACGGGCTGCCCGACGGCGTGCCGCCCACGGCCTTCATCTTCCACGTTTCGCGCTGCGGCTCCACGCTGCTCACCCAGGCGCTGGCCACCCTGCCGCAGTGCATCGTGTTGTCGGAGCCCCCGGCGCTCGATGCCTTCTTCCGGCTGCACCACCGGCACCCTCAGCAGAGCGGCGGCACCCACACCTTCCAGCGGCTGGTGGCCGCCCTGGGGCAAAGGCGCAGCCCTGCGGAACGGCACTTGGTCATCAAGCTCGACTGCTGGCACCTGCCCTGGATTCCCTTCGTGCAGGCCGCGTTCCCGCGCACCCCCATCGTGTTCCTGTACCGCGAGCCCGGCGAAGTGCTGGCATCCCACCGCCGCCAGCGCGGCCGGCAGATGGTGCCAGGGCTGATCGACCTGTCGCGCCTGGCAGACCTGGTGCACCCGCCCGGTGCCCCGGAGCTGGCGCCCGGCGACCTGGACGGCCATGCCATCCGGGTGCTTGAAAGCCTGTACCGCAGCGGCCTCGCGATGGCGACCGCGTCGGACCTGGTGCTGATGGACTATCGCCAGCTTCCAGGGGTGATCTGGCAAGGGTTGCTGGACAGGCTGGGTATGGAGTGCACGCCCGGCGAACTCGCCGCGCTGCAGGCACGCTCGGGCTTTCATTCCAAGCATGCGGGCAGCCCGTTCCAGGGCGACCCTGCGCCAGTGCAGCCGCCCCGGCCGGCATCCGGGCGCCTGGAGGAGGCGGCCCGGTGCCATGCGCAACTGGAACGGCTGCGGCTGCTCGCGCAGCCGCAGTGACAACGGGGCCTGGCTGACCCCGCCCGCGCTCAGTTGCGGGATGGGAAGATGCCTTCCAGGGCGATGATGAAGTTCACGCCCAGATAAGGCTGCATGATGGACGCGGTGCCGTTGGTTGTCACGGGGGCCAGCAGGGTCTGGCCGCTGCCCGTGTTGGCCGCGGTCACCGCGTTGGCCGCAATGGCGGTGCCCACGCCGCCCAGATTGACCTGTCCGCTCGGGGTCGTCGAGTAGATGGAGGCGCTGCCGGGCCCCCCGGGCGAAGCACTCAGAAAGGCGCCGGTGGTCGGGGTGGTGCTGGTGCCGGTCGTACCCGTGGACGCCTGCACGGTGGTGGTGAATGCCGCGGAATCGACGGTGACCGCGTGGGTGTGGGCGGGCAGGTTGGCGACGCCCAGCGTCACCGAGGTCGTGCCGCTGGCGATCACGGTGGTGTTGTTGGTTCCCGCCATCTCACCTTGCGCGATGGGAGAAATTCCCGGGCCATTGCCCTGCGAACCGACCGGAACCCGGCCACGCAGGTCCGGCAGGCCAAAGGTGGTCGTCCCGTTGCCGCCATACACCGTTCCCAACAACGCGAACAGTGCCGAATTCTGGGCAATGGGCAGCAACTGTCCATTGCAGAACGCCCAGCCACGTGGCGCGTAGGTAAACCCGATGGGCAGGATAGTGCCCAGAAATGCTTCCATGAGAGCTCCTTGAAAAGAGTGGGTATGTAAGGCGCCGTGATGCTATGGCGGTATGGCAGAAGCGGTCAACGAAGAAATTGCACGCACCGCAGCGCCGTGTCTCGGCACGCATCGGCCACCGAGCCGGTGTGCCACCGCTGTATGAATGGATGGCGGCGGAACTGCCCTGCAGCGCTTGGGCTGGCCAGCCGCCGTGCACCCCATCGCTTCGACCGGCACCGGGGGTTGCTGAGGTTGCCCTGCCACCTTCGCTGGCGTCTTTCCCCCACTTTTTTCGACCCCGGAGCATCCGGCAAGGCACTTCGGCAGGGTTCTTGAGGGCTTCCACGGCGCTGTCACATATGTATTCATTTTCCAGAAATGTATCCATATGTTTTGGTTCTCATATGGAAAATCCATTTTGCTTTCTTTTTGTTGCATATATTGCAATACAAAAATGGCGCCATCGCCGATTTTGAGAAGTTTTGCGCAGTTGGGAGCACTTCTGCGAGATCTGCACCAATTTAATGAATTTGTCACGAACGGGCTCGAAACTGCCCTTGGACCTGAAAAATTCAGAAAGTTCCTTGCTAATCTTCGTCCAACAAATCGCAAACACACCGCGGCATGAAAACAGGCAGCGACCTGAATGCGATTAACGGCAAGCAGAACTTGAATCGATTGGAAATCTGGAATGAAGCATTTGATTTCTCCCTGGATTGCGGCAGCGGCCCTGGCCCCCGCATTCGCCCACAGCGGCGGCAACCAGCAGACCGTCGATCTGATTGGTGGCGCCGCGAACGTGGCCGCCACAGGCGGCACCGCCGTGATGAATATCTCGTCCACCCAGGGTGCCCAGGTCATCAGTGGCAATTCCCAGCAGGTGGTGGTGCGCGGTGCCGTGCTCAATGCCGCGACCTTCGGCGCCCACAGCGAATTGAATATCGCCTCGCGCACAGGGGCCGGTGCCGGCTCTGGCAGCCAGGTGATTTCAGTCCAGGGCCCGATCCTCAACCAGGCCGCTGGCAAGGGCGTGAAAAGTGTTGTCAATATTGGTGGAAGGTAATTCCGCCAAAACCTCCGGTAGGTTATTGAAGATCAACCGGATTTTCCCGTGGCAGCCATTATCTATCTGGCGCCTTTCTTTTTTATCTTTATCAATGGAGTTCATTATGCAAAAGACTTTCGCACTGGCCATTTCCGCTCTGGTTCTCGTCGCTGGCGCTGCCCACGCAGAAGTGAAGATCGGCGGCAACAACAACCAGAAGGTGACCGTGCAGAACGGCGCCGTGGCCAACATGGCCTTCGGTGCCTCCACCGCCAAGCAGAACCTGGCTTCCAACAAGGGCAACGTCAAGATCGGCGGCAACAACACCCAGGAAGTCTCCGTGAAGAACGGCGCTGTCGCCAACATGGCCTTCGGCGCTTCCAAGGCCGAGCAGAACCTGGCTTCCAACGACGGCAAGTAAGCCCTTCGGCGCACCGAGCGCCTGCGGATCCCCGGAATCCGCACACCCAGACAGAAGAACAAGGCGCGCAGTAGCGCTGCTGCGCGCCCTTGGGAAACCTGTCCAAAGTCCTTTGGCCCGCACGGATGCCGGTGCAAAAGACTTTGCACAGGTCCTATAGAGGAGAAGCACACCATGAAATCCCATCGTCTCGCCGCACTGTGCCTGCTCGGCGCGTGCGCCGCCGCAGCGTCTTCGGCCGCCTTCGCCCAGACACCCGTCCAGAAGCCCCCGGCCGGGCGCAGCGGGCTCGACCCGGCCTCGCGCACCAAGGTCACCAACGTGCTTTCGCGCACCCGCATCGATGCCGAGGACACCCTGGCCACGGTGGACCGCAAGCTCGTCACCGGCCCCAGCGGCAGCAGCTGCGCCACCAACATCGGCGCGCCCAAGGTGCCCGAGGGCGAATCGGGCATCGGCAACCGCTTCGGCACCGCCAACAACGACCAGGTCATCGTGGTGCAAGGCCCGGTGATCAACCTCTGCAAGTAGTCCCCGCACCTCCACAACAACACACCACCCAACGGTTTCCAGCATGAAGAACAAGAACAGCTCCTCGCCGCGCCGCCGCCTGCTGGCTCTTTCGGCCCTGACACTTTTGATGTCGGGCTGCGCCATCCAGCCCAATGTCAGCGACCGCGTCAACATCATCGAACAGGGCACCGTGGAGCAGGCGCCCCTGGTCACCCCGAGCAAATCGGGCTCCGTGCTGCGCGAAGGCCTGGCCTGCATGGACCGCATGCTGGCCGCCGAGAACACGCCCACCACCCTGATCGCGGTGAAGAACATCCCCGACCCCTCGGGTCTGTTCAGCACCGGCACCAAGGAGATGCTGATCACGGCCCTGTCGCGCATGTCGCGCACCAGCCAGGCCTTCCGCGTGGTGGACTACGAGGTGGACGCGCTGCGCCAGGACACGGTGCAGACCCTCACCAGCCTGCTGCTCAACAACAACCAGATGGAGCTGCGCAAGCCGCAGATCTACATCTCGGGCGCCATCAGCTTCGGCGACAAGACCGTGGTCTCCAAGCGCCAGAGCCTGGGCATCTCCACCGCCGCCACCGATACCGGCTACAGCTGGGACGTGCTGGGCAGCGCCGTGGGCCTGGATCTGCACCTCGGGGACATGAACACGCGCACGCTGTACTCGGGCATCGAATCGGCCAACGAGCTCATCGTGGCCACCGGCGGCAAGGCGGTGGAGATCGGCGCCAAGGCCACCGGCCTGCCCAAGCACATCTACCGCGTGGGCGTGCAGTACGAGGTGGCGGCCGACAACAACCAGGGCGCTGGCGCCGCCGTGCGCCTGCTGGTGGACCTGGCTGCCATCGAGCTGGTGGGCAAGTGGGCCAAGGTGCCGTACTGGGACTGCATCGACTACGAGCAAAACCACCCCGAGTTCATGCGCCAGATGCGCGCCTGGTTCGACGAGGCCAGCGTGACCGAGCGCTGGAGCCTGGCGCAGCGCGTGCTGCAGACCCACGGCATGTGGAGCGGTACGACGGACGGCAGCGATTCGCCCGCCTTCCGCAAGGCTGTGACCCAGTACCAGGCCTCGCAGGACCTCACGCCCGTGGGCGTGGTCAACTTCGAGACCTACACCCGGCTCATGCGCAGCTTCGTGGGCATGTCGGCCGAGGGCAAGCTGCGCAAGCCCGAATACGCAGACGACAAGCTCGTGGCCCGCCCCAGCGGTTTGCCCGCCAACGAACCCGATCCGCGCACCATCGCGCTGAGCATGGTCGGCCGCAAGGACCGCGACCTCAAGGTCGGCGAAGCCATCGTGGTGCGCGTCGTGCCACCGCGCACCGGCTACCTCTACTGCTACTACCAGGACGCGGGCGGCTCCATCAGCCAGGTCTACCCGAACCCGATGCAGCCCTCGGCCACGGTGCAGGGCCGCACCAGCGTGCTCATCCCCGACATCAGCAAGCCCAATTCCTTCCTGATCGAGACGGCACGCGGCGGCACCGAGAACATGTTCTGCGCCATGACGGCCCAGCCGCTCAAGGGCCAGATCCCGGCCACGCTGACCAGCGCCAACCTGGAGCCGATCAAGAGCGTGACCAGCCTGGCCCAGGTGCAGAGCGCCTTCGAGCAGGCCGGCGTCGGCGTGATGAGCACCTCGCTCGACTGGAACGTGCAGGCCCCCGAGCCCGCACCCGCCGCCGGCCGCGCCCGCAACGCCAACCCCAACCGGCCTGCCAAATGAGCACCGCCCGCCTGCCACCCCAGGGCGTGCCCGCCGACCGGGCACGCAGGACGGCCCTGCGCTGGACCCTGGCCGCCTGCTGCGCGGCCGCCACCGGCGCCGCCCAGGCCGTGATCCAGCTGCCTTCGGCGCAGCCGGCCTCGGCCCCCCAGGGCAGCGCCGTGCGCACGCCCCAGACGCCCGGCGGCTCGCTGCGCCTGCCCTCGGCCAATACCGAACAGGTGCTCAACAGCCTGATCGAGTCCGCCAACGACGGCGATGCCGATGCCATGGTCCAGGTCGGCATGTACTACCACACCAACCCCGGCCTGCCCCAGGCCGCGGCCACGGCGCGGCGCTGGTGGGGCCGCGCGGCCCAGGCCGGCGATGTGCGCGGCATGGCCGGCTTCGGCTACCTGCTGGGCGTGGACAACGCCGGCGGCATGCGCGACCTGTCCGCCGCCCGCGAATGGCTGCACAAGGCCCGCGCCGCCGGCCTGGTGCGTGCCACCTACATCGAGTCACTGCTCGAAGGCCAGATCACCGGCCCGCGCAAGCTGCGCGACGCGCGCCGCCTGCTGGAACAGGCCGCGCAGGACGGCGACCCCCTGGCCATGAACGACCTGGCCGTGGCCTGGGAGCTCGACGGCAGCCTGGAGCGGGCACGCGAGATGTACGTGCTCGCCGCGGCCCAGGGCTACGGTGTGGCCCGCGCCAACTACCTGCGCCTGGAGCGCCAGAACCGCTCCAGCGAGTCGGCCACGCTGGCGCGCCTGCGCACCCTGTCGGACGACGGCAATGCCGACGCCACCCTGCAGCTGGCCCAGCTGTACCACCAGGGCAAGGGAGGCGTGCAGCGCGACTTCGCCCAGGCCATCCAGCTGTACCGCCGCGCGGCCGACGCCGGATCGCGCAGCGCGCGCGAATTCCTGGCGCTGGTCTTCAGCCGCTCCTCGCGCGACAACTCCGCGCGCGGCGTGGATGCGGCCTGGATGGAGGAGCTGGCCACGCGCATCAATGCCCGCACGGACTCCGGCAAGGAAGGGCGCGACATGCTGTCCGACCGCCCCCGGCGCAGTGAAGACCCGCTGTGGAATCTCACCAGCTTACGTTGGACACCGCCTGTTACCGATGACAGCGCCACACCCCCTTAAAGTCCAGCCCGCGCCCGCACTGCGGGCGGGTGAGGGCAGGGGCCCCGCCCAACGACCAACCGACCGAACGAAGGGAAACCGAGCAATGAAACACCACCACACGCTGGCCAGCACCCTGATCGCCTTCACGGCGGCCGCCGCCTGCATGCCCCTGGCCCACGCCCAGCGCAACCTGGCCTCCAACGGTACCGGCACGGTGATCGCGGGCGACAACAACGCCTCGGTGACCGTCAACGGCCAGCAGATCATCAATGCCACCGACGGCAACGCCCGCGTGGAAACCACCATCGGCGGTGGCAGCGGCCGCGTGGTGGTGCAGGGTGCCTCGACCACGGTGACCAACTCCGGCAACGCCAAGCCTGCCAAGGGTGGCAAGAGTCAGGACTATGTGAACAGCGACCTCTCAGGGCGCAATTTCGCGGGCGCCCAACTGGCCGGCCGCAAGTTCACCAACGTGGACCTGTCGCGCGCCAACCTCTCGGGCGCCGATCTGCGCGGGGCCGAATTCGTCAACGTGAGCATGGAGCAGGCCGACCTGCGCGGCGCCAACCTCACGGGCGCCAAGATGGTCAATGTGGACCTGGACTCGGCCCAGCTCGAAGGCGCCACCTGGACAGATGGCAAGCGTTGCCGCGCTGCCTGCTGAGCCCCTGCACCATTCCAGGAAAAAACGGCCCCGAGGGGCCGTTCGTCATGGGGATGCAACCGGTCAGCGGCTGCTCGGGAAGCTGAACACCGCACCTTCGCGCACGCCGGCCGAGGGCCAGCGCTGCGTGATGGTCTTGCGCTTGGTATAGAAGCGCACGGCATCGGGGCCGTAGGCGTGCAGGTCGCCGAACAGGCTGCGCTTCCAGCCGCCGAAGGAGTGGTAGGCCACCGGCACGGGCAGGGGCACGTTCACGCCCACCATGCCGACCTGGATGTGGTCGGTGAAATAGCGGGCGGCCTCGCCGTCGCGCGTGAAGATGCAGGTGCCGTTGCCGTACTCGTGGTCGTCGATCAGCTTCATCGCCTCCTGCAGCGTCTTCACGCGCACCACGCCGAGCACGGGGCCGAAGATCTCTTCCTGGTAGATCTTCATGCCGGGCTTGACGTTGTCGAACAGGCAGGCGCCCAGGAAGTAGCCGTCCTCGTGGCCGGCCACCGTCACGCCGCGGCCGTCGACCACCAGCGTGGCGCCTTCGGCCACGCCGCTGTCTACATAGGACTTGACCTTCTCGAAATGGGGCTTGGTCACCAGCGGGCCCATGTCGTTGCCGTTGTCCGTGCCCGGGCCGACCTTCATCTTGGCGATCTCGGTCTTGAGGCCGGCCACGACCGCATCACCGGCCTCGTCGCCCACGGCCACCACCAGCGGGATGGCCATGCAGCGCTCGCCGCAGCTGCCGTAGGCGGCACCCATCAGCGCGCTCACGGCGTTGCCGATGTCGGCGTCGGGCATCACGATGGCGTGGTTCTTGGCGCCGCCCAGGGCCTGCACGCGCTTGCCGTGCTTGCAGCCTTCGGAGTAGATGTACTCGGCAATGGGCGTGGAGCCGACGAAGCTCACGGCCTTGACGCGCGCATCGCGCAGCAGCGTGTCCACGGCCAGCTTGTCGCCGTTGACCACGTTGAGCACGCCTGGGGGCAGGCCGGCTTCCTGCGCCAGCTGGGCGATGAACAGCGCGCTGGTGGGATCGCGCTCGGAGGGCTTGAGCACGAAGGTGTTGCCGCAGGCCACCGCCATGGGCCACATCCACAGCGGCACCATGGCCGGGAAGTTGAAGGGCGTGATGCCGGCCGTGACGCCCAGCGCCTGGAACTCGCTCCACGAGTCGATGCCGGGGCCGACGTTGCGGCTGTGCTCGCCCTTGAGCAGCTCGGGTGCGTAGCTGGCGTACTCCACGTTCTCGATGCCGCGCTGCAGCTCGCCGTGCGCATCACTAAGCACCTTGCCGTGCTCGGCGGTGATCATGGCGGCGATCTTGTCGGCGTTCTCTTCGAGCAGCACCTTGAGCCTGCTCATCACGCGGGCGCGCTTGAGCGGCGGGGTGTTGCGCCAGGCCGGGAAGGCCGCCTCGGCCGAGGCGATGGCGCGCTCCACCGTGGCCTGGCTGGCCAGCGCGACGTTGGTGGTGGACTGGCCCGTGGCGGGGTTGAAGACCGGCTGCGTGCGCTCGGTATCGGCAACGATCTGGCCATCGATCAGGTGGCCGACGGTCGTGGTGACGCTCTTGTCGTGGTTCATGGCAAAGGAATGGCTAAAGCTAAAAATGGATCTCAGGCGGTTTCGGCGAGGGCGTCGCCCAGGGCGTTGACGAGGCGGTCGATCTCGGCCTTTTCGCTGATGAAGGGCGGGGCCAGCTGGATGGTGTCGCCACCGTAGCGCACGTAGAAGCCCTTCTTCCAGCAGTTCATCGCGATCTCGTAGGGGCGGCGTGCCGGCTCGCCGGGCAGCGCGGCGATCGTGATGCCCGCGGCCAGGCCGTAATTGCGGATATCGAGCACGTGCTTGCTGCCCTTGAGGCTGTGCACGGCCTGCTCGAAGTGGGGGCTCAGGGCCTTCACGCGGCCGATGGCGTCCTCGCTCTGCAGCAGGTCCAGCGCGGCGATGCCGGCGGCGCAGGCCACGGGGTGGGCCGAGTAGGTGTAGCCGTGCGGGAACTCGAGCATGTACTCTGGGCCGCCCGCATTCATGAAGGTGTCGTAGATCTCCTTGGTCGCCACCACGCCGCCCAGGGGCTGGACGCCGTTGGTCACCTGCTTGGCGAAGTTCAGGATGTCCGGCGTCACACCGAAGGCCTCGGCCCCGGTCCAGGCGCCCGAGCGGCCGAAGGCGGTGATCACTTCGTCGAAGATCAGCAGGATGTTGTTCTGCGTGCAGATCTCGCGCAGGCGCTGCAGGTAGCCCACGGGCGGGATCACCACGCCGGCCGAGCCCGAGAAGGGCTCGACGATCACCGCCGCGATGTTCGAGGCGTCGTGCAGCGCGATCACGTCCAGCAGGCGGTCGGCCAGTTCCTTGCCTGTGGGCGGCATGCCCTTGTGGAAGGAGCCGGCGGCCGGCTGGGTGTGGGGCAGGTGGTCGGCTTCGACGCCCTGGCCGAAGAGCTTGCGGTTGGCCACGATGCCGCCCACCGAGATGCCGCCGAAGTTCACGCCGTGGTAGCCCTTTTCGCGGCCGATCAGGCGCGTCTTGCTGGCCTGGCCCTTGGCACGCCAATAGGCGCGCGCCATCTTGAGCGAGGTATCGGCCGACTCGGAACCCGAGCCCGTGAAGAACACGTAATCGAGGCCGTCGGGCGTGATGGCCTTGATGCGGTTGGCCAGCTCGAACGAGAGCGGGTGGCCGAACTGGAAGGCCGGCGCGTAGTCGAGCTTCATCGCCTGCTTGCCCACGGCCTCGGCGATCTCGCGGCGGCCATGGCCCAGGCCCGTGCACCACAGGCCCGACAGGCCGTCGAAGATCTTGCGGCCGTCGGAGTCGGTGTAGTAGGCACCGCTGCCCTCCACGATCATGCGCGGGGCCGCCTTGAACTGGCGGTTGGCCGTATAGGGCATCCAGTGCGCGTCGAGCCAGGCGGCATCCAGGCGGTCACCGCCGGCGTCGGAAGCAGGTTTTTCGATGTTGACGAAGCTCATGGGAAATCTCCAGTGCAAAACAACGGCCGCAAGGGCAGGCCGATGCGGGTCTCGGGCGGATTGTTGCCCCCGGTGTTAATCTCTCAAATAGTGCAATATCAATGTTTACTTGCAAAGCTATGCAAGTAATGACGGGACCCCCATGAACACCAAGAACCGCGCCGTGCTGGGCCAGCTCAGCGACATGGACCTGCGCCTGCTGCAGGTGTTCAAGGCCGTGGCCGAATGCGGCGGCATGTCGGCCGCGGAGCTGGAACTCAACATCGGCACCAGCACCGTGAGCCGCCACGTCAAGGACCTGGAAACCCGCCTGGGCCTGACCCTGTGCCGGCGCGGGCGGGCCGGTTTCGCCCTCACGCCCGAGGGGCAGCGCGTCTACGACGAAACACTGCGCCTGCTGGCCTCGGTACAGGGTTTCCGCAATGCGGTGGACGACATTCACGCGCGCATGGGCGGGCAGCTCGCCGTGGCGGTGTTCGACAAGACGGCCACCAACCCGGCCGCGCGCATCGGCGATGCCATCGCCGCCTTTGCCAAGCAGGCCCCCGATGTGCACCTGCAGATGCATGTGGGCACCATCAACGCCATCGAGCGCGGGGTGATCGACGGCACCTTCCAGGTCGGCATCATCCCGGCGCACCGGGCCTCGCAGAGCCTGCTCTACACCGATCTGTTCACCGAGACCATGCTGCTGTACTGCGGCGCAGGCCACCCGCTGTTCGGCATCGACGACACCGCGCTCGACTGGGAGGCCCTGCGCCACCAGCCCTTCGCCGGCCTGGGCTACCACTCGCCCAACATGGAGCTGAGCCACCAGGCGCGCCTGTCGCGCACGGCCACGGGGTTCGACCAGGAGTCCATTGCCACGCTGATCCTCTCGGGCCGCTACCTCGGTTTCCTGCCCGACCACTATGCCGAGGTCTTCGAGCGGCGCGGCCTGATGCAGGCCGTGCAGCCCGCGCTGCTGCGCTACAGCTGCAAGTTCGTGGGCCTGCTGCGCCGCTCGCCCGAGCCCTCCCGGGCTGCACAGGCCTTCCAGCAGTGCCTGGTGCAGGCCCACGCCCTAAACCCGACTGCGCAGCAGGGGTGACCGGCGGGCTGGCGCATTCAGGGCAAGCTGCCCGATAATTAGGCACCCACCCCGGAGCACAGCACCATGGCGTCCATTTCCTCGATCGGCTCATCCGGCATGCAGGCCGCCCAATTGCGGCTGGATGCCTCGGCCAACAACGTGGCCAACATGAACACGCCGCGCTACCAGCGCCAGGTGGTCGAGCAGGAAGCCACGCCAGGCGGTGCCGGCGTCACCGGTTCCGTGCGCCGCAGCCAGGAAGAGGGCGTGGCGCTGGAGCAGGAAGCCGTCGAGCAGATGTCGGCCACCTACGCCTTCAAGGCCAGCCTGCAGGTGGTGAAGACCCAGGACCAGATGATGGGCTCCTTGCTGGATGTGAAGGCCTGACCAGCAAGCTGAGCGCAATGAAAAAGGCGGCCCCCGGGCCGCCTTTGCTTTTTGCGCTTTTCGAGATCAGCGCAATTCGCCGTACTGCGTGCTGCTCAGGTCCGGGCCGCGCTCTTCCGAGCCGGGCATCTCCGTGTCTTCGAAGCCGGTCGCATTGGGTGGCCGGGGGCGGATCGGGCCCGAGCGCACGGGCACACCACCAGGGCGCGCCGGTGTGACGGGCGTGGGGTTGGTACCGGCGGCGTCGGCCAGGGCGCGCTTGAAGGCGGCCACTTCATCGGCCTCGATGGGCTCGAAGCGCGGCACGGGGCGGGTGGCTTCGTAGTCCACCGGCGCGGTGGGGCGGGCCGTGCCCGTCAGCGGTGCCGGGGCCGTCGCCACGGGCGCTGCGGCGCGCAGGGGCGCCGGGCGCGAGAGGGGTGCGGACGGCGTGGCCGTCAGCGGGGCAGGGGCCGACACCGGCGGCAGCGGGCGCCGCACCGCGGCAGGGACCGGAGCGGCACCGCCCAC
Organism: Acidovorax sp. GW458-11-26-14-TSB4; assembly: GCF_059423865.1. Classification (NCBI taxonomy): domain Bacteria; kingdom Pseudomonadati; phylum Pseudomonadota; class Betaproteobacteria; order Burkholderiales; family Comamonadaceae; genus Acidovorax; species Acidovorax sp. GW458-11-26-14-TSB4. The sequence continues at coordinate 335,068 of NZ_JBWKYR010000001.1, forward strand.
CGGCAAGGCCGCACCCAGCGGCGCGATGCCTTTTTGCGGAATGCCCACGGCCACATGGTCGTTGATGCGCCAGTACACGGCGGTCACCAGGATGTCGTAGCGCGTCTTGGCGGTCTGGGCGATCAATGCCTCGATCTCAGACAGGCGCACGGTCTCGCCGCCGTACTCGCGCGCCAGGTCCATCATCACCAGGAACTGGCGGCCACGCTGGTCCAGCGACAGCACCTTGAATTTGTAACTGGCCGACAGCACGCCGGCACGCACCATGGCGTCGCGCACCACGGTGTAGAGCAGTTCGCGGCGCTCCATGCGCTCGTTCTTGCGGTTGGCGGCGTGCTCGGGCGGCACGGTGTCGACCAGGGGTTTGCCGCCCTGGCGGCCAGCAGACAGTGGCACCGTGGCGTCGGCGTTGAGCAGGCCCGAAGTCTCCGACGCCGCATTGGGCCGGGGCTTGGGCGGTGCCGGTTTGCGGCTGAACCAGCTGAACAGTGACATGGCTTGCTTTCCTCGGAGTGCGCCTGCAATGGGTTGTCCGATTCGAGTGTAACGCGAGCCCATGGCCCGCATTGATGCCACCGGTCCCAAAAGGGGCGCCGGCTGACAGGGAATGTCAGGTCGCCGCAACGCGCCGGCGGCGATTGCCCAGGCGCTTGGCCAGCACCGAGCCCGCAGCCATGGCCAGGCCCAGGGCAATGGCGGGCTGGCGGTTGGTCAGTTCGGTGAAACGGATGGCCGTCAGGCTCCACAGCTTGCACGGCCCGGTAGCCTGCACCGTGGCACTGCGCGCCCGGTGCGAAAAGAAGGCCCCCTCGCCCAGCACCGAGCCCGGGCCCACGATGGCCAGGCGCAGGCGCTCCTTCTCGTCCTGGAAGTGCACGCTCAGGCTGCCGCTCTCCACAAAGTACAGGGTGCGGTCGGTCGTACCCTGCTGGAACAGCACATGCCCCGAAGGCAGGATGCAGGGCAGCAGGTACGAAGCCACCGTGTCCCATTGCGCAGGGGTGAGCGGGTTGTTCATGCTGTCGTCGGCACTGGCCTGGGCGATGGCATCGATCAGGCCCTGCAGATCGGCTTTGGTGGCAGCGGGGGATAGGACGTTCATGGTTGTCCTTAAAGTAACCCTGTTACAGGTTGCGCACAAGCGCTGTTTACGTCCGTTTACAACAAAAGCGCCCAGGCAGGCGATGGTCGCAGGCTACTTTCCGATGCAAAAGCTCGAGAAAATCACACCCAGCAGATCATCAGACGTGAACTCCCCCGTAATGGCCCCCAGCGCGTTCTGCGCCAGGCGCAGCTCTTCGGCCAGGATGTCAAGGGCCGGGGCCCGCGCCTGTAACTGCATGTGCGCTTCATCGAGGTGTGCGGCCACTGCCTGCAGCGCCTGCACATGGCGCGCGCGGGCGATGTAGACACCCTCGGGCGCCGACTGCCAGCCCGCCACCGTGAGCAGCGTACGGCGCAGCTCTTCCAGGCCGGTGCCCGTGCGCGCCGACAGCCGCACCGAGCGGCCCGGGCCCTGCAGCCGGGCGGCCACGGCTTCGTCCACGCAATCGATCTTGTTCCAGACATCGATAACAGGCACCGACGCCGGCAGGCGCTGCGCCATGTCGGCCCCAATGGCCGCATCGCTGGCCGCGTAGTCCGCCGTGTCGGCGCGCGACAGGTCGTGCAGGAACAGCACGGCATCGGCCGCGGCGATCTCGTCCCAGGCGCGCGCGATGCCGATGCGCTCCACCTCGTCCTCACTGTCGCGCAGGCCGGCAGTGTCGATCACGTGCAGCGGCACGCCCTCGATCTGGATGGTCTGCTGCACCTTGTCGCGCGTGGTGCCGGCAATCGGGGTCACGATGGCCAGCTCGGCCCCTGCCAGCGCGTTGAGCAGCGAGCTCTTGCCCGCGTTGGGCTGGCCGGCGATCACCACCTTGATGCCCTCGCGCAGCAGCGCCCCTTGCTGGGCGCGCTGGCGCACGCGCGCCAAAGTCTCTTGCAGCCGGTCGAGCTGGCCCTGGGCATCGGCCTGCTTCAAGAAGTCGATGTCCTCCTCGGGGAAATCCAGCGTCGCCTCCACCAGCATGCGCAAGTGGATCAGCGCATCGCGCAGCGCGTGTATCTCGTTCGAGAAGGCGCCCGTGAGCGAGCGGCTCGCACTGCGCGCCGCCGCCGAAGTCGAGGCGTCGATCAAATCGGCAATCGCCTCAGCCTGGGCCAGGTCGATCTTGTCGTTGAGAAAAGCGCGCTCGGTGAACTCCCCGGGCTCGGCCACGCGCAGCCCGGCCAGCACGGCAGGGCCGCCCTCGGCCTGCGCCGCAGCCGCCGCCTCCAGGCAGCGCGCCACCAGCAGCTGCAGCACCACCGGGCCGCCATGGGCCTGCAGCTCCAGCACGTCCTCCCCCGTGTACGAATGCGGCGCCGGAAAGTACAGCGCCAGCCCCTGGTCGATGGCCTGGCCCTTGGCATCACGAAACGGCAGGTAATGCGCCTCGCGCGGGTGCAACTCGCGCCCGCACAGGGCCTGCACCAGCGGCGCGATGCCCTTGCCCGACACGCGCACGATGCCCACGGCGCCGCGCCCCGGGGCAGTGGCAATGGCAACAATGGGGTCGGCGTGGCGGGCAAGCATGGGGAGCGACTTTAACGGGATGCAAGGAAAAAGGCCGCTTGCGCGGCCTTTCGGGAGTTTCTGCGATCAGGCGGTGATCACTTGAAACTGGGCAGGTTGAACTGCGGTGGCACACCCATGCGGGTGTTGATGATCCACTGCTGCGCGATCGACAGGATGTTGTTCGTCAGCCAGTACAGCACCAGGCCGGCCGGGAAGAAGAAGAACATCACGCTGAAGATCAGCGGCATGAACCACATCATCTTGGCCTGCAGCGGGTCCGGCGGGGCGGGGTTCAGGGCCGTCTGCAGCAGCGAGCTCAGCGTCATCAGCAGGGGCAGGATGAAGAACGGGTCCGGTGCCGACAGGTCGTGGATCCAGCCGATCCAGGGCGCATTGCGCATTTCCACGCTGGACAGCAGCACCCAGTACAGGGCGATGAACACGGGGATCTGGATCATGATGGGGAAGCAGCCCCCCATGGGGTTGACCTTCTCCTCGCGGTAGATGCGCATCATCTCCTGCTGCATCTGCTGCGGCTTGTCCTTCAGGCGCTCGCGCATCTCCATGATCTTGGGGTTGATGGCCTTCATCTTGGCCATGCTGGCGTAGGCCTTGGCGTTGAGCCAGTAGAAGGCGATCTTAAGCAACAGCACCAGCGCCACGATGGCCCAGCCCCAGTTGCCCAGGATCTTGTGCAGCTGGTCCAGCAGCCAGTACAGCGGCTTGGACAGAATGGTCAGCCAGCCATAGTCCTTCACCAGCTCCAGGCCGGGGGTCAGCGCTTCCAGCGTCTTCTCCACCTGCGGGCCGGCGAACAGGCGTGCGTCCACGGTCTTGCTGGCGCCGGGGGCAATCGCGCCCAGCTGGGTGATCATGCCCACCGAGTACAGGTTGGTGTCCACCTTGCGCATGAACAGGTTGCGCGGGATGTCATTGCCCAGCAGCCAGGCGGTGGCGAAGTAGTGCTGCACCATGGCCACATAGCCGTTGGTGGAATCCTTCTGGATGTCGACCTTGCCGGCCTCGATGTCCTTGAACTCGACCTTCTGGTACTTCTTGGCCTCGGTATAGACCGCCGGGCCGGTGAAGGTGGAGTAGAACGACGATTCGCCTGGCGGCTTGTTGCCGTCGCGCACCAACTGCAGGTACAGCTCGGGCGACACGGGGGCCGTGCCGGTGTTCACCACCTCGTGCTTCACGGCGATGTCGTACTGGCCGCGCTTCACGGTCCAGGTCTTGACCAGCTTCACGCCGCCCTGCTCGGGCGACTCGAAGCGGATGGACAGCTCGTCCTGCCCGTCCTTGAGCTCGCGCGGGCCGGCCACGGCCGTCATCAGCGTCTTGTGCGTGGGGAAGGCGCCGCCGATCAGGCCGGTCTGCGCCACGTACACGCGGTTCGCGCTCTCGTCCAGCAGCAGGAAGTTCTTGCCGCTCTTGTCGCCGATGTCGGCGTGCTTGAGCAACTCGGCATGCGTCAGCGAGCCGCCTTCGCTGTCGAAGGTGAGGCGGTACACGTCGGTCGTCACCTGCACGCGCTCACGCGTGGCGGGTGCGGCCGAGGGCGCAGGCTGGCCGGGCACGGCCGATGCGCCCTGCGCCGATGCGGTCGCAGGTGCTGCCGAATTGGTGGTGGAGGGCACGCTCGCAGCGCCGGCCGAAGCCGAGGCCGTCCCCGCAGGTGCCGTCGCGGCCACGGGGGCTGCGGTGGGGAAGAAGGTGGCCTTGTTGCCGTTGTGCAACTGCCACTTGTCCCACAGCAGAACCATGGAAAAGCCAAAAATCACCCACAGTATGGTGCGGCGAATGTCGTTCATGAAGACTTCTTTGGTGAGGATGTTGGAGTGGTGGACGACGAAGGATCGAGCCGTGAGAACAAGCGCATGCTGCGCGGCAATTCTTGCGGGACCGGGTCAAGGCCCCCGTCGCACCAGGGGTGGCAGCGTACCAGCCTGCGCACCGTGAGATAACTGCCGGCCGCAGCGCCATGCTGCTCCAGCGCCTGCAGCGAGTACACCGAACAGGTCGGCTCGAAGCGGCAGGCCGAGCCCAGCCAGGGGCTCAGGAACAGCCGATAGCCCTTGACCACCCCGATGAGCAGCGCCCGCATCATGGCGCAACCGCCGACGCCCGTGGCACGCTGGGGCTTTTGCCGCTTCTGCTACCACCGCCGCTGTCCTTGCCAGCCGCGCCGCTGGCGCCCTGGCCATGGCCCGAACGCTTGGTGGCGTAACCGAACAGCTGCAGCAGCTCGGCCCGCACCGCCTGCTTGAGCTGGTCGGACGTGGCGCTGATGAACTGCTTGCGGTCGAAGGTGCTGCGCAGGCGCACCACGTGCGCGGCCTGGGGCAGGCGCGCCTCGAAGGTGGCGCCCACGGTGTAGATCTGCCGCTTGATGGTGTTGCGCGTGACCGCACGGCGCGCCCAGCGCTTGGGCACCATGGCGCCCAGCCACACGGCGTCGGAAACGCCGAACAGGGCCTGCGGCGAAACGCCGGGCCCTGAGTCATCGGGTGCGGATGCAGCGGCCACTGCCCTGGAATCGCCAGACGCAACAACGGCACCGCCAGAACTGGCAGTGCCGTCGGCGCCCAGCACCAGGCGGTGCAGCGCAAAATGGGCGGTACGGGAAACGGTGCCCCCCGCCATGGCGGCCTGGAACTGCGGACGGGTTTTCAGCCGTTGCATGCTGCAAGCGCCCCGTTTGGTACCTGACGGTGCAAACCGGGGTGCAGGCCCAGGACCTTGCCGGCCTTAGACAGCCAGGCGCTTGCGGCCCTTGGCGCGGCGAGCGTTGATGACGGCACGGCCGCCGCGGGTCTTCATGCGCACGAGGAAACCGTGGGTGCGGGCGCGGCGGGTCTTGGAGGGCTGGTAAGTACGTTTCATGGCTCTAATCCTTGAGGTTCAGTTCCGGACTGCTGCGCAAAAAACGGCACGCCCGGTCAAATCACCCTGAACACATTCAGGGAAACCCAAAATTATCGCAGGCTTGTGCCCCGCTGGCAATGCCTGCGGCAGGGAAGACCCTGTGGCGCGCTGGAATCAGCCGTTCAAAATGCCTTTTCCAGCCCCGGACGCAGGGGGGCGAGCCCGTTGCACCACCCGGCCTTCCAAATTGTGGATAACTCCTTGACAAGCTACAATGCCAGGTCCAGCACCGTTCCTCCTATCCACAAAAAGAATCACCCGATAAATGACCGAGGAACCCTCCAGCAGCTCCGCATCCAACCCCGGAGCCGATGCAGGCCAGAGCCTGTGGCAGGCCTGCCTAGAACAACTGGCGCAAGACCTGCCCGAGCAGCAGTTCAACACCTGGATCAAGCCCCTCGTGGCGCAGGTGACGGAAGACTTCTCCAAGGTGACGCTGTTCGTCGCCAACCGCTTCAAGCTCGACTGGATCCGGGCCCAGTACGCCAAGCGCATCTCGCTGCTCCTCGAAGACCTGTACGGCCAGCCCGTCACACTGGAGTTAGCGCTTGCTCAACGTGAAGCCGTTACCCGCACTTATGTCCGCCCCAATGCAGCGGGCACGCAGACCCCGGTTTCGTACAGCGACCAGCAAGGCCAGGGGCAGGGCAGCAGCAACAGCAACAGCAACAGCAACTCCGGTAACGGCAACAGCGCCAGCAGCGCCCCCGACGAATCGGCGACCGCCTTCCGCAACCGCCTGAACGCCGGCCTCACCTTCGAGACCCTGGTCGAGGGCACGGCCAACCGCATGGCGCGCTCGGCTGCCATGCACGTGGCGGGCATGCCCGGCCACCTGTACAACCCGCTGTTCATCTACGGCGGTGTGGGCCTGGGCAAGACCCACCTGGTGCACGCTGTGGGCAACCGCCTGCTGGCCGACAAGACCGACGCCAAAGTTCTCTACATCCATGCCGAGCAATTCGTGTCGGATGTGGTTAAGGCCTACCAGCGCCGCACCTTCGACGAGTTCAAGGAGCGCTACCACTCGCTGGACCTGCTGCTCATCGACGACGTGCAGTTCTTCGCCAACAAGGACCGCACGCAGGAAGAGTTCTTCAACGCCTTCGAAGCCCTGCTGGCCAAGAAGAGCCACATCGTGATGACCAGCGACACCTACCCCAAGGGCCTGGCCAACATCCACGAGCGCCTGGTCTCGCGCTTCGACTCGGGCCTCACCGTGGCCATCGAGCCGCCCGAGCTCGAAATGCGCGTGGCCATCCTTATCAACAAGGCCCGCGCCGAAGGCATCGAGATGCCCGAGGAAGTCGCCTTCTTCGTGGCCAAGAACGTGCGCTCCAACGTGCGCGAGCTCGAAGGCGCGCTGCGCAAGATCCTGGCGTACTCGCGCTTCAACCAGAAGGAAATCTCCATCCAGCTGGCGCGCGAAGCGTTGCGCGACCTGCTCTCCATCCAGAACCGGCAGATCTCGGTCGAGAACATCCAGAAGACGGTGGCCGACTACTACAAGATCAAGGTCGCCGACATGTACAGCAAGAAGCGCCCGGCCAGCATTGCCCGCCCGCGCCAGATCGCCATGTACCTGGCCAAGGAGCTCACGCAAAAGAGCCTTCCCGAGATCGGTGAATTGTTCGGCGGGCGCGACCACACCACCGTGCTGCATGCGGTGCGCAAGATCTCGGGCGAACGCCAGCAGCTCACCGAGCTGAACCAGCAGCTGCACGTGCTGGAACAGACCCTCAAGGGCTAAGCCCGGTGCATTCCGCCAAGCGCATTTCTGTAAGAGCGTGTTCTATGCCACAAAGCCAGGGTGAACACGTACTTACAAGGCAAAATGGGGGGTTGTTAAAGGGCAGCCGGGGGGCACGACCCGTGCCGCTGTCCGCACCGTTCCAAAAAAGATCCACAAGCAAGGGGTTGATGACATGATCGTCCTGAAGGCAACACAAGACAAGGTACTCGCGGTTCTGCAATCCGTGGCTGGCATCGTGGAGCGCCGCCACACCTTGCCCATTCTGGCCAATGTGCTGATCCGCAAGACCGGCAATGCGCTGCAGCTGACGACCAGCGACCTCGAAATCCAGATCCGCACCACGGCCGAGCTGGGCGGCGACACGGGCGACTTCACCACCACCGTGGGCGCGCGCAAGCTCATCGACATCCTGCGCACCATGCCCAGCGACCAGACGGTGAGCCTCGAATCCGCCCAGTCCAAGCTCATCCTCAAGGGCGGCAAGAGCCGCTTCACCCTGCAGAGCCTGCCGGCCGAGGACTTCCCGCTGGTGCAGGAATCGGCCGCCTTCGGCCCCGTGTTCGCCGTGCCGCAAAAGACGCTCAAGGACCTGCTGGGCCAGGTGTCGTTTGCCATGGCGGTACAGGACATCCGTTACTACCTCAATGGCATCCTGTTCGTGGCCGAGGGCAAGCAACTGAGCCTGGTGGCCACCGACGGCCACCGCCTGGCCTTTGCCAGCGCCACGCTGGATGTGGAAGTGCCCAAGCAGGAAGTCATCCTGCCGCGCAAGACCGTGATCGAGCTGCAGCGCCTGCTGTCCGACGCCGGCGGCGAGAACCAGCCCCACATCGAGATGCAGTTCGCCAACAACCAGGCCAAGTTCACCTTTGGCGGCATGGAGTTCGTGACCAAGCTGGTCGAGGGCAAGTTCCCCGACTACAACCGCGTCATCCCCAAGAACCACAAGAACAACCTCACGCTGGGCCGTGCCCCGCTGCTGGCCAGCCTGCAGCGCACCGCCATCATGACCAGCGACAAGTTCAAGGGCGTGCGCCTGAACCTGGAGCCCGGCACCCTGCGCGTGGCGTCCAACAACGCCGAGCAGGAAGAGGCCGTGGACGAGCTCGACATCGACTACGGTGGCGACACCATCGAGATCGGCTTCAACGTCACCTACCTGATCGACGCCCTGGCCAACATGGGCCAGGACATGGTGAAGGTGGAGCTCTCCGACGGCAACAGCTCCGCGCTGCTCACCATTCCCGACAACGACAGCTTCAAGTACGTCGTGATGCCCATGCGCATCTAGCCCGGTGCGCCGGGTGCCTACATGCCCCGGCGGACACCCTTGCAAGCTATTGAATTGATAGCTACCTGACCCCATCTGATGGGAATCAGAGCACTGTTTGAACCCTATTGACAGATATCGGAAGCCCACCTCGGCTTCCTCGGACCCCAAGGCCACCATGACCGCTGACAACAACCTGCCCGAGCAAGAACCTACCGGCACTGGTGAGCCCGCTCCGCAAAAGATCGACACCAACCAGGCCGGCGCCAGCGAAAGCTACGGCGAAGGCTCCATCACCATCCTGGAAGGCCTGGAGGCCGTGCGCAAGCGCCCCGGCATGTACATCGGCGACACGAGCGACGGCACTGGCCTGCACCACCTGGTGTTCGAGGTGGTCGACAACTCCATCGACGAGGCCCTGGCCGGCCACTGCGACGACATCGTCGTCACCATCCACACCGACAACTCCATCAGCGTGACCGACAACGGCCGCGGCATCCCCACCGGGGTGAAGATGGACGACAAGCACGAGCCCAAGCGCAGCGCCGCCGAGATCGCGCTGACCGAGTTGCACGCCGGCGGCAAGTTCAATCAGAACAGCTACAAGGTATCGGGCGGACTGCACGGCGTGGGCGTGAGCTGCGTGAACGCCCTCTCCAAATGGCTGCGCCTGACCGTGCGCCGCGAAGGCAAGGTGCACCAGATCGAGTTTGCGCGCGGCTTCGTGCAAGACCGTTTGCTCGACACCGTGGACGGCTTCGAAGTGAGCCCCATGAAGGTGACCGGCGAGACCGAAAAGCGCGGCACCGAAGTGCACTTTCTGCCCGACACCGAGATCTTCAAGGAAAACTACGACTTCCACTACGAGATCCTGGCCAAGCGCCTGCGCGAGCTGTCCTTCCTGAACAACGGCGTGCGCATTCGCCTCAAGGACGAGCGCAGCGGCAAGGAAGACGACTTCTCGGGCGCCGGCGGCGTGCGCGGTTTCGTCGAGTTCATCAACAAGGGCAAGACGGTGCTGCACCCCACGTCGTTCTACGCGGCGGGCGAGCGCCCGGCCGAGACGTACGGCGGCATCCCCGGCACGCACATCGGCGTGGAAGTGGCCATGCAGTGGAACAGCGCCTACACCGAGCAGGTGCTGTGCTTCACCAACAACATCCCCCAGCGTGACGGCGGCACCCACCTCACCGGCCTGCGCGCCGCGATGACCCGCGTCATCAACAAGTACATCGAAGAAAATGAGCTGGCCAAGAAGGCCAAGGTCGAAGTCACCGGCGACGACATGCGCGAAGGCCTGTGCTGCGTGCTCAGCGTGAAGGTGCCCGAGCCCAAGTTCAGCAGCCAGACCAAGGACAAGCTGGTGTCGAGCGAAGTGCGCGCCCCCGTGGAAGACATCGTGGGCAAGCTGCTGACGGACTACCTGCAGGAGCGCCCGGCCGACGCCAAGATCATCTGCGGCAAGATCGTGGAGGCCGCCCGCGCCCGCGAAGCCGCCCGCAAGGCCCGCGAAATGACCCGCCGCAAGGGCGTGCTCGACGGCATGGGCCTGCCCGGCAAGCTGGCCGACTGCCAGGAAAAAGACCCCGCCCTGTGCGAAATCTACATCGTCGAGGGTGACTCCGCCGGTGGCTCTGCCAAGCAGGGCCGCGACCGCAAGTTCCAGGCTATTCTGCCCCTGCGCGGCAAGATCCTGAACGTGGAAAAGGCCCGGTACGAAAAGCTGCTGACCAGCAACGAAATTTTGACGCTGATCACCGCCCTGGGCACCGGCATCGGCAAGGCCGGCGGCACCACCGGCGGCGATGACTTCGACGTGGCCAAGCTGCGCTACCACCGCATCATCATCATGACCGACGCCGACGTTGACGGCGCCCACATCCGCACCCTGCTGCTCACCTTCTTCTACCGCCAGATGCCCGAGCTGGTCGAGCGCGGCCACATCTACATTGCCCAGCCACCGCTGTACAAGGTCAAGGCCGGCAAGGAAGAGCTGTATTTGAAGGACGCACCCGCGCTCGACGGCTTTTTGCTGCGCATTGCGCTCAACCACGCCAGCGTGAGCACCGGCGGCGCCAACCCGCAGCTGCTGACCGGCGAGACCCTGGGCGAACTGGCACGCAAGCACCAGCTGGCCGAAAGCGTGATTGCGCGCCTGAGCAACTTCATGGACGCCGAAGCCCTGCGCGCCGTGGCCGACGGCGTGGGCCTCAAGCTCGACACCGTGGCCGAGGCCGAGGCCAGCGCCGTGGCCCTGCAGGCCAAGCTGCGCGAGCTGAACACCACCGGCGCCCCGGCCGAAGTGGCCGGCGAATTCGACGCCCGCACCGACAAACCCATCCTGCGCATCAGCCGCCGCCACCACGGCAACATCAAGAGCAGCGTGATCACGCAGGACTTTGTGCACGGCGCCGACTACCAGGCCCTGGCCGAGGCCGCCGAAACCTTCCGCGGCCTGCTGGGCGAGGGCGCCAAGGCCCTGCGCGGCGAGGGCGAGAAGCAGAAGGAAGAAAAGGTCGGCGACTTCCGCCAGGCCATGAAGTGGCTCATCAGCGAAGCCGAACGCAGCACCAGCCGCCAGCGCTACAAGGGCCTGGGCGAAATGAACCCCGAGCAGCTGTGGGAAACCACCATGGACCCCAACGTGCGCCGCCTGCTGCGGGTGCAGATCGACGACGCCATCGAGGCCGACCGCGTGTTCACCATGCTCATGGGCGACGAGGTGGAGCCGCGGCGGGATTTCATCGAGACCAACGCGCTGCGCGCGGGGAATATCGACGTGTAATCAAGCCTCGTTGCGAAAAGCGAACAAACCAAGGAACGCCCGGCCAACCACCGGGCGTTTTTTTATCCATTTCATTTATGTCTCAAGACCCTTCCACAGCACCCGCCACAACCCTGCAGCAACTGGCCCTGCGACTGCAGGACTTCGCGCAGCAGCGCGACTGGGGCCAGTTCCATTCGCCCAAGAACCTCGCTTCCGCCTTGATCGTGGAGGCCGGCGAACTGCTGGAGCACTTTCAGTGGCTGACCGAGGAGCAGAGCCGGAATCTGCCGGCGGACACGAAGCAGGCCGTTGCATATGAGATGGCGGATGTGCTGCTGTACTTGGTGCAGATGGCTACGGCGCTGGATGTGGATTTGATTGAGGCGGCGAATGCCAAGATGGAGATCAATGGGCAGAAATACCCGGCAGATCAAGCGCAGGGGAGTAGTCGCAAGTACAGCGATCTGTAAACAACGCCAAACGGCGTAGGCAGGAAAGGTGCAAGTGGCAGGTGTATAGCGACACTAGATTTTCTTGTCTAAGCAACGCCTTAGCGTTACGCTAAACAACATATAAATCAATGACTTAGATTTTCAACCATGGTTGAAGTCCTGGTTTTTTGTCTAGCTATCCACAGTCAACACAACCGCCAAACCGCGCTCGACCGTGCACCGTGAGGTTGTATCAAGCCTGCCCGCTTCATGCTCTGCATCAGGTTTTTGACCTTGTTGGCTTTCTGCGCGTCGGTCAAAACGTCTGGTAGCTTGCGCAGCAGCAGGGCGTCTAGATCGGTCCGGGTGGCCTGCCCATACTGCTGCAAATAGTCCAGCACGAGCTTTTGGTAGTACTGGTCGTCCAGGCCGCGTTGGTGAATGTACTTCGCCTTCAGCCCCAAGGCATCCGCCATCTTGGCCGAGATGAAATAGCGCGGAGCGCGGCCTTCGATCAGCCCCAGATCGCGCAGGCTCTTGGCCTCAGCGGGTGAAAGAGGCAGTTCCTTCTGGACCCGATCCAGCAACAGAACCTGGCCCAGGGACAGATCAGCGCGCGCCATCAACACCCGGGCGAACTTGGAATCCAGCATGCGCCCCTGCAAGGTCAACTCCACACGAGGAAACCCTTGGGGAGTTTGGCCAAACTCATAGTCGGGCAAAGGGAACAGGCGCTGGCGCTGGGTTGTGAACATGCGTCGTATCCCGCTCCCTGCCTGCTCGATCATGCGCAGGCGGATCATCGCGTCAATGAGCCACTGGTTGCGGTAGTGCTCTGGCGGAGACTGGTGCTCCAGCATCCACGCCACACTCTCTGGAATGAACTCCCCCAGATTGCTGAACACCAGCCGGTCGGGATGCTCCACCACGTTGATCTTGCCGCCCAGCACATAGTCCTGATGGGCGACGCAGTTGTGCAGCGCTTCACGCAGCACCCAGGTGTCGTACTGCGGCACTGGGGTGGGGAACAGCGAGCCGTCGGGCATGTGGTCCAGCGTCACGTTGCGAATGCGAGCGCACAACTGCTCCGTCGCCAGCAGGAAGGGAATGCCAAACGGCTGCGACGTGACCGTGTCGTTGCCCGCATCGCGCAGCACCCAGGCCATCTTGGCGTCCGCCGGGGCCAGGAAGTGCGATGCCTCATCCTTGCCCAACAGCAGCAAGGCCGCCCGCGTCACACGCCCCTGCTTGGTCACCCGCGCCTTGTTCAGCAACGTGACAACCTCCAACCCCGCCACTTCGGCCCGGATGGCCTCGTGGCGCGTGCCGTCCGATTCACCCCGCACCAGGTATTCGGCATAGCGCACCCGGGCCGCATCAATGGCCCGTGGGTCCAGGTCGTCCAATGAGGCTTCTGGCACCACCACCCCGGTCCAATCGTCCACCACGCCCAGCGCGCTCCACAAACGAGACTCCTGGCTGGGGTATTTGGCCAAATCCACCAGATGGCTGTCCACGCGGATATAGCGAACATGCTTGAAGGCCACGGGCGCAGCGCGCGCCGGATGGATCTCCAGCATCACCACGCGCGCATCGTTGTAGCTCAATTCATGAAACTCGAAATCGGCGCGAGGCTGCGTCATGACCTGCAGCCACATCTGCAACGACTGATTGCCGATCTTCTGCCGGAAGGGGTCAAAAACCGTACCCACCACCCGGTGGCTGCCATCCTCGATGCCCCATACCAGCCAGGCACGGTCACGGCCCTGCAATGACGCCGCGTTGGCCAGCCCCGAAATGTAAGTACCGATCTTCTCGGGATCGGAGAGATTCGACTTGAACTCCACCACCGCCTGCTCACGCGGCAGATTCCGCAAAGTGTCCAAGGTGGCGTGCAGGGCGGTGGCATCCATCGTCACGGCTCCTGAGAAAAGCTGGCAGCGCCTACCAACGCCTCGGCCAACCGTGCCTGCACGGCCTGGCGCGCAACTAAGCGCTGGCAAAGGTCGGCGCACAGGCGGCGCAGGGCGGTGACGTGGGTGACGATGCGGGATTGTTCGGCGAGAGGTGGTAGCGGAACCGGCAAGGCCAACACCACCTCACGGGATACGTTTTTCATAGAACTACTGGTGCCGGACGCATTCACCGCGTAATGCTCACGAGCATGGCCTGCGTTGTTCACCATATTGAGGAATACACGGTTCAATTGGCTTGACACAGCCATACGGATGATCTTGTCGCTCAACATTAGCTGAGGTTCAGCCATTCCTACCACTACAGAACGCGCAACCAGTTCCGCGGTGTTTGCCCGCGAAAGCAGGAAATCCCCATCGTTCACTTCGTACTCGGGCTTGGGGGCAAGGTCCGAAGGCAATTCCTTGTTAGCGGTTGCATCGAACTCGCCCCATGAGACAGCACTGACCTTCAGCACTCCCCAGTAGCCGGAACGACGAGGAGAGCCAATACACGTTGGGCTCCAACCGGCTTCGCTGCGGTTCACCACTGTGCCCATCCGCACCCATTCCCACCCCACCGGCAACTCAAATGGCTTTTCCTCGTCGGTTACGGCTGACAACGGCTTATCCCGTTTGATCTTGCCCTCTGAGATCAATCGGTCCTTTTCGGCACGGATCTTTTTCAGTAATTCGCTAGCAGGCTCATCGGTGGGATCTTGCGGCACCATCAGGCCGCGCACGGCAAGTTGCACCAGGGTTTGCTCCAGAGCGTCGACGGCTTCAGGGCGGTCGAGCAGCAGGTCGAAGTGCTGGGCCACGCGCTTCCAGTTGTCGGCCAGCTCTTCGGGCGTGGTGCTGGCGGTGAGCGTGCCCAGCAGGGTGCTGACCAGTTGGGCGTGTTGCGTGGCCTCCAATTGGCCCTTGGCCTCCAGCGCATCGCACAGGCGCATGAGTTCTTCGACGCGGGTGACGATGCGGGATTGTTCGGCGAGGGGTGGCAACGCAATCAAGATGCTATTGAGCTTCGCCTGATTCATCTTCGGCTGCGCTGTGCCCGTGACATACGGTTCCAGAGATATTGCGTTGATGAACAGCGCCAAATAGGTCATCAACTCTGGATGCGTCGTGTCGATGACATGCGCATGGTTGTTGACCCAGTACTTACCGTGAGCCAAAAACGCAATAGGAGTCGAACGGTTAATGAGGTTCGCACCGTCCTCGCCAATCAAGAGCAGTGTCTTGTCGAACAGAAAACCGTCGATCTTGTCGATGACGCCGGAGGCGCCGTAATAGTCGTAGGTTTTCGCACGATTTTCCCGATCGCTGGACGAAACCGGAACGCGTTCGCCGTCCCGATTTATAGAGGCATCGCCAAACCGCACCCACTCCCACCCCATCGGCAACTCAAACCACTGTTCATCCTCCCCAATCTCCGCCAGCGGCTTGTCCCGCTTGATATTGCCCTCGGCAATCAGCCGATCCTTCTCCGCCCGAATCTTCTGCAGCAACACGCTGGCGGGTTCATCGGCAGGCTCTTGCGGCACCAGCTTGCCTTGCACGGCCAGGGTCAAGATCAGCTCGCGCAGGCGGGCCACGCCACCGGGGGCGGTGGCCAATAGATCCAAATTTGATAGCAGCATGCGCTTATCCCTCAAGCGCTAGCGGCCATTTTTACTGTCAAAGACTGCGCCAGGATGCCCTTGAGCTCATCGCGCAGGGCCTGGGCCTCAGCCTGCAGGCGGGCGTAGTCAGCCAGCAGCACCTCGGGGTCGTGGCTGGTTTGTTCGCGCACATGGGGGTTCTTCTGGTCAAGGTTCCAGTTGGCGGCGCGAATGGTGTCGATGCTGACTTTCCACGCGCGCTCGTTTTCGACGCGGCCGGCAAAGCCATCGGCCTCGGTGCCCCACCAGGCCTTTTCGGCGTCGAACTCTTCGATGCGGATAGGCTTGGTCTTGTTGTAGTTCTTCACGCCCGGCGGGTACGGGTGCTCGTAGTACCAGACATCCTGAGTGGGCTGACCTTTGGTGAAAAACAGCAGGTTGGTCTTGATGCCGGTGTAGGGCGCGAACACGCCGTTGGGCAAGCGCACGATGGTGTGCAGGTTGCACTCGGTCAGCAATTGCTCTTTGATGCGGCTTTTGACGCCTTCGCCAAACAGCGTGCCATCAGGCAGCACCAACGCGGCGCGGCCGTTGACCTTGAGGATGTGCTTGATGAGCACGAGGAACAGGTCTGCCGTTTCCTTGGTGCGCACATCGGCGGGGTAGCCTTGTTCGATGCCGGGCTCTTCCACGCCGCCGAAGGGCGGGTTGGTGAGCACCACATCCACGCGGTCTGCCTGGGTGTAATCGCGCAGTGGGCGCACCAGGGTGTTGTCGTGGCGGATGTTGCTGGGCACCTCGATGCCATGCAGCAGCAGGTTGGTGACGCAAAGCATGTGCGGCATCTGCTTTTTCTCGACGCCGCGAATGCTGTTTTGCAGCACCACCTCTTGGTCGGCGTTGTTGACCTGCTTGCGCAGATGCTCGATGGCGCAGACGAGGAAGCCGCCAGTGCCGGTGGCAGGGTCCATCACGCTTTCACCGAGCTGCGGGTTGACCATATCCACCATGAACTGAGTGACGGCGCGGGGCGTGTAGAACTCACCCGCGTTGCCCGCGCTTTGCAGGTCGCGCAGGATTTTTTCGTACAGATCGTTGAACTGGTGGCGCTCGGCCTGGCGGTTGAAGTCGATGCCGTTGAGCTTGTTGACCACCTGGCGCAGCAGGTGGCCGCTTTTCATGTAGTTATAGGCGTCTTCAAACACCCCACGCACTACATAGCCGCGCGGGTTGCGTACCGGGTCGGCGTTCAGGCCCTTGAGGGCAGGGAAGAGCTGCTTGTCCACAAAGTCGAGCAGTGCTTCACCCGTCGCGCCTTCGGGGTTGGCAGCCCAGGCGCGCCAGCGGAGGTGCTCGGGGATGGGGCTTTGGTAGTGGTCGCGCGTGGTTTCGAGTTCTTCTTCGAGCGCATCAAACACCTTGAGGAACAGCAGCCAGGTGAGCTGGCTGATGCGCTGGGCGTCACCATCGACGCCGGAGTCCTGGCGCATGATGTCCTGGATGGATTTGATGACGGGGGTAAGGTTGGACATGGAATGCAGAGTCGGAAAAACCACGCTCTAGCGCCTGATGGACACGCACTAGCAGCTATCAAAAACGGAGTGTAGGGCGGCGCGCGATCACGCGGCCGGGTGCGTAGCGTACAGCTCTTGCTCCAGCGCCTGGAGCGCACTCAGGTATTGAGGGCGGCCGCCAAAGCTGCGCACCAGCTCTACAGGGCTGCCCAGGTCGGTAAAGGGCTGGAGCTTGAAGACTTCGTTGCTCTCAATGGTGGCGATGCCTTCGTCGGCGTATTTGTCGAGCAGCGCCTCCAGCACCTTGCGGGCCACAGGGCCGTATTGGGTGAAGACGTTGCGCTTTTTGACGCGCTGGGCGCGCTCGCGGCGGGTGAGTGGGGGCTGGTCGTAGGCGACGTGAAGCAGCAAATCAAACGGATCGAGGTCTTTGCCCACTTCGGCAGCCAGGGCGTCGATGAGCACGCCTTGGGACTCCAGTTCGTCCAACAGCACGGCCTTGCGGTCGGCTTGTTGCCAGGTTTGCAGAAACTGATCGAGCGATTCGTACTGCTTGCGAAGGCTGATGCGGGTGTAGTCGCGCAGGCTCTCGGTTACCAGCTTGCCCTGGGCGTTGAGGTACTGCACGCGCTCGCGGGCGACGGAGACGGTGACGTTGTTGCCCAGGGTGTATTTGCGGGGTTCTTCCATCACCGCGTGACCTCCCTCGCCAAGGATCGAGGGGGCAGGCCAGCCTTCGGGCTGACTCTCAGAAAAGCCGGGCTGAGTGGAGGTGGGAACTTCCACAGGCGGCGCAATGGGTTCGCCGGGCTGGGGTTCATACACCTGCACGGGCTCGCCATCAAAGTCCTTGTCGGCGAACAGTTCGGTGGCCCGCTTGAAATCGAGGATGGTGAACCAGCTCTTGCCCAGGTCCTCGCGCAGGCGGGTGCCGCGCCCGATGATCTGCTTGAACAGCGTCATGGACTTGATGGTCTGGTCCAGCACGATGAGCTTGCAGGTTTGTGCGTCCACGCCAGTGCTCATGAGCTTGGAGGTGACGGTAATGACTGGGTAGGTCTTCTCGGGATCGATGAAGTTGTCCAGCTCGCGTTTGCCCTCCATGTTGTCGCCGGTGATCTGCACCACATACTTAGGCTGGATGGCGCACAGGTCAGCATTGGCGTTGGAGAGCGCCTTGCGCATGCGCTCGGCATGCTCGATGTCTTCGCAGAAGACAATAGTCTTGGCGTAGCGGTCGGTGGCCTTGAGGTATTCGGTGACCTTGGCGGCCACCACGGCATCGCGCTGCTCCATGACGAGCTTGCGGTTCATGTCCGCACCGGTGTAGACGCGGTCTTCGATGAGGTGGCCAAACTTGTCGCGCATGCCCTCGGTGGGGCGCCAGCCGAAGGTGTCCTTGTCCAGGTCGACGCGCACCACCTTGTAGGGTGCAAGGTAGCCGTCTTCAATGCCTTGCTTGAGGCTGTAGGTGTAGAGCGGCGCGCCAAAGTAGTCGGTGTTGGAAACCTCTTCGGTCTCCTTGGGCGTGGCCGTCAGCCCAATCTGCGTTGCAGCGCCAAAGTAGGTGAGGATGTCGCGCCAGGCCGAGTCCTCAGCGGCGCTGCCCCGGTGGCATTCGTCCACGACGATGAGGTCGAAAAACTCGGGGCTGAACTGCTTGTAGATGTTGCGCTCTTCCTGCGCGCCCGTTACGGCCTGGTAGAGCGACAGGTAAATCTCATAGCTCTTGTCCACCTGCTTGGTGGTCTTGTTCACGGCCAGCTCCACATCGTCGACAGTGACATGACCTTGTGCATCAACGCGCTCCACGCCCTTGGCATTGGGGCTCAACTTGGCCATGGCGCCCTTGAAAGGGCGAAAGTCGTTGACCATGGTCTGGTCGATGAGGATGTTGCGGTCGGCCAGGAAGAGGATGCGCTTCTTGGCGCCACTCTTCCACAGCCGCCAGATGATCTGGAACGCGGTATAGGTCTTGCCCGTACCGGTAGCCATGACGAGCAGCGCACGGTTCTGGCCTGCGGCAATGGCCTCCACAGTGCGGTTGATGGCGTTGAGCTGGTAGTAGCGCGGCGTTTTGCTAGGGGCGTAGTCGGCTGCAGCGATCTGCTCCACCGCAGGGGGCCAGCCCTTCCAGGCGCAGTATTTGGCCC
Source organism: Acidovorax sp. GW458-11-26-14-TSB4 (assembly GCF_059423865.1). Lineage (NCBI taxonomy): Bacteria > Pseudomonadati > Pseudomonadota > Betaproteobacteria > Burkholderiales > Comamonadaceae > Acidovorax > Acidovorax sp. GW458-11-26-14-TSB4. Next base: position 354,042 of record NZ_JBWKYR010000001.1, read on the forward strand.
ACAGCTCTGCGGGCGTGGGCAATTCATCAGGCGCTAGATTGCGCTCCAACTCGCCGCTGGAAAGCGTAGCGTCGCGGAATACAAAGCCTTCACCATTGCTGGTGAAGCTGAATGGCACACCCAGCAACTCGGCGTATTTGATGGCCTGGGGCATGCCCGCCACAACGGAATGCTTAGCGTCCTTGGCCTCCACCACAGCCAACGGCAGGTTGGGCTTGTGGAACAGCACATAGTCGGCCCGCAGTATGGCGGCCTTGTCGCGGTGCGCCGCCTGACCGCGCACCACCACACGGCCGGGGCGCAAGGTGTACTCGCGCAGGATATGGTTCTGCACGCTCCAGCCTGCCTTCTCCAAGGCTGGGGTGATGAACTTGTCGCAGATATCCGTTTCGCTCAGGTTGTTCTTGTTCATGCAGGCCCTCATTGGCGCGCTGGCTCCCTCCAGCAGCACGCACGGCGACACGCCAGGAGGTCATTATGCGCAGGCACATTATTCTTTCGAGAATATGAGACTTGGAACAAGCTTGGAATTTCCAACCTCACAACCGCCGAGCAGGCCTAACTTCTCAAAGCATGACATCTACGACGCCCGACGATATCGACGACGCCTCCCCTGGCTGGGACGCCATCTCCGCCCGCCTGGACCAGCTCTACCCCGGCCAGGAGCCCAAGCACTTTGGCACGCTGATCTCACACATGCTGGGCGGGCCGGACCCGCTGGACGGCATCAGCGCGTGGCGGCGCACGGACCCGGTGCCGCACTGGCACTTTGTCACCTATGGGCTGAGCGAGCTGTATGCCAAGGAGTCCGATGACCCGGAGGTGAGCGGCTATGGGTTTGAGCTGACCTTTCGGCTGGCCATGGAGCCGGGCGAGGTGGCGGATGCGAATGCCGAGCCGCCGGCCTGGGCGCTGAACTTTTTGCAGAACCTGGCGCGCTATGTGTTCCAGAGCGGCAATGTGTTTCGCGATGGGCACTGGATGACGGCCAATGGGCCAATTGCGCTGGACCGCGAGACGAAGATCTGCTCCATGGGCTTTGTGACCGATCCGGAGCTGGCCGGGGCCCTGGCCACGCCCCATGGGTCGCTGGAGTTTCTGCAGGTGGTGGGCCTCACGCTGGACGAGGAGCGCGCGGCCAAGCAGTGGCGCACGCGCAATCTGCTGGAGGTGCTGCTGCCGCACATGCCGCTGTGGGTGACGGACCTGGGCCGCGCTTCGTTGCTGGCCCACCCGGCGGTGAAGCAGCAGGTGGACGAGGGCCTGCGGCGCGATGGGTCGGCCAGCGGGTTTCTCTTTACCGATGTGCTGGACCTCAAGCAGGTAAAACGGCTGCTGCGCAAGCCGATCACCCAGGTCACGGTGGGTGCCCGCCAAGTGGAAGAGCTGGTGACCCTGCTGCCGCTGCGCCTGCCGTTTGGCCGCACGCTGCGGGTGGCGGGGCATGAGTGGCAGTTGCTGCTGGAGTCTGCAGGTTCCGATGGCCAGAACGGGGTGGAGTGGCAAGGCGAGGGCGAAAACGCCGTGGTGCTGCGCCTGACCGATGCCACGGTGCAGCAGTGGGCGCAGACGCTGCAGGCGCGCCAGGGCAGCTATGTGCTGCCGCTGATGCCGCAGGTGGAGTGGGTGGTGGAGAAAACGACGATCAAGGATTCGACCGGCAAGGTCGTTGAGGTGATCGGCTAACCAGCCGGCCTTCAATCATCCACGCGCCGTGGCCGATGGCTGCGCTTGCAGGCAGCCAATCGACCACGGGCGCGCCCCGCTTATTCCTGTTTCGTTTGCTTCCAGATGCGGTCGGCCCGCTCCCACGCCGCCTTGGCTGCGGGCTCGGCGTCATTCCAGTTCAGGCGGCTGTTCGCACGGTCGGTGTCCCAACGTGTCTGCAAATCGCCGCGCACGTCGTTCCAGTCACCACGCCCGTCGATCACGCTTTGGTAGCCGTGGCGGTAGGCGGGGGCATAGTCGTCGTAGGTGTACGCGTCGGAGTAGTAGGGCTCGCGGCCATGGGCGTCGCGCCAGTAGGCGTCTTCAGCCGTGGGGTTGACGGCTTCTGCCGCACCCTTGCCGGCCAGGCCGCCCACGACGGCACCGACCACGGCCCCCACAGCGGCGCCCACAGGCCCGCCGATGGAGCCGGCCGCAGCGCCGGTGACCGCACCGCCTGCCGCACCTACGCCGGTGCCGATGGGGTGGGCACCGGGTGCGCCGGTGATGGGGTCGGGGTTCAAGTCGCGTGTAGTGTCGATGTTGTCTCGGGCCATGGTGTGCTCCTGTTGGGTGGTGGTCTGGACGCGGATGTCCATTTCCGTGTCCCCATGATCCGAGGTGCACCAGCGCCTGGGCGTAGGCCAGGAACCCATTGGGGCGAAGGCGGGGCTCTGTAAGCAAGCGCAACTCGGTGCTAGAGTGTTCCGGCGATGCCCGGGCCAATACGGTATCGCCTGCGCGGGGAGCGCAGCCCTGAAAACAAAACCCGTATGGACTTGAACCGATGACCAGATACTTCCGCGCCTTCGCCCTGTTCGTTGCCACCCTGGCGCTGGTGGGCTGCGCCACCCACCCCCCAGGCTCACCGCAGGACGATGCCAAGGCCAAGCAGTTCACGCCCGCGCCGCAGAAGGCGTCGATCTACATCTACCGCAATGAGAACCTGGGCGGCCTGGCGCCGCTGACGGTCAAGGTCAACAACCAGAGCATTGGGCAGACCGGTGCGATGACATACTTTCACCTGACCGTGGAGCCAGGTGTGTACAACATCGAATCGGAGTCCGAAAACACCTCGGTCATCAGCGTCACGGCCGAGCCGGCCAAGAACTATTTTGTGTGGCAGGAGATGAAGATGGGCATCTGGGCGCCACGCACCCAGCTCAGCCAAACGGACGATGCGGCAGGCCGCAAGGGGGTGATGCAGTCCCGGCTGCTCGCGACCATCGTGCCTGTGCAACCCATGGCCGCACCAGGCGCTGCGCCGGCAGCCAACACCACGGCCGACAAGCTGCGGCAGCTGCAGAAGATGTACGAAGAAAAGCTCATCTCTGCCGACGAGTACGAGGCCAAGCGCAAGCAGATCCTGAGCGGGTTTTGAGAGCGCTTGCGGCAGCCGGCCCATTACCCGCCCATCCATGATGCAAGGGCCCGCAGCGAAGCGGGCCTTTTGCTTTTTTCAGAGCACTCTGCGCGGCGCCGCCGTGGCCACATCGCCGCTATTGGGCGTACCGGTGGATTCGATCAGCAGAATGTGCGCCTCTTCTCCACCCCTGGCGCGCGGCCGGTGCTCCACGCCCTTGGGCACCACGTAGAGCTGGCCGGGGTGCAGGGTGACCATGGCGCCGTCGGGCAGGTCGATCTCTACGGTGCCTTGCAGCACGAGGAAGAAGTCGTCGGTGTCGGGGTGGCTGTGCCACTGGTACTCGCCCGCGATCTTGGCGACCATGATGTCGTGGCCGTTGAACTCGGCCACGGTGCGCGGGGCCCAGTGGTCGGTGAACTGGGTGAGCTTGTGGGCCAGGTCGATGGCGGGGACGGGGGTGGGGGCGTGGGTGCTGGTGGTGTCAGGCATGGGGGTGGCTTTGGTTGTTGGCATTACCGCGTGGATGGGCGGGTTGGTGCCTGCAGTGTCGCCACCGGGCGCGGGGTGGTCTTGTACATTTGTCGCATGCATGCCGGGGACCCCAGTTCCTCCTCCTCTTCTTCATCTCCCTCATCGCCGCGCCCGCGCGACTGGGCCGAGATGCGGCCGCTGGCCTCGGGCGGGGTCACGCTGCTCAACGCGCATTTCACGCAGCACCGGTTCGAGCGGCACAGCCACGAGACGTATTCGATTGGCGTCACGCGTTCGGGTGTGCAGACCTTTGCGTGCCGGGGGGCGCGCCACGCCAGCCTGGCGGGCGATGTGATTCTGTTCAACCCCGATGAGCCGCACGACGGCAGCCGGGGCACGGAGGCGGGGTTTGGCTATTCCATGCTGTATGTGGATGCCACGCTGGTGCATGCGTGGATGGGCGACCGCGATGCGGCGGGTGGCAACAGCCATCACAGCATGGCCACCCGCTACTTCAAGGCGCCGCTGGTGCACGACCCAGAGGGCGCGCTGCTGCTGCAGCAGGCCGTGGCGGCGGTGGCCGAGCGGCAGGAGTCGCTGCACGGCGAGGAGCGCACCGCCGCGGCCATGGTGGCGCTGCTGGGCCGCCATGGCGAGTTGCGGCGTCCCTGGGCGGCCACCGGCCTGGATGCGGGCCGCCAGCGCATGGCCCTGGTGCGCGAGTACCTGGATGCCCACTTTGCCGACGATGTGACGGTGCAGGCCCTGGCCACGCAGGCCGGCCTGTCGCGCGCGCACCTGACGCGCGCCTTCACTGCCACCTACGGCATGGCGCCGCATGCCTACCTGAACATGGTGCGCATTCGCCAGGCCCAGGCGGCCCTGCGGCAGGGCGGGGCGCTGGCCGATGTGGCGGCGGCCTGCGGCTTTGCCGACCAAAGCCACCTGACCCGCCGCTTCAAAGGGCAGGTGGGCATGGCGCCGGCGCGCTGGCTGGCGCAAACCAGCCAACCCTGACAAACCGCGCCTTCGTCAATCGCCAAGAAGGGGGTGGGTGTTGCACCCGCCGCACAGCCCATAGGCACACGCACTTAAGTTGCTGCACCGCGCTGTAAGCAGTTGCTACCGGGTGCTAGAGTGCGCGGGCGGGTATGCCCGCCTGCGTGGGGAGCGCAGTAACCACCCAACAAAGAGTCCAACATCCATCATGCGTTTTCTGAAGAGATATTTCCGTGCGCTTGCCTTGTTCATTGCTGCGCTGGCCCTGGTGGGCTGTGCGCAGGTGCCCAGGGCCTCCGTGGACCAAGAGGCCAAGGCCAAGCAGTTCGTGCCCCAGGCCGAAACGGCTTCGCTCTACATCTTTCGCGATGAAGTGATTGGCTCGGCGATCACCATGCCGGTGAACCTCAACAACCAGAACATCGGCCACACCGGGCCCAAGAGCTTCTTCTACCTGAACGTGGCACCGGGCCGGTACACCATCGAGTCGGTCGCCGAGACCACAACCTCCTTCAGCATCGATGTGGAGGCGGCCAAGAATTACTTCGTGTGGCAAGAGATGAAGATGGGCCTGATGTCTGCACGCAGCCAACTCAGCCTGACGGATGAGGCCAGGGGACGCCAAGGGGTGCAGGGCTCCAAGATGATCGCGGTGAAGCCGGGCACGGCCTTTGCCCCTGCGGGCGGCGTGCCCACGGCCGTTGCACCTGCGCCAGTGCCGGTGGCAATGTCCGTACCGGCACCCGCATCCGCCCCGCGGCCAGCGCCGGCCCAGGCAGGTGCCACGGTGACGATGCCGTTCGTGCCCGACACCAAGCAGGGGGCCCGCGCCGCGCCGCCAGCACCAGCCGCTGCCCCCGCAGCCGCCACCGTAGCCCTGGTGAGCCCGGCCCAGCCCGCACCTGCAGCAACGGCACAAGCCGCCGCGCCCACGCCCGCCAGCAAGAAGGAATCGCGCCTGCAGTGGCTCAAGCAAATGCGCGATGCGAACCTGATCACCGCAGGCGAGTACGAGACCAAGCGCCAGCAGGTGCTGAGCGCGCCCTGATTCTGTTCACAGCAGCGGTTTGTTCGTTCAACCACTCCAGGGGCCCGCAAGGGCCTTTGGCTTTTTGGGGAAGCCGCGTTGGTTGACCGCCATGTAGGACGTTGCGCACCCGCATTGCCCGTGGCATCCGACCCCGGCGCGGGCGGGGGCGTGGTCCGATAGTCCTTTTGTAATTACAGGAGCCCAACCATGTCCGAAAAGAAAGCCAGTGTCCATTGGGAAGGTGCCGGCAAGACCGGCCAGGGCCAGGTCAGCACCGAGACCGGTGCACTGAACAAGCACCCCTATGGCTTTGGCAGCCGCTTTGGCGATGACCGCAAGGGCACCAACCCCGAGGAGATCGTGGGCGCGGCGCATGCCTCGTGCTTCACCATGGCGTTTGCCTTTGCGGCCGAAAAGGCGGGCATCGCCACCGAGGTGATTGACACCACGGCCGCGGTGCGGCTGACCAAGGAGGGCGATGGCTTTGTCATCGACCGCATCGCCCTCACGCTCAAGGCCAAGGCGCCGGGCCTGGACGACGCAGCCTTCCAGAAGCTGGCGGCCGATGCCAAGGCCAACTGCCCGCTGTCGAAGGCGCTGGCCGCGGTGCCGGAGATCACGCTCACGGCCACGCTGGTGCAGTGACCGACCGGCGCGGCGGCTTTACGCCAGCTCGCGCAGCTCCCGCCGCAAAATCTTGCCCACGCTGGACTTGGGCAGCGCATCGACCAACACGATCTGCCGGGGCACCTTGTAGGGAGTGAGCTCCCGGCGGCAGTGCTCGGCAATGTCATTTGCGCTCACGCGCACTTCGGCCATGCGCACCACATACAGGCGCAGGGCCTCGCCGGTCTTGTCGTCCGGCACGCCGATGCAGGCGCATTCGAGCACGCCGGGGCAGGCGGTGGCCACGGCCTCGACTTCGTTGGGAAAGACGTTGAAGCCCGAGACGAGGACCATGTCCTTCTTGCGGTCCACGATCTTGAGAAAGCCGCGCTCGTCCATCTGCCCCACATCCCCCGTGCGAAAGTACCCGTCTGCCGTGAAGGCGGCGGCGTTGGCCTCGGGCTTTTGCCAGTAGCCGGACATGACCTGCGGGCCCTTCACGCAGACTTCACCCGCCGCGCCCACGGGCACCGGGTGGTCGTTGTCGTCGAGCAGTTGCACATCGGTCGACGGCAAGGGCAGGCCGGTGGTGCCGGTGAACGCGCTGACGTAGGCCGGGTTGAAGGTGACGACTGGGCTGGTTTCGCTGAGCCCGTAGCCTTCGCGGATGAACTGGCCGGTGAGGGCCTGCCACCGGTCTGAGACCGAGGCGATGATGGCAGAGCCCCCGCCGCCTGCCAGACGCAGGTTGGAAAAATCGATCTCCTGGGTGCGCGGGTGCGCGGCCAGGCCTGCGTACAGGGTGTTGACGCCCATGAACACGCTGGGGCGCGCGGCCTTCATGACATCGATCAGGGCGTCGAGGTCGCGCGGGTTGGGCACCAGCCAGTTGTGCGCGCCCACCGAGAAGTAGGTGATCAGATTCACCATCAGCGCGAAGATGTGGTACAGCGGTATGGCCGTGACGATGGCCTCCTGCCCGGGGCGCAGGGCATCGGGCATGAAGGCCTTGAACTGCTCCACATTGGCCACCAGGTTGCGGTGCGTGAGCATGGCGCCCTTGGACAAACCCGTGGTGCCCCCGGTGTACTGCAGAAAGAGCAGATCGTCCCCCGCCAGCCGCAGTGGCTTGAAGGACAGGCCCGCGCCCTGTGCCAGGGCCTTGGCCAGCGCCGTGGTGGGCAGCGCCAGGCCAGCATCCACGGGCGGGCCGGGCAGCGCTGCCGGGCTCCCATCGCCAGGCTCCACGGTGATGACTCTGTGCAGGTCCACCCGGCCCTGGATGGCGGCCAGCGTGGCGGTGGCGCCCGCATAGATGACAAGGACCTTGGCGCCGGCATCGTGCAGCTGGTGCTCCAGCTCGCGTGGGGTGTACAGGGGGTTCACGTTGACCTGCACCCCGCCGGCCCGGGCGATGCCCAGCAGCACGATGGGGAAGGCCAGGAGGTTGGGGCACATCACGGCGATGCGGTCACCCTTGCGCACCTGCAGCACGTTCTGCAGGTACGCGGCGAACGCTCGGGACAGGTGGTCCACGTCGGCATAGGTCAGTGTCTGCCCCAGGCAGGTGAATGCCGGGTGGTGGGCATAGCGCAGCATGGCCACATCGAGCAGGTGCACGATGGAGCGGTGCGCGTCGGCGTTGATGTGGGCGGGGATGGTGCCGTAGCTGGCCAGCCAGGGTTGGGGGTGCATGGGTGAAGGTCTCCTTGTGCAGTGTCTTCTCATGGACAAGCGCAGCCCCGGCCCTGCGGGGCTGCGCAGGGGTCAGCGCTCAGCGCAACGCACCAGCCAGTGCGGCGAAGGCCAGGCGGTCGTAGTTGTGGGTGAACGCCGTGTTGGGGATGGGATGCGACGAGAGCTTGACCACCACCAGCTGCGCGGCCGGGTTGATGTGGATGTGCTGGCCCATCAGGCCCTTGGCCTCGAACGTGCCGTCCACGTCGTGCGGCAGCCACCAGTGGTTGTGGTACGAGTAGCCGTTGCGCATGGTCTGGCCGGCGGCCTTGAACTTCTCGGGGTCGGCGCCCTTGCGCAGCTCGGCCACGGTGGCTGCGGAGACGACCTGCTTGCCGTTGAACCGGCCATTCTGGCGCAGCATTTCGCCCAGGCGGCCCAGGTCGCGCAGCGTGGCGTTGATGCCCACGCTGGTGGACTGCGCGCCGGTGGGGTCGGCCCACACATAGCCGTCCTGCTCGGCACCCAGCGGGGCCCACAGGCGTTCGGACAGCAGGGTGGCAAAGGTCTTGCCGGTCACGCGCTGCAGGATCCAGCCGATGACCTCGGTGTCCACCGATTTGTAGTTGAAGCCCTTGCCGTGCTCGCCTTCCTTCTTCACCGTGGGCAGGTAGTCGAGCATGGCCTTGGCACCGGGATAGTTGGCGGGCGCGGGCACCAGGCCGGCGGCGATGAGGTACTGGAAGATGCCCGATTGGGGATTGGCAAAGTCCTCGGCGTATTTGGCGCCGGTGGTCATGTCCAGCGTCTGCTGCACGGTGGCGTCGGCCCAGGCGCTGCCCGCCAGCTCGGGCAGGTAGCGGGTGACGGGGGCGGCGGGGTCGATCAGGCCCTCGCGGATCAGCTCGGTGGCCAGCAGGCCGGTGAGCGACTTGCTCATGGACCACAGCACATGGGGCACGTGCGGCTGGTTGCCGACGTAGTGGCGCTCGTACACCACGCGGCCCTGGTGCATGACCAGCAGGCCGTCGGTATAGGTGGCCTTTTGCCAGTTGGCCAGCGTGGTCTTGGCGCCCTTGTCGTCGAGGAAGGGCAGGCCCTCGAGCTCGCGCGGCGCGGCCTGCAGTTCGCTCGCGGGGCCCGGGCCACGCGCAATGTTGGCGGTAGGCCCCAGCTCGCGCAGATGGTGCAGGGCCCAGCGGGCGTTGGGGTACTTGAGGATGGTGCCCAGCTGCACCTGCTTGTCGGGCGCAGGCGGAAAGCCCTGCATCAACTTGAGCGCCACGGGGTCGGTGGCGTCGGGCGGCGGCAACGCAGGCTGCGCGTGGCTGGCCTGGGCCAGGGCGAGAAGGACGGTGGCAACGGCCAGCGACAGGGCGCGGCGGGGAGGGTGCATGGTGGAGTTCTCCAGGGGAAGGAAGGGTTGGACAGGGGAGGAGGGGCGACGGGGAAAATGAAGGGGCGCGGCTTGGGCGGGAGGGGGTCGGGTCACTGCAGGGTCATTGCTGGGCCATGGCGGGCGCAGGCCCTGCGGGCGAGGGCCGGCGCCAGACCTGCGTCTTGCCGAACAGCGCGATGCCCACGTAGGCGTGCACGCGCAGCTGGTCGGTGCCGACGGAGGTGAGGGTGGCGCTGTAGGTCTTGGCGTTCTCGCGGTTGTAGATCTGGCCCTGGTGCTCGTTGGCGCTGCTTGGCCTGAAGCCCGAGAGAAGGGTCATGCCCAGGGCGGGGCGCTTGTCGGCGAACTCGCCGGCCTGGCCGGGGCCGGCCATGGAGCGGTTGGCCATGACCCGCACGACCTTGCCGCACAGGGTGGGGCTGCCGGGGGTGCAGGGGGCAATCTCCACTTCGAGGTTGCCGCTTTCGGTGATCCAGCGGCCCAGCGGGGCCCGGGGCTCTGCACCGGCCTGCTGGGCGCCGGCGGGCAGCGCGGCGGACAGCAGGGCAAGCGCGGCCAGCAGGGCGCGGGCGGTGGCAGACTGCGGTGTCATGGAAGGCGTCCTCGTGAAGTTCAGGAAGACTGCATTGGAGCCAGCGCAGGTATCGGGCATTTGTCCTGCGGGGGCCTTTTGGTGTGCAGGGATGTCGGTGCCGCGCGCCGACAAGTTGGGATACAAACCCCCTGCGGATGCCCCCGCATTGCCCGGAGAATCGGCCCCATGCAGCAACAGCACCCGCAACCCGAAGACCATGTACTGATCGTCGACGACGACGCGGGCATCCGCGAGCTGGCGGCCGAGTACCTGCGCAAGCAGGGCCTGCAGGTGAGCGTGGCGGCCGACGGGCGGCAGATGCGCGCGGTGTTGGCCAGCTCCCGCATCGACCTCCTGGTGCTGGACCTGATGCTGCCCGGCACCGATGGCATCACCTTGTGCCGCGAGCTGCGCAGCCCGGGCGCGCCGCCGCTGCCCATCATCATGCTGACCGCGCGCAGCGACGAGGCCGACCGCATCCTGGGCCTGGAGCTGGGGGCCGACGACTATGTGACCAAGCCCTTTGCCGCACGCGAGCTGCTGGCGCGCATCCACGCCGTGCTGCGGCGCACGCGCATGCTGCCGCCCAACCTGGCGGCGGCTGAGCCGGCGCGCGAGCTGGCCTTTGGCGACTGGCGGCTGGACACCACGGCGCGCCACTTGCTCGATGCCAGCGGCGCGGTGGTGGCGCTGTCGGGCGCGGAGTACCGGCTGCTGCGCGTGCTGCTGGACCACCCGCAGCGCGTGCTCACGCGCGACCAGCTGCTGCAGCTGACGCAGGGGCGCGATGCCGATGTGTTCGACCGCTCCATCGACCTGCTGGTGAGCCGCGTGCGCCAGCGCCTGGGCGACGGGGTGCGCGGCTCGCGCTATATCAAGACGGTGCGCAACGAGGGCTATGTGTTCTGCGCCGCGGTGCAGCCTCTACAGACGAACGCGGGGCCTGCCGCATGACGCGCTGGTGGCCGGGCTCGCTGTTCGGGCGCATCCTGCTGGTGCTGGCCCTGGGCCTGGCGCTGGCGCATGCGCTGACCTTCATGCTGGCGGTGACCGAGCGCAGCATGAGCATGCGCAGCGCCATGGTGGGCTACCTGGCGAGCGACGTGGCCAGCTCGGCGGCGGTGCTGGAGCGCCTGCCCGCCGATGAGCGCCCGCAATGGCTCACGCGCCTGGCGCGGCGCAACTACCGCTTCGTGCTGGCCGAGCCGCTGCCGGTGCCTGCCAGCCAGTCGGCCCTGGCGCTGCTGGTGGCAGGCGCCATGGCAGAGGCGCTACCGCCCGGCCGCACGGTGCAGGTGGTGGACCCCGGCGTGCCCGGCACCGAGCTGCGGCTGCAGCTGCGCCTGGCCGATGGCACGCCGCTGGCGGTGGACATGGACGAACCGCGGCTGCAGGTATCGCCCTGGGTGCTGGCCGCGCTGGCGCTGCAGCTGGTGGTGCTGGTGGGCCTTTGCGCCTGGGCCGTGCGCGCCGCCACGCGCCCGCTGAACGTGCTGGCCGACGCGGCCGATGCCCTGGGCCCCGCGCAGCCGGCCAACCCCATGGCCGAGGACGGCCCGCGCGAAGTGGTGCGCGCCGCCGCGGCCTTCAACCGCATGCAGCAGCGCATACAGGCGCACCTGCAGGAGCGCATGCAGATCCTGGCGGCGGTGTCGCACGACCTGCAGACGCCCATCACGCGCCTGCGGCTGCGCGCCGACCTGCTCGACGACGCGCCCCTGCGCGAGCGCCTGCATGCCGACCTGGCCGAGATGCAGTCGCTGGTGGAGGAGGGTATTGCCTACGCGCGCTCGCCCCAGGCCGTGCGCGAGCCCGCACAGCGCACGGACCTGCGCGCGCTAGTGGAGAGCATTGCCATGGACTATGCCGACGCGGGCATGCCGGTGCAGGTGCTGCACGCGGTGGACGGCATTTGCGACACGCGCCCGCAGGCGCTGCGCCGGCTGCTATGCAACCTGGTGGACAACGCGCTCAAGTTCGCGGGCAGCGCCGAGCTGGTGCTGGACCGGCAGGGGGCACAAGGCCCCTGGAGCGTGCGCGTACTGGACCATGGCCCGGGCATTCCGCAGGCCGAGCTGGCCGCCGTGCTGCAGCCCTATGTGCGGCTGGAGGACTCGCGCAACCGCGGCACCGGCGGCACGGGCCTGGGCCTGGCGATTGCGAACGAGCTGGCCCAGGCCCTGGGCGGGCGCCTGGTGCTGGGGCCGCGCGAGGACGGCGGCGAGGGGCTGGACGCGCGGGTGGAGCTGCCGGGGTAGCGCTGGAGAATAGCGCTGGTACAGTGCCCTTTCCGTGGATCGACTCGGGACAGGGAACGCCATGACAGACAGCAGCAACAGCAAGCAGCAGCAGCACATCCGCATCGGTATCGGCGGCTGGACCTTCGAGCCCTGGCGCGACAACTTCTACCCCGCCGGCCTGTCGCACGCCAGGGAGCTGCACTACGCCAGCCGCCAGCTCACGGCCATCGAGGTCAACGGCACCTACTACAGCACCTTCAAGCCGCCGACCTTTGCCAAATGGCATGGCGACACGCCCGATGGCTTCATGTTCTCGCTCAAGGCCAACCGCTTTGCGACGAATCGCCGGGTGCTGGCGGAAGCGGGTGACTCCATCACACGCTTTGTGGAGAGCGGCATCTCCGAACTCAAAAACAAGCTCGGGCCCATCGTCTGGCAGTTTATGCCGACCAAGGCGTTCGAGCCGGGGGATTTCGAGGCCTTTCTGGCGCTGCTGCCCAAGGCGGTGGATGGGCGCACGCTGCGCCATGCGCTGGATGTACGGCACGAAAGCTTTGCGACACCGGCCTTCATCGAACTGGCGCGCAAGTACGGCTGCGTTCCCGTGCACACCGATTCCGAGAAATTCCCGGCCATTGCCGATGGCGCGGCAGATTTCGCCTACCTGCGCCTGATGCGCAGCCAGGCCGAGGTGCCCACGGGCTACACGCCCGAGGCGATTGCGCAGTGGGCCCAGGGCGTGCGCACCTGGACCGGCGGCGAGCGCCCGCGCGATGTGTTCGTGTACTTCATCAACGGCGCGAAGGAACGGGCGCCGGCAGGAGCGATGGAGCTGCTCAAGCAACTCGGGCTGCGCGAATAAGCCTATACGGTTTCGCGCTGCGTGAAGCCCTGCGGCGCTTCGCCGCCATCGGGCACATTGCCCACCACCACGCGGTCCACCCGCGCCTGCGCCGGCCCCTGGTGCGCCCAGTCGATCAGGGCCTGCACGGCCTGCGGGCTGCCCCAGGCGCAGGCCTCCACCCGGCCATCGGCGCGGTTGCGCACCCAGCCCCGCACGCCCAGGCGCTCGGCGGCCTGCACCATGGACCAGCGGTAGCTCACGCCCTGCACATGGCCGGTGATGAGGAGGTGGCGGGTGGTGGTTTCTTCAGTCATAGGGGCACTGTAGCGCGGCTTGTGGGCCTTGCTCGGCGGGCGCACACTGCTGCCCATGAGCAGCGCTCCACGCAAGGCCCTTCCCGCCATCGACATCGACCGCTGCACCGGCTGCGGCTGGTGCATAGGCGTGTGCCCGCCGCACGTGCTGTCGCTGCAGGTGCAGGGGCCGCAGAGCTGGGGGCCCAAGCGCTCTACCCTGCACGACGAGGCGGGCTGCACGGGCTGCGCGCTGTGTGCGGTGCGCTGCCCTTTCGACGCGATACGCATGGTGCGCATCGACCTACCACAGACCACGCACGGCATTGCGAAAAAAGACGCGCAATGAAACGCGCAAAATGGGTCGCACTATCTGAAGAAAGCCTTTTCAAGTCATAGACTTGGGAATGTTTTTTAAGTCGCAACTTTTTCCGCCATACAGGCATCCATCGCAGATGCAACCGCTGCTGCCCGCAGCACGCCGATTGGAACCTTTGCTGGAGCAGGCGCATGGGTTGGTCCGCAGCGCAGACCGGCTGTCGGGCCTGTGCCAGCCCGGCGCCCTGGGGGGGCTGCGCGGATTGCTGCGGGCCATGAACGCGTACTACGCGCAAAAGTTCGAGGGTCTGCAAAAAATGCAGCCGCTGGAGATCGAGCAGGCCCTGCGCGGCGACCGGGCTGCCGATGCGGAAAAGGCCGGGCGCCAGCGGATGGCGCTGGCGCACATGGCCACCGAGGCCCAGCTGGAAATGCGGTGGCCCGCGTGGGACACCAAAACGGTGTGGTCGCCCCAGATGGTGTGCGACATCCACCAGGACGTGTATGCGCGCCTGCCCGAGGCGGACCTCGCCTTGAAAGGCGGCGCCACGCTGCGGCCCGGTGCGCTGCAAACCGGGCCGGCAAAAGTACGAGCGTTGCTGGAGCAGTGGGGAAATTTCTACGGCGGCGTTCGCCAGGTCGATATGCAGGTGCTGGCGATGGCCGCCTCGCACCAGCGCCTGCTGGGGATCCAGCCGTTCCGCGAGGGCAATGGCCGCGTGGCCGGGCTGCACACCCATCTGGTGCTGGGGCACCTGGGCCTGACCAATGGCCTGTGGTCGCCGTTGCGCGGGTTCGCGCGCAGCCAGGAGGCCTACCGCGCGCACCTGGCAGCGGCGAACGAGCCGCGCGGCCTGGAGAAGTGGATGGGTTATGTGCTGGCCCAGTGCCTGGAGCAGGTGCAGCTGATGACCAGCCTGCTGGCACCGCAGGACATGCAGGACCGCATCGCGGCCTGCCTGGGTTTCGAGGCGCATGTGGTGCGGCTGGGGGTGCGCACCGAATCGCTGCGCGCACTGCACTACCTGTTCGTGACACAGGGCATGCTGGACCGCCGGGACTTCAAGGCCATGCTGGGGCTTGGCGACCGCATGGCCACCACGCAGATCAGCGCGCTGCTGCAGCGCGGCCTGCTGGAGAGCGATTCGCCGCACGGCAGGCTGCGCTTTGGCGTGCCGCAGCATGCGCTGCGCTTTTACTTTCCAAGGCTGTGGCCCGAGGCGGAGCGGGAGGCTTGACGCCACCCGCAGCGAATCCGCTACACTGACAGGCATGTCGTACACCCTGATCCACACCGCACGTGCTGCCGCCGCCCCCATGGGCGCCTGCATGATGCTGCCTGCGTTCTCGCGGGCAATGGGTGCACGAATGATTACCACCATTACCACCGCGGCCACCTGAGCACGCGCAGGTGGCCGTTCCGGCAGCCACCTGGTGATCGCTCTCTCCCTTCCCCCTCGGAATGAACGAATGAAACCCAGCTCTGGCAGCTGGGTTTTTGTTTTGTTCGTCAGTCCGTCGTCAAGGAAGTCCTATGTACCGCGATCCCGTCCAGTCCCTTCAGCCCGCACAGCACAGCAGCATCGCCACGACCATGGCCATGCCTGCTGCCACCCGCCCCCTGCGCGTGGGCATGATCGGCATTGGCACCGTGGGTGCGGGCACCTTCCGCGTGCTGGCGCGCAACCAGGCCACCATAGCAGGGCGCGCGGGGCGCGGCATCGAGGTGGTGGTGGTCGCGGCGCGAAACCTGGCACGCGCCGCCGGCGTGGTGGGCACGGGTGTGGCGCTGACCAACGACCCCATGCAGGTGGCCACCCACCCCGAGGTGGACGTGGTGGTCGAGGCCGCGGGCGGCACCGGCCCGGCGCGCGAGTGGCTGCTGGCGGCCATGGCGGCGGGCAAGCATGTAGTGACCGCCAACAAGGCATTGCTGGCCGTGCATGGCAACGAGCTGTTCGCCGCGGCGCGCCAGCACGGCGTGGCGCTGGCCTACGAGGGCGCGGTGGCCGTGAGCATCCCCATCATCAAGGCGCTGCGCGAGGGCCTCACGGCCAACCGCATCGAGTGGGTGGCGGGCATCATCAACGGCACCACCAATTTCATCCTGACCAAGATGCGCGACGAGGGCCTGGGCTTTGCCGAGGCCCTGGCGCAGGCCCAGGCCCTGGGCTATGCCGAGGCGGACCCGGCCTTCGACATCGAGGGGGTGGATGCGGCGCACAAGATCACGCTGCTGGCGGCCAATGCGTTTGGCATGCCGGTGCGCTTTGCCGACGCGCAGGTGGAAGGCATCACCGCGCTGCAGGGGCTGGACGTGGCCTGTGCCGAGCAACTGGGCTGCCGCATCAAGCTGCTCGGTGTGGCGCGAAAACGGGCCGATGGAATTGAACTGCGCGTGCAGCCCGCGCTGGTGCCGGCCACGCACCTGCTGGCGCATGTGAATGGGTCGATGAACGGCATCCTGGTCAAGGGCGATGCGGCCGGAGTGACCATGTACTACGGCGCGGGCGCGGGCTCTGAGCAGACCGCCTCGGCCGTGATCGCCGACCTAGTGGACGTGGCCCGGCTCGATGGTACGAACGCGGCGCAGCGCGTGCCGCACCTGGGCTTTCACGCCCATGCGGTGGACGAGGCACTGGCCGTGCTGCCACGCGCCGCCGTGCACACGCGCCACTACCTGCGTGTGCCCGTGCATGCAGCGCAGGACATCGAGGCCGTGGGCGCCTGGCTGGCCGCGCAGCATGTGCCGGTGGCGCAGGTGGCGCTGGCAAGCGAAAGGAGCCTGCCCCCCGGCAGCGGCGCCCAGGTACTGGTGCTGACCGATGCCGTCGCCCAGGCCACGGTGGACCTGGCTGTGCATGCGCTGGCCGCCCACAAGGCCGTCGCAGGGCCGGTGACGTCGCTGCGCGTGGAAATGCTGGAGGCCTGAGTCTTCAGGCAGGCGCGCCTGGTGCTCCTTGCCGCACCAGTGCCGCCATGTCCAGCGCGGCGGGCGTGCCCTCGGCCGTGAGGCCGGCCACCACGCCGGCGCGGTCTATCTCGGTGCGGTTCTGGCTGACCTTCCACACGCCCTCCCAGCGCTCCACTGCGAGCTCGATGCCGACAATGGCGCGCATCATCTGCTCAATGTAGGCCGAGGGGGCATCGTCCAGGCGCCAGGGCTCGGGGCGGTGCGCTTCATGCGCCTCGCTCAGCGTGTGCAGTATGGCGCGCAGCGTGGCCGGGTCGTCCTTGAGCGCGGTGAGCGTGCCGTGGGCGTGCACCGTGGCGTAGTTCCAGGTCGGCACCTGCTTGCCGTCGATGGCCTTGGAGGGGTACCAGGTGGGCGAGATGTACGCCTGCGGCCCGTGGAAGATGGCCACCGCCGTCTGCGGCAGCAGCGGCCACACGCTGTTGGCACGTGCCACATGGCCGACCAGCGTGCCGTGCTCGCCGCGCGTGGGGTCGAGGTACAGCGGCACGTGGTTGGCGTGCAGCGCGCCTTCGTGCGTGATGACCAGCGTGGCCAGGGGCTGGGCACGCACCAGGGACTGCAGCACGGCGGCATCGGCCACGCGGAACTGGCGGTTGGCATTGGCCATGGCTCAGCCCCCTTCGGTCAGTTGCAGCACGGGCGCGCAGTCGATCTGCGTCTTGACCGAATTGGCCAAAAAGCACGATGCATGGGCCTTGTGGTGCAGCTCGTCGAGCTGCTCGGCACTGGGCGCGTGCACAGGGTCGAAGCGCGTCACGGGCTTCAACTGCACATGCGTCACGACCAGCTGGCCCGCCGCGTTCTTGGCCATGGTGCCCACCGCCGCGTCGCTGTAGCTGTCGAGCCGGTAGCCTGCGCGGCTCGCGAAGTCCATGAACCACAGCATGTGGCAGCTCGACAGCGCGGCGACGTAAGCCTCCTCGGGGTCGACCGCGGCCGCGTCGGAGTAGGGCACGGGCACGACGTGGGGCGAGGACGATGCGGCCACGGTGGCGCCGCCGTCGAACTGCCAGGTGTGGGCGCGGTGGTAGCGCTTGTCGAGGAAATCGTCGCTGCCGCGTTGCCAGGTGATGGTGGCGAGGTGCTCTGCCATGGTGAAGAACTTTCGTGGGCTTACCTACAATGGTTCCTCAGTTTATGCTGCTGCAGCCAGATCGAAGGAGCCAATTCGTGCCTGCCGCCAGAGCCAATTCCACCACCGCCACGCTGCGCCAGCAGGTGTACGAGCGCCTGCGCGGCGCCATCGAGCAGGGCAGCCTGCGCGCGGGCACGCGGCTGCCGCCCTCGCGCGAACATGCCGCGGCACTGGGCGTGTCGCGCAACACCGTTCTGTGGGCCGTGCAGCGCCTGCAGGCCGAAGGCTATGTGGAGGCACGCGTGGGCGATGGCACCTATGTGTCGCAGGCGGTCGGGGGCGCCACCACCCGCACCCAGCAGCAGTTGGTGGCGCCGCCCAGGGGCCTGTCGCGTCGGGGCCAGCTTATCGCCGACACGGCGGCGCGCTGGAACCCGCCGGTGGCGGTGGCGCGGGCCTTCCGCATGGGCGCGCCCGAGGTGGACACGTTTCCCTACGCCGTGTGGGACCGCCTGGCACGCCAGGCCGGCCCCGGCCAGCGTGCGGCGCGCGCCCAGTACCTGGACCCGGCCGGCGACCCGCAACTGCGCGAGGCGGTGGCGCAGTGGCTGTGGGCCTCGCGCGGCATCCGCTGCGATGCGGCGCAGGTGGTGGTGTGTTCGGGCTCGCAGCAGGCCATCGACCTGATCGCGCGGCTGCTGCTGGACGTAGGCGACGAGGTGCTGGTGGAAGACCCGGGCTACCCCGGCATCCGCGCGGCCCTGCTGGGCCACGGCGTGCTGGCCCGCCCCATGGCGATGGACGGCGAGGGCGCCTGCATCGCCGAGGCCACGCAGCGCTGGCCCGGCGCGCACATGGCAGTGGTGACGCCCACGCACCAGTACCCCACCGGCGTGCGCATGGGCCTGGCGCGGCGCCAGGCGCTGCTGCAGTGGGCGCGCACGCACGATGCCTGGGTGGTGGAGGACGACTACGACGGCGAGTTCCAGTACGGCGCGCAGCGCGTGCCGGCGCTGTGCAGCCTGCCGGGGTCGGAGCGGGTGCTGTACGTGGGCACGTTCTCGAAAACGCTGCACCCTGGCCTGCGCTTGGGCTTCATCGTGGCGCCGCCGGCGCTGGTGCAGCCGTTTGCCATGGCCCGCGCCATCACCGACCGGCATGCGCCCGGCGATGCGCAGGCGGTGCTGGCGCAGTTCATTGCCGAGGGCCACCTGCTGCGCCACCTGCGCCAGATGCGCGAGCTGTACCAGGCGCGCCAGCAGGCCCTGCGCGATGCGCTGGCCGATGCCAGCGACGGCGCCCTGCAGCTGGCCGCCAGCGACCGCGGCATGCACCTGCTGTGCGAGCGCGCGCCAGGCAGCGACGACGAGGCGCTGTGCCGCCAGGCCCAGGCGGCGGGGGTGATGCTGGCGCCGCTGTCGCGCTATGTGATGGTGTCGGAGCGGCGCGGCTGGCTGTTCGGCTATGCTGGCTTCGACATTGCCGAGATCACGGCGGCGGCGCGGATTGTGGGCCAGCTGGCCCGGCGCCTGCCGCGCGGCTGATCACCCGGTTCGGTTCACTCCGCGCTTTTCCACCAGCTTTGCGACAGGGCGGGGTTTCGGATGTCCAGGCGCTCACCCATCACCGGTGCCACCAGGGGCACGTTGGCGGCCGCAGCCAGCTGGGTGATGCGGTCGAAAGGCTCGTGCCAGGGGTGCATGGCCAGGTCGAAGGTGCCGTTGTGGATGGGCATCATGTGGTGGCCACGCACGTCGCGGTGGGCCTGCAGGCTTTCCTCGGGCTGCATGTGCACGTCGGGCCACTGGGCATCGTAGGCACCGGTCTCGACCATGGTCAGGTCGAAGGGGCCGTAGCGCTCGCCGATGGCCTTGAAGCCGTCGAAGTAGCCGGTGTCGCCGCTGAAGAAGATGCGCGTGTCGCCAGCCATGATGACCCACGAGGCCCACAGCGTGGCGTTGCCGTCCGACAGGGTGCGGCCCGAGAAATGCTGGGCCGGGGTGGCGACGAACTTCACGCCGCCCACGCTGGTGCCCTGCCACCAGTCGAACTGCTGCACCTTGGCAGCCGGCACGCCCCAGGCGATGAGGCGGTCGCCCACGCCCAGGGGGGTGAGGAAATGCTCGACCTTGGGCGCGAGCTTCTGGATGGCGTCGAAGTCGAGGTGGTCGTAGTGGTCGTGCGAGAGCACCACGCCGGTGATGGGTGGCAGCTCGTCGATGGTGAGCGGCGGCGCATGGAAGCGCTTGGGGCCCGCGAACTGGAAGGGCGAGGCGCGCTCGGAGAACACCGGGTCGGTGAGCCAGAACTTGCCGTCGAGCTTGAGCAGCATGGTCGAATGGCCCAGGCGCCACAGGCTCTGGTCGGGCGCGGCCAGCACGTCGGCCTGGGTCAGCGGCTTGACCTCGATGGGCTTGGTAGGCACCGTGTTGGCGGGCTTTTCGGTGGCAAAGCGCCAGAAGATGGCCACGGTCTTGAGGAAGCCCGGGGCTTGGCGCGGCACGGCGTTGCGGAACTTGCCGTCCTGGTACTGGGGCGAAGCCTCGTACGAGCCCGAGGGCAGGGTGGCACAGGAAATGATGCTGTAGGCCATGGCGGTGATTGCGGTGAGGAGGAGGAATATGCGGGGCACGCGGCGGAACATGGAGACTGCCTTTTCTGAAAAGTGCACTGCACAGTGTAGTGTTGTTTCTGAAAAAGTAAACTACCCGGTGTAAAATTTCGCCTATGAGTGCCATAGCCCCCACCGTTCCCACCCGCCTGACCGACCGCAAGCGCGAGGCCATCGTGCAGGCCGCGATTGCCGAGTTCCGCGAGAACGGCTTTGCCGGCACCAGCATGGACCGCGTGGCCGCCGCGGCCGATGTCTCCAAGCGCACGGTGTACAACCACTTCCCGAGCAAGGACGAACTGTTCGAGGCCATCCTGGCCCAGATGTGGGAACGCAGCCATGCGCAGGCCGAGATCCCCTATGACGCGGCCAGCCCGCTGCGCGCGCAGCTGCTGGCCGTGCTGGAGCAGAAGATGCAGATGCTCGACGACGCCAGCTTCATCGACCTGTCGCGTGTGGCCATGGCCGAGCTGATGCACACGCCCGAGCGCGCCCGCGCCCTGGTGGACCGCCTGTCCGAAAAGGAAGAGGGCCTGCCGCAGTGGCTGCGCGCCGCCCAGCAGGACGGGCGCCTGCGCGCCGGGGTGGATGCAAACTACGCCGCCCACCAGTTGCACGGCCTGGTCAAGTCCTTCGCCTTCTGGCCCCAGCTGGCCATGGGCCAGCCGCCGCTGGCACCCGCGCTGCGCCAGCAGGTGCTGGAGGATGCGGTGGACATGTTCCTGGGCTTCTACGCCGTCGGGGCACCGGGCTGAGCTTGCCGGATTTGCACTACGCTCGGCGTTTTGCATCCTGAGCCCCACGAACCCCATGCCCACCGCTCCTTACCTCGATACCGCACCCGTGCTCGGCACCGGCGTCTTCCTGCACAGCTCCGCCCAGGTGATCGGCGACGTGACGCTTGGAAAAGACGCCTCCGTGTGGTGCAACGCCGTGCTGCGCGGCGATGTGAACCGCATCGTGGTGGGCGAAGCCACCAATGTGCAGGACCTGAGCATGGGCCATGTCTCGCACCGCAATGCCAGCAAGCCCGAAGGCTCGCCGCTCATCATCGGCAGCCATGTGACCGTGGGCCATTCGGTGATCCTGCACGGCTGCCGCATCGGCGATGAGTGCCTGATCGGCATGGGTTCCATCGTGATGGACGACGCCGTGATCGGCGACCGCGTGATGCTGGGTGCGGGCAGCCTGGTCTCGCCCGGCAAGGTGCTGGAGAGCGGCTACCTCTATATCGGCCGGCCCGCGGTGCGCCAGCGCGCGCTGACGGACCAGGAGATCGCCTACCTGCGCTATTCGGCAGAGCACTACGTGCGCGTGAAGAACAACTACCTGGCCGGCACGCCGGAAGCGGCAGTGGAGCCGCCACCGCAGCCACTGTAAGTCGCACGCCCCCGCTGGGTAAGGGCCAGGCGGGATAATCGGGCACTTCCACGATTCCCCTTGAGGCGGCACCGCATCGCCTGAGTGTGCCCGTCCGCCCCCACCATGTCCGCCGTCCCACCGCTTCGCGTCCTGTCCGTCATCCCGCCGATGACGCAGCTGAACACGCCCTACCCATCGACCGCCTACCTCACGGGTTTTCTGCGCTCGCGCGGCATCACGGCGGTGCAGGAGGACCTGGCGCTGGCCCTGGTGCTGCAGCTGCTCTCGCCCGAGGGCCTGCGCGCGGTGGCCGCCAAGTTGGATGCGCTGCCCGCGAAGAAGCACAGCCCCGCGGTGCAGGCCTTCGCGGCGCAGCGCGAACGGTATTTCTCCACCATCGCGCCCACCATCGCCTTCCTTCAGGGGCGCGACACCACGCTGGCGCACCGCATCGTGGGGCGCAACTTTTTGCCCGAGGGGCCGCGCTTCGCCACGCTCGACGTGTACGTGGACGACGAGGGCGGCGACCCGCTGGGCTGGGCCTTCGGCGCCCTGGGCCTGCACGACCGGGCCAAGCACCTGGCCACGCTGTACCTCAACGACCTGGCCGACGTGCTGCGCGACGCGGTGGACCCGCGCTTCGAGTTCGTGCGCTATGCCGAGTCGCTGGCCGGCAGCCAGCCCACCTTCGATCCGCTGGCCGCCGCGCTGGCCGAGCCCCTGAACCTGGTGGACGAGACCCTGCGCACGCTGGCCCTGGCCGCAGTGGAGCGCCATGCGCCTACGGTGGTGCTGCTGTCCGTGCCCTTTCCGGGGGCTGTGTATGCGGCCTTCCGCATCGCGCAGGCGATCAAGGCCGAGCACCCGCACATCGTCACGGTGCTGGGCGGCGGCTTTGTGAACACCGAGCTGCGCGAGCTGGCCGAGCCGCGCGTGTTCGACCATTTCGACTACGTGGCGCTCGACGCGGGCGAGCGCCCGCTGCTGGCGCTGCTGGAGCATGTGCAGGGCCAACGCGGGCGCCAGCGCCTGGTTCGCACCTTCGTGCGCGAGGCCGATACGGGCGCCGTGCGCTACATCAACATGCAGGAGGCGGACATCGCCTTCGCCGAAGTGGGCACACCCACCTGGGACGGGCTGCCGCTGGACAAATATTTGTCGCTCCTGGACATGCTCAATCCCATGCACCGGCTGTGGAGCGACGGGCGCTGGAACAAGCTCACCGTGGCGCACGGCTGCTACTGGAAGAAATGCAGCTTCTGCGATGTGAGCCTGGACTACATCAGCCGCTACGAAGGCGCCTCGGCCGCCGTGCTGGCCGACCGCATCGAAGCCATCGTGCGCGAGACGGGGCAGACCGGCTTTCACTTCGTCGACGAGGCCGCGCCGCCCAAGTCGCTCAAGGCCCTGGCGACCGAGCTGATCGCGCGCAACACAGGCATCTCGTGGTGGGGCAACATCCGCTTCGAGAAGACCTTCACGCCCGAGCTCGCCAGCCTGATGGCCGACAGCGGCTGCATCGCCATCTCGGGCGGTCTGGAAGTGGCCTCCGACCGGCTGCTGAACCTGATGAAGAAGGGCGTCTCGGTGGATCAGGTGGCGCGCGTGACGCGGGCCTTCACCGACGCGGGCATCCTCGTGCACGCCTACCTGATGTACGGCTTTCCCACGCAGACGGTGCAGGACACGGTGGACGCGCTCGAGTACGTGCGCCAGCTGTTCGCCAACGGCTGCATCCAGAGCGGCTTTTTCCACCGCTTTGCCTGCACCGTGCACTCGCCCGTGGGCAAGAACCCCGAGGAATACGGCGTCACCCTGGCGCCGCTGCCGCCGGGCGACTTCGCCAAGAACGACGTGGCCTTCGTCGACCCCACGGGCGTGGACCACGACGCGCTGGGCGCCGGCCTCAAAAAGGCCATCTACAACTACATGCACGGCATCGGGCTCGAAGAGGACGTGCGCATGTGGTTCCCGTTTAAGGTGCCCAAGACCACGGTGCGGTGCGACCGCATCGAGCGGGCGCTGCGCGAGCGCGGCTGAGCGGCATGCCCCCGCCACCCTTCGCCGCCGCCATCTTCGACATGGACGGCCTGCTCATCGATTCCGAACGCGCCACCTTGCGCGCCTGGACCGAGGCGGCGCTGGCGCTCGGCGTGGAGCTGCGCGAAAGCGACTACCTGCAGGTGGTGGGCAAGGCGGCACAGGACTCGCATGCCATCCTGCAGGCGCTCCTGGGCGGGCTCGCTCCGTTCGAGCAGGCCATGGGGGCTGTGCGCACCGCACTGGAAGAGGTCGAGGGCGACAGGCTGCTGTTCCCGCTCAAGCCCGGCGCTGCCGCGCTGCTCGCGCAGTTGCAGGCCGCTGGCATTCCCTGCGCCGTGGCCTCGTCATCGCGCACCGACGAGATCACGCACCGCCTGGCGCGCGTGGGCGTGCTGCCGCATTTCGCGGCGGTGGCCGGGGGCAACGAGGTACTGCGCGGCAAGCCCGACCCGGCGCTGTATGCGCTGGCAGCCGGGCGGCTTGGGGTGGACCCGGCCCGCTGCCTGGCCTTCGAGGACAGCCACAATGGCGCCTGCGCGGCGCTGGCCGCGGGCATGGGCCTGGTGGTGGTGCCCGACCTGCTGCAGCCCGCACCCGAGGTGGCGCAGGCCTGCCTGGCCGTGCTGGGCTCGCTGGAGCAGGCCTTGCCCGAGCTGCCGCGCTGGTTCACGCGCGGCGCCTGACGGTGCTCAGATAGCGGTCTGCGACTCGGCTTCGAGCACCTTGCGGCGCGCCATGGCCAGGTTGGCGCGGCTGCGGTCCAGCACGTAGTAGATGAACAGGCCGTCGTGCTTTTCCACGGGGCGGATGATGTGGTACTGGTGCGTCAGCGTGATCAGGATGTCCTCGATGGCGCCCTGCATGCCCAGCGATTTCATGGTCTTCATCTTGGCGCGCACCACCTCGGTGTTGCCGGCGGCGGCCAGCTCCAGGTCCATGCCGCTGCCCACGGATTCGAGCAGCATGCCGCTGTTGTAGTCCACCAGCGCGGCGCACATCGCGCCCTCGGTCTGCATCAGCTGGTTCAGGAGTTCTTTGGGGGTCAATGCCATGGCGGGGTCTCCGGTGGTGGTGGTGGAACAGAACAGGGAACGGGAACGGCAATGGAAGGGGCTCAGCCCGGCTGCGGCGCCGTGGTGCAGGCGGCCACCACCTGGTCGGCGGTGTTGCGGCAGCTCCACAGCAGCTTGCCCAGCAGCGAGGATTCGTTGGTGACCACGGTGAGCACCAAGTCGCCCGAGGGCACAGGCAGGTTCATCGAGACGATGTGGCCGCTGCCCGATTCGAGGATCAGCCGCTCGGGCGCGCTGTGGCCGGCCTCGCGCGTCATGGCGCCGGCCAGCGCGCTGAGCGAGCCGGACATGGCCGAGAGCTTGTCGGCGTCCTGGCTGTCGGACAGCGTGGAGGCCACGGTGAAGCCGTCGGCACTGGCCAGCGTGGCGCTCAGGATGCCCGGCGTGCCGCGCTGCAGCTCGCCCAGCAGCCCGGCCAGCTGGGCAATGGTGACCAGTCGCAAGGACGTGGCGACAGGCACCAGGCCAGGGGTGCCGCCGATATTGCTGCTACTCATGTTCGATCTCCGCCATGCTCACCAGGACCGACAGCAAAAGGCGCACGTCGGCATCGCGCCGCACGTCCACCTCCAGCACCGGGGGGTTGTATCCCAGGGCGCCCAGCTGCTCGCAGTAGTCGGCGATGCCGGGCGAGGGATGGGTGTCCAGCCGGCCCACGCCCACCACGGTGCGCCGCGCCGGCACATGCGGGGCGAAGGCCTGGAGGTAACGCGCCACCTCGCCAATGGGGTCGTGCTGGGAGTTGTCGGCCAGCACGATGAGGCCGAAGGCGCCCGCGCCCAGGATGTCCCACATGAAGCGAAAGCGCTCCTGGCCGGGCGTGCCGAAGAGCTTGAGCTTCCACTGGCCGCCATCCATCTGGCACTCGCCGTAGTCCAGGCCCACGGTGGTCATGGTCTTGCCGGGCATGGGCAGCTCGGACCAGCCGGTGATGGGCACGTCGGTGGACAGGGCCTGGCCATCGCTGATGGCCTGGATGGCGGTGGTCTTGCCGGCGCCCATGGGGCCGGTGAACACGATCTTGAGATCGCGGGAACCGCCTGCAAACACCGCAGGCGCGGAGGAAGAGGGCGTCACCATAGCTTGAGCCGTTCTCGCAGGTTGCCAAGCCAGCCCGCGGGGGCGGCGGCAGGAACAGGGGTTTTGGCCGCCGGCACCGGGGCTGCCACAGCGGCGGCGGCAGCCACCGCAGGCGCGCTCTCCTCCACCGCCAGGCCCAGGGCCAGGCTGGCTTCGAGGAACCAGCGCACCGTGGCTTCGGGCACGCCGCTCTTGGCACACAGCTGCTCGCAGCTCAGGGCCCGGCTGGTGAGCAGCGCCGCCAGGCGCGGGTGCCCGGCGGACGACAGGCCGATGGCATCGGGCCAGCGCAGCAGCCGGTACCAGCCAGGGCGTGCGGGTGCTCCCGCACGGCTCTCGGCCAGGCGCATGGCCAGGCTCCACAGCACGTGGCGCAGGCTGTGCGCGGGCACGGAGCGGATGAGCTCTTCCTCGACCGGGCTCACGCGGTGCGGCTCGCCCAGCGTGTAGGCGCCCGAGAGCAGCACCTCCAGGGGCATGGAGGTGTGCACCAGCTGCTGCACGAAGTCGAAGACGATCTGCTGGCCGCCGCTCACGGGTACCACGGCGCGGCGGCGTTCCGCAGTGCGGGTGCGCTCGGCGAGCAGATCGAACAGGGCACGCTGGCCCTTGACCGGGTCGAACTGCGTGGCACCGTGCACCCGCTGGGTGGCCGACTGCAGGACGGCGATCACGTTGCTCATGCGCAGCGGCGTGGCCACGGTGAGGTCGGCGGTCTGCTCCAGCGCCGCACCGGTGTCGGCGGGGTCGAGCACGCGCACCGTGATGCAGGGGGCATGGAAGCGGTAGGGCCAGTGGCCGGGGACGAAGACCACATTGCACTCGGCCAGCTGTTCGCTGAAGCGCGCACGGATGTTCACGCCGCCGTCGAGCAGGCGCACCAGGGCGCGCAGCACCAGTTGGTCCTTCTGCGCAATGTCCTGGGTACCGATGACCAGCCCGTCGCCCATATCCGTCAAGCCCCCTGTGCAGCAGGATGGCGCCCGTGAAGGCGGCCATGGATGGCCCGGCCCGCGCTCGAAGCAGGAAGATCAGGAGCAGAAACGGCGAGTGCGGGACCTGGGCGGTGTTGCATCGCTGGGGCGGCCTCTCGGTTGGGTGTGATGACCACTGAGACGGCGGTTTCCCTGGGCAACCCTGGATTTCAACGTGGCAGTCCCGCTGTCGTGGGTGCCGAGACATGCTCTCGGTACCGGTAGACCGGTGACTTTGCGGGCCCGGCTTTCGCACGGGGGTGCCGTTTCAGTGCTTTTCAGTATAGGGGAATGGGTTGCTCTGGCAACCATTGAATGGCGCACAGCAACGCCCGCACTCGACGCGCGTTTCCAGGGTGTTGTTCTGGCGCATACACCGGCAGGGCGGCCTGCGCGGCGCGGGCCAGGCTACTTCTGCTTCTGGTAGGCCTTGTCGGCCGGGGGACCGCGGTCTGTGTCCTGCAGGCCGCGCTGCACGTCGCGGTAGGCCTGCTGTACCTGGGCGTCGGGCTTGCCATGGGTCATGTCCACCGACTGGTCGCGCTCGTGCGGCAGCTTGGGGTTTTCTTCCTGGGCGGCGTTGGCCGCATCGGCGTCGCCGCGGGTGGGGGTGGCGGCGGACTGGCGCTTGGTGGTGTCCACCGAGGCTTCGGTCGTGCGGGGATCGGCGGTCGTGGGCATGTGTGCTTCCTTGGCGCCACAGGGGCGCTAGTGGGTCGTTGTCCCATCCTAGGAGAGCCAGGTGCACCACGGTGTAGGCCCATTCCCCATCTGCACGACAGGATGCCCAGGTCGCAAGACACTGTATGCCCAACCATATGCCACACTCTCGTCCTTATGTCTTCCACAGAGTGGGCCCAGGCGGCCCTGCAGTCCTTCGATGCGGTGGTGCAGGCCACCCCGGGTTTCCGCAGCCGCGGGGGGCAGCGGCGCATGGCCGCGCAGGTGGCAGAAACCTTCGGCCATGCCACGCTGGGCAAGGTGGACGAGGAGGCGGGCGAAGCCGCGCCCACCCGGTCGATCGCCGTGATCCAGGCCGGCACCGGTGTGGGCAAGTCGCTGGCCTACTGCGCGCCCGCGATCTCGATGGCGCTGTCGCGCGGCACGCGGGTGCTGATATCCACCGCCACGGTGGCGCTGCAGGAACAACTGGTCAACAAGGACCTGCCCGCTCTGGCCAAGCTGCTGCCCCAGCCCTTCAAGTTTGCGCTGGCGAAGGGGCGCGGCCGCTATGTCTGCAAGCTCAAGCTCGACCGCCTGGCCGGCACCGGCGAAGCCGAGGATGAGCCCGAAGACGACCTGTTCGCCGAGGAAGAGGCCGCCGCGCGCGCCAAGCGCCCGCGCCAGGAGACCGAGGCGCGCATCCAGTTCTACTCCGCCATGTCGCAGACCCTTGCCAAGGGCGCCTGGGACGGCGACCGCGACAGCCTGGACACGCCGCCCGAGCCCGAGGTGTGGAGCGCCGTGGCGGCCGAGGGCGCCTCCTGCACCGGCAAGCACTGCCCGGCCTTCAGCCAGTGCACCTACTACGACAAGCGCAAGGAGCTGGTCGGCGCCCAGGTGATCGTGGCCAACCACGACCTGCTGCTGTCCTCCCTGGGCGCACGCGTGCTGCCCGAACTGGACAACTGCCTGCTGGTGCTGGACGAGGCGCACCACCTGCCCGCGACGGCGCTGGACCAGTTCGCCTGCAGCATGGACCTGAGCCGCGTGACCTGGATCGAGCGCCTGGCCAGCCGGGGCCTGCGCATCGGCGCGCTGCTGGAGGTCGAAGAGATCGCCGACATCCCCAAGCACTCGGGCCAGCTGCGCCAGACCCTGCAGGACCTGGCACGCATCGTGATGGACGTGTACGGCCCGGCCCTCAAGAGCCAGCGGGACGCCTGGGGCCCGGCGCGCGTGCGCGTGCCGCGCGGCGAACTGCCGCAGCCGCTGCTCGCACCGCTGGGGCTGCTGGCCGCGAGTGCCGATGGTTTCCTCGAAGCGCTGCGCGCCATCTCCAAGGCGCTGCGCGCCGAGATGCGCGACAAGCCCGACGAGGCGCGCCGCCTGTCCACCCTGTACGCGCAGATCGGCATGCTGGCGCCGCGCCTGGAGGAGCTGCACGCCACCGCCCAGCTGCTGCTGCAGGATGCGCCCGAGGGCGCGGTGCCGGCGGCCAAGTGGTTCACGCTGGAGGTGGAGGGCGACTTCATCGTCGTCAAGGCGCATGCCAGCCCGATATTGCCCGGCACCACGCTGCGCAACCACCTGTGGAGCGCCGTACGCGGCGCGGTGCTGACCTCGGCCACGCTTACCAGTTGCGGGCACTTCGAATTCTTCCTGCGCGAGTCGGGTTTGCACGGCGACGCGGCCGCCACCACGCTGGAGGTGCCGAGCCCCTTCGACTATGCCGCCCAGGGCACGCTGATCGCGGCCGAGACCCACGCCGACCCGAAGAACGCGGCCCAGTTCACGGCCGAGATGGTGGAGGCGCTGCTCTACGACATCGCCAACGTGGAATACGGCGCGCTGGTGCTGTTCACCTCGCGCGAACAGATGCGCCAGGCAGTCGATGCCCTGCCTACTGCCATGCGCAGCGTGGTGCTGGTGCAGAACGCGCTGCCGCGCACGCAGCTGCTCAAGCGCCACCGCGAGCGCGTGGCCGACGGGCAGCCCTCGGTGATCTTCGGCATGCAGTCCTTCGGCGAGGGGTTGGACCTGCCGGGGCGGCTGTGCGAGTCGGTGTTCATCACCAAGCTGCCCTTCGCCCCGCCCGACGACCCCGTGGGCGAGGCCCGCGCCGAATGGCTGCGCGCCGTGGGGCGCGACCCTTTCAGCGAACTGGTGGTGCCGGCCACCGCGATCCGCCTGGCCCAATGGGTGGGCCGCGCCATCCGCACCGAGGAAGACCAGGCCCATGTCTACTGCTACGACAAGCGGCTCATGAACACCTCGTACGGGCAACGCCTGCTCAAGGGTCTGCCCCCATTTGCGCTGGAGCAGCGCAGGCCGCGCTGAGCGCTGTCGGACAAACGCCCTACGCAAGCCGGGCCCGAGACCGACGCCTGCGCACCTCCCGGCGGCCTACAGTGAATTTTTACCGATTCACCACCCGCCGGAGGCACCCCCATGCAACACGAAACCCCCGCCCGCGAGACGCTCTGGAAGCTGATCAAGGACATCAAATTCGGCATGCTCACGCACCGCCACGCCAATGGCATGCTGCATGCGCACCCGCTGACCACGCAGAACCGCAGCATTGACGAGCAGTCGCTGCTGTACTTCTTCATCCCGCGCAATGGCGAGCTGTATGGCCGCCTGCTGACCGATGGCCAAGTGAACGTGTCCTACGCCGATCCCGGCGACGACAGCTATGTGTCCCTGTCGGGCCAGGCCAGCTTCGTCGAGGACCTGGCACAGAAGGAGGCCCTGTGGTCGCCCATGGCCAAGGCCTGGTTCCCCGCAGGCCACACCGACCCCAACCTGGCCCTGCTGGCGGTGCGCATCGGCCATGCCGAGTACTGGGACGTCAAGGAAAGCAAGATGGTGCAGCTGTTCAAGATGGCCAAGGCCGCCATCACCGGCGAGCAGCCGCGCGACCTGGGCGAGCACAAGGAACTGACGCTGTCCTGAACCGCTGCAGCACCACCGTTCAACCCGAACCAAGGAGATCGCCATGAGCAGCAAGGACAACAGGAACGACGACCTGGACCACGGCGCCAGCGCCGACCAGGACACGGGCAAGGTGGCCCATGCCCACAACAGCACCGGCGACAAGGCCGCCACGCAGACCAACCAGGGCCGCAGGACCCCGGAAAGCCGTGGGGACCGTGACACCCACCTGGGCAGCGGCAACCAGGGGCAATCGCGCCAGGGCGGTGCGGGCAGCAGCAGTGGCGGGGGCAGCCGCGGCGCGGGCTGATCCCGCCGCTCTGCAGCAACGCACCAGAAAGGGCCCCTTGGGCTCTTTCTTTTGGATGGCCCACCCTTGAAAAGACCAGAACACCATCCATTTACCATCCATATGGATGGCACAAGATGGCCAGAAGGTACCCCATGAACTCCACTCCCAGCACCTCACTGGCCTTGCGCAACAAGGTCCCCGATTCCGAAAAGATCACCATCAACCTCGGTTATGTGGACCTGGGGCACATCGATCTGCTTGTATCCGAGGGCTTTTACGCCAACCGCACCGACTTCATCCGCACCGCGATCCGCAACCAGCTGAGCACCCAGAACGAGGCCGTGCGCCAGGTGGTGGCACGCAAGATGCTGGTGCTGGGCCTGCAGCGCTTTGGCCGCACCGACCTGGAGACCATCCAGGCCGCCGGCCAGACGCTGGAGATCCGCGTGCTGGGCCTGGCCAGCATCGAGGACGACGTACCGCCCGAGCTGGCGCAGGCGACCATCGCCTCGGTCACCGTGCTGGGGGCCTTCCACGCCAGCCCGGCCGTCAAGGCGGCACTGGCCGGCCGCATCGGCTGAGACAAACGACGCCCTCCGTGGCGGGTGCCCCATAGCACCACAGCGGCGATTTCTTTCGCGTTCTTCTAATCCAGACCGGCCCTTTCGAGCGGCGGCATCCCGAGACAAAAACCGACGGCACCGGCCACCCCTGGGCGGCTGTGCCATGAACGGCGCATGCCCTATCCGCAGAACCCAAGGACCCCCATGGACTGGAACCACAACCTCCAACACATTCTCGGCAATGCCACCGACCTGGTGCGCAAGGGCCAGCTGGCCGATGCCACCCGCGCCATCCAGCAGGCCCTGGGCGGCGCTGGCGGCGGGCAGGGTGCCAAGCCGGGTTCGCCGCCTCCCGCCACACCTGCGGCCCCGGCCGGCCCCAGCTGGCGCAACCGCTATGCGCAGGCCGGCATCGAAGACGCCGAGGTGATCGACCTGGTGGAGGAGGGCGCGGACACGGCCCCTGCGGCCGAGGCGCCCCTGCGCAGCAGGCCGGCGCCCAGCCCGGCGCAGCCCCCCGGCCACTTCACGCGCGTGGCGTTTTCCCGCGCGGGCGCGCCGCAGGACCATTACTACCTTTACGTGCCCCCGGGCGCCGACGCCGCCACGCCCATGCCCCTGGTGCTCATGCTGCACGGGTGCACGCAAGACCCCAAGGACTTCGCCACCGGCACCGGCATGAACGAAGCCGCCGGGGCGGCCCGCGCGCTGGTGCTCTACCCCGCACAGTCGGCCAGCGCCAACCCCAAGGCCTGCTGGAACTGGTTCCGCCCGGAGGACCAGCGGCGCGGCAATGGCGAGCCGGCCACGCTGGTGGCCATGGTGCGCGAGGTGATGGCGCGCCACCCGGTCGACGAACGGCGCGTGTATGTGGCGGGCCTGTCGGCCGGGGGCGCCATGGCGGCGCTGCTGGCGCGCGAGTACCCCGACCTGTTTGCTGCCGTGGGCGTGCATTCGGGCCTGGCGGCCGGTGCGGCGCAGAACGTGATGGCGGCGCTCTCGGCGATGAAGACCGGCGCCAAGGCCGCCAGCACCAGCCCGTTCGCGACGACCACGCCCCCCGTCATCCAGCTGGGCACGGCGCTGCCCCTGATCGTCTTCCATGGCGACGCCGATGCCACCGTGCATGCCCGCAATGGCGAGCAACTGGTGGAGACCGCACTGGCCGCAGCCGAGAGCGAGGTACGCCCTGCGGTGACCACCGGCCGGTCGGCCCAAGGCCAGGGCTATACGCGCACCCTGTACCAGAGCGGCGGTACCACGCTGGCAGAGCACTGGGTGCTGCACGGTGGCGGCCACGCCTGGGCCGGTGGCGATGCGCGCGGCAGCCATACCGATCCCCGGGGCGTGTCGGCCACCGAGGAGATGCTGCGCTTCTTCCTCGCACACCCCCGCTGTTGACCCCTGGTCGACCACCACCATAATTTGCCCCGGGGCACCACGCACCGCCCCATCCATACCAACAGCGAGGTGCGGACCCTGAGGGGCAATTCACCGTGGAAAACGTCTACATCACCATCGCGGGACTGGTGGCCATCGGGCTGGTCGTCTACTTTGTGCGGCGCGCCAGGCGCCAGGACAACAGCCGAACCGACCTGAAGATCACCGGAGTGCGCATGGACCCGCCCTCGGGCAGTGTGCTGCAGGCCAACACCCCCATCACCGTGATGCTGGACTACCGCTACTCGGCGCCCCGCGAGCCGCTGTATGTCTGGGTAAAGATCCTCGACACCACCTACGATTCGGTCTACGAGGGTTCGCACGACCGCATGGAGCCCGGCACGGGCCGGATCGGCCGTTCCGTGCACCTGACGCAGGCCGGCAGCATGCGCGAGCTGTTCATCGTGGCCAAGAACCAGGAGTTCGTGGAGGTCTTCAACCAGGCGCTGGCGGTGGACTTCACCTACGAACAGGCCGAGGTCGACGAGGAGTGGCTGAACGATGGCAAGGGCTCGGAGATCACCGGCATCAAGGTGTCCATTCCCTCCCCGGCCGTGGTCAAGGCCGGCACCCGCATCGACGTGGACGTCGCCTACACGATCAACACCGAAGAAGGCCTCGATATCTGGGTCATCCCCGAGACGCAGGCCAACATGACCTATGAGGGCACCACGGGCAGGCAAATGGGCACCGGGGTCGTGGCCAGGCATTTCACCGTCATCGACCCCGGCAAGCTCGGCAGCGTCCGGCTGGTGATGAAGAACGCCGCCAGCCAGACGGTCTACGAGCGCACCGTGCCGGTGGACTACACCTATACGGCGGCCTGAAGCCCGCCTGGCAGGGCCGCAAACCCTGGGCCCGGGACGGGGCAAGGGCTTCGGTTTATCCTCCAGGCCCCATGTCCCGCATCGCCGTCATCGACTTTGAAACCACGGGCGTCTCGCCCGGCCAGGGCGCGCGTGCGACCGAGGTGGCCATCGTGCTGCTGGAGGACGGCCGCCTGGTGGACCGCTACCAGAGCCTGATAAAGACCGGCGCCTGGATCCCCGCCTTCATCACCCAGCTCACGGGCATCACCAACGCCATGGTGAACGCCGCGCCCGAAGCGGCCGGCGTGATGCAGGACGCGGCCCGCTTCGTGGGCGATGCGCCCATGGTGGCGCACAACGCCGCCTTCGACAGCAAGTTCTGGCAGGCCGAGCTGGCCCTGGCCGGCGTGCCCGCGCCGCACCCGTTCGCGTGCACGGTGCTGCTGTCGCGCCGGCTGTACCCCGAGGCACCGAGCCACAAGCTCGGCTCGCTGGTGGACTACCACGGCCTGCCGCGCACCGGCCGGGCCCACCGGGCGCTGGCCGACGCCGAGATGGCCGCCGAACTGCTGGCGCGCATGCAGCACGACCTGCGCCAGCGCTGGGGCGTGGTCGAACCCGGCCACGCACTCCTGATGGCGCTGCAGCGCTGCGCCAGGCCGGGCGTGGGCAAGCTGCTCGCGCAGCATGCCGCGCCCGCGGTTCCGGCCGCCGGCTGATTGATCCCCAGCCCGCAACCCTCCCTTTGCCGGCGCGGGCATGCGGCGGATCAACGAAAATACGCGCCTGCATTGACCCCATTCTTCACACGATTTCCATGACCGATACCCCACCCCTGCCCGACCACCTGTCCGCCGACCCGCGCAGCCCGCACCATGTGCCGGCCGTGTTCGATCACGACATCGGCATCCGCTTCAACGGCAAGGACCGCAACGACGTGCAGGAGTACTGCATCAGCGAAGGCTGGGTCAAGGTGCCTGCCGGCAAGACGCTGGACCGCAAGGGCCAGCCGCTCATCATCAAGCTCAAGGGCAAGGTGGAGGCGTACTACCGCCAGCCCGAGTAAGAGCGGCCACCGTTCCGCCATGGACCTGCCAGCGCCCTGGACCATCCACTGCGATGGCAGCGCCATCCCCAACCCCGGCCGCATGGGCCTGGGTGCCGTGCTGGTGGCGCCCGACGGCACCCGCCACCGGTTGTCGCAGGCCACGCACACCACCGGCTGCAACAACGAGGCCGAGCTGGGTGCCCTGGTGCTGGCCCTCGGTGAGGCGCGCACGCGGGGCGCCGCCACCGTGCAGGTCTACAGTGACAGCAGCCTGCTGGTGGAGCAGATGGCGGCCACACCGGCCGCCGCCCATGCGCGGCTGGCGCCCTTGTATGCGGCCGCACGCAGCCTGCTGGCCGAATTCACCACCGCGCAGGTGCAGTGGATACCGCGCCACCGCAATGCCGAGGCCGATGCACTCGCGCGCGCGGCGCTGGGGGCTGCGCCCAAGCCGGCCACCCATCCCTCCTGGAAGCACCTGCCGCGCAGGAAGCGCGGGCCGTCCGAACGCTAGCTCCGAGCCCTAGCCCCGAAGACTTGCCGCCTGGCTTCTCAGCCATGCCATGGCGGCTTGCGTGCTCGGCGATGGCGCACGCTCGTCGCTGATGGCGAGGTGGTAGGTGTGGCCGGCGATGCCCGGCCCGAAAGGCTGGTGCAGGTTGCCGCACGCCAGTTCCTCGGCCACCAGTGCCTGGCTCACCAGCGCAATGCCCTGCCCGGCGATCGCCGCCTGGATGGCATGGCCTTCGTCCGAAAAGCGCAAGGTGCCCGCCGGCGCCTGCTCCCGCAGCCCGGCCTCGGCGAACCAGCGCTCCCAGGTCGGATTCTCCGGCCGGGGCCGGCGCCAGGCAAAGTAGATCAGGGGCCACCGCGCCAGGTCCTCGGTCGAGCGCACCCCGAGCCGCGGATTCGACACCGGTGCGAAATCGTCGGTGAAGAGGGCCTCCACCGCCAGGCCGGGATAGGGCCCCCGACCATAGCGGATGGCGATGTCGACCGCGCTCGAACGCAGATCCACGGGATCGTCCGAGGCCTGCAGCTGCAGGTCGATGCCCGGTAGCTGGGCACGGAAGTCGGCCATGCGCGGCAACAGCCATCGGGCGGTGAACGCGTTGGTGGCCGAGATCACCACCTGCGGCCGCTGCCGCGCCTGCGCCAGCCGCTCCAGCGAGGCCTGGAACGCGTCGAAGCCATCGCGCAGCACCGGGTACAGCTGCATGCCCGGCTCGGTCAGCACCACCCGGCGGACCTGCCGGCTGAAAAGGGGCGCGCCCAGCTGCTGCTCCAGGCCCCGTATCTGGTGGCTGACCGCTGTCGGCGTGACCGCGAGTTCCTCGGCCGCGGCCTTGAAGCTGCCCAGGCGGGCCGCCGCTTCGAAGGCGCGCAGGGCCGATAGCGGCAGGGATCGTCGGCGCATGGACATGGATGGCGCGCAGGCTTTTCGCCTGCCATGGATGATTTCATCTCATCTTACCGCTGAGAAATGAGCCTTTGTCGAAAGCACCGCCATTCCTTATCTTCCTCACATCGGGGCTGCAGTGGCCCCGGCTTCAGATGAAAGGAAATCAACCATGATCGAGCGCGTCATCACCCACCCGGACCCCTATGAACCCTTCCTGCTGTCGCAGGGCATCAAGGCCAACGGCTGGCTCTTCATCTCCGGGCAGGCCGGCGCCGGCCAGGATGGAAAGATCGTCCCGGGCGGATTCCTGGCGCAGGGCCGGCAGGCCTTCGCGAACCTGCGCCGGGCCCTGGAGGCCGGCGGCGCCGGCCTCAAGGACATCGTCAAGGTCACGATCTTCGTGACCGACATGGGCCACTTCGACGACGTCGTGGCCCTGCGCCGGGAGTTCTTTGCGGCCCCGTACCCTGCCGACACCATCGCCGAGATCCGCGCCCTCTACACGCCCGAGGCGATGATCGAGATCGAGGCCATTGCCGTCGTGCCCCCCGCGGAGGGAGGCTGAGATGGATACGGCGACCCTCCTGTCCCCGGTCGCTCTGGGCCCGCTGCCATTGGCCAACCGCCTGGCGGTGGCGCCGATGACGCGGGTCAGCGCCACGGCCGATGGCCGTGCCACGGCCCGCATGGCCGAGTACTACGGCGCATTCGCCCGCGGTGGCTTCGGGCTCGTCATCACCGAAGGCATCTACACCGACCGGGCATACGCCCAGGGCTATCTGTTCCAGCCCGGCCTCACCGACGGCGCGCAGCAGGAGGCATGGCGGCCCGTCGCGGACCAGGTGCATGCTGCGGGCGGCCGGATCGTGGCCCAGCTGATGCACGCCGGTGCGATCTCGCAGGGCAATCCCCACCGGACTGTCGCCAAGGGGCCTTCCGCGGTGCAGCCCAAGGGCCTGCAGATGGGCTTCTACCGGGGCGAGGGCGCTTACAGGACGCCTGAGGAACTGTCGCTTGCAGAGATTGAGGAAATCGTCGCCGGGTTTGCCGCCGCAGCGCTGCGCGCCAGGCAAGCCGGCTTCGATGGCGTGGAAATCCACGGTGCAAACGGCTACCTGCTCGATCAGTTCCTCACCGGATACACCAACCACCGCGGCGATGGCTACGGTGGCTCGCTGGAGCAGCGCTTGCGCCTTGGCGTCGAGACGATCCATGCAGTGCGCCGCGCGGTGGGACCCGGATTCGTGGTCGGATACCGCGTCTCTCAAGGCAAGGTGAACGACTTCACGCACCAATGGCCCGGGGGCGAGGCACAGGCGGCTACCGTGTTCGCGGTCTTGTCGGCAGCCCCTCTCGACTATCTGCACACGACCGAGTTCGAAGCCTGGCAACCGGCTTTTGGAGAAGGCCCCAGTCTTGCAGCGCTCGCGAAGCGGCACGGAGCGGTGCCGGTGATCGCCAACGGCTCGCTGCACACGCCCGCCGCGGCCGCTGGAATGGTCGGGCGTGGCGAGGCCGATCTGGTTTCGCTCGGCCGGGGGGCGCTCACCCATGCGGACTGGCCGCAGCGCGTGCGTTCGGGCCAGACCCTGAAGGACTTCGACCGGGCGCTGCTCTCGCCCATCGCCGACCTGGCCAACGCGGACCGCCTGCTGGGCTATAGCGGATCGAAACCCTTCGCGGCGCGGTAAGCCGCTATCCGGGGCAGCAGCACCTGGCGCCGCGCCAGGCTCTCGGGCGGCCAGTGCGCCTCACGCTCGTAGTACTCGGGCACCACCTTCGCGCCCTCGGGCAGCACCACCCAGGGCTGCCGGGACTGCGTGAAGATGTGGATGTCGGGCGGCAGGTGGTCAGGCTCATCGAGCGTGCCCACGCGCACGAAGGACACCACCGGGCCCGCGCCCGCATAGTGGCTCCACAGCGCCACATGGCAGTGGGGGCAGCGCGCGATCTTCTGGCCCAGGCCGCTTTCCGACGGCGTATCCACCAGCACGGGCGTGCCACCCAGCAGGTGCACGCGGTCGGCCTCGATCATGGCGTTGAGCGCGAACGAGGCCCCGCTCTCGCGCTGGCACCAGCGGCAGTGGCAGCAGTGCACGAACAGCGGCGCGGTCTCCATGCGGTAGCGCACGTGGTGGCAGTCGCAGCCGCCTTCGAGCGGGAACGGGGGCGTGGGCGCAGGGTGCATGGAGGTCGCTCCTTGGAAGCGTGCACGTTACGTGAAACACCCGCCTCTGTCACGTGCCGCATTGCGCGGCGCGCTGCAGCAGCAGCGCCTGTTCCTGCGCATTGCGCGTGAGCGTGGCGGCGTGCGCGAACTGGGTGCGCGCCTCACCGTGGCGGCCCAGCTTGGCCAGCAGGTCGCCACGCACGCTGGGCAGCCAGTGGTAGTCGCGCAGGGCGGGGTCGGCGCCCAGTGCATCCACCAGGGCCAGGGCCGCGGCGGGTCCGTCGGCCATGCCCACGGCCACCGCACGGTTGAGCGCGACCACGGGCGAGGGCGAGACCTGCAGCAGGGCGTCGTACAGCGCGACGATGTGGTGCCAGTCCGTGTCTTCGGCGCGGCGGGCGCGCGCATGGCAGGCGGCGATGGCGCCCTGCAGCGCGTACGGCCCCCAGGGGTGGCCGGCGCGGGCCAGTTGCTCGGCCTTGTCGAGCGCAGCCAGGCCCCGGCGCACCAGCAGGTGGTCCCAGCGCGAGCGGTCCTGGTCCATGAGCAGCACGGGGCGGCCTTCGGCATCGGTGCGCGCG
This sequence comes from Acidovorax sp. GW458-11-26-14-TSB4, assembly GCF_059423865.1. Classification (NCBI taxonomy): domain Bacteria; kingdom Pseudomonadati; phylum Pseudomonadota; class Betaproteobacteria; order Burkholderiales; family Comamonadaceae; genus Acidovorax; species Acidovorax sp. GW458-11-26-14-TSB4. The sequence continues at coordinate 392,660 of NZ_JBWKYR010000001.1, forward strand.
GGCAGGCGCGAGGCCTGGATCTCCAGCAGCGCCACCAGGCCCTGCACCTCGGGCTCGTCGGGCGCCAGGCCGGCGAGCACACGCACCAGGCGCTGGGCCTCGCCGCACAGCGCCGGGCGCACCCAGTCGTCGCCGGCGGTGGCGGCATAACCTTCGTTGAAGATCAGGTAGATGACTTCGAGCACCGAGGCCAGGCGCGGCGCGCGCTCGGCCGCACCCGGCACCTCGAAGGGCACATGCGCGGCCGTGAGGCTGCGCTTGGCGCGCACGATGCGCTGGGCGACGGTGGCCTCGGGCACGAGAAAGGCGCGCGCAATCTCCACCGTGGACAGGCCGCCCAGCAGCCGCAGCGTGAGGGCGACGCGCGCCTCGGTGGAGAGCACGGGGTGGCAGGCGGTGAAGATCAGGCGCAGCAGGTCGTCGCCGATGTCGTCCTGGCGCGCGGCGTCCAGGGCGTCGACGAAGTCGGGCGCGTACTGCGCCTCCAGCGCCTCCATGTCATGGCCCAGGGCCTCGTGCTCGCGCGCCTGCATGGCCTGCTGGCGCAGGTGGTCGAGGGCGCGGTTGCGGGCGGTGGTCATGAGCCATGCGGCGGGGTTGTCAGGCAGGCCGGTGGCGGGCCAGTGCTCCAGGGCCGAGACCAGCGCATCCTGCGCCAGCTCCTCGGCCCGGCCCACGTCGCGCGTCATGCGCGCCACGCGGGCGATGATGCGGGCCGCCTCGATGCGCCATACCGATTCGATGGTGCGGTGCAGCGCATCGGGGTCGGGCAGGCCCATGGTGCTCAGCCCAGCGCCTTGCTGGCGTCCACCATGTAGGCGAACTCCCAGGTGTGGCCGTCCAGGTCGTCAAAGCCGTGGCCGTACATGAAGCCATGGTCCTGCGGTGGGCGCGGTGCGGTGGCGCCGGCGGCGATGGCCTTGGAGACCAGGGCGTCGATCTCCTCGCGGCTCTGGGCCGACAGGCAGACCAGCACCTCGGAGGTCTTCCTCGCGTCGGCTATCGCCTTGTCGGTGAAGGTCTTGTAGAACTCTTCGACGAGCAGCATCACGAACAGGTTCTCGCCCAGCACCAGGCAGGCACCCTGCTCGTTGGTGAACTGGGGATTGAAGTCGTAGCCCAGCGCGCGGAAGAAGGCTTGCGAGCGGCCCATGTCCTTGATGGGCAGGTTGACGAAGATCATCTGGTGTTGCATGGCGGTCTCCTGAGGTAGTGGAACGATAAGGGATAACGGACGGGGAATGCAGGGAACGAGGCGCCCCAGCGGGATCACTTGGCGGCCTCGGCCGCGAGGAAGGCAAGGCCCTCCTCGAAGTCCTTGCCGACCATGCTGTCCACATTGAAGAACAGGTGCATGATCTTGGCGAGGTAGGGCACCGGGCCGTGCATGGCCCAGGTGACGCGGGTGGCGTTGCCGGCTTGGGGCTGCAGCGTGAAGTCCGCCCGGTTGTGCGCCTCGAACGGGGCCACGAAGTCGAGCTTCATGCCCACATGGGCGGGGGCCGTCGCCTCGGTGATCTCCATGCTGCCCGTGCCCACCTTGTCGCCCCGCCACGCATAGCGCGCGCCGGGACCGGCGGTGGTGGTGCTGTACTCGCCCTTGGCGCCCGGGTCCTTGCGCTCGTAGGGGTTCCAGGTGTTGAAGCGGCGCAGGTCCTGGATGAGGCCGAACACGCGCTCGGGCGGGGCCTCTATCACCCGGCTGCGCTCCACGCGGAAGCTGTCGGGGCGGGTGGCCGCGTAGGCCAGCAGCAGGGCCACGGCGGCCAGTGCGGTGAGGGCAATGGTCTTGAGCATGGGGTCCTCCGGGGCTCAGGCGCGGCTGGCGTCCAGGTCGCGAAAGCGCTGCACGCCTTCGCCCTGGGCAAAGTCGTCGAGCTCGAAGACCGGGCGCACCTCGATCTCGGCCGGGAGCCCCTCGCCGCGCGGGTTGGGAAAGCGGCGTGCCCATTCCATGGCTTCCTCGCGCGAGCGCACCTGGATCAGCGTGTAGCCCGCGAGCAGCTCCTTGGTCTCGGCAAACGGGCCGTCGACCACCGTGCGCTGGCCGCCGCTGCCATAGCGCACGCGCCAGCCCTGGCTGCTGGCCTTGAGGCCCACGCCATCGAGCAGCACGCCGGCGCGGGACAGCTCCTCATGGTATGCACCCATCAGGGCAAGCATGTCCTCACCGGGCAGCACGCCGGCTTCGCTCTCGGGGCTGGCTTTGACCAGAATCATGAATCGCATGGCAGATCTCCTTTGGTAGAAGTGGCGGCGCGGAGACAAGGATTTCTCTGCGCTCATACCTCCACGACGGATGGGCAAGCGCGGAATCGACACGGATTCTGGAACATCAGGGTTTCTACTTAGAAAATTCCCGTCTTCCGAATGAAAACAGCCCATGCCGGGCACGGCATGGGCTGTTTGGCGAACGGGGCGGCAGTGGCGGTCAGCGCTTGGCCGCGGGGTTCTGCGCCATGTACGCCAGGGTGGCACTGGTCAATGCGCGCACGCCGATGCGCAGCGCCTTTTCGTCGATCACGAATTCGGACGAATGGTTGGGCGCGCCCGACTTGTCGCCGAAGGGCGAGGCATACAGGTTCCAGAACACCACGGGCACGCCGCTGCCCCCGAAGGAGCCGAAGTCTTCCGAGCCCATGGAGGGCGGCACTTCCCTGGCCTTGTCGGCGCCGCCCGCTGCGGCGGCGAAGGCCGGGGCCAGGGCGGCGGTGATCTTCGGGTCGCTGACCACGACCTCGTAGCCGGTGTCGATGGTGACCTCGGCCGTAAGGCCCGCGCTCTCGGCGATCTTCTGCGCCTTGAGGCGGATGCTCTCGTGCGCCACCTTCTGGTTGCGCGCCGAGAGCGAGCGCACGGTGCCGCCGATCTCGGCCGTATCGGGCAGGATGTTGACGCGGTTGCCGCTTTGCAGCAGGCCCACGGTGACCACGGTGGGGCCGTCGAGCGGGTCGATCTGCTGGCTGATGATGCCCTGCAGCGCAAGCACGATCTCGGCCGCGGTGAGCGTGGGGTCCTTGGCCGTCCAGGGCGAGGAGCCGTGGCCGCCCTTGCCCTGGAGCTTGATGTTGAAGACGTCGCCGCTGGCCATGAAGCTGCCCGCGCGGTAGGCCAGGGTGTTGCCGGGTGCGCGGGCGCTGATGTGCTGGCCCATCACGACGTCGACCTTGGGGTTCTCGAGCACCTTGGCCTCCATCATGGCCTTGGCACCGCTGGGCACGGGGCCGGGGCCGAGCTCCTCGGCCGGCTGGAACAGAAAGACCACCGTGCCCGCGAGTTCGCTGCGCACGCTGGAGAGTGCCTGCGCGGCGCCCAGCAGCATGGCGACATGGGTGTCGTGCCCACAGGCGTGGGACACAGGTGTCTCGTTGCCGCGCCACTGCGCGCGCGCAGTGGACTTGAAGGGCAGGTCGTTGCGCTCCTGCACGGGCAGGGCGTCCATGTCGGCGCGCAGGGCCACCACGGGGCCGGGCTTGCCGCCGCGCAGCACGGCCTTGATGCCGGTCTTGGCAATGCCGGTCTGCACTTCGATGCCGGGCATCCTGGCCAGCGCGGCCGCGATGTAGGCGGCTGTCTGCACCTCTTCGTACGACAGCTCAGGGTGCTGGTGGATGTGGCGGCGCCAAGCGATCACCTGGGGCTCAGCTGCATCGGACAGGGCCAGAACGCGCTGGGCCAGGGGGGATGCCGATGTCTGGGCATGGGCGGACAAAGCCAGGCTGGAGAGCAAGGCGGCCAACGGCAGGAGCCGGTGTTTCATGGAAGAACCCTTCGGTATGGACAAGGACGGCAGCCACTCTATCGCCGAGCCCATGCCGCGAACAGTCACAATTTCGTTGCCGTGAAAACGGAAATGCATCACCAATCCCCGACCAGTACCCGCCATGAAACCGCACCAGCTCAAAGCCTTCCTCGCCGTGGTGCAGCTGCGCAGCATCCGCCAGGCGGCGAATGCGCTGCACATCACCCAGCCCGCCGTCTCGCGCGCCATCCGCGAACTGGAAGAGCACCTGGCGGTGCCACTCTTCGTGCGCGGCGCCCAGGGCGTCACCCCGACCGAGTACGGCCTGGCCTTTGAAAAGCGTGCGCGCCTGCTGGAGCAGGAGGCCGAGCGCGCACGCGACGAGTTGCGCCAGATGCGCGATGGCCAGCTCGGTTGCGTGCGCGTGGCCGTGTCCTCCGTTCCCGCCATGGCGCTGCTGCCCCAGGCGCTGGCACTGTTCCGCGCCGAACTGCCGGCGACCGCCCTGGAGTTCAGCGAGGGCCTGGCACCCCTGGTGCTGCCCGCGCTGCGCGAAGGGCTGCTCGATCTGGCGCTGGTGCAGCACCGCGTGGAGCGCACCGGCCCCGAGCTCGATTGCGAGGAGCTGCTCACGACACCGCTGGCCATCTGCGCGCGCGTAGGCCACCCGCGTGCCCGGGCGCGCAGCCTGGCGGCGCTGCAGCACGCGGAATGGGTGGGCTGGGACCGGGCCATGGTCGAGGACCTGTTTGCCGGCGGCGGCGTGCCCGCGCCCGAGCGCATCGTGGTGAGCCGCTCGATGGAGATCACGCGCGCACTGGTGGGCCGGGGCGACCTGATCAGCGTGTTCGCGCGCCCGGCGCTGGACCGGGAACTCGCGCGCCATGGCATCCGCGCCATCCCCGCGCGCGAGCGCCTGCCCGAGCTGACCATCAGCGCCATCACCCGGCGGGGCGCCGTGCCGACTCCGGCCGCGGCCAAATTCCTGGCCGCCGTGCGCGCAGCGGCCCTTTCCCTGCACAACTGAAGGCAACATCTCTGACGAATTGATACACCCCTAACCCAGAACCCGCGCCGGCCCGGCCCCGGCCGCAGGACCCGGTGGCTGCAAGCGTGACAAATGCCCGGTTTTTCGCGGGCGCACGGGGTCTTTGGCTGCGCGCTCCCTGACCCGCCCTTACGATCCCGCGCGGAGGAAAAGAACCATGGAAAAGAACACCGCTGCGGCGCCCCCGTGGGTCGCCAGCATCCCGCTGTCGCCCGACGGCAGCCGCAATGCCCACGTCATCGTGCACCCGGGCCGGGCCGTGGCACCGGCCGAGGGGCTGCGCTCCCTGCTTCGCTTCAACGCCGACGGGCAGGGGGGCTGGATCTCCGCCGCCCAGGCTGGCGATGGCCGCTGGGGCTACATCGATGCCGAGGGCCGCTGGCGCGTGCCGCCCACGCTGGAGAACGCGCGCAACTATTCCGAAGACGGCATGGCGCGCTTTCTGCAGGACGGGCGCTGGGGCTTTGTGAACCTGGCGAGCGAGGTGGTGATAGCACCAAGCTTCGAGGACACGCGGGCTTTCCGCGATGGGCTGTGCGCCGTGAAGGTGGGCGAGAACGCCTGGCGCAGCATCGACCGCGAGGGGCGCTTCACCTCGGAGCAGATTTTTCATGACCTGAGCCTGTTCGGCGCTGGCGGCCTGGCGCGCGCAACGCACTGGGACCGCAAGAAGAACCAGCGCCTGCAGGGCTTCGTGGACCGCGACGGCCGCTGGGTGATCGAGCCGCGCTTCGACTTCGTGTGGCCCTTCGGCGAGCTGCCGGTGACCCCGGCCTCGATCGAGGAGGACAAATGGGGCCTGATCGACACCCGCGGCCAGTGGGTGCTGGAGCCGCGCTACCCACGCATCCAGGCATTCAACGACGCCGGCCTGGCCTATTTCGATGAGCCCGAATCCTGGTACAACGGCCACGGCTACCTTGATGCCCGGGGCCGCGTGGTGGTCAGGGGCGAGAGGCACCTGTCCGACCGCATGGTCTGCGGTCTGGCGGCCAACACGCACAACGGCACGGATTTCCTGCGCGCCGACGGCACGGCACTGTCCACACCGGCGCTGGCCTGGGGCAGCCACTTCCGCGCCGCAGGCGGCTGCGCGGTGGTGCTCGCGTCGCCGCGCAGGGGCGATGCCGGACCAGGCACCTGGGGCATGCTGCACCCGGACGGGCGGGTGTTCACCGTGGGCGAGCCACTGCTGGAGCCGCTGACCGATGGCGATGGCTGGCTGGTGGGCGAAGAGCCGGACACCCCGCTGGTGCCCTTTCTCACGCGCGATGGCCAGGTGCACTTTGTCGACAAGGAGGGTGCCCTGGTGTGGCGCGCCGTGTACGACGGCCAGCAGGTCGCCCTGCAGCAGGCCGACGGCACGCCCCTGTGGCGCAGCAGCAATGCGCTGGATGGCTGCCGGCCGCCAGGCCCGTTCTTCACGCCCCCCGCCACGGACCACCTGGAAGGCATGGTGGCGCCTCAGGAGGTCACCGCCCTGGCCGAAGACCTGCTGGCCGAGGCCGAGGCACGCCTGCACCGCTTGGCGGCTGGCGAAACGCTGGAACGCGAGTCCTCCCCGGAGCATGGTGCCCGCGATGACGACGACGGTGATGATGATGAATACGAGGACGACGATGAGGACGAAGCCACCGTGCAGGCCAACCGCACCGTGGCCGTGCGCCGCATCGCGCGCGCCTACATCAGCGAAGAGCACAACGGCTACTACGACTACCTGGGCAGCGAACTTGGCGATGCCGTAGGGCAGTTGCGCACCGCCTTGCTGGACACGCTGACCGCGCGCTACGGCAAGCCTGATGCAGACCCGGAGTGCATCGTGCCGTGGAACCGCAGGGAGCAACGCAGCTACGCCTGGGCCGTGCCGCTGGCGCAGGCCCTGCCCGGCGACAGCGGTGTGCTGCGCGAGTCGCGCGAGCAATGGCTCACGCTGTACGCGCATTCGGATACGGGCGACGGGGACGCCTGGTGGGAACTGTGGCTGATGGCCTCGCCCAGCCTCGATGCCCTGGAGACGGCACGCCGCGCACACGACAGCGCAGTGGCGGGCACGCCCGGGGATGAAGCGGATGCAAGCGAGGGCGGCACCGCTGCGCCGAGGCCCGCCGAGCCCCAGACCCGCGAGGAATGGCTGCAGGCCGTGGCCGATGACCACTATGCGATCTACCGCGTACCCGCGCAGTGGATGGACGATGCGATGGCCGACGCCACGCTGGCCCACTACGTGGACAACCTGTCCTGGCTGCCCGCGTACCTGCACACGCCTGCCCGGCTGGAGGCGTTGATCCGCAGGGACGTGCGCACGGCGACCGCGATCCCGTCCGAATGCATGACCGCCGAGGGCCTGGCCCTGGCACGCGGGCTCTATGCCGGGGACCGCGACTGGGACTACCGCGACGAACGGTGCAGCCGGCTGCCGACCACCTGGGACAAGAACAGCCTGTACGACGTCTGGGGCTGCCTGGTCACGCCCGAAATGGCGCTCAAGGCCGTGCGCGCCGAGGTGCCGCTGCGCAACGTGGCGCGCTGGCTGCGCACCGATGCGCTGGAGGCCGCGGCGCTCAAGGCCGACATCTACAACATCAGCTACATCGATCCGGCGAAGATCACGCCCGAGCTGGCCGAACGTGCCGTGCGGCACGACTATGGCTGCCTGATCGAGCACATTCCGCCGGCCCTGGTCACCCCCGAACTGTGCCTGGCATCGGCACGCACCAACGGCCTGTCGCTCAAGAAAATCCCCCGGCCGATGCGCAGCGTGGCGGTGTGCGTGGCGGCGCTCAAGGAGAGCCCCAGCGTGTTCCTGGAGGTGCCGGAGGCCGAGCGCGTGAAGGTGGCTACCCGCATGATCGAGGACCACCTGGAGCGCTTGCGCAAGCAGGGCGAGCCGAGCCAGGCCAGCCATTGGCATGTCACGCGGGCCTGGGCAAAACTGTGGGCCGGTGACCACGAAGGCGCTATCGCCGACGCGCAGCTGGGCCGCTCGGAGGTCAGCAACCCCGAGAATGCCCACTACGTGATGGCCAGCGCCCACCGCGCCCTGGGCCATGAACGGGAGGCAGCGCTGGAGGCATCCACCGTACTGTCCCTGTACCCGCAGTTCCAGTCGGAGTGGGGCGACCACGAAGACACCCGCTGGCTGCACGCGCTGGCGCGCGGGCAGGCCAGTGCCGCCGACGACGCGACATTGATGGAGCAACTGGGCACACACCCGCGCACGCTAGCCGACATTCCGCGCGAGCGCATCACCGATGCCATGGTGGACGTGGCCATGGAGGCCGACGAAGACACCGTGCGCTTCGTGCCGCGGCGCCTGATGACCCCCGAGCGCTATGCGGCGGCGCTGCGCCAGGGTGTCAAGGAGTTCCGGCAGATCCCGCCGGCCATGCTGAACGAAGAAGCCTGCATCGAGCATGTGAAGGACGGCGGCTGGCGCCTGGATGAGGTGCCCGAGGCGCTGCGGACCCTCACTGTGTGCGCCTATGCCGTGCGCAGCCGCAGTGGGGCCATGGAGCACGTGCCCGAGGCACTGCGCGACCAGGTGCCGGGAGCCATCGCGCAGTTGCCGCCCGAGGAGAAGGACGACGAGGACGACGGCGATGGCAGCAGCGGTTCATCCTCCCGCCACGACTGGCTCACGCGCAAGCTGGCCGATGCGATGCTGGGCGGGTCCGGTTCGAGCGGCTGGAAGAGCAAGGGCCTGTTCATGGCCATGATCGTCAAGGCGGCGCTGACCTCCAGGTCCGACGATGCGCCCACGCTCAAGGGGCTGGCGGGCTGGTTCGAGGTGCGGCCCGTGCTGTCCATGGTGACCAATGCGCTGCTGGCACTCTCCGCGCTCATCGCCCACGCCTTCGTGTCGGTGGGCGCCTGGCGCGCCGAGGGCCCGTGGGTGGGCCTGGGCACCTTTGCGCTGATGGGCTTCTCGGAGCTGTACTGGGCCTGGCGCTTTGTGTTCTCGACGCCTTTCCGCCCCGCGCTGGGCGTGGCCTGCCTGGTGGTGGTGCTCTACCTATTCGTCTGGCACCGGCTGTATCGCAAGATCGGCCTGGCCTACGCCGCGCAGGGCAAGGCCGAGAACGACGATTGACGGGTCTGCGGCCGCTCAGGCGGCCGCACCGTCGTAGCAGGGAGCGATGGCGCGCACTTCGATGGTCGCCCACTCCGCGGCCGGGCATTCGCGCGCGATGGCGAGGGCCTCCTCGCGCGTGGCGCAGTCCACGAGGAAGAAGCCGCCGACCATTTCCTTGGTCTCGGCGAAGGGCCCATCGACCAGGCGCGGCTGGCCTTCGCGCACCTGCAGGCGCACGCCGTCGGTGTCGTTGGCCAGCGATTCGCCCCCCAGCAGCAGGCCACGCGCCTGCAGTCCGGCACCGAAGCGCTGCATGCGCGCATAGACCTCCTGCCCGGCGGCCAGGCCGCGTTCGGCGCGCTGGCCTGGGGGTTCCATGATGAGCAGCATGTAGGGCATGGGGTTGTCTCCGGCAGGGGGTGGTGGTTCAGATGGGCGCGATTCTAGAACTCAGAACACGGCACGTCCCGGCGTGCGCAGCGCCTGCGCCAGGTCGGCCGCCAGCCGGGCCATGTCCGTGGGCTTGCAGCCGCCCAGGCTCACGCGCACGGCCGGCGCGCTGGCCAGGCGCAGCGGGCCGCCGGCCTGCACGGCCCAGCCGCGCGAGGCCAGGGACTGCACGACGGCTGCCTCGTCGGCCACGGGCAGCCACAGGTGCAGGCCCTCACCGGGCGCCACGGTGATCTGCTGCGCGGCCAGTGCCTGCACCAGGCCCTGGCGCCGTGCGGCGTACGAGCCGCCGGCCTGCGCCAGCGCGCTGCCGTCGCGCATCTGCCGCCACAGGGCGGCCGCCAGGCCCTGCAGGATGCGGCTGACCCAGCGCGGCCCCAGGGCCTGCTGCGCACGCAGGGTCTGCAGCAGGGCGGGGCTGCCGGTAGCCACGGCCACGCGCAGGTCGGGCCCGAGGAATTTGCTGAGCGAGACCACGTGCAGCCACAGCGCAGGCAGCGCTGCCGCCGCGGCCAGCGGCGCGTTGCTGAGCGGGCCCCAGTGGTCGTCGAACACCACGAGCAGCCGGGGCAGGGCCTGCAACCGGGGCTGCAGCGCCTTCCAGCGCGCGGGGCTGATGGCTGCCCCCGTGGGGTTGTGCGCACGCGGCGTGAGCACCAGGGCCGTACAGCCTTCGAGCACCCCGGCTTCGGGGACGCACACGCCTTCGCCATCCACCGGCAGCGGCACGGGCTTCAGGCGCAGGCTGTGCAGCAGCGCCACCATGGGCGGCCAGCAGGGGTCTTCGACCGCCACGCGCTCGCCCGGGCGCGTGTGCGCACGCAGGGCCCGCTCCACCGCATCGAGCGTGCCCGAGAACACGGCGATCTCTTCGCACGGCAGGCCCTGGGCCGTCAGCCAATGGCGCGCCTCGGCCTGCAGTGCGGGCAGATCGGCCGGAGCGTCGTAGCCCGCCGAGGAAGTCAGCGCCGCCCAGGCGCTTGGGCCGCCCTGCAACTGGGGCAGCAGGGAAGCATCGACATTGCCGCTGGCCAGGTCGCGCAGGCCGGGGGGTACGGCGTAGGCATGCGGCATGCGCGCGGGCGGCTCGACCACGCGCGTGCCGCGGCGCCCGTCGGTCACCACGTGGCCGGCATCGCGCAGGCGCGCGTAGGCTGCCGCCACGGTGTTGGGGTTGACGCCCAGCTGCTGTGCCGCCACGCGCACGGCGGGCAGGGGATTGCCGGGCGGCAGGGTTCCGTCGCGCATGGCGGCCAGCAGGCTGTCGGCAATGTCGGCAGCGGATTTTCCAGAAACGTACAATGTACTCATACATTTATTTTAATGTATTAGTACAAACAAGGAAACCGCCATGAAGACCGCGCTTGTGCTGCGCCACGTTCCCTTCGAAGACCTGGGCCTGCTGGCCCCCCTGCTGCAACAGCGTGGCTATGCCGTGCGCATGCACGAGGCCGGCGTGGGCCCGCTCGCGGACCACCTGCACCCCGAGCCCGACCTGCTGGTGGTGCTGGGCGGGCCCATCGGCGCCTTCGACGATGCGGCCTACCCCTTCCTCGCCGACACCCTGGCCCTGCTGCGCGAGCGGCTGGCTCGGCGCCAGCCGGTGCTGGGCGTCTGCCTGGGTGCGCAGCTCATGGCGCGGGCCCTGGGCGCGGGTGTGGCGCCCATGGGGCACAAGGAGATCGGCTTTGCGCCGCTGGCCCTCACGCCGGGCGGCGCACGCTCGGTGCTGGCCCCCCTGGCCGACGGCACACCGGTGCTGCACTGGCATGGCGACCAGTTCGAGATACCGGCCGGTGCCCAGGGCCTGGCCACCACCCCGCTGTGCCCGCACCAGGCATTTGCCATCGGCACGCATGCGCTGGGCCTGCAGTTCCACCTGGAAGCGGACCTGTCGCGCATCGAGCAGTGGCTGGTGGGCCATGCCTGCGAACTCGCTGCGGCTGGCGTGGACCTGCATGCGCTGCGCGCCGGTGCACGCGCACACGGGGCCGCACTGGCGCATGCGGCCGAGGCCGTGTTCGGTGCCTGGCTCGACGGCCTGGGAGCGGACGCCGCATGAGCCCGGTAGTGCTGGGCCAGGTGGCGGCCGTGCTGCGTGGGGCCGCCGTGCCATTCGGTGACCGGCCGGATGCACGCAGCGCCATCGCCAAGCAGGCCGTCGCGGGCCCGGTGCACGTAGGCACCACAGGCCTGCAGGGCGACGAACAGGGCGACACCCGCATCCACGGCGGCCCCGACAAGGCCGTGCACCAGTACCCGCTGGGCCACTACACGCTGTGGCGCAGCGAATTCGGAGAGCTGCCCGTGCTGACGCAGCCAGGGGCCTTTGGCGAGAACATCGCCAGCATCGGCATGACCGAGGCCGACCTGTGCTGGGGCGACCGCGTGCGCATGGGCAGCGTGCTGCTGGAGGTGGCGCAGACGCGCCAGCCCTGCTGGAAGCTCAACACCCGTTTCGGCCAGCGCGACATGGCGCTCTCCGTGCAGCGCACGGGCCGCACCGGCTGGTACTACCGCGTGCTCAAACCCGGCACGGTGCAGGCGGGTGATGCCATCACGCTGGTGGCGCGCCCGCACCCTGCATGGTCTCTGGCCCGCGTGATCGAGGTGCTCTACCACCGCACGCTCGACGCGGACCTGCTGCGCGAGCTGGCAGCGCTGCCTCAGTTGCCGCCCTCGTGGCAGAAGCTGGTGGCGCGGCGGCTGGAGCAGGGCGAGGTCGAGGACTGGAGCCGGCGCACACAGGGCGGCTAAAAATCCAGGGCTTGGCAGCGCGGCAAAGCCCGTGTTAGCATTTGCCTCTATGCAACGCAGCATGTCCCTATCCACCCTAGCTCTAGGCCTAGTGCCTGGCCGGGGTCTGCCTGCGTTCGCCACCGTTGCCGTTCTGCGCAACACCTGATTTCCCCCTGACCCCGGCCCGCGAACCAGCCTTTGCACCTGTGCAAAGGGCTGCAGGGGACGTCATCCGTATTCATTTCGTTTGACCTGCATGCAGGCAGCGCCCACCGCATGGCGCACTGCACGCACCTGTTCGTGGAGCCTCTCATGATTGCCAAGCCCGCCACCAAGTACCAGCCCATCGCCCCGGTCGCACTCACCGACCGCACCTGGCCCTCGCGTTCCATCACCCAGGCGCCGATCTGGTTGTCCACCGACCTGCGCGACGGCAACCAGGCCCTGTTCGAGCCCATGAACGGCGAGCGCAAGATGCGCCTGTTCCAGGAGCTCGTGCGCATCGGCTTCAAGGAGATCGAGGTGGGCTTTCCCGCCGCCTCGCAGACCGATTTCGACTTCGTGCGCCGCCTCATCGACGAAGACCTGGTGCCCGAGGACGTGACCCTCATGGTCATGACGCAGTCGCGCGCCGACCTGATCGAGCGCACTGTAGAGGCCGTGCGCGGCGCGCCGCGCGCCATCGTGCACCTGTACAACGCCACGGCACCGGCCTGGCGCCGCATCGTGTTCGGCATGAACGTGACGCAGGTCATGGAGTTCATCGAGCAGAACGTCTCGCACCTCAAGCGTTTGACCGATGCCGAGCGCGGCACCCAATGGACGCTGCAGTACTCGCCAGAGACCTTCAGCGCCACCGAGCTCGAAGTCTCGCTGCGCGCCTGCCAGACGGCGATCAAGGCCTGGGGCGTGGGCCCGGGCCGGCCCATCATCATCAACCTGCCGACCACGGTGGAGAACGCCACGCCCAATGTGTTCGCCGACCAGATCGAGTGGATGCACCGGCGCCTGGCCCCGCGCGAACATGTGGTGCTCTCGGTGCACCCGCACAACGACCGCGGCACCGGCGTGGCCGCGGCCGAGCTGGCCATGATGGCCGGCGCCGACCGCGTGGAGGGCTGCCTCTTCGGTAACGGCGAGCGCTGCGGCAACGTGGACATCGTGACCCTGGCGCTCAACATGTACACCCAGGGCGTGCACCCGGGCCTGGACTTCTCGGACATCACCGCCGTGGCGCGCGTGGCCGAGGAATGCACGGCCCTGCCCGTGCACCCGCGCCACCCCTATGCGGGCGACCTGGTGTTCACCGCGTTCTCGGGCTCGCACCAGGACGCGATCAAGAAGGGCTTTGCCGCGCAGGACCCGAACGCCCTGTGGGAAGTGCCTTACCTGCCCATCGACCCGGCGGACCTCGGCCGCACCTACGACAGCGTGATCCGCGTGAACAGCCAGTCGGGCAAGGGCGGCATCGCCTTTCTGCTCGAACGCGAGCACGGCGTGGTGATGCCTCGGCGCATGCAGGTGGAGTTCAGCGCCGTGGTGCAGCGCCAGACCGATGCCAGCGAAGGCGAGATGACGGGCGATGCGCTGTGGTCCTTGTTCCAGTCCACCTACCTGGCTTCGGGCCCCCAGGCCGCCATCGTCTGCCACGGCCACAAACTGGCCGATGACGGCCAGGGCATCGAGCTCGACGTGAGCATCGATGGCGTGCGCCAGACGCTGCAAGGGCAGGGCAATGGCCCGATCGCTGCGACGGTGGACGCCCTGGGCCTGCCGCTGCGCGTGGACCACTACGAAGAACGCGCCACGGGCACGGGCGCCAACGCCCAGGCCCTGGCCATCGTGGAGGCCGCGCTCGAAGGCGTGGCCGGCTCCACCTTTGGCGCAGGCGCCAGCCACAACATCGTGACGGCCTCGGTACAGGCCATCGTGAGCGTGGCCAACCGGCTCGCCGAACGCCGCGAAGGTGCCCGGGCAGTGGCTGCAACCGTGTAACGAAAGACAGGGACCACAGTGGCGCGGGCCTTCACAAAAGGCAGGCGCCACGGCGGGGCATTCACCCCCGCCCGCAGGGTACGGTACGCTTGCAATCCATGCGTGCCCTTTCCTGCCTGGCCCTGGTGTCCGCTGCGCTGCTGATCGCAGGCTGCGGCAGCTCCCGGCCTCCCTCGTCGTCGTCGTCTTCCTTCCCGTCCGCCCCGGTCCGCACCACGCCGCCGCTGAGCCCGGACCAGGCGCACGGCATCGCCATCCACGCGCTGGGCCTGGTGGGCACGCCCTACCGCTATGGCGGCAACACGCCGGATTCGGGCTTCGACTGCAGCGGGCTGATCGGCTATGTCTACCGCAACCAGGTCGGCACGCCGCCGCCACGCACTGTGGCCGCGCTCAATACCTGGGGCTACCCGATCGAAGGAGGCGAGTTGCGCGCCGGCGACCTGGTGGTCTTTGGCACCGGGCGCCAGCCCAACCATGCGGGCATCTATGTGGGGGAGGGGCGCTTCGTGCATGCGCCGTCCACGGGCGGCACGGTGCGGCTGGACCAACTGAGCGCCAAGCACTGGGCGGGCCAGCGGCCCGCCTTCCGTCGGCCCTGACCCCCTCAGTTCGAGAGCTGAGTGCGCCCCAGGGCCTGCGCAAAGGCCAGGTGGTTGCCGTCCGGGTCCGTCACCAGGATGGCGCGCACCTTGCGACTGTTGGAGCGTTGGGCCGTGTCCACGCCCATGCGTTCCAGTTGCTCGCCCTGCCGGTCGATGTCGTCCACCGCCAGGGTGACCGAGCAGCGGCCCGCGCGCCGGGGCAGTTCGTAGACCTGCAGCCAGCCGCCCTGCGGCAAGGTCCATTCGGCCAGTTCGGGCATGGGCTGCGAATCGGGCCCGCGCTCGAACAGGGCGCCATACCATTGCACGGCATCCGGCAGGCTGCTGACGGCGACACTGGCAAGGGCGTTCTGGATGGCCATGGAAACTCCTGGGGACGGGCGGTTGGACTGGCTAGGGCAGGCCCTAGGTATATCTGCGGCAGGGGCGAAAGGCTGTAGGACGAAACCCTAGCGCAAAGCCCTCCCGCGACCAAGGCGAAAATGGCAGCCACCATGACCCTCCACGTACACACCACCGCCACGGCAGCGCTGTCCACCCACGACACGACCCGCATCGACGACACCCGCATCAAGGCCGTGCGCCCGCTGATCACCCCGGCCCTGCTGCAGGAGTGGCAGCCCGCGCCCGAGGCCGCGCAGACCCTGGTGGAAACCAGCCGCGCCGCGATCTCGCGCGTGCTGCACGGCCAGGACGACCGGCTCATCGTGGTGGTCGGGCCGTGCTCCATCCACGACCATGGCCAGGCCATGGAGTACGCCCGCGCCCTCAAGCAGCACGCCAATGCGCTGGCCGGCGAGCTGCTGGTGGTGATGCGCGTGTACTTCGAGAAGCCACGCACCACCGTGGGCTGGAAGGGCTACATCAACGACCCGCACCTCGATGGCAGCTTCGCCATCAACGAGGGGCTGGAGATGGCACGCGCACTGCTGCTGGACGTGCTGGCCCTGGGCCTGCCGGTGGGCACGGAGTTCCTGGACCTCTTGAGCCCGCAGTTCATCAGCGACCTGGTGAGCTGGGGCGCCATCGGTGCCCGCACGACGGAGAGCCAGAGCCACCGCCAACTGGCCAGCGGCCTGTCGTGCCCTGTAGGCTTCAAGAACGGCACCGATGGTGGTGTGAAGGTGGCCAGCGACGCCATCCAGGCGGCCAGCGCCGCGCACGCCTTCATGGGCATGACCAAGATGGGCCAGGCTGCGATCTTCGAGACCCGCGGCAACAACGACTGCCACGTGATCCTGCGCGGCGGCAAACAGCCCAACTACAGCGCGGCCGATGTGGAGGCCGCCTGCGCCATGCTGGCCTCGGCCGGCCTGCGCCCGCAGGTGATGGTCGACGTGTCGCACGCCAACAGCAGCAAGCAGCACCAGCGCCAGATCACCGTGGCCGAGGACGTGGCGCGGCAGATCGCCGCGGGCGACACGCGCATCACCGGCCTGATGGTCGAAAGCCACCTGCAGGAAGGCCGCCAGGACATCGTGCCCGGCCAGCCGCTGGCACATGGCGTGTCGGTGACGGACGCCTGCATCAGCCTGGCGCAGACCGTGCCGGTGCTCGAAGGCTTGGCCCAGGCAGTGCGCGCCCGCAGAGCCCTCAACTGACAACCGCCGGGCCGGGGGCTTGCCTGGCCTCGGTGTTGTGCGCCGTGGCCAGCAAGGTGGCGCACAAGGTCTCCTCGCCCGAATCGGCCACCGCATAGACGTCGGCCGCGCACACGGTGAGTGTGCGACCGGCATTCACCACCCGGCCCCTGGCGCGCAGGCAGTGGCCGCGCGCGGGGGCCAGCAGCTTCACCTGGGCATCCACAGTGGAATTGACCCAGCCGGCCGGCAGGGTGCTGCCGGCCGCCGCCACGGCGGCGAAGTCGGCCAGCCCGAACACGGCCGTGGCCTGCAGCTGGCCTGTGCGGAAACACAGGGATTCCTGCATGGGCATCTCCAGGTCCACGCGCCCGGGGGCCACCCGGGTGAAGCGCAAGCCCAGGGTCTGCGCAATGGGCATGGCCAGTACATGGGCCTGCAGCAGGCCGGCCGGGGTGGTGGGGCTGTGTGTCATGGTGGGCTCCGGTGGGTTGGCGAGGAAGGGCCCGCGGCACGCCGGCGCACGCGCGGCCAGGGTGGTGCTGCGGGAGGGGACGGGGCAGGCGACGCAGGGGCCCTGGCCTGCAGCCAGGCCATGTGTTCCAGCACCTTCTGGCGCTGCGCCTGCAAGAGGGCCGCCTGGTCGGCCAGCTCCTGCGCGCGCTGCTGCAGCGCCTGCACCATGGTGGCGATGCTCAGCCGGCCACTGCGGAAATCCGCCAGGTGCCCGGCGATGCGCGGCAGCGCAAAGCCGAGCTGGCGCGACATGGCGATGAAGACCACCTCGCGCTCGGTGCCTTCGGCATAGTCGCGGTAGCCGTTGGGCCGGCGCTCGGGCAGCAGCAGGCCCTGGCTTTCGTAGTGCCGCAGGGCATGCACCGAGACCGAGGTGCGGCGGGCGAGTTCGGAGATCTGCATGCCATGAAGGCTAGCAAGCCTCGCCCTGCACGAAGGTTGCCTGCGCGACTGCCCCGCAGGGCCCCATGCGGGTTTTGCGGGACCAGGCCGCCCGACTTCCCGGTGTAGGATTGTCCTTTTAAGGTTGCAGGGAACACTTTTTACGTCTAGAAATGCTGGCTGGTTGCGCCAACAGGTTGGCGGCGCAGGGCCACAGTCCTTTTCCATTCTTCCCCCCACCACCGACTCCGGTCCGGTTCTTCCCTCCATGCTGGCCATACCGCTCCCTGCAAGACCGTGTCTGCGACACGTGGATGCGTGCGGCCCGGGCGGCAGCTGGAGCGCCTGAGCATGCAGCACCCAGAGCACGCCACCGCTGAGGCTGCGCGGCTCCATGCACTGCAGTCCTATGCCATCCTGGACACTCCGTCCGAGGATGCCTTCGACAAGCTGGCCGTGCTGGCCTCGCGCATCTGCGGCACGCCGATGGCGGTGGTCAATTTCGTGGACAGCGAGCGCCAGTGGTTCAAGGCCGCAGTGGGCATCCCTTTCCAGGAGACCGACCGCGCCGTCGCGTTCTGCGCCCACGCGCTGCACGGCAGCAAGGAGCCGGTGGTGGTGGGCGATGCCAGCGCGCACCCCGTGTTCGCGCACAACCCGCTGGTGACCGGCAGCCCGCACATCCGCTTCTACGCCTGTGTGCCGCTGGTCAATGGCGAAGGCTTTGCCCTGGGCACGCTGGCCGTGCTGGACACCCGTGTGCGCGGCCTCACGGCCGAGCAGCTCGACGGCCTCACGGTGCTGGCCGAGCAGGCCATGGTGCAGCTGGAGCTGCGCCGCCAGCAGCGCCTGCTGGCCCAGCTGGTGGAGCAGCGCGACCGCATGCACGGCGAGTTGCTGGAGCAGGGCGAGACGCTGCGCGTGGCCGGACGCATCGCGCAGGTGGGCGGCTGGATCGTGGAGCTGCCCAGCATGCGCCTGAGCTGGTCGCAGGAGATTGCCGCCACCTACGGGCTGACGCGGCGGGTGAGTACCGTGGGCCAGATCCAGGACCTGTACACGCCACCGTACCGCGCCGCCTTGCGCGCGGCCTTCCGCGCCTGCATGCGCCACGGCACTCCCTTCGACCTGGAGGCCGAAGTCGTCATGCCGGGCGGGCGGCATTTCTGGGTGCGCACCGCCGGCCAGGCGGTGCGCGATGCGCAGGGCCGCATCGTGCGCATCCAGGGGGCCTTCCAGGACATCTCTGCGCGCCACCAGGCCGACCTGGCGCTGCAGCGCAGCGAAGAGCGTTTCCAGCTCGTCTCGCGCGCCACGGCCGATGCGATCTGGGACTGGAACCTGACCACCGACGCGATGTGGTGGAACGAGGGCATGCAGAGCCTGTTCGGCGTGCCGCTCGGCGAGCTGCCGCCGGACAGCACCTCCTGGACACTGCGCCTGCACCCCGAGGACAGCGAAGCCGTGCTCAGCGGCATCCATGCGGCCATCGACGGGACCGACAGCCACTGGTCGGCCGAGTACCGCTTTCGCCGCCAGGACGGCAGCTATGCCTGGGTGCTGGACCGCGGCTTCCTGATCCGCGACAGCAGCGGCCGCGCCGTGCGCATGGTGGGCGGCATGGCCGACCACAGCGCGCAGAAGGCCACCGAGCTGGAGGCCCAGCGCGACACGCACAACCATGCCGAACTGCTGGACCTGCAGCAGCGCATCTCCTCGCTCGACCTGCCGCTGGCCGAGGTGCTGCACATGGTGGCCGAGACCGTGCAGCGCCAGACCGGCGCACGCGGCGCCATGGTGGAATTGCTCGAGGGCCGGTACCTGGTGGCCAAGGCCTCGGCCGGCGACATGGTGCGGCCCATGGGCGACCTGCTGGCGGTGGATGAAGGCCTTCTCTGGTCCTCGCTGCAGCAGGGCCGCTCGGTGCTGTGCAACGACACCGAAGGCGCTGGCTGGGACATGCAGTCCATGGCGCACCGCCGTGGCGTGCGCTCGGTGATGGCGGCGCCGCTGCGCGCAGGGGACATGGTGGTGGGCTCGCTCACCGTCACCTCGGACCAGGCCAACGCTTTTTCGCGGCGCGATGTCGCGCACCTGGAGATCCTGGCCGAATCGCTCGGGGCCACGGTGCAGTTGCGCCGCGTGGCCGGGCAGCTGCATGCCTCGGAACTGCAGTACCGCTTGCTGTTCGACGAGCACCCGCAGCCCATGTGGGTGTACGAGCGAGAAAGCCTGCGCATCCTGGCCGTGAACCATGCCATGGTGCACCACTACGGCTACAGCGAAAAGGAGCTGCTGCGCATGGGCATGCAGGACCTGTGGCCCCCGGAGCACCGCGAACTGGCCGAGCGCAAACTGCGCGCCATCGACCCGCAGCAGCGCAACCGGCCCAAGGTGCGCCGGCATGTGCGCAAGGACGGCAGCCTGATCGACATGGAGCTCACGGCGGGCAACATCGACTTCAACGGCGTGGCGGCGCGCCAGGTGCTGGCCTCCGACGTGACCGAGCGCGTGCGCAACGAGGCCGAGCTGGCACGCATGGGCCGCGCCCAGCGCCTGCTCAGTGCCTGCAACGAGACCCTGGTGCGCGCCACCTCCGAGGCGGCGCTGCTGCAGGCCATCTGCAAGATCGCGGTGGACATCGGCGGCTACCGCATGGGCTGGGTGGGCTTTGCGCGCGACGACGAGCGCAAGTCCATCGAGCCGGTGGCCCATGCAGGCCACAACGACAACTACCTCGAGACCCTGAAGCTCAGTTGGTCGGAGGACGAGCGCTACGGGCGCGGGCCCGCCGGCCGCGCCGTGCGCTCGGGCCAGGCCGAGATCGTGCGCGACATCCGCGCGGAACGCTACTTCATGGACTGGACCGAGCGCATGCTGGAGCACGGGTTCCATGCCGTGGTCTGCCTGCCGCTGCGCGACCGCGACAGCACCTTCGGCCTGCTGTACCTGTACGCCCCGCAGGTGCTGCAGATCAGTGCCGAGGAGACCGCGCTGCTGCAGGAGCTGGCCAACGACCTGGCCTTCGGCATCACCAGCCTGCGCACGCAAAAGGCGCAGCAGCGGCTGCAGGCCTCGGTGCTCAAGGTGGCGGCGGCTGTGTCGGCCAGCACCGGCACGGAGTTCTTCGAGCAGCTGGTGCGCAACATGGCCGACGCCCTGGATGCCCAGGGCGGGTGGGTGGTGCGCCTGCTGCCGCACTACCATGACCAGCCCCCGCGGGTGAGCACGCTGGCGGCCGTGCTCGATGGCCAGTTCCTCGCGCCCACCGACTACACGCTGGAAGGCACGCCCAGCCTGCAGCTCCTGAACCAGCGCCAGTTCGTGGTGGCCGACGGGGTGCAGCAGCTGTATCCCGAGGCGCCCGTGCTGCGCATGGTGCAGGCGCGCGGCTACGCCGGGCAGCAGCTGTGCAATGCCGATGGCGAGGTGGTGGGCCTGGTGTTCGTGCTGTTCCGCCAGGCCATCGCCGATCCGAACTTCATCATCTCCACGCTGCAGATCTTCGCGGCCCGTGCCTCGGCCGAGATCGAGCGCCAGGTGGCCGATGCGCGCATACGCCACCAGGCCTCACTGCTGGACAAGGCCCAGGACGCGATCATCGTGCGCGACCTGGAGCACCGCATCATCTTCTGGAACCAGAGCGCCGAGCGCCTGTACGGCTGGTCGAAGCTGCAGGTGCTGGGCCAGTCGATCGAGACCTTGCTGTACGGGGACCCCACGCATTTCCGCCGCGCCACCCAGGCCACGCTGGAGCATGGGGAGTGGACCGGCGAGATCGTGCAGCAGCACCGCGATGGCAGTTCCATCGACGTGGAAGGCCGCTGGACCCTGGTGCGCGGCGACAACGGCCAGCCCCATTCCATCCTGGCCATCAACACCGACATCCGCCAGCGCAAGGCCACCGAGCGCGAGATCCAGCGCCTGGCCTTCTACGACCCGCTGACCGGGCTGCCCAACCGCATGCTGCTGATGGACCGCATGCACCAGGCGCTGGCCAGTGCCCGGCGGCACCAGCGCGGCGGTGCGCTGCTGTTCATCGACCTGGACAACTTCAAGACCCTCAACGACACCCTGGGCCATGACCAGGGTGACCTGCTGCTGCAGCAGGTGGCGCAGCGCCTGAACACCTGCGTGCGTGCCGTGGACACGGTGGCGCGCCTGGGCGGCGATGAGTTCGTGGTGATGCTCGAGGAGCTGAGCAGCCGGCCCGACGACCTGGTGCTGCACGCACGGTCGGTGGGCGAGAAGATCCTGGCCACGCTGGCACTGCCGTATGCACTGGCCGGCTACCAGTACCGCAGCACGCCGAGCATTGGCGTGGCGCCCTTCACGGGCGAGCAGACCAGCGTGGGTGAACTGCTCAAGCAGGCCGATCTGGCCATGTACCAGGCCAAGACAGCGGGCCGCAACACGCTGCGCTTCTTCAACCCGCAGATGCAGGCGGTGGTGACCGAACGCGCCTCGCTGGAGACCGACCTGCGCTCGGCCCTGGCGCAGGAGGAGTTTTTGCTGCACTTCCAGCCCCAGGTGCGCCAGTCGGGCCTGGTGGTGGGGGTGGAGGCACTGCTGCGCTGGGCGCATCCGCAGCGCGGCATGGTCTCGCCGGCGCAGTTCATCCCGCTGGCCGAGGAAACCGGGCTGATCCTGCCGCTGGGCCGCTGGGTGCTGCACACCGCCTGCAAGCTGCTGGCCAGCTGGCAGGACGACCCGGCCCTGAGCCACCTCACGGTGGCCGTCAACGTGAGTTCGCGCCAGTTCCGCCATGCGAGCTTCGTGGACGACGTGGCGCGGGTGCTGGCCATCACCGGCGCGCCCTCGGGCCTGCTCAAGCTGGAGCTGACCGAAAGCCTGCTGGTGGAGGACATGGAAACCACCATCGCCACCATGACCGCCCTGCGCTCCTACGGGGTGGGCTTCTCGCTGGACGACTTCGGCACCGGTTACTCGAGCCTGAGCTACTTGAAGCGCATGCCGCTGGACCAGCTCAAGATCGACCAGAGCTTCGTGCGCGACCTGCTGACCGACCCCAACGATGCCGCCATCGTGGACACCATCATCGGCCTGTCGCGCAGCCTGGGCCTGGAGGTCATCGCCGAAGGCGTGGAAACCGCCGAGCAGCGCGAACTGCTGGCCCGCGCAGGTTGCCAGCTCTACCAGGGCTACTTCTTCAGCCGCCCCCTCTCCGTGGACCGGCTGGAGGCCTTCCTGCGCAGTCCTGGATAAGAAGCCCCCCTGAGTCGCCTGCGGCGCCATTCCCCCCAGGAGACGCCCCCAGCGCGGCGGGGCGGCCCTAGCGCGGGGGCGCTGACCTGGGGCGCGCCAGTTTTTACCGGCTGCGCTTGTTTCCTGGCCTCTGGCGCTGAGAACCCGTCTGAAACAACGCCCAGTGGTGTGCGCTTTTTTGGCCCCTGCCCGGGTGCTGGCGCAAAGGGATGTTGTTCTCTGTCTTCTTCTTAATTTCTTTATAAATACATAGTCGTAGTAGTAAAGCACCGGCTTTTCTGTGGACAAGGGCTTTTTCCTTTGGCGTGACAAGCACTTGCGTCGCCGCCAACCCTGTGCGCAGCACGCGGGTCCCGCTGTAGCGCCAACGGGGACAAAACCTGGAAACGGCTCCTCGCTGTGGACAACCAGGCGCTTGTGCCAGCGATTCCCCCAAAGTTATGCACAAGGGGCTGCGTATGTGGGGAGAAGTTGCCGGCACAGGCCGCTTTTTTCCACCGGGGTAGGGACTTTGGGGGCCTGCTCAGAGGCATTTGCAGCCCTGGCTGCGGCACCACGGCCTCTGCCCCTCGCCTCAGCCATCGAAACGGCCTCTGCAGGCCGTCCAGGCCGGTGCAGCCTGTCGCTGAACCTTGGGGGGCAGACAGGGGTCTCGTCGGCTTGCGCAAGCCACGGGTGGGTTCCCTCCTGCCTTGCGCGATGCGCGGGGCACGGCAACCCGCCACCGGGCCGCTTTCCAGGAGCACTGTGGCGTTCCATGCCCCGCGTTGGCTTTGCTTGTTATTCTTTGATAGCTCTATAAATCAATAGCAGTAGTAATAGAGCAAGGGCTGTTTGTGTGGACAAGCCCTTTTTTCCCAATGCTGGCGCGCACTTGCGTGGCCTCAAACCCTGTGGCGCCGCGGGGGTGAACTCTGCAGTTGGATGACAACAACTTTTGGAAATAGCCAAGCGCTGTGGATAAGCAATCGGTTGTTCGGCAACCATACCCATGGTTATCCACAGACCGGGATGGGCCTGGGCACAAAAAAGCCCGCCAGGGTGGCGGGCTCCGGGGCCGGGACCGGGGGCCGGCTCAGAAGTGGTAGCCGTAGCGCAGCTGCACGAAGTTCTCGCCCGGGTTGGGCTTTTTGATACCGGCGTTGGAGACATGTTGCACCCGCAGCACGATGTCGTGCTGGCGCTGTTCGCCCAGGCTCACGCCCAGGCCCAGGTGGGAGGCGAAGTTGGCGCGGGTGCTGAAGGTGCGGTCCCGGATCTCGTAGCGCTTGTCGGCCACCGTGAGGCCGATGCCGCCCTCCCAGAACCAGGCGGAACGGCCCTCGTCCATGCGCAGGCGCAGGGTAGGGGTGACGCCGACCAGGCTGAGGTGCTCGCGCTGGCCCGAGAGGCCGTCATAGGACCAGCGGCTGGCATAGATGTCCCAATAGCCCGTGAGCTGGCCGCCCCAGAGGGGGCGCTGCCAGTCCTTCCAGGGCAGGGTGGCGCCGATGGTGAGGACATCGGTGTCGCGGCGGGCCTGGGAGCCCTGAACGTAGACGGAGGGCGATGCCTGTGCGTTTTGCGCCTGGACGGCCTGGGGCAATGCTGCCAGGCAGCCCAGGGCCAGGGTGGCTGCGAGCGCAGAGACGGTGGTTCGGACGGTTTTGGAGTTCATGGTTTTTGTTCCGTGGTTTGACATACACAACTGTATGTAAACAAGTTTAGGAATGCATTCCCAGGGTGTTTTGTAGGCCGCCACCTCGCCTTGCTGGCGGCAAAAAAGGAAAAGGGCCCCGAGGGGCCCTTCGCCATCTGCTGCCTGCCGGCCACACCTGGGAGTGTGGCCCTGCCGCTCACGACTGGGAGGCAGGGGGTGTGCCGGCAGGCTTGCCACGGTGGCCGTGGGGGCCATGCTTGCCGTGCTCGCCGCGCGGGCCCATGCGGTGGGTGCGGGCGTCGAAGGTCTTTTGCTGCTCAGGGGTCAGCACGGCATAGAAGGCCTTGGTGGCTTCACCGCGGCGGTCGGCCTCGGCGGCGTGCTGGGCGCGCAGGGCCCGCATGCGGTCGATGCGCTCGGGGGTGGTGAGCTTGTCCATGTCCTTGCGGTCCAGGCGCGCGGGGCGGTCGCCCTGGGGCTGCATGGAGGCCGTAAAGGTGTTCCAGGCCGGTTCCTGGTTGGGGGTCAGCTTGAGCTGCTCCTTGAGTGCGGCGGCACGCTGGGCCTTGCGGGCCTCGTGGCGTTCGCGGTGCTCGCCGGGGCCCTTGCGGGCGTCAGGCGCGGCCACGGTGCCGGCTGCGGGCGGGTTGGCGGGGGTGGGCTGGGCCAGCACCGGCAGGGCCAGGGCGGCGAGGACGGAGGCGGCAACAACGGTTTGGCGGGACAGGAAGGCCATGGCGAGAGTCCTTTCAGAGGGGGGAAGAGGCCCCGGAACGACGGTTCCAGCGGTTGACTGCAGTGTCCGCCTGCCATGTATCGCGCGCATGCACGTTGTTTGTCCCAGTGTAAAGTTGTGACAAGAAGATCGTCTTTGTCCGCGCGGCGCTGCAGCTATCAAAAGCGGAGCAAAAGCGGGCCGGGCGCGGGCATTGCCCCCGTGCCGCGCTGCAACCTGGTGCGCAAGGGTGTGCCGACCACCGACAATGGAGGGTTCCGTGCCGCAGCGCTCTCGGCGTGCAGGCACCGGTGGACAGCTTCGTCCGGCAACCAGGGGGTTTGTTTCCGTGTTCAAGAACATGATCGTGTACCGCATTGCGCCGCAATGGCAGGTGGAATTGACGCAGGTGGAAGAGGCGCTGGCCAAGCTGCCCTTCATGGAATGCGGTGCCACGCAGGAAAAGTCGCTGGGCTTTGTCCCGCCGCGCGGCGAAGAGCATGGCGCCCTGGTCGAATCGGTGGGCGGGCAGTGGATCCTGCGCTTCATGGTCGAGTCCAAGGTGCTGCCGGGCTCGGTGCTCAACCGCCGCGTGAAGGAAAAGGCCGAGCGCATCGAGAAGGAAACCGGGCGCAAGCCGGGCAAGAAGGAGAGCAAGGAGCTCAAGGAAGAGGCCAAGCTCGACCTCTTGCCCATGGCTTTCACCAAGCAGGGCTCGATGTGGGTGTGGATCGACAAGGAGGCACGCACCATCGTCTTCGACACCGGCAGCCAGGGCCGTGCCGACGAGGTGGTGTCGTTGCTGGTCGAGTCGCTGCCGGGCCTGTCGGTCTCGCTGCTGTACACCGAGACCAGCCCGCAGGCGGCCATGTCGCACTGGCTGAGCACGCAGGAGCCGCCCGTGGGCTTTACCGTGGACCGCGAATGCGAGCTGAAAAGCGCCGACGAGGCCAAGGCCGTGGTGCGCTATTCGCGCCACCCGCTCGACATCGAGGAGGTGCAGGCCCACATCGCCGCCGGCAAGCTGCCCACCAAGCTGGCGCTGACCTGGGACGACCGCGTCTCGCTGATGCTGACCGAGGGGCTGCAGATCAAGAAGGTGTCCTTTCTGGACACGGTGTTCGAGGGCACCAAGGCCGATGACGGCGGCTTCGATACCGATGTGGCGATCGCCACGGGCGAACTGTCCAAGCTGATCCCCGACCTGATCGAGGCGCTGGGGGGTGAGTCCGATGGTGTCGGCTCCGGCGGTGGCGCTGTTGCCGCTTCGCGCCCCAGCCTCGCATCCGCCGTGCCCGTGGCGCCGCGCGGCAAGGATGTGGGCGGGCGCGCCATCACCGGGCCGGCAACAGCCCCGGTGGACACGGACCCGGAATCGGCGCCGTTCTGAGCTTGCCGACCGGGTTCAGCGCCCGTTGAACTGCGCGGGGCGGCGTTCGTGGAAGGCCGCTATGCCCTCTCGGAAATCGCTGGTGGCTGCGCAGCGGGCAAAGGCCTGCTGCTCCGCATGGAGCTGCTCGGGCAGGCTGCGCTCCATCGACTGGCGCATGAGGCGCTTCATCGCGCCATAGGCCACGGTGGGGCCGGCGGCCAGGCGTTCGGCCATCGCAGCGGTGGCGGCATCGAGGTCGGCGGCGGGCAGGATGCGGTTCACCAGTCCCAGGCGCAGCGCGTCCTCGGCCGTGAAGGCATCGCCGAGCAGCGCGATCTCCAGCGCCTGGCGCATGCCGGCCAGGCGCGGCAGCGACCAGGAGGCGCCCACGTCGCAACTGGTGCCCAGATTGATGTAGGCCAGGTTCAGGCGCGTACCCTCGGCCATCAGCACGTAGTCGGCCTGCAGCAGCATGGACAGTCCGGCCCCTGCGGCCACGCCATGCACCTGGGCGATGACGGGTGCATCGATCTGCGCGAGCAGGGCCAGGCCGGCGTGCAGGGGTGTGAGCAGGTCCATGGCGCCCTGCACAGGGTTGGCGCGCAGGGTGGCCAGGTCGCCACCGGCCATGAAGCCCTTGCCGGCGCCGCGCAGCACCACCACGCGCACGCCAGGGTCCTGCGCGATGGCCTGCACGGCGGCGAGGAAGGCCTGGGCCATGGGCACGTCGATGGCGTTGAGCGCAGCGGGCCGGTTGAAGCACAGGGTGGCGATGGCACCTTGGCGTTCGATCAGCAGGGGAGGAGGCGCTGCCTCGGCGTGGTCGGTCATGGCGGGGTTTCCTCAGCGGTACAGCGCTTCGATCTCGGCGGCGTAGGTCTTGTAGATGCTGGAGCGGCGCACCTTCATGGTGGCGGTGACCTCGCCGTCGTCGTGGTCCAGTTCCTTGGTGAGCAGGTGGAACTGGCGGATCTGCGAGACCTGGGCCAGGCGCTCGTTGCCGCGGCGGATCTCGGTGTCGATGAGTTCGCGCACCTCGGGCGTTTCCACCAGCGAGCGGAAGTGCGTGAAGGCGATGCGCCGCGCCTCGGCCCATTTGCCCACGGTCTCGAAGTCGATCATCACCAGCGCGCCGACGAACTTGCGGCCCTCGGCGACGATGATGCATTCCTTGATGAAGGGGCTGCCCTTCATGGTGTTCTCGATTTCCGAAGGGGTGAGGTTCTTGCCGCCGGCCGTGATCATGATGTCCTTGAGCCGGTCCACGATCTTGATCTGGCCGTTCTCTTCACGCACCACGTCACCGGTGTGCAGCCAGCCGTCGACGATGCTCGCGGCCGTGGCCTCGGGGTTCTGGTAGTAGCCCGCGAACACCATGTCGCCGCGCAGCTGCAGCTCGCCGTTGTCGGCGATGCGGTGTTCCACGCCCAGGATGGGCACGCCCACGGTGCCCACCACCACTTGGTCCAACCGGTGGCCGGTGACCATGCCGGTGGATTCGGTCAGGCCGTAGACCTCCACCAGCGGCAGGCCGAGCACGCGAAAGAAGCGCACCACATCGGGCGGGATGGGCGCGGCCCCGGTGAGCGCCACGCGCGCATCGCGCAGGCCGATGAAGTTCTGCAGCGCACGGAACACCAGCCAGTAGCTGGCGGCCGATGCCAGGCGCTCGCCCAGGCTCCAGGCGCTGCGCGGCTTCTCGGCCAGGGGCTGGCAGGCGGCGAAGGCGCGCTGGAACAGCCGGCGGCGCAGGCCCCCGGTCTCCTGCAGCTTGATGTGGATGGCGGCGTGCATCTTCTCCCAGATGCGCGGCACGCCCAGGAACATGGTGGGTGCCACCTCGCGCAGGTCTTCCTGCACGGTGCGGATCGATTCGCCGAAGTTCACCTGCGAGCCGATGTACACCGGCACGAAGCTGGTGAGCATCTGCTCGGCCACATGGCACAGCGGCAGGTAGGACAGGTGGGTGGTGGCCGCGTCGAGCTGCAGCCGATCCACGATGCCGGGCACCACGCCGCGGATGTTGCGGTAGCGGATCATGGCGCCCTTGGGCTTGCCGGTGGAGCCCGAGGTGTAGATCATCAGGCCCAGGTCGTCCAGGGTCTGGCGCGCCAGCGCCTCGTCCACCAGCGCCTGTGAGTCCGCTGCGGCGCCCAGCGCCTCGACCTCGGCGAAGGTGGCGATCAGCGCGCGCGCCTCGGGTGCGAAGCTGCGCAGGCCCTTGGTCTCGATGACGATGATCTTCTTCAGGCGCGGCAGCTCTGGCAGCGCGGCGAGCAGCTTGTCGGTCTGCTCCTGGTCCTCGCAGACCATGACTTCGATGTCGGCATGGCCGACCACGTAGGCCACCTCGTTGGTGGGGCTGGTGGGGTACACGCCCACGGTGACTGCGCCGACCAGGCCCGCGCCCATCTGCGCGAGCACCCATTCGATGCGGTTCTCGGAGATCACGCCCACATGGCCGCCGGCCGGCAGGCCCAGCGCGCGCAGGCCCAGGCCGAAGTGGCAGGCGCGCTCGTGATAGCGGGCCCAGGTGAAGGGCTTCCAGATGCCGTAGTCCTTCTGCCGGATGGCTACGCGGCCCGGCTCGGTGCGCGCGCGCTCGCGCAGCATCTGGGGCAGGGTGAGGTCGGGAAGATTCATGACAGCCAACGCTTCCTGCGCTTGTAGTGCTTGATGTCCTTGAAGCTTTTCGCTTCGCCGCTGCCGCCCATGCCGAGGTAGAACTCGCGCACGTCGGGGTCGTTGGCCAGGCGCTCGGCCGGGCCGTCGATCACGATCTTGCCGTTCTCCATGATGTAGCCCTGGTGGGCCACGGCCAGGGCCACGGTGGCGTTCTGCTCCACCAGCAGCATGGAGGTGCCGCGCTCGGCGTTGATGCGTGCGATGATGGTGAAGATGTCTTCCACCAGCTTGGGCGACAGGCCCAGCGAGGGCTCGTCGAGCAGGATCAGCTGGGGCTGGGCGATGAGGGCGCGGCCGATGGCCAGCATCTGCTGCTCGCCGCCCGAGAGGTACCCGGCCAGGCCCTTGCGGCGCTCGTGCAGGCGTGGGAAGTAACTGTAGACGCTGTCGAAGTCGGGCTTGGCATCGGTGCGGCCGGTGAGCGCATAGGTCGCGGCCACCAGGTTCTCTTCGACGGTGAGGTCCTCGAACACACGCCGGCCCTCCATCACGTGCGAGAGGCCGCTGCGCACCAACTGCTGCGGTGCCAGGCCCGCGGTGGGCTGGCCGTTGAAGCGGATGCTGCCCGACTCCACCGTGCCGTCTTCGAGCGCCAGCAGGCCCGAGATGGCCTTGAGCGTGGTGGACTTGCCCGCGCCGTTGCTGCCCAGCAATGCCACGATCTGGCCGCGCGGCACGGCCAGCGACAGGCCGCGCAGGGCCTGCACGACCTGGTTGTAGATGACCTCGATGTTATTGACTTCGAGGACATGGTCCGGCGTGGCGTGCGCGGTCATGGCAGGCTGGTCACAGTTTGATCCAGTCGGAGGCTGCGACCATCTTCTGGGCCTTCATGTCCGCGCGGTACACGCGCCCCACGGGGATGGAGTTGCCGCTGATGGTGATCGGCACGCCGATCAGGCCACCGGTGTCGAAGTCCTTGATGCTGTTGAGCGCGGCCTTGAGGTTCTTGCCGTCGAGGGGCTTGCCCGCATCCAGGCAGCGCTTGGCCGATTCGGTGAACAGCATGGCAGCGAGAAAGCCCTGGATGTAGGCCGTGCTCTGGTACTCGGGGCGCAGCGCGCGGATCTTCTCCAGCATGGGCGCCTTCTCGGTGTCGTAGTAGTAGCGGTAGGGCATCACACCCATGAAGCCGTCGGCGGCCTCGCCCATCTTCATCACGGTGGAGCTGTCCATGGTCCAGAAGGTGCCCATCCACTTGCTGGTCATGCCCTGCTGCTTGCCCTGGGTGATGAACTCGGGAATGGGGGCCAGGATGTAGCCGTGGAAGATCGTGTAGTCGGGCGCGGCACGGCGCAGCTTGATGACCTCGCCCGAGACGTCTACGCTGCCTGCGGGCGTCATGATCTTGACGGGCACCGACAGGCCGAGCGCCTTGGCGGCGGCCTCGCTCTTGTCGATGGGGTCGCGGCCGAATTCCGAATCGGAGTACACGAAGGCCACCTTGGCGCCGGGCTTTTCCTTGGCGATGTGCTTGAGCAGGATGCCGAACATCTCGGTGTAGTCGGGCCCGACGAGGAACTGGTTGGGGTACTTCTTCGGGTCGTTGAGCTCGCTGGCGAAGGAGGCGCCGGCCATCAGCGTGGTGCCGGCGCGGTCGAGCTCGGGATTGATGGTCTTGGAAAAGCCCGTGGAGTCGCCGTAGTAGAGGTTCACCTTGTTCTGGCTGGTGATCTTCTTGTAGGCGGCCACCGAGACGTCGACCTTGTAGCCCGTGTCCTCGGGCACGTACCTGAGCTTGCGGCCCTTGATGCCGCCGGCGTCGTTGACCATCTTCACGTAGTCGCCGATGCCGGCGTTGATGCCCACGCCCGCGAAGGCGAACACGCCGGTGAGCGGGATGGAGCCGCCGATCACGATGTCCTCGCCGCTGGCCTGCGCGGTGGCGGTGAGCGGCGCGGCGAGCGTGGCGCCGGCCGCGAGCAGCAGGGAGCGGCGGCGCTGCGATGCAAGGGCTGGGGTGGTGGTTTGGGGCATGGTGCTTGTCTCCTTCATGGTTTTTTGGCTGCGGCGGGGCCCGTCAATTGCGGAACGGCCACAGATGGAAAAAGCGGCGAATGCGCCGCCACACTTCTGCGAGCCCCTGTGGCTCGAACACCAGAAATCCGATGATCAGCAGGCCGAAGACCACGGTGCGCACGGGCGAGAGGAACACCGTGAGCTCGTTGCCGCCGGGCAGCAGGTCGACCACCAGCTTGAGCAGCTCGGGCACCATGGTCATGAACACCGCACCCAGGATGCCGCCCAGGATGGAGCCCATGCCGCCGACGATGATGGCCGCCAGGAAGAAGATGGACATGAGCAGCGGAAAGCTCTCGGGCGTGACCACGCGGAAGAAATAGGCCCACAGCCCACCGGCCAAGCCCGCATAGAACGAAGACAGGCCGAAGGACAGCAGCTTGTAGCGCAGCAGGGGGATGCCCAGCACCTCGGCCGAGATGTCGCGGTCGCGGATGGCGATGAAGGCGCGGCCCACGCGCGTGCGGAACAGGTTGGCCGCGCCCAGCAGCATGAGCACGGTGACCGGCACGATCACCCAGTACAGGCGGAACGAGGTGTCGAGCGCCAGGCCGAAGAACTTGGCCGGCGGCACGCTCAGGCCGCCGGTGCCGCCCGTGAACTTCCAGTTGGCGAAGATGAAGTGCGCGATGAAGGATGCCGCGATGGTGGCGATGGCCAGGTACAGGCCCTTGACGCGCAGCGAGGGGATGCCCACGACGATTCCGCCCAGCATGGCCACCAAGCCGCCGGCCAGCAGGTTGAGCACGAAGGGCGTGCCCGCGCGCGTCTCCAGCACGGCCACGGTGTAGGCCCCCAGGCCCATGAAGGCGGCCTGCCCCAGGCTCACGAGGCCGGTGTAGCCGGTGAGGATGTTGAGGCCCGTGGCGCTGGCGACGTTGATGCTGACCAGGCAGGCCAGGTAGAGCCAGTAGTCGCTGGCCATGAAGGGAAAGAGCAGCAGCAGCGCGGCGGCCACGGCGAGCCAGACCTTCTGCGTGCGCGAGTCGAACAGCGCCGCGTCGGCGACGTAGCTTTCCTTGAGGGTTCCGATGCGCATGGCGGGCCTTACAGACGTTCTATTTCGTGCGTGCCGAACAGGCCGTACGGACGCACCAGCAGCACGGCCACGAGCACGATGAAGGTGGCCAAGAGCTTGTATTCGCCGCCCAGGTAGGCGCCCGCCAATGCTTCGACCAGGCCGATGAGCAGGCCGCCCAGCAGTGCGCCGAGCACGCTGTCGAGCCCGCCCACGATGACCACCACCAGCACCGAGAGGCCGAACACGCCCATGCTCGACGAGATGCCGCCGATGGAGCCGACGATGATCCCGGAGACCGCGGCGATCATGGCCGAGGCCACCCAGGCCAGCGAGAACACGCGCGGCACATTGATGCCCACCGAGTAGGCGGCGGCCTGGTCGCTGGCCGTGGCGCGCAGGGCCACGCCGCCGCGCCAGAAGCGGAACACCAGCAGCACCGCGGCGATGAAGGCCACGGCGATCATGGCGCCCCAGAACACCTTGGGCGCGAGGAAGGCATCGCCCACCATGATGGGCTTGGTGGGCATGAATTCGGGCAGGCGGCGCTGGTCGGCGGTCCAGATCATCTCCACCAGGCCCACGAGCACCGAGGCCAGGCCCACGGTGACCATGAAGACGGAGATCGGCGGTTCGCCCAGCAGCGGGCGGATCATGGTGCGCTCGATCACCGCGCCCAGCAGGCCCGATCCCAGCACCGCGGCGGGAATGGCCAGCCACAGCGGCATCGCGAAGGTGGCGGCGAAGGTGAAGAACAGGTACGCGCCGACCATGAGCAGTTCGCCGATGGCGATGTTCACCACGCGCGTAGCCTTGTAGACCATGACGAAGGCCAGCGCGGCCAGGGCGTACAGGCCGCCGCCGGCAATGCCGGTGAGGCTGATCTCGAACAGGTAGGCCCAGTCCATCATGCGCTGGCCCCTTGCTGCGGTGTGGCGGCTGCTGCCTGGAACCGGGCGCGCAGGTCGCCCACGTTGCCCGCGCCCAGGTAGGCGCGGACCACCTCGGGGTTGGCCTGCACCTGCCCCGGCGTGCCCTGGGCGATGACCTGGCCGAAGTTGAGCACCACCACGTGGTCCGACAGGTCCATGACCATGCCCATGTCGTGCTCGACCATGAGCACGGTGACACCCCATTCGGCGCGCACGTCAAGGATGAAGCGCGCCATGTCCTCGGTCTCCTCGCGGTTCATGCCGGCCACGGGTTCGTCGAGCATCAGCACCTCGGGCTGCATGGCCAGTGCGCGGGCCATCTCCACGCGTTTTTGCAGGCCGTAGGGCAGGGCCGAGACGGGCGCGTGGCGGATGTGGTCGATCTCCAGGAAGTCGATGATGCGCTCCTCGATGTCGGCGCGCAGGGCGGCCTCTTCGCGGCGCGCGCGGCCCACGTAGAGCAGTGCGTCGAGCACGTTGGTCTTGAGGTGCGCGTGGCGGCCGAGCTTGATGTTGTCGAGCACCGTCATGCCGCGGAACAGCGCGATGTTCTGGAAGCTGCGCCCCAGGCCCAGCCGGGCGCGCCGGGGGGCGGGCACACGCGTGATGTCCTGGCCCTTGAAGCGGATGGCGCCGCTGGCGGGCCGGTAGAAGCCCGAGATGGTGTTGAACAGCGAGGTCTTGCCCGCGCCGTTGGGGCCAATGACGGCGGTGATGGAGCCGGCCTGCACGCCAAAGCCCACGCCGGTGAGCGCCTTGACCCCGCCGAAGGCCAGCGTGACGCCGTCGACCGCGAGCAGCGGCGCTGCCGTGGCGGGGGGAATGCCGGGTGGGTGTGTCTCCATTGGCTTTCTAATGCGGGTTTGTGCTGACCGGAAAACTCTCGCCAAGGTGGCGGAAAAGTTCTACTTGTGCGTAAACTGTTTACTCGCGAGTAGATTCTGGAAGGCACTGCGCCCCATCAGCATCCGTACTTTCCCGAGGAACCAGCCTGCCATGCCCAGCCCCACCGTGTCGCCCCCCCGCAGTGCCGACCCGCGCCCGCCCGCATCGCCCTGGGCGCCCGCGTCCCACCGCGAACAGCAGCGCGAGGCCAAGCGCAATGCCGTGCTGCAGGCGGCGGCCCAGCTGTTCAACGAGCGGGGTTTCCATGCGACCTCGCTCGACGACATCGCCGCGCGGCTCAATGTGACCAAGCCCACGCTGTACTACTACGTGAAGAACAAGGACGAGATCCTGCTGCAGTGCGTGAGCAAGGGGCTGGAGATGATGCTGGAGGGCATAGCCGGTTCGCGCGCCGCCGGCGGCAAGGCCATCGACCAGCTCATGACCTGCATGCAGGTCTATGCGCGCATCGTCACCGAGGATTTCGGCAAGTGCCTGATCCGCGTGGGCGACGAGCAGCTGCCGCCCGAGAGCCGGGTGGAGCTGCGGCGCCTCAAGTCCGCCATCGACAAGGAATTCCGCCGCCTGGTGGCTGAAGGGGTGGAAGAGGGCTCGCTGCAGCCCTGCGACCCGAAGATGACGGCCTTCGTGATCGCCGGGGCGCTGAGCTGGATCGGCCGCTGGTACCAGCCCGGTGGCGAGTACACGGCCGAGCAGGTGGCCGGGCAGTGCATCGAGACGCTGTGCAAGGGGGTGCTGCGGCGCACGGACCAGGCCGTGGCCAAGGTGCCTGTCAGGCGCGTGCGCAAGGCCGCACCTGCTGCTGCTGCTGCTTCACCGGCGGCGCGCAAGCGCGCCTAGTGCTTCTGGGCAGGGAGCTCCCCCGCCAGGTCATCGAGGATGGGGCAATCGGGCCGCTCGTCCCCATGGCAGCACGAGACCAGCGTCTGCAGGCTGCGCTGCATGGCCTGCATGGCGGCGATGCGCTCGCCCAGGTCGGCGATGTGCTCCTGCGCGATGCGCTTGACCTGGCTGCTGGCGCGGCTGCGGTCCTGCCACAGGGCGAGCAGTCCGGCGATCTCTTCCATCGAAAAGCCCAGGTCGCGCGCGCGGCGGATGAAGCGCAGGCCGTGCACGTCGGCCTCGGTGTACTGGCGGTAGCCGCTGTCGGTGCGCGCCACGCCGGCCACGAGGCCCAGGGATTCGTAGTGGCGCACCATGCGCGCCGAAACCCCGGCGCGGCGCGCGGCCTCGCCGATGGGCACGGGCCAAGCCGTCTTGCTCATGCCGTGACGGCGTAGCCTTCTTCGGCGATGGCCGCGGCCAGCGCTGCGCGGTCGGCGCTGCTGTGCGCCACGTGCACGCTGCCGCTGGCCCGGTCGATGCGCACGCTGGCATCGGGGTCCACGCCCTGCACGGCCTGGGTCACGGCGCGCTCGCAGTGGCCGCAGGTCATGCCCTGGACCTGGAAGTCGTGGCTGGTGGTGCTGGATGCTGTCATGGAAGGCTCCTTGCTGAAAGTGGATGGGATGGCAGGGAGCGTAAACCTTCACATGGTGGCAAGGTCAAGCGCCATGCCAAGACCTTGGTGCGAACCACCTTTTTTCAGGCCTATTTGGGCCGGGCGCGCTTCACGTGTGCATCGGGGCGCGAGAGCCGGCCTGCGCGCAGCTCGCCCACGGCCACCGCCAGGGCCTGGGCCGCGCCGCGGATCTCGGCCTGCATGGCCTGGTCCCGGTCCAGCACCTCGTGGCTTTGGGCATAGCTTTCGTAGTAGCCGATGTAGCGGTCCAGCCGCGCGGCCTGGCCGGCGTCGATGAAGCCCATCCAGTCGAGCCAGTCCGACAGGGCGCGGCGCGACATCTCGATGCCGGCCACGTCGCCGTGCACGGCCACGGCATAGGTGCGGCCTTCCAGGTGCTTGGGATAGCCCCAGCCAGCGAGTTCCAGCGCCTTGGCTTCGGCTGACTTCTTGCCGTGGGTGCTGGTGGGATCGGGGTTGCCGCCGTCGGCGCAGACCAGGCGGTCGATCATGAGCTTGAGCGGGCTGGGCGACTGGTACCAGTACACGGGGGTGATGATCATCACGCCGTGCGCGGCGGTCCAGCGTTCGTAGATTTCGTTCATCCAGTCGCCGGTCTGGCGCATGGCGTGGTTGGGGTAGCAGCTGCACGGAAAGTGGCACAGCGGCATGGCGGTGGAGACGCAGCCCTTGCAGGGGTGGATGTGGCGCCCGTAGTCGGAGGTGACGCGGCTCAGGTCGAGGAGGTCGACCTCGATGTGCTCGGCCGCCAGCACGTCGCGCGCCATGTTGAGCATGCGCCAGCTCTTGGAGATCTCGCCGGGGCAGGTGCCGTCGTTGCGGGCCGAACCGCAGACCAGCAGCACGCGCGAGGGGCTGGCCGGATCGGCCCAGCGCTGGCGCGCCGCGTCGATGCGCTCCTTGGCCTCGATCCAGTCGACGGACAGGTCGTAGTCCGGGTCGGCATAGCCGGGTCCGGCCTTGCGCGTGCGCGGCGCCTTGCGGTTGTCGTCGTAGTTGCGCCAGGCAATGCCCTCGATGCGGTCCAGGGCGTCGGCGGCCTCGTCGGCAAAGCGCGGGTCCTGGAAGTCGAGCAGAAAGCGTTCGCGGAATGCGGCGCGGTCCAGCGGCTCTGGGGCCTGGCCGGTGCGCGCCCGTGGGGGTGTGGGGCTTGTCATGGATGGATTCGACTACCGGCCACCCGGCGTCCGTATCGGACAAGGCGCCGACTTGATCTGGGGCAAGGGCTTGACCTTGACATGATGGCAAGCTGTAACTTCCATGCCATGAACACGACGACCCTTTCTCCTTCCTCTTCTGCTGCAGTGCAACAGCAGCAGTTCGACTTCGGCATTGGCGGCATGACCTGCGCGAGCTGTGTGGGCCGTGTGGAGCGCGCGCTGCGCAAGGTGCCCGGCGTGGAGGACGCTGCCGTCAACCTGGCCACGGAATCGGTGCGCGTGGCCATGGCGGTGCCCGAGGGAGCCGATGCCGCGGCGCTGGAGGCACAGTTGCGCCGGGCGGTGCGCAATGCGGGTTATGAGCCGCTGGCCACGGGGCAGGGCGAGGCGGCCGAAGACCTCTCTGCCTGGGCGGGCTTTCTGCCCGTGGGCGTAGGGCTGGCGCTGTCGGCCCCGCTGGTGCTGCCCATGGTGGGCGACCTGTTCGGGCAGCACTGGATGCTGCCGGCCTGGCTGCAGTTCGTGCTGGCCACTCCCGTCCAGTTCATCCTGGGCGCGCGTTTCTACAAGGCGGGCTGGCATGCCGCACGGGCCCTGTCGGGCAACATGGACCTGCTGGTGGCCGTGGGCACCAGCGCGGGCTGGGGGCTGTCGGTGTGGCTGTGGCTTACAGCCCATGCAGGCCACGCCCCGCACCTGTATTTCGAGGCCTCGGCCGTGGTGGTCACCCTGGTGCTGCTGGGCAAGTGGCTGGAGGCGCGCGCCAAGCGCCAGACCACGGCGGCCATCCGCGCACTTCATGCGTTGCGCCCCGATGTCGTGCACCTGCTGGGCAAGGCCGGCGAGGTGGATGTGCCCGTGGCCGAGGTGCTGGTGGGCGACCGGCTGGTGGTGCGCCCGGGCGAGCGCATCCCCGTGGACGGCACGGTGCACGAGGGCCACACGCAAGTGGACGAATCCATGCTGACCGGCGAGCCCCTGCCCGTGGCGCGCGACGTGGGCGCACCGCTCACGGGTGGTTCGATCAATCGCGACGGGCGCATCGTGATGGCGGTGACGGCCGTGGGCGCCGAGACGGTGTTGGCGCACATCATCCGCCTGGTGGAGGACGCGCAGGCCGCCAAGGCGCCGCTGCAGCGGCTGGTGGACAAGGTCTCGGCCGTGTTCGTGCCTGTGGTGCTGGCGATTGCCCTGGCCACCCTGCTGGGCTGGCTGTGGGCCGGCGCGGGACTGGAGGCGGCGCTGATCCATGCCGTGGCGGTGCTGGTGATCGCCTGCCCCTGTGCGCTGGGCCTGGCCACGCCGGCGGCCATCATGGCGGGCACGGGGGTGGCGGCGAAGCACGGCATTCTGATCAAGGACGCGCAGGCGCTGGAACGCGCGCACCAGGTGGACACGGTGGCCTTTGACAAGACCGGCACGCTGACCGTGGGGCAGCCGCGCCTGATCGCCTTTGAAGTCGTGCCGGGCGTGGAAGAGGGCGGGGCCCTGGCGGCGGTTGCCGCCGTGCAGAGCGGCAGCGAACACCCGCTGGCGCGTGCCGTGGTGCGCGCGGCGCAGGAACGCGAGCTGGCCCTGCTGTCCCCCGATGCCGTGCGTGCCGTGCCCGGGCGCGGCACGGAGGGCGAGGTGCGGGGCGCCAGCTACCTGGTGGGCAGTCTGCGCTGGATGCAGGAGCTGGGGGTGGACATGGGACCGTTGGCAGATCGCGCTGCGGCCCTGCAGGCCGAGGGCGCCACGGTCTCGGCCGTGGCCGAGCGCACCCCTGGCGGCCTGGCACTGCGCGCGCTGATGGCTTTTGGCGATGAGCCCAAGCCCGGTGCGCGCGAGGCCCTGGCGGCATTGAAGGGCCGTGGTATCCGCACCGTGATGGTCTCAGGCGACAACCGTGGCGCTGCCGAGGCCATGGCGCGCCGCCTGGGTCTCGACCCTGCCGCCGGCGAGGTGATGGCCGAGGTGTTGCCGGGCGACAAGGCGGCGCGGGTTGCTGCACTGCAGCAGCAGGGCGGCCATGTGGTGGCCATGGTGGGTGATGGCGTCAACGATGCGCCGGCCCTGGCTGCGGCCGATGTGGGCATGGCCATGGGCAATGGCACGGATGTGGCCATGCACGCGGCCGGCATCACGCTGATGCGCGGCGATCCGCGGCTGGTGGCAGCGGCGCTCGACATATCGCACCGCACGGTGCTGAAGATCCGCCAGAACCTGTTCTGGGCCTTTGCCTACAACGTGGCCGGCATCCCCCTGGCGGCCCTCGGTTACCTGAGTCCGGTGGTGGCCGGGGCGGCCATGGCGCTCAGTTCGGTGAGCGTGATGGCCAACGCCCTTTTGCTCAAGCGGTGGCGCATGTGATAAACACGTATGGCGTATGGTCACAGTCACGTGGCAAACTGCAACGTTTTGTTGCAGGCCGGCGGATACGGGGGCGGGTTGCCTTTGCCATGCAGGGGCTTCCCGGCAGTCCGCCACCAGCACGTACACCTATTCAAAGGACGACAGATCATGAATCTCTTCGCGCTCATGCGGCAATTCACCATTCGATTCCGCATGCTCGGGGCCATTGCCGTGGTGCTGGGCCTGCTGGGCCTGCTCGGAGGGGCCGGCATGCTGGGCATGTTCCGCATTGCGGCGCTCAGCGAGGACTTCATGTCCCACTCGTTCGCCGAAGTGGGCCACATGGCCGAGCTGCGCGGCGAGATGGGCACCATCCGCCAGCTCGAGAAGGACATGATCATCGGCTACGAGAAGCCCGAGGTCGTGAAGGCCGCGCAGGCCAAGTGGCTGGCCAGCCAGGACAAGGCCAAGAAGGTCGCGAACAAGCTCCTCGAAGGGCCGGAAGACGCGAACAACCCGGTGGTGCGCGACATCATCAAGCGCCTGGACAGCTACCGCGAGCAGTTCGCCCATGTGGCGCGCCAGCTCGAGGCCGGCGGCTACGACACGGCCACCATTGCCAACCGCATGAGCGGCAAGGCCGTGGCTGAGTTCGACCAGGCCGACAAGCTCATGCAGCAGCTCGATGGGGTGCTGCGTGCCGATGTGGACAAGGCCGTGGAGCAGCAGGGCCGGGTCACTGCGCAGACCAAGTGGCTCTTCGTGCTGGCCGTGCTGATCACCGTGGCGGTGGTGGTGCCGCTGACGCTCTTGAACATGATCTCCATCTGCAACCCGCTGGCCGAGGCGCGCCGCATGGCCCAGGCGATCGCCGGGGGTGACCTGTCGCAGCCCATCCGTGCCGAGGGCAAGGACGAGGTGGCCGACCTGCAGCGCGCCCTGGGCGACATGCAGCAGGGCCTGGGTTCGCTGGTGGCGCAGGTGCGCGATGCCAGCGGCAACATCGCCACGGCCAGCCAGGAGATCGCCACGGGCAACCAGGACCTGTCGCAGCGCACCGAGCAGACCGCCAGCAACGCGCAGGAAGCCGTGGCCTCGCTGTCGCAGCTGACCTCTACCGTGCAGCAGACGGCCTCGTCCTCGCAGATGGCCAACCAGTTGGCGGCCTCGGCATCGAACACCGCCACGCGCGGCGGCACGGTGGTGCAGCAGGCCGTGGCCAGCATGCAGGAGATCTCGGCGTCGAGCCGCAAGATCGGCGACATCATCGGCCTGATCGATTCCATTGCCTTCCAGACCAACATCCTGGCGCTCAATGCCGCCGTGGAAGCCGCCCGCGCAGGCGAGCAGGGCCGCGGCTTTGCCGTGGTGGCCTCGGAAGTGCGCAGCCTGGCCCAGCGCTCGGCCGCTGCGGCCAGCGACATCAAGGGGCTGATCCACAACAGCGTGACCGCCGTGGACGGCGGCGTGCGCCATGTGGAAGACGCCGGTACGGCCATGAAGGAGATCGTGGCCAGCGTGCAGCGCGTGGGCGACATCATCGGCGAGATCACGGCGGCGGCCACCGAGCAGTCGGGCGGCATCGGCCAGGTGAACCAGTCGGTGGGCGAGATCGACCGCATGACGCAGCAGAACGCGGCGCTGGTGGAAGAGTCCGCCGCCGCGGCCGAGTCGCTGCGCGAGCAGGCCGCGCGCCTGTCGGAGGTGGTGCAGCAGTTCCAGCTCGCCGAGTCGATGTCGCATGGCGGCCACGGCGGTGGCCCGGTGGCCCAGCCTTCGCCGCAACAGCATGCATCGCTGCGCGCACCTGCGGCCTCGCGCCCGCTGCTGGCACGCTGAGACCCGCCCCAGGCAGTCTGCACAAGGCCCCGCGCGCTTCGGCGAGCGGGGCCTTTTTCATGGGCAGGGTTGACTTGCGTCAGCCGGCGCGCGGGGCCTGCATGGCACCCTCGGGGCTGTTGGAACAAACACCCCCTGGAGCCGTGCCATGCCCTATGCCAGCCTGCAGACCATCCGCGAAGAACACGCCTCGCTGGCCGCCGTATTGCGCTCGCTGGAGCTGATGCTGGACCGCGGCCCGGGCGATGCGCCCGCGCCGTTCTTCGACGTGATGCGCGCCATGCTGTTCTACATCGACGAGTTTCCCGAGCGCCAGCACCACCCCAAGGAATCACAGTGGCTGTTCCCGCGCGTGGCCGAGCGCGCGCCCGAGGCGGCCGAAGCCATTGCCCGGCTGGAGCGCGAGCATGCCGGGGGCGAGGCCGCCGTGCGCGAACTGCAGCACCTGCTGCTGGCCTGGGAGCTGTTGGGGGAGGTGCGGCGGAGCGCCTTCGAGGAGGCCCTGCACCGCTATGTGGCCTTCTACCTGGAGCACATGCGGCTGGAAGAGTCCGTGGTGCTGCCGGCGGCCCATGCGCACCTGGAGACGCAGGATTGGGTGGCGATGGACATGGCGTTTGCATCCAACGCCAACCCGTTGGCGCAGGGCCCAGCCCGCGACGGGGCCTACGACCGCCTGTTCACCCGCATCGTGATGCGGGCCCCCAGCCCTATAGGACTAGGCACCCCCTGAGTCGCTTCGCGCCTTCACCCCTCTCTCGACTCGCTGCGCGATTCGGGAGGGGGACGCCCCCGGTGCGGCGGGGCGGCCTTGCACGGGGGCACTGGCCTGAGCCGTGCGTGTTCTTCGGGTGGCTGGTGGCGCGTACGCACCCCAGACCGCTCAGGCCGTTTGCGCTTCTGCGAGGGTCGGGTAGTCGGTATAGCCCTTTTCGCCGCCGCCGTAGAAGGTGCTCTGGTCCCAGGCGTTGAGCGGGGCCTTTTGGCGCAGGCGCTCGACCAGGTCGGGGTTGGCGATGTAGAGCTTGCCGAAGGCCACGATGTCGGCCGAGCCGTCGGTCACGGCCTTTTCGGCCAGGGCGGGGTCGTAGGCGTTGTTCACCATCCATGCGCCCTTGCCGCCGGCTGCGCGGTAGGCAGCCTTGAGTGCGGCGTAGTCAAAGGGGCGGTCGGGCAGCTCGCGCGGGCCGCCGGTGGCGCCTTCGATGATGTGGATGTAGGCCAGGCCCAGCGGCGCGAGCTGGCGCACCACGTAGTCGAACAGGGGCTGCGGGTCGGCGTCGATGATGTCGTTGGCCGGCGTGACGGGCGACAGGCGGATGCCAACCTTGCCGCCGCCCACGGCATCGACCGCGGCGCGCGTGGCTTCAAGCAGCAGGCGGGCACGGTTCTCGATGCTGCCGCCGTAGTCGTCGGTGCGCTGGTTGGCGCCGGTCTTGAGGAACTGGTCGAGCAGGTAGCCGTTGGCGCCGTGGATCTCCACGCCGTCGAAGCCGGCGGTCTCCACCGCGTTGCGGGCTGCTGCCGCATAGGTGTGCACGATGCCGGGCAGCTCGGAGGCGTCGAGCGCGCGCGGCTGCGAGGTGGGCGCGAAGCTGCCCTTGCCGGTGGCGCGGTCGATCAGATAGGTCTTGGACTTGGCGATGAGGGCCGAGGGCGCCACGGGTGCGCCGCCATCGGGCTGCAGGTCGTTGTGCGAGATGCGGCCCACGTGCCACAGCTGGGTCACGATCTTGCCGCCGGCTTCGTGCACGGCGGTGGTGACCTTCTTCCAGGCGTCGAGCTGCTCGGTGCCGTACAGGCCGG
Organism: Acidovorax sp. GW458-11-26-14-TSB4; assembly: GCF_059423865.1. NCBI lineage: Bacteria > Pseudomonadati > Pseudomonadota > Betaproteobacteria > Burkholderiales > Comamonadaceae > Acidovorax > Acidovorax sp. GW458-11-26-14-TSB4. The sequence continues at coordinate 434,961 of NZ_JBWKYR010000001.1, forward strand.
GCACGTCGGCGTAGCCCTGGCCCTGGTGGCTGATGGCCGTGGCCTCGGTGATCAGCAGGCCGGCGCTGGCGCGCTGGGCGTAGTAGGTGGCCGTGATGTCGGCCGGCACGGCGTTGGGTGCGCGATTGCGCGTGAGCGGTGCCATGGCGATGCGGTTGGCCAGGTGCAGGTCGCCGACCTGGATGGGATCGAAGAGCGAAGGTGTGGACATGCGGTGGTGCTTTCTTTCAAGTCGGTTGGAGGCCGCAGGGGCCGGGAAAGACGGACAAGCCTAGTCGCAAACCGTGAAGGCTGCAGTAGGCCGGCGCCCCCAAGGACAAGTAATTTGTGCTATCTCCAAGGCGCTCCTTGGCGCCAGCACGGCCGGGCCCTGCGCGGCACAATGGCCGCCATGAGCACTGTTGTCCCCGCGCCGTCTTCGCCCCCCTTGCTTCGCAATGGCCTGTGGCTGGCTGTGGCCCTCTCGATGGGGGCGGCGGTGTCGCTGGGCATCACGCGCTTTGCATACGCGCTGCTGTTGCCGCCCATGCGCGCGGACCTGGCCTGGTCGTACACGCTGGCCGGGGCCATGAACACGGTGAACGCCCTGGGCTACCTGCTGGGTGCGCTGGCCACACCGCTGCTGCTGCGCCGCCTGGCGCCGGGTACGCTGCTGGTGGCGGGCTCCGTGCTGGCCACCGTGTTCATGGGCCTGTGCGGCTTTTTCGTGGAGGCCGCGCCGCTGCTGCTGCAGCGCCTGCTGGCCGGGGTGGCGAGCGCGCTGGTGTTTGTCTGCGGCGGCCTGCTCGCGGCGCGGCTGGGGGCGCAGCAGCCGGGGCGCAGCGGGCTGCTGCTGGGCCTGTACTACGGCGGCACGGGCTGGGGCATCAGCCTGTCGGCCGTGCTGGTGCCGGTGGTGCTGGCCGCTGCACCGGGCCCGCACCCCTGGGCCTGGGCCTGGTGGGCGCTGGCGCTGGCCTGCGTGGCGGCCACGCTGGTGCTGCTGTGGCCGGCGCGGGCGCTGCAGGCGCTGGCGGCACCGGCTGCTGCGTCTGCACAGCCGGCAAGCGGCAGCGTGCGCTGGGCGGCCTTTGCGCCAGCGCTGCTGGGCTACGGCCTGTTCGGCGTGGGCTATATCGGCTACATGACCTTCGTGGTGGCGCTGCTGCGCGAGCAGGGCGCCAGCGGCACGGCGGTGACCTGGTTCTATGCGCTGCTGGGGCTGGCGGTGGTGCTGTCCTCGCGCCTCTGGGCAGGCCTGCTGGATCGCAGCCGCGGTGGGCAGGCGCTGGCGTTGCTCAACGGCCTGCTGGGTGTGGCCACCGTGCTGCCGGCGCTGACCTCGGCCTGGCCGGTGGTGCTGGCCTCGGGCCTGCTGTTCGGGGCGGTGTTCCTGTCGGTGGTGGCCTCCACCACGGCGCTGGTGCGGCACAACCTGCCGCAGGCGCTGTGGGCCAGCGGCATCAGCGCCTTCACCATCGTCTTCGCGGCGGGGCAGATCATCGGGCCTACGGTGGTGGGCTGGATCGCCGACGGCCCCGGCGGCCTGGCGCGCGGGCTGGTGTTCTCGGCCTGCGCGCTGTGGGTGGGCGCAGCGGTGGCGTCGCGGCAGAAGCCACTGGTCTCTGCATAGACGCTTTTCGCATATCCAAGCGCGAAAGCAGTGCAAGGCCGTGAGGGCACTGCTGCCTAGAATTTTTCTCTCCTGCCGGGCCGTTTCGGGCTGGCTTCGACAGACCCGAGAGAGAAAAAAAGATTTCGTCCCGATGGCAACAACACGCAGAACCAGCATCCAGGCCGCTGCCCTGGCCATGGGCATGGCACTGGGCTTCAGTGCCCTGGCGCAGACGCGCGAGGTGGTGATCGGCTACCAGGACATGGTGGTGCCCTGGCGCCATGCGCAGGAAACGCGCGAGGTCGAAAAGCGCACGGGCTACAAGGTCACCTACCGCAAGCTGGGCAGCGGCGCCGAGGTGGTGCGCGCGCTGGCCTCGGGCGCCATCCACATCGGCGAGGCGGGTTCCTCGCCGTTCGCCTCGGCGCTGTCGCAGGGCGTGCCCATCGAGGTGTTCTGGGTGCTGGACAACATCCACGATGCCGAGGCCCTGGTGGCGCGCAACGGTTCTGGTGTCAACAGCCTGGCCGACCTGAAGGGCAAGAAGATCGGCCTGCCCTTCGTTTCGACCACCCACTTCCATGCGCTGGTGGCGCTGCAGGACGCAGGGGTCGATCCCAAGACCGTGCAGATCGTGAACCTGCGCCCGCCCGAGATCCTGGCTGCCTGGGAGCGCGGCGACATCGACGCCACCTTCGTCTGGGACCCGGTGCTGGCCAAGGCCAAGGGCAATGGCAAGGTCATCGTGACCTCGGGCCAGATTGCGGCGAAAACCGGCAAGGCGACCTTCGACGGCCTGGCGGTGACCAAGGCCTTCGCCAAGGAGCACGACGCCTTCCTCGCGCAGTTCGTGCAGGTGCTGGCCGACGCCGACAAGGCCTACACCGGCAACAAGGCCGCGTGGAACGCCGATTCGGCCGAGGTGAAGGCCGTGGGCAAGTGGAGCGGGGCCGAGGTGTCCACTGTGCCCGCCAGCCTGGCGCTGTATGCCTTCGTGCCGCCCACCGAGCAGGCATCGAACCAATGGCTGGGCGGCGGCAAGGATTCGGGCGTGGCGAAATCGCTGGCGGCCACGGCGGCTTTCCTGAAGGAGCAGGGCACCATCCAGAATGTGCTGCCCGACTACGCCGCGGGCGTGAACCCGGCCTGGGTCCGGCGTGCCAAGTGACGACGACAGCGCATCCGGTCTGCGCATACGCGGCCTGAATGTGCGCTACGCGGGCGCATCGCCGGTGCTCGCGCTGCAGGACGTGGACCTCGACATCGCCCGCGGCGAGCTGGTGGTGGCGCTCGGTGCCTCGGGCTGCGGCAAGACCACCTTGCTCAATTGCATCGCGGGCTTCACCGAGGCCTCGGCGGGCCGCATCACGCTCAACGGGCGCGATGTGGCCGGGCCGGGTGCGGAGCGCGGCGTGGTTTTCCAGAAGCATGCGCTCATGCCCTGGCTCAATGTGGTGGACAACGTGGCGCTGGGCCTGCGCCTGCGCGGTGTGGCACGTGAGGAGCGGCGCCGCCTGGCCACTGAGAAGCTCGCCCTGGTCGGGCTGGAGGCGTTTGCCCAGGCCCCCGTGTGGCAGCTCTCGGGCGGCATGCAGCAACGCGTGGGCATTGCCCGCGCCCTGGCCAGCGACCCCGATGTGTTGCTGATGGACGAGCCGCTGGGCGCGCTCGACGCGTTCACGCGCGAGTCGCTGCAGGAGCTGGTGCTGCAGCTGTGGCGGCGCACGGGCAAGACCATTTTCTTCATCACCCACGATGTGGAGGAGGCGCTGTTCCTGGCCTCGCGCCTGATCGTGATGACGCCGCGCCCGGGCCGTATCGCGCAGCAGCATGCGCTGGGCTTCAACCGCGAGCACCTGGCGGGCCGGCCTGCGCGCGCGGTGAAGTCGGACGCGCAATTCATCGCCTGGCGCGAGCGCGTGCTGGACTGGATCGCGCCCAGTGTGGCGCAGGGGGAGCCCGCCGGTGCCTGACGCGATGAGCCAGATCCTGGTGATACCGGGCAGCGGCCGTGATGCGCCGGGGGCTGCGGTGCTGGTACATCCCGATACGCCACCATTGCCGCGCCCGGTGGCCCCGTTCCGCCTGCCGGGCAGCGGGTCCAGCCGGGCCATCAGTGCCGCCACCGTGGCTGCGCTGGTGGCCCTGTGGTGGCTGGCCACGCACTTCGGCTGGGTGCCTCCGCTGTTCCTGCCCGCACCCGAGGCCGTGCTGCGCGCCCTGGGCGATGCCTGGCGCGGCAACATCCAGGGCGGCGAGCCCTTGTGGAAGCACCTGCAGTGGAGTGCGATCCGCGTGTTCGGCGCGTTTGCGCTGGCGGTGGTGACGGCGGTGCCGGTGGGCATTGCCATGGGCGTGAGCCGCGTGGCGCGCGGTGTGTTCGACCCGCCCATCGAGTTCTACCGCCCGCTGCCGCCGCTGGCCTATTTACCGCTGATCGTGATCTGGCTGGGCATCGACGAGGCGTCCAAGATCCTGTTGATCTACCTGGCGTGTTTTGCGCCGATCGCGCTGGCCGCCAAGGCCGGTGTGCGCAGTGCCAGCGTGGAGCAGATCAACGCCGCCCTGTCGCTGGGCGCGAGCCGCTGGCAACTGGTGCGGCATGTGATCGTACCGGCCGCGCTGCCGGAGATCCTGGTGGGCCTGCGCATCGCCATCGGCTTCGGCTGGACCACGCTGGTGGCTGCCGAAATGGTGGCGGCGACCGTGGGGCTGGGGCAGATGGTGCTCAACGCCTCCAACTTCCTGCGCACCGACGTGGTGGTGATGGGCATCCTGGCCATCGGCCTGGTGGCCTGGGGCTTCGATTGGTGGATGCGCTGGCTGGAGCAGCAACTGGTGCCCTGGAAGGGGCGTTGAGCCCTTCCAGGGTGTTCTGACTTACTTCAGCAGGCCTTCGGCCTTCATGGCTTCCTGCACGGCGGGGCGGGCGCCCACACGCTCGCGGTAGGCGGCCAGGTTGGCCAGGGCGGAGATGTCCACGTTGGTGGGCTTGGCCCAGTTGGTCACGGTGAACAGGTAGCCGTCGGCCACGGTGAACTGCTCGCCCATCAGGTAGTCCTTGCCCGCGAGCTGGCCGTCCACGAACTGCAGGCGCTGCAGCAGTTTTTCGCGCGCCATGGTCTTGTACTCCTCGGGCGTGGCCGGGTTGAACAGGGGCGAGAAGCCCTTGTGGATCTCGGTGCCGATGAAGGTCAGCCATTCCTGCAGGCGGTAGCGCTGCAGCGAGCCGTTCTGCGGGGCCAGCATCTTCAGCGGCACCTGGTCGGCGATGTACTGCACGATGGCCGGGCCTTCGCGCAGGCGCGTGCCGTCGTCCAGCTCCAGCATGGGCACGTAGCCCAGCGGGTTGATGGTGTAGTAGTCCGTGCCATCCTGCAGCTTGTGGCTCTTGGTGCTGGCCAGCACGGGGGTGTAGGCCAGGCCCGCTTCGTGCAGGGCGATGTGCGGGGACAGGGAGCAGGCGCCAGGAGAGTAGTAGAGTTTCATTGTTGGGTCCTCTGGTGTGAAAAATGGCAGGAAGGAGCCCACTATCCTATGCGCAGCCCTGGTTTTTTGCATGACCCGGGCGGTAAATCCGCTGCGGGCCCCTGTCAGCTTTGTCAGCTGTCGTAACCGGGTGCGTCCCGTTGCGCCTTGCGCAGCAGCGATGGCCACACGAAGGCGCCGCCCAGTCCACCGGTCTGCACGCGCATGGCCTGGGCCACACCGCTCACGATCTGCGGGTCCACCGGGTTGAGCTCGCCCCCGGCCTGCGCGTCGATCTGAATGCGGCAGGTGTTTTCGAAGGTGTACATCGAGAGGAAGGCGTCGGCGATGGACTTGCCCACGGTGAGCAGGCCGTGGTTGCGCAGCATGAGGAAGTTGGCCTCGCCCAGGTCGGCCTGCAGGCGCGGCTTTTCCTCGTCGCGGAAGGCCACGCCCTCGTAGCCGTGGTAGGCCAGCGAGGCCAGCACGAAGGTGCTCTGCTGGCTGATGGGCAGCACACCGCATTTCTGGGCGCTCACGGCCACGCCGGCGCGGGTGTGGGTGTGCAGCACGCACTGCGCGTCGGGCCGGGCCTCGTGCACGGCGCTGTGGATCACGAAGCCGGCCGGGTTCACCGGGAAGGGCGAGTCGTGCAGCTTGTTGCACTGCATGTCCACCTTGATCAGGCTCGATGCGGTGATCTCGTCGAACATCAGGCCATAGGGGTTGATGAGGAACTGGTGCTCGGGGCCCGAGACCGATTCGGGCAGCTTGGCGCTGATGTGGGTGAACACCAGGTCGCTCCAGCCGTACAGGGCCACCAGGCGGTAGCAGGCGGCCAGGTCGCAGCGCAGCTGCCATTCTTCGGGGCTGACGCTCTCTTGCAGGGAAGGGATGGCGATCATGGGTATGTCTCCTGGAGTTATGGGGATCGATCAGAGCCCACTGTAGGCCGCCAGCGGCGCGCGGACTGTCCGGCAGGCTACACAACAGAGCAGTTTCCTGGGGAATTCCCGCGATGTCGCGGGCATTCCATTTCGCTGTGAGCGCCTCCAATCGCCGCGCAGCAGGCGTCCCTACAGTGGACTCACCCCATCGCTCGGTGGGAGGAAACCACAAACCGGACTTCTGGAGGTCACCACCATGTTCATCACCAAGCCCACTTCAAAAATCGGGAGGCTGCTGGCCTCGTTCGCGGCCGCCACCTGCCTCTTGTCCCTGGGCCTTTCCGCCCATGCCCTGGAGACGGTGGACAAGGGCGCCTTCACCATCGCGTTCTCGGGCGACATGCCCGGCACGGGCTACCAGGACGGCAAGATGGTGGGCTACGACGGCGAGATCCTGCAGCGCATTGCCGAATCTTTGAAACTCAAGGTCAAGCCCGCGCTGATGGAGTGGTCGGGCACCATCGCCTCGGTGCAATCGAAGCGCGTGGACGTGATGGCCGGCACCATGGGCTGGACGGAGCAGCGCTCGAAAATCATGGCGCTGAGCGACCCGATCCACTACTTCAAGAACGGCATCACGCAGTCGGACAAGACCGACTGGAGCAAGCTCAAGGATCTGGAAGGCAAGAAGGTCGGCACGATCACGGGCTTTTCGTTCATACCCGAGCTGCGCAAGATCAACGGCCTGCAGCTGGCGCTGTACGACACCTCGGATGCGGCCGTGCGCGACCTACTGGCCGGCCGCATCGACGCGGTGATCGGCGACCCGCCGGTGATGCAGTACGCGATCTCGCAGAACCCGCAGTGGAAGATCAAGTTCAATGCCTTCACCGATGCCTCGCCCGACTACCCGCTGCTCACGGGCCTGGGCCAGGTGGTGTTCGGCCTGAACAAGGACAACCCCGAGCTGGTGAAGGCCGTGAACGCCGAGATCGCCAAGCTGTGGGGCAGCTGCGAGCTGCGCAAGATCGGCAAGACCTATGGTCTGGTGCAGGATGTCTGGTACCTCCCCGTGGGCCAGAACGCCCGGGCCGGCGTGGACCGCGCGGTGGACTGGAAGCTGCCGTCCTGCAAGTGATTTGCTGACATCCTGGCGAGCCGCATGCGTGCCCCTGGGCACGCATGCGGCGTTCTTGCTTCAGGCCTCCACGGCCCCTGCCTGAAGCGCCTTGCGCATCCGCCCCGGCGGCATGCCGTACAGCTGCTGGAAGTGCCGGATGAAGTGCGAGGCATCGGAGAACCCGCACTCGTAAGCGATGGTGATGATGGGCAGCTCGGTGCTGGTGAGCATCCAGCGCGCGTACTTGAGGCGCGCGTTGCGGTAGTACTCCGACGGGGTGGTGCGCGTCTCGGCCAGGAACACGCGTTCGAGCTGGCGGCTGCTCGAATCCACCAGCCGTGCGATGACCGCGATCTCCAGCGGCGTGCCGATGTTCTTTTCCATCAGCACGATGGCCTGGCGCAGCTTGTCGTGGTCGGCCGTGCCGTAGCCCAGCGCATGGCGGCGCGCCACGTGGGTGCTGCGCGCAGCGGGGTTCACCGTCATCTGGTGGATGACCTTGGCCGCGCGGTCGGGGCCGCAGTGCAGGCGCACCAGCTCGGCGGTGAGCTCCACGATGGAGATGCCGCCCGCGCAGCTGATGCGGTCGCCGTCGAACACGTAGTGGCAGTCGGTGCTGTAGTCGAGCGCGGGGAAGGCGCTCTTCCAGTCCTCCACATGGTAGGGGTGCACGCAGGCGCGGCGCCCGGCCATGAGGCCCGCATGCGCGAGTGCGAAGGTGCCGGTGCAGATGCCGATCAGCGGCTTGCCCGCTGCTGCCGCTTCGCGCAGGAAGGTGGTGTAGCGCGGGTGCACCGTGGGGATGGCGGGCAGCAGCCCGCCGATGACGGCGATGTAGTCGTAGTCGCCATCGGACGAGAGCGAATCCTGCACCGCCACAGGCACGCCGCAGCTGGCTTGCACCGAGTGCCCGGGCACGCCCAGGATGGTCCACGAGCAGCGGATCTGGCGGCTCTGGTCGCCCACGTCGGCGGCGTGGCGCAGGCCGTCGCACAGGCCGGCCAGTGAGAGCAGGGGGAACTGCGGCCACAGCAGGATGCCCACGCGCAGCTCTGTGGCTGAGGTCGTGCCCGAGTGCCTGCGCTTCGGTGCGGGCGATGCCCTGGCGGCATCGAGCTTGCCGATCAATGCACCAATGTCGCCTGTGTTCTGTGCACTGGCCTGGTGCGCCTGCGCACCAATCTCGGCAGGAGTGAGGTCAGCTCGGTGTGTGGGTGGTGGCATGGGGTTTTCCCTGCATGTCGCATACGTTCAATATAGCGGCGACCGCCTGCAATGAACAGAGGGTTGCCCTTCCTAGCATGGAGGCACTGGGCAACGAGGGCATGCGGCTGCAAGGACCGTGCCGCAAAGCCCGCACAAGCAACCGTCTGGAGAACCCCGCTGTGAACGACCAACCCCCCCTGCTGCGCGTGAGCGGCCTCACGAAGAGCTACGGCCCTGCCGAAGTGCTCAAGGGCATTTCCTTCGACCTGAAGAAGGGCGAGACCCTGTCGCTGATCGGGCCCAGCGGCTCGGGCAAGTCCACCTGCCTGCGCTGCCTGAACTTTCTGGAAAAGCCCCAGGCGGGCGAGGTGCTGCTCGGCGCCGAGCGCATCGGCCAGCGGCCCGACCGCAAGGGCGGCTGGCGCCTGATGAGCGACACCGAGATGGCGCCGCAGCGCCGCGAGATCGGCATGGTGTTCCAGCTGTTCTACCTGTGGCCGCACCTCACGGTGCGTGAGAACGTGGCGCTGGCCTCCATCAAGGCGGCCGGCATGCGGCGCGACGAGGCCCATGCGCTGGCCGAGGCCATGCTGGAGAAGGTGCACCTGCGCCACAAGGCCGATGCCTACCCTGAGCAGCTTTCGGGCGGGCAGCAGCAGCGCGTGGCGATCGCGCGCACGCTGGCGCAAAAGCCCCAGCTGATCCTGTTCGACGAGCCGACCTCGGCGCTCGACCCTGAGCTGGTGGGCGAGGTGCTGGGCGTGATCCGCGAGCTGGCGGAAGAGGGCCGCTCGATGATCCTGGTGACGCACGAGATCCGCTTCGCGCGCGACGTGGCGGACCGCGTGATCTTCATGGAGGGTGGTCACATCGTGGAGGAAGGCCCGGCCGCGCAGGTGATCAACCAGCCGCGCATGGAGCGCACGCGCAGCTTCCTGGGCCAGGTGGGGGCGTGAGCATGCCGGGCATCGACACCCTCACCCTGATCGTGGCCACACTGGCGCGCGGTGCGCTCACGGCCGCCCAGGTGGCCCTGGGCGCGGGCCTGCTGGCGGCCAGCCTGGGCCTGCTGCTGGCGCTGGCCGTGGTCTTCGTGCGCAACCGCGTGCTGCAGCTCACCATTGCCGCCTATGTGGAATGGATGCGCAATGTGCCCGCGCTGGCGCACCTGTTCGTGCTGTACTTCGGCCTGGCCTCGGTGGGCGTGCGGCTGTCGCCGCTCACGGCCGCGGTGGTGGGCCTGGGCCTGGTGGGCGCGGCCGTGCTCTGCGACGTGTTTGCGGCCGGCCTGCGTTGCCTGCATGTGGGCCAGCGCGAGGCGGCCCTGGCCGTGGGCCTGACGCCCGCGCAGGCGCTGCGCTCGGTGCTGTTGCCGCAGATGCTGCGCGTGACCTTGCCCGCGCTGGGCAACTATGCGAGCCAACTCGTCAAGGACACCTCGATCGCCTCGGCCATCGCGGCGCCCGAGGTGATGTTCTATGCGCGCAACCTGGTGACCTCGACCTTCCAGACGCCGCTGATCTACCTGACGGCCATCGCCCTGTATGCCGCCATGGTGCTGCCCGTGAGCTGGGCCTTTGCGCGGCTGGAGCGCCGCACCGCAGGGGGTGCGCGATGATGGCCTTCTTCACGACCTATGCCGAATACCTGGGCGAGTGGTGGCCGCGTCTGCTGCAGGCAGCCCGGGTGACGGCCGAGCTTTCGGCCCTGGGCTTTGCCATCGCGCTGGTGTTGGGCGCCCTGCTGGTGTGGATGCTGCGCAGTGGCGTGGCGGCGCTGCGCCACGGGGCCAACGGCTTCATCCAGCTGCTGCGCGCGGTGCCGCTGCTGGCCCTGCTGCTGGCCATCTACTTCGCGCTGCCCTCGGTGGGCATCACGCTGTCGGGCTACTGGGCCGGGGCCATCGGCCTGGGGGTGCACGGCGCGGCCTATGTGGCCGAGATCCTGCGCGGCGGGCTGCAGTCGGTGCATGGCGGGCAGCGCGAGGCGGGGCTGGCCGCGGGCCTCACGCCGCGCCAGGTGTTCCTCCACGTGACGCTGCCGCAGGCCCTGCGCGTGATGCTGCCGCCGCTGCTGTCGAGCTATGTGGCGCTGCTCAAGGACAGCTCGCTGTGTGCGCTGATCGCCACCAACGAGCTGATGCTGGCGGCGCGCGCCATGTCCAGCGAGTACTTTTTGCCGCTGCACATCTTCCTGCTGGTGGGCTTGCTGTACTTCGCCATCGCCTTTCCCCTGTCCATGCTCTCGCGGCTGCTGGAGCGCCGCCTGGCCCAAGGGCGCCGTACGGTGGGAGCAGCATGAAGGAGGACCTCATGGCATCCATGACCTACGCACCACTGGAGCAGTTGGCACAAGCCATCGCCTGTGGTGAGCTGTCGAGCGAGGCACTGCTCGAAAACCAGCTCGCGCGCATCGAACGCCACGGCGGGCAGTTGCACGCCTTCACCGACGTGTATGCCGACGAGGCCCGCGCCGCTGCGCGCGGCCTGGACCAGATGGCGCGCGCCGGCATCCGCCTCGGGCCCTTGCACGGCGTGACGGTGGCGGTGAAGGACCTGTTCGAGGTCGAGGGCAAGCCCATCGCGGCGGGATCGAAGGCGCGGCCGCCGCGCACATCGGCCCGCAGCGCGGCGGTGGTGGAGCGCCTGCGCGCGGCCGGGGCGGTGGTGATCGGCAAGACGCACACCGTGGAGTTCGCCTTTGGCGGCTGGGGCACGAATGCCGCGATGGGCACGCCCTGGAACCCCTGGGATCTGAAGACGCAGCGCACGCCGGGCGGCAGCAGCAGCGGCTCGGCCGTGGCGCTGGCGGCGGGCCTGTGCTCGGCCAGCATCGGCACGGACACGGGCGGCTCGGTGCGCATCCCGGCGGGGCTGTGCGGGGTGGTGGGCCTCAAGACCACGCGCGGGCTGATCAGCCGCCACGGGCTCATCGAGCTGTGCCCCACGCACGACACGGTGGGCCCGCTCACGCGCACGGTGCGCGACAGCGCCATTTTGCTGGACGTGCTCTCGGGCCCCGACCCGCGCGATGCCGTGTCGCTGGCGGTGCCTGCGCGCGCGGTGCTGCCGCAGCTCGATGCGGCACGCGGCGTGGCCGGCATGCGCATGTGGGTGCTGCCCGATGCCGAGCGCATGGACGTGGACCCCGAGGTGCTGGCCGCCTGCGATGAGGCCGTGCGCGTGCTCGAAGGCCTGGGCATGCGGCGCGTGGAGCGCGCATTGCCACAAAGCCTGGCCGAGTCGATGCGCGTGGCAGGCAGCCTGATGAGCTCCGAAGGCTATGCGAGCCTGGGCGCGCTGTTCGAGCAGGAGGGGCTGGAGTTCGACCCGCACGTGCGCCGGCGCATCCTGTTGGGGCGCGACATCGGGGCGGCGCAGTACCTGCAGCTGCTCAGGCTGCGCGAGCAGGCCAAGGCCGAGATGCTGGCGGCCATGGACGGGGTGGAGGTATGCGTGTTTCCGACCAATGCCATCGCCGCCATCCCACTCGCCGAGGTGGATGAGTTGGCGACGCCGCTGTCGCGCTTCGGCCGCTTCGTGAACCTGCTGGACCTGTGTTCGCTGGCTGTGCCGGCGGGCTTCACGCGGGCGGGCATGCCGGTGTCGCTGCAGCTCATTGCCCGGCCGTTCGACGAGGCCACGGCGCTGCGTGTGGGCCAAGCGTTCGAGCGTGCGACACCTTGGCACCGGGCCGTTCCGCCGGGGTTGGACGGCTAGCCGGCCCCCCTTTCATTGCCACCTGCCTGCTCTCGTCCGTGCCGCGCGCACGGCGGGGGCGACCTTGTTCCGAAGGAGCGAACCATGCGTGCCATCGTCGTTGTGAAGTCCCTGGCGTCCTTTATTGCCCTGGCCCTGCTGGGGCCGCTGTGCCACGCGCAGAACGCAGGCGGTGGTGCCTTGGCCCGCATGGCGCGCAGCGGCACGGTGCAGGTGGGCTACATCCCCACGCCCGGCACGTTTGCCTTCCGCGATGCGGCAGGCCATACGGTGGGCTATTCGATCGATGTCTGCATGAAGGTCGTGGAGGCCCTGCGCAAGCAACTGGGCCGGCCGGACCTGCGCGTGGAGTTTCGCCCGCTGGAGGCGGCGCAGCGCATCCCACTGCTCAAGGCCGGCAGCATCGACCTGGAGTGCGGTGGCAACACCAACACCGTGGGTCGGCAAAAAGAGGTGGATTTCTCGCACACGCTGTTCACCACGGGAGTGCGCTTCCTCGCGCGCGATTCGGTGCAGCTCGACGGCGGGCAGAGCCTGTGGCGGCGGCGCATTGCGGTGAGCAATGGCACGACGGCGCAGGAGACAGTGCAGCGCGCGCAGCGCGAGCAGGAGATCGCCATGACCGTGGTGGCCACCGACGCTGAGGGCGTGCGGCTGGTGGAGCAGGGCCATGTCGATGCGTTCGCGCAGGACGATGTGCTGCTCTATGGACTGATTGCGGCATCGCCGCACAAGGACCAGCTGCACGTGACCGGCCGGCATCTCACCGTCGAGCCCTATGCCTTCATGCTGCCCAAGGACGATGCGCCACTGCGCGAGGTGGTGGATCGCACGGTCCTGGGCCTCATGCACTCGGGCGAGCTGGCGGCCCTGTACCGCAAGTGGTTCGACACGGCGCTGCTGCGCATCCCGATGAGCGCCCACATGCGCGAAAACATCCGCTACCCCAACAAGTACGGCATTCCCTGAAGCGGTGCCCTGGCGCTCCTTCGCTTCCTCTCTCTTTCTTTCCATTCCTGTCTCTGCAGAGCATCCCATGAGCAACAGCATTCCCTTCATCAGCGACCAGCAGATTTCCGAGGCCCTGGACTACCGCTCGGTCGCCGCCGTGCTGGACGAGGCCTTTGCCAGCCTGGCCGCCGCAGGTGCCGCCGTGCACCGCCGCCAGCGCACCGACTGCCGCGACCTGCGGCTGAGCACCATGGGTGCGGTGTGGGCCGACCGGGGCGTGGGCGGGGTCAAGGTCTACCCCACGGTGCGCGGGCAGTTCAGCTTCTCCATCCTGCTGTTCGACCTGGCGAGCAACCGGCCGCTGGCCCTGCTCGACGGCAACGAGCTCACGCGGCTGCGCACGGCGGCCATCACCACGCTGGTGGCGTCCAAGGCGGCCGCACAGCGCCCGCGCAAGCTGGCGCTGTTCGGCACGGGGCTGCAGGGGCGCGCACAGGCCGATGCGCTGTGCGGTTGGTTCGGGTTCGAAGAGATCGCGCTGGTGGACCCGGCTGGCGATGCGGCCTGGGGCCAGGCCCTGGCCGTGCGCACAGGCAGCCGTGTGGCCTTCACCACGGCCGAGGCGGCGGTGCGGGATGCCGACATCGTGGTCACGGCCACGCGTTCGTCCACGCCTGTCTTCGATGGCGCGTGGCTTGCGCCGGGGGCCTTTGTCTCGGCCATCGGCACCAGCACACCCAAGGGGCGCGAACTGGACGACGCCACCATGGACCGCGCCGGCCGCATCATCGTGGAGTGGAAGCCGCAGAGCCTGGAGGAGGCCGGCGAGGTGGTGCTGTGGCCGGGGCGGAGCGCGAACTCGCCCTTCATCGATCTGCCGCAGCTGTATGCGGGCGAGGCCCCGTGGCGGCCCGCCGGCCCGGCCATCACGGTGTTCAAGTCGGTGGGCATCGGCCTGGCCGACGTGGCGGTGGCGCAGCTGGCCGTTTCGCGCATCCTGCATGCAGGGGCGCAGCCATGAAGGTCTGCGTCATCGGCGCCGGCGTGATCGGCTGCGCCACGGCCTACCAGCTTGCACGCCAGGGCTGCGAGGTGCAGCTGATCGATGCGGCACAGGCTCCAGGCCTGCAGACCAGCCACGCGAATGGTGCGCAGCTGAGCTACAGCTATGTGGAGCCTTTTGCTTCGCCGGCCACGCTGCGGGCGCTGCCGGGGCTGCTGCTGTCGCGCCATTCAGCGGTGCGCTTTCGCCAGCGCTGGGACTGGCGGCAGTGGGCCTGGGGCCTGCAGTTCCTGCGCGCCTGCACCGCGCGGCAATCGCTGAGCGGAACGGCGCAGCTGCTGCAGCTGGCGCAGTCGAGCCGGGTGGTGCTGGCGCAGTGGATGCGTGACGAGCACTGGGACTTCGGCTTTGCCGAGAACGGCAAGCTGGTGCTGTGCCCCACTGCCGATTCGCTGCGCCACCAGGAGCGGCAGGTGCGCCTGCAGGCCGGCATGGGCTGCACGCAGGAGGTGCTGGGCGTGCAGGAGTGCCTGGACAAGGAGCCCGCGTTGCGCGGTGCCACTGCGTTGCAGTTCGCCGGGGGGGTGTGGACGCGCGACGAATGCGTGGGCGACCCGCACCGCCTGTGCCTGGCCCTGGTGGAGAGCGTGCGGCGCATGGGCGGCACGGTGTCGCTGGGTGTGCAGGCGCAGGGCTTCGTGCGCCGGGGCGAGCGCATCGCGGCGCTGCGCACCGGCGTGGGGGACATCGCGGCCGATGCCTTCGTGCTGGCTGCGGGCCCGCGCTCGCCCCAGCTGGCGGCCCCGCTGGGCCTGCGCCTGCCCATCGAGCCGATCAAGGGCTACAGCATCACGGTGCCGTTCCGCTCTGGTGCGGTGCGGCCGCGCGCGAGCGTGACGGACCTGGGGCGCAAGACGGTGTTCGCGCCGCTGGGCGGGCAACTGCGCGTGGCGGCCATGGCCGAGGTGGGTGCCATGGGCCTAGCGGTGCCGGCCCGGCGCGTGCAGGCCATGGTGGAGGCGGTGGCGCAGACCTACCCGGACCTGTGCGTGCTGAACGACCCCGCCACCTGGGCGGGCCTGCGGCCGGCAACGCCGACCTCGGTGCCCATCGTCGGGCGCTGGCGCGGCAGCAACCTGTACCTCAATGTGGGGCATGGGGCGCTGGGCCTGACGCTGGCGGCAGGCAGCGCGGCGGCCTTGTCACAGCACGTGCTGCAGCCTGCCTGAGTCGATCGATCAGGCGCCTTGCGGGATCGGGCTGCGCATGCCCGCGTTGATCAGGTTCCAGGCGTTGATGGTGCCGATGGCAAAACCCAGCTCGGCGATCTCGGTGTCGTTGAACTGGGCCTTGAGCAGGGCGAACTCCTCGTCGCTGGCGTCGCTGTGCGGCGTGGCGGTGATGATCTCGGCCCAGCGCAAGGCGGCACGCTCGCGCTCGCTGAAGAACGGGGCTTCGCGCCAGCCGGCTACGGCGTTGAGGTGGCGCGGGTCCATGCCGTCCTTGACGAGATAGGTCCAGTGCATGTCCATGCAGTAGGCGCAGCCGTTGATCTGCGAGACGCGCAGGAACACGAGTTCGGCCAGGCGGGCGCCGAGGCTGCCCTTCTTGATGGTTTCGGACAGGTTGACGAGGCCCATGAAGGCCTTGTTGGCGAGCTGGTGGTAGGGCAGGCGGGCGGTGTGCTGGGACATGGTGAAGACTCCTGGGAGATGAAGGGTTGATAACTGGAAGGCGCCGGGCCTTTCGTTGCCTTCCATACCCTTCAAGACGCGCGGGCCTGTGCCGTTGTGACAGCCGGCCGCAAAAAACCTTTCTCTCAGTTCTCCATAGCGCTGCGCGTCACCCGCATCGCATGAAACTGGCACGGCCAAGGCCAGTGCCCCCGTGCAAGGGCCGCCCCGCCGCACTGGGGGCGTCCCCCTCCCGCATTGCGCAGCAATGCGAGAGAGGGGTGAAGGCGCGAAGCGACTCAGGGGGTGTTCATCAATCCAGCGTGAGCGGGATGCCCTGCAGCTTGTCCGGGTTGCGGATCGCGTAGATGGCGACGATGCGCTCGCCATCGGTCACGATGGCCTGGGCCGATTCGAGGCGGCCGTGGATGTAGCGCAGCAGGCCCGGCTCGCCGTTGATGAGCACGGTGCGGTAGACCACCTGCTCGGCCATGCGCCGCCACTGCGCCCAGAACAGGTTGGCGATGCGGAAGGCGCCCACCAGCGGGTGCGGGAAGGACTGCACCTTGCCACCGCCGTCGCCGATCAGTATGGCGTCTTCGGACAGCAGGGACTCGATGGCATCGCGCTGGCCGCTGTGGGCGGCTGCGATGAAGCGTTCGAGCAACTGGTGGTGCACCTTGCGCGGCACCTCGAAGCGGGTGCGGGCCTGCTGCACGCGTTCGCTGGCGCGGTGCACCATCTGGCGGCAGGCGGCTTCGCTCCTGTTCAGCTGGGCGGCGATCTCGGGGTAGTCGTAGTCGAAGACCTGGCGCAGCAGAAAGGCGGCACGCTCCTCGGGGCCCAGGCGTTCGAGCACGTAGAGGAAGGCCACCGACAGCTCGCCCGCCAGCTCGGCCGCGGCTTCTGGCGTGCGCTCGTCGAGCTGCTCCACCAGCGGCTCGGGCAGCCACCAGCCGACGTAGGCCTCGCGCTCGGCCTTGGCGGCACGCAGCCGGTCGATGGACAGGCGCGTGGTCACGGTGACCAGCCAGGCCTCGGCCGATTGCAGGGCCGCCGTGTCCGTGGCGCTCCAGCGCAGCCAGGCGTCCTGGACCACGTCCTCGGCATCGGCGCGCACGCCCAGCATGCGGTAGGCGATGCCGAACAGGCGCGGGCGCAGGGCGGCGAAGGTGGCGTCGGCCTCGGGGGCCAGGGGGGCTGCGGTCATGGTCGGGCTCCAAGCATAGTCTGGTGCATACCAGACGTGCGTGGGGTCCGTTCTGTGACAGCTTCCTTCTAAAAGATCAGAGCGTGCGGCGCAATGCTTCGAAGAACAGCTCCGACTGCAGGCGTTCGCCCATGGACTGTTCGCTCACGTGCTGGGCGAGTGCGGCGCTGGCCGGGGCCAGGGGGCGGCCGGTGGACTGCGCCAGCACCTGCGCCATGCAGGCGCGCTCCAGGTAGTACAGGTCGTCGTAGGCGTAGTCGATGCGGTCGCCGCAGACCACCACGCCGTGGTTGCCCAAAAAGCCGATGTCGGCGGCCTGCAGCACGCCGGCGATGCGCTCACCCTCGCGCACGTCGAGCGCGAAGCCGTTGTAGTGCGGGTCCACGGCCGTGCGGCCATGGAAGCGCATGGCGTTCTGCGAGAGGGTGGTGTCGAGCGCACGGTCGGTGGTGAGCGTGAGCGCCGTGGCATAGGGCATGTGGGTGTGCAGCACGCAGGCCTTCTTGCACAGGCGGTGGATGGCGGCATGGATGAACATGGCCGTGGGCTCCACCTCGTGGCGGCCGGCCAGGCGCTGGCCCTGTTCGTCGATGAGCACGATGTCCTCGGCCTGGACCTCGCTCCACATCAGGCCGCGCGGGTTGAGCAGGAAGCGGCCGGATTTATCGGGCAGCTCCACGCTGAAATGGTTGCATACGCCTTCGGACAGGCCGTGGTGGGCGGCGGCACGCAGCGCCAGGGCAAGGTCTTCGCGCAGCTGGCGCACGCTGGGCGAATCGAAGTCGAGGGTGGGGGTGCTGTGGTTCATCGGGGTTCCTGGGGTCATGGGTGCATTCATTGTCACGCGTGCAATGGACGTGCCTGCCACTCGGCCTGGGCCTGCAGCACGCTGGCGGGGCTGCGGCCGGTGATGGCTTCGTAGACGCCCGGGGCGGTGGCCCCTTCGGTGCTGATGAGCAGTACGCGCGCGTCCGGCCCCAGGCCGGCTTGGGCGGCAAGGGCGGGGTCGGCCATGAGGGCGGCCAGCGCGGCCAGGCCGGCGGCGCCCGATTCGCCGCTGAGCACGGGCACGTCACCCGCTGCGCCGCTGGCCAGGGTGCGCATGGCCTCTTCGGCCTGGGCATCGCTCACGGTCATGAACAGGTCCACCGCGGGCTGCAGGAAGCGCCAGGCCAGGGGCGAGGTCTCGCCGCAGGCCAGGCCGGCCATGACCGAGTCCACGCCGCCCGTGGCGCGGCTTGCGCGGCCGGCGATGGCGCTTTGCAGCAGGCAGTCGGCCTGTTCGGGCTCCACGGCGACGAAGGCGGGGCGCTGCTCGCCGTAGCGCTCCCACAGGGGGGCCACGACGCCGGCGGCCAGGCCGCCCACGCCGCCCTGCAGCAGCACGTGGGTGAAGGGGCAGGTACCGTCGCCGCGTTCGGGGGCCTGTTCGAGCAGTTCATCGACCAGGATGCCGTAGCCCTGCATCACGTCACGAGGGATGTCCTCGTAGCCCTCGTACGAGGTGTCGGAGACCACCCACCAGCCGTGGGCACGGGCCAGGCGCTCGGCCTCCTGTACGGAGTCGTCGTAGTTGCCGGTGATGCGCACGACCTCGGCGCCCAGCTCGCGGATGGGTTGTTCGCGCTCAGCGCTGACCTGCGCATGCAGCACGATCACGCAGCGGCAGCCGATGCTCTGTGCAGCAGCGGCCAGCGCGCGGCCATGGTTGCCATCGGTGGCGCTGATGGCCGTGAAGCTGGCCAGGACATCGGCGTGCCGGCCCGCGAGCAGGTCGGCCGGGGCCCAGCCCGCACCGGGCCATTGGCGCAGCACCAGGCGCAGCAGAGCGACGGGAGCACCCAGCACCTTGAAGCTGGCCAGGGGCGAGCGCGCGGATTCGTCCTTGAGGTGCAACTGCCCCAGGCCGAGCTGGCGAGCCAGGTGGGGCAGGGCGTGCAGCGGCGTACCGCCACTGCGCAGCTGGCGCCAGCCGGCCAGCCACTGGCGGCTTTCGCGGGCGGTGGCGAGGTTCATCACGCGCTGCAGGGCGGTGTCGTAGGGGCGGCGCGAGGCCGCAGGGTTGGTGAAGAGCATGGGTTTCCAGGGTCAGACGGTGGTGGGCAGGCGCACGCGCGCGAGTTCGGCGAAGTAGCGGGCGCCCACGGGCAGCACGGCGTCGTTGAAGTCGTAGGCGGCGTTGTGCAGCGGCACGCCGCCGGGCGTGCCGGACTCGCCGTTGCCGATGAACATGAAGGCACCGGGGACCACTTGCAGGAAGGCACCGAAGTCCTCGGAAATCATCATGGGCGTGACGTCGGTGTCCAGCCGCTTGGCGCCGACCACGGCCTGTGCGGCGGCCACGGCCACCTCCACGCAGGCGGGCCAGTTCACGGTGGGCGCGAACTCGTGCGTGTAGGTGAAGTTGCACGTGGCGCCATGGGCGGCGCAGATGCCCTCGCAGATCTCGCGCATGCGCTTTTCAAGCAGGGCCTGCACGGCGGGCGAGTAGCTGCGCGTGTCGCCCTTGATGGTGGCGTGCGTGGGCAGGGCGTTGCGGATGCCGTCGGTGGTGAACTCGGTGCACGAGACGACGGCCGGCTGGCTCGGGTCCACCGATCGCGCCACCACGGTCTGCAGCGCGAGCACGATCTCGGCACCGATGACCAATGGATCGATGGCCATGTGCGGGCGCGCCGCATGGCCGCCGCGGCCGGTGATCTCGATGGCGAAGTTGTCCTCGCTGGCCATGATGCCGCCGCTTCGGATGGCCATGTGGCCGGCCGGCATGCCGGGGATGTTGTGGGCGCCGTAGATCTCATCGACCGGAAAGCGCTCGAACAGGCCGTCGGCCATCATCGCCGCCGCCCCCTTGCCGTGTTCCTCGGCGGGCTGGAAGATGAAGTGCACGGTGCCGTCGAAGTCGCGCCGCTCGGCCAGCAGCTGCGCCGCGCCGAGCACCATGGCCATGTGGCCGTCGTGGCCGCAGGCGTGCATGCAGCCCGCGTTCTGCGAGGCATGGGCCCGGCCCGGGGCCGCCTCGCCCATGGCGAGGCCATCCATGTCTGCGCGCAGGCCAATGCTGCGCGGGCTGCTGCCCACGCGGAGGCTGGCGACCACGCCCGTGCCGCCGATGCCGCGGTGCACCGTGAGGCCCAGGGCTGCGAGGTGGCGCGCCACATAGTCGGCGGTGTCCACCTCGTTGAAGCCGGTCTCGGGATGGCGGTGCAGGTGGTGGCGCCAGCGCACGAGCTGCTGGTCGAAGTCGGTGGGGGTGGGCGGGTTGGTGGTCATGGCGGGCGCTCCAGGTGTCGGACGGTTCTTACCCATTGTTGGGGCGCATGCCCGGTTAAAACCACCGCAATACCGCGTTCAATGAAGGATCTGTCTCACAATCGGAAGAACCGTGATGCATTTGTCCCATCGCCCTTTGGTATCGTGGGTGGACCCATGAACCTCGACCGCCTGGACATCCAGATCCTCAACCTGCTGCAGGAAGACGCTTCGCAGCCCTTGCGTGTGCTGGCCCGGAAGGTCAACAGCTCTCCAGCCACCTGCCAGCGCCGCATCGCCATCCTGCGGGCGGAGGGCATTCTGCTGCGGCAGGTGGGGGTGGTGAACCGGCAGCGCGTGGGGCGCCCGCTCACGGTGTTTGTGTCGGTGGAACTGGACAAGCAGAACGATGCGCTGCTGCGCAACTTCGAAGCCAAGATGGCGGCGCAGGACGATGTGATGGCCTGCTACGAGGTGTCGGGCGAGTTCGACTTTCTGCTCATCATCAACTCCGCGTCGATGGAGCGCTACCACGCGTTCACGCGCGAGGTGTTCTCGTCGAACAACAATGTGCGCAACTTCAAGAGCACGTTCGCGATGAACTGCTCCAAGTTCGAGACGCGCGTGGCGCTGGATGTGCCACCTGAACCCGAAAAGAACGACGACGAGGACTGATCAGGCCGCAGGCCGGGTGAGGTCTTCGAGCCGGGTCAGGAAGGCCATGGCATTGTGCGTGTTGTCGGCGCACATCTCGGCCGAGGGCTGCAGGCCGCTGCAGACTGCGGGGCGCTCGGGCTGCCCAAAAATAAGGCAGCGTGCATCGTCGCCGAGCTGGATGCAGCGCACGCCCGCCGGCTTGCCCTCTGGCATGCCAGGGATGGGCGAGCTGATGGACGGGGCGGTGCAGCAGGCGCCGCAGCCGGGTCGGCACTGCATCGCTATTGCTATTGTTTTGATAGCTCAGGCGGCGTTCAGGCGGCTGGATGCCCAGAGTACCTGGTCGACCACCGCGCGCACGCGTTCGCGGTGGACTGGCTGCACCAGGGCGCCCGCCTCGTCGAAGGCCGCACTGGCCTGGCCCAGGGCAAAGGCCTTGGGCGCGAGCCAGCATTCCAGGTTGACCAAAAGTGGGGCCAGATGGCTTTGCGAGCGCAGGCCGCCCAGGCCGCCGTTGGAGGCGCTGAGCATGCCGACCACCTTGC
The DNA here is from genome assembly GCF_059423865.1 of Acidovorax sp. GW458-11-26-14-TSB4. Lineage (NCBI taxonomy): Bacteria > Pseudomonadati > Pseudomonadota > Betaproteobacteria > Burkholderiales > Comamonadaceae > Acidovorax > Acidovorax sp. GW458-11-26-14-TSB4. The sequence goes on from NZ_JBWKYR010000001.1 coordinate 456,246, forward strand.
CGCGGAAGGACTTGGTGCCATCCTGCCAGTCGGGGTTGCCGGCCACGGGGCTCGAAGCCCAGTCGATGGTGTTCTTGAGCAGGGCGGTGTAGCTGCCGTTGTACTCGGGCGAGCAGATGATCCAGGCGGGATGCTCCCACAGCACCTGCTTGAGGCGTACCACGTCGGCCGGCGTGCCCTGGGCTTCGAGGTCGGCGTTGTACATGGGGATGTCGTAGTCCGACAGCTCCAGCAGCGTGACCTCGGCGCCGGCATCGCGGGCGATGGCGGCGGTTGCGTGGGCCAGGCGGCGGTTGAACGATTGCTGGCGCGTGCTGCCGGCGAAGACGAGGAGGGAGTTTGCGTGCATGGTGCTGCATTGGAGCACAGGCGCCGGGCAGGATTCCTGCAAGCGCTGGGCTATCTGTGCCCCTGCGGTGGAGCCAATCGCCACACCAGCGTGACCAGGGCCAGGACAAAGGCCGCCAGGCTGAGCAGGGCGCGCCACAGGTTGGCGGCATTCCACTGGGCTCGCACCTGGGCTCAGTCCTTCGGAAGGGCCCGCGGAGTGCGGGCATGTGCCTACTGTGCCCGTGGCGATGGTGTGATGCCTTGACCTTTGATAAGGCCCATCTCGCTGCGCACGCGCGATAGGGTGACATCGGTAATGCCCAGGTAGGGCGCCAGGTGCCGCAGGGAGATGCGCTCTGCCCAGTCCGGGTGCTGGGCCAGCAGCCGCGCATAGCGCTCGCGTGCGCTCAGCTGCAGGAACTTCTGCTCGCGCTGCATCTTGCCGTCGAGCAGGGCGCACAGCACCCGGTGTTCGAGTGCGGCCCAAGGCGCCCAGCCATCAGTGGGCGTGGCGGTGCAGGGGGCCGGCAAGGCCAGCGCCCATACCCGGCTGTCTTCCAATGGTTCCACGTGGAACATCGCTGGCTGCTGCCGCAGGCTTGGGGTGGTGGGCCAGAACAGGGCCCCATCGAGAAAGAAGTTCTTGTTGGTCTCCGCACCGTCCCTGTCCACCAGATACAGGCGCAGGGCGCCGCGCTCCACCCACCACAGGTGGCGCCACGACTCTCCCGCGCGCAAAAGGGGTTGGCCACGCATGGCCTGGGCGCTGGCCCACCACGATGCCACCGGTACGGGCGGATCGCCCACCAGTCCGGTGAGAAAGCGGGTCAGAGGGCTGTGGGCAGACACGGTGGGCGCAAAGTGGGAAAATCCCGGGTTGCCCGCCGGGGCAGGGTGCAGGTTGGCACCCCCGCACCGGGCGGGGCCGGTGCGCACGGCAGGCCCAAGGCGGGGCCTGCCGCATGCGCCGCACCGGGATTTTTGATTATCGGGCCCGACAGGCCCCGGAGCGCTCCCATGTTGTACCCCCAGGAATTTGATGTGATCGTCGTCGGCGGTGGCCATGCCGGCACCGAGGCCGCGTTGGCCGCCGCCCGCATGGGCAGCAAGACGCTGCTGCTCACGCACAACATCGAGACGCTGGGGCAGATGAGCTGCAACCCCAGCATCGGCGGCATCGGCAAGGGCCACCTGGTCAAGGAGGTCGATGCGCTGGGCGGTGCCATGGCGCTGGCCACGGACGAGGGCGGCATCCAGTTCCGCATTCTCAACAGCTCCAAGGGGCCGGCCGTGCGTGCCACGCGGGCCCAGGCCGACCGCATCCTTTACAAGGCCGCCATCCGCCGCATGCTGGAGAACCAGCCCAACCTGTGGCTGTTCCAGCAGGCGGTGGACGACCTGATGGTGGAGGGCGACCGCGTGGTGGGTGCCGTCACGCAGGTGGGCATCCGCTTCCGCTCGCGCACGGTGGTGCTCACGGCCGGTACCTTCCTCGACGGCAAGATCCACGTGGGCCTGAACAACTACTCCGCCGGCCGGGCAGGGGACCCGCCAGCCGTGTCGCTGTCGGCACGCCTCAAGGAACTCAAGCTGCCCCAGGGCCGGCTGAAGACGGGCACCCCCCCGCGGCTGGATGGGCGCAGCATCGACTTCTCCAAGTGCACCGAGCAGCCCGGCGACGGCATGCCCGGTGGCGTGAACGAAGGGTCTGTGCCGGTGTTCAGCTTCATGGGCAATGCGGCCATGCACCCACGGCAGGTGCCCTGCTGGGTGACGCACACCAACGAGCGCACGCACGAGATCATCCGCAGCGGTTTTGACCGCAGCCCCATGTTCACTGGCAAGATCGAGGGCGTGGGCCCACGCTACTGCCCCAGCGTGGAAGACAAGATCAACCGCTTTGCCGACAAGGACAGCCACCAGATCTTCCTCGAACCCGAAGGCCTTACCACGCACGAGTTCTACCCCAACGGCATCAGCACCAGCCTGCCGTTCGACATCCAGTACGAACTGGTGCGCAGCATGCCGGGGCTGGAGAACGCGCACATCCTGCGCCCGGGCTACGCCATCGAGTACGACTACTTCGACCCGCGCTCGCTCAAGAGCAGCTTCGAGACGCGCCAGATCGAGGGCCTGTTCTTCGCCGGCCAGATCAACGGCACCACGGGCTACGAAGAGGCGGCAGCCCAGGGGCTGTTCGCCGGCATCAATGCCGCACTGCAGTGCCGGGGCGACGCGCCCTGGTTGCCCGGCCGCGATGAGGCCTACCTGGGCGTGCTGGTGGACGACCTGATCACCAAGGGCGTGAACGAGCCTTACCGCATGTTCACCAGCCGCGCCGAGTTCCGCCTGCAGCTGCGCGAGGACAACGCCGACCTGCGCCTGACCGAGATGGGCCGCAAGATGGGTCTGGTGGACGATGCGCGCTGGGATTCCTTCAGCCGCAAGCGCGATGCGGTTTCACGTGAAACAGAACGCCTCAAGGCCACCTGGGTGAATCCGCGCAACCTCCCGGCCGCTGAATCCGAGCGCGTGCTCGGCAAGAGCATCGAGCACGAATACAACCTGTTCGAGCTGCTGCGCCGGCCCGATGTGGCCTACGACGCGCTGGTGGGCATGGATGGCAGCAAGTATGCATCCGCCGAAGTTTCACGTGAAACACTGGGTGATCTGGCAGAGTCCGTGATCGAGCAACTGGAGATTGCTGCCAAGTATTCGGGCTATATCGACCGGCAGAAGGACGAGGTGGAGCGCGCCGCCCACTACGAGAACCTCAAGCTGCCCGACGACCTGGACTACATGCAGGTGGCGGCACTTTCCATCGAAGCGCGCCAGATCCTGACACGCCATCGCCCCGAAACGCTGGGCCTGGCCTCGCGCATCTCGGGCATCACGCCTGCGACGGTGTCGCTGCTCATGGTGCACCTCAAAAAGGGTGCCTTCCGCGGTATTGCCGGTGCACGGACGACGCATGCTGAGCCCGTCGCGCATTGAACGGCCCGTGGCCCGAAAGGGCACGGCAGGGCGACGCACACGCCAGCGGGGCGAGCTGCTGATGGTGCGCACCGTGGCGGTGGTGGCCGTGCTCTTGCTGTTGCTGGGCATTCCCTTGTGGATGAAGCACGAACGTGACAAGCGTGCGCCGGTGGCCAGGCAGCCCACCGCTGCCAAGGTGGCGACGACGCAGGCTGCCCCAGTGGCGGCCGCAGCCCCTGCAGCGGGGGGCATCGGCCATGGCCTGACCTTTGCCTTGCTGGTGGACGAGGCCAAACTGCCGGCCGAGGTGGCTCGCCTGGGTTGCGCGGGCGAGCCCCGCGCGACGGACCGCCCTCTGAAAGACGACCATCCCTGCAATCATCGGCAGGGCGATACCTCGTGCCGCGTGGTCCTGCCGGTGCTGTGCATACAGCCCGGTACCGCAGCCAAACCTGCGGGCGGCACCGACACTACCTATGCTGGCTGGACAGGTGGGCAGCTGGCGCCGACCCAGCCCGTGATGGGGGCGATTCTGACCTCTGCTGCCTTGGCATCGGCACGCTGCGAAGCGGAGCTGGGCAGCGGCTGGCGCATGGCCAGCGTGCAGGATGGTTTGAACACGGGAAGCCTGAGCGGCACGCGCACCACGAATACCAGCCTGGGCCAGGGCACGCGCTACTGGGTGCAGACCAAGGACCAACCCGCCAACTGCTGGGACAGCGCGGGTTCCTGAGCGCACCCATGCCGCGGTGGTTCCACGTGAAACCATCACGGTATGCTCTGCGGCCCCGGCTGCCTACCGAACAACGGACACCTCGAATTCCATGAACACCCCTTCCTCCATCACCGAGGCATTTCGTCCCACGCTGCTCTCGGCCGCCCAGCAACTGGGCGTGCCGTTGTCCGAAGCGCAGGCCAATGCCCTGCTGTGCTACCTGGACCTGATCCAGAAGTGGACCAAGGTCTACAACCTCACGGCGGTGCGCGATCCGAAGGAGATGCTGACCCACCACCTGCTCGACAGCCTGGCTGCGGTGCCACCGCTGCGCCGCGCGCTGGCACAGGCCGCCTTGCCGCCAGGGCAGGGCGCCCGCCTGCTCGATGTGGGCGCCGGCGCCGGCCTGCCCGGGGTGGTGATCGCCATCTGCTGCCCCGATGTCGATGTGAGCTGCGTGGACACGGTGGCCAAGAAGGCGGCCTTCATCCAGCAGGTGGCGGTATCGCTCAGGCTGATCAACCTGCGCGGCGTGCATGCCCGGGTCGAGAACCTCGATGGTCCTTTCGATGTGGTGACCAGCCGCGCCTTTGCTTCGTTGGTGGATTTCACCACCTGGTCGCGCCAGGCCCTGGGGCAACAAAGCGTCTGGCTGGCGATGAAGGGCAAGCACCCGGCCGAGGAAATCGCGGCCCTACCGGCCAGCGTGCAGGTGTTCCACGTGGAACCACTGGCCGTGCCAGGGTTGGATGCAGAGCGTTGCATCGTCTGGATGCGACCCGCATAAGCAACGCTGCGGGAAAAAAGCCGGTCCCGCATCGGCGGGTCGCTTAAACTTCCCCGCTCACCGGCTGGATTCGCGGCAGGCTCTTTCCAGGGGATTTTCATGTTTGGCATTGCAGATTACGGCGCTTTCGTGGCGGCCATCGTGTTGTTCCTGGCGATTCCCGGTCCGGGCAACCTGGCGCTCATCACGTCCACCAGCAAGGGCGGCATCCGCGGTGGCCTGGCCGCCACGATGGGGGTGATCGCCGGTGACCAGTTGCTGATGTGGGCAGCGGTGGCTGGCGTGGCCGCCCTGCTGTCCACCTACCCCGCAGCCTTTCATGCCGTGCAGTGGCTCGGCGCCGCCTACCTGGCCTGGCTGGGCTTCAAGATGCTCACGGCCAAGCCTGGGGCCCAACCCATCCTCAACATCGAGCCGCGCCACTACTTCAAGCAGGCCGGCCTGATCACGCTGCTCAACCCCAAGGCCATCGTGTTCTACATGGCCTTCTTTCCGCTGTTCGTGGACCCGGCCCGCCACCAGGGCCTGCTGACCTTTGGCGTGATGGCGGCCACCGTGGCGGCGCTGACATTTGCCTACGGCCTGATCGCCGTGCTGCTCACCCACCACCTGGCGGAGCGCATGCGCGCCAACCCCACCATCGGCCGCGTGCTCGAAAAAGTCGCTGGCGTGTTCCTGATCGGTTTCGGCATCAAGCTGGCCATTTCGAAGTAAACGAGGCACTCAAACCCCATGGCCCAGATCTTTTGCATTGCCAACCAGAAGGGTGGCGTCGGCAAGACCACCACCACCGTCAACCTCGCCGCGGGCCTGGCCAAGATCGGTCAGCGCGTGCTCATGGTCGACCTGGACCCGCAGGGCAATGCCACCATGGGCTCGAACCTGGACAAGCGCAAGCTCGACCTCACGGTGTACGACGTGCTGCTCGAATCCGCCTCGGTGCGCGAGGCGGCCGTGCTGAGCGAGAAGTGCGGCTACCACGTGCTGGGTGCCAACCGTGAATTGGCCGGTGCCGAGGTCGAACTCGTGGCGCTGGAGCACCGCGAAAAGCGCCTCAAGGCTGCGTTGGCCGAGGCCGCTGCAGACTACGATTTCGTGCTCATCGACTGTCCGCCCTCGCTGTCCATGCTCACCTTGAATGGCTTGTGCTCGGCCCATGGCGTGATCGTGCCCATGCAGTGCGAGTACTTCGCGCTCGAAGGCCTGACCGACCTGGTCAACACCATCAAGCAGGTGCATGCCAACCTCAACCCCGATCTGCAGATCATCGGCCTCTTGCGCGTGATGTTCGACCCGCGCATCACCCTGCAGCAGCAGGTGAGCGAGCAGCTCAAGGACCATTTCGGAGACAAGGTGTTCAACACCGTGATCCCGCGCAACGTGCGCCTGGCCGAGGCCCCGAGCTACGGCCTGCCGGGCGTGGTGTTCGACCCGCTGGCCAAGGGCAGCCAGGCCTTCATCGAGTTCGCGCAGGAGATGGTCGAGCGCGTGCAGAGCATGAAGGCGCTGGGCAAGAAGCCCGCCGTTGTCTGATCGAACATCTGCCTGTTTGCTATCAAATTCATAGTATGAGTTCATCCACCGACACCGTGCTGGTGCTGCCTGGCTGGCAGAGCTCCGGGCCCGAGCACTGGCAGAGCCGCTGGGAGGCGCTGCATGGCTTTGCGCGTGTGGAGCAGCATGACTGGATGCGCCCGCTGCGCGGTGACTGGACGGCGCGGCTCGAAGAAACCATCGTCGACGCCCCTGGCCCCGTGGTGCTGGTGGCGCACAGCCTGGGTTGCATCCTCACCGCCTGGTGGGCCGCGCATTCATCCAACACCCACCGGGTGAAGGGGGCGCTGCTGGTAGCCCCCGGCGATGTGGAGCGCGAGGACATCGCCGGCTACCTGCCGGGCTGGTCGCCCATCGCGCGCCAGCCGCTGCCGTTCCCTGCCGTGCTGGTGGGCAGCCGCAACGACCCGTATTGCAGCTTCGAGCAGGCCGAGGGCCTGGCCCAGGCCTGGGGTGCGCGTTTCATCGACTACGGCGAGCGGGGGCACATCAATGCCGAGTCGGGCCTCGGTGACTGGCCCGAGGGCCAGGCCCTGCTGGCCGGGCTGCGGTCGTCCGCCATGCCGCTCTCCACGTCCTGATCCACCATGTCCAAAACCAATCTCCTGGAGACGGCGCGCACGTTTCCCAAAGCCTGGTCGTCCCGCGTCATCGGCCGAGCCGCCAATGCCAACGTCAAGGTGCTGCGCATGGACGACGGCGCCTACCCCGACGAATCGCACGACTTCGACGAGGCCCTGCTCGTGGTCGAGGGCTGCATGCGCCTGGACCTGCAGGGTGAAGTCACCGAGGTGCAGGCCGGCGAAGTGTTCATCGTGCCTGCAGGCGTGACGCATGCGGTGGCACCGGGTAGCCACGGCACGCTGGTGATCATCGACCAATGATGCGCGCGCGGCGCCGTCCCTGAATTCCAGAACACACAAGAAGAAAGCGATCTTTCATGGTCACCAAGAAACCCAAGGGCCTCGGACGCGGCCTCGAAGCCCTGCTGGGCCCCAAGGTCAGCGAAGCCACCGAGCAGGCCCAGGCGGCCGATGCCGGCCTGCCCAACACGCTGACCCTGGCCGAGATGGTGCCCGGCATGTACCAGCCACGCACGCGCATGGACGAGGGCGCGCTGTACGAGCTGGCCGAGAGCATCAAGGTGCAGGGCATCATGCAGCCCATCCTGGTGCGCCGCCTGGCCGATGGCGAGAACGCCGGCAAGTACGAAATCATCGCCGGCGAGCGGCGCTTCCGTGCCGCACGCCTGGCCGGCCTGGACCGCGTGCCGGTGCTGGTGCGCGACGTACCCAACGAGGCGGCGGCGGCGATGGCGCTGATCGAGAACATCCAGCGCGAGGACCTGAACCCGCTCGAAGAGGCCCATGGCCTGCAGCGCCTGGTGCGCGAGTTCGGGCTCACGCACGAGCTCGCGGCCCAGGCTGTGGGCCGCTCGCGCAGCGCGGCCAGCAACCTGCTGCGCCTGTTGAATCTGGCCGAACCGGTGCAGACCATGCTCATGGCCGGCGACATCGACATGGGCCATGCGCGCGCGCTGCTCTCGCTGGAGCGTGCGGCGCAGATCACGGCTGGCAACCAGATCGCAGCCAAGAAGTTGTCGGTGCGCGAGGCCGAGGCCCTGGTCAAGAAGATCGGCGCCGAGTTCAGCCTGGTGCCGCAAAAGCCCAAGAAGGAAAAGTCGCGCGACATGCGCCGGGTGGAGGAAGAGCTGTCCGACCTGCTCATGGCCGAGGTCGAGGTGCGCGTGAAGAAGCGCGTCAAGCGCGCCGGCAAGGTCGAGGACATGGGCGAGCTGGCGATCCAGTTCGGTTCCATCGATGAACTCAATGGATTGATCGAGCGCCTGCGCGGCTGACGGCCGCCCACCCCGGGCGGGTGGGGGTGCGAGCCCCTTGGTTTGGGGCCACGTGACAAAGTGCACACAATCTTGCCGCAATGGTCGGCGGGGTGTGTTGCGGTGCGCCATGCCGGCCTACACTGCGCTCCATTCCATCCCGCGGCACCCGCTGCGGGGGAGTTTCTGGAGAGACCATGCCATCGCTCACCCACCCATCGCCACTGCCGGCAACCGCGCCCTCCCTGGGCCGGACCGGCGTTGCGCTGGCCGATGGCGTGATCGCATGCTCCCGCTCCACGCCAGCCTGGCAGGGGCCTTGCGGCCGCTGATTCCCATGCCCTTGCGCCTTCTGCCCTGGCCCCTTCCTGCGCTGCTGGCGTGGGCCGCCGCGTGGCTGCTCTATGCCGGACTCCTGCGGTCCGTGCCGCCCGTCGCGGCGCTGCTGGCCGCTTGCCTGCTGGGCACGGCGGCCAGCCTGCTGGGCAGCAGCTGGTGGCGCCGTGCGCTCATTGCCCTGGGCTTTCCGCTGTCGCTGGCGGCCAGCGGCATGGCCAGCCTGCCGGCCTGGGCCTGGCTGGTGCCGCTGGCGCTGCTGCTGGCGGTCTACCCCCTCAATGCCTGGCGCGATGCGCCCATCTTTCCCACGCCGCGCAATGCGCTGCAGGCGCTGGCCGTGCAGGCGTCCGTGGCGCCGGGCGCGCGCATTCTGGATGCCGGTTGCGGCCTGGGCGACGGGCTCATTGCCCTGCGCCATGCCTACCCGGACGCACGCCTGGAAGGGCTGGAGTGGAGCTGGCCGCTGCGCCTGGCCTGCGCTCTGCGCTGCCCCTGGGCCCAGGTGCGCCGCGGCGACATGTGGCAGGCCGACTGGAGCGGCTACCAGATGGTCTACCTGTTCCAGCGCCCCGAAAGCATGGCCCGCGCCGCCGCCAAGGCCCAGGCCGAGATGGCGGCCGGCACCTGGCTGGTGAGCCTGGAGTTCGCCGTGCCCGGCCTGCTGCCCCGTGCCCAGCTGCGCGCACCGGGCGGCCGTGTGGTGTGGATCTACCGCTTGCCCGTTACCGCCAGGGAGGGCTGAAATGCAGCGCTACAACTGTTTTTCCTACCGGCCGGCGGTTACAGAAAAGATACATCCTTTTGCTACATTGCGCCCTGGCTACAGACCACACAAGAACCTAGAAATTCACAGCCACAGGGGGCTTGCAGCAGCAGCAGCGAGGACCAGCGCCAGGAGGGAGCGCTCGGGCCTGCACAGCCTTCCTTGTCCGGTCGACAACCTCCCTCGCCAGCGGCATGCCGCGCGCGGCACCCTCTGCGGTGCCTGCCGCAGCATTTCTGTTGCAGGGGCACGTCGCCGGGGTTTTCTGGTGAACACCCGATCCATTTGCAAGGAGTATCCATGACATCCCGACCCCAATTCCGCCCGCGCCTGCTGTGGGTGCTGGCGCTGAGCGCCGCCCTCACGGGCTGCGCGACGATGCAGAGCCACGACAAGCTGGCCAGCGACGTGCAGGGTGCCGGCCGCAGCGGCGGCATACCAGCGGCCATTGCGCAGCTCGAATCCTCGGCCAAGACCGAGGAGGAGAAGACCGCGCTGCTGTACAACATGGAACGCGGCGAGCTGCTGCGCATGGACCGCCGCTACGCGGACAGCACGAATGCCTTCCTGCTGGCCGACGTGAAGGTCAAGGAATGGGAAGACACGGCCAAGAGCAACCCGCAAAAGCTCATGGGCACCGTGGGTGCCGCGCTGATCAGCGAGCGCCTGAAGGCCTATGAAGGCCAGGACTACGAGAAGGTCTGGCTGACCACCCGCCTGGCGCTCAACCGCGTGGCCGTGGGCGACGTGGAGAACGCCCGCGTGGACATCAAGCGCACCCATGAGCGCGAGGCCATCATCGCCGAGTTCCGCTCCAAGGAAACCCTGGCGGCCGAGCAGGAAGCCAAGTCCAAGGGCGCGACCTCCGGCGGCAAGGAACTCAACGGCTATCCCGTCGAGACCTTCAACGACCCCGAAGTGCTGGCCCTGAAGAACGGCTACCAGAACGCCCTGAGCCACTACCTGGCCGGCTTCTTGTACGAAATGCTCAACGAGCCGGGCCTGGCCGCGCCGGGCTACCGCAAGGCGATCGAACTCAAGCCCGAGACCGGTGTGCTCGAAGAAGGCCTGCGCGGCCTGGACAGCCGCACCAGCTTCACCTGGAAGCGCCGCCAGCGCATGACCGACGTGCTGTTCGTGGTCGAGGCCGGCGACGCCCCCGCACGCAAGCCCCGCGCCTTCACCCTGCCGGTGCCGGTGGGCAGCCGCTGGACCACGGTGAGCGTGTCCTACCCCGTGATCGAGCCCTCGCGCGATGCGCCGCTGACCAACCTGTCGGCCGCCGGCACGGACTTCAAGCTCGAGAAGGTGGTGGACGTGAACGTGATGGCACGCCGTGCCCTGAAGGACGAAATGCCCGGAATGGTGCTGCGCGGCTTCACCCGCGCCGTCGCCAAGGGCGTGATGCAGGACCAGCTGCAGAAGAAGGGCGGCCTGCTGGGCGGCATCGTGGGTGCCGTGGCAGCCTCGGCCACCGAACAGGCCGACGACCGCATGTGGCGCATGCTGCCCGGCCGCGTCTACGTGGCCCGCGGCTACCTGCCACCGGGCGAGCACACCGTGACCATCAACGGCCGCGCGCTGCCCCAGCCCGTGAAGGTCGATGGCCAGTACGCCCTGGTGCCCCTGCGCCTGTACGACAACAGCGTGCTCATGGGCGACGTGGCATCGGTCGGCCAGCTGGCCGCCGCGTCCTCCACTGCCGCCGTGGCGCCAGCGGCCGTCGAGGTGCCTGCATCGTCCACCAAGACGATCTCCACGACGACGACGACCAGGACAAGCACCACCACTACCACCAACCGCACGCGGCCTGCGGCCAAGCCCGCGCAAGCGCCCGTGACCCCGGCCAAGAACTGAACCTGACAGACGTTTTCCAAGGAGCCTATCCATGACCATCCGCACCCACCTGACCGCCATCGGCGTTGCCCTGATGGCACTGACCGGCGCAGCGGCGCACGCCCAGCTGCACGACCCGGCCACCCCGATCGCCGTGGCGTCCAAGGTGGCGCTGCGCGGCGAGGCCAACAACATCGCCGTGCGCGAGATGCGCATCGTGCGCACCAACGACATCCTGGTGGTGCAGGCCGACATGGCCAACATGGGCCGCACCGACCGCACCGTGTTCTACCGCTTCAAGTGGGTGGACCAGGTGGGCAACCAGGTGGGTGACGGAGAGTCGTGGAAGCAGATGAGCGTGCTCGGCCTGGGCCAGCAGACCGTCAAGAGCGTAGCCCCCACCAGCGCCGCAGTCGACCTGCGCCTGGAAATGAACGTAGAACCGCGCTGAGCATTCCAGCGCCGACCGGAGAAACAACCATGCAACGCAATCACAGCATCCAGCGCACCGCGCTCGTCCTGGCCTTCGCGGCCAGCACCCTGGCCCTCTCGGCCTGCCAGAACCTGTCTTCGCCCACCGTGCGCTTCGACCGCCAGGTCAACTACGGCGACGCCAAGGCCGTGGAACTGGTGACCAACGAGTTCGGCTCCACCGACCTGCAGATGATCGCCGAGAAGATGACCGGCGGCCTGCTCGAAACCGGCATCTTCCAGGGCCGCCCCACGGTGACCATCTCCACCGTGAAGAACAAGACCAGCGAGTACATCGACACCACCAACGTGATGAACTCGATCCAGACCGCGCTGGTCAAGTCCGGCAAGGTGCGCTTCGTGCGCTCCATCAACGAGATGCAGCAGGGCGTGGACGAACTGCAGCGCCAGAACCAGAGCGGCCTGTACAAGCAGGGCACCACCGCCAAGGTCGGCCAGATGACGGCTGCCAAGTACACCATGGAAGGCGAGCTGACCAGCATCGTCAAGCAGAGCAACACCACCAAGGACGTGTACTACAAGTTCACCCTGAAGCTGTTCGACGTGCAGGAAGGCACCGTGGAATGGCAGGACGAGAAGGAAATCCGCAAGACCAGCAAGCGCTGAGCCAACGCGGCACTGAAAGGACTTCACCATGCAACGCAGAACCACCCTGGCCGCCGCACTGAGCGTGCTGGCCATCACCTTCGGCGCCAGCAGCGCCCAGGCACAGAACGCAGCCCCGAAGATCGCCGTGACCGACCTGGCCTATGCCCAGCAGGTCTCGGAATATTTCGTGGCCGGCGCCTACCAGCGCAGCGCCCAGATGAGCGCCGGCGGCAGCGCGAGCCACGGCATGTACGGTGGCTCGGGCAGCCACTCCATGCAGGCTTCGGAGCAGGCCAGCGGCACCTTCGTGGCCGGCCGCTACAGCTACATCGAGCAGCGCGAGCTCGGCGGCTACACCAACGACATCAAGGGCGCGCTGCTGCAGGGCACCTACTTCCGCCTGGTGCAGGGCAAGGGCTTCGACGCCGGCAAGCCGCAGAACAGCAAGGCCGAACAGGTGCTCAACCAGGTGCAGACCGGCAAGATGGCCGCACCCCAGGCGCAGAACCAGGTGGCCAACGTGATCGCGCGCATCAAGAAGGGCGAGTTCGCCGGTGCCGACTACGTGCTCTTCGGCGTGGTCTCCAGCATCAACTTCACCGATGCGCTCTCGCCCCTGCAGGGCACGACCAGCGCCACGCGCCAGTACGGCCTGCAGCTCTTGGCCGACTTCTCGCTGATCAACACCCGCACCTACGAGATCAAGGCCGCGTTCTCCGCACAGGGCGAAGGCAACGACACCAAGATCCTGTCCAACCGCGGCGACATCGCCCCGCCCAACCGGGCCAAGGTGATGAGCGAGACCTCGCGCAGCCTGGCAGGCAGCGTGTACGAACAGCTGGCCACCCAGCTGGGCTACACCGACGCCCACCTGGCCCGCGGCGTGCGCCCGGCCGCTCCCCCGCCACCGCCCGTGGTCTACCAGGGCGGCGGCCAGCCCATGCCGGCACCCCAGGCCGACCAGGTGCTGATCCTCAAGTGATTGCCCCTCGCGCAGCGTGGATGGCCAGCGCCATCCCGACCCGCGCCCTCAAGGCCAGCCTGGTGCTGGCCTTTTTTGTGGGCGGCTGCGCTGCAGCGCCAGAGCCGCCAGCGTCGGCTGCAACGGCCTTCGCGCCCTATTCCTTGCCGGGGGCGGGCGGGGCGGTCGTGCAGGCCTTGCAGCGGCCCGCGCGCACGGCGCCGCTGCGCTACCGCGTGATCGTGGTGCCCGGTTCGGGCTGCGCCGGCATGGGCCCGCTGGCCGACCGCTACTTCGCCGGCCTGTTGCATGCCGAGGTGCTGGTGCTGCACAAGCCCGGTGTCGATCCAGAGGCCCGCACTGTCGCCGGTGCATGCCCTGCCGACTTCGTGCAGGCGGATCGCCTTTCAGCCTGGCGTGACCATGCCCGGGCCGCGCTGCGCGCCGATGCCCGCCTGCGCCAGGCGCAGGGTCTTCCAACCATCCCCCAGCTGCTGGTCGGCATCTCCGAAGGGGCCGAGTTGCTGCCTGCGCTGGCGCCCGAGGTGCCGGGCCTGGCGGGCCTGGTGTTGTCGTCGGGCAGTGGCCTGGACCCGCGCGAGGCCGGGGCCCTGCAGGCGCAGCGCCTGGGTGCCGCAGACGACTGGGAGGCCCTGGGCCGCATGCAGGCCGGCCGCCAGCCCGACAGCACGCTGGCGCAGGGCCGCAGCCTGGGTTATTGGCGCGACCTCTGGCACTGGCCACTGGCCCGGCCCCTGCGCGAAGGGCCCTGGCCTGTGTTGCAGGTATGGGGTGCGAACGATGCCTTGGTGCCCGTGGAGGCCTTTCGCCGCGGGGCCGGGCAGGCGCAGGGCCGCCAGACGCCCTGGTGCGCGCGTGAACTGCCCGGTGCCGACCATGGCCTGCAAGGCCCCGGCGGTGACGGGGTGCAGCAGCTGTGGGCCTGGCTGGAACAGTGGGGCAGGGCGCCGCTGCAAGGCCTGTGCGCACCGCTCTCCCGTTGAAAAGGCCTCAGGGGACCGTGTAGATCAGCTGGAATTTCGTGTTGTTCAGCATGTCCGCCAGGCTGGTGCCGTAGCCCAGGAAGAACTGCGTGCCGCGCAGGCTGCTCACATTGACCAGCTCCAGGATAGTCACGGTCTGCGACGCCGTCAGCGTGCCCTGCCAGGCCGGCGCCGGTGTCGATGCGCCGTTGAACAGCGCCCAGCCCTGCGGCGTCAGCACCGCCACGCCCACGCCGGGCACCAAGGCCACGACATAGACCACGCCGCCCTGGCCCACGTCGCGCGATGCCGGCTGCACGCGCCCGGTCAGGCGCAGCGATTGCACCGTGCCCTCGGTCGTGCCCGAGAAACTGGCCGGCGTCAGCGGCCCGCCGCCGGGTGCGGGCGGCACGCGCGCACTGTCGGCGCTGAAGCCCACGCGCGTGGTGATGGGTGTCAGGTCCACCGCCTCGAAGGCCGTGTGCGGCACCGTCTGCACCTGGGTGATGGTGGCGCTCTGCCACAGCCGGCTCGGATCGCCCGTGATGTACATGTCCGAGCCGCCGTCGGCGATGTACATGCCATAGCGCTTGAGCGCGTTGAGGATGGCCTTGGCCTGCGCCGTGTAGTTCTCGGGCACCGGGTAGTCGGCACGCAGGCGGAACAGCTGGCCCATCGCCGGCTTGGCGGCCGAGGCATCGCCATTGCGCGTGAGGTGGCGCGCCGGCCAGGTATAGCTTGTGCGGATCTTGCTGCTCTGGATGGTGAAGCGCAGCGCGTGCTGGATCTCGCCGGTGCTGGCCTCCTCGGCGCGCAGCAGCAGCGGGAAGATCGGAAAGCCCGCTGCGTCCGACGATGTCCAGCCCGCGGGCCGCAGCGCGTTGGAGCGCAGGTCGAACGCCGCGCTGCTGTAGATGTCCCAGCCGCCATCGGCGCGGGCATAGCTCAGGTAGCTCTCCCACAGCATGCAGGTGTCGGTGTCGACACTGAGGATGTGGTGGTCGTTGTAGATGGCCTTGTTGCTGCTGATGCCGCCCTCCACCTTGGGCCGCAGCGGGAAGGGCAGGCGCGCGGTGCTGGTCAGGCCCGTGCAGGGGCGCGCCAGGCTGCCGTCGGCACGCGCGCAATCGCTTTCATCGGGTGCGCCATCGCGGTCGAAGTAGACCGCCGGCCAGGTGATTTGGCTGCCCTGCACCACGTTGTACGGAATGCCCCAGTACTCGCTGCTGGCCATGTCCTCGCTCTGGCCCAGGTCCAGGTGCAGGCGCCGGCTGCCGGTGCTGATGGTCTGCAGGAAGGCAGCGGACTGCGGGTGCACCGGCAGCTGGTCGATGCGGGTGTTGAACACATGGTCCGCCGGCAGCACGGGGCAGGGCCCCACGGTGGGCGCGGCCACGGCGGCGCTGGCCAGCAGCGCCAGCGAGGCCAGCAGGGCAAGGTGGGGGCGGGGCATGGCGGGGTCTCCTGGGTACTCGCCAGGATGCTGCCACGCCTTGTTACATCGTGGCGGGTGCAGTTGTAACGGCCGGCAACCAGCAGCTGCAGCTTCCACGGAGAATCGTATCTCGGCTGCAGTCCCGCCCATGCCTGTTGAAGGCGAAAACCGGCTTGCTCAAGCCAGTGCTCCCGCGCAAGGGCCGCCCCTCCGCGCTGGGAGCGTCCCCCTCCCGACCCGCGCAGCGGGTCGAGAGGGGGTGAAGGCGCGAAGCGACTCAGGGGGTGTGCGCTATCTTGGTCGGTACATCTTGAAGAGCTGTTCGGGGCCCACGGTGAAGTAGTCGGCAGGGCCCCCTGCGCGCAGGATGTGGCCCGCGGCGGCCGTGTCGTAGATACCCTCCTTGAGCAGCGCCTTGTCGATGTGGATCGCCACCACCTCGCCCAGTACCAGCCAGGTCGGCACCTGTGCGCCATCGGCGCCCTGCAGCTGCAGGATCTGGGTGCGCCGGCATTCGAAGGTGACGGGGCTCTCGGCCACGCGCGGCGGCGCCACCTGGGTGCTGGCCAGTGGCGTGAGGCCCGCCAGCTGGAATTCGTCGACCTCGGGCGGCACGGCGGCGCAGCTCTGGTTCATGGCCTCGGCCAGGCTGCGCGTGGCCAGGTTCCACACGAACTCGCCCGTCTCCTCGACATTGCGCACCGTGTCCTTGTAGCCGATGCTGGCAAAGCCCACGATGGGCGGCACGTAGTTGAAGGCGTTGAAGAAACTGTAAGGCGCCAGGTTCAGCGCGCCTGCGGTGCTCTGCGTCGAGATCCAGCCGATGGGGCGTGGCCCGACGATGGCATTGAACGGGTCGTGCGGCAGGCCATGGCCTTGGCGCGGCTGGTAGCTGTGGATGGAGGCGGGGGTGGGTGTGGCCATGGGGCGGAGCGGGGTGGGAGAGGCGGAACCGCCACCATACGTGAAGCGCGACGTGTTTGCACGGACAGGGTGAAGTGCCTCCCTGCGCGCATGGGCGGTCTGTGGCCTGTGGGCCGGTGGTTCGGCGATCAGGACGGCGGCATGGCCCTGGCCTGCGCCTGCAGCCAGCTGCAGAACACGTCCAGGCGCGGGTGGGCTGCCGCACTGCGTCGCAGCGCCAGGTATTCATAGCCCGAGGCGTTGAACCCCATGGGCGCCACCAGGCGCCCGGCCTGCACGTCGTCCATCACCAGGTGCCAGGGGGCCATGGCAATGCCCAGGCCGCGCACGGCAGCCTCCAGCGTGAAGTAGTAGTGCTCGTACACGGGGCCGGCGGCGGCCACCGCCTCGGGCCAGGCTGCGCCGGTCGAGGCGGCCCACAGGGCCCAGGCATTGCGCCGCGCGCGCGTGTGCAGCAGCGGCTGGCCGGCCAGGTCGGCCGGTGTGTGCAGCGCACCCGTGCGTGCGGCCAGTACGGGGGACAACACGGGGCCCAGGCGCTCGGTGAAAAGGGGCTGTGCGGTGGGGCCATCGCGGAGCGCGCCTGCTGCCTCCTCGGCAGTGATGAGCAGGTCGCAGCCCTCGCGCGCGGCGTCGGTGCCGGTGTCGGTGGTGCGCAGGCGCACCTCGATGCCCGGGTGCTGTGCGTGGAAGTCGAACAGCCGTGGGATCAGCCACTTGACCGTGAAGGTGCTGAAGCAGGCCACATCGAGCGGCCCCTGGTGGGCATCGCCCAGCGCGCGCACCGTGTCCGTGATCTGCTGGAAGGCCGTGGTCAGCACGGGCTGCAAGGTGCGCGCCGCGGCCGTGAGGGTGGGGCGGGCCTTGGTACCGTCGAACAGCGGCAGGCCCAGGTGCTCTTCGAGCTGGCGCACCTGGCGGCTGATGGCGCCGGGCGATACCGAGAGTTCCTCGGCCGCGGCCGTCATGCGGCCCAGGCGGGCGGCGGCTTCGAAGGCGCGCAGGGCGCCCAGCGGGGGCAGGCGAGGCTTCATTTCTATGTGATTCTAGATCACATAGGGTGGGCGTATAAATCGCTTTTCTGGTCGGATGCGTGGGGGAAGAATTCGCGCTTTCCCAACCCATTTATTTGACTCAAAGGAACATATCCGATGCCCTTCATCCACACCCATGTGCCCCAGGCAAGCTCCGATGAAGCGCGCGAGGCCATCGTGCAGGCCATCCACCAAGCGCTGGTCGAAGGCATCGGCATGCCCGAGGACGAGCTGTTCAACATGGTCACCGGCTATGCCCCGGGGCAGTTCGCCTTCAGCCGCAGCTTCAATGGCGTGGCGCGGTCGGATGCCGTGGTTGTCGTCGAAATCACACTGCGCCGTGGCCGCAGCGATGCGATGAAGCGCGCGCTGTACGCCGCCATTGCGCGCAACCTGCAGGAGATGGCGCACGTGGCCCCGGCCGACGTGTTCATCTTCATGCACGAGAACGACTATTCCGACTGGTCCGTGGGCCATGGGCGCTTTGCCATGGCGCTGGTGCAGCAGGTGGGGGCGTAGTGCTGGCGGCGCGGCCAACCAGGGCCCTCGCAACCCCGAAATCAGTGTGAACAGGCCCTACTTCTTGCTCAGTTCTCTGAGCTCTTTTTCCAGTGCCTCCAGGTTGGAGCGCAATTCGCGTGTACGCAACTCGCAGGCGGCGGCCGCCGCCTGCATTTCGGAGTTGAGGGCCTGCTCGGATGTGGCGACGACTCCACTGGTGCGGGCCTGCGTGCGGCGGGCGGCCATGAGCGTCTGCTCAGCGGTGCAGCGCTGGGTCTGGGCGTTGAGGGCGCCGCGCGCTTCGCGGATCAGGCGCTGCTCCAGGTCGGTCTTGCGGCGCCAGGTTTCGCCAAAGGCGCCTTCCTTTCTGGGGGCAGGTGCCATGGCGGCGGCCGGTGTGGCAGGGGTGGACGGAGCGCTTGCTGTGGGGGCCGCAGCCGACGCGCCCGAAGCCGGGCTGGCGGCAGGGGTGGCCGCGGCGGCGGGAGCTGCCGTGCCGATGCCGCTGCTTGACAGCCGGACCTCGACCTTCTCGCCCTTGCCCCCACCGGCGCAGGGCGCATCCTGAAAGGACACCTTGCCATCCGGGCCCGTGCACTTGTTGATGGCCCACGCCGGGGCCGCCAGCGCCAGGCAGGCCGCCGTGCCCAGGAACAACTGTCGAATCATGCTTTCCCTCTCCCCTGAAACCTGTTGTTGCAGCTTCCCAGTATCGCCGCATCGGAATGGTAGGGCACCGCCTGCTGCCCCGGCGGTTGCCCAAAGCGCACTGGCGGTCACGCGGAAGGCGGCCCGTGGGCATCGCTCCTGCCCATGAACCAGCTCGGCGGCTGCCCCATGGCGGCCTTGAACATGGCCGAGAAGGCGCTTTCGCTGGCGTAGCCGCTGGCGGCGGCCACGGCGGTCACCGATTCGCCGCGCGCCAGGCGGGGCAGGGCATGGGCCAGCACCGCCTGCTTGCGCCAGGGCGCAAAGCCCATGCCGAACTGCGCCTGGAACAGCCGGGCCAGGGTGCGTTCGCTGGCGCCGCTGTCGGTGGCCCAGTCATGCAGCGTGGCATGGCGGCCGGGGGCCTCCAGCACGGCCTGGCACAGGGCGCGCAGGCGCTTGTCGCTGTCCGGCCCGGGCAGGGGCACGCCCAGGGCCAGGACTTCGGCCTGGCCGATCTCGTCGAGCACCAGGGTGGTCAAGGCCGCCTCACGCGCAGGTCCCGGTGGCGGGCCGCCCACGGGGTCCAGGGCCGACACCAGTTCGCGCAGCAGCGGCGTCACGGCCATCACGCGGCAGACGGCTCCGTCGGCGGGAATCACCGAGGGGTCGACGTACAGGGTGCGAAAAGCCGCCGCCTCCAGCACGGCAATGGCGTGCAGGGCGCCGGGGGCGATCCACACCGCACGCGAGGGCGGCACGATGTACGTCGTGGGCGCAACGGGGGCCACCACGCTGACCTGGATCACGCCGCTGGCGCAGTAGGCCAGCTGCCCCCAGGCATGGCGGTGCGGCTCGAAATGCGTGTCGGCCGGCATGTTGCGCGCGCGCACCCGCACCGGCTGCGCCGGGGTGGGCACGAAGGGGTCCATGTCCCCGAGCGGGGCGGCGTGGCTGGTGCGTGCCATGGTGGGGGTGGGTTTTGTGTACGGGGTTGGCGCAAATTCGCTGAAACCTGTCTTTCCGTCGCATTCCAGAAATCCAGGCGCGATATTACGATTTCGCCATGACTTCTGCCAACCCCACCGCCAGCCCTGCCGCTGCCGTCCCCCTGCGTGCCGACGCGGGCGTGATCGGCCTCGTGGGCATCGCCCACCTCATCAGCCACTTCAGCCAGCTGCTGCTGGCTCCGCTGTTCCCGTGGCTCAAGGACGCTTTCCAGGTCGGCTATACCGAACTGGGCTTCCTCATGACCATATTCTTCGTGGTCTCGTGCGCCGTGCAGGCGGGCTCGGGCTTCGTGGTCGACCGCTTCGGTCCGCGCCCCATCCTGTTCGGCGGCCTGGCATTGCTGGGCCTGGCGGCGTTCGGCTTTGCGGCCAGCACCAGCTATGCCATGCTGGCCGCGTTCTCGGTGCTGGCGGGCATCGGCAACGGCGTGTTCCACCCGGTGGACTACACGCTGCTCAACCGGCGCGTGAGCGCGCCACGCCTGGGCCATGCGTACAGCGTGCACGGCATCACCGGCAGCCTGGGCTGGGCGCTGGCGCCGGCCATGCTGGTGCCGTTGGCGATCGCCTTCTCGTGGCGCGTGGCCCTGGTCTGCGCCGGCGTGCTGGCGTTTGCCGTGCTGGCGCTGTTGCTGTTCAAACGCCGTGTGCTGGAACTGCCGCCCGTGCCTGCGGCAGCGACTGCCAAGGCCGGGGCCGCAGGGCAGCAGGGCAACTTTGCCTTCCTGCGCATTCCGGCCGTGTGGATGTGCTTTGCGTTCTTCTTTTTCTACGCCGTGTCGCTCAACGTGGTGCAGGCCTTTGCGCCCGAGGCCGCGCGCCAGCTGCACGCTGTGCCGGTGGCCCTGGCGGCCATGTGCCTCACGGTCTACATGGTGGCCAGCGCGGGCGGCATGGTGCTGGGTGGCTTCCTGGCCGCCGACCCGAGCCGCTGCGAGCGCATCGTGGGCGTGGGCTTCGGCCTGGCCGCCTGCGTGGCAGTGGCCCTGGCCCTGGCGCACCCGCCTGGGGCCCTCGTACCCGTGATGTTCGGTGTGATGGGTTTTTGCGCCGGCATCGCCGGCCCCTCGCGCGACCTGCTGGTCAAGCGCTCCACGCCCGAGGGCTCCACGGGCCGGGTCTACGGCATTGTCTACTCGGGCCTGGACATCGGCCAGGCGCTGTCGCCGCTGTTGTTCGGTGTGCTGCTCGACCAGGGCCGCTTCACGGCCGTGCTGCTCGGTCTGGCCGTCGTGCAGGGCGTGCTGATCGCCAGTGCCTTCAATGTGCGCCGCGTGCGGCGCACCGCGACGCCGGTTCCCGCCTGATTGGCGCAGAGTGTCCCGGGCAGCGCCCGGCACATCAGACCACGGCGCGGTGCCGTGCAATGCAGGTGTCCAGCGTGTCCTCGCCGGTGCGCTGCCACCAGTCCAGCGCCGAGAAGATCTCCACCTCGGCATAGCCTTCGAAGCCCGCGGCCTCGACCCACTGGCGGATTTTCTTCAGTTCGATCACGCCGTCGCCCATCATGCCGCGGTCGCTGAGCAGGTCACGCGTGGGCAGGCGCCAGTCGCACACATGGTAGGCCAGCAGGCGTTCCTTGCCGGCGCGGGCGATCTGCTGTTCCAGCTTGGGGTCCCACCACACGTGGTACACGTCCAGGGCCACGCCGAGCGCACCGGTCTTCTGCGCATCGAGCGCATCGCAGATGTCCAGCGCCTGCTCCAGCGTGTTGATGCAGGCGCGGTCGGCCGCCTGCATGGGGTGCAGCGGTTCAATGGCCAGGGGCATGCCCACCTGCCGTGCGTATTCCAGCGACGCGGCGATGCCGTCGAACACCTCGCCGCGTGCGCGGGCGAGGTCGGTGTAGTGCGGCGTGCCCTCCAGCGCGCCGGGCAGGGCGCCCACCACCAGCACCAGGCAGGCGGCGTCCAGGGTCTTGGCTTCGTCGATGGCGCGGCGGTTGTCGTCCAGCGCGGCGCGCAGGCCGGCCGCATCGGCCGCCGGGAAGAAGCCGCCCCGGCAGTAGCCCGACAGCGCCATGCCATGGGCGCGCAGCTGGCGCGCCGTGGCGTCCAGGCCGGCCGCTGCCACCTGGTCGCGCCAGGGGCTGATGGCGCGGATGCCGCGTTCAGCGCACTGGTCGATGATGCGCGACAGCGGCACCTCCGCCCCCTGCTGCTTGCGCACGGTGGCGGTGTTGATCGAGAGCCAGCGGTGGTCTTGCGAGAAGTCACGCATGGTGCTCAGGCGGCCACGCCGTGCAATGCGAGCAGGTGGCCCATGCGCTGCACGGCCAGTTCGGGCTGCTCCAGCAGATCGGCCTGGTCGGCCAGGCGGAACAGCTCGGCGAAGTGCACCAGCGAGCGCGTGCTCTGCTGCCCGCCCACCATGGTGAAGTGGCTCTGGTGGCCGTTGAGCCAGGCCATGAAGACCACGCCCGTCTTGTAAAAGCGCGTGGGCGCCGCGAAGATGTGGCGCGACAGCGGCACCGTGGGCCCCAGGATGGCGTGGAAGCGCGCCATGTCGCCCGCCGCCAGCGCTGCCAGCGCCGCGCTCGCGGCCGGTGCGATGGCGTCGAAGATGCCCAGCAGCGCATCGCTCTGGCCCTGGCGCGGCGTGCCGCCGGCGCCGTCACCGGCGATGAGTTCGGCGTAGTTGAAGTCGTCGCCTGTGTACATGCGCACGCCCTGGCCGTCGGTGCCGCCCGTGGCGGGCAGGCGGCGGCGCATGGCGACCTCCTTGTCCTTGTCGAGCAGCGAGATCTTGATGCCGTCGACCTTGTCCGGGTGCGCGGCGATCACGGCCAGGGCTGTGCCCATGGCCGCATCCACATCGCGCGAACCCCAGTAACCGGCCAGGGCCGGGTCGAACATGTCGCCCAGCCAGTGCAGCACCACGGGCTGGCGCGCCTGCGCAAGGATGCGGTCGTACACGCGCTCGTAGTCGGCCGGGCCCTTGGCCACGCGGGCCAGTGCGCGGCTGGCCATCACGATGAGCTTGCCGCCCAGCTTTTCGATGGCCTCCATCTGCTCCTCGTAGCCGCGGATCACATCGTCCACCGACTTCACGTCCTCCAGCACCAGGTGGTCCGTGCCGCAGCCCGAGGCCACGAGCGCGCCCGGCCCGAAGTCGCGCGCCGCGTCGAGCGAGCGGCGGATCAGCTCCAGCGAGGTCGGCCAGTCCAGCCCCATGCCGCGCTGCGCGGTGTCCATGGCCTCGGCCACGCCCAGGCCCAGCGACCACAGGCGGTGGCGGTAGGCGATGGTCGCATCCCAGTCCACGGCGCACTGCAGCCACGGGTCGATGGCGGCCAGCGGGTTGGCCACCACATGGGCGGCCGAGTAGGCGATGCGGTTGAACACGGCCCCCTTGGGCGGAGCCACCGGCGGGCGGCCTTGCAGGGTATAGGGGCTGGTGCGGCCGTCGGCCGCGGGCAGGGAGAGGCGAAGGGCCATGGTGAACTCGGGAAATGGGGTAAGAAATGGATCAGGCGTTGAGGGGCGCTACGTCCACCCAGCGGCGTTCCTTCCAGCTTTCCAGCGCCGCCTCGACCAGTTGCACGCCCTTGGCGCCTTCGGGCAGGGTCCATTGGTAGGGGGCGTCTTCCACCACGTGGCGGATGAAGTGTTCCCACTGGATCTTGAAGCCGTTGTCGTAGACCTGCGAGTCGGGGATCTCCTGCCACTGGTCGAAGAAGTTCATGGTCTGCTTCTCGTCGGGGTTCCACACCGGGCGCGGCGTGGCCACGCGGCTTTGCGCGCGGCAGCTCGACAGGCCGGCCACGGCCGAGCCGTCGGTGCCGTCCACATGGAAGGTGACCAGGTCATCGCGGCGCACGCGCGTGGCCCAGCTCATGTTGAGCTGCGCGATCACCGGCTCGCCGTTGTGGCCCGTGAGTTCGCAGGTGGCGTAGGCCGCGTCGTCGGCCGTGGCTTGGTAGGGCTGGCCGGCCTCGTCCCAGCGCTGCGGGATGTGCGTGGCGCCGATGCACGAGACGGACTTCACCTCGCCGAACAGGTTGTCCAGCACGTAGCGCCAGTGGCACATCATGTCCAGGATCATGCCGCCGCCGTCTTCGCTGCGG
Organism: Acidovorax sp. GW458-11-26-14-TSB4; assembly: GCF_059423865.1. Lineage (NCBI taxonomy): Bacteria > Pseudomonadati > Pseudomonadota > Betaproteobacteria > Burkholderiales > Comamonadaceae > Acidovorax > Acidovorax sp. GW458-11-26-14-TSB4. Next base: position 480,025 of record NZ_JBWKYR010000001.1, read on the forward strand.
TAGTTCCAGCTCGGGCGCTGGATGGGCTGCAGGTCGCCCTCGAAGACCCAGTAGCCGAACTCCAGGCGCACGCTGAGCATGCGGCCAAAGAAGCCCGCGCGGCGCAGCATGTCGAGCTTGCGCAGGCCGGGCAGGAATAGCTTGTCCTGCACTGCGCCGTGCTTGAGGCCCGAGCCTGAGGCCAGGCGCGCGATCTCCACCGCCTCGTTCAGGTTGGTGGCGATGGGCTTCTCGCAGTACACATGCTTGCCCGCGCGGATGGCCTTGGCCAGCAGGGTGGGGCGCATCTGCGTGGTGCCGGCGTCGAAGAACACGGTGTCCTCGGGGTTGGCCAGCGCGGCATCGAGGTCCGTGCCCCAGCGCGCGATGCCGTGGGCCTTGGCCAGGGCCTCCATCTTCTCGGCATTGCGGCCGATGAGGATGGGGTCGGGCATCACGCGGTTGCCGTTGCCGAGCACCACGCCGCCCTGCGCGCGGATGGCGCAGATGGAGCGGATCAGATGCTGGTTCATGCCCATGCGGCCGGTGACGCCGTGCATGATGAGTCCGAGTCGTTGGGTGGCCATGGTGTCGGTCCGTTTCAGTTCAAAGGTTGCAAAAGGAATGGGCAAAGGCGCGGCCTGGCCACCCCATGGCGGGGCGGGCGTTGCTGTGCGGCGCGCAGGGAATTACTGGGTAGGCTGCAGGCCGGCTGCCTTGACCAGCGCGGCGTTGTTCTTGATCTCGTCCTTGATGTAGGCGTCGAACTGCTCAGGCTTGAGCGTCCAGGCATCGGCGCCGAGCTTGAGGAAGCGCTCCTTCACCTCGGGCGTGGCCAGCGCCTTGACCACCTCGTCGTGCAGGCGGTTGACGATGTCGCGCGGCGTCTTGGCCGGCACCATCATGCCGATCCAGAAATTGAATTCCGAGCCCGGCACGCCGGCCTCGGCCGTGGTGGGCACGTCGGGCAGGGCGGCGGCGCGCTTGGGCGAGCCCACGGCCAGCGCCAGCAGCTGACCGTCCTTGATCTGGCCGATGACGGGCGCGATGGGCGAGAAGTAGTAGTCCACGCGGCCCGACAGCACCTCGGTCACGGCCTCGGCCGAGCCCTTGAAAGGGATGTTGGTCGCATCGATCTTCGCGGCCAGCTTGAACTTCTCGGCGTTCAGGTGCGTGGCGCTGCCCTGGCCGGCCGAGGCGAAGTTCACCGTGCCGGGCTTGGCCTTGGCCGAAGCCACCAGGTCCTGCAGCGTCTTGATGCCCTTGGCGGGCGAGATCACCAGCGCATTGGGCAGCGAGGAGATCGGCGTCACGCCCGCGAAGTCGCCCGTGGTGTCGAAAGGCAGCTTGGCAAAGGTCAGCGGGCTCACCGTGTGCGAGGAGGAATGGATCATCACCGTGTAGCCGTCGGGCGCGGCCGTGGCCACCGCCTGCTGGCCGATGGTGCCGCTGGCGCCGCCGCGGTTGTCCACCACCAGCGACTGGCCCATGCTCTGGCCCATCTTGTCGGCGATGGCGCGCGCAATGATGTCGGTGGTGCTGCCCGCCGCGAAGGGCACGATCACACGGATGGGCTTGGTGGGGTAGCCGCCCTGCGCGAGGGCGCTGAACGACAGCGACGTGAGCGTGGCTGCCGCCAGGGCGGTGGCGGCAGCGCGGCGGGTGGTGCGGATGAAAGGCATGGATTTGTCTCCGTTGGCAGGCTTGGACTTGCTCTTTAATTCACTGATTGGTGAATAGAGCAGATTTTTAGGCATTGCTGCGCCTGCGTCAACGTAGACGCGTTCAATGGAGCTAGGTATTTACCCGTGGGCCGGGTGGGGCAGGGACCGAGGGCAGCGGTGCGCGGCACCCAAGGGCGCGCGCTGCGGCTGCAGGTCAGCGAGGCGGCTTCTTGCGCAGCCTGGCGAGTGCATACCCGGTAAAGCCCTGGTGCACAAAGCCGCCGAGCGCCATGAGCGGGATCCATGCGGCGGCATAGTGCGGAAGGCAGAGCAGCAGGCCGAGGGCAAGCAACAGGCTTGCGGCAAAGAGCAGGTCGCGCCATGCAAACAGGCGCGCGCAGCCTTCTATCCCTTCGGGCGGGCGCACAATCCACTGGCGCGTGAGTTCGACACGCTTGCCGGTGCCCATTTGGTAGGCGCGCCAGAGGAGAAAGGCGGCCATGGCTGCGGGTGCGATGACGAAAAGCAGGAGCGTTGCGATGTACATGGAGCGTAGTTTCCCTCAGCCCTTCAGCACATAGCCCAGGATCACATCGCACATGTGCGTGAGCCGCTCGTTGCGGGCCTTGGGGGTCATCAGGTCGCGCCCGAAGATGGCCGACAGGGTGTGGTTGTTCGACAGGTAGAAGTACGACAGCCCGGCAATCGACACGTACAGCTGCAGCGGGTCCACCCCACCGCGAAAGCTCCCTTCGCGCCGGCCGCGCTCCAGCACCTCGCCCAGCATGGCGATCAGCGGCGAGTTCATCTCGCGTGCGCGCTGCGACTCCTGCAGGTGGCGCGCCTTGTGCAGGTTGGCACTGTTGAGCAGGGTCAGGAACTGCGGATTCTCCAGGTAGTACACCCAGGTGAACTCCACCAGCCGGCGGATCGCGGTGGCGGGCTCGAGCTCCAGCAGGTTGAGCTTGCGCTCCTCCTCGCGGATGTGCCGGTAGGCCTGCTCCAGCACGGCCTGGAACAGGGTTTCCTTGTCCGCGAAGTAGTAGTAGATCAGCCGCTTGTTCAGGCCGGCGCGCTCGGCGATGCGGTCCACGCGGGCACCGCCCAGGCCGTGCTCGGCAAACTCGTCGCGCGCCGCGGACAGGATCGCCCCCTGGGATCGGTCTGCGTCCCGCTGGCGCTCGGGGGCGGTGGTCTCGGTGTCTTTGCTCATGCCCGAATAATTCACTAAATGGTTAACAAAATCCAATCCTGCAGCGACCAGGGACGGGTTTTGTGGCGGCGGTGCACGGTGTGGCGAAAGCTTTTCGCGGGAACGGAGGACTATAGCGAGCGCGAGGCCGGGCCCCCGGCTTGCGCAGGTCCATATGCGCAGCGTATGGAGCTGCCCTGTGCAGGCTATTTGACGGGGCGCGGGCTGCTTTCTACGATGCGCCACGGCCCTTGTTGCCTGCGCTTGCCCAGAACCACACAACACACCCCGGAGACGAATTGCCCATGCACTCCCTGTCCGCATTCCTCGCGCCCGCGTTGCGCCTGTCCGTGCCTGCCCTGGCCGCAGGCCTGCTGGCCGCCTGTGCTCCGATGAAGAACCCGCCCGCCGCAGGGGTCGGCACCGCCGTGCCGGCCAGCAAGGAGGCGGCCCCCGTCGCCACGGCCTGCCCCAAGGACATCGAAGCGATTGCGCGCTGCCTGTCGGGCCAGGACTCGGCCGGCGCCTACTACCTCATCGCCATGCCGAACCAGTGGAACCAGGTGCTGGTCATGCACTCGCACGGCGGCCCCACGCTGGGCGCGCCCAAGCCCGAGCGCGCGGTCGAGGATCTGGAGCGCTGGTCCATCATGGTCCGTGCCGGCTATGCCTGGGCCGGCAGCACCTTTCGCCAGGGCGGCGTGGCCGTGCGCGCCGCGGCCGAGGACACGGAGCGCCTGCGCCGCATCTTCGTGTCGCAGGTGGCCCAGCCGCGCCGCACCATCCTGCACGGCCAGTCCTGGGGCGCCAGCGTAGCCGCCATGGGCGCCGACATGTTCGGCCACGGCGCGGTCAGCCCCCGGCCTTATGACGCGGTGCTGCTCACCAGCGGGCTGCTGGCCGGCGGCAGCCGTTCGTACGACTTCCGCACCGACCTGCGTGTGGTCTACCAGCACCTGTGCAACAACCACCCGCTGCCCAACGAGGCGCAGTACCCGCTGAACATCGGCCTGCCGGCCAGCGCCAAGATGACGGGCGCCGAGCTCACGGCCCGGGTCAACGAGTGCCTGGGCCTGGACAAGCCGGCCGCACAGCGCACGCCCGAGCAGCAGCGCAAGGTGAAAACCATCGTCGACGTGATCCGCATCCCTGCCAGTTCCATCCAGAGCCACCTGAACTGGGGCACCTTCCACTACCGCGACGTGGTGCACTTGCGCACGGGCGACGCCAGCCCCTTCGGCAACATGGGTGCACGCTACACCGGCTCGCCCGACGATGCGGCGCTGAACGCCGCCGTGCTGCGCTACAAGGCCGACCCGCAGGCCCTGGCCCGCTTCGCCGAGGATACCGACCCCACGGGCCGCATCGACGTGCCGGTGCTCACCGTCAAGGGCGTGGACGACCCGACGGCCTTTGTCGAACTGGACGCCTTCTTCAAGGGCACCATGGATCGCGCCGGCAGCGGCGCCCGCCTGGTGCAGACCTTCACCCAGCACAACACCCACAGCTACCTCAGTGACCCGACCTACCCCACGCTGATGACCGCGCTGCTGCGCTGGGTGGACGAGGGCGCCAAGCCCACGCCCGATGGCATTGCCCAGCAGTGCCCGGCCAACGAAGCCAAGTTCGGCAAGGGCTGCGCCTTCCTGCCGGCCTATGTGCCCAAACCCCTGAACAGCCGTGTGGTGGACCGGGACCGCCCCTGAATTCCCCGCAAAATAAAAAAAGGCCCCGCGATGCGGGGCCTTTGCATTCTGGGTGCCGAAAGGATCAGGCGGCCGCAGCAGCCAGCGCCTTGTTCAGCGTCTCGCTGGGGCGCATCACCTTGTCGAGCTTGGCCACGTCGGGCTGGTAGTAGCCGCCGATGTCGGCGGGCTGGCCCTGCACGGCAGCCAGTTCGGCCACGATGGTCTCTTCCTTGGCCGACAGTTCCTTGGCCAGTGGAGCGAAGTGCGCGGCCAGGTCCTTGTCGTCCGTCTGCGCGGCCAGTTCCTGGGCCCAGTACAGGGCCAGATAGAACTGGCTGCCGCGGTTGTCCAGCTGGCCGGTCTTGGGCGAGGGGTTCTTGTTGTTGTCCAGGAGCTTGCCCGTGGCCGCGTCCAGCGTCTTGGCCAGGACCTTGGCCTTGGCGTTGCCGGTCTTGATGCCGAGGTCTTCGAACGACACGGCCAGCGCCAGGAACTCACCCAGCGAATCCCAGCGCAGGTGGTTTTCTTCCACCAGCTGCTGCACGTGCTTGGGGGCCGAGCCGCCGGCACCCGTTTCGTACATGCCGCCACCGGCCATCAGCGGAACGATGGACAGCATCTTGGCCGAGGTGCCCAGTTCCATGATGGGGAACAGATCGGTCAGGTAGTCGCGCAGGATGTTGCCGGTGGCGCTGATGGTGTCCAGGCCGCGGATCACGCGCTCCAGGGTGTAGCGCATGGCACGCACCTGGCTCATGATCTGGATATCGAGGCCGGTGGTGTTGTGCTCGTGCAGGTACATCTTGACCTTGGTGATCAGCTGCGCCTCGTGCGGACGGTACGAGTCGAGCCAGAACACGACGGGCATGCCGGAGTTGCGGGCGCGCGTGACGGCCAGCTTGACCCAGTCGCGGATCGCGGCGTCCTTGACCTGGCACATGCGCCAGATGTCGCCGGCTTCCACGTTCTGGGACAGCAGCACTTCGCCGGTCGCCAGGTCGGTGATGTTGGCCACGCCGTCTTCGGCGATCTCGAAGGTCTTGTCGTGCGAGCCGTACTCTTCGGCCTGCTGGGCCATCAGGCCCACGTTGGGCACCGTGCCCATGGTCCTGGGGTCGAAGGCGCCGTGCCATTTGCAGAAGTTGATGATCTCCTGGTAGATGCGGGCGAAGGTCGACTCGGGCATCACGGCCTTCACGTCCTTGAGCCGGCCGTTGGCGTCCCACATCTTGCCGCTGTTGCGGATCATCGCGGGCATGGACGCGTCCACGATGATGTCGTTGGGGGAGTGGAAGTTGGTGATGCCCTTGGCCGAGTCGACCATGGCCAGCTCGGGGCGGTTCTCGTGGCAGGCGTGCAGGTCGCGCTTGATCTCGTCGCGCTGGCTTTGGGGCAGCGTCTCGATCTTGGCGTACAGGTCGACCATGCCGTTGTTCACGTTCACACCCAGCTCGTCGAACGTCTTGGCGTGCTTGGCGAACGCGTCCTTGTAGAAGATGCGCACGCAGTGGCCGAACACGATGGGGTGGGACACCTTCATCATCGTGGCCTTCACGTGCAGCGAGAACATCACGCCGGTCTTGCGCGCGTCTTCGATTTCCTTCTCGTAGAACTCCAGCAGCGCCTTCTTGCTCATGAACATGCTGTCGATCACCTCGCGGTCGAGCAGCGCGACCTTGGGCTTCAAGACAATGGTCTTGCCGCTCTTGGTGATCAGCTCCATCTTCACTTCGCGGGCGCGGTCCAGCGTCATGGACTTTTCGCCGTGGTAGAAGTCGCCGTGGTGCATGTGCGAGACGTGGCTGCGCGATGCCTGGCTCCATTCACCCATCGAATGGGGGTTCTTGCGCGCGTAGTTCTTCACGGCGGCCGGTGCGCGGCGGTCGGAGTTGCCTTCGCGCAGCACGGGGTTCACCGCAGAGCCGATGCACTTGCCGTAGCGCGCCTTGATCTCTTTTTCCTTGTCGTCCTTGGGCTGGTCCGGGTAGTCGGGCAGTGCGTAGCCCTTGCCCTGCAGCTCGACGATGGCCGCCTTGAGCTGCGACACAGAGGCGCTGATGTTGGGCAGCTTGATGATGTTGGCGTCGGGCTGCAGCGTCTTCTTGCCCAGCTCGGCCAGGGTGTTGGGAGCGCGTTGCTCTTCCTTCAGGAACTCGGGGAACTCGCCCAGCACGCGGGCGGCCACGGAGATGTCGGACTCCGCCACGTTGATGCCGGCCGGCGCCGCGAAGGTGCGGATGATGGGCAGGAAAGAAGCCGTGGCCAGGCGAGGCGCCTCGTCGGTCAGGGTGTAGATGATGGTCGGTTGCTGGGTCGTCATGGCTTGTCTCACGAAACGAGTGTGTAAATGCCCTTTGCCGGGGTATGGCAGGGGCCAAACGCGAATGCTCTCGCATTCTCGTCTTTTGGCGCTTTATCGGGCGTCGGTTTTTGCAATCGAATTCCACTATGCAAAATTTATTGGCGGGTAGACGCAATTTTTTAATGCGTTGCCTATAGCGAAAGCGGTTTCGGGTGGAAATCGGGCGGCTGCGAGACCGAAAAGCCTCATTGGCACAAGGGCTACCTGCCAGGGGATTTTTGGCCGCCTGCTGACCAGCGATGCTTGAGCGATCTCAAGGTCGGCGGTAGCTCAGGCTCAGCATGACGCCCTGCGTGCGCAGCAGGGACTGGGCCTCTTCACGCCCGGCAGGTGTGATGAACCGGGAGCGGATCGCCCGCCTGAGGCAATCTCGGGCGCTGGCTTTGGAGACGGGCGTTCCCCGGCCTTCCAGGTGATATTTCGCCATTTCGACCCAGGCGTCGCCGTCACCGTCCAGGGCCGCCTTGTGGAACCAATGGAAAGCGCTGCGATGGGCGTGGCGCTCCCGGAACAGAATGGCCAAATTACTGGCCGCTACGAAATCCCCTGCGTGCCGGGCTTTGCGATACCAGAATCTTGCTTGGTACTTGCTGCGGGGTGTGCCCAGGCCCTCGTCGTAAAAATAGCCCAAACCGAACATGGCGCCCGAATCCCCCTGGCGTACGCAGGACAGGAACAATTGGAACGCGCGAGGCAGATCGCCTGTATCCCATGCTTGGTGGGCCTGTTCTTCCAAAACATGCATGGCCGTTACTCCATGAGCTCCTGCGTGTGCTGAATGTCCGTGCATTCGATCCGCAGTGTCGTCCCGCGCTCAAACACGATGTCATGCACCACCAGGCCCGCGGCGTTTACCCAGACCGCGTGGGTCAGCAGGTCTCCGTGGGCGGTGTGCACGTAGCGCGGCTCGCCGTGCCTTGCCGGGCTCCGGAAAGAATATGCCTCCACCCCGCGGTAATGCAGGTGGATCTGCCGATCGTGGTTGGGCCCCAGGAGCAACAGCCGGATTTCCGTGCGACGGACCTCCTGCCGTTCACCTTGTGCCGTTTCTCCAATGGTCAGCGACTGCAGCCACGCATCGTGCAATGAACTGCGGGAATGTAGATCGTAGTGAGACGAATCGGATGCGAAGGCAAACACGTGCATCGGCAACCGCGCCTGGATCGAAGCCAGGTAGCGCAGATAGCCTTTGAAATCGAGGTGGCCGTCTTCAGCGGTGAAGAGATGCTCTATTGCCATGTTGGAGAGCCATGGTAGCGTCCCTTGCAGCCGCTTGTCCCTACCCGTTGGGATGTATCCTGCGTTCGGTCTGCAAGGGAACAGCCACCACCCGATCCCCCACCACCGCAAACCGCCGCGCCTGTGGCGCGATCGACTGGCTCGACGTACCGGTGAACGCCCCGAACGCCGGCAGCACCAGCAGCCCCGGCGTGAAGGCGAAGCAGGGCAGGCGCGCGGCATCGCGGGCCAGGCCGTACAGGGTCACCGTGGGGTGCAGGTGGCCCGCCAGCACGGTGGCGCCGGCAACGGTCGAGGGGTGGTGGCAGGCCCGCACCTCGGCGCCGTCCGCCGGTTGCCAGGGTTCGTCGGCCAGGGCGATGGCGAGGGCCGCCGGTGGGTCGCCCGCATGCAGGTCGTGGTTGCCGCGCACCAGGCTCATGCGGATGTCGGCGTGGCGCTCACGCCAAGGCAGCAGCTGGGCCCACAGCGGTTCGTCGGCGCCGCTGCGTGCGTGCAAAAAATCGCCCAGGAAGACCAGGTGCTGCGCGCCCGTGGTGTCCAGTACCGCGTCGAGCCGGGCCAGGTTGTCGGCCGTGGTGCCGTGCGGCACGGGCTGGCCGGCGCGGCGGAAGGTGGCGGCCTTGCCGAAGTGCACGTCGGCCACGAAAGCCATGCGCGCGGCGGGCCAGACCACCGCGCGCTGGGGCAGCAGCCACAGCACGGTGCCGCCAGGCAGGGTGATGGCATGGGCGCCTGGGGGCGGGGCCTGCAGGATCAAGGGGTGCCGGTGCCTTCCGGAGCGGATTCCAGGGTTTTCTCCAAGGCCTCGATGCTGGGCAGGTTGCCTTGCAGGTCTGGAGGCAGGGCTTCCAGCAACTGGTACTCCGCGACGCCGATGGGTTTGCTCGAATCGCGCAGCGCGTATTCCGCCACCACCTTGTTCCTGCTTTTGCACAGCAGCAGGCCGATGGTGGGATTGTCGTGCTCGCTCTTCATCTGCGAATCGACTGCGCTCAGGTAAAAGCCCAACTGGCCCGCATGCTCGGGCTTGAAGGGGCCGGCCTTGAGCTCGATGACCACATAGCAGCGCAGTTTGAGGTGGTAGAAAAGCAGGTCGATGAAGAAATCGTCGCCTCCGACCTCGATGTGCACCTGGCGGCCCACGTAAGCGAAGCCAGCACCGAGTTCGATCAGAAAGCGTGTGATGTGCTGGTCGATGGCGTCCTCGATGCTGCGCTCCTGCGCATCCTCGCCCAGGCCGAGAAAATCCAGCCGGTACGGGTCCTTCAGCGATTCGCGCGCCAGATCGGACTGGGGCGCTGGCAAACGGGCCGTGAAATTGGTCACCGCGCTGCCGCTGCGCTCCATCAGCTGGCGCTCGATCTGGATCACCAGCACGTTGCGCGACCAGCCATGCTCCAGTGCCTTGGCGGCATACCATCTGCGGGCGTCCGCACCTTGCAGCTTGTCCAGCAGGGCCAACTGGTGGTACCAGGGCAATTGTGCAAGCACCTCTTGCACAAATTCCTGCTCAGGCCAGGCCTCGGCAAAGGCGCGCATGTACTTGAGGTTGCGCGGCGAAAAGCCCTTCATGTCGGGGAACGCGGTGCGCAGGTCGTGGGCCAGCCGGTCGATGACCTTGGCACCCCAGCCTTCCCGCGTCTGCCGGGCAAGGATGTCCTGCCCGATCTGCCAGTACAGCACCACCAGCTCCCGGTTGACGGCCAGCGTGGCGCGTTGCTGGGCGCTGTGGATGCGGCCTTTGAGATCGGCCAGCCAGGCCGCGTAGTCCACGGGCAGAGGCAGGATGTCGGGCATTGGTTGTGTCGTAACTTGCGAGGGCCGCAGGCGGGCATTCAGCCGTGGGAGGTTGTCACCATTCTAGGTTCGTGCCCGCTTGCTGCGGGCTGTTGCGGGGCCCAGACCCGGTGTCTCATCGGCGGCCTTCTCCAGCGCCTGCACCATGCGCGCCAGCCGGTCGGCCAGGGTCTCGGTGCTCAGGCGCTCGCGAAAACGTTCCACCATCAAGGGCAGGGCGAATGGGGTGGGGCGCGTGAGCGCATGGATGGACAGGGTCTGCGCCTGCATGCCGCGCAGGGTGCGCGCCAGGCGCTCCATGTCCAGCTCGTTGGCCAGCAGTTCGGCGCGGGCCTGGGCCAGCAGCAGGTTGCCGGGGTCGTACTGGGCGAACACGTCGTAGTACAGGGAGGACGAGGCCTGCAGCTGCCGGCTGCTGCGCTGCTCGCCCGGGTGGCTCTGGAAGATCAGGCCGGCGATGCGCGCGATCTCGCGAAAGCGCCGGCGCGCCATCTCGGTGGCGTTGAGGCTGGCCAGCACCTCCTCTTCGAGCCCGCTGCCGATGGTGGTGGGCGTGCCCTCGCCCAGGATGCGCGGCAGCAGCATCGCCCAGTCGATGGGCTTGGCCGACAAAAGCTCCAGCCCATAGTCGTTGACGGCGATGGAGAAGGTATTGGGCACCTGCTGCGACGCGCGCCAGGCCAGCAGGCCGGCCAGGCCCAGGTGCACCAGGCGCCCCGCCAGCGGGTACAGGTACAGGTGCCAGCCCTCGCGGGTGTGCAGGGTCTCGGCCACCAGGTGGCCCGGGGTGGGCAGGGCGGACCAGGCCTCCTGCACGGCCAGCAGGGGGCGGGCGCACTGCATCTCGGGCGAGGCGTAGACGCCGCGCTCGGCCTGCTCCAGCATTTCCAGCATGGCGTCGGCCAGCGTGTTCGACAGCGGCATGCGCCCGCCGTTCCAGCGCGGCAGCGCCGCGCTGCCGCGGGGCGCCACGCGCACGTAGGCCGTCATCTGCTGGGTGCGCACCAGCTCCAGCAGGCGGCCTGCGAACAGGAACACATCGCCCTTGCGCAGCCGCGCGATGAAGCTTTCTTCCACAGAGCCCAGGCGCCCGCCGCTCACGAACTGCACCTGCATGCTGGCGTCGCTGACGATGGTGCCGATGTTGCTGCGATGGCGGCGCGCCAGCCGCGCATCGGGCACGCGCCATACGCCGGCCTCGTCGGGCACCACACGGTGGAAATCGGGGTAGCTGGCCAGCGAGGCGCCGCCCTGGCGCACGAACTGCAGGGCCCACTGCCAGTCGTTGTCGGCCAGCGCGGCATAGGCCGGCGCGCGGCGCACCTCGGCCAGCAGCGCCTCGGGCAGGAAGCCGCCACCCAGCGCCACGGTCACCAGGTGCTGCACCAGCACATCGAGCGGCGCACGCGGCGTGTGCCGGTCTTCGATGCGGCCCAGCGCCAGCGCATGGCGCGCGGCGGCCGCCTCCACCAGCTCCAGGCTGTGCGTGGGCACCAGCGTGATGCTGGAGGTGCGCCCCGGCGCATGGCCGGATCGGCCCGCGCGCTGCACCAGCCGCCCCACGCCCTTGGCCGAGCCGATCTGCAGCACCTGTTCCACGGGCAGAAAGTCCACGCCCAGGTCCAGGCTCGACGTGCAGACCACCGCCTTGAGCAGGCCGGCCTTGAGCCCATTCTCCACCCAGGCGCGCACTTCCTGGCCCAGCGAGCCGTGGTGCAGCGCCAGCGTGCCGGCCCAGTCGGGCCGCGCCTCCAGCAGCGCCTGGTACCAGCGCTCGGCCTGTGATCGCGTGTTGGTGAACACCAGGGTCGATGCGCAGGCCGCTATGGACTGCACCACCTGCGGCAGCAACGCCAGGCCCATGTGGCCAGCCCAGGCAAAGCGGTCCACCTTGGGCGGCAGCATCACGTCCACCTGCAGCGCCTTGTCGATGCGGCCCTGCACCAGCACGGCCGGTGGTGCCGTGGGCACTTCCGGTGCCGAGCGGGGCAGCAGGGTATCCAGCGCCTCCCGCAGATTGCCCAGTGTGGCCGACATGCCCCAGACCTGCAGCGCCGGGTTCCAGCCCGACAGGCGCGCCAGTGCCAGCTGCGCCTGCACGCCGCGCTTGTTGCCCACCAGTTCGTGCCACTCGTCCACCACCACCAGTTGCACATGGCGCAGGCGTTCCTGCGCATCGGCGCGTGCCAGCAGCAGCGAGACGCTTTCGGGTGTGGTCACCAGCAGCGTGGGCAGGCGGCGGTCCTGCGCGGCGCGTTCGCCGCTGGCGGTGTCGCCGGTACGCAGGCCGCTGGTCCAGGTCGGCGCCATGTCCGGCAGAGGCGCTTGCAGCGCACGCAGCGTGTCAGCCGCCAGGGCGCGCATGGGGGTGATCCACAGCACCGTGAGCGGCGCAGCGGCCGCGCGGCGGGCCTGCAGCGTGGCTTCCACCGGCACCACGGCAGTGCCGGCCCGGGCCAGGTGCTGCAGCGCGCCCAGCCACACGGCATAGGTCTTGCCCGCACCCGTGGTGGCATGCAACAGTCCGGAGCGGCCTTCGCCCAGCGCCTGCCATACCTCGTGCTGGAAAGCGAAAGGCTGCCAGCCGCGCGTGGCCATCCAGGCCGCTGCCGCGCCCGATGGTGCCGTCTTGCGCGAACGCCGAGCCGTGCTCATGCGGCTGCGTCCTGCCCAGGCAGAAGCGCCATCAGCGTCTGCAGGGTGTCAGCCTCGGCCACCGTCTTGTCCTGGCGCCAGCGCAGCATGCGTGGAAAACGCACGGCGATGCCGCTCTTGTGGCGCGGGCTCCTGCCGATGCCTTCGAAGCCGAGCTCGAAGACCATGCTTGCATCCACGCTGCGCACGGGCCCGAAGCTTTCGCGCGTGGTCTTGCGGACGATGGCGTCCACCTGCGCGATCTCGGCATCCGTCAGGCCCGAATAGGCCTTGGCAAAGGGCACCAGCTGCCGGTCCGGGTCGTCCTGCGGCCCGGTCCACACGGCAAAGGTGTAGTCGGTGTACAGGCTCGCGCGCCGGCCGTGGCCGCGCTGGGCGTAGATGAGCACGGCGTCCACGCTCATGGGGTCGATCTTCCACTTCCACCACACGCCCACATCCTTGGTGCGGCCCACACCGTAGTGCGCTTGGCGATTCTTGAGCATGAAGCCCTCGGTGCCCATGCCGCGCGCGGCCTCGCGCTGGCGCGCCAGGTCCGGCCAGTCGGCGCCGTGCAGCAGGGCGCTCAGCCGCAGGGCGGGCGGGGCTGCAGGCTCTGCGATAGCGTCGGGCGGCTGCAGCACTGTTTCCAGCATTGCGCGGCGGGCCTGCTGTGGCTCCTGGCGCAGGTCCTGGCCCGCATGCTCCAGCAGGTCGTAGGCCACCAGCACCACGGGCAGTTCGCGCAGCAGCTTCGGGCCCAGGGTCTTGCGGCCCAGGCGCTTTTGCAGGTCGGCAAAGGGGCGGGGCTGTGTCTCGCCGGGCAGCCACACCAGGATTTCGCCATCGACCACCGAGCCGTCGGGCAGGGCCGCCAGCGCGGCCTCGGCCAGTTCTGGAAAGCGGTCTGTCACCAGTTCCTCGCCGCGCGACCAGACCCAGACCTCGCCCGCGCGGCGCACGATCTGCGCGCGGATGCCGTCCCACTTCCATTCCACCAGCCAGCCATCGGGCGTGCCCAGCAGCGCAGGCATCTCGGACACGGGCTGGCTGAACGGGTGGGCCAGGAAGAAGGGGTAGGGCTGGCCCGCCATGCCGGCATCGCCCGCACCCCCAGCCTCGCCATCCGCGGCTTCGTCCACGGGCGCGACCAGCGCGCTGTAGTCGCCCGCCTGCGGCTGCCGGCCGATCTGCGTGTAGCCCATCAACCGGTGGGCGATGCGCTTGGGGTCCAGCGCGCTCACCGTGGCCAGCGCCTGGGTCACCTGCAGGCGCGACACCCCCACGCGGAAGTTGCCGGTGATGAGCTTGAAGTACACAAAACGCTGCTCCGGCGCCAGCATGTCCCACTGCGTGCGCAGGCGGGCATCGGCCTCGTCGGGCGGCAGGGCGCGCAGGGGCAGCAATTGCGCCATCCATTCGGCGAGCGGCAGGTCCACCGGCTGCACCGGGGGCGGCAGCAGCAGGGCCAGTGTTTCGGCCAGGTCGCCCACGGCCTGGTAGCTTTCCTCGAACAGCCACTCGGGCAGGCCCGCCGCCTCCTGCGCCAGGGCCTTCAGCCGCTTGGTGGGCACCATCTGGCGCGGCTTGCCGCCCGCCAGGAAATAGGTGGCCCAGGCTGCATCGGCCGGCGCCGCCACGCGCAGGTAGGCCACCAGCGCCGCCAGCTTGGCCGACTGCGCGGTGGTGGAATCGAGCGCCTGGAACAGCGCCGCAAAGGCTCTCATGCCGCAGCCTCGGGTGGGTCTCCCTGTGCCTGGGGTACAGCAGCACCTGCATCGTCCTCGTTGTCGTCGGCACCGTATTCGGTCGCGAACACCTGGGCATCCAGCCCTTGCTCGCACAGCCAGCGCACCATCACCTCGGTGCTGCCATGGGTCACGATGATGCGCTCGGCGCCCGTGGCGCCGATGGCCTTCTGCAGGCTGGGCCAGTCCGCGTGGTCGCTCATCACGAAGCCCCGGTCCACGCCGCGGCGCCGGCGCGCCCCGCGCACCAGCATCCAGCCGCTGGCGAAGGCGTCGGAATGCTCGCCAAAGCGCTTGAGCCAGGGCGTGCCCGCGGCCGAGGGCGGTGCCAGCACCAGCGACTGGCGCAGCCCGGCCTTGGTCACTCCCGGGTCCGTCACGCGCACCGTGGGCGGCAGCGCCACGCCGGCTGCGCGGTACACCGCGTTGAGCGGGTCCACCGCGCCATGCACGACGATGGGGCCGATGCCTGCGTCCACCCCGTGCAGCAGGCGCTGCGCCTTGCCGAAGGCGTACGCGTACAGCACGCTGGCCTTGCCCGCCGCCGCATTCGCGGCCCACCAGGCGTTGATGTCGGCGAACAGCGCGGGCTGCGAGGGCCAGCGGTAGATCGGCAGGCCGAAGGTCGACTCGGTGATGAAGGTATGGCAGCGCACCGGCTCGAACGGCGGGCAGGTGCCATCGTCTTCGAGCTTGTAGTCGCCCGAGGCCACCCACACCTGGCCGCCGTGCTCCACCCGCACCTGGGCCGAGCCCAGCACATGCCCGGCCGGGTGCAGCGACAGGCGCACGCCGTGGTGGTCGATCACCTCGCCATAGGCCAGCGTCTGCAGGGCGATGTCCGCGCCCAACCGGTTGCGCAGCGTGCCCTCGCTGTCTTTGTGCGCCAGGTAGTGCGCCGAGCCCATGCGTGCATGGTCCGAGTGCGCATGCGTGATCACGGCCCGCTCCACCGGCCGCCAGGGGTCGATGTAGAAATTGCCGGCCGGGCAGTACAGGCCTTCGGGGCGGTGGATGATGAGATCGCTGGACATGGGCAGGTGGGTGTGCTGTCCATCCTAAGCGGTGAGGGCGGGCTGGCAGGGGCACAGGCCGCAAATCGCAGCCGTGTCCTACAAGGCTGCTGCAAGGCGCTTGGTGGGGAGTGAAGCCCTGGCTAAGATGGCGCCAGAACCCGATGAGGTGTCCCCATGCCCCTTTCGTTGCCCTTGTTGGCAGTCCGCGCGCTGGCGCTTGCCGGGCTGCTGTCCGCAGCGCTGCCTGCCCAGTCGCAGGACACCCGCACCAACGCCTTCAACGACCCCTTCCTGCGGGTCACCTCTGCCATGCCCGGCTGCCCCGTGCCCGAGGGCCCGCTCTACACAGAGGCCGAGGTGCGCGAGCTGGCACATGTGCGCTCGCAGCATGGCGGCAGCTGCCACCGCGTGGGGCGCTGCCGGCTGCCCAATTCCTACCTCTACGACGCCGAGATCATCCCGCGCGTGCAGCGCTACATCCGCGAGGACGGGCGTTTTGACGACACCAGCGTCTGGGTGCTGGGCGAGCGGCGCCTGGTCACGCTGATGGGCTGCGTGCAGTCGGCCGAGCAGGCGCGGGCGCTGGAAAAGGCCGTGGAGTTGGTGGACGACGTGATGGGCGTGGTCAACCTGTTGCAGGTGGGAACCGAGCGGAGCGCGGCGCGCTACCCCCTTGCCAGGTAGGTACTGGTAGATACCGCAGTTAGGGCATTTGCGCAATCCGCCATGACGCGCAATTGCGCTGCGGAACCACACTGCCCGGACGGGGGCTTTTGCGCGCGCCCGTCCTGCTGCATATTGCCGATTCTTCCGAACACTCCTGTCTTGCAAAGGAAACCCCCATGCACTTCAAGCACACACTGCTCGCGGCCGCCACCCTGGCCCTGGCAGCCATCGCCCCCACCGTTTCGGCAAAACCGTTCAAGTGGGCGGGCTCCACCGACATCCAGACCATGGACGTCCACTCGCAGAACAGCGCCCTGGGCAATGGCATCCATGCGGCGGTGTACGAGTCGCTGGTGATGTTCAACAGCCGCACGCTCAAGGTCGAGCCGCTGCTGGCCACCTCGTGGCAGCAGGTCAGCCCCACGCAGCTGCGCGTGAAGCTGCGCCAGGGCGTGAAGTTCAGCGACGGCTCGACCATGACGGCCGACGACGTGGTGTTTTCGCTGCAGCGCGCGATGAGCAAGACCTCCACCTATGCCATCTACACCCAGGGCATGGACCGCATCGCCAAGGTCGATGGCGAGACCATCGACATCTTTCTGAAGAACCCCAACCCGGTGCTGCTCAACCAGCTGACCGAGCTGCGCGTGATGAGCAAGGCCTGGTCCGAGAAGAACAACTCCCTCGAACCCAAGGACATCAAGTCCAAGGACGAGACCTACTCGCACCGCAACGCCATGGGCACCGGCCCCTTCGTGCTCAAGGAGTGGGTGCCTGACCAGAAGCTGGTGTTCGCCGCCAACCCCCTGTGGTGGAATGCGGGCAAGGCCGAGGGCAACGTGACCGAGATCGTCTACACCCCCATCAAGTCCGAGGCCACGCGCATCGCGGCCCTGCTCTCGGGCGAGGTCGACATGGTGCGCGAAGCCAACCTGCAGGACCTGGAGCGGCTCAAGGCCAATCCCAATCTCAAGGTGATGGAGATGGTCGAGAACCGCACCGTCTACCTGGCGCTGGACCAGTTCCGCGATGAACTGCCGGGCAGCAGCGTCAAGGGCAAGAACCCGCTCAAGGACCTGCGCGTGCGCAAGGCGCTGTACCAGGCCATCGACGTGGCCACCCTGCAGC
This sequence comes from Acidovorax sp. GW458-11-26-14-TSB4, assembly GCF_059423865.1. Classification (NCBI taxonomy): domain Bacteria; kingdom Pseudomonadati; phylum Pseudomonadota; class Betaproteobacteria; order Burkholderiales; family Comamonadaceae; genus Acidovorax; species Acidovorax sp. GW458-11-26-14-TSB4. Next base: position 497,141 of record NZ_JBWKYR010000001.1, read on the forward strand.
GCGTGACCATGCGCGGCATGTCCAAGCCCACGGGCGCCATGGTCTCGCCGCTGGTCAACGGCTGGACGGAGGCGGTGGACAAGCGCCTGCCCTACGACGCCAATGCCGCCCGGGCGTTGCTGGCCGACGCCGGCTACAAGGACGGCTTCGAGGTCGATTTCGCCTGCAGCAACAACTCCATCATCCAGGACGAGAACCTGTGCCAGGCCATCACCTCGATGTGGGCGCGCGTGGGCGTCAAGGCCAAGCTGCGCACCATGCCTTCGGTCACCTACTACCCCATGGCCCAGCGGCATGAAGCCAGCATCACCCTGCTCAGCTGGGGCGTGCCGACCTTCGACGCGCTGTACACCCTGCAGTCGCTCACGCGCACCAAGACCACGGGCGGTGATGGCAATTACAACCTGGGCCGCTACAGCAACGAACGCATGGATTACGTCGTGGACCGCGTGAAGACCGAGATCGACCAGCCTGTGCGCAACCGCCTGCTGACCGAAGGGCTGCAGCTGCAGAACGACACCGTGGCCAACATCCCCCTGCACAACCAGATGCTGGCCTGGGCGATGAAGAAGAACGTCGAACTCGTCCAGCGCCCTGACAACCGCATCGACTGGCGTTTGATCAAGGTGAACTGAAGCGCAGCGGCGGCGGCGCTGGCCGCCGCTATCGCGCGGGCTGGAACATGATGATGGCCATGCCCGCCAGTGCCACGGCCACACCGGCCACGTCCCATGCCGTGGGCCGGATCTGGTCCACCGCCCAAAGCCAAGCCAGCGCCACGCCGATGTAGACGCCGCCATAGGCGGCATACACGCGGCCGGCGGCGGCCGTGTCGTGCAGGGTCAGCAGCCAGGCGAACAGTGCCAGGCTTGCGGCGGCGGGCAGCAGCAGCCACATGGGCTTGCCCTGCTTGAGCCACAGGTAGGGCAGGTAGCAGCCCACGATCTCGGCCAGCGCCGTGGCGATGAACAGCAGCAGGGTCTTCATGCGGAGGGCCGTGGCAGCGGGGCGGTCTTGTTCTTCATGATGCTTCGATGGTGGGCGAAGCATCGGAGCCGGTCAAGCGCCTATCGTGAAGCCTGTTCCCACGAAAGGCTAAGAACCTGGTCAAGGTCACTTTTGCAGCCGCGTTGGAGTGCAATCGGGATGAGTGGATGCTTCGGATGCGCCGCATGGGCTCATGCCCATGCAAGCAGCCGGGGCGTCCAATCGCCCGATTTCACTCCAACCCGAAGGGCAAGTCACTTTTCGGGCGGTCTGCGGCGTTGCGGCGCTTGCCGATAGCACGGGCTATCGGCTGCGCACCGCGCCTTGCATCCCATCCCGAAAAGGGACTTGCGCGGCCTCAAAAGTGACCTTGACCAGGTTCTCTATCATGATCACCTGTTTCATCCGCTACGAGATCGACCCCTTCCAGCGCGACACGTTCGCCGAATACGCGCGGCGCTGGGGCCAGATCATTCCCCGCTGCGGCGGCCACCTGCTGGGCTACTTCCTGCCGCACGAGGGCAGCAACTACGAGGCCTGGGGCCTGATCGGCTTTGATTCGCTGGCCGCCTACGAGGCCTACCGTGCGCGCCTGCGCAGCGATGCTGAGGGCCGTGCGAACTTTGCCTTCGCGCAGGAAAAGCGCTTCATCCTGCGCGAGGAGCGCACCTTCGCCCAGGGCGTGGAAGGGACGCTGGGCCTGCCGGCCCACCCGCAGCAGGCCACGCCATGATGGCTGTGATCTTCGAGGTGACGCCCGCGCCCGGCCAGCGCGGTGCCTACCTGGATGCAGCCGCAGCGCTCAAGCCGCTGCTCGCGCAGACCGACGGCTTCATCTCCATCGAGCGCTTCGAGAGCCTGGCCACGCCGGGCAAGCTGCTGTCGCTGTCCTTCTGGCGCGACGAGCAGGCCGTGGCGCGCTGGCGCCAGCAGGAGGCGCACCGCAGCACCCAGGCGGCGGGGCGCGACCATGTGTTCGCCGACTACCGGCTGCGCGTGGCGGCGGTGGTGCGTGACTACGGCATGAACGAGCGGGACCAGGCGCCTGCGGATTCCCGCGCGAAGCACGGCTGAAACAGCCGGCTACGCTGGCATGAAGCCGGTGCGCAGGGCGTGGGCCCATTCGGGCCGGCCATGCTGCTCGGCCCGAGCGGCCATGGACTCGTGGTCATAGGCTACGGTGAAGTTTTCCACCTTCCAGCCCTGCGCAGTCCGCTGCGCGATGGCATAGCGCGCATCGGGCGTGCCGTTCTCGACCTTGTGCTCCACGGGGTGGTCATCGCCATAGGCCTGCAGGCCCACGCTGCCGGGGTTGACCAGCAGCATGCCCGCGCCCAGGCGCACCTGGCGCGGCACATGGGTGTGGCCGCTGGCGATCAGCGGTGCGTACTGGCCCGACAGGCGCTCTTCGATCTCAGCCGGGGTGGCGGCGCGCACCACATGGCCGTCCAGGGTTTCGAGCAGGTATTCATGGTCGCTGCGCGGCGAGCCGTGGCACAGCAGCACGTCTTCGCCCAGGCGCAAGGTGTGGGTGAGGCTGCGCATCCAGGCGAACTCCGCCTCGGTGAGCTGGCTGTGCGCGTACTGGTCCGATGGTCCGCCGTGGCCGGGGCGCAGCTGCAGCACCTGGCGCTCGTGGTTGCCCGCCAGCGACAGCCAGTCCGAGGCCATGAGCCACTGCGCCGTCTCGCGCGGCAGCAGCGGGCCCGAAAGGTTGTCGCCCAGGTTCACCACGCGGTCGGCGCCGCGGCGCGCGATGTCCGCCGCCACGGCTTCGAGGGCCGCGAGGTTGCCGTGGATGTCGGAGACGAAGGCGATGCGCATGGTGGGGTCTTGTTGCTTCGGGGGGTCAGCAGGGCGAGACGCTGCCGCCCGCGCTGCTGAGCAGGTGGGCGGTCACCTGCGCCCGGTTGAACAGCAGGTCGCACAGCCATGCATAGACCAGCCCAATATAGCCCAGCAGCGCCCAGCCCACATAGTCGCCGAAGACGATGGTGTGCAGCCAGTTCTGCCCGAACAGGTAGAACCCGCTGGCCACCAGGGTGGCCAGCAGCAGCGTGGCCGCGGCAGGCAGCAGCTGCATCCGAGCCGCGGGGCGGCGCAACGCGGCCACGCCCAGCAGGGCAAAGGCCAGCGCGTTTGCACCGCTGAAGATGCGCAACTCGCGCTGCAGCTGGTCGGCGGTGTCCAGGTACTGCCTGCGGATCAGCGCCGTGAGCTGGGCCTGCATCTGCTGCAGGGTGCCCAGGCGCAGCTCCGTGCCTTCGCGGTAGCGCGTGCGGCACTCGCAGTCAGGCACACCCATCTGGGCCGCGATGGCGGCGATGCGTACGGGCAGGCCTTCGGTGAGGGCGCGGCGCGCGGCCGCGATCTCGCGCTCATGGTCCTGCAGCAGGGCGCGGGCCCGGCCGTCGAGGAAGTTGGCGTCCAGCGCCGCGATCTTCTCGCCGGTCTTCTTCTCGATCTGCCCGCGGATCAGGTCCCGGGCCTGGTGCTCCACCCAGGTCGGCTTGGCCACGGACACGAGCAGGAGGGCTGCGAAGAGCAGGCTGCCGGTAAGGGCGATGGCCAAAATGAACGGGCGGATGAGCTGGTGCATAGAGGCGGGCAGGGTGCAGGAAAGGATCCGAAATCCGTCACGATACGCCACCAGTCCGCTGTGCCCACGTTGGGAACTGCATCCGCGTGCCCTTGCGTGACTTATGCCGCACAAAGCGCCTTCATCGCAGTCTCAGAGCACCAATACGTCTTGGCCCAAGTCGTGCCTGTGGATCCAATGCATGGGGGGGTCAGCCTGACTCGGTTGGCGAATGAGGGGGGCGGATTCAAAACTGAAGTCCAACACCCTGGATTTCAATGAGCAAGGGTGGAGTGCTGCGGGTTGTTGATCAGCAACTCGCGGTACACGGCCAGCGGTGATCGTACCCCCAGCTCTTTTCTTGGATGGTCGTTGATCTCATCGGCTATCGCATCGAGTTGCTCCTGGCTGTAGATGCTCAGGTCCGTCCCCTTGGGCAGATACTGTCGCACCAAGCCATTCATGTTCTCGTTGGAGCCCCTCTGCCAGGGGCTGTGCGGGTCGCAGAAGTACACCGCTATGCCGGTTTGCTCGCTGAGCTTCTTGTGCATGCCCATCTCCCTGCCTTGGGTTTACGTCATGCGCAGGCGCATCGGCTGGGCAATGCCCAGCAGTTTGTCCGTGAAGCCCTGCAAGACGTAGGCAGCACTGGCCGGCTTGAACCCAGGGAGCTTGACTAGCATGACCAATCGGCTGGTGCGTTCCACCAACGTCCCTATTGCACTGGCATTGCCTTCGCCCTTGATCAAGTCGCCTTCCCAGTGCCCCGGGAACTGGCGGTCTTCGATCTCTGGAGGACGCACATGGATGCTCAGCATGTCCGCAATCTGGCCCCTGCGGTCCTTGCCCTTGCTGCGCGGCACGCGCTTGTTGTGGGCGTGCCGCAAGGTGGCAAAGGTGCTGCGCCTTGGCGCTGTCATCATGCGATGGATGGCCCGATGGGTACCCATTGCGCTGCAGTTCCCGGCTGATGGTGGCTGGTGCGCGCCCCAGTTGCCTTGAGATGGCACGCATGCTGACGTTCTGCTGCTTCAGGCTGGCGGTGGTGACTCGGTCTTCGGGCTGCAGTTGGCTGTAGTGGCTGGAACGGGAGGGGGAGTGCATCTGCGGAGCTTACAGGGGTGGCAGGTGTTGCACTTCAGTTTTGAATCCGCCCACAATTTCAAACAGATAATCCTCCCTTGAACCCGCGTTGCCCGGTAGGGCAAACGTGCGCCATCGCAGGAACTAAGGAGAAGAATGATGTTGGTAACCCGGCTGAAACTGAAGAACTGGAGAAACTTCCGATTGATCGATGTGCCGCTGCGCGAAGTCTCTTATCTTTTGGGGCCCAACGCGTCGGGTAAGTCAAATCTTCTGGATGCATTTCGGTTCTTGCGGGACGTCAGCAAATCCAAGGGAGGTGGTCTTCAGACCGCAGTTGCCGAACGGGACGGAATCAGCAAGCTGCGCTGTCTTCACGCGCGGACTGATAACGAGGTATTGATCGATATAGAGCTAGCCCCATCTGCCGACTCGGAGGTCACTTGGCGCTACGTATTGGGATTCAAGCCCGAGGGCAAAGGGGCTCAGCGAATACTTGTTTCCAATGAACAGGTATGGGAAGGCAAACGCTGCCTCTTTCAGAGACCAGACAAAGCAGACAAAGCAGATCCCGTATTGCTGACCCAGACCCGCTTGGAGCAGATCGGTGCCAACGGCCAGTTTCGAGAATTGGCGGAATTCTTTGGCACGATCACATATTTGCATCTTGTGCCTCAGCTGCTGAAATTCGCTGACAAGATGGGCGGAAATCGCATTGAGGATGATCCTTTCGGACAGGGGTTCTTGGAGCGTATCGCTAAAACGCCTGAAAAGACACGCACTGCGCGCCTTAACAAGATCGGTGCTGCGTTGAAGCTGGCAGTACCGCAATTTGCTGAACTGCGGTTTTCACAAGACCAGCTGGGGCGTCCACATTTGGAAGCGCTTTATGTACACCACAGGCCGAATGCGGGATGGCAGTCAGAGGAGCATTTCTCAGACGGAACGCTGCGCCTTCTGGGGCTGCTGTGGACACTGCTGGAAGGCAATTCGCTGCTGCTGCTAGAGGAGCCAGAGATTTCGCTCAACGATTCGATCGTTAAGGAGATTCCTCTCATACTGCAACGGCTCCAACGGAACAAGAAGGTCCGCCGCCAGATTTTCCTCAGTACGCACAGTGAAGCGCTGCTCAGCAACCCCGGCATTGACGGAAGAGGGGTAGTTATTCTGGAAACGGGGGAGCAAGGCTCGACCGCCCGTACAGTGACCCAGCAGGAGGCCATGGAAATGGAGGCAGGTCTGTCTGTGGCAGAAGTGATGTTGCCCAAGACACGTCCTCTGTCGGTGAATCAGCTGGGTTTGTGGCAATGACCTATGTTGCGCTTGCAACCGAGGATGCATTGAGTGAGGCGGTGGGACTGCGACTCTTGAAGGAACTTCCTTTTGAGGTCACACCCAGTCCTCTGCTCCGGCGAGATGGCTTTGGCTACCTTCGCGCAGGCATGTCCAAGTGGCGTGAGCTCGCAACAAGGCAGGCCGTATTGCTCATCACCGATCTGGACCGACTGGAATGTCCGAGCGCGTTGAAGCGAGACTGGCTAGGGTCGAAGCCTGCTCCTGAAAATCTATTGTTTCGTGTGGCTGTTCGAGAGGTGGAGTCCTGGATCTTGGCTGATCATGTGGCGATGAGACGGTTGGTGGGGCCAAAAAGCAAGCTGCCGCCAGAGCCAGACAAGCTGCCTGATCCTAAAAGCCATCTACTGGGATTGGCTAAATTTGCTCCCCGCCAAATTCGCGAAGATATCGTCCGGCAGTCCGGTGCTGTGGCAAGCCAAGGTATCGGCTACAACAGCCGGCTTACTGCATTGGTGAGGGAAGAGTGGGATCCTGAACGTGCCGCGCAACGTTCGCCAAGTCTGCAGCGTGCCCGTGTGCGTTTAAGTGAGCTGGTAAAGCGACTGTAAGCGGAAAGCACATCGCATGGTCTGTTTGTCAAGACCAGGCCTGTCGTGATGCGGTCGTGAGCAGGGCTTCGCTACGGCAGCTTGAAAGATCTGGTGAGCCTCGGCCGGAACTAATGGATCGGAAGAGGCCAGCCTCACAGCGCGAAGATCTTGCCCGGGTTCAGGATGTTCTTGGGGTCCAGCGCGCGCTTGATGGCGCGCATCATGTCCACCGCGCCGGCGCCGGTCTCGTCGAGCAGGAAGCCCATCTTGTGCAGGCCCACGCCATGCTCGCCGGTGCAGGTGCCGCCCAGCGCCAGGGCGCGTGCCACCAGCTTGTGGTTCAGGTCCTCGGCGGTCACGCGCTCTTCGGGGATGTTCGGGTCCAGCAGGTAGCCGAAGTGGAAGTTGCCGTCGCCCACGTGGCCCACGAGGAAGTAGGGGATGCCGCTGGCGTCGGCCTCGGCCACCGAGTCGAGCAGGCAGTCCGCCAGGCGGCTGATGGGCACGCAGGTGTCGGTGCTGATGGCACGGCAGCCGGGGCGGCTCTGCACGGCGGCGAAGTAGGCGTTGTGCCGTGCGGTCCACAGGCGCGTGCGCTCCTCGGGCGTGCTGGCCCATTCGAAGGCATTGCCGCCGAACTCGCTGGCGATCTCCTGCACGGTCTCGGCCTGCTCCTTCACGCTCGACGGCGAGCCGTGGAATTCCATCAGCAGCATCGGCTCTTCGCGCAGGCCGAGCTTGCTGTGCGCATTCACCATGCGCACTGTGTTGTGGTCGATCAGCTCCACGCGCGCGATGGGCACGCCGAGCTGGATGGTCTGGATGGTGGTGCGCACGGCCGCCTCGATGCTCGGGAAGGAGCAGATCGCCGCCGACACGGCCTCGGGCAGCGGGTACAGGCGCACGGTGATCTGGGTCATGATCCCGAGCGTGCCCTCGCTGCCCACCATCAGGCGCGTGAGGTCGTAGCCCGCGCTGCTCTTCTTGGCGCGCGTGCCGGTGTGGATGACCTCGCCGCTGGCGGTGACCACCTCCAGCGCCAGCACGTTCTCGCGCATGGTGCCGTAGCGCACGGCGTTGGTGCCGCTGGCGCGCGTGGCGCTCATGCCGCCGATGCTGGCGTCGGCGCCGGGGTCGATGGGGAAGAACAGGCCCGTGTCCTTGATCGCATCGTTGAGCGCCTTGCGCGTGATGCCGGGTTGCACGGTCACCGTGAGGTCTTCGGCGTCGATGCTCAGCACCTGGTTCATGCGGCTCACATCGATGCTGATGCCGCCCTGCACGGCCAGCAGATGGCCTTCGAGCGAGGAGCCCGCGCCGTAGGGGATCACCGGCACGTCATATTGGCCGGCCAGCTTCACGGCATCGGCCACATCCTGGGTGCTTTCGGCAAACACCACGGCCGAGGGCGGTGGTGCCTGCAGCGAGCCCTCGTCGCGGCCGTGCTGCTCGCGCACCGCCTGGGCCAGGGAGCATTGCGTGCCAAAGCGCGCCTGCAGGGCGTCGATCAGCGCCTGGGGCACCTCGCGCAGGTGGATTTCTGGCAGCAGGTGCGAGGCGGCGGTGGGGGCGTTCATGGCGTGTCTCCGGGCGGAATCTGGATGTGGATTCATTTTAGGGCGCCCCGCCCAAACGCGGGGCGGCTGGTGGATAACCTGACTGCCGTGTGCGCCGCCATAGTGCGGCGAACGCTGCCTGCGCATCCCATTGGTGCGCCAAGCTGGTGCATTCCACTTGTATACCAGTTGGCACGGAAGCTGCAAAGGTTGGTGGCAATGACCTCCGCCACCGACATCAGCAACCGCATCATCGAAGCCGTGATGGCCCAGAAGCTCGCCCCTGGCTCGCGCCTGGGCGAGCAGCAGCTGGCCATGCTGTTCGACTGCAGCCGCACCATCGTGCGCGAGGCGCTCACGCGGCTGTCCACACGCGGCATCGTCACCGTGAGCGCGCGCCGCGGCTGGTACGTGATCGAGCCGTCCGAGGACGAAGCGCGCGAGGCCTTCGAGGCGCGCCGCGTGATCGAGCTTGGCCTGCTGCACCAGCTCAAGGTGGTGGACAAGGCGGCCGTGCGCCAGCTCAAGAACCATCTGCAGCGCGAGAAGGCCGCGCTGGCCGGCAGCGACGTGGGGGCGCGCAGCTTCCTGCTGGGCGACTTCCATGTGTGCCTGGCCGAGTGCCTGGGCAACAGCCTGCTGGCCGATACGCTGCGGGACTTCACGGCGCGCACCACGCTGATCGCCATGCTCTACCAGTCCTCGCACGACGCGGCCCAGTCCTGCGCCGACCACGTGCGCATCGTCGAGGCGCTGGAGGCCGGCGACATCGCCCGCGCCGAGGCCCTGATGTCCGAACACATCGGCACCGTGCAGGACGCGCTGCGCCTGCAGGCAGCCCACGACCCGCTGGCCGAGCTGCGCGACGCGCTGGCGCCGGTGCGCAAGAGCGCTGCTGTGGCCCCCGACATCCCTGCCAAGGCGCGCGCACCGCGCGGCAAGGCCGCTGCCAAAAAGTCCGATTCCACCCCGCCCGACGACACATCCCCCTACCTAGGAGCCCTGCTATGACCCCCCGCGCATCCACCACCCGCCGTTCCACCCTGGGCCTGCTGGCCGCCGCCGGCTTGATGGCCGCATTGCTGGCCCCCGCCGCGCACGCCCAGAATGCGCTGGACAACGTGCTCAAGGCCAAGGAGATCAAGATCGCCATCCCCACCGACTACCCGCCCTACGGCTTTGTCGGCACCGACCTCAAGCCCCAGGGCCTGGACGTGGAGATGGCCAACTACATCGGCGCCAAACTGGGCGTGAAGGTCGAGCTGGTGCCCGTGACCAGCGCCAACCGCATCCCCTACCTGCAGACGCAGAAGGCCGACCTGGTGATCTCCACCCTGGGCAAGAACCCCGAGCGCGAGAAGGTGATCGACTTCACCGCCGCCTACGCGCCCTTCTTCCAGGCCGTGTTCGCGAGCAAGAGCCTGTCGATCAAGAGCTTTGCCGACCTGGCTGGCAAGTCGGTGGCCGTGACGCGCGGCGCCATGGAAGACCAGGAGCTGGCCAAGGTCGCGCCTCCCGGCGTGGACGTCAAGCGCTTCGAGGACCATGCCGCCAGCATCTCGGCCTTCGTCTCGGGCCAGACGCAGGCGATTGCCACCAGCGCATCGACGGCCGGCACCATCATGGTCAAGAACCCGAACCTGGCCACCGAGTACAAGCTGCTGCTCAAGGACAGCCCCAACTTCATCGGCGTGGCCAAGGGCGAGGACAAGCTGCGCCTGCGCGTGAACGAGATCATTGCCGAGGCCAAGAAGTCCGGCGACATCGACAAGCTGTCGAGCAAGTGGCTGGGCCGTCCGGCAGGCGACCTGCCCCAGTAAGACGTCCGCCCCCTTCGACCCCTTTGCACAGGCCTGTCGCGCGATGAGCGTGGCAGGGCACGCCCACCATGCTGATCCAACTGGATTTCTCTGCCGTGTTCTCGCAGTGGCCCATGCTGCTGCGCGGCGTGGCCTGGACGATAGGGCTCACCGTGGTGGGCACAGTGCTGGGGCTGCTGCTGGGCACGGCCTGCGCCTGGGCCCGGGCACGCAACCTGGGCCCGCGCCCGGCGGCGCTGCGCTGGACCGTGGCCGCGTATGTGGAGCTGGTGCGCAACACGCCCTTCATCGTGCAGTTGTTCTTCATCTTCTTCGGGCTGCCGGCGCTGGGGCTCAAGCTCACACCCGAAGTGGCGTCGGTGCTGGCGATGGTGATCAACCTGGGGGCCTACTCTGCCGAGATCATCCGCGCCGGTATCGAGGCCACGCCGCGCGGCCAGGTCGAGGCCGCGGCCAGCCTGGCCCTGACACCGGGCCAGACCTTCCGCCGCGTGGTACTGCCGCCGGCGCTGCTCAAGGTGTGGCCGGCGATGGTGAGCCAGATCATCATCGTCATGCTGGGCTCGGCCGTGTGCGGGCAGATTTCCACGCCCGAGCTGAGCTATGCGGCCAACCTGATCTCCAGCAACACCTTCCGCGCGTTCGAGGCCTTCATCGTGGCCACCATCGTGTACCTGGCGCTGTCCATGCTCACCCGGCGCCTGCTGGTCTGGGTGGGTGCGCGTTTCCTCGTAGGAAGGTAATTCACCATGGTTGAGTTTTCGATCTGGGACATCCTGCGCAACCTGCTCGGTGCCGCGCGCTGGACGGTGAGCCTCTCGCTCATCGCCTTCATCGGCGGTGGCATCGTGGGCATGGCGCTGCTGGTGCTGCGGCTGTCCAAGCTGCGCGGCGCGCAGCGCGCCATCAGCGCCTATGTGCAGGTCTTCCAGGGCACGCCGCTCTTGATGCAGCTGTTCCTGGCCTACTTCGGCATTGCGCTCTTCGGCATCAAGACCTCGCCGTGGACAGCGGCGGCCTTTGCACTCACGCTCTACACCAGCGCCTACCTCACCGAGATCTGGCGCGGCTGCGTGGAGTCCATCCCCAAGGGCCAGTGGGAGGCCGCGCAGAGCCTGGCGCTCAACTTCCGCGAGCAGCTGCGCCACGTGGTGCTGCCGCAGGCGCTGCGCATCGCCGTGCCGCCCACGGTGGGCTTTCTGGTGCAGGTGATCAAGGGCACGGCGCTGGCCTCGGTGATCGGCTTCGTGGAGCTGACCAAGGCCGGCAGCATGATCTCCAACGCCACCTACAAACCCTTTTTGGTCTACGCCTGCGTGGCCCTCATGTACTTTGCGCTGTGCTTCCCCGTGAGCCTGGTGGCGCAGTCCCTCGAAAGGAAACTCCATGGCAGCAACCGCCACTGACACCCCGAGCGCCGCCGCTCCTTCCGATGCCATGCCGGGCCGTCCCATCGTGGACATCACGGCGCTGCGCAAGTCCTACGGTACCAACGAAGTCCTCAAGGGCATCGATCTCAAGGTGCAGCGCGGTGAGGTGATCGCCATCATCGGCAAGAGCGGTTCGGGCAAGAGCACGCTGCTGCGCTGTGTGAACGGGCTGGAGGTGTTCCAGGAAGGCGCGCTCAGCGTCAACGGCCAGAAGCTGATGCACGAGAGCCCCACCGCCATGCGAGCGCTGCGCCAGCAGGTGGGCATGATTTTCCAGAACTTCAACCTGTTCCCGCACCTCTCCGTGGGCCGCAACATCATGCTGGCGCCCACGCTGGTGAAGGCGCGCGATGCCAAGGCCGCCGCCGAGCAGGCGCGCCAGCTGCTCGCGCGCGTGGGCCTGGCCGAGAAGTTCGACGCCATGCCCGACCAGCTCTCCGGCGGCCAGCAGCAGCGCGTGGCCATTGCGCGCGCCCTGGCCATGGAACCGCAGGTGCTGCTGTGCGACGAGATCACTTCGGCGCTGGACCCGGAACTGGTGGGCGAGGTGCTGCGCGTGGTCGAATCGCTCGCGCTCGAAGGCATGACGCTGATGATGGTCACGCACGAGATGGCCTTCGCCCGCAAGGTCAGTGACCGCGTGGTCTTCATGCACCAGGGCCGCGTGCACGAAACCGGCACGCCGGCCGAGCTTTTCGGCAGCCCGAAGACGCCGGAGCTGCAGCAGTTCCTGTCGTCGCTGCACGACTGAAGCAATCAACCGGCCACGGAAAAGGCACGCCGCAGCGTGCCTTGGAAATGAGAGAAAAGGAAAGAACGGGGGCGCGGCGGTCAGGACTTGGTGGCCAGGGCAAACTCTTCCAGCGACAGGAACTTGTCCTTGTTGCGGTCCAGCGCCTCGAACTTCTGGCTGATGGCGGGCAGCATCACGGCCTCCTGCGGGCTCAACTGGCCATCGCGGTTGGCATCGGCCCGGGCAAAGGCAACGCCGGCCTGCGAGTTCTGCACTTGCTGTGCCGTGCCGCCGAGCTGCGGCGCCAGGGCGGGAGAGGGAGTGGTGGCAGTGTGCGGGATGGGCGGGGTCACGCCCACGCCGGGTGCTGCTGCAGGCCGCGCCGTGTTGCTGGCGGGGGCGGTCAGCGGCGGGTTGCTGTTGCTGCTGGCACCCTGCGCATGGGCATAGGGCGCCACGGCGAAGGCACCGATGGAAAGCACGGCAAACAGCAGGGCGCTGCTCGCATCGAAGGGGTGGGCGGCCTTGAGCGGTTTGGTGTTCACGGTCGTTGAGGTCTTCATGGGTGGTGTGCTCCGAAGTTGAACAGGCTGCCATTGCACCGCAGGCCGCATTTCGAGGCCAGTCATTTTGCCTGCTGTTGCCTGCGCCTACATTTGCCAGCCCGGTGTAACTCCTGGTGTAGGACGCCCGGCCGAATGCGCGGCCAGCCAGCCCCGCTGGGTCGCCCGGTGTCCCACGCCAGGCGCTGCGCAAGTCCTACAGCCTTGAACTCGGCGTGCTTGAACAATGGAGCCAGAGCACTGAACGCTCTTCTTTTACAAGGATTCTCCAATGACTACCAAGCACACCCTCATCGCTTCCCTGGCCGTTCTCGCCTGCAGTGCCGCCCTGGCACAGGCACCCGCTGGCGTGGGCAAGACCCCTGCCGAAGTGAACCCCGCCGCATCGGGTGGCGCGGCCGCCACCTCCGCACAGAACAAGGTCGACAACAAGAAGGCCACCACCTCGGCCGCCGTGGCCAACCCCGCCGCTGGCATGGGCAAGACCGCCCCGGCCCCTGAAATCGATGCCACTGCCGCAGGCGGCAAGGCTGCCGCCAATGCCGAGAAGAAGACCAACGCCCGCCTGATGGACGCCAACGGTGACGGCATGGTGTCGCGCGCCGAGTGGGACCGCTACCATGCTGACGCCTGGGCCGGCATGCAGTCCAGCGCCAAGAACGGCCTGGTCTCCACCGCCGAGATCGACGCCGCCAACCGCCGCGCCACGGTCCAGTGATAGCCGCGATGGCGGCACATGATTGCGGTGGTGTGTTGCCTGCGTGCCCCTGGCATGCACGCACCACCGCTCCATCCGGCGGGTGACGACGATGTCCCCGCCGTTTTTTCTCGTGCGCTCCCTCTCTGTCTGCATGCGTGACAATCCGGCCACCCTTCCCTTTCTCGCACCGGAGACACGCCACCATGGGCAACCGACTCACCGCCATCACCACGCGCACCGGCGATGCCGGCACCACCGGCCTGGGCAATGACCAGCGCGTTTCCAAGAACAGCACGCGCGTCCATGCCATGGGCGATGTGGACGAACTCAACTCCCATATCGGCCTGCTGCTGTGCGAGCCCTTGCCGGACGACGTGCGCACGCTGCTGGTGCAGATCCAGCACCAGCTGTTCAACCTGGGCGGCGAGCTGTCCATCCCGGGGTATGAACTGCTCAAGCCCGAGGCCGTGCTGCAGCTCGACGAGGCCCTGTCGCACTACAACGCGGCGTTGCCGCGGCTGCAGGAATTCATATTGCCTGCAGGCACGCGCGCCGCATCGCAGGCCCACGTGTGCCGTACCGTGGCGCGCCGCGCCGAGCGTGTGGTCGTGGGCCTGGGCGCCGAAGAGCCTCTCAACGACGCACCGCGCCAATACCTCAACCGCCTGTCTGACCTGATGTTCGTGCTGGCACGCGTGCTCAACCGCATGGATGGCGGGGACGATGTGTACTGGCAGAGCGAGCGCCTGGCACGGTCGCAAGCAGCTGACAGCTGAAAGAGCCTAGCCCATGCCCAGCATGCGCGCCAGGTTGTTGTCGCTGCGCTCCTGCTGCAGCGTGATGCTGTGCTCCAGCGCGAGCAAATGGGCCTCCATCTCGCGCGCGGCGCCTTCGGCGTCGCCCTGGGCGATGAGGTCCACCACGCGCTCATGCTCTTCGTGCTCGCACGAAGCCTTGCCGGGCGGCTCGTACAGCGCCACGATCAGCGAGCAGCGCGAGACCAGCTCCATCAGGTAACGCTGCAGCACCGGGTTGCGCGACAGCTCGGCCAGCCGCAGGTGGAAGGCGCTGGCCAGCCGTGCCCAGGCGGGTTGGGTGAAGCGGTGCATGGCATCGTGCTCGGCGGACAACTGCAGGCGCAGCGAGGCGATGTCCTCTGCGGTGGCATGGCGCGTGGCCAGGCGCACGATGGCGCCTTCGAGCGCGCGGCGCGCCTCGAACACCTGGCGCGTCTCCTCGGGCGTGGGCTCGGCCACGATGGCGCCGCGGTTGGGGCGCAGCTCCACGATGTGGTCGTGCGCCAGCGCCTGCAGCACCTTGCGCACGGTGGCGCGGCGCACATCGAACAGCTCGCACAGCGAGGCCTCGGGCAGCTTGGTGCCCGGGGTGAGACGCTGGGTCATCACGCTCTCGTACACAGTGTTGTAGATCCGCGTTTCCACGTCGTCGCCCGTGCGCAGGCCCGGCAGGCCGGGCAGCTTGCTTTCCTGCAGGGCGGCAGCGGGTTGGGCAGAGGGGCGGGGTGCTCGTGCCGGTTTCGCGCCGGCACGGGGAATTGTCTTGGTGGCCATGGTGTTCGCCCGGAACGCTTGCGGTCGGTGGTCGTCGCGTGGTCCGGCGGATGTTGTTGCCCCCATTGTCGCGCCTTCAGCGTGCGCCGTCCTGCAGCACCTGCCAGGTTTGCCAGGCCTGAACGGCCAGGCGCACCAGGGCCCGGTCGCTGCCGGCCGGGCCGACCAGCGACACGCCTGCGGGCAGGCCTTTGGCCGTGGCCAGTGGCAGGCTGACCTGGGGCAGCCCCGCCAGGCCGGCAATGCAGCAGATGCGCAGGGTGCGGGCGCGGATGGCATCGATCTGCGCACCGCCCGCGCTGCGCAGAGGTGCCACGCTGGCGGCCGAGGGCACGATGAGCACCGCGCCTGCGTTCACCAAGGCCCGCACTTGGGCGCGTGCCGCCAGGCCCGCGTTGTACGCGTCGTCCGCAGCGTCGGCCGTGACCTGCGAGGCGGCATGCCAGCGGCCCGCAATCGCTTCGTCGAAACCGGGCGCATGCTGCGTGATCCAGCGCCCATGGGCCTGCCAGGCCTCGTAGGCGCCCCAGGCCACGTAGTGGCGGCGCCAGTCTTCGAGCGAACTGCCCTGGGCTGCAGTGGCCCTGCCGCATCCCTGGGGCAGCAGCGTGGCGAGCACGTCGGCCACGCGGGGCAGCAGGGCGGCCACCTCCGCGTCGGCCTCGGCGGCCGCGTCCTGCAGCAGCAGGGCGCGCGTGGCTGCAAACGGTGTGGCAGGCAGCAGTGCCTGGGCCACGCGCTCGAAGGTGTTCGCATCGTGCGCGAACCAGGTCGCGGTGTCGAAGCTTTCGTGCAGCGGCACCAGCCCGGCGCGCGGGACCAGGCCGTGTGTGGTGCGCAGCCCCCACACGCCGCAGTAGCTGGCCGGCACGCGGGTGGAGCCACCCGTGTCCGTGCCCAGCGCAAAGTCCACCAGGCCTGCGGCCACCGCCGCGACCGAGCCGCTCGACGAGCCGCCTGGAATGCGCTCGGGCGCGGCGCTGTTGAGCGGCATGCCGTAGTGCCGGTTGTGGCCGTGGATGCTGTAGGCCAGCTCGTCGGTGATGACCTTGCCGCACAGCGTGGCCCCGGCATCGAGCACCTGCTGCACCAGCGCGCTGTGGCGCGTGGGCACGGGGTGGCTGGCCAGCCAGGCGGGGTTGCCCGCGCCGGTGGGGTGGCCGGCCACGTCGAAGACGTCCTTGGCCGCAAAGCGCAGGCCGGCCAGTGGGCCGTGGGGCGCACCCTCGATCACGAAGTGGCCATGGGGCACCCAGGCGTTGACGGTGTCGGTGAACGGCAGGCCGGGGGAAACGATGGGGCTGTGCATGGGAGTTGGGGGGGCTCAGGCAGAAGGAAACAATGCATCCACGTGTTGGCAGATGGCGCCGGGGGTGGTGAACCAGATGGCACCGGCGTCGCGCGCGCGCGCCACGTGCTCCAGCGCGCGGCGCAGGTGGCGCAGGCGGTAGGGCTGGCCCACCAGGTAGGGGTGCAGGGCGATACCCATGACCAGCGGCTGGGCTGCCGACTGCTGCAGCATCTCGTCGAAGTTGTCGACAACCATCTGCGCGAAGTCCTTGCCGTCGAGCTGGCGCGCAATGATCATCGGAATGTCGTTGAGCTCCTGCGGGTAGGGAATCGACCACAGCCGCTGGCCGCTGCGCGTGCGCATCGGCACGGGCTGGTCGTCGTGCGCCCAGTTCAGGGTGTAGCGGTAGCCGGCCTCGGCCAGCAGGTCGGGCGTGGTGGGGCTCTCCGAGATCCACGGCGAGAGCCAGCCTGCAGGCGCTGCGCCACTCTCGGCCGCGATGCGCTCGCGGCAGGCGGCCAGCAGAGCGGCTTCCTCGGCCTCGGCAAAGTCGCCCTGGCGCTCGGAGTTGGTGTGGCCGTGGCCGATCAGCTCGTCGCCGCGCGCCGCGCAGGCGGCCAGCAGTTCGGGGCAGTGCTCGTACAGCGCGGTGTTCAAAATGCAGCCGGCGGGCAGGGCCAGCTGGTCGAACAGCTCCAGGCAGCGCCAAGCGCCCACGCGGTTGCCGTACTCGCGCCAGCTGTAGTTGAGCACGTCGGGCTCGGGGGATGCCGGGCCGATGCGTGCGCCCAGCCCGCCGCCGAAGGCGAAATGCTCCAGGTTGAAGCCCAGGTAGACCGCCAGGCGCGCGCCGTTCGGCCAGGTGTAGTCGGGGCGGCGGGTGATGGGCGTGTAGCCGAAGCGCCCATGGTCGGGCAGCGGGCCGTCGCCGTAGATGCTGGTGATCATGCTCCGGCCTCTGGTGTGGACCAGGGCGCGGCCAGCCCGGCGCGCACCAGCAGCCATTCGGCGCTGTCGTTCCACACGTCCATGCGCACGATCAGGCCGCGCTGCAGCACGTAGCGGTCCACATAGCGGTTGCCCTCGAAGGGCGTGCCGTCGGGCCAGGCGCCGTGGAGCGTGCCGGTGTTGTAGACCACGGCCTCTTCGTGGGTGGCACCGGCCACCACGTCGGTGCTCTCGAACTTCTTTTTCACCCAGGCATAGCGCGTGGCGTTGAAGGCACTGCACTCGGCGGGCTGGCGCATGGGGCGCCCGCCCGTGAAGCGGATGGCCAGTCCGGGCGCGACGAAGCGGCTGGCGGCCACCGGGTCGGGAATCATCACCAGGCGCAGGAACTCTTCGACGATGGCGCCGGCGTCCTGGCCGGGAGGGGTGGTTTGCTGCATGTTGGTGCTCCTCACTGCACCGCTGGGGTGCGCAATGCTGCGGATTGGGGCAAAACGGCGGAAATGCCGGGATGTTTTGTTTGTCAGCAAAGCATGTGCCAGATTGTCGACAATTAAATAATCAACAAGTCGCCAATGAATACGTGTATTTGTTGACATTGGCACGGTGCTTGCTGGTGGTGCCTCCCGAGGCGGATAGAACCCGCCCACCGATCCGTTCATCCCCGTCCACCCGCCACTGCAGGAGAACCGCCATGCCTTTCACCAACCGCCGCCGCTTTGCCGCCGCCGCCCTCGCCGCCGCCGCCTGGACCGCCCTGGGCGCGGCCCAAGCCGCCGAGCCGATCAAGGTCGGCCTGGTCACGGCCCTGTCGGGCCAGTCCGCGCTGGCAGGGGACGCCATCACGCGTGGCCTGACCATTGCCATCGAAGAAATCAACGCCAAGGGCGGCCTGCTCGGCGGCCGCAAGCTCGAGCTGGTGCGCCGCGACGACGAGGCCAACCCCGCCAAGGGCGTGACGGCCGCGCGCGAGCTGATCTACAAGGAAAAGGTGGCCGTGCTCTTCGGCGGGCTCGATACACCGGTCTCCATCGCCATCGTGCAGTTGGCCAACCAGGAGAAGGTGCCGTTCATGGGCCCCTGGGCCGCGGGCACGCCGGTCACCAAGAACGGCGCCAAGCCCAACTTCGCGTTCCGCGTCTCGGCCGTGGACGAGATCGTGGACCGCGGCATGCTGGCCTATGCGCAGAAGACCTTCAACGCCAAGAACCCCGGCATGATCCTGGTGAACAATCCCTGGGGCGAATCGAACGAGAAGGGCCTCACCGCTGCGCTGACCGCCAAGGGCATGAAGCCCGCCGGCATCGAGAAGTTCGGCGACAGCGATGTGGACGTGGTGCCCCAGCTCACGCGCCTGAAGGCGGCAGGCGCCGATGCGCTGTTCCTGGTGGGCAACGTGGGCCCCTCGGCCCAGGTGGTCAAGTCGCTGGACCGCATGGGCTGGCAGGTGCCCATCGTCTCGCACTGGGGCCCTGCAGGCGGCCGCTTCACCGAGCTGGCCGGCCCCAACGCCAAGAACGTGCACTTCGTGCAGACCTACAGCTTCTTCGGCAAGCAGGGCCCGGTGGGCGAGAAGGTGGTGGCCGCGCTCAAGGCCAAGTACCCCGACATCAAGGGCCCCGACAACATCACCCCCGCCGTGGGCGTGGCCAATGCCTACGACGCGATGCAGCTCGCCGCCCTGGCCATCACCCAGGCCGGCAGTACCGAGGGCGACGCCGTGCGCCAGGGCTTCTACAAGATCGGCAAGTACGAGGGCCTGATCAAGAGCTACGACAAGCCCTTCAACGAAGCCAACCATGACGCGCTGAGCGAGAACGACTACGTCTGGGCGCAGTTCATTGGCAACCGCATCCTGCCGGTCGGCCTCGAAAAATAAGCCCTGCACGCCTCGCGGTCCTGCGCCCCCTGCGGCGCGGGACCTTTCCTGCTTTTCCCCATTTCCTCGATCACCACGATGCTCTTTCTCTCCGCCCTCATCAGCGGCATCGGCCTGGGCAGCATGTACGGGCTCATGGCCCTGGGCTTTCACGTCACCTTCGTGGTCTCCGGCACGGTGAACTTCGCCCAGGGCAGTTCCATGATGCTGGGCGCCGTACTCACCTACGGCTTCGCCATGGTGCTGGGCTGGCCCATGGCGCTGGCGGTGCTGCTGGCGCTGCTGCTGTGCGCGCTCTACGGCCTGGCCGTGGAGTACTTCGCCGTGCGCCCGTTCGCGCGCCGCAATTCGGACGCCTGGCTCATGGCTACGGTGGCGCTGGGCATCGTGGTCGACAACCTGGCCATGTTCACCTTCGGCAAGGAGCCGCGCAGCCTGCCCTCGCCCCTGGCCCAGGCACCGATGACGCTGGGCGACATCGGCCTGGGCGTGTACCCGCTGCAGCTGCTCATCCCGGCCATCGGCCTGGTGCTGGCCGCCGTGCTGCACTTCGTGGCGCGACGCACGCGCTGGGGCACGGCCATGCTGGCCGTGGTGCAGAACCGCGATGCCGCGCGGCTCATGGGCATTCCCATCGGGCGCGTGGTGGCGGCGGCGTTCGCGCTGTCGGCCGTGTTCGCGGCCGTGGCCGGCGTGCTCATCGCGCCGCTGGTGAACGTGCAGTCCGACATGGGCACGCTGTTCGGCCTCAAGGCCTTTGCGGTCGCCATCCTGGGTGGCATCGGCAGTGCCTGGGGTGTCATGGCCGCGGGGCTGCTCTTCGGCGTGGCCGAGGCGCTGATCACCTCCACGCTGGGCTCGGGCTACACGCAGATCCTCACTTTCTCGCTCGTCATCGTGGCGCTGGCCGTGCGCCCCAACGGGCTGTTCGGGCGTGCCCTGGTGCGCAAGGTATGACGACGACCTCCTTCCCCATGCACAAGAAAGCCCTCACCCCCCTGTCTTCCGCGCGCGGGCTGGCCATGCCAGCGCTGTTGGGCCTCACCGCGCTGGGCGTGGCCGCGGGCCTGGTGCTGGCCACGCAGGTCAACGGCTACTACGTCTTCGTGCTCGCCAATGTGGCGCTGCTGGCGCTGGTGGGCATCGGCCTGAATGTGCTGTTGGGCCTGTCGGGCCAGGTGTCCTTCGGCCATGTGGGCTTCTACGCCATCGGCGCCTATGCGGTCGCCATCCTCACCACCAAGGCGGGCTGGAGCTTCTGGGCCGCCTGGCCCGTGGCGGCCGTGCTGGCCGGCGCCATGGGCGCGCTGCTGGCCCTGCCGGCGCTGCGCGTCAAGGGCCCCTACCTGGCCATGGTGACCATTGCCTTCGGCCTGATCGTGGAGCACAGCGCGGTGGAGATGCGCGACCTCACGGGCGGGCAGAACGGCATCATGGGCATTGCCGCGCCGGCGTTGGGCATCGATGCCTTGCGTGGCGAGCGCGCCATTGCCGTGCTGGCCATCGTGGCGGCGGCGGTGGCGCTGCTGGCCTTCGTGCGGCTGTCGCGCGGGGCCTGGGGCGCGGCGCTGCGCGCGGTGCGCGATTCCGAGACGGCGGCCGAGTCCATCGGCCTGAACCCGCTGGTGGCCAAGACCGTGGCGTTCGCCGTGTCGGCCCTGCTCGCGGGGCTGGCAGGCGGGCTGTATGCACCGCTGTCGGGCTTTGTGACGCCGCACAGCTTTTCCTTCCTGCAGTCCATTTTGTTCGTGCTGGTGGTGATGATCGGCGGCGCGGGCAGCATCGCCGGGCCGCTGGTGGGCGCGGTCATCGTGGGCCTGCTGCCCGAGCTGTTGTCCAGCCTGGAGGAGTACCGGCTGCTGTTCTTCGGCGCACTGTTGCTGGTGGTGCTGTGGGTGGCACCGCAAGGCCTGGTGGGGCTGCTGGCGCGCCTGCGCCGCAGCGCACCCGCGCCAGCAGATGGCGCTACCGAAGGCGACGCATTGCCTGCGCTCCAGCCCGCAGAGGCCCGGGCGCTGAGCGCGCAGGGTTTGACCATGGTGTTCGGCGGCGTGCGTGCGGTGAGCGAGCTGTCGTTCTCCGTGCGCCCTGGTGCCGTCACCAGCCTGATCGGCCCCAACGGCGCGGGCAAGAGCACGGTGCTCAACATGCTCAGCGGCTTCTACACCCCCACCGCCGGGGGCTCGCTGCTGGGCGGCGAGCCGTTGCAGGGCCGGGGTGCCTGGCGCATCGCGCGGGCCGGTGTGGCGCGCAGCTACCAGACCTCGCAGCTCTTCGGCTCGCTCAGCGTGCTGGACAACGTGGCCCTGGCACTGGCGCGTGGCACCCTGGGCCCGCTGCTGGGCGATGGCCGTGTGTGCTCGCCTGGTGCGCGCGATGAGGCCCGTGCGCTGCTGGCCTGGTGCGGCTACCGGGGCTCGGTGCAGGTGCCTGCGGCCGATCTGGCGCACGTGGACCGGCGGCTGGCCGAGATCGCGCGCGCCCTGGCCATGCGGCCCCAGGTGCTGCTGCTGGATGAACCCGCCGCGGGCTTGTCCACCGAGGACAAGGACCAGCTCTCCGCGCTGCTGCGCCGCATTGCCGACCAGGGCGTGGGCGTGCTGCTGGTGGAACACGACATGGCGCTCGTCATGGGCCTGTCGGACCATGTGGTGGTGATGGAATCGGGCCGCCACCTGGCCGAGGGCACGCCGGCCGAGGTGCAGGCCCACCCTGCCGTGCGCAAGGCCTACCTGGGCGAAGGCGCGGGCGGTGCCGTGGCCGTGCGTGCCGCCGCGGACCGCGGCCTGCCCACCGACGCGCCCGAGGTGCTGGGCGTGGGCCGGCTCACCACCGGCTACGGTGCCGAGCCCGTGCTGCAGGCGGTGGACCTGCGCGTGCGCCAGGGCGAAATGGTGGCCCTGCTGGGCGCCAATGGCGCCGGCAAGTCCACGCTGATGCGCACCCTGGCCGGCCTGCACCGGCCGGTGCAGGGCGGCATCCACCTGCAGGGCGTGGAGCTGGGCCCGCTGCGCGCCGAGCAGATCGTGGCGCGCGGCCTGGTGCTGGTGCCCGAAGGGCGCCAGGTGTTCCCCGAACTTTCGGTGCTCGACAACATCCGCCTGGGCGCCTTCCTCCACCCCGAGGGCCGCGAGGCCCGGGTGGAGGAGATGCTGCAGCGCTTTCCGCGCCTGCGCGAGCGCCTGCACCAGCGCGCCGGCCTGCTCTCGGGCGGCGAGCAGCAGATGCTGGCCATTGCCCGCGCCCTGATGAGCCGCCCGCGCGTGCTGCTGCTCGACGAACCCTCGCTGGGCCTGGCGCCCAAGGTCATCGAGGAGCTGTTCGCCTCGCTCGCCCGCCTGCGCGACGAATCCATGACCCTGGTGCTGGTGGACCAGATGGCGGCGCTCGCGCTGTCGCTGGCCGACCGCGCCTACGTGCTCGAAGGCGGGCGCGTGGTGGCCCAGGGTACGGCGGCCGAGATTGCGGCCAACGATGCGCTCACGCGCGCCTACCTCGGCGGCGGACATTGAACAAATGAACGACACCACCATCAACCTGCCCGATGTGCTGGCCGAAGTCACGGCCGCGTTTGCACGCTACGAACATGCGCTGGTCCACAACGAGGTGGACGTGCTCGATGCGCTGTTCTTCCATGGCCCGCACACCGTGCGCTATGGCGCCACGGAATGCCTCTACGGCATCGATGCCATCCGCGCCTTCCGCAGCGGCCGTTCGCCTGCGGGCCTGGCGCGCACGCTGCGCAACACCTGCATCACGGCCTACGGGCGCGACTTCGCCACCGCCAGCACCGAGTTCACGCGCGAGGGCAGTGCGCGCACGGGCCGCCAGCAGCAGACCTGGGTGCGCATGCCCGGCCAGGGTTGGTGTGTTGTCGCAGCCCATGTATCGTTGATGGATTGACCGACAAACGACTGACCGACCGATACCCAGGAGACTTCTCGATGTTGCACAGCCTGCAAAGCCGCGGTGGCATGGTCACCGCCCCCCACCACCTGGCCGCACAGGCCGGCGCCGCCGTGCTGCGCGAGGGCGGCAACGCGGTGGAGGCCATGGTCGCGGCAGCCGCCGCCATCGCGGTGGTCTACCCGCACATGAACGGCCTGGGCGGTGATGGCTTCTGGCTCATCCACACGCCGGGCACGGCGGCCCCGGTGGCGGTGCGCGCCTGCGGCGGCGCGGCGCAGGCGGCGGACGCGGCCTTCTACCAAGCGCATGGCGATGCGGCCATCCCCACGCGCGGACCGCGCGCAGCGCTCACCGTGGCCGGCGCCATCGGCGGCTGGGCCGAGGCCCTGGAAGTGGCCCGCGCCTGGGGCGGCAAGCCGCTGCCGTTGGCCCGCCTGCTCGAAGACGCGATCCGCCATGCGCGCGAGGGCATGCCCATCACCACCTCGCAGGTCGAGCTGACGCGCGCCAAGTGGGCCGAGCTCGAACATGTGCCCGGCTTCGCGGCCGCCTTCGCGCCCGAGGGCCAGCCGCGCCGCGGCGACACCCTGCGCCAGCCGCGCATTGCGGCCACGCTGCAGCGCCTGGCCGAGGCCGGGCTGCACGACTTCTACCGCGGCGACCTGGCACGCAGCATGGCGCGCGACCTGCAGGCCCTGGGCAGCCCGCTGGCGCTGGCCGACCTGGAGGGCTGGCAGGCCCAACGGGTGGCACCGCTGTCGGTGCAACTGGCGGCCGGCCGCGTGTTCAACCAGCCGCCGCCCACACAGGGCGTGTCCTCGCTGGCCATCCTGGGCCTGTTCGACCGCCTGGGCGTGGGCCAGGCCGAGGGCTTCGACCACGTGCATGGCTTGGTGGAATCCACCAAGCGCGCCTTCGCCTGGCGCAACCGGCATGTGGGCGACCCGGCCTTCATGCGCGCCGACCCGGCGGCCTTCCTGCAGTCGGATTCGCTCGATGCAGAGGCGGCGCGCATCGACAAGGCCCGCGCCGCGCCCTGGCCCGAGCCCACGGAGCCCGGCGACACGGTGTGGATGGGTGCTGCCGATGCGCAGGGCAACGTCGTCAGCTACATCCAGAGCATCTACTGGGAGTTCGGCAGCGGCATCGTGCTGCCCGAGACCGGCCTGCACTGGCAGAACCGCGGCGCCTCGTTCACCCTGGGCGCCGGGCCCAACCAGCTGGCGCCGGGGCGCCTGCCGTTCCATACCCTGAACCCGGCGCTGGCGCACTTGAAGGACGGGCGCGTGCTGGCCTACGGCACCATGGGCGGCGAGGGCCAGCCGCAGACCCAGGCGGCGGTGTTCACGCGCCATGTGCTCTTCGGCCAGGACATGCAGGCCGCGGTGACCGCGCCGCGCTGGCTGCTGGGCCGCACCTGGGGCGAGAACTCCACCAACCTCAAGATCGAGTCGCGTGCGGAGCCGGCCCTGGTGGAGCGGCTGCGCGCGGCCGGCCACGATGTGCAGGTGGTGGGCGCCTTCGAGGACATGATGGGCCATGCCGGGGCGGTGGCCTTCCACCCCGACGGGCGCATCGAGGGCGCGACCGATCCGCGCGCCGACGGGATCTGCGCCGGCGTTTAGCGCGGCGCGAGTATCGCCATGGTGATGCGCGACACGCAGGTCATCTCGCCCGCGTCGTTGACCATGTCGATCTGCCACACATGCGTGGTGCGGCCGATGTGCACCGGGCGCGCCGTGCCCGTGACCCAGCCGCTCTGGGTAGAGCGCAGGTGGTTGGCGTTGATGTCGAGGCCCACGGCGCGGTAGCCCTCGGGGCAGGCATGGGCGGCGCCCACCGAGCCCAGGGTCTCGGCCAGCACCACGCTCACGCCGCCGTGCAGCAGGCCATAGGGCTGGTGGGTGCGCTCGTCCACGGGCACGCGGCCGCGCACGAAGTCGTCACCGACCTCCAGGAACTCGATGCCCAGGTGCGGCACGGCCGTGCGCAGGCTGTGGTGGGTGAGCGATTCGACGGTGATGGGTTTCTTCCAGATGGCAGGCATCGTTCTTTTCTTTCTCGCAAGGGAGTGAACAGATCCCCCTTGGGGGTTGGCAATGAGCCTGCCATTGTGCTTCGGTTCATGAGCCCGGGCCCGCGGCTGCGTCGCCTGCGGGTCAGCGCGCCGGCGCGCTACCATGGCCGTACTCCCGCAGGCTTTCCATTCGTCCATGCAGCACCTTCCCTCCTGCCCCTCCTGCCGCCAGCCCATGGAGGAGCACCGCTTCGCCACCAACCTGGGCGGTGAACTGGCGCTCGACATCTGCTTTCCCTGCCAGGGCATCTGGTTCGACCGGCACGAGAACCTGAAGCTGACGCCCGCGGCCGTGGTGGAGCTGTTCAGGCTGCTGCACGAGCACCGCACCGACGAGCGGCGCCCCCTGCAGAACCGCATGGCCTGCCCGCGCTGCGTGCGCCCGCTCGCGCACGGCTTTGACCTGGTGCGCAGCGGCCGCTACGTCCTGTACCGCTGCGCCAGCCAGCATGGCCGCTTCAGCACCTTTTCGTCCTTCATGGTGGAAAAGGGCTTCGTGCGCCACATGACCCAGCCGGAGGTGGCGGACCTCGCCAAGCGGGTCGGCGCCATCTACTGCACGAGCTGCGGCGCCCCCGTGGACATCCGCAAGGACCACGCCTGCCCCTACTGCCGCGCGGCGTTCTCGCTCATCGATCCGGAGGCCGTGAAGCGTGCGCTGGAAGGCTATGCGCAGGCCGGGCAGCGCATAGCCCAGCTGCACCCGCCCCAGCGCACCGACCTGGCGGATGCATTGGTATCGCTGGAGCGCGACCGCACGCGCGCCGAGCGCGAACGGCAGAAGGAGCGCTTCAGCAGCGCCCATGCGTCCGAAGCGAGCGTGACCGGCGATCTGCTGGTCGCCGGCGTGGCGCTGGTCTGGGGCATGCTGAGCTCTTAGCGTGCTATCCCGCAAGTAAGTGACCATGAAACCGCGCCTTTCACGCCAGGGCTGCGTTGCAAATCCTCGCGATAGCTGCCGCTACCACTGCGGTTTGCGCCTTGCCCTGGCGCGAAATCCATCGGTTTTACTTTGGTCACCTATTTGCGGGACAGCACATTAGTCCCAGGGGCGCAGCGTGCTCCGGTGGGCCCGTGAGGAAGCGCCCAGGGGCCCGGTGAGCTGCCCCACGATGGCCGCCCGCAGCGGTGGCAGGCGCCGTGCCAGCTGCAGCACGCCCTGGCGCAGCAGGCGTGGCACGGGCCGGGGGTCGGTATAGAGCCGCACGATGGCGTTCGTCCCCTGGTACATCGGCCAGGCATGGCGGTGGTGCTCGCTGGCATAGCGGGCCAGTGCCGTGGCATGGCCCGGATCGTGCCCCTGGTGGCGGCCTGCGACCAGGGCTGCCACCAGGCGCTCCACCCCCGCCAGGCCCAGGTTGAAGCCATGGGCCGTTACCGGGTGCATGCCCACGGCGGCATCGCCCAGCAGCGCGCAGCGCGGGCCCGCAAAGCGCTGCGCGTACACGCCCACCAACGGGTAGGCATGGCGCTGGCCGTCCAGCGCCATGGGCCCCAGGCGCTGGCGGAACTGGTCCTGCACCTCGGCGGCAAAGGCCTCGGGCGGCAGGGCCAGCAAGGCAGAGGCATCGGCCGCCCCGGCGGTGACCACGACCGAGCAGACGCTCTGGCCGTCCGTGGCATCGGGCAGGGGCAGGATGGCCAGTGTGCGCTCGTAGCCAAAGCACTCATGGGCCGTGCCACCATGGGGCAAGGCATGGCGCATGCGGCAGACGATGACGGTGCGGCCGAAGTCCGTGATGTCCGCGCCAATACCGAGCTGGCGGCGGGTGGCCGAAAAGCGGCTGTCGGCCGCCACCAGCAGGGGTGCTTGCAAATGCAGCCTCTGTACCGCAGCGCTGCCCTCGGCCGGGGCCAGCGTGCAGGTGAGTTCGGCGTGCTCGGCCGTGGCGGTCACCCTGCCCACCTGCGCGCCGGTGAGGATGCGCACGCCTGCCGTGCGGGCGGCCACGGCATGGGCCGTGCGCCGCAGCGCGTGGTTGGGCACGATGGCGCCCAGGGCCTGTGCGCCACCCGTGTGCAGCCGCAGCGGGCCGTGGTCGCCGAGTGGGCCATCGTGCACCTGGGCTTCGCGGATCTGCCCGCGCTCGTGCGGCTGCAGGCCGGCCCAGGTGCCCAGGCGCTGCAGCGTGGCCACGCTGGGGTGGGTGAGGGCGATCTCGCGCCCGTCCGGCGCTGGCTGGGCCAGGGCGGTTTCGAGCTGCTGTTCCACCACGGTGGCGCTGAAGCCGGCTTGCGCCAGGGCGATGGCCAGCGACAGGCCGGCGGGGCCGGCGCCGACGATGAGAACGTCACTTCGGGAGGTCATGGCAACAGGCGGGTGGATGGGGCACCCGTCCATTGTGCTGCCCTGATGCCGGCAGGGGCTTTGCCCTGGGTCAATCAAGCCTTGCGGGACTTGGCGGAGGCCTTGGCCGGCTTTTTCTTCCTGGATGCGCCGGCCTTGCCGCCACCGCGCAGGTGCAGCACCCAGACCACGGCAAGCCACAGGTAGGCCAGCAGCACGGAGTACGCCGCCACGGCGGCAAGCGACAGCGGCGGCGCCGTGATGGAGCGCGGGTTGGCGATGGTGCGCAGCATTTGGCGCGTGCCGTCGCCCAGCACCGGTGTGCCCTGCAAGCCACCCGTGCGCGACATGCGCGCTGCCATGAAGAGCATGAATTCCATCAGCAGCGCACCGATGAGAAAGCAGGCCACCAGGGCCAGCAATTGCAAAAAGGCCGCCCGGTTGCCTTTGGCCAGGAAGAACAGGGCAGACAGCACGACCAGGGCGAGCAACGCCCAGACCAGAACGGGCCAGGCGGACATGAGCAGGGGCATCGGAAATTCTGGTCAACAGGGAATGAGCCTCCGATCATAGGCCTGCAATTCGGTTTTCATGGCGCTTCTCACAGCGCACGACGCATGGCACTGGCACGGCCAAGGCCAACGCCCCCGCGCAAGGGCCGCCCCGCCGCGAAGGCGGCGTATCCAGCACCTGCGCTGGGGGCGTCCCCTTTCAAGGGGGAAGGCGCGAAGCGACTCAGGGAGTGGGCCGTATGAAATCCGCCACGGCTTGCAGCACGGCTTCGTCCTGCAGCAATTTGCGGTGGCCCAGGCCATCGGTGGCGATGAGCTGGGCTCCGGCGATGTGGTCGCGGTAGGCCTCGCCATCGGCAAAGCGGTTGATGCGGTCGCCCCGGTCGTGCACCACCAGCGTGGGCAGCGCGATGCGCGGGCCCACGGCCTGGGGTTCGAACTGGGGCATGAGAATGCCTTCGCGCGCCTCGATATGGCGCTCCATCGCGGCGCGCGTGGTCTCGGTCAGGCCGAACACCTGGGCGAACAGCCGCGTGTATTCGCGGGGAGACGCGGGCGGTGCCAACAGCACCAGCCGGGCGGCCGGCAGGCCCCGGCTTGCGGCATGGGCTGCGGCGTTGGCCGCCAGCGAGTGGGCCACGACAGCGGCCAGTGTGTCGCCGCGGGCCTGCAGGCGCGCCGTGGCGTATTCGAGGGCGCGGGCGAACTGCGGCAGATTGCTCACCCGCCCCCGGCTGCCGCCGTGTGCAGGCAGGTCCACCAGCACCGGGCGCATGCCGCGCGCGGCCAGCGCATCGGCCAGGGGCAGCATGTGCCTTGCATGACCGCCCCAGCCATGGGACAGCAGCACCACCGGGCCATCGGCGGGCAGGTCGCTGCGGGTGTAGAGCGTGATCTCGGCGTCCTCGAAGGGCCAGCGCTCGGCCTGCCAGCCCGCGGCGGGAAGGGCCTGGTGGCCGCGCTTGCGCAGGGGCAGGGGTGTACCGAAGAGGCGGTAGGCCGTGCGCACGGCGAGCCGCGGCCACAGGCGCTGGGCGGTGCCCAGTGCCAGGCGCACCAGGCGCATGCCGGCATGGGCGCCGTAGAAGTTCGAGGTGGCCTGGACGGCGGTGGACTGGCTCATGGTGGGGCTCCGAAAGCGATGGAAGGGGGAAGCGGGCGGCGGAAGGTCAGTAGAAGACCCAGTCGCGGTTGCTGCGCGGCAGCCGGGCCAGCGTCTGGCGCACGGCATGGAGGGCGCCTGCAAGGGCCGCGGCAGCGGCAATGCCAGCAAGGATCAGCACGGTGTTTTCCTTTCTTCGCACGGCTGTGCGAAATTTGGGCGAACAAGAAGCAAGGGTTTCCATGGGGCGCACCCGGGGGTTCAGGCGGTCTGGTAACTCTTGACGAGGCGCGCCCAGGACGCCTCGGTGCGGTGCACTGCCTGCGGATCGCGCAGGAAGCGGACGTCGTGCAACAGGCCCATCTGCAGGCCGTAGATCTCAGCGACCAGCTGGTCGGGTGGGGTGTCGCCAGGCAGGTGCCCGGCCTCGATGGCCTGCAGCACCGTGCGGCGCAGGGCCGCGCGCCAGCGCGTGATCTCGGTGTGCAGCAGGTCGCGCAGCTCGCCGGAGCGGTCGTCGAGTTCGAACGCCCCGGCGATGTAGATGCACCCGGTGAAGGCCTCGACGTCACGCGTGCGTTCGATCCAGCGGCGCACGATCTCGTTGAGCCGTGGCAGGCCCTTGGGCTGCTGCATGGCGGGCACGAACACCTGTGCCAGGAAGCTGCGGCCATATTCCTCGATCACCGCCTTCTGCAGCGCCTCGCGCGAACCGGCGCGCGAGAACACGCCGCTCTTGGACAGTCCCACGCGGTCGGCCACGGCCTGCAGGGTGATCGATTCCAGCCCGTCGGCCGCAGCCACGTCCAGCGCGGCGCCGATGATGGCGGCGCGCGTGAGCTCGGCTTTCTGGGTCTTGGCGTCCATGGTCGAAATTTAGCACAACTGTGCTAAAAACAAAGCAGCCTGTTCCAGCATGGCCCTTCCGGCAGCGGGAGTTTTTCCTACGGCGTGTTCCCGGCATGGGCAGTAGAGTGGGCCTTTTGTAACCGCCAAAGGACCAACCATGCGCGTGGACATCTACCGTCGGGCCGAAGCTGAGGGCCGTTTCACCCACCTGGCCGTGCCGGAAGGAAAGCGAATTCCGGAGGAAGCGACCAACACGGACTGGGACACCGAGGTCAAAGGCCAGGACCTGGACGAAGATGCCGACCGCTGGGACCACTACGGAATCGTCAAGCCAGGCGCCCAGCTGCAGGAAAAGGGCTACGCCATCACCGGCCTGAACGAGCCCGAAGGAGGCTGATCCCCCGGCCTGCGCATGTTCACCCGCGCAGGCCGGGTCGAGGTTGGTGCCGGAGGCATGTCAATCCGGCGACGGCGCCTTGTGGCGGGCCTGCGCCAGCGCTGGTACGCTGCGTCGCCATGGAGACAACCAACAACACCCCCCCGTTCATTCCCCAGATCCGCCTGTACCAGGACTGGCTGCGTGACCAGCGCGGCCTGGCCTTCGACAGCTACGATGCGCTGTGGCGCTGGTCCACGACCGAGCTCGATGCCTTCTGGCACAGCGTCTGGGACTATTTCGAGATCGAGTCGCCCACCCCGCCCACGGTGGCGCTGGCCAGGAACACCATGCCGGGGGCCGAGTGGTTCCCGGGCGTGCAGCTCAACTACGCGCGCCAGGCGCTGCGCCATGTGCAGGCGGCCCATGGCGCCGGCCTGCCGGCCATCATCAGCCGCAACGAGAAGGGCCAGCACCGCGAGCTGGCCTGGCCCGAGCTGCGCCGCCAGGTCGCCTCGCTGGCGCTGCACCTGAAGACCCAGGGCGTGCAGCCCGGCGACCGCGTGGCCGCCTACCTGCCCAATATCCCCGAAGCCATGGTTGCCCTGCTGGCCACGGTGAGCATCGGCGCCGTGTGGAGCATCTGCGCACCCGACATGGGCACGAACGCCGTGCTCGACCGCTTCCGCCAGATCGAGCCCAAGGTGCTGATCGGCGTCGACGGCATCACCTACGGCGGGCGCGACCACGACCGCACGGGCGTGCTCAGCGAGCTGCGGGCCGCGCTGCCCAGCGTGCAGCACGCCATCCTGGTGCCCAACCTCGCTGCGGATGCGGCACTGGCCGGCTGGTCCGACTGGGCTGCCGATGTGGCCGCCAGCGGCCCCGCGGTCAATGCCTTCGAGCCCGAGTGGATGCCCTTCGACCACCCGCTGTGGATCGTCTACTCCAGCGGCACCACCGGCCTGCCCAAGCCCATCGTGCACGGCCATGGCGGCATGGTGCTGGTGGCGCTGCAGCTCAAGGTGCTGCACAACGACATCGGCTGCAGCTACGAGGCCAACAGCTTCGGCGAGCGCTACCACTGGTACAGCTCCACCGGCTGGGTGATGTGGAACGCCCAGGCCAGCGGCCTGCTCTCGGGCACCACCTGCGTCATCTACGACGGCAACCCGGGCGGCAGCAAGGACCGGCCCGACTGGGGCACGCTGTGGCGCTTTGCGGCCGAGACGGGCGTCACCTTCTTCGGCGCCGGTGCGGCCTTCTTCGCCAACTGCATGAAGTCGGGGCTGGACCTGGCGGCCTGCGGCGACCTCTCGCGCGTGCGCGCCCTGGGCACCACCGGCTCGCCGCTCTCGCCCGAGGTGCAGGCCTGGGGCACGGCGCAGTTCCAGCGCATCGGCACGCCCGACATCTGGTGGAACAACATCTCGGGCGGCACCGATTTCTGCGGCGCCTTCATCGGCGGCCACCGCGAAATGCCCCAGGTGCCCGGCGAGATGCAATGCCGCATGCTGGGCGCGGCCGTGGAATCCTGGAACGCGCAGGGCCAGCCCGTGCAGGACGAGGTGGGCGAACTGGTCTGCGTGCAGCCCATCCCCTCCATGCCGCTGTACCTGTGGAACGACGCGAACGGCGAGCGCTACCTGTCGAGCTATTTCGACATGTACCCGCCGGGCCATGGCCGCCGCCCCGGCGGCGGCGACACCGGGCCCGAGGCCGGCGCCGTCTGGCGCCATGGCGACTGGCTCAAGATCCATGGCACCAGCGGTGGCTGCACCATCTACGGCCGCTCGGACGCCACCATCAACCGCCACGGCCTGCGCATGGGCACCAGCGAGATCTACAGCGCCGTGGAGGCTCTGCCCGAGGTGCTCGACAGCATGGTCGTCGACCTCGAATACCTGGGACGCGACAGCTACATGCCGCTGTTCGTGGTGCTGCGCGAAGGCACGGTGCTCGACGAGGCCATGCGCTACAAGCTAAATGGCGCCGTGCGCACCGCGCTGAGTCCGCGCTTCGTGCCCGACGACATCTTCCAGGTACCCGAAATCCCGCGCACCCTGAGCGGCAAGAAGCAGGAACTGCCCATCAAGAAACTCCTGCTGGGCCAGCCCATCGACAAGGTGGTCAACAAGGACGCGATGGCCAACCCGGGCTGCCTGGACTGGTATGTGGCGTTTGCGAACCAACGGGGCGCCACGTAAAAACCGGCGCGGCCCAGGGTGTCAGTCAAGCTTTGCGCCGGACTGCTTGATGAGACGCTCCCACACGGGCCGCTCCTTCATGTACGCGGCCTTGAACTCGGCCGGTGAGGAGTTGGTGCGGGCCTCGAAGCCCATGCCCGCGATGCGCTGCGCCACGTCGGGCAGTTGCACGGCCTTGCGCACCTCGGCGGCCAGGCGCTCCAGGATGGCCGGGGGCGTGCCCGCCGGCGCGGCGAAGGCCAGCCAGCCCGCCACGCGGTAGGCCTCGTCGGCCATGCCCTGCTCGGCCAGCGTGGGCACGTTGGGCAGGATGCCCATGCGCCGCTCGCCGGTGACGCCCAGGGCCTTGAGCTTGCCGGCGTCGATGTGCGGCTTGGCGACCAGGGCACTGGCGTAGGCCATCTGGATCTGGCCGCCAATCAGGTCCTGCACCATGGGCGCCTCGCCGCGGTAGGCCACATGGCTCATGTCGGCGTTCTGCGTGAGGCTCATGTAGGCGCCCGCCAGGTGCGGGTAGGCCCCCGTGCCGTAGGAACCATAGGCCACCTTGCCCTTGTTGGCGGCGGCGTACTTGAGCAGTTCGGGGCCGGTGGCCACGGGCACGCTGGGGTGGGCCACCAGCACCAGCGGGGCGATGGCGATCTGGTAGACCAGGGCCAGGTCGCGCTGCGGGTCATAGGGCAGCTTCTCGTAAAGGAACTGGTTGGTCAGCAGCGAATTGCTCAGGCCCAGCACGATGGTGTAGCCATCGGGTGCGGCCTTGGCCACCGCATCCGTGCCGATGATGCCGGCCGCACCGGGTTTGTTGTCGATCACCAGGGGCTGGCCCAGGCCGACCGCCATCTTCTCGGCCAGCACGCGGGCCAGCACGTCGGTGGCGCCGCCCGGTGCAAAGGGCACGATCACCTTGATCGGCTTGGTGGGGTAGTTGGCCGGTTGCTGGGCCAGTGCGCCGGTGCCGGCAAGGGTGGCGATGGTGGCCAGCGCGGCGGCGCTGAGCCAGGTGCGGCGTGGCAGGGTCTGGATAGTTCGCATGGTGGTTTGTCTCCTGGAATCGTTGTGGTTTCTATGGTTGAAAAGGCTCAAGCGGCGGGCGGTGGCCCGGCACCGATGTGCACCTGGATGGGCAGGGGCTCAAGCACCTGGCGCAGACGCTCGCCGAGGGCCGGCGGCGCACCGGCATCGAGGGTGACGCGCACTGCGCTTTCCCCCTGGGCCTGCACGGCGGGGCGGGCGGTCAGGCCCAGGTCGGCGCACACGCCATCCACCAGCGCCTGCACGCTCTGGCAGGCGGCCTGCAGGCGCAGGGTGGGCTTGTAGATCTTGCCCACGTTGGTCACGGGCATAGTCTCCAGCACCGTGAGGCTGCGCGGCCGCGCCACGGCCTCGTCCACACCCGCGCAGGCGAAGGCCAGCAGCTCGGCCTCGCTGGCCTGCGCGCCGGGCACCAGGGTGGCAAAGACCACTGGCAATTCGCCCGCATAGGCGTCGGGCGCGCCCACGGCGGCGCACAGTTGCACGGCGGGGTGGGCGCCCAGGGCATCCTCGATCACTTTGGGGTCGATGTTGTGGCCGCTGCGGATGATCAGGTCCTTGGAGCGCCCGCTCAGGTGCAGCCGGCCCTCGCCATCGATGAAGCCCAGGTCGCCCGTGGCCAGCCAGCCATCGGCCGTGAAGGCCCGTGCCGTGTCGGCGGGATCGAGAAAACCCGAGAACAGGTTGGGCGACTGGAACAGCACCATGCCCGGCTGGCCGGGCGGCATCTCCTGGTCCGAGGCATTGCTGTGCGCGTCCAGCGCCACGATGCGCAGCCGTGTGTAGGGCAGGCGCCAGCCCACGCAGCCTGCGGGCGCGTTCACGCCCGGCGGTGTGACGCTGGAGATGCCGGCCATCTCGGTCATGCCCAGGCTTTCGTGCACATGCAGGCCGAACAGGCGCTCGAAGCGCGCCGCCAGCTCGGGCGCGAGGATGGCGGCGCCGGTGCGGCAGTAGCGCAGGGTGGAGATGTCGGCCCCATCCAGCGGCACGTTGGCCAGCGCGGCCAGCACCGTGGGCACTGCCGACAGGTAGGTGCAGCGGTAGCGCTCGGCCAGGCGCCAGTAGTTGGCGAGCACCTGGCGGTTGCGAAACAGCCCGGTGGTCGGGATGATGGTCTCCACCCCGGCCGACAGTGCGGCCAGGGCACCGGGCAGCACGCCCGCCACGTGGAACAGCGGGTAGCCGTTGATGCCCGCGTCCTCGGGGCGTATGCCCTGCATTTGCACGCAGGCCCAGGCCGTGAAGACCTGGGCGCCATGGCTGTGCCGCGCGATCTTGGGCGCGCCCGTGGTGCCGCCGGTGTGGAAATAGGCCGCGATGTCGCTGGGCGCGATGCGCCGGCCGCTCACCAGCCGGTCATCGGGCTGGGCGCTGCGGCTGGCAAAGAAGTCGATCACCCCATCCGGCAGCGGGCCGGTGGCGCCCGGCGCCTCGCCATGCGGGGCCACGCGCAGCACGGTGCGCAGGGTCGGCACCTGGCTGCGCAGGCCCATGGCCTTGGTCCAGAAGCCCGAGTCGCCGTCCTCGCCGTAGGCGATCAGCACCTTGGCACGGGCCAGGGTCATCATGGAGGCGAGCTTTTCGGGCGTGAGCAGCGGGTTGAGCGGCTGCACGATGGCGGCTGCCTCGCCGCCCCACAGGGCCAGGTGGTATTCCAGGCAGCCGGGCAGCAGCACGGCCACCGCGTCCTGCGGCCCCACGCCCAGCGTGTGCAGCAGGTTGGCCGTCTGGTGGATACCGGCCAGCAACTGCGCATACGACCAGCGCACGGGCGCATCCGCCGGGTCGGCAGTGGGCAGAAAGCTCAGCGCCGTCTTGTCGCCAAAGGCATGGGCCGAATTGCGGAAGATCTCGTAGGTGCTCTGCACCGTCAGCGCCTGGGCCAGCGGGACGGCCTCCAGGCGCTCCACGTCCTGCAGGCTGTGTACAGGGAATGCCGGGGCAAAGGGGGCGGAAAGGGGTGGGCGCGGGTCCACGGTTCCGGCGGGCATCGCCGTCATGCGCGGGCTCCCAGGTCCGTGGCGGCAAGGGTGGGGCAGGGCGGCTGTGCGCTCCGGGCAATGTGCATGGTTTTGTCTCCTGGCAAATCGGCTCCATCCTGAAGGAACAGGCGGGCGGACCATTGTTGGTGCGCGATGATTTTTTGACAATTGCTCAAAACCATGGACACACTGTTCAAGAATATTGACAGTGGATGGACACCCCTGCAAGGGGCGCGCGGGAAATGTGCCTACAGGGGCTGCCGCCCGCCGCCGCCCATAATGTGGCGTCACCACTTCCCCCTGGCGCGACCGGAGCACTCCTGACATGACCACCCCCCAAACCCATCCCAAGCGCTTTTCGATGATCCGCGAGTTCCACCTGGCCGACTGGTTCACGCTGGGCAATGCGGTGTGCGGCGTGGGCGCGCTGTTCTCGGCCATGACCTACCTGGGCACGCGCGAGGTGCTGCACATCTACTTCGCGGCCGCCCTGGTGCTGGCCGCGCTGGTCTTCGACGTGCTGGACGGCCGCATCGCACGCTGGCGCCAGAAAAGCTCGGCCATGGGGCGCGAGCTCGATTCGCTGGCCGACGTGATCTCGTTCGGCGTGGCGCCCGCCATCATCGCCTACGGCTGCGGCATGCAGGGCCTGTACGACCGCGTGGTGCTGGCCTACTTCGTGGCCTGCGGCGTCTCGCGCCTGGCGCGCTACAACGTCACGGCCGAAACGCTCTCGGGCGACGACGGCAAGGTCCGCTACTTCGAGGGCACGCCCATCCCCACCTCCATCGTGCTCGTGGGCCTGCTGGCCCTGGCCGCCTACATGGGCGCGCTGGGTGAGAACCTGTGGTTCGGCAAGGTGCTGATCGGCGGGTTCACCTTGCACCCGCTGGTGCTGCTGTTTGCCGCCTCCGGCTCCCTCATGATCAGCCGCATCCGTATTCCTAAATTCTGAGCATCCCCCTGAGTCGCTTCGCGCCTTCACCCCTTCTCTTGAATGACTGCGTCATTCGAGAAGGGGGACGCAGCCAGTGCACGCAAGCGAAGCGCCGCATCCGCAGCGGGGCGGCCCTTGCACGGCCGCCCTGGCTTGGGACAGCGCGATTTCTGATGCCGTGCCTTGGATGTCTGTATCGAGTCGTCGTGTGATCCTCAAGCGGCTGCCGGCTTGCGATTGACCAGCACAATCCCCACCGCCACCAGCCCCAGGGCCACCACCAGCCCGGGCGTCACGGGCTCGCCCAGCCACAGGGCGCCGAACAGCAGGGCGAAGACCGGGGTCAGGAACACGAACACCGAGATGCGCGTGGCCGGGTAGTGGGCCAGCATCCACATCCAGGCCAAGTAGCTCACGAAGGCGCCGACCAGGGCCTGCACCAGCAGGGAGCCCCAGGCAAAGGCGCTGAACTGCCAGCCCCAGGTCTCGCCCAGCGCCAGGGACAGGAAGGGCAGCACGGCGGCGCTCACGCCCACCTGGTAGAACAGCTGCTTCGCAGGCGCCACGCGCGCCAGAGCCGTGGTGCGTATCACCACCGTGGTCAGTGCCCACATCACGCCCGATGCCACGCCCAGCAGGTCGCCCAGCCAGGCCAGGGGCATGGCGGCGTTGGCCGGGCCGACCATGCCATCGCCCAGGGCCAGCCCCACGCCCACGAAGGCGGCTGCCAGGCCCAGCCACTGCCAGCCGCGCAGCCGTTCGCTCGGTATGAAGCGCGGCAGCAGCAGGGCCACCCAGAACGGCGCCCCATACAGGAACACCGTGAGCCGCGAGGCGCTGGTGTACTGCAGGCCCAGGTAGATGCAGGCGAATTCGCCCGCGAACAGGGCACCCGCCAGCAGGCCGCCGCGCAGCGCGCCCGCGGGTTCGCCGCGGCTGGACAAGGGCACACCGCGCCACAGGCACCAGGCGGCGATGGCCAGGGCGGCCAGCACGAAGCGCACCGAGGCCTGGAATACCGGTGCCACCTCGGCCACCGTGGCCTTGACCAGCACCTGCTGGAAGCCCCAGAACATGCAGCAGGCGAGCAACAGGCCGACGGCCAGGGAATCGAGGTGGGTTTTGCGGGCGATGGACATGGCGGCCGATTATGGGAGGGGCGCGCCAAGGCCGCTGGCACCGGCCGGACACCCCGAAACAGGGCACCTGCGGGCCCACGGTACACTTTGCCCATGGCGCCTGGGGTTTCCAGGCGCTTCCAATCAACCAACCCCGTCGACATGGCCTTTTCCACGGCGGCCCAGGTCCGCACCCGCTTCGATCTCAAGAGCGCAAGCCTGCCCGTGGTGGCCGTGCTGCTCAAGACCACCGATGCGGCCCAGTTCGCTGCCGAACTGGCCGAACGGGTCGCCGACGCCCCCGGCTTCTTCGACAACGACCCGGTGCTGATCGATCTGGCCCTGGTGCGCGAGGCCGAGGAATCCATCGACTTCGCCGCCATCGTCGCCGTGCTGCGCGAGCACCGCACCCTTCCCGTGGCGGTGCGCGGCGGCAACGCGGCCCAGATGGAGGCCGCACGCGAAGCGGGCCTCAGCGTGGCGCCCGATGTTCCACCTCCCCGTGCCGAAGCCCCGCCCGCAGAAGAAGAACCGGCAGAGCAGGCAGCCGAAACACCCGTCCAGGTGCAGGAAGTCATCCGCGAGGTGGTGCACGAGGTCGAGGTGGTGCGCGAAGTGCCCGTGGCCGGCCCCGGCACCATGGTGATCGACAAGCCGCTGCGTTCGGGCCAGCAGGTCTATGCGCGCGGCTGCGACCTGGTGGTGCTGGCCATGGTCAGCTTCGGTGCCGAGGTCATTGCCGATGGCAACATCCACGTGTATGCCCCGCTGCGCGGGCGCGCCATTGCTGGCGCCCGCGGCAACACCGAGGCACGCATCTTTTCCACCTGCATGGAGCCGCAGCTGGTGTCCATCGCAGGCATCTACCGCACCACGGAGACCGCCCTGCCCGACGAGGTCGCGGGCAGGCCGGCCCAGGTGCGCCTGGAAGGCGAGAAGCTCTTCATCGAGCCGCTGCGCAATCCCGTACGTATCAACCCCAGAGAGATCCAATAATCCATGGCCAAAATCGTCGTCGTGACCTCCGGCAAGGGGGGAGTGGGCAAGACCACCACCAGCGCCAGCTTTGCCACCGGCCTCGCCCTGCGCGGCCACAAGACCGCCGTGATCGACTTCGACGTCGGCCTGCGCAACCTGGACCTCATCATGGGCTGCGAACGCCGCGTGGTGTACGACCTCATCAACGTGATCCAGGGCGAGGCCAACCTGAACCAGGCCCTCATCAAGGACAAGCAGTGCGAGAACCTGTTCGTGCTGGCCGCCAGCCAGACGCGCGACAAGGACGCCCTCAAGCAGGACGGCGTGGAGAAGATCCTCAAGGATCTGGCCGAGATGGGCTTCGAGTACATCGTCTGCGACTCGCCCGCCGGCATCGAGAGCGGTGCCCTCATGGCCATGCACTTCGCCGACGAGGCCCTGCTGGTCACCAACCCCGAGGTGTCTTCGGTGCGCGATTCCGACCGCATCCTGGGCATGCTGGGCAGCAAGACCAAGCGTGCGATCGAGGGTGGCGAGCCGATCAAGGAGCACCTGCTGATCACCCGCTACAACCCGAGCCGGGTCGAAGACGGCCAGATGCTCTCGCTGGAGGACATCCAGGACATCCTGCGCATCAAGCTGATCGGCGTGATCCCCGAGTCCGAAGTGGTGCTGCAGTCGTCCAACCAGGGCACGCCGGCCATCCATGCCCAGGGCACGGACGTGTCCGAGGCCTACAAGGACGTCGTCGACCGCTTCCTCGGGGCGGAAAAGCCCCTGCGTTTCATCGAAGCCGAAAAGCCCGGTTTCTTCAAACGCCTGTTCGGGAGCAAGTAAGACATGGCATCCTTTCTTTCCTTTCTTCTCGGCGAAAAGAAGAAGACGGCCAGCGTTGCCAAGGAGCGCCTGCAGATCATCCTGGCGCACGAACGCAACGGCCGCAACGCGTCCGAGCCCGACTACCTGCCCGCGCTGCAGCGCGAACTGGTGCTGGTGATCTCCAAGTACGTGAAGATCAACCCCGAAGACCTCAAGGTGCACCTGGAACGCCAGGACAACCTGGAAGTGCTCGAGGTCAAGATCGAGCTGCCTGACACCTTGCGCTGAGGTCCCGCGCCGCTTCCGTGCGGCGAGCATTCTGGAGGTGATCGGCGCATGCTGTCCCATGTCCATATCGGCGTGAACGATTTCGAGCGCGCCCTGGCCTTCTATGGCCCGGTGCTCGGGCGCTTGGGCCTGGCGCAGCGCTTTTGCGAGCCTGGCGTCCCTTGGGCCGGCTGGCAGGTGCCCGGCGTTGCGCGGCCGCTGTTCCTCATCGGCCGCCCGTTCGACGGGCAGGCCGCCAGCCCGGGCAATGGCGCCATGAATGCGCTGCTGGCGGCCGACCGGAGCACGGTGGACGAAGTCCATGCCCTGGCCCTGCGCCATGGCGGCAGTTGCGACGGCCCGCCCGGCCTGCGCCCCCAGTACCACGCGAACTATTACGGGGCGTATTTTCGCGATCCGGACGGCAACAAGCTGTGCGTGTGCTGCCACGGGGCGGCCTGAGCAGCCTTCTGGCCGGTTTATTGCTTAACATCAGGGTAATCCCTGATATGAGGCATTCCTGTGGAAGCATCCTGGAAATCCAGTTGGCAACGCGCACGCAACCATGAAGGCTTCACGCGCGGAGCGCGCGCCTTTGCCGCGCTGGCGGCTGTGCTGGCCTGGGGCTGGGGGGAGGGGTGGCAGACCGAGCTGATGCCGGTGCTGCTGGGCGTGATCGCCAGCGCCCTGACCGAAACCGACGACAGCTGGCGCGGCCGCCTGCGCGCGCAGCTGCTCACGCTGGGCTGTTTCGGCCTCATGGCGCTGGCGGTGTGGGCCACGGTGGCGTGGCCCTGGGTGCTGATGGCGGTGCTGGCGCTGTCGGCCCTGGCCTTCACCCTGTTGGGCGCAATCGGCGAGCGCTACCGGGCCATTGCCTTCGGCACGCTGGTGCTGTTCATCTATGCGGCCTTGGCGGCCCACACCAGCCGCGCCGGGGCGGCGCAAGCGACGCCGCTGATGCTGGCCGGCGCGGCCTGGTACGGGCTGGTCTCGGTGGCCTGGGCCGGCGCCATGCCGCGCGCGCCGGTGCGCTTTCGACTGGCCCGGCTGTACGCGGTGCTGGGCGAGTACCTGCGCCTGAAGGCCCTGCTGCTCGAACCGGTGCGCGATGTGGACCTGGAGCACCGGCGCATGGCGCTGGCCCTGCACAACGGGCGCGTGGTGGATGCCCTCAACGCCGCCAAGGAAAGTCTCATGAGCCGCATGGGCCCGGGCATGCCGCCGGCCTGGCTGCAGGCGGCCATGCACCAGTACCTGGCCGCGCAGGACGTGCACGAGCGCGTGAGCTCTTCGCACGAGCACTACGATCTGCTGGCCACGGCGTTTTTCCACAGCGACGCGCTCTACCGCTGCCAGCGCGTGCTGACCCTGCTGGGGGAACAGTCGCTCAGGCTGTCGCTCGCCATCCAGCAGCAGTCGCCCCCGCAGCACGCGGGGATGACCTCGCGCGCCATCGAGGACATGCAGGCCGCCATCGCGCACCAGGATGGCGTCGCCGCCGACCTGGCTGGATCGCAGGGTGCCGCCTCCATGGCCCGGCCCCTGCGCTCCTTGCATGCGCTGGGTGCCAACCTGGCAGCCATGGCCGCGGTGTTCGCCACCGCACTGGGAGGTGCGGCCGCCGGGGCCGGTGTCGACCACGCCCTGCTCGACCGCGAGCCGCGCAGCCTGCGCGATGCCTGGGACCGTGTGCGTGCGCAGCTGCATGCGCAGTCGCCCTGGCTGCGGCACGGCGTGCGGCTGGCCCTGTCGCTGCTGGCGGGGTTTGCCCTCATGCAGGCCACCAGCGACCCGCACGGTTACTGGATCCTGCTGACCATCGTGTTCGTGAGCCAGCCGCAGTACGCAGCCACGCAGACACGGCTGCTGCAGCGCGCCCAGGGCACGGCCATCGGCCTGGCGCTGGGCTGGGCGGCCGTCCAGCTGTTTCCGTCGGCGCTGCTCCAGGCCGCACTGCTGGTGCTGGCCGGTGCCGTGTTCTTCGGTGCGCGCCACACCCGCTATGTGCTGGCCACGGCAGCGGTCACCACCTTGCTGCTGCTGGGCTTTCACCAGATGGGCATGGCCCAGGGCGTGATCCTCGCGCGCCTGCTGGACACGGCGGCCGGTTGCCTGATCGCGGCCGCAGCCGCCTGGCTGGTGCTGCCGCACTGGCAGTCGCGCCAGTGGCCGCGGCTGGCGGCCCAGGTGCTGCAGACGCAGGCGCTGTACCTGCGCGCCATCCTGGCGCAGTACCACAGCGGCAAGCACGACCACCTGGAATACCGTCTGGCGCGGCGTAATGCCCACAATGCCGATGCCGCGCTGTCCAACTCCTACAGCGCCATGCTCAAGGAGCCCCGCGGTGTGCGCGGCAACGTGGCGGCGGTGGCCAACTTCCTGCGCCTGTCGCACACCCAGCTCAACTACCTCTCGGCCCTGGGCGCCCAGCGCGGCGGGGCAGGGGCGCAGTCGGTGGATGCCAGGTCGCAGGAGATGGCCGGGGCGCTGCTGTCGTCCCTGCAGCAGCTGGCCGGGCAGCTGGAACAGGCACAGCGGCAGACCGGGGCCGGCATCTCCAGGGTGCCCGCAGCCCCGGCGGTGGCACAGGTGCTGCAGGAATTCGGGGCGCCTGCCGCTTCCAATCACAGCCTGATGGCCGCACAACTGGCGCTGGTGGGAAAGGTGTTTCCACAGCTGCAGGAACAGGCGCGGCAATGGAGCGAACCTCAGCCGGGGCCCGCCGCGCAGAGCTGAAAGACGCGCTGGCTAGCGCGAGTGCCTGGCGAACTTCGCGGCAAAGGACTGGGCGATGCTCAGAGAGCGCCGTCCAGGCACCAGGGTGGCCTGCTGGCCCGCCACGATGCTGCCGGACCGGTCCACCGCCAGGTAGTAGCCGCAGCAGCCCGCCAGCGCCATGGCGCGGCCGGCCTCGGCAAAGCCCATCACGGCATTGAACTTGAAGCAGGGCTCGCGCGGCGCGGTCACGCGCAGCACGCAATCGGGGAAGTGCAGCTCGTCGCCGACAAAGACCTCGTGCTCCAGCGGCCCGTCCACGGTGAGGTTCTCGCCCATGAATCCGGGCGGCAGCTCCTCATCGAACAGGCTCACGCCACGCTCGCGCCGCTGCGCCTGCCAGAAGGCGTAGTGCACAGCCGGGTAGGCGTAGACCGCCTTGTCCAGGCCGCCGTGAACATTCAGGTCCGCCTGTTCATCGCCGGCCAGGCCCAGCCGCCCCACGGCCACCGGGCTGGCAACCGGCGCCTTGCCGATGGCGCTGAGCACGCTGCGCGCGCCCACCTTGAGGCGGCGGGCACTGCCGGTACTCACATGGCGCACCAGCACGCCCGGCATCACAGCGGGTGCTCGGTATAAAAGCGCCCGCCGTGGTACAGCAGCGGCGGCACGCCGGCGCGGTGGCTGCAGTGCTCGACCTCGCCCACGAAGATCAGGTGGTCGCCCTCTTCGTAGCGGCTGCGGTTGAAGCATTCGAAGGCCGCGGCCGCGCCATCGAGCACGGGCGCGCCGTTGGTGCCGGGGTGGTGCTGCACGCCGGCCCAGCGGTCGATGCCGCGCGTGGCGAAGCGTTCGGCCAACTGCTTCTGGTCCGCTGCGAGCACGTTGATGGCGTAGTGCGCGCCGTTGGCGAAGGTCGGCATGGTGCTGGCGCCACGCGACAGGCTCCACAGCACCAGCGGCGGGGCCAGCGAGACCGAATTGAACGAGCTGGCCGTGAGCCCCACCAGCGAGCCGTCCTCATTGCGCGCAGTGACGATGGTGACGCCCGTGGCGAACATGCCCAGCGCATCGCGGAACTCGCGGGCGGAGAAGCTCGGGGGCCGGGCAAGGGCGGGGCGGGGCAGGGGGCGGTTCACGAAAGGACAGGCGCGGTGGCTGGAAGGGGGCAGGGGGCCATTATGGGCTGCAAGCCACAGCCATGCTGTCTTCGGGGTAGCACCCGTATGGCCCGACCGCCGTCCGGGGTTAAAAAAGCCTCGGCTATCATGGGTTGACCCCTGCCCGTGGCAGGGCCTTTGCAGGACATTGATGGCTCTTCTCCCCCATTTCTCCACCCTGGGCAGCGGGCACACCGTGCTCATGCTGCACGACGCAGACGGTGGCCACCTGACCTTCGCGCCCCAGGTCGAAACCCTGGCCAGCCTGGGCTACCGCGCCGTGGCCTGGGACATGCCCGGCTACGGCAACAGCGCGCCCATCGAACCCTACGGCTTCAAGGGCCTGGCCGAAAGCTGCCTGGCGCTGATCGCTGCGCTGCAGTGCGGCCCGGTCACGCTGGTTGGCCATGGCCTGGGCGCCATGGTGGCGCTGGAGGTGGCCGTGCGCCAGAGCGCCGTGGTGCGCCGCCTGGTGCTGTGCGCCGGCGGTCCGGCCCTCGATGCCCGGGCCCAGCGGGACTGGGTGGAGCCGCGACTGGCAGCCCTCGATTCCGCGCAGGACGACATGGAGCGCCTGGCCCACGCCCTGGTGCCGCAGTTCATCGGCAGCGGCGCCTTGCCCGAAGGCGTGCGCCTGGCCACCCATGCCCTTTCACAGGTCTACAAAGGCTCCTACCGCCGCGCGCTGCAGGCGCTGTCCACCTTTGATCGCAGCGCCGGCGTGCTGGGCCAGCTGCACATGCCCACCTTGATCCTCGGCGGTGCGCAGGACCGCTGCACGCCGCCGGCGGCCCTGCAGGCCCTGGCCCATGTGCTGCCCGATGCGCGCTACCTGGACCTGCCGTACGCAGGCCACTGGCCCCAGCTCGAAGACCCCGACGCGTTCGATGGCGCGTTGGCGGACTTCCTGGCCACGACCCGGGTACTGCATTGACCCAGGGCGATTTTTCCGCCTCCCCTGCGCGGCCCCAGGGCGCGGCCTGGCGGGGTCCGGTGCTGGCCGGCGCCGTGCTTGCGGCCCTGGCGGCAGGGGGCCTGTGGATTGCTCCGCGGGCCGATGTCGAGCGCGGCACGACGGCGCAGCGGGCGCCGACGC
This sequence comes from Acidovorax sp. GW458-11-26-14-TSB4, assembly GCF_059423865.1. Classification (NCBI taxonomy): domain Bacteria; kingdom Pseudomonadati; phylum Pseudomonadota; class Betaproteobacteria; order Burkholderiales; family Comamonadaceae; genus Acidovorax; species Acidovorax sp. GW458-11-26-14-TSB4. The sequence goes on from NZ_JBWKYR010000001.1 coordinate 541,598, forward strand.
CCGTACAGGTGCTCCAGGCGCCATCGCCTCCTGCCCTCTCCGCTGCAAGCACGGAGCCGGCCGCTCTCCCCGCACCCGCTGCACCTGTGGCTACCCGTGCCTCCGCTCCGGCCGGCCCCGGGGCCTGTGCACTCTTTCTGTCACGCCTGCCCACCGTGTCCCGTGCTCAGTGCGAAGAAGCGGGGCTCACGCCCAGCGGCGCGCTGTCGGCGCACGGGGTGCCCTTGTTCTGGCGCGATGTGCCGGCCCCGGCCGTGCCGGGCGCTGCCGAGGCCCCGCTGCGCGTGCTGATCGTTGGCGCCATCCATGGCGACGAGCTCACGGCCGCGGCACTGGCCGTGCGCTGGATCGCCCTGGCCGAGCAGACCGAACGGCCTGTGCACTGGCGCTTCATCCCCGTGCTCAACCCCGATGGCCTGCTGGCCCGGCCGGCCACGCGCACCAACGGCCGCGGGGTGGACCTGAACCGCAACTTCCCCACGCCCGGCTGGGAGAAGGATGCGCCGCTGTACTGGGACAAGCGCACCAAACGCGACCCGCGGCGCTTTCCCGGCAAGGCGCCGCTGTCCGAGCCCGAATCGCAGTTCCTGCACGCGCAGATGGCGGCCTTCCAGCCGCACCTGATCGTGAGTATCCATGCGCCCTACGGCGTGCTCGATTTCGACGGCCCGTTGTCACCGCCCGAGCGGCTGGGGCGCCTGTGGCTGGACCAGGTGGGCATCTTTCCCGGGTCGCTGGGCAACTATGGCGGCGTGCACCGCGGCATGCCGGTGGTCACCATCGAACTGCCGCATGCGCTGAATATGCCGGCGGATGCCGAGGTGCGCTCGATGTGGCGCGACCTGCTGCGCTGGATGGGCGAGCATTGGCAGGAGGCCCTGGGGCCTGAACCGAAGCCCTGATGGGCTCCGCCGAAAGGCGGCAAAGCGCTCAGGAGGTCGCCAGCGTGGCGCCGCGCGGCCGTGCGGCCTGCTCGCCCAGGAAGCCGAAATGCATCGCCGGGCGCTCGCCGCTGATGAGTTCGGCCAGGGCCTTGCCCGAGCCCGCGCCATGCGTCCAGCCCAGCGTGCCGTGGCCGGCGTTGACCCACAGCTTGCCCAGGCGGGTGCGGCCGATGAAGGGGATGTTGGTGGGGGTGGCGGGGCGCAGGCCGGTCCAGTACTGCGGGTTGCCGCCCTGCTCGGGCGTGCGCGTGTCGCACACGCCGGGCAGGATCTCCTCGATGCGGCGCGACAGCATGTGGCAACGGGCCCTGGCCACCGGCGAGTCGAGTGACAGGTCGTAGCCACCCAGCTCGATGGTGCCAGCCACGCGCAGCATATTGCCCAGGCGGCTCATGGCGATCTTGCGGCCGTCGTCGATGGTCGAGACCGAGGGTGCCGCTTCGGGCTTGAGCAGCGGGAAGGTGGCGCTGTAGCCCTTGCCGGGGTAGATCGGCAGGTCCACGCCCACGGTGCGCAACAGCGGCGCGCTGTAGGAGCCGCAGGCCACGACCACGGCGTCGGCCTTGAGCAGGAAATCCTTCTTCAGCCCGTTGGCCGCGCGCGGCACCACGGCCACCGAGTCGATGGCGTCGCCGATCCTGTTCAGGCGCAGCACGTCGTGGCCGTAGAGGAACTGCACGCCGCGCTCGGCGCAGCGCCGTGCCAGCGCCTGCGTGAAGACGCGCGCATCGCCGCTCTCGTCGGTGCTGGTGTAGGTGCCACCCGTGATGTGCTCGCCATAGGCCTTGAACGCGGGCTCGATCTGCAGCAGCTCTTCTTTGCTCACCAGCCGGCGTTGCACGCCGTGCTTGCGCATCAGCTCCACGGCATGGCCGGCGTCGTCAAAGGACTTCTGGTCGGTATAGAAGTGGGCAATGCCGCGTTCGAGCCGGTTGTACTCGATGCCGGTGGTGGCCACCAGCTCCTTGAGCGCGGCATGGCTGTAGGCGCCCAGCGCCACGATCTGCTGCACATTGCGCTCGAAGGCCGTGTCATTGCACTGGGCCAGGAACTTCAGGCCCCAGCGCCATTGCTCCCAGTCGAGCTGAGGGCGGAACAGCAGCGGCGCCTCCTTGTCGAACATCCATTTGAGCGCCTTGAGCGGGGCCTCGCGGTTGGCCCAGGGCTCGCAGTAGCTCACCGAGATCTGCGCCGCGTTGGCAAAACTGGTCTCCAGCGCCGCATCGGGCTGGCGGTCGACCACGATGACCTCGTGGCCCCGTTCCAGCAGGTGCCACGCGGTGCTGATGCCGATGATGCCGGCGCCCAGGATGATGGTTTTCATGGATGGCAGTGTGATCCACATTGCGTTCCACTAAAAGCAAAATTAAACTACATCCAAACGCATCAGTCTGTCTAATGCAATGGCCGCCCACAAGGCGTCCCTTGTAACGTTTGCCGAGAGCCCGCCATGAGCACCTATGACCCCGCCGCCCTGGAATGCCTTGCCGCCATCGTTGAAGAGGGCGGCTTCGAGCGTGCTGCCCAGCGCCTGAATGTCACGCAGTCGGCCGTCTCCCAGCGCTTGCGCGCGCTGGAGGCGCAGGTCGGTTCGGTGCTCATCGTGCGCAGCCGGCCGCTGCGGCCGACTTCGGCGGGGCAACTGCTGCTCAAGCACACCAAGCAGATGCGCCTGTTGCGCGCCGACCTGGAGCGCGACCTGCAGGAGCTGGCCCCGAGCGCACCCGGGGCTACGCGCGAAGACGAGCGCATCTCCATCGCCATCAATGCCGACAGCATCGCCACCTGGGCCATGGGCGCCCTGCACGAGCTGGTGGGCCAGCGCCTGCCGCTGGAAATCATCGTCGATGACCAGGATTTCACGCAGGAGTGGCTGCGCTCGGGCCAGGTGCTGGGCTGCGTCACCACGCTCAAGCAGGCGCTGCGCGGCTGCAAGATGGTGCCGCTGGGCGCCATGCGCTACGTGGCCGTGGCCTCGCGCGACTTTGCCGAGAAGCACCTGCCGCACGGGCTGACGCCGCACAATTTCCGCGAGGTGTCCTTTCTGTCGTTCAACCGCAAGGACGACATGGCGGCCGAGTTCGTGGCCCGCGCCTTCGGGCTCAAGCGCGTGGCGCTGAACCACCTGTTCGTCCCCAGTACCGAAGGCCAGATGCGTGCGGTGGCCGCAGGCTGGGCCGTGGGCGTGGTGCCGGAGCTGCTGGCACGCGGGCCGGTTGCCGACGGCAGCATGGTCGACCTGGCGCCCGGCCACGCCCTGCCCATCCAGCTGTACTGGCACTGCTGGAACCTGGAGTCGGTGGTGCTCGATGCCCTGAGCGCCGCCCTCACCACCACGGCTGCCAAGACGCTGACCCAGCCTTGAATTGCAGCCCGGAAGCGGCAAAAGCCGTCAACAAGGGGTAACCCGCACGAAATAACATTCCCCGCAGTGGGGCGGCACGATTCCTGCAGACTAAAACGTGAACGACGTAGTTGCAAAGCAACTTTGTCATTTATTTTTTTACTGCAATGTATAAGATGGGGCCCATGTCCACCACGCTACCACCCAAAGTGTCCTTCAAGGAGCAGATGCACCAGGCCCGGGAGGGCGCGATTCTCCAGTCGGCCTGCCGCCTGCTGGGGGAGAAGGCTTTCGATGCCATGACCATGGACGATGTCGCCAATGCGGTGGGCATCGCCAAGGCCAGCCTGTACAAGCATTTCTGCAGCAAGGAAGAGCTGTGCAGTGCTGCCATGGTGCAGATCCTGGAGCGCGTGCATGTCTACCTGTCCGCGCTGCCGGCCGAGCAGCCCGCGCACGAGAAACTGCGCGCGCTGGTGCGCTGGTCGCTGGAGCGCCTGCTGACCAACGAGATGCCGCTCTTGCCCAGCCGCAATTCCTCGCTGCGTGCCGTGCTCATGGCCAACGGCGACTACCTGGACCGCCTGGTCCGCGTCAGCGACCAGATCGGCGAATGGATCACCGAAGCCCAGGCACAGGGCGTGATCAACCCCACGCTGCCGCCCCTGGTGGTGCTCTACACCCTGTATGCGCGCGCCTGCGATCCGGTGGTCACTTTCCTCAAGGAAAGCGGCCAGTACTCCGACGCCGAGATCGTGGACCTGGTGCTGCGCACCTGCTTCGACGGCCTGGTTGCACGTTAGGCCGCCAGCCTGGAATGAAAAACGCCCGGCATGCCTGGCGTCTTGCTTGGCGGGCCGAGCGCCTTATCGCACCAGCAGCACGGGCACCTTGCAATTGGCCAGGACCTGGGTGGTCACCGAGCCCATGACCAGCGTGGCCAGGGCGCCGTGGCCGTGCGAGCCCATCACCAGCAGGTCGTAGCGGCCGGTCTCGGCCACTTTGCCGATGGTCTCACCGATCGCGCCGATCTTGACGAGGCGCTTGGGCTGCACGCCCTGGCGGCCGAGGAACTTGGCCACCGGGGCGAGGATCTTCTCGGCCTCTTCGGCGTGGTAGGCCTCCGCAGCTTCCTTGCCCAGGGCCGAGCGGGCGCGGGGTGGCAGGGGGGCCTGCACGGTGAGGATGGCGTAGTCGTGTTTGGGACCCAGCAGCTCCTCGTGGGCGGCCAGGTAGGCGAGCATTTTCTTGGTGTAGGCGCTGCCGTCGACAGCAAGCAGGATGTTCATGTTCGAGTTCTCCTATTGGAATGGTCAGACTAAGGTGCGCCGGTGCTTGTTGTCTTGACCTGTATCAGGCTTTTTGGATCCTGCGCGTTGCAAGGGCAGTCCCTTGCCGGGCCATCATACGGTGACGCAGTAGCGCGGCCGGAAGGTTTCCTGTTCCCCATTGCGGACATAGCCCAGCGGATTGGCCACCACACGGCACTCCCACTTGCTGCCATCGGCGCGCACACCCTCTGCCACGTAGTCGCTGGGCGAATGCAGATGCCCATGGATCCATAGCTGCGCCCCTGGCAGCAGGTCGTCGAGCACATTGCAAAAGCCCGCCGTGCCGGGCACCACGCCATAGCGCGGGTCGGCGCTGCGCAGGCTCGGGGCGAAATGGGTGATGGCCACCGTGGTGCCCTCGAAGGGCGTGGCCAGCGCCTCGCGCAGCCACTGCTCGCAGACCAGGGCATGCTCGCGCATGGGCTCGGCCAGGAAGGGCTCGCCATCCTTGGTGCCGCCCATCTTGCTCAGGTAGTAGTTGGCCGCGCGAAAGGCCTTCTCGCGCAGCTTGAGGCGGCGCCCCAGGTCCTTGGCCTGCTCGTCGTCGGCCAGCGCGTCGTAGTTGGCCCACAGCGTGGTGGCCACGAAGCGCACCCCGTCCATCACCAGGGTCTCGCGCTCCAGCATGCGGATGCCCAGGCGCTCGCAGCTGGCGCGCAGGCGCGCGTGGGCGACATCGAAGTCGAGCGCGTCGTATTCGTGGTTGCCTGGCACAAACATCACCGGCGTGGGCCAGCCTGCGAACTGCGGCAGCGGCGAAAAGCGCGCCAGGCCGAAGTCGGTGTCCTGCATGTCGCCGCCTTCCTGGTAGGAGCCGATGTCGCCGGCCAGCACCAGCAGATCCGCATCCGGCGCCGGCTCGGGCATGAAATCGGGGTTGGCTTCGAGGTGCAGGTCGGACAGGATCTGGATGCGCATGGGGCATCGAGTCTACGGCGTTCCGTGGTCCGGCGCATGGACTGGGTGGCCCGGTTCCTCGTGCGGAAAGGCGCGCCGCGCGGCGCGTGCCAGCGCCGACAGCAGCCAGCCCTTGGCGGCCTCCTGGGTGCTGTTGCGCCGCCACAGTGCGTCCACATGCACGGGTGGCACGTCGAACGGCAGGGAGCGCTGCACCAGCGCGCCCGAGATGCCGGTCACCGGCACGAAGTGGCGCGGCAGCACGGTGAGCATGTTCGAGCCCGAGACCACGCGGCCCGCGGTGAAGAACTGGTTCACCGTCAGCACCACGCGCCGCCGGCGCCCGAGTGACGCCAGGGCCTCGTCGATGAAGCCGAAGGGCCGGCCCGAAAAGCTCACCAGCATGTGGCGCGCCTCGCAGTAGGCATCGAGCGTGAGCGGCGCATCGGCCAGCGGGTGGCCCTGGCGCATCACACACATGTATTCGCTGTCGTACAGGCGCCGGCTCTCGAACGACACCATGCCGCCCGACTGCGCGCGCGCCGTGAGGTCGGCCAGCACCGCCGGGAAGTAGCCCACGGCCATGTCGGCCGCCTCCTCCTCCAGCAGGCGGCGCGGGTCGCGGGTGGTCAGGGGCACCACGCGCACCGCGATGCCAGGCGCTTCGGTTTCCAGGATTTCCACGAGACCCGGCACCAGGGTGGCTCCGGTCGCGTCGGCCATGGCCAGCACGAAAGTGGACTCGGCCGTGGCCGGGTCGAAGCGGCCAGGCGCCAGCGATTCCTGCAATTGCGTGAGGGCATCGCGGATGGGCGGCCACAGCGCCAGCGCCCGGGGGGTCGGCTCCACGCCCTGGCCGCTGCGCACCACCAGGTCGTCGCCCAGCACCTCCCGCAGGCGGCGCATGGCGTTGCTCACGGCCGGCTGGGTCAGCGACAGCTTGTTGGCGGCCTTGGTCAGGCTGCGCTCGGCCATGACTTCGTCAAACACCCGGAGCAGGTTCAGGTCGAGCGAGCGGAAGTTGAGGCGGGTGGGCATGGCGTCAAATCATCACCGATGTGAATACCAATGATTCAACATATAAACTTGAAACACCAAAGGGTAAACCCTAGTATTGCAACATCGCCCGGGCAATGTCGCCAAAAGCGCTGAATAGGGGAACCGAAATGACCAATTTTGTACATGTGGACTATCCGACCGAACACCCTGGCGTGGTCCGCGCCGAAAACGCCGCCGCGGCCCTCAAGAGCATCGCCGCTGGCTTCGACAGCGCCCGGGGCGCTGCCTCGCTGATGCTGGCCGCAGTGGTTTCCGCGCTGCTGGTGCTGGCCAACCAGGTGGTCGACCGCTGGACCGACGGGCATCTGCTGTCGGCCTGGATGGTGCTGTGGCTGGTGGCATTCGCCGCCCTGGCCCTGCTGTCCGCACCTGCACGCCGCGCCGGCTTGGCCCTGCGCGCCGGCTTCGCCCGCTGGGCCGAAGGCCGGCGCCATGCCGCTGAAGACCGCCGCACCTGGCAGGTCGCCCTGCGCGACCCGCGCATCATGGCCGAACTGAACCACGGCCTGTCCGACATCCGCAAGTACTACTGAGTTGCCGCTCCTGCCGGAAGGCAGGGCCGACCTCGACATTCAAGCCGTGGCATGCCACGGCTTTTTTGTTGCTGTTGCGCCAGCAGAAACGAATACATCACTGCAGTGAATGGCAGTGATTCAAGATATAAACTTGATAATACCTGGGGTAAACCCTAATATTCAGCCACTCGCCCGGCAATGTCGCCACAAGCGCTGTAAAGGGGAAACCAAATGACCAGTTTTGCACACGTTGACTATCCAACCGAACACTCGGGCGTGATCCGCGCCCAGAACGCCGCTGCCGCCATCAAGGGCATCGCAGCCGGCTTTGACAGCGCCCGTGGCGCCGCCTCCCTCCTGCTCGCCGCCATCGTCGCCGCCCTGCTGGTGGTGGCCAACCAGGTCATCGACACCTGGAGCGAAGGCCACCTGCTGGCCGCCTGGATGGTGCTGTGGCTGGTGGCATTCGCCGCCCTGGCCCTGCTCTCGGCGCCTGCCCGCCGCGCCGCCGCTGCCCTGCGTGCCGGCTTCGCTGGCTGGGCCGAAAGCCGCCGCCGCGCCGCCGAAGACGAGCGCACCTGGCAGGTCGCCATTCGCGATCCGCGCATCATGGCCGAGCTGAACCACGCCATGGGCGTGCGCACGGTGAACGACCTGCGCGCAGGCTACTGAGCCTGTCCGTCTGCCGCCCTGCGCGGCAGCCTGGTGGAAGAACCTTCAAGCCGTGGCATGCCACGGCTTTTTTCATGGGCGCCTTTCCGATGCAAAAAAAGCCGCCCGGGCCAAGAGGTCCGGGCGGCTTCGGCGCCGCCGGGCCCGGCAAGGCCCGGCCGGCGGTGAGTCAGCGAGCGTCAGGCAGCCAGGCGCTTTTCGATGGCAGCCTTGGTGTCCAGCAGGGCCTGGGGCAGGTGGTAGGCCAGTTGCTCGAAGTGCGTGGTGTGCAGCTTCAGTTCCTCGGCCCAGGCGGCCTTGTCGATGCTGGTCACGGTGTCGAACTGGGCGGCGCTGAAATCCAGGCCGGTCCAGTTGATCTCGGCATAGGCTGGGGCCACGCCGAACATGGTCTCCTGGCCAGTAGCCTTGCCTTCGAGGCGGTCGATCATCCACTTGAGCACGCGCATGTTCTCGCCGTAGCCGGGCCAGACGAACTTGCCGGCTTCGTCCTTGCGGAACCAGTTGGTGGTGTAGATGCGGGGCAGGGTGGCGCCGGAGGCGGCCAGCTTCTCGCCCAGCGTCAGCCAGTGCTGGAAGTAGTCGCTCATGTTGTAGCCCATGAAGGGCAGCATGGCGAAGGGATCGCGGCGCACCACGCCCTGCTGGCCGAAGGCGGCAGCGGTGGTTTCCGAACCCATGGTGGCGGCCATGTAGACGCCTTCGGTCCAGTTCTTGGCTTCGGTCACCAGCGGCACGGTGGTGGAGCGGCGGCCACCGAAGATGAAGGCATCGATCTTCACGCCCTTGGGGTCGTCCCAGGCGGCATCGAGTGCGGGGTTGTTGGTCGCGGCCACGGTGAAGCGGGCGTTGGGGTGGGCGGCCTTGGCGCCGGTCTGCTTGGCGATCTCGGGTGTCCAGTCCTTGCCTTGCCAGTCGATCAGGTGCGCCGGCAGGCCGCCGGTGTCCTTTTCCATGCCTTCCCACCAGACGTCTCCGTCATCGGTGAGCGCCACGTTGGTGAAGATCACGTCCTTGTCCAGGCTGGCCATGCAGTTGGGGTTGGTCAGCGTGTTGGTGCCGGGGGCCACGCCGAAGTAGCCGGCCTCGGGGTTGATGGCGCGCAGGCTGCCATCGGCCTGGGGCTTGATCCAGGCGATGTCGTCGCCGATGGTGGTGACCTTCCAGCCGGCGAAGGCCTCTGGCGGCACCAGCATCGAGAAGTTGGTCTTGCCGCAGGCGCTCGGGAAGGCGGCTGCCACGTGGTACTTCTTGCCCTCGGGGTTGCTCACGCCCAGGATCAGCATGTGCTCGGCCAGCCAGCCCTGGTCGCGGCCCATGGTCGAGGCGATGCGCAGCGCGAAGCATTTCTTGCCCAGCAGCGCATTGCCGCCGTAGCCCGAACCGTAGCTCCAGATCTCGCGCGTCTCGGGGTAGTGCACGATGTACTTGGTCTTGTTGCAGGGCCAGGACACATCCTGCTCGCCAGCGGCCAGGGGCGCGCCCACGGTGTGCACGCAGGGCACGAACTCGCCGTCCACGCCGAGCACGTCGTACACGGCCTTGCCCATGCGGGTCATGATCTTCATGTTGACGGCCACGTAGGGGCTGTCGGACAGCTCGATGCCGATGTGGGCGATGGGCGAACCCAGCGGGCCCATGCTGAAGGGCACCACGTACATGGTGCGGCCCTTCATGCAGCCGTCGAACAGGGGCTGCAGCGTGGCGCGCATCTCGGCCGGGGCCATCCAGTTGTTGGTCGGGCCGGCGTCTTCCTTGGCGGCCGAGCAGATGTAGGTGCGGTCTTCCACGCGCGCCACGTCCGACGGGTCGGACCATGCCAGGTAGCTGCCGGGGCGCTTGGCGGGGTTGAGCTTCTTGAAGGTGCCGGCGTCGACCAGCTGCTGGCACAGGCGCTCGTACTCTTCCTGGCTGCCATCGCACCAATAGATGCTGTCGGGCTTGCACAGGGCGGCCATGTCGGCCACCCAGGCGAGCAGCCGGGCATTCTTGACGTGCGAGGGGGCGTTGAGGTTCAGGCCCTGCATGGTGGGTGCGTTCATCGGGAGCTTCCTAAGTTGAAAAACAGTCTTTTCAAAGGAAGCGTCCCGAGGCGGACGGCCTGGCGCAGGTGCGGATGCTGAGCGCTGCCTTTGAAAAAACGGCTTTCTGGCTCAGTCGGCGGGCGGGAGGCGCGGGTCGTCCCCACGGGGTGGAGGACGGTTTCCACGGATTCCGCGGGTCGGCTGGGATGTCGATTTTATGAATCTGCCGCCAAAAAGTCTGTCAGAAAGGTCCTAAAACCATGCAAAAAATGCATGGGGTTATGCTGTTGTGGAGTCGTTTCTCAGGCCGCCTGCGCCGTGATCCAACGCTCGTAGCCGGCCTTGCGCAGTGCGCAGGCGGGGCAAGTGCCGCAGCCGTAGCCCCAGGCGTGGCGCTCTCCGCGCACGCCGTGGTAGCAGGTGTGAGACTCCTCCAGCACCACGTCCACCAGCGCCTGGCCGCCCAGGTCTTTCGCCAGTTGCCAGGTGTCGGCCTTGTCCAGCCACATCAGCGGCGTCTCGAAGGTGAAGCGCTGGCCCATGCCCAGCGACACCGCGACCTGCAAGGCCTTCAAGGTGTCGTCGCGGCAGTCGGGGTAGCCCGAGAAATCGGTCTCGCACATGCCTCCCACCAGGGTGTGCAGGCCGCGCCGGTATCCCACGGCGGCGGCCAGGTTGAAGAACAGCAGGTTGCGCCCCGGCACGAAGGTGTTGGGCAGGCCGGCGGCGGTCATCGCAATCTCGGTCTCGCTGGTCAGGGCGGTGTCGCTGATGCGGCCCAGCACGGCCAGGTCCAGCATGTGGTCTTCGCCTAGGCGGCCGGCCCACTGCGCAAAGCGTTCGCGCACCGCCGCCAGCACGGTCTGGCGGGCGGTGAGCTCGATGTGGTGGCGCTGACCATAGTCGAAGCCGACGGTCTCGACATGGGCGAAGTGCGTGAGCGCCCATGCCAGGCAGGTGGTGGAATCCTGTCCACCGGAGAAAAGAACCAATGCGCTTCCGGATCTCATGGGGAACTCCTGGCGGTCGATGATGAAAAGATAGGCAAAAAAAAGCCCCGCTGCGCGGGGCTTGCCATGGGGCGTGTGGGGCGCTCTGTGGCGTTCATACGGATTTGCCTTTGACCGTCTAGCTTTGTTGGTTCGCCTTGCCGTGCTACAGCACTGTCTGCGGCTTCCCGCCTAGCTATACGATCAAATGCAAGTCCGTTCAGGCCATGTTCACGGCGATGAACGCCAGCAAAAACATCATGATGCCGCCCACGACGGGCAGCACGATGGGCATCAGCGGAACCACGTTTTCCACGGCGTCGGCCGGATGTTCTTCGGTAGCGTGCGGGGTGTTGTGGTCGGACATGGCAGGGCTCCAGGTGCTTAAAACTTGCCCAATTCTAGCCGGTGTACGGGGCGGTGCCCAAGCCGGTCAGATCAACACGGCTTCCATGCCACCGTCGTGCAGGTGTTCCAGCACCTCGTCGATGTGGGCCTTGCCGCGCGTCTGCAGCACCAGTTCGATCTCCACGTTCTGCGCAGCCAGCATGGTGAAGGCGCGCTGGTGGTGCACCTCCTCGATGTTGGCGCCCGTGTCGGCCACCATGGCCGTGATGCGTGCCAGCACGCCGGGGATGTCGCGCGCGCTGACCTTGACGCGTGCCAGCCGGCCCGAGCGCACCATGCCGCGCTCGATGATGGCCGCCAGCAGCAGCGGGTCGATGTTGCCGCCGCACAGCACCAGCCCCACCTTCTTGCCCTTGAAGCGCTCGGGGTAGCGCACCAATGCCGCCAGGCCTGCGGCGCCTGCGCCCTCGACCAGGGTCTTTTCGATTTCCAGCAGCATCAGCACGGCCTGTTCGATGTCGCCCTCGTCCACCAGCACCAGGTCGTCCACCAGGCGCCGGATGATCTCCTGCGTGATCTTGCCAGGCGTGCCCACGGCAATGCCTTCGGCGATGGTCGAGGTGCCTTGCGGGTGCTGCGTGCCCTGGATGGCGTTGACCATGGCCGGGAAGCGCGAGGTCTGCACGCCCACGATCTCGATGTCCGGGCGGATCGCCTTGGCCGCCGTGGCCACGCCCGAGATCAGGCCGCCGCCGCCGACCGCGATCACCAGCGTGTCGAGGTCGGGCACGGCAGCCAGCATCTCCAGCCCCAGCGTGCCCTGGCCGGCGGCCACGGCTTCGTCGTCATAAGGGTGCACAAAGGTCAGGCTGCGCTCACCTGCCAGGTGGTAGGCATGGGCCCGCGCTTCTTCGAGCGTGTCGCCATGCAGCACCACCTCGGCACCGAAGCCGCGCGTGCGCTGCACCTTCACACCGGGCGTGAAGCGCGGCATCACGATCACCGCGCGCAGGCCCAGGCGCTGCGCATGGTAGGCCACGCCCTGGGCATGGTTGCCGGCGCTCATGGCGATCACGCCGCGCGCCTGCTCCTCTGCGCTCAGCTGCACCAGCTTGTTGCAGGCGCCGCGCTCCTTGAAGGAGGCGGTGAACTGCAGGTTCTCGAACTTGAGGAATACCTGTGCGCCCACGATCTGTGAGAGCGTCTTGGACTCGACGCAGGGCGTGTCGAGCACATGGCCCTGGACGCGGGCAGCGGCGGCTTGGATGTCTTCTAGGTTCAGCATGGGTGGGATTGTGGCGCAGCGCCGCCGGGATGGCGATGGCCTCAGCCCACGGGAATGAGGCGCCCGGGAGGACAGGCGGCCAAAGTGCCCGAGCGCAGCCACTGCAGCGGTATCTGCCACAGGCTGTGCTCGAAGCGGCTGTGGAAGAACGCGAAGTGGCCGATGCCCGCCAATCCAAGCTCTCCGGGCTCCACATGCAGGTGGGTCGTGGCACTGCCGCGGAAGTAGCGCAGCAGGCGCTGCGTGGCCGGGATGGTGCCGAACTCGTCGTCGGCCACGCTCAGCGCCAGCAGCGGGGCCGTGAGCGACGCAAAGCGGGCCACCAGGGCGTCGCGCTCATCCGGGTCCAGCCGCTGCGAGCCTGCGCCATCGAAGCCGTCTTCGAAGCGCGGGTGACGCGCCGTCCAGTCGCGCACCACGCCGCGCGGCGTGTCCTCCAGCCAGCCCAGGCGCTTGCCGGGAAAGTAGCCGAGCAGGGCGGTCAGCAGTGGCATCGCCACATGCCATTTCCACAGCAGGGCGCTGCGCCGGCCGGGCGCATAGTCGCGCCAGTGGGCGTACTGCGCGCCCATGGTGAACACGCGTGCGATGGTGTGGTTCGACGGCGCCAGGCCTACGAGCACGCCGCCCACGCTGTGCGCCACCACCTGCACCGGTTGGCCCGGGAAGTGCGCAGCCGCATGCTGCAGCAGGGCCTCGAAATCGCGCTGCCCCCAGTCCAGCCAGCCGGCCTGAAAGCCACGCAGCGATGCCGGGCGCGACCCGCCGATGCCGCGGTAGTCGTAAGTCAGCACGTCGAAGCCCTGGCCATGCAGGAAGGCCGCGAAGCGGCTGTAGTAGTCGCTGCGCACCGACGTGGCCGGGTTGATGATGACCACCGGCCGCAGGGTGCTGCCTTCGGCGCGCGGGTGCCGCCAGGCCAGGCCGTGCAGCACCTGACCATCTGATGCCAACATGCGCTGCGGATCGGGAGTCGTGCCATTCATCCCTGCATTGTCTGCGTCCCGGCGGGTGCCTGCAGCGGGGCGCCCTGCGCCCCTTGGCAATCCTTGGTAACCCTCTGCATCACAGAGTGTTACCGGCGCTGCCGGACGCGCGGTGTACCGTTGCAGGTTTACGGAGGTGCCCGCCATCGCCCGTCTGCTGCCAGCCTTCCTTGTTGCACTGATCCTGTCTGTGGCCCCTGTGCATGCCCAGGGCACCCCGTCGGCGCGCCCTGCCTGGCCCGAGCTGCTGCAGGCCGAGCTGGTCCAGGTGGCGGCGCAGAACACCGCCGGCATCGGCGTCTATGTGCGCGACCTGGAGACCGGGATTGCCGTGTCGCACCGGGGCATGGAGCGCTGGTACCTGGCCTCCACCGTCAAGGTGCCGGTGGCGCTGGCGGTGCTGCAGGCCGTGGAGCGCGGCGACTTCGCGCTGGAGACGAGGCTGCGCGTGCGCGCCTCGGACTATGTGGACGGTGCGGGCCAGACCAATTCGAAGGCCGTGGGCACGGCGCTGAGCGTGCGCTACCTGCTCGAGCAGATGGTCATCTACAGCGACAACACCGCCAGCGACATGTTGATCGGCCTGGTGGGGATCCGCGCCGTGAATGCGCTGGTGCAGCAGTTCGTGCCCCAGGGTTTCGAGCGCATCACCAGCCTGGCCGACGTGCGCCGCCATGCCTATGGCTACCTCACGCCGCAGGCCTCGCACCTGTCGGGCCATGACTTCCTGGTGATCAAGCGCCAGCGCAGCGATTCGGACCGGGTGCAGGTGCTGTCGCGCCTGCTGCACGTGCCGCCCCATGCCTTCCTGCTGCCCAGTGTGGGCGACGCCTTCGAGGCCTACTACGCCAGCGGCCTGAACTCGGGCCGGCTCGACGCCTATGCCGACCTGCTGGAGTTGCTGGTCAACGGCAAGATCGTGAACGCCGAGCACACGCGCTACCTGCTGGAGGTCATGGAGCGGGTGCAGACGGGCGTGCACCGCGTGCAGGCTGGTTTGCCCAAGGCGGCGCGTTTTGCGCACAAGACCGGCACGCAAAGGGCGCGCACATGCGACTCCGGATTGGTCACTGTCCCACGTCTGGGCCTTGATCGGCGGATTATCGTGGTGGCCTGCACGCGTGGAGAGCTGTCCAGCACGCGTTCAGACCGTGCCCTGCGCGATGTGGGGGCGGCCCTGTGCCAGTCTGGCCTGCTGACCGACGGACGAACCCATGACCCAGAGTGTCCTCCCGTGGCGCGCGTGGTGCACCGCGCTGATCCTGACGAGCGCTAGCCTGGCCGCGCAAGGCGCGGCGTGGAGCGATGCGCTGCGCCAGCAGATCGAACGCATCGACGCTGCCACACCGGGCCAGCTCGGCGTCTACGTCAAGCGGCTGGACGACGGCGAGGTGCTGTCCTACCAGGCCGACCGGCCCTGGTACCTGGGTTCCTCGGCCAAGCTGCCCGTGGCGATTGCCGTGCTGCGAGAGGTCGAGCAGGGCCGCGTCAGCCTGGCGCAGCAGGTCACACTGCAGGACACGGACAAGATCGACGGCTCGGGCAACGTGGTCTGGAACAAGTCCGGCACCCGCTACCGGGTGGACGCACTGCTCAAGCGCATGCTGATGGAAAGCGACAACACGGCCGCCAACATGCTGATGCGCAGCATCGGCGACGAGGCGCTCAACCGCCATGCGCGCGAGCTGCTGGGCAGCAAGGGTTTTCAGCGCATCACCAGCTTCGCGCAGGTGCGCTACGACGTGTATGCCGAGTTGCATCCCGACGCCCTCACCATGAGCAACATGGACCTGGTGCGCCTGGCGGCTGCGCCCATGGGGCCGCAGCGCGTGGACGCGCTGGCCCGCACGATCGAGGTGGACAAGGCGGATTTCCGCGTGAAGACCATGGAGGAGGCCTACGAGCGTTATTACGCGCGCGGCCTGAACTCCGCGCCGCTCACGTCCTATGGTGGCATGCTGGAGAAGCTGGTCACCGGCAAGCTGGTGTCGCCCGCGCACCAGCAGCGCCTGTTCACCGACCTGAAATACGCCACCTACGATGCCTACCGGCTCGAAGCCGGCCTGCCGCGCAGCGAGCGCTTCATCCACAAGACGGGCACCCAGCTGCACCGGGCCTGCCACATGGGCGTGGTCAACCCGCAGGACGGCGGGCGTGCCGCCATCGTGGTGGCCACCTGCGCCGAAGGCCTGGACGAACATGGCGAGGCCGGCAAGGCCTTCGAGCAGATCGGCCGGGCCATCACGGCGACCCTGCTGCCGGGCAAGAAGCCTGGTCGCTGAAAGCGCCGGTTACTGCGCGCAGACGCGCAGCACCTCGGCGCCATAGGCCTCGAGCTTCTTGGCGCCCATGCCGCTGATGCCCTGCAGGTCCTCGGTCGTGGCGGGGTTGCGCTCGGCGATGGCGGCCAGCGTGGCGTCGTGGAAGATCACGTAGGCCGGCAGGTTGTGCTCCTTGGCCACCTCGGCGCGCCAGGCCTTGAGGTTGATGAAGCGCACCTGCGCATCAGGCCCCAGGTTGGCGGCGGCCGCCGGTGGCGCGCTGCCCTTGCGCGTGCGCTTGGCCGGCGCGGACGACACAGATTCGCGCAGCTGCACCGGCACCTCGCCCTTGAGCACGGCGCGCGAGCCCTCGGTGAGGCACAGGGTGTCGAAGCTGTGGCCGCTGTCGAGCATGACCTTTTGCAACCCCACGGCGCCGGTGGCGATCAACTGGCGCAAAACTCCGCGCAGCTGGGGCTCGGTCAGGTCGGCCCCGATGCCGAAGGTGGAGATCTTTTCGTGCCCGAACTGCGCCACCTTTTCGGTCTTCTTGCCGCGCAGGATGTCCATGATGTGGCCTGCACCGAAGCCGATGCGGCTGACCTGCTGCACGCGGTAGATGGTGGACAGCAGTTTGCGCGCCGCGTCGGTCGCGTCCCAGAGTGCAGGCGGGGTCAGGCAGTTGTCGCAGTTGCCGCAGGGCGTGGATTGTTCGCCGAAGTACGCCAGCAGACGCACGCGGCGGCAGTCGGTGGCCTCGGCCAGCGCCAGCAGCGCGTCGAGCTTGCCGCGCAGCGCCTGCTTGAACTCCTCGCCCGCGGGGCTTTCGTCAATCATGCGGCGCTGGTTGACCACGTCGGCCAGGCCGTAGGCCATCCAGGCGTCGGCGTTCAGCCCGTCGCGGCCGGCGCGGCCGGTCTCCTGGTAGTAGCCCTCGATGTTTTTGGGCATGTCCACATGCGCGACGAAGCGCACGTCGGGCTTGTCGATGCCCATGCCGAAGGCGATGGTGGCCACCATCACGATGCCCTCCTCGCGCAGGAAGCGGTCCTGGTTCTTCTGGCGCACCTTGGTATCGAGGCCCGCGTGGTAGGGCAGGGCGGTCAGGCCGGCATCGCTCAGCGTGGCGGCCAGTTCCTCCACGCGCTTGCGCGACTGGCAGTACACCACGCCGGCCTCGCCCGCATGCTCGCGCTCGATGAAGCGCAAGAGCTGCGTGGTGGCGTCCTTCTTCTCGACGATGGTGTAGCGGATGTTGGGGCGGTCGAAGCTGCTGATGAACAGCCGCGCGTCCTCGAGCTGCAGGCGTTCGATGATGTCGGCACGCGTGAGGTCGTCCGCCGTGGCGGTGAGCGCGATGCGCGGCACGCCGGCATAGCGCTCGTGCAGCACCGTGAGGGCACGGTACTCGGGCCGGAAGTCGTGGCCCCACTGGCTCACGCAATGCGCCTCGTCGATGGCGAAGAGCGACAGGTGCCCTTCGTTGTACAGGCTGTCGAGCAGGCCCAGAAAGCGCGGCGTGTTCAGCCGCTCCGGTGCCGCATACAGCAGCGTGATGGAGCCGGTCTGCAGGCGGAATTCCACGTCCTGCGCTTCGTCGAAGCTCAGCGTGGAGTTCAGGTAGGCCGCGTCCACCCCGGCCTCGTGCAGGGCGCCCACCTGGTCGTGCATCAGCGCGATCAGCGGCGAGATGACGATGGTCACCCCGCGCCCCTGGCGCTGGCGCACGATGGCCGGCACCTGGTAGCACAGCGACTTGCCGCCGCCCGTGGGCATGAGCACCAGCGCGTCGCTGCCGCCGATCACATGCTCGACGATGTCCTGCTGCGGGCCCCGGAACTGCTCGTAGCCGAAGACGTCGTGCAGTACGGTGTGGGCGGGTGACGGACTCAATGACTCTCCTTTTGATAGCTGCCGCAGCGCATGGCAAAAGGGCGGCAGCCTGGTCGGGTGGGTGTTCAACAGCGCCAGCGCGCGCATCTGCGGCAGCGGGCAAAGGCGCCTATTGTGCGCTGTGCAGGCCTCCGGTTCCGGTCAACCCGGTGCCGCAGTCAACGATTCGCAATGCGAATGGATCGGTCCGATTATCCAATTGGACGCAAATGGCTGCCACGGCCAAGATGCGGCCCAGCCCCGGCACAAGGGGTGTCGATAGACCGAAACAGGAGACAAGGACATGAAGCACATCCTCAGTGCCGCGCTCACGGCCTGCGCCGTGGCAGCGGCCAGCCAGCCGGCTTGGGCGCAGCAGCCGCCGTACCCCAGCGCGCCGATCACCATGGTGGTGCCGTTCGCGGCCGGCAGCGGCACCGATTCCGTGGCCCGCACCGTGAGCCAGAAGCTGGCCGAACGCCTCAGGCAACCCGTGCTGGTGGACAACAAGCCCGGCGCCAACGCCCAGGTGGCCGCACAGATCGCCGCCAAGGCCAGGCCCGATGGCTACACGCTGTTCATGACCACGAACACCTCGCACTCGGCCAACCCGGCGCTCTACACCGCCCTGAAGTACGACCCCATCAAGGACTTCACCCCCGTGGCGCGCGTGGGCGAACTGCCGTTCGCGCTGGCCGTGCACCCCTCGGTACCTGCCAAGACCATGGGTGAGCTGATCGCCTACGCCCGCGCCAACCCCGGCAAGCTCAGCTATGCCACGCCCAACAGCACCTCGCTGGTGGCCATGGAGAGCATCAAGCACATCGCCGGCATCGACCTGCTGAGCGTGCCCTACAAATCGAGCCCGCAGGCCATGACGGACCTGGTGGGCGGGCAGGTGCAGGTCTACGTGGCCGACCTGGGTTCGGGCATGGCCATGCTCAAGAGCGACAAGGTGCGCACCCTGGGCATCACCACGGCCCAGCCCTCGCCGCTGCTGCCGGGCGTGCCGCCCATCGGCCAGACGGCCAAGGGGTTCGACCTGACCTCCTGGAACGGCATCTTCGGCCCGGCCGGCATGCCGCCCGCCGTGGTGAACCGCCTGAACACCGAGCTGCAGGCCGTGCTGGCCGACAAGGACACGCAGGACAGGCTGGCGCTGATCGGCTTCCAGGTGTGGCCGAGCAAGACGCCCGAAGAGTTCGCCACCTACGTGGCCGACCAGCTGACCCACTGGCGCACGCTGATCCGCCAGGCGGGCATCAAGCCCGAATGACCTACCGCGAAGAAAGCATTTCCATGCAGGACACCAGGCCCCAAGCGGCGGCAGGCCCGCTCGCCGGCGTGCGCGTGCTCGACCTCACCAGCGTCATCATGGGCCCGTTCGCCACGCAGATCCTGGCGCAACTGGGTGCCGAGGTCATCAAGGTGGAGACGCCCGAGGGCGACAACATGCGCCACGTGGGCCCCATGGCCAACCCGGGCATGGGCCACATCTTCCTGCACGCCAATGGCGGCAAGCGCAGCATCGTGCTCGACCTCAAGCACCCCGCGGGGCGCGAGGCGGCCCTGCGCCTGGCCGAGGGTTGCGACGTGTTGATCAGCAACGTGCGGCCCCAGGCACTGGCGCGGCTGGGGCTCGACGCCGCCGCGGTGGCCGCGCGCAACCCGCGGCTCATCCACGTGAGCTGCTGCGGCTTCGACCAGGAGGGGCCCGACGCCGCCCGGCCGGCCTACGACGACCTGATCCAGGGCGCCACGGGCATCCCCTGGCTCATGCAGCAGTACGGCGCACCCGAGCCCGCCTATGCGCCCACCACCCTGTCGGACCGCGTGACCGGGCTGCATGCGGTGTATGCCGTGACGGCTGCGCTCTATGCGCGCGAGAAGACCGGCCAGGGCCAGGCCATCGTGGTGCCCATGTTCGAGGCCATGGCCCAGTTCATCCTGGGCGACCACATGGCG
The DNA here is from genome assembly GCF_059423865.1 of Acidovorax sp. GW458-11-26-14-TSB4. Lineage (NCBI taxonomy): Bacteria > Pseudomonadati > Pseudomonadota > Betaproteobacteria > Burkholderiales > Comamonadaceae > Acidovorax > Acidovorax sp. GW458-11-26-14-TSB4. The sequence goes on from NZ_JBWKYR010000001.1 coordinate 561,090, forward strand.
GGGCTCAGCTTCGATCCGCCGCAGGGCGACGCCGGCTATGCGCGGCTGCTCACCGCCCACCGCAAGCCCTACGCCACGGCCGATGGCATGCTCTGCGTGCTGATCTACAACGACAAGCACTGGCGCAGCTTCTTCGCCGCCATCGGCGAGGCCGAGGGCCTGGGCCGTGACCCGCGCTTTGCCAGCCATGGCGCGCGTGCTGCGCACATCGATGCCGTGTATGCCGAGGTGGCGCGCATCCTGCGCGGCCGCAGCACCGCCGAGTGGCGCGCCCTGCTCGACGCGGCCGACGTGCCCAACATGCCCATGAACTCCCCGGCCGACCTGCTGGCCAATGCGCAGCTGCGCGCCACCGGCTTCCTGCACAACAGCGTGCACCCGAGCGAAGGCCCGCTGCACACCATGGCCCACCCCACGCGCTGGTCGGCCACGCCCCCGCCGCGCGACCTGCCGCCCGCGCCGCGGCTGGGCGAGCACACGCGCGAACTGCTGGCCGAGGCCGGCTATGCCCCCACCGACATCGATGCCCTGCTGGCCCAGGGCGCCTGCCACCTGCCCGCCGGAGACACTGTATGACCACCCCTGCCACCCCACCCCGCTACCTGGTGCGCAGCGCCCGGGTGCCCGCCTACCAGCCGGCCAACCACCAGCACACGCACAACCAGCGCCTGATCGGCCCCGAGACCGTGGGCGCCCGCCAGATGGAGGTGCTGCTGGGCACCTTGCACGCGGGCGGCGGTGCGCTGCCCCACGCCCACCCGGGCGTCGAGCAGGCCTGCTACCTGCTGGAAGGCACGGCCCGCGCCGAGGTGGCGGGCGAGGCGTTCGACATGGCGCCGGGCGACATGTGCTTCTTCCCGGCCGACGTGGCCCATGTCTTCACCGTGACCAGTGAAACGCCGGTGAAGCTGCTCGTCATCTACAGCCCGCCTTACCTCGAATCGCCCGAGCGGGTGGTCCGTTTCCCCGCTGCTGCTTCTTCCACCGCTGCGTCCGCATGAACTTCGCCCTCTCTCCCGAACACGAACAGATCCAGGGTGCCATCGAGCGCGTCTGCGCCCCCTTCGACGCCGACTACTGGCTGCGCAAGGACCGCGACGGCGGCTTTCCCGACGATTTCCACCGCGCGCTGGCCGATGCGGGCTGGCTCGGCATCGCCATGCCCGAGGAATACGGCGGCGCGGGCCTGGGCATCAGCGAGGCGGCGCTGATGATGCACACCATCGCGGCCACGGGGGCTGGCCTGTCGGGCGCGTCTGCGGTGCACATGAACATCTTCGGCCTGCACCCGGTGGTGGTCTTCGGCACCGAGGCACAGAAGGCCCGCTGGCTGCCGCCGCTGATCGCCGGCCGCGACCGGGCCTGCTTCGGCGTGACCGAGCCCAACACCGGGCTGAATACGCTCAAGCTCAAGACCCGTGCCGTGCGCCAGGGCGACCACTATGTGGTGCATGGCCAGAAGGTCTGGATCAGCACGGCCCAGGTGGCCAACAAGATGTTGCTGCTGGCGCGCACCACGCCGGTGGAGGAGTGCACGGGCACCGAGGGCCTGAGCCTGTTCTACACCGACCTGGACCGCAGCACGGTCGAGGTGCGCGAGATCGACAAGCTCGGGCGCAAGTGCGTGGATTCCAACCAGGTCTTCATCGACGGCCTGCGCATCCCCGTGGAAGACCGGGTGGGCGAAGAAGGCAAGGGGTTCAGCTACATCCTGCACGGCCTGAACCCCGAGCGCATCCTGATCGCCAGCGAGGCCGTGGGCCTGGGCCGGGCGGCGCTGGCCCGCGCCGCCGGCTATGCCAACGAGCGCGAGGTGTTCGGTCGCCCCATCGGCCAGAACCAGGGCGTGCAGCACCCGCTGGCCCTGTCGTGGATGGAGCTGGAGGCGGCCCACCTTATGGTGCAGAAAGCCGCCTGGCTCTACGACCAGCACCTGCCCTGCGCGGCCGAGGCCAACAGCGCCAAGTACCTGGCGGCCGAGGCCTGTTATCACGCCTGCGAGCGCGCCATCTTCACCCATGGCGGCATGGGCTATGCCAAGGAGTACCACGTGGAGCGCTACCTGCGCGAATCGTGGATACCGCGCCTGGCGCCCGTGAGCCCGCAGCTCATCCTGTGTTTCATTGCCGAAAAGGTTCTGGGCCTGCCCAAATCGTATTGAGCCGCGGCGCGCGCTGGCATGATGGGCGCATGAAGCTGTACCTGCTGCGCTACTTTGCCGTGCTGGCCGAAGAGCTGCACTTCGGCCGCGCGGCCGAGCGCCTGGCCATCACCCAGCCGCCGCTGAGCTCTGGCATCAAGGCGCTGGAGGACGAACTGGGCGTCAAGCTGTTCGAGCGCAGCAGCAAGCACGTGGCGCTCACGCCGGCGGGCCATGCCTACCTGGCCGAGGTGCGCGTGGTGCTGGACCGCGTGGCGCGCGCGGGTGAGACGGCGCGCGCCGTGGCCGCGGGTCTGCGCGGGCGCCTGGACATCGGCTTCACCGGCTCCATGGTGTACCGCGACATGCCGGCCATCGTGCGCGCCTTCGGCGCGCAGGCTCCGGGCATCGAGGTGCAACTGCGCGAGATGTCCACCGGCGAGCAGCTTGAGGCGCTGCTGCACCGCCAACTGCATGCCGGCTTCATCAACAGCAGCGTGGTGCCCGCGCCGCTGGCCAGCCTGCCGCTGGCCGAGGACCACTTCGTATGCTGCCTGCCCGAGGACCACCCGATGGCGCAGCAAGCCACGCTGGACCTGCAGGCGCTGGCCGCCGAGACCTTCGTGATGTTCTCGCGCGACGTGGCGCCTGCCAACCACGACAATGTGATCGCCCTGTTCCACCGCGCAGGCATCCACCCCCATACCCGCCATGCGGCGCGCCAGTGGCTCACGGTGGTGGCGCTGGTGGCCCTGGGCATGGGCGTGGCGCTGGTGCCGGCGGCCATGGCGCGGGCCGGGGCCCAGGGCGTGCGTTTCGTGCCTATTGCCGGCCTGCACCACCCCACGGTGGGCGTGCTGGCCTGGCACCAGGACGCGGTGAGCCCGGCGCTGCGCAGCTTCCTGGACGTGGCGGCCGCTGGCCAACAGGGGTAACCGGCCCGGGACAGCAGGGGAAAAGCCGCGCTTTCTACAATAGCGGGATGCAAGCCCTCCAATACACCCGCGCCCGGGAACTGCCCGACATCCTCGCCCAACGCATCGCCATCCTCGACGGCGCCATGGGCACCATGATCCAGCGCTTCAAGCTGGGCGAGGCGCAGTACCGGGGCGAGGGCTACACCGGCCCCGGCGGCGCGGGCGAGCGCTTCAAGGACTTTGCCTACGACGTCAAGGGCAACAACGAGCTCTTGAGCCTGACCCGGCCCGACGTGATCAGCGACATCCACGAGCGCTACCTGGCCGCGGGCGCCGACCTGATCGAGACCAACACCTTCGGTGCGACCACCATCGCGCAGGAGGACTACCACATGGCCGACCTGGCGCGCGAGATGAATCTCAAATCCGCCCAGCTGGCCCGCGCCGCCTGCGACAAGTACAGCACGCCGGACAAGCCGCGCTTCGTGGCCGGCGCCCTGGGCCCCACGCCCAAGACGGCCAGCATCAGCCCCGACGTGAACGACCCCGGCGCGCGCAACATCGACTTCGAGCAGCTGCGCGCCGCCTACTACGAGCAGACCCAGGCCCTGGTCGAGGGCGGCAGCGACGTGCTGCTGGTCGAGACCATCTTCGACACCCTGAACGCCAAGGCCGCGCTGTTCGCCATCGACGAGTACTTCGAGCACAGCGGCGAGCGCCTGCCCATCATCATCAGCGGCACGGTGACCGACGCCTCGGGCCGCATCCTCTCGGGCCAGACGGTCACGGCCTTCTGGAACAGCGTGCGCCACGCGCGCCCGCTGGCCATCGGCCTGAACTGCGCCCTGGGCGCGACGCTGATGCGCCCCTACATCCAGGAGCTCAACCGGGTCGCGGAAGACACCTTCATCAGCTGCTACCCCAACGCCGGCCTGCCCAACCCCATGAGCGACACCGGCTTCGACGAGACGCCCGAGGTCACGAGCCGGCTGGTGCACGAGTTCGCGGCCGAAGGCCTGGTGAACATCGTCGGCGGCTGCTGCGGCACCACGCCCGACCACATCGGCGCCATCGCGCGCGCCGTGGAAACCGTGCCCGCGCGCAAGATGTTCTACCCGGCCGAGGCCTGATCCCTGGGCCGGGAGGCCCATCTGTACGAAAATCGACCTTGGCTATGGCTTTTGCCATCGCCTAGCGCTATACATAACGTAGCAACTTTGGCCTGCAGCACCTGCTGCGGTCGTGATTCCTCCTGCCTGCCATGCTGATCGACGCCCCCACTTCGCAACCTGATGCCGCACAACCCGCCCCAGGCGCGGGCAGCGCAGACCGCGAGGCCCTCAAGCTCGAAAAGCGCCTGGTGCGCCAGGTCAGCCAGGCGATCGCCGACTTCGGGCTGATCGCCGATGGCGACAAGGTCATGGTCTGCGTGTCCGGCGGCAAGGACAGCTACGGCATGCTGGACGTGCTGCGCATGCTGCAGCAGCGCAACGGCAACCGCTTCGAGCTCATCGCCGTCAACCTCGACCAGAAGCAGCCGGGCTTTCCGGCCCAGGTGCTGCCCAACTACCTGGCGGGGCTGGGCGTGCCCTTCCACATCGAGACCCGCGACACCTACAGCGTGGTCAAGCAGCATGTGCCCGAGGGCAAGACCATGTGCAGCCTGTGCAGCCGCCTGCGCCGGGGCATCCTGTACCGCGTGGCCGACGAGCTGGGCTGCACCAAGATCGCGCTGGGCCACCACCGCGATGACATGCTGCAGACCTTCTTCCTCAACATGTTCTTCGGCGGCAAGCTCAAGGGCATGCCGCCCAAGGTGCAGAGCGACCGCGGCGACCACCTCGTCATACGTCCGCTGGCCTATGTGGCCGAGGACGACCTCACGCGCTGGGCGGCGCTGCGCAACTTCCCCATCATCCCCTGCACCCTGTGCGGCAGCCAGGAGAACCTGCAGCGCAAGCAGATCGGGCAGATGCTGCGCGACTGGCAGCAGCTGTACCCGGGCCGCATCGAGAACATGGCCGTGGCGCTGCGCAACCTGGTGCCTTCGCACTTCATGGACCCGCGCCAATTCGACTTCCAGGGCCTGGTGGCCAATGGCGTGGCCGATGCCGATGGCGACAAGGCCTTCGATGGCGAGGAATTCCCGCAGGCCATCGCCATGCCTTCCATGCTGCGCTGAACAAAACGAACCCCGATTGGATGGCCCCGATGAGCACCCTCAAAGCCCCCGAACTGCTGCTGCCCGCCGGCTCGCTCGACAAGATGCGCGCGGCCTACGACTTCGGCGCCGATGCCGTGTACGCCGGCCAGCCGCGCTACTCGCTGCGCGCGCGCAACAACGAGTTCCGCCTGGAGCAGATCCGCCAGGGCATCGAGGAGGCCCATGCGCGCGGCAAGAAGTTCTTCGTGACCAGCAACCTGATCGCGCACAACGACAAGATCCGCACCTACCTGCGCGACATCGAGCCCGTGATCGCGCTGAAGCCCGATGCCCTGATCATGGCCGACGCCGGCCTGATCATGATGGTCAAGGAAAAGTGGCCCGAGGTGCCCGTGCACCTTTCGGTGCAGGCCAACACCACCAACTGGGCGGCCGTGAAGTTCTGGCAGAAGATGGGCGTTGCGCGCATCATCCTCTCGCGCGAATTGAGCCTGGACGAGATCGAGAAGATCCGCCAGGAGTGCCCCGACATGGAACTCGAGGTGTTCGTGCACGGCGCGCTGTGCATCGCGTACTCGGGCCGCTGCCTGCTCAGCGGCTACTTCAACCACCGCGACCCGAACCAGGGCACCTGCACCAACGCCTGCCGCTGGAACTACGCCACGCACGACGCCGAGGTCGACCCCACCACGGGCGAAGCCATCGCCCAGAAGATGGAAGGCGACTTCAACTTCGAGGCCGCGCAGCAGAAGGCCGAACAGTCCTTCTCCACCACCGGCAACGGCGAGCGCCACCCCAAGGCCGACCAGGTCTACCTGATCGAGGAACTGGGCCGTCCCGGCCAGCTCATGCCCATCATGGAAGATGAGCACGGCACCTACATCATGAACAGCAAGGACCTGCGCGCCGTCGAGCACGTGGCGCGCCTGGCGCAGATCGGTGTGGACTCGCTCAAGATCGAGGGCCGCACCAAGAGCCTGTACTACGTGGCGCGCACCGCCCAGGTCTACCGCCGCGCCATCGACGATGCCGTGGCCGGCCGGCCGTTCAACCCCGAGCTGCTGCTGGAGCTCGAAGGCCTGTCCAACCGCGGCTACACCGGCGGCCTGCTCGAGCGCCGTCCCAGCAATGACTACCAGAACTACCTGAACGGCCACTCGGCCACCCAGCGCAGCCAGTTCGCGGGCGAGGTGCTGGGCGCCGAAGGCCAGGACACCGTGGGCCTGGCGGGCGACTGGGTGCAGGTGGAAACCAAGAACCATTTCGCCGTGGGCGACCTGCTGGAGGTGGTGCATCCCAGCGGCAATGTCCAGCTGCGGCTCGAGCGCATGCACGACGCGCACGGCCAGCCCGTGGCCGTGGCCCAGGGCAACCCGGTGCGCGTGTGGATCCCGCTGCCCGCGCGCTATGCCGGGGCGCTGCTGGCCCGGGTGGTGGAGCAGCCGGCGGCGGCCACCAGCCTCAAGCAGCAGGCGGCGCGGCTGCAGCAGGTGGTGGATGGCTTCCAGTTTGCTGCGCCCAACGCGGCCCTGCCTTCTCCGGGATAGGCCCGCCCACCGCTCCTACCAGGCTGGCAGGGGCCGGCGATTCGGTTCAGAATCGGGCCAGACCGCACGAACCCCTGCACGCACGCCTGGCATGTCCATCCCCGTGGATTCTTCCCGCAGCCCGCTGCCCCCTGTGGCGCAGGTGCTGGCCGAGGCCGCCTTGCAGCGGCAGAACATGCTGCTGGGCACTGGTCAGAAGGCGCCCGCGCCGCTGCCCGCCGATGGCGCCGGCCCCACCCTGCCGGGAGTGCCGCCGGGCGCGGTGCCGCCACCGCTTCCGATCGGGGCGCCTGTGCCGGCCGCCACGGAGCGCGTGAGCATTTCGCCCGAGGCCCGGCAAAGCCTGCAGGGCGCGGGCAATGCCCCGGGCGATGCGCGCACTGCGCGCGCCACGCACGGCCCTGCCGCATCCAGCACACCCGCCGCTGCAACGGCGAAGGACGCGCTGCCCGGCGTGCGGCCTTCATCCACCGCCGCCGCCACAGCGGTGCAGGCGGCTAGCGCCTGGCCCACCAGCGGTGTGAGCGCACCGGTGCGCAGCCTGGTGGCCGCGCTGGTGCAGCAGCTCACGGCCCCGCTGCAGCAGCCCCAGCGGGTGGCGGGCATCCAGCCCTGGTCGGCCGACCTGGTGCGGCAGGTGCAGGGGGAGAGCGGTGCAGGTCCGCAGGGAGCGGACCCCGCGCTGCCCCCGCTGCAGACCTGGCGCGTGGCCCAGGGTACGGTGCAGACGGCCGAGGGGCCGCGCGGCTTCGCGCTCACCCTGCGCGTGCCGGTGGCCTGGCTGGCCAGCCAGCCGCTGGGACAGGCCACCACGCTGCCGGCCGCCCCGCTGCAGGCGCCGTTCACCGGCAACCCGCAGGCCCTGCAGTCAGGCGTGTTCGCGCTGGTGCTCGAAGGGCCTGACACCGCAGCCCCGCGCACCAGTGCCTTGCTGGTGCTGGACATGGCGCCACAGCAGGGCGCTGCCGTGTATGGGCGCGAGCAGATGTTTGCGCGCATGGACCCCTGGACGCAGATGGCGGTGCTGCAGGCCAGCGGCCACCTGCCGGTCGAGGAGAAGCGTGAGCGCGACCGGCCGCTGTGCGAGGTGGCCGGCTGCCCCTATGCGGGGCGTTCGCCCTGCGCGCAGCCGTTCTGCCTGGCCCTGCGCTGGGTGGACCCGGTTGTCCCCTCCCAGGCAACAGGCTCCTAAGCCGCGAACCCGCTGTCGCGCACATCGCCCACGCTGCGGCGGATCTCGCCGTGGCGTGCGCGGGTGATCGGATACGCCAGCAGCAATGGAATCGCCAGCGCCAGGCACAGCGCCGGCAGCAGTCCGGTCGTGGTGCGGATGCCCTGCAGCGCCAGCTCCGACTGGGGCACGTTGGGGACGTAATGTGTGATGTCCAGCACGGCGGCCACGACCACGGTGGCCAGGGTGCGGGCGATCTTGTCCACCAGTCCGAACAGGCCGTAGTACATGCCAGTGGTGCGCTCGCCGGCCAGCATGTGGCCGTGGTCGATGGTGTCGGGCACCATGGCAAACGGCACGATCCAGTGCGCGCCCATGCCGATGCCGATCAGCGCCAGCACGGCGGCCAGCATTCCCTGCTGGCCCGGCTTGATCCAGTACAGCAGCACCAGGCCGGCGGCGCTGAACAGCAGCCCCAGCATGTAGGCCCGATTCTTCTCCCAGCGGTCCACCACGCGCTTCCAGACGAACAGCGATACGGCCACCACGCCGAGCAGGATGGCCATGAGCCGTGGCAGGTCGGCCTGCGTGCCCTTGAGCTGGTAGATGACGAAATAGGCCAGCGCACCCTGCACCAGCGTCAGGCCCAGGCGCACCAGGCCGGCCGCGCTCACCAGCAGCAGGAAGGGCCGGTTGCGCAGCGTGCCCAGCAGGGTGCGGCGCACCGAATCCCAGGCGGGTGCTGCATCGGCCGTCGCAGGCGCTTCGTCGGCCACGGGCTCGCGCACGCGCCAGGCCACCACGGCCACCGCGATGCCCGCGGCCAGGCCGAAGCAGGCGCCAGCCAGCGCATAGCCGGTGCGCGCATCGGGTGCGGCGCGCACCAGCACTGGCATCAGCACGCTGCCTGCGAAGAAGCCGATCAGCGCGCCCAGTGAGGCGAAGGCCGTGAGGCTGGTGCGCTCGTCGTAGTCGCGCGTGAGGTTGGCGGCCATGGCCTGGTAGGGCAGCTGCACCAGCGTCATCAGCGTATCGAACAGCGTGTAGGTGATGGCGATCCACAGGAAGGCCGCCACCGGCGAAAGGCCCGGCGGCACCATCCACACCGCGGCCGACACCACGGCCAGTGGCAGCGCGCCATAGATGAGGTACACGCGATGGCGGCCCCAGCGCGAGCGCGTGCGGTCGGTCACCCAGCCGAACAGCGGGTCGTTGATGGTGTCCCACACCTTGCCCACCAGCAGCGCGGCGCCGGCCACGGCGGGCGGCACCAGGGCCACGTCGGTGTAGAAGATCATGAGCAGAAAGCCCATGGCCGCGATCAGCATCTGCAGGCCCACGTTGCCCACGGCGTAGCCGAGCTTGGTGCCCAGCGTCAGCGTCGGGGGGGTGGCCTGGGTGGTAGCGGGCCGGCTCACAGCGCGTGCGCCGGTTCGGCCACGGGCTCTTCGGCGTCGAGCATGGCGCGCACTTCGCGGCGCAGCATCTTGTTGAGGAAGCTGCGCGGGATCTCGGCCACGATGCGCACGCGGTCGGGTTGCAGGTCCGCGCGCAGGTTCTCGGCCAGGTATTCGGTGATGTCGTGCTCCAGCGCACGCCAGCTGTGGTCGGCGCGCCAGCTCTGGCGCAGGCTGGCCACCAGCACGGCCTGCTCGCCATGCTGCACCAGGCAGCACTCCTTGACGGCGGGGTGCTGGTGCGTGACCTCCTCCACCTCGCGCGGGTTGACGAGCTGGCCGCCCTTGCGCACACGGTCCGCCGTGCGGCCCAGCACGTGCAGGTAGCCGGCCTTGTCGAAATAGCCCATGTCGCCCATCACCACCCAGCCGTCGCGCAGGGTTTCGGCGGTCTTCTCGGGGTCGTGCCAGTAGCGGTCGAAGCGCACCGGCGTCTGCACCGTGACCAGCCCCATCTGGCCCTGAGGCAGGGGCTCCCAGCCATCGCTGCGGATCACCACCTGCACGCCCGGCATCACCCGGCCCACGGAGGACAGGATGTCCAGGCTGACCGGCGCACCGCTCGCGTCCACATGCTCGTGCGGCAGCAGCCAGGTGATGGGCGGCAAGGCCTCCAGGCAGCCATAGCCCTGCTGGAAGATGGGGCCGAAGCGGCGGATCGCCTCGGCGATCTTGGGCGCGGGCATCATCTCCGAGCCATAGGGCACATGCGTGAGCGAGGACAGGCGGTAGCGCGGCAGCTCCGGGTCGTCCAGCAGGTCGATGATCGCCGATGGGGAGAGGAAGGCACGCGAGACCTTGTGGCGCTCGATCAGCCCGGCCAGCGTGGCCGGGCGGAAGTTCTCGGGCATCACCAGCACCGCGCCCGACAGCAGCGTGGGCAGCACCAGGCCCGAGCCCGGCCCGGTGAGCGGCAGGCCCAGCATGTTGATGTCCTGGCCGCTGGCCGGGGGCGTGAAATTGATGGACTGGGCGATGAAGCGCACGCTGTCCAGGTACTTGCGGTGGGTGTAGCCAATGGCCTTGGGCAGGCCGGTGGTGCCCGAGGTCATGTGCAGCGCGAACACCTCGTCCTCGTGCACCCGGGCCGTGCCGCGCGTGGGCGTGGCCTGGGCCAGTGCGTCCTCGTAGGGCTTGCCCAGGGCCAGGATGTGCAGGCCGGGCATGCGCTCGCGCACGGCGGCCAGGATGGGCTCGCTGAGCGCCGGGTCGTGGATGAAAACGGCGGGCTTCACGCGCAGCAGCGTCTCCAGCGCAGCCTGCGCCGACAGGTGCTTGTGGAAGCTCGCGAAGATGGTGCCGTTCTCGAACGTCGCCAGGCGTGTCTCGTACTGCTCGCCGGTCTCGGGCAGCCAGGTGAAGACGATGTCGCCCTGCTTCACGCCCTGAGCCTGCATCCAGCCGTGCAGGCGCAGCACGCGCTCGTGCAGTTGGCGGTAGGTGAGGGTGCCGCGCCGGTCGATGAGCGCGGGTTTCTTGCCATGCAGGCGGTAGGCCAGGCGGGCCACCGAGCGGGCGGTGCGCAGCCGGCTCAGCATGAAGCGCGCCATGGCACTGCGCAGGGAGGGAAGGGCCACCGTTGTCTCCTCAAGGGGCTGATGTGGCGGCCAGTCTCCCACGCACCCTGGGAAGCAAACGTCTCCATTTGTGTGGCGGCGTATCCGCCTGTTTCTGCTGCGGCCAAGCGGTTGCATCTGGTGGACAACAGGCATGAACACCCCCGTTCGGGCGTCGCCCGGGCGCAACAGTGCTCCCCGCCCAAGAAAAAACCGCCAGGGCCTGGTGGGCCGCTGGCGGTTGTTTTCGGCACAGCAGCAGCCGGGTCGGCCGCTGCGGTGTCAGGAGCCGTCAAAGGCTCAGGGGTACAAACCACGCATTTCGCGGGCATGCAGGATGCGCTGGCAGGCCACGATGAAGGTGGCAGTGCGCAGGCTGACCTTGTGCTCCTGGGCGATCTGCCAGACGCCCGCAAAGGCCTCCTGCATGATGCGCACCAGGCGGGCGTTGATCTCATCCTCGCTCCAGAAGAAGCTGGAGAAATCCTGCACCCATTCGAAGTAGCTCACCGTCACGCCGCCGGCGTTGGCGATCACGTCGGGCAGCACCAGCACGCCCTTGTCGTTGAGGATGTCGTCGGCCTCGGGGGTGGTAGGGCCGTTGGCGCCCTCGATCACCAGCTTGGCCTTGATCCTGCCTGCGTTGTCCTTGGTGATCTGGCCTTCCAGCGCGGCAGGGATCAGGATCTCGCAGTCCACGCCCCAGAACTCTTCGGGCTTCATGGTGTCGGCGCCGGCAAAGCCACCCACGCCGCCGCGGGTCTTCACATGGGCCAGCAGCGCCGGCACGTCCAGGCCCTTGCCGTTGAAGATGGTGCCGGTGTGGTCCTGCACGGCCACGACCTTGGCGCCTGCCTCGGCAAACAGCTTGCCGGCGATGCCTCCCACGTTGCCGAAGCCCTGCACGGCCACACGGGCACCGTCGAGGGCCAGGCCGGTCAGCTTGGCAGCCTCGACGCCCACGGTGAAGACGCCGCGGCCGGTGGCTTCCACGCGGCCCAGCGAGCCGCCCAGGTCCACGGGCTTGCCAGTCACCACGCCGGTGGCGGTGGAGCCCACGTTCATGGAGTAGGTGTCCATCATCCAGGCCATGATCTGGCCGTTGGTGTTGACGTCGGGTGCGGGGATGTCCTTGGAGGGGCCGATGATGATGCCGATCTCGCTGGTGTAGCGGCGCGTCAGGCGCTCCAGTTCACCGAGCGACAGCTTCTTGGGGTCCACGCGGATGCCGCCCTTGGCACCGCCGTAGGGAACGTTCACCGCGGCGTTCTTGATCGACATCCAGGCCGACAGGGCCATCACTTCCGACAGCGTCACGTCCTGGTGGAAGCGCACGCCGCCCTTGCCCGGGCCGCGCGAGGTGTTGTGCTGCACTCGGTAGCCCTCGAAGTGGGCGATGGTGCCGTTGTCCAGTTCGATCGGTACGTCCACGATCAGCGCGCGCTTGGGGCGCTTCAAGGTTTCCACCCAGCGGGCCAGGTGGCCCAGGTAAGGGGTCACACGGTCCACCTGCTGCAGGTAGATGCCCCAGGGGCCCAGGTTGTCGGCTTGCAGGTAGGAAGGCAGGGTGTGGACGGCGCCCGCTTGGGAGGCGGTGGCCGGAGCGCCGGAGGATGAAGACATGGTGATTTCCTTTTGGGATCAGTTCAAGCCGCGAAGCTTATGCCTGCCCCCGGCACCTGTCCAAGGCCATAGTGTTACAGGGTTATGCACCTGATGCATAACCTGCCGAAGCCCCTTCCGGCACCCCTCAGGCCTTTCCGCAAGGGGTTGCTCAGCCTGCAGAACTCACTCCACCTTGAAGCCGGCCAACTGCGGATCACCGGGCGGGTAGCGCAGCTCCAGGTTCTGCAGTACCTGGCGCAGCACCGTGGCGATCATCAGGTTGCGGTGCGTCTTGGAGTCGGCCGGCACGATGGTCCAGGGCGCCCAGGGGGTGTGCGTGGCGGCCAGCAGGGTGTCGTAGGCCCGGCGGTAGTCCTTCCACTGCTTGCGCACCTCGATGTCGCCCATGCTGAACTTCCAATGCTTGGCCGGGTCGTCCAGGCGCTCCTGCAGGCGCAGGCGCTGCTCTTCGGGGCTGATGTGCAGGAGGAACTTGAGCACGATGGTGCCCGTCTCGCTGAGCATGCGCTCGAAGTCGTTGATGTGGGCCAGGCGCTGTTGCTGCTGCTCGGGCGTGATCCAGCCATTGACCACCGGGACGAGCACGTCCTCATAGTGGCTGCGGTTGAACACCGTGATGTCGCCATCCTGCGGCACCTGCTGGTGGATGCGCCACAGGTAGTCGTGCGCGCGCTCGGTCTCGGTGGGCGCCTTCCAGCCCATGGTGCGAACGCCTAAAGCGCTCATGCGCCCGAACACGCCGCGGATGGTGCCGTCCTTGCCCGAGGTGTCGGTGCCCTGCAGCACCACCAGCAGCTTGTAGCGCCGGTCGGCGTAGAACAGGTTCTGCAGCTCGTCGAGTTCCAGGGCCAGGGCTTCCACTGCGGCCTTGTCCTGCGCCTTGCTGCCCTGCGAGAAGGGTTTGGCCGCAGGGTCCCAGTCGGCCAGCGAGCCTGCCTTGCCTTTCCTGGCGCCGGCCTTGGGTTGCCAGGCGGCCCAGCGTTCGGCAAGGGCTTTGGTGCTGCTCTGGAAGGGTTGGGTCATGGTGCTCATCTCCGGTTGCGTGCGTTGTTCATCCCATCGGTTGCCCGTGGGCCATGCGGTAGGCCAGGGGCGTCTGCCCCGTGGCCTGGGTAAAGGCGCGGTGCAGGCCGGCCTCGCTCGCAAAGCCCAGATCCTGGGCGATGCGCTTGAGCGGGTGGCGGGTCTGGCACAGCGCCTCGCTGGCCTGCCGCAGCTTGATGCGGCGCATCCAGTGTGCCGCAGACAGGCCCGTGCGGGAATGGACCCGCCGTGCCAGGGTGCGCGTGGACAGGTGCATGGCCGCCGCCAGGCTGGCCAGGGTGAGGCCCTGCGCGGGTTGGCGCTGCACCCACAGCAGGGCGCCGCGCAGCGCGGGGTCGTCCTGCGACATCAGGTCCACCCCTGCGAAGGCGGGATGGCTGGTGCGCGGGCGCGGCAGCATCAGCACCTCCTGCAGGTCCTGCACGGCGGCGGGGGACAGGCGCTGGGACAGGGCATGCAGCATCAGCGGCAGGTGGCCGTTGGCGCCGGCCGCCGTGGTGTACCGGCCCTGGGCCACCAGGGGCTCGTCGAAGCGCCAGGCCACCGCGGGGAATTCCTGCTCCAGCGCGGACTGCAGCCACCAGGTGGCTGTTGCGGGCTGCCCATCGAGCCGGCCGCTGGCGGCCAGCAGCAGCACGCCTGCGCAGTAGCTCCACAGCTGCGTGCTGCGGGGCAGACCGGCCAGGGCCCGCACCAGGGGCTGCAGGGGCTGCAGCTGCCCGCGCAGGCCGGCCGGGGAGGACAGCCACAGCCCCGGCACCAGCAGGGCATCGGCCTCGGTGCGGTCCAGCGACGCCGTGGGCAGCAGTGCCGGGCCCTGCCAGGTGGGCACGGGCTGGGCCGCAAGGCCGACCCATTGCACCTCGAACAGCGGCCGGCCGGTGCGCAGGTTGGCCGCGCGCGCCAGGTCGGCCACGGCGAACAGGCCGGCAGGCATGCAGCCTTCGTAGAGCAACAGCGCCAGGCGCAAGGGACGCATCGCAGGGGTTGGCATGGAATGCAAAGAAATTGTCTAAATCAGCCATTCTCGCCAAGGCCGTGGTTTCGAACAATGGGGCGTCTCAACCCCCTCCTTATGGCCGCCCCATGAAGATCACCCAGCTGCGCAATGCCACCATCGTCCTTGAATTTGCTGCCGGAGCAAGGCCCGTGGCCCTGCTCGTCGACCCCATGCTGGCGCCACAGGGGGCCCTGCCCACCCTGCGCTACCTGGGCGGGCAGCGGCGGCGCAACCCCCTGGTGGACCTGCCCGACGGCAGCGACGCCGTGTTGTCCCGCGTGACGCATGCCCTCATCACCCACTGCCAGCGCGGTCACTTCGACCACCTGGACCGCGCGGGCAAGCGCCTGCTGCGCGAGCGCGCCATCCCCGTGGCCTGCATGCCGCGCGATGCGGCCTACCTGGCGGCGCGCGGCATCGTGGTGCAGCCGCTGGCCGGGCCGGGGCGGCAGCCTTTTCTGGGCACCGGCCACATCACACCGGTGGCCTGCGTGCACGGCCATGGCTGGGTCGGGCGGCTCATGGAGCATGGGCACGGCTACCTCATCGAGATGCCGGGCGAGCCCAGCGTCTACATCGCGGGCGACACGGTGTTGACGCCCGAGGTGCGCGACTGCCTCACGCGGCTGCGGCCCGATGTGGCCGTGCTGCCCGCGGGCGGTGCGCGCTTCGACCTGGGCGGCGAGATCCTGATGGACGGGCGCGACGTGCTGGGCGCCTGCGGGCTGGCGCCGGGCACGGTGGTCGCCAACCACCTGGAGGCGCTGGACCACTGCCCCACCACGCGCGCCGGCCTGCGGGCCCTGGCTGCGGATGCAGGGCTGGGCGAGCGCCTGTGGGTGCCCGAGGACGGCGAATCGCGCGAATTCCTGCGCAGGGTTCCGGTTCAGGCCGGCGCGCTGGCGGAGCAGGTGTCCGCAGGTGGGTGACCGGCGCTGTGCGCGTCGTGCGACATCAGCTGCACGAAGCGGCGCGCGCCCAGGCCCAGCGGCCGCTCCTTGGACCAGACCACATCCACCCACAGGGCGGTACCGTTGCTCAGGTTCTCGAAGGGCATTTCGACCAGCGTGCCGGCATCGATGCGCGGTTGCACCAGCGCGCGCGGCTGCCATCCCCAGCCCAGGCTGGCCTCGATCAGGCCCAGCGCCGCC
Organism: Acidovorax sp. GW458-11-26-14-TSB4; assembly: GCF_059423865.1. Classification (NCBI taxonomy): domain Bacteria; kingdom Pseudomonadati; phylum Pseudomonadota; class Betaproteobacteria; order Burkholderiales; family Comamonadaceae; genus Acidovorax; species Acidovorax sp. GW458-11-26-14-TSB4. The sequence goes on from NZ_JBWKYR010000001.1 coordinate 576,863, forward strand.
AGGTGGTTGTCGGTGCGCCAGTGATGGCGCGCAAAGACGAAGCGCCGGTCGATCTGCGCCAGGTCGCGGCTGGCCACCACGATCTGCCGCGTGCTCGTGAGGTGCTCCTCGCGCAACTGGGCTTGCGCCGCCGCCTCGCCCCGAGCCTGCGCTGCGGTGCGGGCCACCTGCAGCACCGGGTGGTCGGGCGCCATCACCGCGACCAGGGTTTCGCTGCCCACCTCCTGGAACCCCTCGCGCCCGTCGATGCTGGGGCGCTCGAACACCAGGGCCAGTTGGGCACGCCCGGTGTGCAGCAGCTCCAGCGCATCGACCTGGGGTGCGGCCAGCACCTCCACCTGCAAGAGCGGGTACTCGCGCGCCAGGGCCGCGATCGGCTCCGTCCAGCGCGAGGCCAGCAGCTCGGGTGCAATGGCCACCGTGAGCCGTTCCTCCAGCCCCTGGGTCAGCGCCAGCGCCTGGGCGTTGAGCTGCTGCAGCTGCCCGGCCAGCAGGCGGGCCTGGGGCTCTAGCGCGCGTGCCGCGGCCGTGGGCCGGGGCTCGCGCCCGCTGCGGTCGAACAGCGGCATGTCCAGTTCCGCCTCCAGGTGGGCAATCGCCATGCTCACGGCCGAGGGCACGCGCGACAGGCTGCGCGCAGCCGCAGAGAACGAGCCCTGGTCCAGCACGGACAGGAAGATCTGGATGTTGTCTGAAGAGAAAGCCACGTCCCAATCTATCAGAAAAACTGATACAAGCTAACTTTTTATATCAGCCATGGACATATAAAGTCTTGCCCATGGAATCGCAGAACACCACTACCCTTTTGGCAGCGCCGCAGGCTGCCGTCGGCCTGCAGGGCGTCAAGCGCCGGGTCGTCTATGTCACGCTGTACGAGCTCATTGCCATCTTCGCCGCCACGGCGGGGCTGGCTTTTCTCACGGGCCAGGGTGCCGCGCATGCCGGCGTGATCGCCGCCGTCGCCGCGCTGATCGCCGTGGCCTGGAACCTGGTGTTCAACTGGGCCTTCGAGCGCTGGGAATCGCGCCAGGAAGTGCGCGGACGCAGCACCAGGCGCCGGGTGGTGCATGCCATCAGCTTCGAGATGGGCCTGGTCGTCACCCTGGTGCCGATCTTCGCTTGGTGGTTCAGCATCAGCCTGTGGCAGGCGCTGGTGATGGACATCGGCATGATCGTCTTCTTCCTGTGCTACACCTTTGTCTTCAACTGGGTGTTCGACCAGGTGTTCGGCCTGCCCGCCAGTGCACAAGGGGCTGCGCAGGTCTGACGCTGCACGCAATGTGCGCTTTGTTACCTGGGGGATGCAGAGGCTGCTTAGACTGAAAACAGTCAATCAAGGAGCTTGCATGGATCAAAACCAGGATAAGAAACCATCGCCGCCTGCGGGTGGTGGCTTCTGGGTCAACCTTATTCGCGCCGAGATGATCGTGCAGGTGGTCGGCCTGGTCGTCATCGGGGTCGTGGCGGTCACCGCCATCATCGTGTTCGGCATGAAATAGGGCCTGCGTCTTTCTCAGGACCGCCCCGGTCGCACAAGCGCATCAGCCCTGCAGCAACTGCCCCGCGATGGCCGCCGCTGCGGTGCGCGTCTCCACCCCCAGCTTCTCGAAGATGTGCTCCAGGTGCTTGTTCACCGTGCGCGGGCTCATGCCCAGGATGTCGGCGATGTCGCGGTTGGTCTTGCCCTTGGTGAGCCACGAGAGCACCTCGGTCTCGCGCGGGGTCAGCGCCACCTGCTGAAGATGGCGTGGTGATGCGGCCTCGGGCCGCGCATGGCTGAGCAGCAGCATGGATTCGGCCAGGCCGCTGGCGCCCATGTGCCGGGCCAGCAGTTGGCGGCCGTCGGCCAGGGCCAGGGTCTGTTCGCCCTCGCGCTGCGCCTGCACCAGCCAGGCGGCGGCCAACTCCGCAGGGGCCTCGGCCTGGGCGAAGGCATCTTCCAGCCAGCGCGTGGCCTGGGGTGAGCGCCACGCGACGCGGCCCTGGCCGTCGAGCACCACCACCCCCAGCCCGGCCACGTCCACCGCCTCGCGCGCCAGGCGCGTGGCCTGGGCATTGCGCACATGGGTGGCAAGCCGCGCCAGCACCTCGGGGATGCGCAGCGGCTTGACCACGTAGTCCACGCCGCCGCTGGCAAAGCCCTGCAGGATCTGCGCCGTGTCGGACAAGCCGGTCATGAACACGATGGGCACGTGCGACCAGGGTGGCGTGGCCTTGAGTTGGCGGCACAGCGCGAAGCCGTCGATGCCGGGCATCACGGCATCGAGCAGCACCCCGTCGGGCACCACCATGTCGAAGCGCTGCAGCGCCTCTTCGGCGTCGCGGGCGGCCAGCACGGCGTAGCCTTCGGCCGCGAGCGCGTCGCAGAGCATGCGCAAGGTGTCCAGGGCGTCGTCCACCACCAGGATGACGCGCTGGCCGGGGGCCGGTGCGGCAGCGTGGGAAACAGCGGATGGGGCGTCTTCAATGGATGGCGTCATGGTCGGGTTCCCGAAGGTGCAGGGCCAGGGCCTCGAAATCGAAACGGTCCGCGCAGGCCTGCAGCAGGGCCAGCGCCTGGGCATGCTGGGGCGGCAGTTCGGTGCGCGCCCGGCGCAGCATTTCGCGCACGGCAGCGGCCTGGCCCTGGCGCGCCAGGCGGGTGAGGTCGTCGCGCAGCGCCTGCGGCAAAGTGGTGGGTGCGGCCGGGCTGGCACCTGCCAGTGCCGTGGCGGCCAGCGCAGGCTGTGGGGTGTTGTCATGCACCCATTCGAGGTGCAGCGCGGCCTGCAGCGCGCGCAGCAGCTCCGACTCGACCACCGGCTTGCCCACGAAGCCCTGCACCTGCACGGCGGCCAGGCGCCCGGGCTCGTGGTCGAACTGGTTGGCCGAGACGAAGACGATGGGCAACTGCTCGGCCGGGGCCAGCGTGCGCAGCAGCGCGGCGGTCTGCCAGCCGTCCAGGTCGTCCATGGAGATGTCGAGCAGCACCAGGTCGGGCGGGCCCTGGCGCACGATCTCCACGCACTCGCGCCCGCTGGCCGCCTCGCGCACGATGAAGCCCAGCGGCACCAGCAAGCCGGCCAGCAGTTGGCGCTGCAGCGGCTGGTCGTCCACCACCAGCAAGGTGCGGCGCGGGCCGATGTGCCCGATCACCGGGCGCAGCGCCGCCATGTGGGCCGGGCGCCACGCCGGGTCGGGCGAGATGCCGGGCAGGTACAGGCGCACGGTGAAGGTGCTGCCCCGGCCCGGCGTACTGGCCACCGTGAGCTCGCCGCCCATCAGCTGGGTCAGCAGGTGCGTGATGGTCAGGCCCAGGCCGGTGCCGGCTTCGCGCGCGCGCCGGCCGGCGCTGCCGCGCTCGAAGGGCAAGAAGATGCGCTCCAGGTCCTGCGGCTCGATACCGATGCCGGTGTCGATGACCTCGATGCGCGAGACATGCGGGCGAAAGTCCATGCGCAACCGCACCTCGCCGCGCTCGGTGAAGCGCACCGCGTTGGACAGCAGGTTGATCAGGATCTGGCGCAGCCGCTTGGCGTCCGCGCGTATCCAGCCGGGCATGCTGCCTTCGGTCTGCACCACGAAGCGCAAGCCCCGGGCCTCGGCCTGCGGGCGCAGCATGCCCTCCACGTTCTGCACCAGTTCGGGCAGGGGCAGGGGGGCCAGGTCCAGGCGCAGGCGACCGGCCTCGATGCGTGCCAGCTCCAGCGAGCCATCGATCAGCGCATGCATGTGCTGGCCGCTGTGCTGGATGGTGGAGAGGCTCTCGCGCAGCCAGCCCTCGGTCTGTGGGTTCTTGAGCAGGATCTGCGTGTACCCGAGGATGCTGTTGAGCGGCGAGCGCAGCTCGTGCGTCATGCCGGCCACGTAGCGTGTCTTGGCCAGGCTGGCGGCGTCGGCCTGGTCCTTGGCGGCCTGCAGCTCGGCATCGGTGCGCTTGTGTGCCTCGATCTCCTGCAGCAGCAGCTGCGTCTGGCGCTCCGACTCGTCCTGTGCCATGCGCCGGCTGTCGGTGCTTAGCACCACCCACCAGGCGCACACGGCGGCGAACAGCGCCAGCAGCGCGAACACCTTGAAAAAGGGCATGCGCAGAAACTGCGCCGGCGTCTCCAGGCTCTCCTGCACATACACCACGCCGAGCAGGAAGGCCAGCACCGCGCACAGCACCACGCTCACCATCAGGTACTGGCCCATGCGGAAGTTGACCTTGGCCGCCCAGTGGCGCGGCAGCAGCAGCGCGGCCACGGCGCGCAGCTGGTCGGTGGCGCGCGAGCCGGTCTTGCAGCGGTCGTGGCAGCGCGATTCGAGAGAGCAGCACAGCGAGCAAATCGCCGCGCCATAGGCCGGGCAGCGCGCCATGTCCTCGGACTCGAACTGGTTCTCGCAGACCGTGCAGCGCACGGCCTCGCCAGGCTGCCAGGTGGTGTCGGGCTGGCGCGCCAGGTAGTAGCGCCCCTTGGTGGCCCAGGCCAGCAGCGGGGCCAGTGCCATGGACAGCACCAGTGCAATGAAGGGCGAGAACGCCGCCGCCATCTCGCCGAACAGGCCTGCATAGGCGCAGCAGGCCACCGCCGCCGCCAGCACCATGGCACCCAGGCCCACGGGGTTGAAGTCGTACAGGTGGGCGCGCCGGAACTCGATGCCCGGTGGCGACAGGCCGAGCGGCTTGTTGATCACCAGGTCGGCCACCAGCGCCCCCACCCAGGCGATGGCCACGTTGCTGTAGACCGCGAGCACCTTCTCCAGCGCGCCGAACACCCCGAGCGTCATGAGCAGCGTGGCAATGCCCACGTTGAACACCAGCCACACCACGCGCCCCGGGTGGCTGCGCGTGATGCGCGCGAAGAAGTTGGACCAGGCGAGCGACCCCGCATACGCATTGGTCAGGTTGATCTTGATCTGCGAGACCACGACGAACAGCACAGTGACCGCCACGGCCAGGCCTGGCAGACCCAGCGCCTGCATGACCTGGTGGAAGCCGGCGAGGAACATCTGCGTGGGCTCGGCCGCGCGGCTGGCGCCGACCTCGAACTGCAGCGCCGCGAAGGCCAGGAAGGCGCCGCCCGCCATCTTGAGCATGCCCATCACGATCCAGCCCGGGCCGGCCACCAGTACCGCGCCCCACCAGCGCCAGCGGTTGGCGGCCGTGCGCTCGGGCAGAAAGCGCAGGAAGTCCACCTGCTCGCCGATCTGCACCACCAGCGAGAAGATCACCGTGCCGGCCGCGCCGAACATCAGGGCGTCGAACTGGCTGCTGCCGCTCTTGAGGCCCGACAGGCCTGCGAAGTCGCGGTACAGCTGCGGTTGCGTGAGCGCGATCCACACAAAGGGCAACAGCAGCAGGAACAGCCACAGCGGCTGCGTCCAGGCCTGCAGCTTGGAGATCAGCGTGATGCCGCGCATGGCCATGGGCAGGATCACCAGGGACGACAGCACATAGCACCACTGCAGCGGCCAGTCCACCACCATCTGCAGCGCCAGCGCCATGATGGCCGCCTCCAGCGCGAAGAAGATGAAGGTGAACACCGCGTAGATCAGCGAGGTGATGGTCGAGCCCAGGTAGCCGAAGCCCGCGCCGCGCGTGAGCAGGTCCATGTCGAGGCCGTAGCGTGCCGCGCAGTAGGCAATGGGCAGCCCTGTGAGAAAGATCAGCACCCCCACTGCGAGGATGGCCCACATGGCGCTGGAAAAGCCGTAGTTGAGCGCGATGGCGCCGCCAATGGCCTCCAGCGCCAGGAAGGACAGCGAGCCGAAGGCCGTGTTGGCCACGCGGAATTCGCTCCAGCGCCGAAAGCTCTTCGGGGTGTAGCGCAGCGCGTAGTCCTCCATGGTCTCGTCGGCCACCCAGGCGTTGTACTCGCGCCGGAAGCGAAAGATCGTCTGCGGTGCAGGCTGCGGGGCGCTGGACGGGGCGGCGGTGGAGGGCATGCGGGGGCCCCATGCAAGAAACGTTCTAGCCGTAAGCAAGCATGCGCAGTTCGCCTACGCACCAGCTACGTTAATTGACGTATGGGCGCGAACAAGGGTTCTCCCTAATCTTCAACCCAGCGCGGCACCCAACCCGCCGGCGCCGCACACCACCCCAACCCGTCTGTAGCAAGGAGCGTTTTCACCATGAAGCACCTCACCGATCCGCATGCCGTGGGCATCAACCCATCCACGGACGCTGGCCGCCGCCGCCTGCTGCAGGCCATGGGCGCCGCGTCGATGGCCGGCCTGCCGGCCTGGTCCTTTGCCCAGCCCACGGCGCAGGTCAACACCACCAAGCTCGCCGTGACGGACACCGAGGTCACCGTAGGCCAGCTGCACTCGGCCACCGGCACCATGGCCATCTCCGAGACCGGCTCCATCCAGGCCGAGCAACTGGCCATCGACCAGATCAACGCCATGGGCGGCGTGCTGGGCCGCAAGATCAAGGTCATCAAGGAAGACGGTGCCTCCGACTGGCCCACGTTCGCCGAGAAGTCCAAGAAGCTGCTCATCAACGACCACTGCGCCGCGGTGTTCGGCTGCTGGACCAGCGCCTCGCGCAAGGCCGTGCTGCCCGTGTTCGAGAAGGAAAACGGCCTCTTGTACTACCCCACCTTCTATGAAGGCCTGGAGCAGTCCAAGAATGTGATCTACACCGGCCAGGAAGCCACGCAGCAGATCCTGTACAGCCTGGACTGGGCCAAGACAGAGAAGAAGGCCAAGACCTTCTTCCTGATCGGATCGGACTACATCTGGCCGCGCACCTCGATGAAGATCGCGCGCAAGCATGTGGAGAACTTCCAGAAGGGCAAGATCGTCGGCGAGGAGTACTACCCGCTGGGCAGCACCAACTTTGGCTCGCTGATGAACAAGATCAAGGTGCAAAAGCCCGACTGCCTGTTCGTTGCCGTGGTGGGGGGCTCCAACGTGGCCTTCTACAAGGCGCTCAAGGCCGCCGGCATCACGGGTGACAAGCAGCTCCTGGTCACGCTTTCGGTCACCGAGGACGAGATGACCGGCGTGGGCGGCGAGAACTTCGCGGGCTTCTACTCGTCGATGAAGTACTTCCAGTCGCTGGACAACGAGAACAACAAGAAGTTCGTCGCCGCCTTCAAGGGCAAGTACGGCAAGGACGCCGTGATCGGCGACGTGACGCAGGCCGGCTACCTGGGGCCCTGGCTGTGGAAGGCCGCAGTCGAGAAGGCCAAGAGCTTCGACGTGGACAAGGTGGTGGCCGCTTCGCCGGGCATCGAGCTCAAGACCGCGCCCGAAGGCTACGTGAAGCTCGACGCCAACCACCACCTGTGGAGCAAGTCGCGCATCGCCGTGGGCATGCCCGATGCGAGTTTCAAGGTCGTCGCCGAATCGCCCGAGCTGATCAAGCCGGACCCGTTCCCTAAAGGCTACCAGTAAACCCTTCCGCTGCAGCGTCCGGCCCACCAGGCCGGGCCGCTGCATGGCCGCCCCCTTGTTTGCCGTGAATGGAGTCTGGCACCCATGAACTTTTCCGAAATGCTCAACATCGGCCTCATGCAGGGTTTTGCGGGCCTGAGCCTGTTCGCCGTGCTGCTGCTCATGGGCCTGGGGCTGGCCATCATCTTCGGGCAGATGGGCGTGATCAACATGGCGCATGGCGAGTTCATGACCATCGGCGCCTACACCATCTACCTGGGCTCCACGCTGGCGTCCACGCATGCGCCGCAGCTCGTGGCCTACTACTTTCCGGTCGCCATCGTGGCGGCCTTCGGCTTTGCCTTCGCTGCGGGCTGGCTGGTGGAATGGGGGCTCATTCGCCACCTCTACAAGCGCCCGCTCGACACCTTGCTGGCCACCTGGGGCATCAGCCTGGCGCTGCAGCAGTGCTTTCGCACCTTCATCGGCCCCAAGGAGGTCAGCCCCACCTTGCCCGACTGGCTGCTGGGCTCGTGGACGCCGGCCGAGGGCCTCGATATCCCCATCAACGGCATGTTCGTGCTGGGGCTCACGGTGGTGGTGACGGGCGGTGTGCTGCTGGCCCTGCACAGGAGCCGCTGGGGCCTCAGGGTGCGCGCCACGGTGAGCAACCGCGTGATGGCCAACGCCACCGGCATCGACACCAAGAAGACCGACCGCCTGACCTTTGCCATCGGCTGCGGCATTGCCGGTGTGGCGGGTGCGGCCTTCACCACCATCGGTTCCACCGGGCCGACCTCGGGCTCGCTCTACATCGTCGACGCCTTCTTGGTCGTCACCTTCGGCGGCGCGGCCAGCCTGCTGGGCACGGTGGTCTCGGCCTTCGGCATTGCGCAGACGCAGTCGATCACCGAGTTCTTCCTGGCCGGCTCCATGGCCAAGGTGATCACGCTGTCCCTGATCGTGCTGATCCTGATGGTGCGGCCGCAGGGCCTGTTCGCCTCCAAGGTGCGCCGCTGAGCGTTCGCCGATCCCCACCTGAGTTCACCGGAGTCCTTTCATGAATGCCCTCAAAGCCTGGATCCAGCGCTACCAGCTCGCCAGCCTGGTGCTGCTCACCGTGCTGCTGGCCGTGGTGCTGCCGCTCGCGCTCGACATCTTCCGCCTGAACCTCGTGGGCAAGTACCTCACCTACGCCTTCGTGGCCATCGGCCTGGTCATGGTCTGGGGCTACGGCGGCGTGCTCAGCCTGGGGCAGGGCGTGTTCTTCGGCCTGGGCGGCTATGCCATGGCCATGTTCCTCAAGCTCGAAGCCTCGGACCCGGTGAGCACCAAGATCCAGTCCACCCCCGGCATCCCCGACTTCATGGACTGGAACCAGATCACCGAGCTGCCCGCGTTCTGGGTGCCGTTCAAGAGCCTGCCGTTTGCGCTGGCCGCCGTGATCGTGGTGCCCACGCTGCTGGCCTGGATCGTGAGCTTCGCCATGTTCAAGCGCCGCGTGGGAGGCGTGTACTTCGCCATCATCACCCAGGCCGTGGCGCTGATCTGCACGGTGCTCATCATCGGCCAGCAAGGCTACACGGGCGGCGTGAACGGCATGACCGACCTCAAGACCCTGTGGGGCTGGGACACGCGCACCGACAGCGCCAAATACATCCTGTACTACGTGTGCGTGGCGCTCCTGGTGCTGGCCATCGTGCTGTGCCGCTTCGTGCAGACCAGCAAACTCGGCACCCTGCTGCTGGCCATGCGCGACAAGGAAGACCGCGTGCGCTTCTCGGGCTACGACGTGGCCAACTTCAAGGTCTTCACCTTCTGCCTGGCGGCCGCGCTCTCGGGCATCGGCGGCGCGCTGTTCTCGCTGCAGGTAGGCTTCATGTCGCCCAGCTTCGTGGGCATCGTGCCTTCCATCGAAATGGTGATCTACGCCGCCATCGGCGGGCGCATGAGCCTGGTGGGCGCGGTCTACGGCGCGCTGCTGGTGAACGCCGGCAAGACCTACTTTTCCGAAAGCTTTCCGGACCTGTGGCTGTTCCTCATGGCCGGCCTGTTCATCGGCGTGACCATGGCCTTCCCCATGGGGCTGGCCGGCCTGTGGGAGAGCCATGTCGTGCCCTGGTGGAAGGGCCGCCGCGAAGCGCTGCGCCAGGCAGCGGTGCGGCCCCCGGTGGCTCCGCCCAGCCGGCCGGTTGCCGAAACCGAGGCCGCTGTCCCGAGCCTTCCCGAAGGCACCAGCAGCCAGCGCGCCTGAGTGAGCGCACCACGCACCCGGAGCACACCCCATGAGCAACACCGACTTCGCCCTGGCCGTGGAAGACCTCACGGTCTCGTTCGACGGCTTCAAGGCCATCGACGCCCTTACGCTGTACGTGGACAAGAACGAGCTGCGCGTGATCATCGGCCCCAACGGCGCGGGCAAGACCACGCTGTTGGACCTGATCTGCGGCAAGACCCGCGCCACCGGCGGCAGCATCAAGTTCAAGAACGAGGAGCTCACGCGCATGGCGGAGCACAAGCGCGTGCGCCTGGGCATCGGCCGCAAGTTCCAGACGCCCTCGATCTACGAGAACCTGTCCGTCTTCCAGAACCTGGAGGTCTCCTACCCCTCGGGCCGCACCGTGTTCGGCGCGCTGGCCTTTCGCTGCACCGATGCGGTGAAGGCGCGCGTGCAGGCCGTGGCCGACGACATCGGCCTGGGCGACAAGCTCGACACCGAGGCCGGCCTGCTCTCGCACGGCCAGAAGCAGTGGCTGGAGATCGGCATGCTGCTCATGCAGGAGCCCGAGCTGCTGATGTTGGACGAGCCCATCGCCGGCATGAGCGCGCGCGAGCGCGAGCTCACGGCCGAGCTGCTGCAGCGCATCTGCAGGAACCGCGCGGTGATCGTGATCGAGCACGACATGGAGTTCGTCAAGCGCATCGCGCACAAGGTCACCGTCATGCACCAGGGAAAGATCCTGGCCGAGGGCTCGATGGACAAGGTCCAGAACGACCCCAAGGTGATCGACGTCTACCTCGGCCACTGACCGAACCCCCAAGGAGCAACCCTATGTTGGAAGTCAAGGACCTGTTCGTCGCCTATGGCCAGAGCGAAGCCCTCCACGGCATTTCGTTCTCGGGCCGCGCCAACGAGACCGTGGCCATTATGGGCCGCAACGGCATGGGCAAGACCACGCTGTTCAAGAGCCTCATGGGCGTGATGCCGGCCAAGAGCGGCAGCATCCGCGTGGCCGGGCAGGAGGTGACGAAGGACGAAAGCTTTCGCCGCGTGGCCAAGGGCATCGCCTACGTGCCCCAGGGCCGCATGATCTTTCCGACACTGACGGTGGAAGAGAACATCCAGACAGGCCTCGAAAACTCCAAAACGCGCGAGATCCCCGACGAGATCTACGCCCTGTTCCCGGTGCTCTGGGACATGCGCCGGCGCAAGGGCGGCAACCTCTCGGGCGGGCAGCAGCAGCAGCTGGCGATTGCGCGCGCGCTGGTGACCGATCCCAAGGTGCTGCTGCTCGACGAGCCCACCGAGGGCATCCAGCCCTCCATCATCAAGGACATCGCCAAGGCGCTCAACGAGATCCGCAAGCTGCGCCAGATCACCATCGTGGTCAGCGAGCAGGTGCTCTCGTTCGCCATGGACGTGGCCGACCGCCTGTTCGTCATCGAAGGCGGCCGGCTGGTGCACGAGACCGCGCGGGCCGACACCGACCAACAGCGCATCAAGGCCTACCTCTCCGTCTGAGCCTTCTCTTTTCCCTTACGTCCTCCCTCCACAACCATCCAAGGAGCAACACACCATGGCCGATACCCTGATCAAGGTGGACCTCAAGCAGTCGCCGTACGACAACCCCCAGGTGCACAACCGCTGGCACCCGGACATCCCCATGGCCGTGTGGGTGGAGCCCGGGGCGGAGTTCAAGCTCGAGACCTACGACTGGACCGGCGGCGCCATCAAGAACGACGACAGCGCGGACGACGTGCGCGATGTGGACCTGTCCACCGTGCACTTCCTGTCGGGCCCCGTGGGCGTGAAGGGCGCCGAGCCGGGCGACCTGCTGGTGGTGGACCTGCTCGACATCGGCGCGCGCGACGACAGCCTGTGGGGCTTCAACGGCTTCTTCTCCAAGAAGAACGGCGGCGGCTTCCTGACCGAGCACTACCCGCTGGCGCAAAAATCCATCTGGGACTTCCACGGCATGTTCACCAGCAGCCGCCACATCCCGGGCGTGAACTTTGCAGGGCTGATCCACCCCGGACTGATCGGCTGCCTGCCCGACCAGAAGATGCTGGACGCCTGGAACGCCCGCGAGGCCGAGCTGATCGCCACCGACCCGCACCGCATCCCCGGTCTGGCCAACCCGCCCAACGCCACCACGGCCCACATGGGCACCTTGCAGGGCGAGGCCAAAGCCAAGGCGGCGGCCGAAGGCGCGCGCACGGTGCCGCCGCGCGAGCATGGCGGCAACTGCGACATCAAGGACCTGTCGCGCGGCTCCAAGGTGTACTTTCCGGTGTACGTGGAAGGCGCGGGCCTTTCGGTGGGCGACCTGCACTTCAGCCAGGGCGACGGCGAGATCACCTTCTGCGGCGCCATCGAGATGGCTGGCTGGGTGCACATGAAGGTCAGCCTGATCAAGGGCGGCATGGCCAAGTACGGCATCAAGAACCCGATCTTCAAGCCCAGCCCGATCACGCCCAACTACAAGGACTACCTGATCTTCGAGGGCATCTCGGTCGACGAATCGGGCCAGCAGCACTACCTCGATGTCACGGTGGCCTACCGCCAGGCCTGCCTGAACGCCATCGAATACCTGAAAAAGTTCGGCTACAGCGGCGCGCAGGCCTATTCCATCCTGGGTACGGCCCCGGTGCAGGGCCACATCAGCGGCGTGGTCGACGTGCCCAACGCCTGTGCCACGCTGTGGCTGCCCACCGAGATCTTCGACTTCGACATCAACCCCACGGCGGCCGGCCCGGTGAAGGTGCTCGACGGCAGCGTGGACATGCCGATCTCGCAGGACAAGTAGCACGGCAGCCCCCCATGCCCACCTACGACTACGCCTGTCCCGACTGCGGCAACTTCGATGCGCTGCGCAGCGTGGCCTTGCGCAACGAGCCCTGCGCCTGCCCCGAGTGCGGGGCCGCAGCGGCACGCGTGTTCGCCCACGCACCCCACCTGGCCTGCGTGAGCCCCGAGCAGCGCCGCGCGCACGACACCAACGAGCGCGCGCAGCACGCTCCGCGCTCATCCTCGCGCGACGGCGATGCCGGCAGCTACGGCCGGCTGCGCCATCCATCGGGGTGTGGCTGCTGCAGCGGTGGGGGCACTACCAAGCGCGGCGGGACGGTCACCGCGCCCAATGGCGCGAAAACCTTCCCCTCCAAACGGCCCTGGATGATCAGCCACTGACGGGTTCAACGATTCAAGGAGAGACGCCATGATCCACGGCGATATTTCAAGCAGCAAGGACACCGTGGGCGTCGCGGTCGTCAACTACAAGATGCCGCGCCTGCACACCCAGGCCGACGTGCTGGACAACGCGCGCAAGATCGCCGACATGCTGGTGGGCATGAAGGCCGGCCTGCCGGGCATGGACCTGGTGATCTTTCCCGAGTACAGCACCCACGGCATCATGTACGACCGGCAGGAGATGATGGATACCGCCACCACCATTCCTGGCCCCGAGACCGAGATCTTCGCGGCCGCGTGCCGCAAGGCCAAGGTCTGGGGCGTGTTCTCGCTCACGGGTGAACGGCATGAAGAGCATCCGCACAAGATGCCCTACAACACGCTCATCCTGATGAACGACCAGGGCGAGATCGTGCAGAAGTACCGCAAGATCATGCCCTGGACGCCCATCGAGGGCTGGTACCCGGGCGACCAGACCTACGTGAGCGAGGGCCCCAAGGGCCTCAGGATCAGCCTCATCATCTGCGACGATGGCAACTACCCCGAGATCTGGCGCGATTGCGCGATGAAGGGCGCCGAGCTCATCGTGCGCTGCCAGGGCTACATGTACCCGGCCAAGGAGCAGCAGATCCTCATCAGCAAGGCCATGGCCTTCGCCAACAACACCTACGTGGCGGTGGCCAATGCGGCGGGGTTCGATGGCGTGTACAGCTACTTCGGCCATTCGGCACTGATCGGCTTCGACGGCCGCACGCTGGGCGAATGCGGGGAGGAGGAGTACGGCGTGCAGTATGCGGCGCTGTCCACCAGCCTGATCCGGGATTTCCGCAGGAACGGCCAGTCCGAGAACCATTTGTTCAAGCTGCTGCACCGCGGCTACACCGGCATGATCAACTCCGGCGAAGGGGACAAGGGCGCCGCCGCCTGCCCCTACGGCTTCTACCAGCGCTGGGTGACCGACCCCGAGGGCACGCGCCAGGCCGTGGAGGCGCTCACGCGCAGCACCGTGGGCACGGCGGAATGCCCCATTGAGGGCATTCCGCACGCATAGGCTTGGGTCAGCGTCGCTCTGTGCCGTTCCCCATCGGGAACGCCTGGAAAGCGCGCGTGAAGTCGCAGCAGGACTGTGCGAGCATGGTGATGGACGACACCAGCGCACTGCGGTGCTCGCCCTTGTACAGCGCCACGTAGGGCACCGGGGGCAGGGGCGGATCCACCTCCAGCACGGCCAGCATGCCGGCGCCGATGAGCGGGTCCAGGCAGTGGCGCGGCAGGTAGCTCACGCCCAGGCCCGAGATGGTCAGGCCGATCAGCGCGATCAGGTTGCTCACCACGATGGCGTCCGAGGGTTCGGCGCCCAGTTCCTTCATCCATGCGTCGTAGCGCCGGCCGGTGCCTGACGACTGGCCCTGCACCAGCAGCCGCTGGTGCGCCAGCTGATGCAGGCGCACCGGGCCGGCGGGCAGCAGGCCGGGCTGGCACATCCAGGCGCTCTCCACCTGGCCCACGGCCTTGGCGGGCAGGCGCGCATCGGCAAACGCATCGGGCACGATGACCAGGTCCAGGTCGTCGGCCAGCAGCTTGTCGCGCAGCGGCAGGCTGCCGTCCACGTCAGGCTCCAGCGTCACCTTGGGGTAGTGCTGCTGCACCAGCGCCACCAGCCGGGGCAGCCAGGTCATGGCCGTGAGTTCGGTCACGCCGATGCGCAGGCGCCGCTCGATCACCCCCGGCTTGCTGAACTGCTCCACCGCCGCATCGCGCTGGCGCAGCAGCTGGCGTGCCAGTACGAACATCTCTTCGCCCTTTTCGGTGAGCCGCGCCGTGCGCTGGCCGCGGTCGAACAGTGGGGTGTCGAACAGCTGCTCCAGCTCATGCACCCGTTTGGACACGGCCGACTGCGAGGTGTGCAGCTTGTGTGCCGCCTGGGCAAAGCCACCCAACTGGGCGATCCAGTACAGGGCCTCGAGCTGCTTGAAGGTCATCATGGGAGTACGCGGCTTTCAAATCACTTTTATTCATGCAATTCGAGCACAAAAAATCGCTTTTTTAAAAGTGACGGCAATTCCAGAATCCGTTCCAGCCCGTCACCGAATGCACTGACTGTGTTATTTCCGGTGGCGACCCTGGTCCCGCCGACCGTCTCCGTTGACTGGAAACACCGCCATGCACGCTTTCAAGATGTCTGTCCTCGCCGCATTGGGCGCCACCCTGCTCGCCTCGGCCACCATGGCGCAGGAGATCGACACCCTGCGCAAGATCAAGGAGAGCGGCACCATCCACATCGGCAACCGCGACAGCTCCGTCCCGTTCTCGTACAAGCCTGCAGGCAGCGGCGACCCCGTCGGCTTTTCCAACGACATCTGCCTGAAGATCGTCGACGCCGTCAAGGCCAAACTCGGCCTGCCCGCGCTGCGCGTGCAATACACCCTGCTCAATTCGCTGAACCGCATTCCGCTGATACAGAACGGCACCGTGGACCTGGACTGCGCCACCACCACCAACTCGGTGGTGCGCCAGCAGCAGGTCGCATTTGCGCCCAGCCACTTCGTCACCAACATCACTGTGGCGGTCAAGAAGAAGTCGGGCATCACCTCGCTGGCGGACCTGGCGGGCAAGAGCGTGGCGACCGTGGCCGGCAGCACCTCGATCCAGTTGCTGCGCAGCTTCCGCCGCTCAGAAAACCTGGAGGTGCAGGAGATTTCGGGCAAGGACACCGCCGACGCCTTCCTGTTGCTGGCCAGCGACCGGGCCGTGGCCTACGTGCTCGACGACGTGCAGCTCGCAGGGCTGATCGCCGTGTCACCCAACCCCGGCGACTACGTGATCCTCAAGGACGTGGTGCTGCGCCAGGAGCCCTACGGCATCATGCTGCGCAAGAACGATGCGGCCTTCCAGGCGCTGGTGGACCAGACGGTCACGCAGCTCATGAAGTCCGGCGAGATGGAGCGGCTGTATGCGCGCTGGTTCACCCAGCCCATCCCGCCGAGCAACATCAACATCAACTTCCCCATGACCGATGCGGTACGCGAGGCCTACCGCAACCCCAACAACAAGGGGGTGTGATGGCTGCATCCTCTCTGACCCGGTATCCCGAAGGCCTGCTGTTCCCTGAGGACCTGATGCGCGCGGTGCGCGAGCGCTTCCTGCAGGTGGAGCATGACCACCGTGGGCGCGAGCGCCTGTATTTTGACAATGCGGGCGGCTCGCTGCGTCTGAAGGCCGCCATGGAGCGCATGGGCCAGGTCGATGCCGTGCCCGACAACACCGAGCGCATCCACGAGGTGGCGCGCGAGTTGCAGTGCGTGCAGGCCACCGGCGCGGCCGACCTGCGCACATTGCTCAACGCGCAGGGAGGCAGCGTCTATGCGGCCCTGACTGCATCGGGCGCCATGTTCGACATGGTGCGCGCCGTGGCCGAGAACGTGCCGGGCACCAACATGGTCACCACGGTGCTCGAGCACCCCTCGTCCTTCGACGCCATGGAGCGCTACGCGCGCCAGACCGAGCGCGAGCTGCGCGTGGCCCCGAGCAACCCGGCCACCGGCGGTGTCGACGTGGATGCCATCGTGCGCCTGGTGGATGGGGGCACCTGCCTGCTCAACGTGATCTACGCGTCCAACATCTCGGGCGCCAAGCTCGACATGGCGCGGATCGTGGAGCGCGCCCGCGCCGTGAAACCCGACCTGTACATCATCGTGGATGCCGTTCAGCATGCGCCCCACGGCCTCATCGACCTGCAGGCCACGCCGGTGGATGGCATCAACATCGCGCCCTACAAGTTCTTTGGCTGCCGCGGTTCGGGCCTGGCCTGGCTGTCGGACCGCGCGGCCGCATTGCCCCACCACAAGCTGGCCGGCAAGGCGCCCGATTTCTGGGACCTGGGCAGCGCCGCGCCCTGGCAGTTCGCGGTGCTGACCGAAATCATGGACTACGTGTGCTGGCTGGGGGACGCCCCGGGTGTTGATGCGCCCGATGCCGCAGGCCGCCGTGAGCGCTTTGCCGCAGGCATGGAGCGCATCCTGCTGCACGAGCGCGCACTGCTGGCGCGCCTGCTCGATGGCAGTGCCGAGGCGCCCGGGCTGCGCGCCATGGAGGGCGTGCAGGTCTACCTGGACCATGGCGACCTGGAGCGGCGCGATTTGATCATCGCCATCGGCCTCGCGGGGATCGACTGCACACAGGCGGTGCACGAGTACGGCCTGCGCGGCGTCACGGTGTACGAGCGCAGCGCGGCCAGCATCTACTCGCGGCGCATGCTTGAATCGTTCGGGCTGCAGGGCGCCGTGCGGGTCTCGCCGCTGCACTGCCACTCGCCCGCGGATGTCGACCGGTTCCTGCACATCACGCAGGACATCGTGCGGGATGTCGCTGCGCGTTCGCTGGCGCTTGCTTAGGCCGGGACAGCCATGGCCATAATGCGGCCCACATGCTGGCGCCTGCATCCCTTCTCCCTCACTTCCTCCCCCTGGCCTGCATGGCCCTGACCGCCGTGGCCCTGCTGTCTGGCTGTGCCGCCCCTGCGCCCACCCCGCGCGGCGAGGTAAAGGGCGCATCCACCACCACGGGCGAACTGGCCCAGTCCGACGCGAACCGCATGGCCACACTGGCCATGCGCGACAACCTGGCCAGTCTGACCCTGCTGATGGACAAGCTCTACCGCCGCAACCCGGCCGAGTGGCGCAAGGGCGGTGCGGCCAGCCGCGAGCAGGCCATGGAGCGGGCGCGTGCCGCCATCGAGCAGCGCCAGCCCTGGGCGCCGCTGCAGGGGCGGCGCGACGTCGCGGCCCTGGCCTTTGCCCTGGCGCCCGAGTTCACGGGCGACCGGGTGGCTGCCTTCACTGTGGCCACGGCCGACATGCTGGTCACGGCCCATGGCGGCAAGACCGAGTTCTTCCTGCTTGACTCGCTCGATGCCCAGCACCTGTACAACGCTGCGCGCAATGTGGAATCGGCCGTGTGGCTGCTGGCGCAGCGCCGCAATGCCGCCGGCCAGCCGCTGTTGCTGGCCGACGAGATCGGGCCCGATGGGCGCAACCTGAGCTTCGAGCGCGAATTCGGCAAGCTCATCGCCCGCCTGGACCTGGTGGCCGTGGTGGTGACCGAGAAGTACCGCCGCGCAGCGATCAGCTATGTGCAGGGCATTGTCGGGGGCACGTTCCTTCAATTCCTGCCAGTTCGGTAAAATCAGCCTCCCCCCGAGGAGCGTTGCAGCGTGCCGCCCAGGTCCCAGATGGCCAGGCGTGCCCGTCAGGCTCGGGGCCGACCACCCCGCAACGACGCTCACCTGTGTTCGATCCCCCTTGCAGGTGAGCCTGATGTCCGCCATTTCCTCGATTCCTCCACTGAAGCTTTCCGGCCTGGAGCCCGTCTCCATTGGCGAGGGCACGCTGTTCGTCAACATCGGCGAGCGCACCAACGTCACCGGCTCCAAGGCCTTTGCCCGCATGATCCTCAACGGGCAGTACGAGGAGGCCCTGGCCGTGGCCCGCCAGCAGGTGGAGAACGGCGCCCAGGTCATCGACATCAACATGGATGAGGCCATGCTGGACAGCAAGGCTGCGATGGTGCGCTTTTTGCAGCTCATCGCCTCCGAGCCCGACATCGCGCGCGTGCCCATCATGGTCGACAGCTCCAAGTGGGAGGTGATCGAGGCCGGGCTGCGCTGCATCCAGGGCAAGGGCATCGTCAACTCCATCTCCATGAAGGAGGGGGTGGACAAGTTCAAGCACGAGGCGCGCCTGGTCAAGCGCTATGGCGCGGCCGCCGTGGTCATGGCCTTCGACGAGAAGGGCCAGGCCGACACCTTTGCGCGCAAGATCGAGATCTGCGAGCGCGCCTACCGCGTGCTGGTCGACGAGGTGGGCTTTCCGCCCGAGGACATCATCTTCGACCCCAACATCTTCGCGGTGGCCACCGGCATCGAGGAGCACAACAACTACGCCGTCGACTTCATCGAGGCCGTGCGCTGGATCAAGCAGAACCTGCCCGGCGCCAAGGTCTCGGGCGGCGTGTCCAATGTGAGTTTCAGCTTCCGCGGCAACGACCCGGTGCGCGAGGCCATCCACACCGTATTCCTGTACCACGCCATCCAGGCAGGCATGGACATGGGCATCGTCAACGCCGGCATGGTCGGCGTCTACGACGACCTGGAGCCCACGCTGCGCGAACGTGTCGAGGACGTGGTGCTCAACCGCCGCCCCGATGCCGGCGAGCGCCTGGTCGAGGTGGCCGAGACCGCCAAGAGCGGCGCCAAGGACGAGAGCAAGAAGCTCGAATGGCGCGGCACGCCCGAGGCCCCGCGCACCGTGGGCGAGCGCCTGTCGCACGCGCTGGTGCACGGCATCACCGACTTCATCGTCGAAGACACCGAGGAAGCCTACCGCGCCATCCTGGCCAAGGGCGGGCGCCCACTGCACGTGATCGAAGGCCCGCTGATGGACGGCATGAACGTGGTGGGCGACCTGTTCGGCGCCGGCAAGATGTTCCTGCCCCAGGTGGTCAAGAGTGCGCGCGTGATGAAGTCCGCCGTGGCCCACCTGATCCCCTACATCGAGGAAGAAAAGCGCCAGGACGAACTGGCCGGCCGCGACGTGCGCAGCAAGGGCAAGATCATCATCGCCACCGTCAAGGGCGACGTGCACGACATCGGCAAGAACATCGTCACCGTCGTGCTCCAGTGCAACAACTTCGAAGTCGTGAACATGGGCGTGATGGTGCCCTGCCACGAGATCCTGGCGCGCGCCAAGGTCGAGGGGGCCGACATCGTGGGCCTGTCGGGCCTGATCACGCCCAGCCTCGAAGAGATGCAGTACGTGGCCGGCGAGATGCAGAAGGACGACCACTTCCGCATCAAGAAGATCCCGCTGCTCATCGGCGGTGCCACCACCAGCCGCGTGCACACCGCCGTGAAGATCGCGCCGCACTACGAAGGCCCTGTCGTCTACGTGCCCGATGCCTCGCGCAGCGTGAGCGTGGCCCAGAGCCTGCTCGGCGAGGGGGTGGACAACTACGTGCAGGAGCTCAACGCCGACTACGACAAGGTGCGCACCCAGCACGCCAACAAGAAGCAGACCCCGCTGTGGCCCCTGGCCAAGGCGCGCGCCAACAGGACGCCGGTGGACTGGACGACCTTCAAGCCCACCGTGCCGCGCGCCCTGGGCCGCCGCGTGTTCAAGAACTTCGACCTGGCCGAGCTGGCCCGCTACATCGACTGGGGCCCGTTCTTCCAGACCTGGGACCTGGCCGGCCCGTACCCTGCCATCCTGAGCGACGAGGTGGTGGGCGTGGAGGCCACGCGCGTGTTCGCCGATGCGCAGGCCATGCTGAAAAAGATCATCGAAGGCCGCTGGCTCACGGCCAGCGGCGTGATGGCCCTGTACCCGGCCAACAGCGTGAACGGCGGCGACGACATCGAGTTCTACACCGACGAAACCCGCACCGAGGTCGCCATGACCTGGTACGGCATGCGCCAGCAGGCCGAAAAGCAGGTCATCGACGGCGTGACCCGCCCCAGCCGCTGCCTGGCCGACTTCGTCGCACCCAAGGACAGCGGCATTGCCGACTACGCCGGCCTGTTCGCCGTGACGGCGGGCCTCGGGATCGAGAAGAAGGAAAAGGCCTTCATCGACGCCCTGGACGATTATTCGGCCATCATGTTCAAGAGCCTGGCAGACCGCCTGGCCGAAGCCTTTGCCGAGTGCCTGCACCAGCGCGTGCGCACCGACCTGTGGGGCTACGCTGCGGGCGAGCAACTGAGCAACGACGATATGATCGCCGAGAAGTACGCCGGCATCCGCCCCGCGCCCGGCTACCCCGCCTGCCCCGACCACAGCGCCAAGACGGAGCTGTTCCGCGTGCTGCAGTGCGAGGAGGTCGGCATGGCCCTCACCGAAAGCCTGGCCATGATGCCGGCCGCCAGCGTGAGCGGCTTCTACCTGGGCCACCCCGAGAGCGTGTACTTCAACGTCGGCAAGATCGGCGAGGACCAGCTGCACGACATGGCCCAGCGCCGGGGTATGGACGAGGCCGTGCTGGCGCGGCTGCTGGCGCCGAATCTGTAAAAGGCAGCCCCATCATGGGGCTGCCTGTGGACCATCAGGCGACGATGGTCCCGCTCACCTCGCCCAGCCCGATCCGCACCGCGCCTTCGCGCTCGCACCAGCCCTTGAGGATCAGCGTGTCGCCGTCTTCCAGGAAGCTGCGCTGCTCGCCGTTGGGCAGTGTGATGGGCTGCTTGCCGCCGCTGGCCAGCTCCAGCAGGGAGCCCGCCTCGGTCACCTCGGGGCCCGACAGCGTGCCCGATCCCATCAGGTCGCCGGGTTGCAGGTTGCAGCCGTTCACCGTGTGGTGCGCCACGAGCTGCGCGGGCGTCCAGTACGCGGCGCGGCGGCTGTTGGTGGCCGACAGGCGCACGGGGGCCTCGCCGGCCTCGCGCATGCGGGCCGTCTGCAGCAGCACTTCCAGGGTGATGTCGAAGGCGCCCTGGCTGCGGTTGTTGGCCGAGTCCAGGTAGGGCAGGGGCTGCGGGTCGGCGGCATCGCGCTCGAAGGCGGCCCGGAAGGGCGCCAGCGCTTCCATGGTCACCACCCAGGGCGAGAGGGTGCTGGCGAAGTTCTTCGACAGGAAGGGCCCCAGCGGCTGGTATTCCCAGCCCTGGATGTCGCGTGCGCTCCAGTCGTTGAACAGCGCCACGCCGAACAGGTGCTGTTCTGCTTGGCCGATGGCGATGGGCTCGCCCTGGGCATTGCCCTGGCCGATGAACCAGCCCAGCTCCAGCTCGTAGTCCAGGCGCTTGCAGGGGCCGAGCGTGGGCACGGCCGCATCGGGCGCCTTGGTCTGGCCCTGCGGGCGCTTGATGCGCTGGCCGCTGATGCCGATGGACGAGGCGCGCCCGTGGTAGCCGATGGGCACCCACTTGTAGTTGGGCAGCAGCGGGTTGTCCGGGCGGAACTGCTTGCCCACGGTGGTGGCGTGGTGCACGCTGGTGTAGAAGTCCGTGTAGTCGCCGATCTGGCAGGGCACGGCCATCTCCACGCTGGATTGGGGCACCAGGGCCTGCGTCCAGGCGGCCTGCTGGCTGCTATTGCCTTCGCGCAGGCCTTCGGACAGCTGCTGGCGCAGGGCCTGGCGCTCGGCGGGCGTGGCGGCCATCAGCGCGTTCATGTCGTTGTGGGCCACCAGGCCGGCGGCCTGCAGGTCCAGGATCTGGTCGCCGATGGCCACGCCGATGCGCAGGGCCTCGCGGCTGCCCGCCGTGCGGAAGCGCCCGAAGGGCAGGTTCTGGATGGGGAAGTCGCAGCCTGCCACATTGGCGGATGCGACCCAGCTGCGCAGTTGGGTGCCGTGGGTGGCGTCGAGGGTGGTGCTCATGGTCAGTCGGGATGGAAGAAAAAGGAAAAGGATCAGTCTGCGCTCATCTGCGCGCTGTGGGCGACCTTGCCCAGGCGCTCGTACTCGCGCTTGGTCAGGGCATCGAACTCCGCCACGCTGGCGCTGCGCGGGGTGAAGCCCGCGGCCAGCAGCTTGTCCTTGACGGCCGGGTCGGCCAGGGCGTCGGCCAGCGCCTTGTTCAGGCGCTGCGCCACGGCAGCGGGCAGGCCCGCGGGGCCGTAGACGCCGAACCAGGGCTCGACCACCGCCTCGGGCAGGCCGGCTTCGGCCAGGGTGGGCACGTCGGGCAGAGCGGGCGAGCGCTGGGCGCCGGCCACCGCCAGGGCACGCAGCTTGCCGGCCTGGATGTGGGGCAGGGAGGCGGGCAGGTTGTCGAAGGCAATCGGCACCTGGCCGCCGATCAGGTCGGTGATCAGCGGCGCGCTGCCCTTGTAAGGCACGTGCACCAGGTCGGTCTTGCTGGTCTGTGCGAACAGCACGCCCGTCAGGTGCATGGAGGTGCCGGCGCCGGCCGTGGCGTAGGGGACACCGGGGCTCTTCTTGGCATGGGCGACCAGCTCGGCAACGGTCTTCACGGGCAGGGCGGGGCCGGCTTCGAGCACGATGGTGGAGTTGCCCAGCAGGCCCACGGCGGTGAAGTCCTTGCGCGGGTCAAAGGGCATCTTCTTGTAGATGTGCGGGTTCAGCGCGTTCGTGGAGATGGCGCCCATGCCCACGGTGTAGCCGTCGGGCGCGGCCTTGGCCACGGCGTCCATGCCGATATTGCCGCCCGCGCCCGCGCGGTTGTCGATGATGACCGGCTGGCCCAGGGTCTGCGCCATGTGGGCGCCCACGGTGCGTGCCACCAGGTCGGTGGTGCCGCCGGGGGCATAGGGCACGACGAAGCGAATGGGCTTGGACGGGAAGTCCTGCGCAGCCAGCGGGCCGGCGGCCAGGCCGAGCACGGCGGCAGTGGTGGCGCCCAGCAGGGTGCGGCGGGTGAGCGGGGAGCGGGCGAAAGCGGCCATGGGCAATGTCTCCAGAGATGGTTGTTCGAATCTGCGCATTCTTGGCCGGCCTGCGGTTTCCTACAATCGTTCTTTCCACTGCATGGACAAACAAGCATGGCCACCCTGGTGCTCGACCGCGTGCTGCGCATCCTCGACCAGCTCTCGCGCTACGACGCGCGCGGGCTGTCGCTGTCGGACATCGCGCGCCAGTCCGGCATCCCGCATCCCACCGTGCACCGGCTGCTGCAGGACATGATGGCCGCGCGCCTGGTGGCGGCGCTGCCGGAGGGCCGGGGCTATGTGCTGGGGCGCCGCCCCTTCGAGCACGGCCTGGCCGCGCGCGGCCGGCACGATGTGGCGCCGCTGTTCACGGCCAATCTGCAGCGCCTGGCCGATGCCACGGGCTATGCGGCCTACCTGTTCGTGCTCAGCGGCCATGAGGCCGTCTGCTATGCCCATACCAACGTACAGCGGCTGGAGCCGCCGCTGTCGGTCACGGTGGGCGGGCGCCGCCCGCTGGGTGTGGGCGCGGCCGGCCTGGCGCTGATGGCGGCGCAGGACGAGGCGCTCATCGAAGCCGCCCTGGCCACCAATGCGCCCACGCTGGGTCGCTATGGCGGGCTGGACGAGGCCACGCTGCGCACGCTGCTCACCCAGACCCAGGCCCTGGGCTATGCGCGCAGCGGCGGCTGCCTGAACACCAATACCGCCGCCGTGGGCCATGCCGTGGTGGATGCGGGCGGCCGGGCGTTCGCGGCCGTCAGCCTGTCGACCACCGTGGCGCGGCTTACCCAGCGCGAGGCGGGGCGCCTGGCCGCACTGCTGCGCACCGAGATCGCGGACATCCAGCCGCGCGTGCACTTCCACTGGAGCGATTCCTCGCCCCTGCGTTGAGGCCATTGCTTACTGCGGCGCCTGCTCGGTGCCCGCGGCCATCTCCAGCTGCATCATGATCATGTTGACCAGCATGTGCACCGTGGGGCGGCCGGTCTCGATCACGTAGTGCGCCGTCTCGCGGTACAGGCCGTCGCGCTGGGCGTAGAGTGCGCGCAGCTTGTCCATGGGGTTGCCTCCCTGCAGCAGGGGGCGGCTGCGGTCGTGCTTGACGCGCTTGTAGATCTCTTCGGGCGAGGCGCGCAGGTAGAGCACCGGGCCCATGGCGCGCAGCACGCCGCGGTTCTCGGCGCGCAGCACGGCGCCGCCGCCGGTGGAGAGCACCATGCCGCCGGGCTGCGCCGCCGCCTTGGCCAGTTCCTCGGCTTCCAGCTCGCGAAAGCGCGCCTCGCCGTGCTCCTCGAAGAACTGGCGGATGCTGGTGCCCAGCACTTCCTCCAGCCGGTGGTCCAGGTCGATGAAGGGCACGCCCGCACGGTGCGCCAACTGCCTGCCGATGGTGGATTTGCCTGAGCCGGGCATGCCGACCAGTGCACAGCGAATCTGCATATTCTTTTCTTGCCCCTTGGGGGGGCGAGTTTAAAGCAGGGCCCTGTGCTTGCTACAGCGCCGCGTAGACCAGCGCCGGGTACAGCTCGCACAGATAGCGCAGCTGGCCGGGCGCCTGGGTGAGCATGATGGCCACCAGGTCTTCGGCAGGGTCCACCAGGAAGAAGGTGCCGCCCATGCCGCTCCAGCCGTACTGGCCCACCGAGGCGGTGTGGGGCGCCAGACCGGCGCTGCGGCGCACGGCCACGCCCAGGCCGAAGCCGTAGCCCTCGGGCAGGATGTCCCCGGCGGCCGGTATGCCATCGCCCAGGTGGTCGGCCGCCATGAAGGCCACGGTGGTGCGGCTGGCCAGGCGCACGCCATCGAGCGTGCCGCCGGCCAGCAGCAGGCGCGCAAAACGCGCATAGTCTGCGGCCGTGGACACCAGCCCGCCGCCGCCCGACTCGAACGCGGCCGGCCGCGATACGTCGTTGAGCGCCACCTCGGCGCCGGTGGCCGGGTCGCGCGCGAAGGGTTCGGCCAGGCGGTGCAACTGCTCCGCCGGCACGTGAAAGCCGGTGTCGTGCATCTGCAGCGGGCCGAACACCCGGCGCTGCAGGATGGCGCCCAGGGTCTCACCCTCCACCACCTCCAGCAGCGCGCCCAGCACATCGGTGGCGCGGCTGTATTCCCAGCAGCAGCCGGGCTGGTGCAGCAGGGGCAGGGGCCCGATGGCCTTGGCCAGCGCCGCATTGCCATCGCGGCGCGAGCCGATGCGTGCCGTTTGGTAGGCCTGGGCCACCGGGCCGGTGTCCCAGGCATAGCTCAGCCCCGCCGTATGGCGAAGCAGGTCGTGCACCGTGGCGTCACGCCGCACGGGCGCCATGCCCCCCGTGGCGGGGTCGAACACGCCCTGGCCGGCAAAGGTGGGCAGGTAGCGCGCCACGGGGTGGGACAGGGGCAGGCGCCCTTCTTCCATGAGCATCAGCGTGACCAGCGACACCACGGGCTTGGTCATGGAGTAGATGCGGAAGATCGAATCCGCCGCCATGGCCGGTGCGCCCGCGCCGGGCGCCTGGGCGCCCAGGGCGTCGTGCAGCACCGTCTGGCCGCGGTGGTGCACCAGCGCCACCGCGCCTGGCAGGATGCCGCGGTCGATGTGGTCCTGCAGCACGCTGCGCAATCGGGTCAGGCTGGGGGCATGCATGGGCGGGGCTCCTGGAGAAGATGGTAAGAGCCTGCCACAAGTGGCCGATGGACCCAGCCGCCTGTGGGACAGCGCCTACATTGGCTTCCGTGCCCGGCCGGTGGAAGTCCGCTGCCCGGCCTCCTATGCTTAGCGCATGAGCATTTCCGACCGCATCCAGCGCGCCACCAAGCGCCTCCAACCCCTGGTGCAGCCCGTGATGCCGCTGTGGCGTGCGGTGCAGTTATGGCTGGACGCCGACGGCCTGCGCATGAGCGCGGCCATGTCCTTCTATGGCATGCTGAGCCTGGCGCCGCTGCTGCTGTTGCTGGTGGGGGTGCTGGGCTGGTGGCTTGACCGCAGCTACCTGGAAAGCAGCCTGCTGAACCAGGTGCAGTCGGTGATGGGTGAGCGCGTGGCAGACGTCATGCGCCAGGCCCTGGCCAGCGCCCAGGAACCTTCCGAGGGGCGCCTGGCCTCGCTGATCGGCTTCGTCGTGCTGCTCTCGGGCGCCACCGGGGTGTTCGTGGAGCTGCAGTCGACGCTGGCGCGCCTGTGGCAAGGCTCGGAGCCGGACCCTTCGCGCGCCGCGTGGTGGCACATGGCCTCGCTGCGCCTGCGTGGCCTGGCCTATGTGCTCGCCATCGGCTTTTTGCTGCTGGTCTCGCTCACGATGTCCACCCTCATCAACCTGTTCGCTGGCTGGGCCGGTGCCCGGCTGTCCATCGCGCCGCTCGGTCCCATCCTGCAGGTGGTCAACGAGATGGTGGCCTTCGGCTTTGCCGTGGCGCTGTTCGTCGGGCTGATGCGCATCGGCACCGGGCGCAAACCGCCGCTGCGCTGCCTGATCGCCGGCGCGGTGGTGGGCGCCACCCTGTTCACCATCGGCAAGCAACTGCTGGCCTGGTACCTCTCCACGGCGGCGGTCGTTTCCGCGTACGGGGCGGCCGGCTCGCTGGTGGTGCTGCTGATGTGGATCTATTTTTCGTCGGCCGTGCTGCTGTTCGCCGCCAGTTGCGCCCGGGCTCTGGACGAGGCGGGGCTGCAGGTGCGCAGGCGTCGCGCCCCGGCGCATCCCGTGCCCCAGGACGGTGCGGACGTGGCGACCGTGCCCTGACTGGGCAAGCGGACTGTGTCGCTTGGCGCTGTAAGCAATGGCAAATGTGTACCCCAGGGCTCTGCACCTTGCGGGGCCGGCGCAGCACTTCTTACCGACCCTTACAAAGCAGACAAAGGCGGGCATCGTGGCCTGTATACCGTGCGTCCATGGGCCGCGTTGTGCACTCACCAGGTCGCGGCGCCGAACAAGATTGAACCCAGGAATGGCGCACATGCGCGCAGAAAGAAAAGAAACACCATGAACAGCCCTGTCACCCTGCAGCCGTCCGATGTGCGCGCCGTGCCTTCCACCCCATCGCCCATGACATGGATGTGGGTCGCCATCGCGTCCCTTGGGGCCTGTGTGGTGGCCCTGGGTACCACGCTGGTAGTACAGCACCGCCCCGCTGACGTTCCTGCTGCCGCTGCAACAGCGGCCAGCCCTGCCGTGGTGGCCCCATCGCTGCAGGGTGCCGCGCCCGGCCAGTCGCCGCTGGGGCTGGTATCACCCCAGGCCGGTGCCCAGGCGCAGCTTGCGCCTGCGCCCATGCACGAGCCATTCCAGCCCCAGCGTGCGAACCTGGCCGGCGGTACGACGCAGATGGCGCAGCGCGCGCCGGTGTGCAGCACCTGCGGCCGGGTCGAATCGGTGCAGGCCATCCAGCAGGCCGAACCCGCCACCGGCGTGGGCGCGGTCGCGGGCGGTGTGCTTGGTGCCGTGGTGGGCAACCAGATCGGCAAGGGCAGCGGCCGCACAGCCGCCACGGTGCTGGGCGCCGTCGGCGGCGGCTATGTGGGCCACCAGGTGGAGCAACGCTCGCGCACCCGCACGGTGTACCAGGTGGCGGTGCGCATGGACGATGGCTCGCTGCGCCGCTTCACGCGCGCGCAGCCACCCGCCGTGGGCACGCCCGTGGCGCTGCAGGGCAAGGGCTACCGCATCGACCACGAGCGCGACAGCCGCCCGAACGGCGGTGGTGGTGGTGGTGCGTACACCAACGCCCCTGCGGGCGCGGTGCGTGTTGCCAACGGCTACTGATGCACGCCAGCCGCCTTACAGCGCCTTGACCAGCTCCGGCACGGCCGTGAACAGATCCGCCTCCAGCCCATAGTCGGCCACACTGAAGATCGGCGCCTCCGGGTCCTTGTTGATCGCCACGATCACCTTGGAATCCTTCATGCCCGCCAGATGCTGGATGGCCCCGGAGATCCCGGCCGCCACATACAGCTGCGGCGCCACGATCTTGCCCGTCTGGCCCACTTGCCAGTCGTTCGGGGCGTACCCGGCATCCACCGCGGCGCGGCTGGCGCCCAGGGCAGCACCGAGCTTGTCAGCCAGCGGGGTCATCACTTCGTCGAACTTCTCCTTGCTGCCCAAGGCCCGGCCACCGGAGACGATGATCTTGGCGGCGGTGAGTTCTGGGCGGTCGCTCTTGGCGATCTCGCTGCCCACGAAGCTGCTCTTGCCAGCATCCGCCGTGGCGGTGGCGGTTTCGGTGGCTGCGCTGCCACCAGTGGCTGCTGCCGGGTCAAAGCCCGTGGTGCGCACGGTGATGACCTTGGTGGCGTCCTGGCTCTGCACGGTGGCAATGGCGTTGCCGGCGTAGATGGGGCGCTCGAAGGTGTCGGGGGAGACCACCTTGGTGATGTCGCTGATCTGCGCGACATCCAGCTTGGCCGCCACGCGGGGGGCGATGTTCTTGCCGCTGGCAGTGGCGGGGAACAGGATGTGGCTGTAGTTGCCTGCAATGGCCAGCACCTGGGCGGCCACGTTCTCGGCCAGGCCGTGTTCCAGGCCGGGGGCATCGGCATGGATGACCTTGGCCACACCGGCGATCTGGCCGGCAGCAGCCGCAGCGCCACCGGCGTTGTGGCCGGCGATCAGCACATGCACGTCACCGCCGCAGGCGACTGCTGCGGTCACGGTGTTGAGCGTTGCGCCCTTGATGGCGGCGTTGTCGTGTTCAGCAATAACGAGTACCGACATTTAGATCACCTTCGCTTCGTTCTTGAGTTTCTCGACCAGGGCGGCCACGTCGGCCACCTTGACGCCGGCACCGCGCTTGGGCGGTTCGCTGACCTTGAGGGTCTTCAGGCGCGGAGCGACGTCCACCCCCAGGTCTTCGGGCTTGACGGTGTCGAGCTGCTTTTTCTTGGCCTTCATGATGTTGGGCAAGGTGACGTAGCGGGGCTCGTTCAGGCGCAGGTCGGTGGTGATGACTGCGGGCAGGGTCAGGGACAGGGTTTCCAGGCCACCGTCGACTTCGCGGGTCACGCTGACCTTGTCGGCGGAGAGGTCCACCTTGCTGGCGAAGGTGGCCTGGGGCAGGTCGGCGAGGGCCGCCAGCATCTGGCCGGTCTGGTTGGCGTCGTCGTCGATGGCCTGCTTGCCCAGGATCACCAGGCCCGGTTGTTCCTTGTCCACCAAAGCCTTCAAGATCTTGGCCACGGCCAGGGGTTGCAGGTCCAGGTCGGCGGGGGTTTCCACCAGGATGGCGCGGTCGGCGCCGATGGCCATGGCGGTGCGCAGGGTTTCCTGGCACTGGGCCACGCCGCAGGAGACGGCGATGACTTCGGTGACCAGGCCTTTTTCTTTCAGGCGCACGGCCTCTTCGACGGCGATTTCGTCAAAGGGGTTCATGCTCATCTTCACGTTGGCGATGTCCACACCCGTTTGGTCCGACTTGACTCGGACCTTGACGTTGTAGTCCACCACGCGCTTGATGGCGACGATTGCTTTCATGGGAGGAACTCCATCAGTACAAGGAAAAGGTTCGCGCAGGCGTGTGGGCCTGCGCAGGGAATGAGGAAGGTGTGCTGAAGGCGTCCAGGCCGGGGCTCAGAGAACGACAGGGATCTCGGTCGCCGGTGGCGTGTTGCGGCTGCGGCCGCAGCGAACCAAGCCGTCGATCATCACCATGCCGATGCCCGGGATGTCACCCAGCTGTACGCTTTCGAGCAGGGTCGCGCCGGCCGTGTGCTGGGCGCGGTCCATGAACACGAAGTCGGCCGCGCGGCCCACTTCGATCAGCCCGCAGTTCAGGTCGCGGATGCGCGCCGTGTTGCCCGTGGCAAAGCAGAACACCAGCTCGGCCGGGATGTTGGCGAAGCTCGAAATCAGCGCGATCATGCGCAGCATGCCCAGGGGCTGCACGCCCGAGCCCGCGGGGCCGTCGGTGCCCAGGATCACGCGGTGCGGGCACTTGAGTTCCATGGCGGCGCGCGCGGCTTCGATGGCGATCTTCTCGTTGCCGTTGTGTACCAGCTCGATGGCGCGCGAGGACTTCTCGCACAGCTCGCACACATGCTTCCAGGGCAGCGAGGTGTGGCCGCCGTTGATGTGGCCGATCACGTCGGCATCGGCCTCGAGCACCACGTCCTTGTCGATCAGGCCAGAGCCGGGAATCGACGGGCCGCCCGTGTGGATGGTGCTCTGGATGCCGTGCTTGCGCGCCCAGGCCACCATCTCCTTGGCCTCGTAGCCGGCCTTGACCGAGCCCAGGCCCACTTCGCCGAGCAGCTTCACGCCGGCATCGGCCATGTCCTTGAAGTCCTGCTCGACCATGCCCTTCTCGATCACGGGGGCGCCGGCGATCACCTTCACGCCGCCGGGGCGGAAGTTGTCGAACGCGCGCTGCGCGGTGATGGCCAGGGCCTTCACGCCCACGATGTCCTTGGGCCGGCCGGGCAGGTGCACCTCGCCGGCCGAGACCATGGTGGTCACGCCGCCGTTCATGGTCGAATCGATCCAGCCGATCTGGTTCTGGCGCGGCGTCCAGTCGCCGAACACGGGGTGCACGTGGCTGTCGATCAGGCCGGGCGCCACGCAGGTGCCGCGCGCGTCGATGGTGGTGCGCGCGTGCTCGGTGTCGCAGTCCTTCTCGCGGCCCACGGCCACGATGAGGCCGTCGTTCACGACGATGGTGTCGGCATCGAGGATGGGGCGTTCGAGGTCGCCCGAGAGCAGCAGGCCAATGTTCTTGATGACGACTTTGCCGGAGGTTGCGGAGGTGGAGAGGTCTGCCATGGAGGGTTCCAGTCGGGGGAGGGATGGAAGGGCAAACTGCGGCGATCGTGAGGCTGCAATTCGTGTAGTGAATACTACATAAGAGGTGCGCGTCGTGCAAGGCCAGAAGCCCTGCAAAGTGTTGGTGCGCGTGCGTTAACCGGGCAAGCCAAACCATCCCTCGAATGTGCGGCGCAGAGGGGGAAAGCGCGAAGCGCTCCTGCAGATTGCTTGGCTAACTGACGGTAGATGGGGCACGGCCCAGGCCAGGACCGCCGCGCTGGCGGTGTCCCCCTTCCCGAATGGCGCAGCCATTCAAGAGAAGGGGGAAGGCGCAAAGCGACTCAGGGGGTTGTACTCTGCCTGACCGTGCGAAGCACGGTATCGATCATGAAGTCGTCCCAGTGCGCGACGGCCTCGGGCTGGTCGATGTCCTCGCCCAGGAAGGCCGAGAGCGTGTAGCGGTTGGACTGGTAGAAGTAGCCCATGGAGGCGATCAGCAGGTACAGGTCGCGCGCGCGCAAGTCGGCGCGGAACTCCTTGCTGGCCACGCCCGCGGCCAACACCTGCTCGATGACGGACACGGCCGGCGAGGAATACTCGCGCGCGCGCATCGATTTGGAGATGTGCTTGCCCTTGTGCAGGTTCTCGGTGTTGAGCAGCGTGACGAACTCGGGGTGCTTGCGGTAGTACTGGCTGACGAAGCGCACCACGGCCTTGAGGGCTTCGACAGGGGTGTCGAGGCGGATGTCCAGCGCGGTCTCTGCGTCGTTCATGCGCCGGTAGATCTCTTCGAGCACCTCGATGAACAGGCCTTCCTTGCTGCCGAAGTAGTAGTAGATCATCCGGTCGAAGGACTTGGCCGCCTTGGAGATCTTCTCCACGCTGCCGCCTTCGTAACCGTAGCGCGCGAACACCTTGATCGCGGCCTTGAGGATGTTGTCGCGCGTTGTCTGCGCCGCCTGCTCGCGCACGCCGGTGCGGCGGGCGGAAGGGGCGCGGGTGGAAGCAGTCCGGGTCTTGGTGGGTGTGGCCGACATGGATGATCCGTTGGGTGGCAGGGCAGCCCCTGCGGTGCAGGGGCCGGGCCTGCCGGGGATATTACTGCTCCGCGAAGGCGCGCTCGATCACGAAATCACCGGGCTTGGTGGTGTTGCCTTCCTTGAAGCCGCGCTCTTCCATCATGTGCTTGAGGTCGCGCAGCATCTCGGGGCTGCCGCAGATCATCACGCGGTCTTCCACCGGGTTCAGGGCGGGCAGCCCCAGGTCGCGCGCGAGCTGCCCGTTTTCGATCACGGTGGTCACGCGGCCCTGGTGCTCGAAGGGCTCGCGCGTCACGGTGGGGTAGTACTTGAGCTGCTTGCTCACCATCTCGCCCAGGAACTCGTGATCCGGCAGTTCCTTGGTGATGTAGTCGCGGTAGGCCAGTTCCTTGACCTCGCGCACGCCGTGCACCAGCACCACTTCCTCGAACTTCTCGTAGGTCTCGGGGTCGCGGATCAGGCTCAGGAAGGGGGCCAGGCCGGTGCCGGTGGACAGCATGTACAGGCGCTTGGCGGGCAGCAGGTAGTCGATCAGCAGGGTGCCGGTGGGCTTCTTGCCAACGACGATGGAATCACCCACCTGGATGTTCTGCAGGCGCGAGGTCAGCGGGCCGTCGGGCACCTTGATCGACAGGAACTCCAGATGCTCTTCGTAGTTGGCGCTGGCGATGCTGTAGGCGCGCAGCAGCGGCTTGCCGTTCACGCGCAGGCCGATCATGGTGAAGTGGCCGTTGGAAAACCGCAAGGCGGTGTCGCGGGTGGTTTTGAACGAGAAAAGGCGATCCGTCAGGTGGTTGACGGACAGCACGCGTTCTTCAAGAAAGGCGCTCATGGTCGTAACGTCGGCTAAAAGTTGAGAAATCGGGCGAAAAAGCTGGCTAGAAGGCTGGGGCCGCAGGCGTCAGAAACTGACGTCCAGGCCGGAAAGCTTGTGGCTCACAACCCTCCATTGTTCCGCATCTGGCAAAGGCGGTTTTCTTTTGGTGATAGTGGGCAGGCCCGGAGCCAGCTTTTTGTTGAATGCGAGGAAGACTTCCATGCCTTCGGGCAGGTCGTCCTCGGCATAGATGGCATTGGCCGGGCATTCGGGGATGCAGACCGCGCAGTCGATGCATTCGTCGGGGTCGATCACCAGGTACTCCGGCCCCTCCTTGAAGCAATCGACCGGGCATACATCCACGCAGTCGGTGTACTTGCACCGAATGCATGCGTCTGTGACTACGTGCGTCATTTTGGGGCTCCTTGTGCACCATTTCAGGGGGCGCGCAAACACTATTGCGGACTGCGAATGATTGCGCTACATTCGCCTCAAATGTAGTGAACACCACATTTTTGTTAAGTGAATGCTACACAAAACGCACTGAACGTACAAGCACCGGAAACGGTGCGAGGAATGGTTGCCACGATGACTGAACACACCAAGACCGACGGCCTTCCCGGCATGGATGCACCCGAGCTGCCCCAGGTGCTCGAGCGCGCCCGCCCGCGCAACGAGCGCATGAACGTGGCCAAGGTGGAGTGCAATGCCTGCCCTGTGCTGTGCCAGATTTCCGAAGGCCGTAGTGGCGCCTGCGACCGCTATGCCAACCAGGCCGGCGTGCTGGTGCGGGTCGATCCCGTGGTGCTGCTGCGCAAGACCATCGAGGACGGCGAGGCCCGGCTGGTGCCCTTCTCGGGCCGCGTGGCCGAAGCTGGTGGCGACGCTGCCGACACTTCGGAGGCGCCCGCCGCCCAGCCCACATGGAATGGCGACCTGCTGCTGACCGAGGAGGTCTTCGTCACCGGCGTGGGCTCTTCCACTACCTACCCCGACTACAAGCCCGCGCCCTTCATCGTGGGCTCCCAGGCCGACGGCGTGGACATGGTCACCGTGGTCACCGAAGGCATCTTCAGCTACTGCAGCTTCAAGGTGAAGATCGACACCGACCGCTTTCTGGGCCCCGAGCAGGCCAACGTGCGCTGCAAGGGCGAGGTGGTGGGCCATGTCACCACGGCCGAGTACGGCTCGCAGATGCTGTCGCTGGGCGGCGTGCACCACCTCACGGGCGGCAGCAAGAAGGAAGGGCGCATCGCCAACGAGATGATGCAGGCGCTGGGCAACAAGCAGGCGGTGGAGCTCACCATCGACGGTGGCTCGCAACTCGTGATCCAGGCGGGCAAGGCGCCCATCGTCAACGGCGTGGCCGAGCAGCGCATGCGCGTAGGCTGTGGCTCGGCGGCCATCGGCATCTTTGCGCGCCAGTTCTTCGGCCAGGCGGACGAGGTGGTGGTGGTGGACGACCACATCACCGGCGTGCTCACCGAGCACCAGGCCGGCCGCTGCCTGGACATGAAGTCCTCGGGCATCAAGATGCGCGGGCGCAAGTCCACGCCGGGCCGCTACTTCCAGGTGGCCAACCCCGGCACGGGCTGGGGCGGCACCGACATCGCCGACCCGCTCTCCATCATCGAGGGCTGGGACGAAGCCGTGGCCTGGCCCGGCCTGCGCCTGCTGATGACATCGACCACCGGCGAGCACGCCAGCTGGTATGTGCTCGACGAGTCGCTGGTGCCGGTGGAGGCCGAGATGCCCGAGGCCGTGCGCCGCATCGTCGAGCGCATCGGCGAAAACTGCGAGCCCTCGCTGACTTCGGTGCTGTTCCTCGGCGGTGCGGGCGGCAGCCTGCGTGCGGGCGTCACCGAAAACCCGGTGCTGCTTACGCGCTCCATCAAGAATGCCCTGGTCAACGTGACCTGCGGCGGCGCCCCGGCCTATGTCTGGCCCGGTGGCGGCATCACGGTGATGGCCGACGTGCTGCGCATGCCCGACAACAGCTTCGGCACGGTGCCCACGCCGGCTATCGTGGCGCCCATCGAATTCAGCATGCGCCGCAGCGACTACGAGTTGCTGGGCGGCCACATGAGCGAGGTGCGCAGCCTGCGCGAGGTGCTCGAACGCGGTGCCTGGCACAACGATGGTGCGCCGTTGTCGGCCTCCTGGCTGCCGCTGCCATCGGCCAACCCCTGGCCGCTGGGCCGCCCACCGCTGCTGGGCTGAGGAGGGCGCCATGCAAGCCACCCGACAACTGCTCTCGCCGGGCCGCTGGCACCTGCAGCATGGTCCCATGGACGTGATCGTGCAGGCCGAGGGCGACGCGCTCGCGTTGGCCGCCGCGCATGCGCGTGCCTGGGTGCGGTTCGAAGGCCTGCTGCAGGAGCTGGTGCGCGAGCTGCCCGCCCTGCGGGTCCCCGTGGGCGAGGGCGAATGCCCGC
This sequence comes from Acidovorax sp. GW458-11-26-14-TSB4, assembly GCF_059423865.1. Taxonomy (NCBI): domain Bacteria; kingdom Pseudomonadati; phylum Pseudomonadota; class Betaproteobacteria; order Burkholderiales; family Comamonadaceae; genus Acidovorax; species Acidovorax sp. GW458-11-26-14-TSB4. The sequence continues at coordinate 612,000 of NZ_JBWKYR010000001.1, forward strand.
TGCAGGGCCCCGTGGCGCGCCGCATGTGGCAGGCCTGCCGGCCGTTCCGCCAGGACTTCATCACGCCCATGGCCGCCGTCGCCGGCTCGGTGGCGCAGGAGCTGCTGGCCTGCTATGTGGTGGACGGCGTACGGCGCGCCTGGGTCAACAACGGTGGCGACATTGCGCTGCACCTGGCAGCGGGTGAAACCGCCCGGGTCGGCGTGTACGCCGACATCGCCGCACTGGATGCGGCGCAACTACAGCAAGGCCTGTTGCTCGATGGTGCCTTCCGCATCGACAGCACAATGCCCGTGCGCGGCATTGCCACCAGCGGCTGGCGCGGGCGCAGCCACTCGCTGGGCATTGCCGACAGTGTCACCATCCTGGCTGCCACGGCGGCCCAGGCCGATGCCGCCGCCACGGTGGTGGCCAATGCGGTGAATGTGCAGGACGCACGCATCGTGCGCAGGCCCGCCTGGGAGGTCAAGGACGACAGCGACCTGGGCAGCATCCCTGTGACGGTCGATGTGCCCGACCTGCCTGCGGCCCTGGTGCGCCAGGCCTTGCAGGCCGGCCTGGAAAAAGCGCAAGAATTGCAGGCTGGTGCTCATCTGTGGTGCGCGCTGCTCTCGTGCCAGGGGCAATGGATGGCGACGCCATCGGCCGCCGGCCTGCTGGAGCACGCCGCGCCTGGGAAAACCGGCGCCGTTTTCGAAGTTGGTTCAGTATTTGCTTAATGAATTGCACAGGCCATCCCATGATCCAGATCCGACGCGTTTTCACCCATGTTGAGGAAATCCGGCACGAATTCGGGCCCGAAACCGGTGCACCGCTGCTGCGCGGTGCCATCGGCGCGGTGCTGACCAACCCCTATGCCGGCCGCTATGAGGCCGACATTCTGCCCATGATGGATGCGCTGCAGGACGTGGGTCTCGATATGGCGCAGCGTTTGCTGGCGGCCATGGCCGTGCCCGCCGAGCGCATCGCGACCTACGGCAAGGGCGCCATCGTCGGCGCCGCCGGCGAGCTCGAGCATGGCGCGCTGTGGCACGTGCCCGGCGGCTACGCCATGCGCGAGCTGCTGGGCTGGAAGGGCGACCGCAACGCCTACGCCAAGGGCCAGGCCGAGGAGAAGACCGGACAGCCGGGCAACGCCCTGTCCATCGTGCCCTCGACCAAGAAGGTGGGTGGCCCCGGTGCAGCGCTCGATGTGCCGCTCACCCACATCAACGCCAGCTACGTGCGCAGCCATTTCGACGCCATCGAGGTGCGGGTGCCCGGCGCGCCGCGCGCCGACGAGATCGTCTTCATCCTGGCCATGACCACCGGCGCGCGCATCCATGCACGCGTGGGCGGGCTCAAGGCCGAAGACATCAGCCAGTGGAACGGCCTGCGCTGATCCCCTGCCATCCACAAATAACGAACACGAGAGACCAAGGAGTACACACATGCCCGCCAAGATCCGGAAAATCATCGTCCAGACCGACGAAGTGCGCGTGGAAATGGGCCAGGAGGTCAACCCCCCCGTGCGCAAGGCCCTGGCCATGGCCGTCATCGAGAACCCCTTTGCTGGCCGCTTCGAGCAGAACCTCGATGAACTGATCGCCATCGGCGAGGAACTCGGCGGCCTGCTGGGCGAGCGCTGCGTGCAGGCCCTGGGCATCGCGCCCGGCCAGGCCGAAAGCTATGGCAAGGCCGCCATCGTGGGCGAGGGCGGCGAACTCGAGCACGCCGCCGCCATCCTGCACCCCAAGCTGGGCGCACCGCTGCGCGTGGCGGTGGAAAAGGGCGCGGCCCTGGTGCCATCGAGCAAGAAGATCGGCGGCCTGGGCGCTGCCATCGACGTGCCCCTGGGCCACAAGGATGCCGCCTACGTGCGCAGCCATTTCGATGCCATGGAAGCCCGTGTGGCCGATGCGCCACGCGCCAACGAGATCGTGGTGGCGGTGGTCGTGACGGCCGGCGGCCGCCCGCTGCCGCGCATCGGCGGCCTCACCACCGCAGAAATCCAGGGCAAGGACGGCCTGCGCTGAGCGCACCGCCACACCCGTGACCTACAGTCTCCCCGATACTATTTGCCACCGCTGTTCCTCTCCCATCCAATCCTTCAGGAGTGTTCCCATGACGATGCTAAAGACCCTCATGCGTGTTACGGCCGCCGCCGCGCTGGCCGCCACCCTGGCTCCCGCCATGGCCCAGGATGTCATCAAGATCGGTGAGATCAACAGCTACAAGGCCCAGCCCGCCTTCCTGGAGCCCTACAAGAAGGGCATGGAGCTGGCCGTGGACGAGATCAACGCCGCAGGCGGCCTGCTGGGCAAGAAGGTCCAGCTGGTGATCCGCGACGACAACGGCAACCCCGGCGATGCCGTGCGCGCCGCCGAAGAGCTGGTCTCGCGCGAGAAGGTCGATGTGCTCACCGGCTCCTTCCTGTCGCACGTGGGCCTGGCGCTGACCGACTTCGCCAAGCAAAAGAAATTCTTCTTCCTGGCCGGCGAGCCTCTGACCGACAAGATCGTCTGGCAGAACGGCAACCGCTACACCTACCGCCTGCGCCCCTCCACCTACATGCAGGTGTCGATGATGGTGCCCGACGCCGTGGCTTTGAAAAAGAAGCGCTGGGCGCTGGTCTACCCCAACTACGAGTACGGCCAGTCGGCCGTGGCCACCTTCAAGCAACTGCTCAAGGCGGCCCAGCCCGATGTGGAGTTCGTCGTCGAGCAGGCGCCGCCGCTGGGCAAGGTCGACTCGGGCAGCGTGGTGCAGGCCCTGGCCGATGCCAAGCCCGACGCCATCTTCAACGTGCTGTTCGGTGCCGACCTGTCCAAGTTCGTGCGCGAAGGCAACACGCGCGGCCTGTTCAAGGACCGCGAAGTGGTCAGCCTGCTGACCGGCGAGCCCGAGTACATGGACCCGCTCAAGGACGAGGCCCCCAATGGCTGGATCGTCACCGGCTACCCCTGGTACGGCCTGCAGACGCCTGAGCACAAGGCCTTCCACACCGCCTACCAGGCCAAGTTCAACGACTACCCGCGCCTGGGTTCGGTGGTCGGCTACAGCGCCATCAAGTCGCTGGGCGAGGGCATCAAGAAGGCCGGCTCCACGGACACCGAGAAGCTGGTCGTCGCCTTCAAGGGCCTGCAGGTGCCTACGCCGTTCGGCCGCATCACCTACCGCCCCGAGGACAACCAGTCCACCATGGGCGGCTATGTCGGCCGCTCCAAGAACGAAGGCGGCAAGGGCGTGATGGTCGACTACCGCTACGTGGACGGCGCCAAGGTGCAGCCCTCAAACGAAGAAGTCAAGAAGATGCGCCCGGCCGACTGATACGGATTCGCCTTCAACCGTCTAACGTCGTTGGTTCGCCTTGCCGTGCTACAGCACTGTCTGCGGCTTCCCGCCTAGTTATACGGTCGAACGCGGATCCGCATGAGCCGGTCCCCGGCTGACGGCGGTTTCGGCGGGCCCTTGCGCCCGCCGGCCGCTGCGGCCATATTGCAACCCCACAAGCATAGAACGGGCAGATGACATGCCCGAGGGACAACCTTTGCCGTGACCCCGAAGGATCTGGAATGAGTTTTTCGAGTTTTATCGTTCAGCTGCTCAATGGGCTGGCGGGGGCTTCCTCGCTGTTCCTGGTGGGGGCCGGGCTGTCGCTGATCTTCGGTGTCACACGCATCGTCAATTTCGCGCATGGCTCGTTCTTCATGGTGGGCATCTACGTCGCCTACTCGCTGGTGGCCAAGCTGGGCACGGGCCTGGGCTTCTGGCCCGCGCTGCTGCTTTCGGCCGTGGTCGTCGGCGCGCTCGGCGCCCTGGTGGAAGTGGTGCTGCTGCGCCGCATCTACAAGGCGCCCGAGCTGTTCCAGCTGCTCGCCACCTTTGCCCTGGTGCTGGTGATCAAGGATGCGGCGCTCTGGATCTGGGGCCCTGAGGAATTGCTCGGCCCGCGGGCGCCGGGACTCTCGGGCTCGGTCAACATCCTGGGCCGGCAGTTCCCTTCGTATGACCTGTTCCTGATCGTCGTCGGCCCGGTGGTGCTGGGCCTCTTGTGGCTGCTGCTCACCCGCACCCGCTGGGGCACGCTGGTGCGCGCCGCCACGCAGGACCGCGAGATGGTCAGCGCCCTGGGTGTGAACCAGGCTTGGCTGTTCACGGCCGTGTTCGCCCTGGGCGCGATGCTGGCCGGCCTGGGCGGCGCGCTGCAACTGCCGCGCGAACCGGCCACGCTGGAGATGGACCTCAACACCATCGGCGCCGCCTTCGTGGTGGTGGTGGTGGGCGGCATGGGCTCCATTCCGGGCGCGTATGTGGCGGCGCTTCTGATCGCCGAGATCAAGGCCATCTGCATCTGGCTCGGCGTGGTCGAGATCTTCGGCTACAGCGTCTCGTTCTCCAAGCTCACCCTGGTGGTCGAATTCCTCGTGATGGCGGTCGTGCTCGTGGTGCGCCCCTGGGGCCTGATGGGCAAGGCCCAGGCCGCCAGCCGCAACACCGGCATCCCCGAAGCGCCGCTGCGCGCCTCGCCGCCCTGGTACAAGATCGGCGCCGCCGTGCTGGTGGCTGCACTGGTGGTGCTGCCCTTCGTGACGACGGGCTCGCCCTACCTCACGGTGCTGATGATCGATCTGTTGATCGCTGCGCTGTTCGCCGCCAGCCTGCACTTCATCATGGGCCCGGCCGGAATGCACTCTTTCGGCCACGCCGCGTACTTCGGCCTCGGGGCCTATGCGGCCGCGCTGCTGGTGCGCTCCGCTGGCATTCCCATGGAAGTAGCCCTGGTGCTGGCGCCGCTGGCTGCCGCGGCGGGTGCGCTGCTCTACGGCTGGTTCTGCGTGCGCCTGTCGGGCGTGTACCTGGCCATGCTGACGCTGGCCTTCGCGCAGATCACCTGGGCCATCTGCTACCAGTGGGACGGCTTCACGGGCGGCAGCAACGGCCTCACGGGCGTGTGGCCGGCCGAGTGGCTGTCGGACAAGCGCAACTACTACTTCCTCACCCTGGCCCTGGTGGTGGGCGGTGTGCTGGCGCTGCGCCGGGTGCTGTTCTCGCCCTTCGGCTATGCGCTGCGCGCCGGCCGCGACTCCGTGCTGCGGGCCGACGCCATCGGCATCGACGTCAAGCGCATGCAGTGGACGGCCTTCGTCATCGCCGGCCTGTTCGCAGGCCTGGGCGGTGCGCTGTTCGCCTTCTCCAAGGGCAGCATCTCGCCCGAGGCGCTGCACGTGGGCAAGTCGGTCGACGGTCTGGTCATGGTGCTGCTGGGCGGCATCCAGACGCTGGCCGGCCCGGTGGTGGGCGCCGTCACCTTCACCTGGCTGCACGACACGGTGGCGCGAAACACCGACTACTGGCGCGCCATGCTGGGCGCCATCATCCTGATCCTTGTGCTGCTGTTCCCACAGGGCATCGCCGGTGCGATCAAGCAACTCTTCGATAACAAGCGCGAAGCGAAGGAGGCAGCATGAGCCTGCTCAAAGTCACCGGCCTGGGCAAGTCCTTCGGCGGGGTCAAGGCCGTCGACGGCATCCATTTCGAGCTGGCGGCCGGCGAGCTGCTGGCCCTGATCGGCCCCAACGGCGCGGGCAAGTCCACCACCTTCAACATGGTCAACGGCCAGCTCCAGGCCGATGCGGGTTCCATCCAGCTCAACGGCCAGGAGCTCGTGGGCCGCAAGCCGCGCGACATCTGGCGCCTGGGCGTGGGCCGCACCTTCCAGATCGCCGAGACCTTCTCCTCCCTGACCGTGGTGGAGAACGTGCAGATGGCACTGATCTCCAACGACGGCCGCCTGTTCTCGATGTTCCGCAAGGCCTCGGACCACAAGCGCGACGAGGCCCTGGCCCTGCTCGAGCAGGTCGGCATGAAGGCGCAGGCCGACCGCCCCTGCAGCGTGCTGGCCTATGGCGACGTGAAGCGCGTGGAGCTGGCCATCGCCATGGCCAATGCGCCCAAGCTGCTGCTCATGGACGAGCCCACCGCCGGCATGGCGCCCAAGGAGCGCAACGAACTGATGGCGCTGACCAAGCAACTGGTGATCGACCGCGGCATGGCCGTGCTGTTCACCGAGCACAGCATGGACGTGGTGTTCGCCTACGCCGACCGCATGATCGTGCTGGCGCGCGGCCGCCTGATCGCCGAGGGCAAGCCCCTGGAACTGCGCGACCACCCCAAGGTGCAGGAGGTGTACTTCGGCACCGGCAAGACCTTTGAGAAAAAGACGACGACGACAGCGGCTGCGCCCGCGGAGACCGCATGATGAGCACGACGACGAACGAACCCAGGGAAGTGCTGCTCGAGGCCAATGGCCTGCAGGCCTGGTATGGCGCAGCGCAGATCCTGTACGACGTGGACCTCGACGTGCGCCGCGGCGAGGTCGTGGCCCTCATGGGGCGCAACGGTGCGGGCAAGTCCACCACGCTCAAGACGCTGATGGGCATGCTGGCCAAGCGCAAGGGCCAGATCCGCTTCATGGGCAAGGACCTGTCCAGGACCGACCCGCACGACGCCGCGCGCCTGGGCCTGGGCTTCGTGCCCGAGGACCGGCGCGTGTTCACCGACCTCACGGTGATGGAGAACCTGGAAGTCGGCCGCCAGCCTGCGCGCCACTGGCCCGATGGCACGGCGGCCCCGCTGTGGACGCCCGAGGCCCTGTTCAAGCTGTTCCCCAACCTGGGCGAGATGCCCCAGCGCCCCGGCGGCCGCATGAGCGGCGGCGAGCAGCAGATGCTGACCGTGGCCCGCACGCTCATGGGCAACCCCTATCTGGTGCTGCTGGACGAGCCCTCCGAAGGCGTGGCCCCGGTGATCGTGGAGCAGATGGCGCAGATGATCCTGGAGCTCAAGGCCCAGGGCGTGAGCATCCTGCTGTCCGAGCAGAACATGCATTTCGCCGAGCTCGTGTCCGATCGCGCCTATGTGCTGGAAAAAGGCCAGATCCGCTACCAGGCGTCCATGGCCGAGCTGGCCGCCAACGACGAAGTGCGCAGGTCCTACCTGAGCGTGTGAAGGATTGATTCCCCGGCCTGGGCCTTATCGGGCCGGGGCCGATCTGCCAGTGCGTTCCCAACCGGAGTGTCCGCCATGATGATCCCTGCAAAGCGCCGTTCCTTCCTCCAATCCGCCGCCGCCTTCACCCTCGCGGGGGCCGGCCTGCCGCTGGCCTTCGCCGCAGGCAAGATCAAGCCGGGCGAGCGAGCGGCGCTGATCGTGGTGGACGTGCAGAACTGCTTCGTGCCCGGTGGCACGCTGCCGGTGGCCAAGGGCGACGAGGTGGTGCCGGTCATCAACCGCATCGCCACCGCGTTCGAGAACGTGGTCGTCACGCAGGACTGGCATACGCCGGGCCATGCCTCGTTCGCCAGCACGCATGCGGGCAAGAAGCCCTTCGAGACGACCCAACTCAGCTACGGCCAGCAGGTGCTGTGGCCCGACCACTGCGTGCGCGGCACCGATGATGCGGCCCTGCACAAGGATCTGAAGCTGCCCCAGGCCCAGGTGATCCTGCGCAAGGGCTTCCATGAGCATGTGGACAGCTACTCGGCCTTCGAAGAGGCCGACCGCAAGACCTCCACCGGCCTGGCCGGCTACCTCAAGCAGCGCGGCATCAAGACGGTCTTCGTGACCGGCCTGGCCACGGACTTCTGCGTGGCCTGGACGGCGCTGGACGCCAAGCGCCTGGGCTTCGAGACCTATGTGGTGGAGGACGCCTGCCGTGCCATCGACCTCAACGGATCGCTCGAAGCCGCGTGGAAGCAGATGAAGGCCAAGGGCGTCAAGCGCATCCAGTCGGAGGACATCGCCCTGGCCTGACCACAACGGGAAGGCCGCCCTCGGCACGGGTCTTGCGTCTGGCGCTTTTGTGCCTGCGGGGCAATCCGTAGGCACCCTGGTATGACGGTTTAGCAACATGGCCGACCAGGGCTTGCAAGGCCCCTCCACACGAGGGGACACTTCCACGTTTGATGTAAGGAGCGTTTCATGAAGTTCCGTGAGATGGAGGGAGGGCGCACTGATCGCCGGGCCGTGCTGATGACCCTGGCGGCCACGGCCCTGGGCAGTGCGGGCACGGCTGAGGCGGCCGAAACGGGGGTGACGGACAAGGCCATCAAGCTCGGGCAATCCGCGGTCTTCACCGGGCCGGCCAAGGATTTCGGCGTGGACTACAAGGCCGGCTTCGCGCTCTACTTCGACCGCATCAACAAGGCTGGCGGGGTGTTCGACCGCAAGATCGAACTCGTGTCGCTCGACGACGCCTACGAGCCCAAGAAGACCGCCGAGAACACGGCGCGCCTGATCGACGAGGAAAAAGTCTTCGCCCTGATCGGCTACGTGGCCACGGGCAACCTGATCGCCGCCATGCCGCTGGCCGAGAAGGCCGGCGTGCCCATGTTCGCCCCGCTGGTGGGCACCACCTCGTTCCGCACCACGCACAACCGCTACCTGTTCCACGTGCGTGCCAGCTACGAGACCGAGCTGCGCAAGATCGTGGGCCACCTGGCCACGCTGGGCATCACCAACATCGCCGTGATCTACCAGAACAGCGCCTTCGGCAAGTCCAACCTGGAGACCTGCCTGCAGATCGCCCAGGGCCTGAAGGTCAAGGTGGTCGAGTCGGTTCCCATGGAGATCGCCGCCACCGACGCCAAGGCCCAGGTGGCACAGCTCACCAAGGCCCAGCCCGGTGCCGTGGTGATGATCGTGGCCGGCAAGATGGTCGAGGTGTTCCTGCGCGATTACCGCGCCGCAGGCGCCGCGTCGCCGCTGTACACCATCTCGGTGGGCATCACCGATGCGCCGGGCTCGGCCCAGCGCCTCAATGGCGGCATCGAGGGGCTGGTCACGGCCAACATCGTGCCCTCGCCGCAGGCCAGCCGCATGCCCATCGTGGCCGACTACCGCAAGGACCGCACCGACGCGGGCGCCAAGATCGACAGCTACACCATGCTCGAAGGCTATATCGCCGCGCGCGTGTTCGTCGAAGGCCTCAAGCGTGCCGGGCGCAACCTCACCCGCGAAGGTTTCATCAAGGCCATGGAAGACATGGGCACCACCAAGTTCGGCGATTTCCCGGTGCAGTACGGCCCGGGCAACCACAACGGGTCCAACTTCGTCGACCTGGAGATGTACACCCGCACCGGCAGCCTCAGGCGCTGACCGACCCCCCCCACAGGAATCAATGCAGACCCCAGCCACCGTTCTCTCCCTTTGCGTCAACGGCCAGCCCTGTGAACTGCCGCCAGGCACCCCCGGTGCGGGCGCCACGCTGCTGCATGTGCTGCGCAACGACCTTTCCCTCAACGGCCCCAAGTACGGCTGCGGACTGGGCCAATGCGGCGCCTGCACGGTGCTGGTGGACGGGGTGGCGGCGCGCGCCTGCGTGATCCCCGCGCGCGGGGTGGCGGGCCGCGAAGTGACCACGCTGGAGGGCCTGCCCGCGCGCTGCCAGGGCGCGGCGTGCGAAACCGGCCTGCACCCGGTGCAGCAGGCCTTTGTGGAGGAACAGGCCGCCCAGTGCGGCTACTGCCTCAACGGCATGGTGATGATGGCCGTGGCACTGCTCGAGCGCAATCCCGACCCCGACGAGGCGGCCATCCGCCGTGAGCTCTCGGGCAACCTGTGCCGCTGCGGCACGCATGTGGAGATCATCCGCGCCGTGCAGCGCGCGGCCATGCTGGTGCGCGGGGTGGCCGCATGAGCGCGTCCCCCGTACCGCTGCGCGCGCACAGCCCGCTGACGCGCGCCGACTTCCATGCGGCAGGGGGTGTACTGCTGGTAGTGCGCAATCCGCCGCCCGCGCCGCCGCCGGTCAAGGGCCAGCCCGCCCTGGTGGCCGGCAACCCGGCCGAGGGCGTGGAGATTCTGCTCGCCGTCTGGGACGACGGCAGCGTGACCGCGCTCAACGGCCACGTGGACCTGGGCACCGGCATCCGCACGGCGCTTTCCCAGATCGTGGCCGAGGAACTCGACGTGCCGCTGTCGCATGTGAACATGGTGCTGGGCGACACCACGCGCGCGCCCAACCAGGGCGCGACCATTGCCAGCGCCTCGATCCAGATCCACGCCAGGCCGCTGCGCATCGCGGCGGCGCAGGCGCGCCTGTGGCTGCTGGCCCGGGCCGCAGAGCGCCTGGGTGTGGGCGCCGATGCGCTGCTGGTGCAGGCAGGCCGGGTACTGGTAACGGCCGACCCGGCGCGCCAGGTGGGCTACGGCGAACTGCTCGCCGGCACGCACACCGCGCTGGAGCTGGCCGACGCCACGCCCACCAAGCCCACGGCCGACTACACCGTGGTGGGCCAATCGGTGCCGCGCGTGGACACACCGGCCAAGGTCAGCGGCGAGCTGGTCTTCGTGCATGACATGCGCGTGCCCGGCATGCTGCATGGCCGCGTGGTGCGCCCACCCTATGCGGGGGCCGACCATGGCGATTTCATCGGCAACACGCTGGAGTCGGTGGACCAGTCGTCCATCGCCCACATCCCGGGCATCCGCGCGGTGGTGGTGATCCGCGACTTCGTGGGCATCGTCGCCGAGCGCGAGGAACAGGCCGAGGAGGCGATGCGCTGCCTGGCGGTGCGCTGGAAGGCCTGGCCGGGTTTTCCGCAGCAGGACAGTCCCGAGGCCGTGGCCCAGGCCATCCGCGCCAACCCTTCCACGCAGCGCCGCCTGGTGGACGAGGGCGATGTGGATGCCGCGCTGGCTGCGGCCGAGCAATCCATGCCGCGCACCTATGTCTGGCCGTACCAGCTGCACGGTTCCATCGGCCCCTCGTGCGCGGTGGCCGAGTGGCGCCAGGACGAGGCGTCCGGCCGCGCGCGCATGGCGGTGTGGGCCGGCACGCAGAACCCCCATGTGCTGCGCGCCGACCTGGCGCGCCTCATGGGCCTGGCCGACTTGGACATCGACCTCGTGCGCATGGAGGCTGCGGGTTGCTACGGCCGCAACGGTGCCGACGACGTGGCGGCCGATGCCGCGCTGCTCTCGCGCGCCGTGGGCGCGCCCGTGCGCGTGCAGCTCACGCGCGAGCAGGAGCACCTGTGGGAGCCCAAGGGCACGGCCCAGCTCATGCGGGTGCGCGGCGGCCTCAATGCCGATGGCTCGGTGGCAGCCTACGATTTCGAGACCTCCTACCCGTCCAACGGCGCGCCCACGCTGGCCCTGCTGCTCACGCGCACCATCGAGCCGCTGGCCCAGGCCTACGAGATGGGCGACCGCACCGCGCGCCCGCCCTACGACTACGACAACCTGCGCGTGGCCGTGAACGACATGGCACCCATTGTGCGCGCCTCGTGGCTGCGCGGGGTGTCGGCGCTGCCCAACTCGTTCGCCCACGAATCCTATGTGGACGAGCTGGCCACGGCGGCGGGCGTGGACCCGGTCGAGTTCCGCCTGCAGCTCTTGAGCGACCCGCGCGCGGTCGAACTCGTCAAGGCCACGGCCGAGAAGGCCGGCTGGCAGCCCCACACCGGGCCGCGTGTGCCCGGCCCCGCTGAATTGCAGGGTGCCGAAGGCGACTGGGTGCAGGGCCAGGGCTTTGCCTATGCGCGCTACATCCACAGCAAGTGGCCCGGCTTCGGCGCTGCCTGGGCCGCCTGGGTGGCCGACGTGGACGTAAACCGAAAGACCGGCGAGGTGCATGTGCGCCGCGTCGTCGTGGGCCACGACACCGGCCTCATGGTCAACCCCGCGGGCGTGGAGCACCAAGTGCATGGCAACGTGGTGCAGACCACCAGCCGCGCGCTCAAGGAGAAGGTGCGCTTCGATCCCGTCACGCAGGCGGTGGACACGCGCGAATGGGGCAGCTACCCGATCCTGAGCTTCCGCGAGGTGCCGGTGATCGAGGTCATGCACATGCCCCGGCAGGACGAGGCGCCGCTGGGCTCGGGCGAATCGTCCTCGGTGCCCGGCACGGCCGCCATTGCCAACGCCATCTTCGACGCCACGGGCGTGCGCTTCCGTGCGCCGCCGTTCACGCCCGAGGTGGTGCGCGCCGGGCTCAACCCGCTGAACGCAGCGTCAGGGCAGGGCGGCGATGCCCCCGCAGGCACGCCGGTGGAGCCGGCCGATGTGTTGCCCACACTGGAGCTGCCTGCACCCGCCGTGCCGCCTACCGCCACCTGGCCCAGAAGGCGCAGCCTCTGGGGGCGGGCGCTGGCCCTGGCCGCTGGCGGCCTGGCCATGGGCGCTGCGTTGCTGGGCTGGCGCCCGGCCATCGCACCGGTGGCGCAGACGGCGGGCGGCGCCTCGGTCTACAACGCGGCCACCATCGAGCGCGGCCGGCTGGTGGCTGCCGCTGGCGACTGCGTGGTCTGCCACACGGCGCCCGGCGGCACGCCGAATGCCGGCGGGCGAGCCATGGACACGCCCTTCGGCACCGTCTACACCACCAACCTCACGCCCGATGCCAAGACCGGCATCGGCCAGTGGTCCTTCAGCGCCTTCCAGCGCGCGATGCGCGAGGGCATCTCGCGCGACGGCAAGCACCTGTACCCCGCCTTCCCCTACACCTCGTTCGCGAAGATGGACGACGACGACCTGACCGCTCTGTACGCCTGGCTCATGGCCCAGCCAGCGGTGCGCGCCGAGGTGCCGAAAACGCAGCTGGCCTTCCCGTTCAGCGTGCGCCCGCTCATGGCCGGCTGGAACGCGCTGTTCCACGACGCCACGCCCTGGAAGCCCGACCCCACCCGCCCGCCCGAATGGAACCGCGGCGCCTACCTGGTGCAGGGCGCCGGCCACTGCGGCGCCTGCCACACGCCGCGCAATGCGCTGGGCGCCGAGATGGGTGGCGCGGCCTTCCTTTCGGGGGCGCAGGTCGATGGCTGGGAAGCGCCTGCGCTCACGGGCCTGTCGAAGGCGCCCGTGCCCTGGACTGCCGACGCGCTCTACAGCTACCTGCGCAAGGGCCACAGCCCGCAGCACGGCGTGGCCTCGGGCCCCATGGCGCCCGTGGTGCAGGAGCTGGCGCAACTGCCCGACGAGGACATCCGTGCCATGGCCACCTACCTGGCCTCGTTCAATGCGGCACCGGAACCCGCCGCCGACGCTGCGACAAAGGCCCAGGCGGCCGTGGCGCGGGCGGCCGCATTGGCGCCCCAGCCCGGCCAGGCCCAGCGCCTGTTCAATGGCGCCTGCGCCGCCTGCCACCACGATGGCGACGGCCCGAAACTGCTGGGCGCGAATGTGCCCTTGGCGCTCAACAGCAACCTGCACAGCGACCGGCCCGACAACCTGCTGCAGGTGATCGTCAACGGCATCCACGAGCCGGCCTCGCGCGAACTGGGCTTCATGCCCGGCTTCGGCAACGCGCTCAGCGATGCGCAGATCACCGAGCTGGCCGGCTACATGCGCCAGCGCTACGCCCCGGGCCGGCCGGCCTGGACCGATGTGTCCGAGGCGCTGGTGCGCGTGCGGGCGGGGCCGGCGCATCCTTAGAGCACATTCTTAGGCTCCACAATGGAACCCCTTTGACCATGGAGTTCCATTCGATGGCGCTGTACCGGATGGCAGGCTGCACAGCTTGTGCGGCGCTGTGCCTGCTGTTGCTGGCCGCTTGCGGCAACGAGGTGCGCGGCACGCCCGAGCCACCCGCGGAATTCGGCGCCCGGGAGCGTTCGCTGGTGGGCTGCCCGTCCCTGCAGGGCGTCTATGCCTGGCCGCCGGTGGCCGGTGAATATGCCGGGGGCAAGATTCCCAGCAACCGCACGCCCTGGGACGGCGGCCTGCCGGTGCCCGTGCATGGGCGGGAGATGCAGATCTGGGTGCAGCAACAGGCCGGTGGGCAGACGGTGCTGCGCACACGGCTTGTGAACCGGGAGCGCAACGTGCGCAATGTGCTCGCCCGGCAATGGAGTCTGGCCACCTACGGCCGCAGCCAGGTGGGCTGCACGTCGGGCATGCTGGAGCTGGAGCCCGGGGACACCCACGCGGCCAACCACTACGGCGGCACGGGCATCCGCCGGGGTTTTCGGCTCGCGCGCATGAAGGACGGGGCGCTGGCTGTGGGCATCCACACCCTTTCCACCGGGCACACCGGTTCGTTCTTTTCGTGGGGCGGGCAGTCCTATGGCAGTTACAAGGCGGCCGATGTCGAGTACTGGTCCTGGTCCAAGCTCGCTCTGCTGGAGCCGGGTGACAAGGAGCCGGCCCCCATCGATGCCTATGTGCCTGGCGCCACGGCGCCGTGAGCCGCGCCGTTACGACAGTTGCAACCGGCCGGGGTCGGCGCCCATGGCACGGGCAATGAGCCGCATGTCGTGCTCGCTGATGGCTACCAGCCCGAAGCGGAACGCATAGCCCCAGCGCGCCCGGTCCTGCACGAAGTCGAAGTGGTCCAGCAGCGGCGCAATCGGCGCCTCGCGGGCGGGCACATAGTCCACGCCCCGGCGGTAGGGCACGAATCCAGCGCCCATGTCGAAGGCATAGGGGTCGCCGGGCTTCACCAGGCCCAGGGACACGAAGGCCTGCAGCCGGTCGCTGCCCCCCATGCTGACCGTGGGCGCGTAGTAGGCGACGCGGTCGCCGGCCTGCATGCGGCGCAGCGGTGCCACCTTGCCATGGCACACCTGCATGAAGCCGGCACCGGGCTCGGCACAGCCGCGTCGCGCATGGTCGGCGCAGGCCACGGCGATCCAGTTACCGCGGGGCGCAGCGGAGGTCGGTGCGGCCTCGGCCCACAAGGCCGATTGGGCAGAGGAATGCACGGGTTCAGGCCAGCGCATGCAGGCCGACGCGGTTGCCATCCAGGTCATGGATATGCGCGAAGAAGCCCAGGCCCGGCGGCAGCGCCTGGCGCGGCAGGGCCACCTGGCCACCCTGCGCGACCACGCGGTCCAGCGCCGCGTCGAGCGAGGGCGAAGCATCCAGGTAGACCAGGGTGCCTGCGCCGGGGGCCGGTTGGGGCGCGGTAGGCCCCATGAGCAGGGCACCGCCCGTGCCATCGGTCTCGGGGTCGTAGGCGAACACGGCGCCCTCGCTCGGGCCCATGGCCTCGCGGCGCATGGTCTGGCCCAGCACGGCCTCGTAGAAGGCCTGGGCGCGGTCCAGCTGGGCGGTGGGGATCTCGAACCAGGTGATGGCGTTTTTCATGGGTGCTCCTTGCGTGCGAATGAAGAAGCCCCGATGGTGAGGACCTGCTGCTGACAGCGGTTTGTCAGCACGGTAGCAGCAGCGCTCACTCGCGCGAGCGGGTCAGTTCCAGCGAGAACTTGAAGCGGTCGGCCGGGTGCAGCGAGACCGAGATTTCGAACACCTGCTCGGCCGCATCGAGGTAGTGGCGCGTGATCTTCAGGGCCGGTGCGCCGGCCTCGGCGCGCAGGGCTTCGGCATGTTCGCGCGGCACCAGCACGGCCTCGATGTCCTGGCGGATGCGCGCGATGCGCCGGCCGTGGCGCTCCTCGATGAGGGTGCTGGCCAGGGTCTCGGGCGCATCGCGCACGATGGGGCCTATGTCGGCGTACGCCGGGTCGATGTACAAGTCCAGCCAGCAGATTGGGCGCGCCTTGCGCGTGCTGCCGCCCTCCATGCGCAGGCAGGCGATGTGCAGCCAGCGCGTGCCGCCGGGGCAGCCCAGGTCCTTGGCGAGGGCGAGGTCCGCGACCACCTCGTTGAACGACTGCACCGTGCGCACATGCTCGGCGCCGAAGCGTGCCAGTTCTTCCACGGTGGCGATGGACTGCGTGAAGCCGGCCTGGGGCCGCTGGGCCTCGACCCGCGTGCCCACGTTCTTGCGCCGCGAGATCAGGCCCAGCTCCTGCAGCCCGTCCAGCGCCTTGCGCACCGCATAGCGGCTCAGGCCGTACTGCGCGCACAGCTCGAATTCGGTGGGCAGCAGCGTGCCCACGGCATAGCGGCCCGAGGCGATGCCTTCGGACAGGTCGCGGGCGAGGTCGGGGGTCTTGGCAGTGGTGGTCATGCAGTCAGCGTCCTGCCTAGGGAAAACCCCAGGCCAAGTTTTGTTCGAACATATTTACAGTTCACTTCAGCGCATTTGTTCGAACATTTATATATGTTCGCATTTTATCAACATATCCGGCCTGCCATGTCCTCTTCCCTGTTTACCCCTGCCAGCACGGTGCTCGATTCTGTGCTGTTCCGCGACGCCTTCGGCACGCCGCACATGCGCGAGGTGTTCTCCGACCGCACCCTGATCGCCCGCTACATCGAGGTGGAGGTGGCGCTGGCGCGGGCCGAGGCGCGCTGCGGCGTGATCCCGGCCGAGGCGGCTGAGACCATCGCGCGCGAATCGCGCATGGAGCGTGTGGACTTCGACCACATGCGGCACGAGACCGACATCGTGGGCTACCCCATCCTGCCACTGGTGCACCAGATGGTGGAGATGTGCGGCGAGGCCGGGCGCTACGTGCACTGGGGCGCGACCACGCAGGACATCATGGACACGGCCAACGTGCTGCAACTGCGCGACGGCCTGGCGCTGGTGGAGGCCGACATCCGCGAGCTGCGCGGCATCCTGGCCGCGCTGGCGGCCAAGCACCGCGACACGCCCATGGCCGGCCGCACCCACCTGCAGCAGGCCTTGCCCGTCACCTTCGGCTACAAGGTGGCGATCTGGCTGGCCATGTTCGACCGCCACCAGGAGCGCCTGGCCGAGCTGCGCCAGCGCGTGCTGGTGGTGCAGTTCGCCGGGGCTGCGGGCACGCTGGCCTCGCTGGGAGACAAGGGCTTTGAGGTGCAGGCTGCGCTCGCCGACGAGCTGGGCCTGGCCGTTCCTGTGACCACCTGGCATGTGGCGCGCGACGGTTTTGCCGAGGCAGTGAACCTGCTGGCCCTGGTCACCGGCTCGCTGGGCAAGATCGCGCTGGACACCATGATCATGGCCTCCACCGAGTTCGGCGAGGTCTACGAGCCCTTCGTGAAGGGCCGTGGCGCGAGCAGCACCATGCCGCAAAAGCGCAACCCGATCTCCAGCGAGCTGATGCTGGCGGCCTCCAAGGCCGTGCGCCAGCACGCGGGGCTGATGCTCGATGCCATGGTGCAGGATTTCGAGCGCGCCACCGGCCCCTGGCATGCCGAATGGCTGGCCCTGCCCGAGAGCTTCATCCTCACCGCGGGTGCGCTGCACCAGGCTAAGTTCGCGCTCGGCGGCCTGATCGTGGACGAGGCGCGCATGCGCAGCAACCTCGGTATGAGCCGCGGCCTGATCGTGGCCGAGGCGGTGATGATGGGCCTGGCCCCGGCCATGGGCCGCCAGCAGGCGCACGACGTCGTCTACGGCGCCTGCCGCACCGTCAGCGAACAGGGCGGCACCCTGGCCGAGGCCCTGGCCGCGCTGCCCGAGGTAATGCGCCATTTCGACCGCGCGGCCATCGACCGGCTCACCGACCCCGCCAACTACCTGGGTCTGGCCCCCGCCATGGTGGACCGCGCCCTGGCCGCCTCGGCGGCGGCCGGCCGCTGAGCATCCCCCGATCACCGCCCTCTTGCGCTTTCCGTTCCTTCCCACAACCATTCCAGGAGACGCGTCCATGAACACCGCCAAGACCCTTGGTGCGGCCGCCGCATTGCTGTGCGCCGCCACCTTCGCCCATGCCCAGCCGGCCTGGCCCGCCAAGCCGATCACCTGGATCGTGCCGTTTGCGGCGGGCGGCCCCACCGATGCCATGGCGCGCGACATCGCCGACAAGGTAGGGCGCCAGGTGGGCCAGTCCATCGTGATCGAAAACGCGGCCGGCGCGGGCGGCACCATCGGCGCGGCCAAGGCCGCCAAGTCGGCGCCCGACGGCTACACCTTCCTGGTCGGCCACATGGGCTACATGGGCGCGGCACCCTCGTTGTACAAGAAGCTGGCCTACGACCCGGTGAAGGACTTCGACGCGGTGTTCCGCTTCCCCGATACGCCGCTGGTGCTGCTGGTGCCCAAGAGCTCGCCCTACAAGACGGCGGCCGAGCTGATCGCCGCGGCCAAGGCCAACCCGCGCAAGATCAACTTCGGCAATGCGGGCGTGGGCTCCACCTCGCACCTGATCGCCGCGCTGTTCGAGTCGCGCGCCGGCATCGAGGTCACCTCCATCTCGTACAAGGGCGCTGCCCCGGCCATGAACGACCTGGTGGGCGGGCAGGTGGAGGCGATGTTCGACCAGAGCAACACCGCGCTGCCCCAGGTCACGGGCGGGCGGCTCAATGCGATTGCGCTGACCTCTCTCACACCCATGCCGCAGCAGTACCCGAACGTGCCGCCGTTGGCAGAGAAGACCCTGCCCGGCTTCGAGGCCGCCACCTGGTATGGCCTGTATGCGCCCAAGGGGGTGCCCAAGGAGGTGGTGCAAAAGCTCCACCAGGCCTACCTCAAGGCCCTGGCCGACAAGCCCTGGACGGCGCGCATGGTGGCGCAGGGCATCCACCTGCTGCCCGAGGCGCAGTACGCGCCGGACGCCTTTGCCAAGCACACCGCGGCCGAGGTGGACAAATGGCGCAAGGTGGCCACCGACGCCAAGATCCAGATCGACTGAGCGGCCCGGCCCATGACCCGCATCGCGCAGGAAGACCTGGCCACCAGCATCGCCCAGGCGCTGCAGTTCATCAGCCACCGGCACCCGCCCGACTTCGTGCGCGCGCTGCGGCGCGCGCATGCGGCCGAAACCCATGCCCCGGCGCGCGCCGCCATGGGCCAGCTGCTGGTCAACAGCCGCATGGCGGCCCTGGGCCGGCGCCCTCTGTGCCAGGACACGGGCGTGGCCCAGGTGTTCCTGCGCATCGGCATGGGCGTGGGCTTTGTGCGCCACGACGGCGGCGCGCTGCGCAGCCTGCAGGTGGTGGTGGACGAGGCGGTGCGCACGGCCTACCGCGACCCTGCCAATCCGCTGCGCGCGACCATGGTCGCCGACCCGCTGGGCGCGCGCACCAATACGCGCGACAACACCCCCTCCATCGTGCACTGCGAACTGGTGGAGGGCGATGCGCTGGAACTGCTGGTGGTGGCCAAGGGCGGCGGCGGCGATGTGAAGGCGCGCTTTGCCACATTGAACCCCAGCGACAGCGTGGCCGACTGGGTGCTGGCGCAATTGCCTGGCATGGGCGCCGGCTGGTGCCCGCCGGGCGTGCTGGGCATCGGCATCGGCGGCAGTCCCGAGCAGGCCATGCTGCTGGCCAAGCACTCGCTGTTCGATGCCATCGACATCGACGAGCTGCGCGCACGTGGCGCGGCCACGCCCGAGGAGGCGCTGCGCCTGGATCTGCACGTGCGCAGCAACGCGCTGGGCATCGGCGCGCAGGGGCTCGGGGGGCTGTCGGCCGTGCTCGACGTCAAGGTGCGCACCGCGCCCTGCCATGCGGCCACGATCCCCGTGGCGCTGATCCCCAACTGCGCGGCCACGCGCTACCTGCGCCTCACGCTCGATGGCGCGGGGCCGGCGCCCCTGCCGGACCTGTCGCTCGATGCGTGGGACGGCATTCCCGATAGCTTCGTGGGGGAAGATGCCGTGCGCGTGGACCTCGACACGCTGGACCGCGCCGAGGTCGGCCAATGGAAGGTAGGCCAGACCCTGCTGCTCACGGGAACCCTGTTGACCGCGCGCGACGCCGCGCACAAGCGCCTGGTCGACCTGCTGCAGCGTGGCGAGCCGCTGCCGGTGGACCTGCGCGGCCGCACCATCTACTACGTGGGCCCGGTGGATGCCGTGGCGGGCGAAGCCGTGGGCCCGGCCGGCCCGACCACCGCCACGCGCATGGACCGCTTCGTGGAGCCGCTGCTGGCGCAGACCGGGCTGCTGGCCATGGTGGGCAAGGCCGAGCGCGGGCCCGAGGCCATCGCCTCGATCCGCCGCCATGGCGGGGCCTACCTTGCGGCGACCGGGGGTGCGGCGTACCTGCTGTCGCGCTCCATCCGCAAGGCGCGGGTGCTGGCCTTTGCCGACCTGGGCATGGAGGCCATCCATGAGTTCGAGGTGGTGGACTTTCCGGTCACGGTGGCCGTGGACTCGCACGGGCACACGGTCCACCGTTTCAGGGAGGCTAGAACGTGATCTTGACCGAGCTCGCGCTGCGCTGGGCCTTGCCATGGAACACGGCCTCGATGTTGTTGCCATCGGGGTCGAGCACAAAGGCCGCGTAATAGCCGGGGTGGTACGGGCGTTCACCGGGGGCGCCATTGTCCTTGCCGCCATGGGCCAGGGCCGCCTTGTAGAAAGCCTGCACCATGGCCTCGTCCTGTGCCTGGAAGGCCAGGTGGTGCCGGCCCGTGAGATGGCCCTGTGCCGCGGCACTTTGGGACGTGGAGACGAAGAGCTCGTCGGCCCAGAAATAGTCTTCGGCGGTGCCGCCCATGGGCACCTTGAGCACCTCGAAGATGGCGCTGTAGAAGGCCTGGCTGGCCGGCAGATCGCGCACCACCAGCTGGATGTGGTCGATCAGGCGGCCGCGGTGCAGTTCCTGGGTTTCCATGGCGTGGTCCTTGCGTGGGTTCACAACATGGGCGCAGTGTGCCAGCGGCCAGGGGACGGGCGCCACCGCACTCACCCCCTGTTACCGCTGTGACCTGTTGGCTACTCCCGGGAGCCCGTCGCCCCCGGAATCAGCCGCTCACCGGCAGCTGAAGCTGCTGGCGCTCTCCACATCACCCGTGCCGTTGTAGCGCGCCACCTTGGGGTGGACACACAGCGGGCGCGTGCGGTTGGCCGACCAACCGGCAGGCAATTCGGTGTTGACCACGTTGGCTCCTGCGCCGCGCGCCTGGGCCAGCACGGTGTCGGGCGCCTTGCCCTGCTCCACCCATTGCACCAGCGGGGCCAGCATGTCGAACTGGTCGGTGGCGGGGCCGCCCGAGCAGTGGTTCATGCCGGGCACCATGTACAGGCGCACAAAGCTGGCGGCATCTCCCTTGTGGTTGGCCTGCAGGCGGTCCATCCAGTTGGCGGTGTCCACGGGCGAGAACACGCCGTCGGCAATGCCATGGTAGACCATCATCTTGGCGCCGCGCTCCTTGAGCGTGCCGAGGTCGGCCTCATTGGGCGGCGTCATGAAGGACCAGGGCGACTCGGGGTAGAGCGCGCTGATGGCAAACATCTTCGGGTAGTCGGTCTCCATGCTGAAGGCCAGGGCGTATTGCAGGCCCGTTGTGGCGTTGAAGGCCGCCACGGTGGACGGCGGCGAGGTGAAGATGAAGGCCACGGCCCCCGCGTCGCGCGTGGCGGGCGAGCCCAGGTGCCACTGCGCGAAGTTGGCGCCGCCCACGCCCGGGTCGAACCAGGTGCCCGTGTACAGCGCCTCGCCCTTGCTGTTCTTGGGCCCCGCGAAGATATCGGCCAGCACGGTCTTCTGGGCCGCGGTCAGGCAACTGCCGTCGCGCGCGGCGCCCGGGGCACAGCTGGGCACATCGGTCTGCAGGTTGAAGGCGCCCTGGCAGGCCGCCACGTCGTTGACCTGGCCGTCGGTCACGCCGTCCAGTGCATCGCACTTGGCGAGGATGCGGCTGCCCAGCAGCTTGTACTCGGCGGCGTTCACCGAGGTGTTCAGGTCGGGCTGGCCGTTGGCGTCAGGTGTGGAGACCTTGGCGTACTGCTGGGCCTTCCACAGCTGGGCCGTGGCTGCCTTGGGCAGGTGAAAGCCCGGGTTGCCGGCCAGGATGCCATCGTACTGGTCCGCATAGCGCGAGGCCGCCACCATGGCATGGCGCCCGCCGTTGGAGCAGCCCGCGAAGTAGGAGCGATCCGGCGCCTTGCCATAGGCGCTCTTGATCAGGTCCTTGGCCATGGGCGTGAGGCTGCCCACGGCCGTGTAGCCATAGTCCAGCCGGGCCTGCGGGTCCACGCCGAAGAAGGGCGTGGGCGCGCTGTGGCCCGCGTCGGAGCTGAGCACTGCGAAGCCCTGGCTCAGCGCAGGCGCCACGGGTGCGCCGCCGCTGGTCGCGCCCAGGGCGGTGACCACGCTGCCGTCGAGCCCGCCGTTGGCCTGGTAGAGGAAGCGGCCGTTCCAGGCCACGGGCATGCGCATCTCGAAGCCGATGGCATAGCTGTTGCCATCGACCGCGCTGGTGCGCTGGTTCATCGCGCCCTTGACCAGGCAGTGCGCAGGGATGGGCGCGTTCACGCCGGCGGCCTTGAGCTCGCCCTCGGCCACGGGCACGGCGGAGGTGATGCGCGTGTTGGGCAGTGCCAGCGTGGTCGCCAGGTTGGCGCAGGACTGCAGCGTGCCCGGCGATGCCGCCGACAGCTGGCGCAGCCCGCTGTCAGAACCGCCGCAGCCGGCCAGCAGCAGAGCTGCCGCGGGCAACGCCGCCAGTGCCAGCGGGTGGCCCAGGCCGTGCAGGTTCCAGATACCCTCGTTCCTCTTTGTCATGGTGTTGTCTCCTCGTGTGTTGTTGCAAGGCGCAGGCAGGCAGACCCGCAGCGCGGCCTCGGAGCGCTGGGGTGGGGGAAAGCGGAGAGAGAAAAGGCGTGGACCCTCAGGCGGCAGCCATGGCGGGCGCGGTACGTCGGTGGACGTCGGCAGCAGCGGTGGACAGGCGCTGGCGAATGATGGCCAGGCGCATGTCGAATTCGGGCAGCACCCAGGTGGCGAAGGCCTGGGCGGGATCTGCCCAGCGCGGGCCCTGGCTGGCAGGGGCGGCGGCGATGCGCGCCCAGGCCCATTCCAGCAGCACCAGGGCCACGGCGCGCAGGTAGTCATCGGCCACCCAGTAGGCGAGCTCGGGGTCGGTGGCGGCTGCGGCGGCCAAGGCGCGCGTGGTGTCGGCCAGGGCATTGCGCCGGGTGTTGGCGGCCTCGTCCGGCGGCAGGCCATGGCGCAGCGAGGCGAGCAGGGCGCACAGGCCCTGGCCACCATCGGCCAGCACCTTGCGCACCAGCAGGTCGATGGCCTGGATCTCGTTGGTGCCTTCGTAGATCATGGCCACGCGCGCATCGCGCACGATCTGCTCGATGCCCCATTCGCGCACATAGCCGTGGCCGCCGAAGACCTGCAGGCAGGCGCTCGCGCCGTGGAAGGCCTGGTCGGTCAGCGCGGCCTTGAGCACGGGCGTGACCAGCGCGCACCAGCGCTGGGCCACGGCGCGCTCGGTCGCGTCGGGGTGGTGGCGCGCCACGTCAAGCTGCAGGGCCGTGTGGTAGGCCAGCACGCGGCCGCCGTCGATCCAGGCGCGCTGCGTGTGCAGGATGCGGCGCATGGCCGGGTGTTCAGCAATCGGGTCGGGGCCGGGCGATGCCGCCATGCCCAGGGCCTTGGGCGCGCGCATCTGGCGGCGCTCGCGCGCATAGGCGTCGGCCTTCTGCCAGGCGGCTTCGAGCAGGCCCAGGCCCTGCAGGCCCACATGCAGCCGAGCGGCATTCATCATCACGAACATGGCGGCCAGGCCCTTGTGGGGCTCGCCCACCAGCCAGCCCGTGGCGTCGTCGAAGCGCATCACGCAGGTGGGGCTGCCGTGCAGGCCCATCTTTTCCTCGATGCGTTCGCACACCACGGCATTGCGCTCGCCGCCCGGCAGCCGCTTGGGCACGAGGAACAGCGACAGCCCCTTGGGGCCGGCCAGGGCATCGGGCAGGCGCGCCAGCACCAGGTGCACGATGTTGTCGGTCAGGTCGTGCTCGCCGCCGGAGATGAAGATCTTGCTGCCGTTCACGCGCACGCTGCCGTCGGCCTGCGGTACGCCGCGCGTGCGCACCAGGCCCAGGTCGCTGCCCGCATGGGCCTCGGTCAGGCACATGGTGGCCAGCCACTCGCCGCTGGCGATCTTCGGCAGGTGCTGCGCCCTCAGGGCGTCGCTGCCGTGGTGGCGCAGGCATTCGTAGGCACCATGCAACAGCCCGGGGGCCATGGTCCAGCCGTGGTTGGCACCGGCCAGCCATTCGAACAGCACGCATTCGAGCACTGCGGGCAGGCCTTGGCCACCGTCCTCGGGTGCACAGGCCAGCGAGGGCCAGCCAGCCCGCCAGAAGGCCTGGTAGGCCGCGCGAAAACCGGTGGGCGTGGTGACGGTGCCGGCTTCGAAGCGGCAACCTTCTTCATCACCCGTGCGCTGCAGCGGAGCGATGGCGCTGTCGACGAACCTGGCGGCTTCTTCCAGCACCTGGGCTGCCAGCTCGCCATCGGTGTCGGCAAACGGCGCCAGCGCCTGCCACTGCGAAGGCGCCTGGAGCACCTCGGTCAGCAGGTGCTGGATATCGGCCAGGGTCTGGTGTGCTTGCATGCGGGTCGTGCTTCCAATATCCGTCGTGTACCTGCGGCTTGGCAACTGGCGTGGCCAAAGACCAGCGCCACCGGGGCGTCCCCCCAAGGGGACGCCAATCCAGACTCAAGACTCTGAAGTGAACCCGATCTGCTTGACCAGCGGACCCCAGCGCTCGAATTCGGCCTTCTGGTCGGCCAGCATCTCCTGCTGCGTGCTGCCGTGGGCTACCAGGCCAACGATGCCCAGTGCGTCGATCACGGTCTTGTCCTTGAGCGCGCCGGTGATGGCGGCATTGGCACTGGCCAGTGTGGCGGCGGGCGTCTTGGCCGGGGCGTAGAAGCCGAACCATTCCTCGGAGGTCACGTCGGGGTAGCCCAGTTCGGTGAAGGTGGGCACATCGGGCAGGTAGGGCGAGCGTTTCTTGCCCGATGTGGCCAGCACGCGCACGCGACCGGTCTTCATGTACTGCAAGTAGTCGCCGCTGGGGTTCATGGCGGCAGCGATCTGGCCGCCCACCAGATCGGTGATGCTGGGCACGGTGCCGCGGTAGGGCACATGCTTGAGCTCCACTGCCGCACGGATGCCCAGCAGCGCGCCCAGCAGGTGGGGCATGGAGCCCGCGCCGGGCGAGCCGTAGCTGGCCTTGTCCGGATTGGCCTTGGCCCAGGCCAGGAAGTCCTTGAGCGTCTTCACCTCGGCCGGCACGGCCGGGCCCACGGCCAGGCCGTGGTGCATGATGGCGCCGATGGAGACGGGCACCACGTCCTCGGGCTTGTAGCTGAGCTTGGGGTAGATGTGCGGGTACACCGACAGCGCCGACACCGGCGCCAGGGTGAGCACCGAGCCATCGGCGGGGGCGTTCTTCAGCGTTTCCACCGCAATGCGGCCACCGGCGCCCGGCTTGTTCTCGACGAAGCCCGGGTTCTTGCTGTAGGCCGTGCCGCCCAGCTTTTCGGCCACGCGGCGGGCCACGCTGTCGCCCGCGCTGCCGGCCGGAAAGCCGTACATGATCTTGACCTGGTCCAGCGCCTGCGCGAAGGAGGACAGGGGATAGAGCGCTGCGAGGGCTGCGGCGCTGCCCAGGGTGTGAACAAAGTGGCGTCGTGTCGTCGTCATGGTTGTCTCCGGTATAGGTATGGTGTGTTGACGGGGCAGGGAACGGGGGCGCTATCGGGGTGCCATGCGCAGGGCACCGTCTAGCCGGATCACCTCCCCGTTGAGGTGTCCGTTGGTCACGATGTGGGCCGCCAGCTCGGCAAACTCCTCGGGCTTGCCCAGGCGTGGCGGAAAGGGGATGCTGGCCGCCAGCGACTGCTGTACGGCCTCGGGCAGCTCCTTCATGAGCGGGGTGGCGAACAGGCCCGGGGCTACCGTGCACACGCGGATGCCGTGCTGCGCCAGGTCGCGCGCCATGGGCAGCGTCATGCCCACCAGGCCGCCCTTGGAGGCGCTGTAGGCCTGCTGGCCCACCTGGCCATCGAAGGCCGCCACCGAGGCCGTGAACATCATCACGCCGCGCTCGCCGTTGTCGAGCGGAGCCAGCCTGGCGCAGGCCGCCGCGAACAACCGGCTGATGTTGTAGCTGCCGATGAGGTTGATGCCGACCACGCGCGCAAAGTCTTCGAGCGGCGCCGCGCTGCCGTCGCGCTGCACCACGCGCTTGGCGCTGCCGATGCCGGCCACGTTCATGAGGATGCGCGCCGGGCCCAGGGCCGCCTCGGCCTGGGCCAGTGCGGCCACCACGCTGTCGGTCTGGGTGATGTCGCAGGTGCAGGCCACGGCGGTGCCGGCGCCATGCTGGGCGTTGATGCTGTCGGCCACCTGGCCAGCCAGCGTGGTGTTCACGTCGAGCACAGCGACCTTGGCGCCCAGGCGGGCGAGTTCGCGGGCGGTGGCCTCGCCCAGGCCCGATGCGGCGCCGGTGACGAGGGCGGTCTGTCCTTGGATCTGCATGGAAAAAGTCCTTTGGGTCGTGCTCTTCAGGCCGCGGGAATGATGGCGCCGGGCGCGGTGCCATCGTGCAGGGCCTGCACGAGGGCATCGCGGTGTTTGAGCACGGCGCGCTGGTTGATGGAGCCCTTGTCGGTGATCTCGCCCTTGTCGAGCGAGGGCGGCTCGGCCATCAGCAACGCGCGCGCGACGCGGCTGGCGCTGCCCGTGGATTCGCGTGCCAGGTGGTCGATGACGGCCTGGATGCGCTGGCGCACGCCGTTGCTGGCGATCACGTCGGACCAGGGGGCGTCCGCGCCCAGCCCGCTCACTTCGCGGCAGGCCGGAGACAGGAACAGCAGGGCGCCCACTTCCTTGCGGTTCAGGCCGGTGAGCACCGCATCCTGGATGTAGGGCGCACCCGCCACCACGATCTTGGCGCGCATGGGGCCCACGCTCACGAAGGTGCCGGTGGAGAGCTTGAAGTCCTCGGCAATGCGGCCGTCAAAGCGCAGGCCGCGGTGGATGTCGTTCTCGTCGATCCACTGCACGGCGTCGCCCGTGCACAGATAACCCTCGTCGTCGAAGGCTTCGCGCGTGGCGGCGTCCGAGCGCCAGTAGCCCGGCGTCACGTTGGGGCCGCGGTAGCGCACCTCGGTCTTGCCGTCCACGTCGACCAGCTTGAGCACCATGCCCGGCACCGGCGCGCCGATGTGGCCCGAACGCACGTCGGGGCTGTTGCAGAACAGTGCCGAGGGGGCTGACTCGGTCATCCCGAGGCCCGTGGACATCACGATGCGCTCGCCGATTTCGGCCTCCTGCGTGGCATGCAGGCTGTCCCAGATGGGCTGGGCCAGGCCGGCGCCCGAGTAGAAGAACATGCGTACGCGCGACAGCAGGGTGCGGCGCAGCGCGGCATCGGTCTTCATCGCCTCGGCGATCATCTCGAAGCCGGTGGGCACGTTGAAGTACACGGTGGGCGCGATTTCGCGCAGGTTGCGCAGGGTCTCGCCGATCAGCGCCGCCGTGGGCTTGCCATCGTCGATGTAGAGCGTGCCGCCATGCTGCAGCGTGAGGCCGAAGTTGTGGTTGCTGCCGAAGGTGTGGTTCCACGGCAGCCAGTCCACCAGGATGGGCGGGGCTTCGGCCAGCACCGGCAGCGACAGGGTGATCTGCTGCAGGTTGGCGCACCACATGCGCTGGGTGTTGACCACCGGCTTGGGCATCTTGGTGGAGCCGCTGGTGAACAAAAACTTCACGATGGTGCCCGGGCCCGTGGCATGCATGGCGGCATCCACGGCGGGGGTGGCCACAGTGTTGCGCAGGCTCTGGAAGGTGGTGGCCGGGCGGCCGTCGATGGCGCCCTGGGCCAGCACGATCTCCACATCTGCAGCCACGGTGGCGGTGATGGCGCGGCCGAAACGCGCACCGTCGGCCGCGAACACCAGGCCGGGTGTCAGTGTGTCCAGCACATGGCGCAGCTTGTCATAGTCCTGGCTCACCGTGGCATAGGCCGGGGAGACCGGGCAGTAAGGCACACCCGCATAGATGCAGCCCAGGGCCATCAGCGCATGCTCCAGGCTGTTCTCGCTGAGTACCACCACGGGGCGCTCGGCGCTGAGACCCCGGTCCAGCAGGGCCTGGCCTATGCTGCGTGCGGCCGCGAGCGCCTGGGCGTAGCTGATGTGCTGCCAGTCGCCGGTGCTGCCATCGGCGTTTTGCACACGGCGCGCAAGGAAGCTGCGCTCCGGCTCCACCTCGGCCCAATGCACCAGATAGTCCGTGACCCGGCGCGCATAGGCGCCCAGGGGCAGGTCGGCCTGCAGGTAGCGCACGCCGGGCGCACCCTCGCGCACGCTGACGCGGGTGACGCCGAAGGGCACGGGGCGGTAG
The DNA here is from genome assembly GCF_059423865.1 of Acidovorax sp. GW458-11-26-14-TSB4. Lineage (NCBI taxonomy): Bacteria > Pseudomonadati > Pseudomonadota > Betaproteobacteria > Burkholderiales > Comamonadaceae > Acidovorax > Acidovorax sp. GW458-11-26-14-TSB4. Next base: position 639,922 of record NZ_JBWKYR010000001.1, read on the forward strand.
CGGGGCGGGGCCAGGGGAGTGGAGAGGTCGCTCATGGGTCGATGTCCATCAGATGCGTGAGAGATGCGCGGTGGGGTAGAAGGTGTGAATGGATTCGACGTGTCCGAGCAGGCCGTCACAACGCGTGTGATCTAGGCGCAAAGCGCAGCCATAGCTCGGGCTATGGCGAGCATTTGCAACGACGAGCGCGCGTGTTTTGGCGGGATGAGCGGGCATGGCGGATTCGTTCGCACCTTCTCTAGTCCTTGCGGACCTTGGCGGCGCGGCCTTCCAGGAAGTCCGCCAGGCGCGACTTGGCCTCGGGCGCGCTCTGGGCGATGGCCGCCATCATGGCTTCGGTGAGGAAGCCCTGGTCCGCCGGCTGCTCGGCGATGCGCGGCAGGGCGTGCATCAGCGCGTAGTTGGTCAGCGGCGCGTTCTGCGCCACGCGCTTGGCCAGTTCCAGCGCCTTGTCGAAGGCCTGGCCCTCGGGCACCAGGTACTGGGCAAAGCCGACCTTCTCGCCGTCCTGTGCGTTGTAGACGCGGCCAGTGAGCATCATGTCCGTCATGCGCGCCGCGCCGATCAGCTTGGGGATGCGCACGGCACCGCCGCCGCCCACGAAGATGCCGCGCGAGCCTTCGGGCAGCGCGTAGAAGGTGGACTCGTCGGCCACGCGGATATGGCAGGCGCTGGCCAGCTCCAGCCCGCCGCCCACCACGGCGCCGTGCAGCGCTGCGATCACGGGCACGGGGCCGTACTGCACGCGCTCCAGGGCGGCGTGCCACATGCGCGAGTGGTACAGGCCCTGGCCGGCATCGCGCTCCTTGAGTTCGGACAGGTCCAGGCCGGCGCAGAAATGCGGGCCCTCACCGTCGATCACGGCGGCACGCACGCCGGCGGGCATTTTCTCGAACAGGTCGCGCAGGGCCAGGATCAGGCCGTCGTTCAGTGCATTGCGCTTGGCACTGCGCGTGAGGCGGATCACGGCAACTTCCTGCTCGTCGCCGGCAAGCTCGAAATGGATGTCTGGATGGGTCATGGTGGCTTTCTTGATACGTGAATTGTGGTTATAGTTAATAACCAATTCAAGCAAGCCAGACCGGTTTTTCATCAGTAGTTACCCTTGATCCACCTGCTGTGCGGTGGTGCATGCTGAAGGGCGGTGCCATGAAAGCCCGGTCACCATAGGAGACAGATATGGACCACGAGAACCTGATCGCCATCGACATCCACACCCACGCCGAGGTGAGCTGCTGGAACCCGTTCGACAACTACGGCGAGGAGTACGACCGCGCGGCCGACAAGTACTTCAAGAACGGCCGCCGCCCCACGATTGCCGAGACGGTGGCCTACTACCGCGAGCAGAAGATCGGCCTGGTGATGTTCACGGTGGACGCCGAGTCCAAGATGGGCCGCCGGCGCATCCCCAACGAAGAGATCGCCGAGGCCGCCAAGGCCAACAGCGACATGATGGTGGCCTTTGCCAGCATCGACCCGCACAAGGGCAAGATGGGTGCGCGCGAGGCGCGCCGGCTGATCGAGGAGCACGGCGTCAAGGGCTTCAAGTTCCACCCCACAGTGCAGGGCTACCACCCCTACGACCAGATGGCCTGGCCGATCTACGAGGTGATCGCCGAGTACGGCCTGCCGGCCATCTTCCACACCGGCCACAGCGGCATCGGCAGCGGCATGCGCTGCGGCGGCGGCCTGCGCCTGGAGTACAGCAACCCCATGCACCTGGACGACGTGGCCATCGACTTCCCGGACATGCAGATCGTGATGGCGCACCCCAGCTTCCCCTGGCAGGACGAGGCGCTCTCGGTCGCCACGCACAAGCCCAACGTCTGGATCGACCTGTCGGGCTGGAGCCCCAAGTACTTCCCCAAGCAGCTGGTGCAGTATTCCAACACCCTGCTCAAGGACCGCATCCTGTTCGGCAGCGACTACCCGCTGATCACGCCCGAGCGCTGGATGAAGGATTTCCAGGAAGCCGGCTTCAAGCCCGAGGTGATGCCCGGCATCCTCAAGGGCAATGCGGTGCGCCTGCTGGGGCTGGACAAGCCGAAGGCGGCTTGAAGGGCGGGCCGGTCAGTCGTAGATCTTTTGCAGCAGACGGATCAGCGTCTTGCGCTCGGTGGCCGTAAGGCGCGCAGTGGCGTCGATTTCCAGCTGGGCGGCGGTCTGCTCGGCCTGGCCGCACAGGTCCTCGCCCGCAGGTGTCAGGTGCAGGCCCATCGCGCGCCCGTCGCTCGGGTGCGGGCGGCGCTCGATCAGGCCGCGCCGGTCCAGCGCCGCGATCAGTCCCACCAGGTTGGGTGGCAGCACGCCCAGTGTGGAGCACAGCTGGCGCGAGGTGATGCCGGGGTTGTGCGCCACCAGCGAGAGCACCGAGAAATCCACCACCTTGAGCCCATAGACCGCCATGCGCTCCATGAACACCTCGATGATGGACAGCGAGGCCCGGCGCGCGTTGTAGCCCACCAGGGTGCGCAGATAGCTGTTGTCGACCACGTCGGTGGCGGTGGGTGCGAGGGTGGGGGAGGAAGCGCTGGCCATGGGGTGATGCTGCAGAAGGTAAAGAGACTATAGCGTTCAGGCCGGACTGCGCAGTACGCGGCGGTATTGGACGGCCTCGGCCACGTGGCCGACGGCGGTGGCGTCGGCCCCCGCCAGGTCGGCGATGGTGCGCGCCACCTTGAGCGCACGGTGCGTGCTGCGCGCCGACCAGCCCAGGCGCGCGGCCGCGGTGTTGAGGAACTTGGCGGCCGCATCGTCCAGGTGCAAGTGCTCGTCGATCTCCTGGCCCTGCAGCGCCTGGTTGGTCTTGCCCTGGCGCGCCAGGGCCCGTTCCCGCGCCTGCACCACGCGCTCGCGGATGGCGGCACTGGATTCGCCGGGCGGCGCCTTGAGCAATTGCTCCGAGGGCACGGCGGGCACTTCCACGTGCAGGTCGATGCGGTCCAGCAGGGGCCCGCTGAGCTTGCCCTGGTAACGTGAGATCTGGTCCGGCGTGCAGCGGCAGGCGCGCTGGGTGGAGCCGAGAAATCCGCAGGGGCACGGGTTCATGGCGGCCACCATTTGAAATCGGGCTGGAAAATCGGCCCTTTGCGCTGCGCGGGAGATGGTGATGTGGCCGGTCTCCAGGGGTTCGCGCAGCGCCTCCAGCGCAGCGCGGGTGAACTCGGGAAATTCGTCGAGGAAGAGCACTCCATGGTGCGCCAGCGAGATCTCGCCAGGCCGAGGCGGTGAGCCCCCTCCGACCAGCGCCACGGCGCTGGCCGTGTGATGGGGCTGCCCTGTGGGGCGCAGGCCCCAGCGCTCGGGGCTGAAGCGGCCGGCCAGGCTGGAGATGGCGGCGCTTTCCAGCGCCTCCTGCACCGCCATGGGTGGCAGCAGGCCGGCAAAGCGCTGTGCGAGCATGGATTTTCCTGAGCCGGGCGGCCCGGCCATCAGCACACTGTGGCCGCCGGCCGCAGCGATCTCCAGGGCGCGCTTGGCCATGGCCTGGCCTTTCACGTCGGCCATGTCGGGGCCCTGCAGCCCGGTGGCCATGGGCGTGGGCTGCAGGCGGGTAAAGCCATCGTCGTCTCCTTCGGGGGCCGGCGTGCCGGGCGGCAGGAAGGCGCGCACCACGTCGAGCAGGTGGCGTGCGCGCACCACCTGGGCATCGGGCACCAGGGCGGCTTCTTCGGCACTGCCGGGGGGCAGCACCAGTTGCGTGCTGATGTGCTGGGTCTGCAGCGCCAGGCTGGTGGCCAGCGCCCCGCGCACCGGGCGCAGTTCGCCTGAGAGCGACAACTCCCCCGCGAATTCGTGGCCTGCAAGGCGGCTGCCATCGATCTGTCCGCTGGCCGCCAGAATGCCCAGGGCGATGGGCAGGTCGAACCGGCCCGAATCCTTGGGCAGGTCCGCCGGGGCGAGGTTGACCGTGATCCTCTTGTTGTGGGGAAACTCCAGGCCCGCGTTCTGCAGTGCCGAGCGCACGCGCTCGCGTGCCTCCTTCACTTCCACTTCAGCCAGGCCCACCAGCGTGAAGCTGGGCAGGCCGTTGGCCAGGTGCACTTCAACGGTGACGGCCGGTGCCTGCAGCCCCAGAAGGGCGCGACTTTGCACCAAAGCAAGACTCATGGTCGACTTTCTCCCCAGATGGGTGCGTTTTATGGTGGGGCGGCGTGAACTGCTTCACAGTTGCACCACCGTGGTGCATTTGCAAAGTCCCCTCAACCCTCACTTTAATAGGGAATCCCCATCTGCCCCGCCCGCAGGTGCCACGGCCCGTTGGTGGCGCGTGGCACGGTCCATGCTTAAAGCGCTTGTCCCTACTTTGTCCAACCGGAGGAAACATGACCCGCGCATCCATCAAGTTCCTGGGCGCTGCCCTTGTTGCAACCCTGCCCCTGCTGGCCAGTGCCCAGCTGACCGGCAACGTCAGCCTGACCTCGAACTACAAGTTCCGTGGCCAGGACCAGGATGTCTCCAAGGTCAAGGCTGTCAAGCCCGCGATCCAGGGCGGCTTCGACTACGCCTTCGGCGAGTCCGGTTTCTATGTCGGCAACTGGAATTCCAGCGTCGACTGGCTCTCGGGTAACTCCATCGAGTCCGACATCTACGGCGGCTACAAGTTCAAGGCCGGCGGCGCCGACCTGGATGTGGGCCTCTTGACCTACATCTACCCCGGCAACAGCAACGGCAACACCACCGAAGTCTATGGCGCCGCCACCTTCGGGCCCGTGACGGCCAAGTACTCGCACACGCTGTCCAAGGACTACTTCGCCTATGCCGGCCCCGGCTTCAAGGGCCGCAACACCGGCTACCTGAACCTGGCATTCGCCCAGGAAGTGATGCCCAAGGTCATGCTCAAGGCGTCCGTGGGCTACACGCGCTTTGGCGGCGACATCGCGGCCCCCAACTACATCGACTACAGCGTCGGCGGTGCCTATGACTTCGGTTCGGGCCTGTCCCTGGGTGCTGCCGTGGTCGGCGCCAACAAGAAGGACTACTTTGGTCCCGTCAACAAGTCGCGCGTGATCGTGACGCTGACCAAAACCCTGTAAATCTTTTGGGGGCGCGCAGAGCGCCCCTTCCGGAGGAACCAAAAATGAAAATGGTGACAGCCATCATCAAGCCCTTCAAGCTCGACGAGGTGCGTGAAGCCCTGTCGGACATCGGGGTTCAGGGGATCACGGTGACCGAGGTCAAGGGCTTCGGGCGCCAGAAGGGGCACACGGAGCTGTACCGCGGCGCGGAGTACGTGGTCGACTTCCTGCCCAAGGTCAAGATCGAGGCCGCAGTGGCGGACGAGTTGGTGGACCGCGTGATCGAGGCCATCGAGGCCGCTGCCCGCACCGGCAAGATCGGTGACGGCAAGATCTTCGTGACGCACCTCGAGCAGGTGGTGCGCATCCGCACCGGCGAAACCGGCAAGGAAGCCCTCTAAGGGGCACGCCGCATCACACACAAGAGAAAAAAAGCCATGAAAAAATTGCTTGCTTCCTTCATCCTGGGGTTGAGCCTGCTGTCGGTCGGTGGACTGTCGCTGGCCCAGGCACCTGCCGCCGAGCCTGCGGCGTCGGTGCCAGCGGCTGCTGCCCCTGCTGCGGCACCCGCCGCTGCCCCTGCGGCAGCTCCTGCTGCGGCCGAAGCCGCACCTGCTGCTGCAGCTGCCCCCGTGCCCAACAAGGGCGACACCGCCTGGATGATGACCTCCACCATCCTCGTGATCCTGATGGTCCTGCCCGGCCTGGCCCTGTTCTACGGTGGCCTGGTGCGCAGCAAGAACATGCTCTCCGTACTCATGCAGGTCATGGTCACCTTCTCGATGATCGTGGTGCTGTGGTTCATCTACGGCTACAGCCTGGCGTTCACCGAAGGAAGTGCGTTCATTGGCGGCTTTGATCGCCTGTTCATGAAAGGCATCTGGGACAACGCAGCCGGCACCTTTGCCAATGCTGCGACCTTCAGCAAGGGTGTGGTGATTCCGGAAGTGGTGTTCGCAGCCTTCCAGGCCACCTTTGCCGGCATCACCTGTGCCCTGATCGTCGGCGCCTTCGCCGAGCGCATCAAGTTCGGTGCCGTCATGCTGTTCATGGTGCTGTGGTTCACCTTCAGCTACCTGCCGATCGCCCACATGGTGTGGTTCTGGATGGGTCCTGATGCCTACACAGGCAAGGAAGTCGTCGATGCCATGACCGGCAAGGCCGGCCAGATCTGGCAGTGGGGTGCGTTGGACTTCGCTGGCGGTACCGTGGTGCACATCAACGCTGCTGTGGCTGGCCTGGTGGGCGCATTCATGGTGGGCAAGCGCATCGGCTACGGCAAGGAAGCCATGGCGCCGCACAGCCTGACGCTGACCATGGTGGGTGCTTCGCTCCTGTGGGTGGGCTGGTTCGGCTTCAATGCCGGCTCCGCACTCGAAGCCAACGGCTTTGCCGCCCTGGCCTTCATCAACACGCTGGTGGCCACGGCTGCAGCCGTGCTGGCCTGGTGTATCGGTGAGGCGCTGGCACGCGGCAAGGCATCCATGCTGGGTGCTGCCTCGGGTGCCGTCGCCGGTCTGGTGGCCATCACGCCAGCTGCCGGCAACGTGGGCATCGGTGGTGCACTGGTCATCGGCCTGGTGGGTGGCTTTGCTTGCCTGTGGGGTGTGAACGGCCTCAAGAAAATGCTGGGTGCCGACGATTCGCTGGACGTGTTCGGCGTGCACGGTATCGGCGGCATTGTTGGCGCACTGTTGACTGGCGTGTTCAACGCCCCCAGCCTGGGCGGCCCCGGCTATGTGGCGGACTGGGTCACGGCCACCATGGTGACATCTGCGGACTACTCCATCGCCGCACAGGTGTGGACCCAGACCAAGGCAGTGCTGTTGACCATCGTGTGGTCGGGCGTGGTGTCCTTCATCGCCTACAAGATCGTGGACCTCACCGTGGGTCTGCGTGTCTCGGAAGAGGCTGAACGCGAAGGCCTGGACATCACTTCGCACGGCGAAACGGCGTACAGCCGTTGACGGGATCGGCCGGGGCTGCGGTGTCTGGTGGTGCCGCAGCCCTGACCACCCGGCTTTTTTGAACCGTTTGATTTTTCTGCGAGAGTCTCCTCGGAATCCTCCTCGGATCCCTTGGCCCGCCACCCGGCGGGCTTCTTTTTGAGCAACCCGCCCCTCGGCGGGTTTTTCATTGGAGGGCAGCGCAAGAGCCGATTGCGAACCTCACGCCGGCCGTTCAAAAAATTCACAGCCTTGCCAGGGGCCCGGGCAGGGTGCAGCCGCTACGATGCACGGCATGGATTTCGCCCTTGCCCAGATCACCGAACGCGTGCGTGCCGCCGCGGCCGACCAGACCCCTTTGCGCATCCGCGGCGGCGGAAGCAAGGACTTCCACGGCCTGGCCCTGCACGGCGAGGTGCTGGACACCCGGGTGCTCCAGGGCATCGTCGACTACGAGCCGAGCGAGCTGGTCGTCACCGTGCGCGCCGGCACGCCGCTGGCCGAACTGGAGGCGGCCCTGGCCGCCCAGGGCCAGTGCCTGCCTTTCGAGCCCCCGCACTTCGGGGTGCAGCCGCAGGCCGCCACGGTCGGTGGCATGGTGGCGGCCGGCCTCTCGGGCCCGGCGCGCGCCAGCGTGGGGGCCGTGCGCGACTACCTGCTGGGCGTGGTGCTGCTCAACGGCCAAGCCGAGCTGCTGACCTTTGGCGGGCAGGTCATGAAGAACGTGGCGGGCTATGACGTGCCGCGCCTCATGGCGGGTTCCTGGGGCACGCTGGGCCTGCTCACCGAGGTCAGCCTCAAGGTGCTGCCCGTGGTGCCGGCCGAGGCCACGCTGCGCTTCGAATGCGGCCAGGACGAGGCGCTGCGCCGCCTGCATGCCTGGGGCGGCCAGCCCCTGCCCCTCAATGCCAGCCGCTGGGAGGCCGGGGTGCTGCACCTGCGCCTGCGTGGCGCCGTGGCCGCCGTGAATGCGGCCTGCCGCAGCATGGGCGGCGAGCGCCTGGAGGCTGCTGCCGTGGCCGTGGATTGGAACGCATGCCGCGACCAGACGCTGCCCTGGTTTTCCGCACGCCAGCCCGACCACGCCCTGTGGCGCCTTTCGCTGCCCGCCACGGCACCCGCTATGGACTTGCCTGGTGGGGCCCAGCCGCTGGTCGAATGGCATGGCGCGCTGCGCTGGGTGCAGGCCCCCGAAGCTGCCGGCGATGCTTTGCGCGAGGCTGCGCGCGCTGCAGGCGGAAGTGCGGCGATGTTCCGGGCACCCCAGGCGCGCGAGCCGGGCGGGACGGGCCACGCCGCACTGCCCTCGCGCGCGCTGGAGCAGATCCATGCGCGCCTCAAGCACAGCTTCGATCCAGCTGGCATTTTCAACCCCGGCCGCATGGCCCCGGGCTGGTAGGCCTCCTGGCATGCGCCGCCTGCGCCACCTCACGGGCCACCACCGCACGGTGGCCAGCAACCGCGTGCTGGGCCTGCTGCTGGCCTTCAATGCAGGTGCCGTGAACGCTGGTGGCTTTTTGGTGGTGCACCTGTATACCTCGCACATGACGGGATTCGTCTCCATGCTGGCCGACAACCTGGTGCTGGGCAATATGGCGCTGGTGCTCGGTGCGCTGGGGGCCCTGCTGGCCTTTACCAGCGGTGCGGCGATGACGGCCGTGCTGGTCAACTGGGGGCGGCAGCGGCACCTGCACAGCAGCTATGCGCTGCCCCTGCTGCTCGTGGGGGCGCTGATGCTGGTCTTCGGCCTGGTGGGCGCCATCACGCTGCGCTGGCATACGCCGTTCGCCGTGCCAGCCACCGTGCTGCTGCTGTCCTTCATCATGGGCTTGCAGAACGCCACCGTGACCAAGATGTCTGCGTCCCAGATCCGCACCACCCACATGACCGGCGTGGTGACCGACCTGGGCATTGAGCTGGGCAAGATGCTGTACTGGAACCGCGCCGGCACGCCCGCCCAGGCCCTGGTGCGCGCCAACCAGGCGCGCCTGCGCCTGTTCGCGGGGCTGCTGGCCATGTTCCTGGTGGGCGGCGTGGCCGGTGCCGCTGGTTTCAAGCATGTGGGCTTCGTGTTCGTGGTGCCCCTGGCATTGGTGCTGCTGGTCCTGTCGCTGCCGCCCCTTTGGGCCGACCGCGCGCGCCTGCGCCATCCGCTGCACAGGCCGGTACCCGCGGCTGCACCCCCCGAGCTCCAGAAAAAATAGTCCCCCGACCAGGCATGCACCATGCAAACCCAACTCTCCCCTGAATACCGCGCCCGCGCCGATGGACTCGAAGCCGAAGCCATCCTGCGCAAGTGCGTGCACTGCGGCTTCTGCACCGCCACCTGCCCTACCTACCAGCTGCTGGGCGACGAGCTCGATGGCCCGCGTGGCCGCATCTACCTGATCAAGCAGGTGCTCGAAGGGCAGGCGCCGACGCGCGCCACCCAGATGCACCTGGACCGCTGCCTGACCTGCCGCAACTGCGAGAGCACCTGCCCGAGCGGCGTGCAGTACGGCCACCTGGTCGACATCGGCCGCAAGATCGTCGACGAAAAAGTGCCGCGCCCCCTGGGCGAGAAGGCCTTGCGCTGGGCGCTCAAGGAGGGGCTGCCCTCGCCGCTGTTCGCCCCCGCCATGAAGGCCGGGCAGATGGTGCGCGGCCTGCTGCCCAAGGCCCTCAAGGCCAAGGTGCCGGCGCCGCAGAACCCTGGCGCCTGGCCGGCGAGGGAGCATGCGCGCAAGGTGCTCATGCTGGCCGGCTGCGTGCAGCCCGCGATGATGCCCGGCATCAACACCGCCACGGCGCGCGTGCTCGACGCCGCGGGCATACAGACCCTGGTGGCGCCCAAGGCGGGCTGCTGCGGTGCCGTCAAGTTCCACCTCAACGACCAGGAGGGCGGCAAGGTTCAGATGCGCGCCAACATCGATGTCTGGTGGCCGCTGGTGGAGGCGGGCGGCGTGGAGTGCATCGTGATGAACGCCTCGGGCTGCGGCGTCACGGTCAAGGAGTACGGCCACATCCTGCAGGACGATGCGCAGTACGCGGCCAAGGCCGCGCGCATCAGCGCCCTCACGCGCGACCTGTCCGAATTGCTGCCGGACCTGCTGCCCGAGCTGGCCGAGCGCCTGGCGGGGCGTGTGAAGCTGCCGGCCGATGTGCAATACGCCTACCACCCGCCTTGCACGCTGCAGCACGGGCAAAAGCTGCGCGGGGGGGTGGAGACGCAGCTCGCCAAGCTCGGGTTCACGCTGCGCGTGGCGCGCACCGAGTCGCACCTGTGTTGCGGCTCGGCGGGCACCTATTCGGTGCTCAACCCCGGCCTGTCGTACCAGCTGCGCGACCGCAAGCTCGGTGCGCTGGACGAGGCCTTGGGTGAGCAGCCGCCCACGGCCATCCTCTCGGCCAACATCGGCTGCATCACGCACCTGCAAAGCGGCACGGCCACGCCCGTGCGCCACTGGATCGAGGTGCTGGACGAGGCCTTGGCTGCAGCGCGCTGAACCGGCGATGGCGCGCTGACCGGATGGTCGCCCAGCGAGCGGATTAGGCGCCAGGCGCCAAGGCTGGCATGATTGAGGGTTTTCTTGCTTGCCCCCTTCCTTTTCCGCTACGCCATGACCGACAACGTGCCAGAACAAGAACAGAAGATCGCCGCGCCCGGCGCCGCTGCCTCCACGGCAGACCAGGCCGCATCGGCAGCGCCCGCCGTGGCCGAAGCCGGGGAGGGCGCCACCGCCGCGCCTGCCGGCAAAGCCCGGCGCAGCCGTGGCGGCCGGGGCGGCCGCAACAGCAACAACCACAGCGGCAACAACGGCCAGCGCGGCGCAGGCCAGCGCGCCCCGGAGGCGGAGGCCAAGGCCGTAGCGGGTGCACCCGCAGGCCCTGCGGGCCAGCGCACTCCGCCGCGCACCCACCCGGTGCTGGAGCAGCTGGCCGGCCTGTACCCGCAGCTCTTCGGTGCGGTGTTCCGCCCGCTCAAGCGCGGCATCTTCCAGGATCTGCAGGCCGCCCACCCCGAACTGTTCGAGCGCGAGGCGCTCAAGGCGGCGCTGGGCATCCACACCCGTTCCACCCGCTACCTGCAGAGCGTGGCCGCGGGCGACAAGCGCCACGACCTGGCTGGCCAGCCCGTGGAGGCCATGGCCCCCGAGCATGTGCACCACGCCCTGCTGGAGGTCTACCGCCGCCGAAAGAACAACAAGGCCCGCGCCACCGAGGATCTGCTGCCCAAGTTGCGCAACCGCATGGTCCAGGCCTTCGAGGCCTCGGGCCTGACACGCGAGGCCTACACCGAGCTGGTGGCCGGCCGTGACGATGAGGCCAATGCCCTGCTCGAAGAGGCCTTTGCCGAGTGGTCGGCACGCAACGCCCGCGACGAGGCCCTGCTGCGCGCCTTCGAGGCCAGCGGCCAGACCCTGGAGGCCTTTGCCGACATGTATGGCATGCCCGCCCGTGCGGCCGGCCAGACGCTGGAGCGTGCGCGCCGCTACCGCAGCGTGGTGGCGGCCGCCGCAGCTGTTACCGCCACCCCGGCCGCCTGAGCCACGGACCCGGCGCTCTTCTCCCCGGGCTGGCTGCTGACACCGCTTTGGCAGCAGCCCGGCCTGGGTGCGGGAACGGCCGCGCCCTTCTTTCCCCTGGTTGCAATTTGCTGCGCGCCGCGCCATCCTGCTGACACAAGGTTGTCAGCAGGGGGGCTGCACCATCACGGCTCCTGACAAACCAAGAGAGAGAGAGAACCGCATGCCACCCGTTTCCGAAAAGATCCCCGCCTTTCGCGTTGCCGGCATTGCCGTGCGCACCCGCAACAGCGACGAGATGAACCCCGAGACCTCCCGCATTGGCGGTCTGTGGGACCGCTTCTTCAGCGAAAGCTGGGAGCACAAGCTGCCCCGACCGGGCGCGGACGGCCGCATCTTCGGCGTCTACAGCGCCTACGAATCCAACGAGCATGGTGCCTTCGACGTCACGGCGGGCGTTGATGCCCCCGAGGGCGCGGAGATCGTGGGCGAGGCCACGACGGTGGAGATCGAGGCGGGCGATTACCTGGTATTCCACGGCCAGGGCCCCATGCCGCAGATGGTGATCGACGCCTGGGGCGAGGTCTGGCGCTATTTCGGTGAGAACCCGCAGATCAAGCGCCGCTTCACCACCGACTTCGAGGCCTATGCCGGGCCCGACCGCGTGGCCATCCACATCGGCATCTAGGCCGCTGCACCGCTGCTGCCATGGCCACCACCTCCTGGCGCGACAAGCTTGCCGGCTATCGGCACCTGCCGCAGGTCAAGCCCATCCCCGAACCCCTGCGTGCGCGGCTGGGCGAGGGGCGCATGCTCGTGCCCTCGCCGCTCGACGTGGATGCCGCCATGCGCCGCATTCCCGCTGGGCGCTGGACCACGGTGCGGGCCCTGGCGGCGGACATGGCCCAGGCGCAGGGCGCCGACGTGGGCTGCGTGGTCACCACCGGCATCTTCGCCACCCTGGTGGCGCGCGCTGCCGACGAGGCGGAGCAGGTGGCGGCGGCCCAGAGCGCTGGCGCCGAGCCGCCGGCCGGCACACCGTATTGGCGCACGCTCAAGGCCGACGGCAGCCTGAACCCCAAGTACCCGGGCGGCGTGGAGCGCCAGATGCAGCGGCTCGAGGCCGAAGGCCATGTGATCGAGCAGCAGGGCCGCTTGCTGCGCGTGCAGGACCCGGCGGCCACCGCGCCCGTCCCGCGCCCGCGCCCGCGCCGCCGCGGGGCGTCTGCAGGCTAGAGGCCTGCCCGCCTTCATTCCTTTTTTGCCTTTTCTTCCAGACCTTTTTCATGCGCCGTGCCGACCGCCTGTTCCAGATCGTCCAGCTCATCCGTGGGCGGCGCCTGTCCACCGCCGCCTTTCTGGCCGAGCGGCTGGAGGTGTCGCAGCGCACCATCTACCGCGACGTGGCCGACCTGCAGCACCAGGGCGTGCCCATCGAGGGCGAGGCGGGCGTGGGCTACCGCCTGGGCGCGGGCTTTGACTTGCCCCCGTTGATGTTCAGCCAGGGCGAGGCGAATGCCCTGGTGGCTGCCGCGCGGCTGGCCCAGGCCTGGCTCGATGCCGGGCTGGCGCGCGAGGTCGAAGGGGCGCTGGGCAAGATCCTCTCGGTGCTGCCGCCGCAGGCGCGCGTGGCCGCCGAGTCCCAGGCGCTCTATGCGCCTTCGGTGGGCCTGGGGCCGCGGGCCCAGGCCACCCTGCAGACACTGCGCGAGGCGGTGCACAGCTGCCATGTGGTGCAGATCGACTATGCCGACGTGCAGGGCCGACCCACCGTGCGCCGCCTGCGGCCCCTGGGCTGCTTCTACTGGGGCAAGGTCTGGACCCTGTCGGCTTGGTGCGAACTGCGGGGCGACTTCCGGGGTTTTCGCATCGACCGCATCGCCGAGCTCACCGTGCTGCCCGAGCGCTTTCGCCAGGAGCCCGGCAAGACGCTGGCCGACATGCTGCGCCAGGTGGAGGCGGAGATGGCCTCTCGCCCCCCTTTCTTGAACGACGAGGCATCCTGCACATGACCCAGGTGACCTATTACGTGGCCGCCACGCTGGACGGCTTCATTGCCGGCCCGGGCGGCGAACTCGATTGGCTGCACCCCTTCGAGCAGGCCGGCACCGACTATGGCCTGGCGGATTTCATGGCCGGGGTGGACGGCCTGGCCATGGGGCGCAACACCTATGCGGTGGCGCGCTCCTTCGGCGACTGGCCCTATGGCGAACGGCCGGCCTGGGTGCTCAGCCACCAGGAGGCGCCTTCGAATGGATCCCTGCCGCCCAGCGTGCACTGGGGTGCAGCGCAGCCGCAGGCGCTGGTGGCCCGGTGGCAGGAACAAGGGTTGCGGCAGGTCTGGCTGGTGGGCGGTGGCCAGCTGGCAGGGCAGTTCCTGCGCGCAGGGCTGGTGGACCACCTGATGCTGGCCACCATTCCGGTGACGCTGGGGGCCGGCCTGCCGCTGTGGGGCACTCCCCAGGCAATGGAACGGCAGCATTGGACGCTGCAGGCGCACCAGGCCTATCCGAACGGCGTCTTGACGCAGCACTTCCAGCGGGCTGCCGGCGGCTGATCAGACCACTGTGCCCGGCTGCGCCAGCGCGCTGCGGTAGCGCCGGCTGCACGGTACGGTGCTGCCATCCTTCATGCGCAGGCGGGCGTCGCCGCTGTCCAGCGGCTCGATTTCGGCCACGGCGTTCAGGTTGACGGCATAGCTGCGGTGCACGCGCACGAAGCGTGCCGGGTCCAGCTGGGTGAGGAAGTCCGCCAGGGTGGAGCGCACCAGGTAGTCGTGCCCGTTGACGTGCAGGCCCACATAGTTGGCCTCGGCCTGCAGCCAGGCGATGTCGCTGGCGGCGATCAGGAATTCGCGGCGCAGCTTGCGCACCAGAAAGCGTTCGGGGCGTGGCGCCGGCAGGGGCGGTGGCGGCGTTTGAGCCGCCAATGCGGCGGAGGGTGCCGATTGCGGGCCGGCGGGGGATTCCTCGGGCCGGTCCAGCACCCGCGCCTCGCCCTGCAGCCGCAGCAGCAGAAAGCGGTAGCTCACCAGGGCACACACGATAAGCGCATAGGTGCGCACGTCCTTGAGGTACTCGTAGCCCCATTGCGCCCACCAGGGGCCGCTCAGCCGGTACTCGGCGCCCATGGTGGAATAGGCCAGGTGGCGCAGGGCCATCATTCCGGCCAGGTGGATGCTGCAGTAGGCCATGCTGCCCAGCAGGTGCCAGGGCAGGTGGCGGCGCAGCGTGTCCCAGTGCAGCGGAAAGCGCCGCTCGAAGGCCACGATGGCCGGGATCAGCAGCCCCACCACCAGCACGCTCGACAGTTCCCACAGCGCTGGTTCCCAAGCGGCCACTTGCCGACCGGCAGAGCGCAGGTCGATCAGCGTCACCACGCTGTTGAAGGCCGCCTGCACCAGCAGCAGGACCGCCCAGAACGCCACCTCCGCACGGCGGCGCAGGGGGCGGTAGCGTTCGGGCCAGGGCAGGGTGGGCGGTGACATGGCGCAAGTGTAGGCAGGACGTGGAAGACCGGCGCCCGGGCCCGTCCCTGCAGGCCACCGCTCGTCCCAAAAGGGGCGTTTCCGGTCCCGCGAAGGCGCACTGCGGCCCCGAGGCGGCCGAGCATGGGCCCATGACTGCTCCATCCCACCCCAATTCCCGGCGCCACGACATCGATGCCCTGCGCGCGCTGGCCTTCGCCCTGGTCATCGTCTACCACGTCGCCATGTACTACGTGGCCGACTGGCACTGGCACCTCAAGAGCCCGCATGCCGCCGAGTGGCTGCAGGCCCCTATGCGGGCCCTGAACCTGTGGCGCATGGACCTGGTGTTCCTGGTCTCGGGCCTGGCGTTCGGCCTGGTGCGCCGGGGGCAGACCGTGGCCGGGATCGTCCGGGTGCGCAGCTGGCGCCTGCTGCTGCCCCTGGCGTTCGGCATGGCCGTGGTGGTTCCATACCAGCCGTATGCCCAGGGCGTGGCCAACGGGCTCATCGCCCCGGGCCTGGGCGCCTTTCTGCTGCGCTACTACGGCGGCGGCCCCTGGCCGGCCGGGGCTTTCGATGGCTGGGAGGCCGGAGTCACCTGGAACCACCTGTGGTACCTGCCCTACCTGTGGGTGTACACCGTGGCGCTGGCCCTGCTGCTGCCCTGGCTGGAGTCGGCCTCCGGCCAGCGTCTGCGCCAGGCCTTCGCGGGCTTGCGCGGCCTGGCGCTGTGGGCCGTGCCGGTGCTGCCGCTGGTGCTGTACTCGGTGCTGCTGTGGCGGCATTTCCCGCCCACGCACGACCTCATCCACGACGCCTGGCTGCACGCGGTGTACTTCACGCTCTTCCTGTACGGCTACTGGATCGGGCTCGATGCCGGCCTGTGGGCCGAGCTGGTGCGCCTGCGCTGGCGCACCCTGGCCGGGGCGTTGCTGCTGCTGGTGCTGTTCACCGCGCTGCGCGGCCCGGCCGTGCAGCAGGGCGGCTGGCTGGCACGCACCGCCGTGCGCGTGCTGGCCGACCTGTACCTGTGGAGCATGCTGCTGGCCATCCTCGGGTGGGCCCACCACCGGCTCAACCGGCCCTGGCCCTGGCTGCGCTGGGCCCAGGAGGCGATCTACCCCTGGTATGTGCTGCACCAGACCGCGATCATCGTGCTGGTGGTGGCCCTGGCGCAGTGGCAGCTTGGCCCGGTGCTGGAGCCGCTGTTGCTGCTGGCCGGCACCGTGCTGGCTTGCTGGGCCGTGACGGCTGTGGTGCGTCGTTCGCGCTGGCTGCGCCCGCTGTTCGGCCTGCCACCGCAGGGCGTGCGCCCGGCCCGCGCGATGCCGGCCGCCGTTCCTGGCGCACCGTCGTCCCAGGGGCTGCAGGCTCCTTGAATCAGGCCAGCGCGGCCTCGATGTCGCCCGCGAGCTTCTTGGGCGCGTCCTGCGGGGCATAGCGGCGGATGACCTTGCCATCCTTGCCTACCAGGAACTTGGTGAAGTTCCACTTGATGGCCTTGCTGCCCAGAAGGCCCGGGGCCTCTGCACTGAGCCATTTGTACAGGGGCGATGCATTGGCCCCGTTGACGTCGATCTTGGCCATCATCGGAAAGCTCACGCCGTAGTTGAGCTGGCAGAAGCTGGCGATCTCGTCGTTGCTGCCCGGGTCCTGGCTGCCGAACTGGTTGCAGGGAAAGCCCAGCACCACCAGCCCCTGGTTGGCATACTCCTTGTGCAGCTCCTCCAGCCCCCCGAACTGCGGTGTGAACCCGCAGGCGCTGGCCGTGTTGACGATGAGCAGCACCTTGCCGCGGTACTGCGAAAGCGGCACGCTCTGCCCATTCATCTGCAGGGCTTCGAAATCGTAGATGGTCTCGGGCATCGGGGCTCCTCTGTGGATGAAGAAGCCATGGTAGCCGCTGCGCGGCTTGTCTGCCCGCCGGCTTCTGCCTTGGGCGAAATCTATGCAATGCGCGCGACCAAGGCCAGTGCCACCGTGCAAGGGCCGCCCCGCCGCACGGGTGGCGTCCCCCTCAGGGGGATGGCGCGCAGCGCCTCAGGGGGAGCCTAGTGATGTGCATCCTGCCGCGCAATGTGCAGCAGGTGCTCGACTTCCTCGCGGTGGTTCACGCAGTTGCGCTGGTGCCAGCGGCGGATGATCCACATGATGCCCGCGACCACCAGGCCAAAGATGGTGATGGCGCCGAACACCGACAGGCCGAACTTGAGCGACAGGCTGTAGAAGGCGCCCAGCGCCAGGATGCAGGCCTGCTCGTTGAAGTTCTGTACGGCAATGGAGCGGCCGGCGCCCATGAGGTTGTGGCCGCGGTGCTGCAGCAGCGCATTCATGGGCACGACCAGGTAGCCGCCCAGGCCGCCCAGCAGGATGAGGAAGGGAATGGCCAGCCAGATGTTCTTGATGAAGACCATCAGTATCAGCAGCAGCCCCATGGCGATGCCCAGCGGGATGACCCGCGTGGCCATATCGAGGCGCATGCGCATGGAGGCCACCACGGCGCCCACGGCGGTGCCGATGGCCACCACGCCCGTGAGGGCCGAGGCCTGCGTGGTGTTGTAGCCCAGTGCCACGCCGGCCCAGGCCAGCACGATGAACTTGAGGTTGCCGCCCGCGCCCCAGAACAGGGTGGTGGTGGCCAGCGAGATCTGGCCCAGCTTGTCGCGCCACAGGCGGTTGTTGCAGGCCCAGAAGTCGGGCAGCAGCGCCATGGTGTTGGCCAGGACGCTGCGCGAGGGGTCGGCGCGCATGGGGCGCATTTCCACGCCGGTGTGCGGGATGCGGGTGTTGAACCAGGCCGCCAGCATGTAGATGGCGATCAATCCGGCAATGGCGGCTTCGGCGGGCGTGTCCACGCCGGTGTCGATCATCGGGAAGTCGAAGCTCAGCATCATGCCCGAGATGCTGTGCCCGACGAGCTGGCCGCCGAGCAGCACGCCCAGGATGATGGAGGCGATGGTCAGCCCCTCGATCCAGCCATTGGCCTTGACCAGCTGGGACGCAGGCAGCAGCTCGGTGAGGATGCCGTACTTGGCCGGGGAGTAGGCGGCAGCGCCCAGGCCCACCACCGCATAGGCGATCAGCGGGTGCGAGCCGAACAGCATCATCAGGCAGCCCACCACCTTGATGGCATTGCTGACGAACATCACCTTGCCCTTGGGCAGGGCATCGGCAAAGGCGCCCACGAACGGTGCCAGCACCACGTAGAACAGCGCGAACATGGGCACCAGGGCGGCACGCTGCCACTCGGGAGCACCTTCCGAACGGAGGAGTTCGACAGCGGCCACGAACAGCGCATTGTCGGCCAGCGAGCTGAAAAACTGCGCCGACATGATGGTGTAGAAACCGCGCTTCATCGAATGGCTGGTGCTGCATCAGTTGGACTGATGCCCTGTTAAAAATGGGGGGCCTGGTGGCCGACGGATGGTTATATCACGTGGGTAAACGGTCCCGGTGCCAGAATCCAGGACATCCCACCCGGTCAAACCCCCATGCCACGCCCGATACACGCCACCATCCATACCGCCGCCCTGCACCACAACCTGGAGCGCGTGCGCCAGAGCGTGCCCGATGCCAAGGTCTGGGCCGTGGTCAAGGCCAATGCCTATGGCCATGGCATCGAGCGGGCGTACGAGGGGCTGCGCGGGGCCGACGGCTTTGCCCTGATCGACCTGGCCGAGGCAGAGCGCGTGCGCCAGCTGGGCTGGCGCGGCCCCATCCTGCTGCTCGAAGGCGTGTTCGAGGCGCGCGACCTGGAGCTGTGCTCGCGCCTGAACCTCTGGCATGCCGTGCACTGCGACGAGCAGATCGACATGCTGGCCGCGCACAAGACCCAGGTGCCGCACCGCGTCTTCCTGAAGATGAACTCGGGCATGAACCGCCTGGGCTTCACGCCCCAGCGCTACCGCGCGGCCTGGGCCCGGCTCAATGCCTTGCCGCAGGTGGATGAGATCTCGTTCATGACCCACTTCAGCGATGCCGATGGCCCGCGCGGCATCGCGCACCAGATGGCGGCCTTCAACGAGGCCACGGCCGATCTGCCGGGTGAGCGCACACTCTCCAACAGTGCCGCCACCTTGCGCCACAGCAGCGATGCGGCCGTGCGCGGCGACTGGGTGCGCGCGGGCATCGTGCTCTACGGCAATGCGCCCGACCATCCGGAAAATACCGCCAGCCACTGGGGGCTTGCGCCCACCATGACGCTGGCGACCAAACTGCTGGCCGTACAGCAGCTGCAGGCGGGCGATGCGGTGGGCTACGGCTCGAATTTCGTCGCCGACGGGCCGCTCACCATTGGCGTGGCGGCCTGTGGCTATGGCGATGGCTACCCGCGCCACTGCCCTACCGGCACACCGGTGCTGGTCAACGGCGTGCGCACGCGCCTCGTGGGCCGGGTGAGCATGGACATGGTCACCGTGGACCTCACGCCGCTGCTGCAGGCGGGGATGGAGGTGGGCTTCGGCAGCGAGGTGACCCTCTGGGGCCGTGCTAGCAATGGGGCCGTGCTGACCATCGACGAAGTGGCCGAGCCGGCGGGCACCGTGTCCTGGGAACTCATGTGCGCGCTGGCGCAGCGCGTGCCTGTGACTGTGGAGTAATGGGCATCTTGTCACGGTTCGCCCGACGGGCCTTGCCGTGAACCGGGCCTGATCGGGTACGCTGCGCGCCTGACCATCCGTCCTGACAGGAGTGCAGCCCATGGCCGACAAGCGCAGCGCCCGCAAAAAGAACTCGAACTGGCGCTCGGTGCGCATGCAGCCCCGCCACCACCTGGCGGACAGCCTGCAGCAGCGCTACAGCCTGCGCCTGCACGGTTTTCTGATCGGCGGCTTCGTGCTGATCCTGATGTGGTGCGCCTCCTATGTGCAGATGCGCATGGGCATGGAGACGCTGGCGTGGCGCTACCTCGTCACCCTGTCGGTCGGCTATGTTGGCTACCTGCTGGTGCTGCGGCTGTGGGCGGCGCGCCTGGTGAGCAGGGATGAGGATTCCGACAACGGTGCGGGCGATGCGGTGGAGGTCGCAGGCGATGTGGCGGACGTTGCGATCGATGCAGTCCCCTGGCGCGGCGGCAACGGCCCAAGCGTGCCCATGCCGCGCTCGGGCGGCACGGTCCACACCGGCGGCGGCTCGGGTGACTTCGGCTCTGCCTTGTCGGACGCCGGCTCCGGCCTGGGCGATCTGGCCAGCGGCGCGGCCGATGCCGTATCGGGCGCCGACGAAGGCGCCGTGGTCGTGATCCCCATCGTGGCCATCTTCCTCATCGGCTCGGCCATCGTCTTCGGTGCCGGCGCGCTGGCCATGCTGTTCTTCGGCTGGGACGTGCTGCTCACCGTGGCCGTGGAGCTGGCCTTCTCGGTGGTGACGGCGCGCGCCGCCATGGGGGTGGAGCGCGAAGGCTGGCTCAGCGCCGCCGTGCGACTGACCTGGAAACCCATGCTGGGCGCCGTGGTCTGCGCCGTCGCGCTGGGCGCCACCATCGACCACTTCTTGCCCCATGTGAATTCGCTGCCCGAAGCCGTGCGGGCGCTGCAATCGTCGGCATCGAAAGCGCGCTAAGCGCACTGCGCGGCAAGGCCGCGGCCCACCGGAAAGGACAGACCACCATGCCCCGTGAACCCGTTCTGATCGTGGGCGCCGGCCCCACCGGCCTGGTACTGGCCCTGTGGCTCACGCGCCAGGGCGTGCCTGTGCGCATCGTCGACAAGGCGTCTGGACCCGGCACGGCATCGCGCGCCATGGCCGTGCAGGCACGCACGCTGGAGCTGTACCGCCAGCTCGACCTGGCCGATGCGGTGGTGGCCAGCGGCCACACCATCCCGGCCATCAACCTCTGGACCACGGGCCGGCAGCGCGCCACGCTGTCCTTCGGCTCGGCCGGCCAGGACCTCACGCCCTATGCCTTTTTGCTGGTCTACCCCCAGGACCAGCACGAGCGGCTGCTGGTGGCGCGTCTGCAGGCCCTGGGGGTCGGGGTGGAGTGGCGCACCGATTGCCTGGGGTTCGAGGACCGGGGTGAGCGCATCGTTGCGCAACTGCGCCTGCCCGATGGCAGCGAGCAGGCCTGCGAGGCCGCCTACCTGGCGGGATGCGACGGCGCCCGTTCGGTGGTGCGCCACCAGATCGGCGCGGGCTTTCCGGGTGGCACCTACGACAAGATCTTCTATGTGGCCGACGTCGATGCCAGCGGGCCTGCAGCAGCCAACGGGCAGGCGCACATTGCGCTGGACCATGCGGATTTTGCGGCATGGCTCCCTTACAACGACCAGGGGCGCGGCCGGCTGATCGGGGTGGTGGGCGACGAGCGGGCGCAGCGGGCCGAATCCCTGGGCTTCGACGACGTGGGCCACAGTGCCATTGCCAGCGTCGGGCTGCAGGTGCGGCAGGTGCACTGGTTCTCGACCTACCGCGTGCACCACCGCGTCACGGACCACTACCGCCGGGGCCGCGCCTTCCTGGTGGGCGACGCCGCGCACGTGCACAGCCCGGCCGGCGGGCAGGGCATGAACACGGGCATCGGCGATGCCATCAACCTCGCGTGGAAGCTGGCCGCTGTGCTGCAGCATGGCGCTCCCGACGCACTGCTGGACAGCTACGAAGCCGAGCGGCGCGCCTTCGCCCTGAAGCTGGTGGAAACCACCGACCGGATGTTCAGCTTCGTCACGGCCGAAGGCCGCTTTGCCGATTTCATGCGCACGCGCATTGCCCCGCTGCTGGTGCCGCTGGCGTCTGGCGCGGATGCCGTGCGCGAGTACGCCTTCCGCATGGTCTCGCAGACGATGATCAGCTACCACGATGGCCCCCTGGGCGAAGGGCAGGCCGGTGAGGTGCGCGGCGGCGACCGTCTGCCCTGGGTGCGCACGACCGACAACCACGGTCCCCTGGCCGATATCGCCTGGCAGGTGCATGTCTATGGCGAGGCGCCAGACGGGCTCGCCGCCTGGTGCGCCTCGCAGGGCATCGCGCTGCACCAGGTTCCATTCGGCCCGGCGCACGGGGCAGCGGGCCTGGCGCGCGGCGCTGCCTACCTGCTGCGGCCCGACAGCTATGTGGCCTGTGCCGATCCGCAGGCGCGCAGCGAGGTGCTGCAAGCCTACCTGGAACGGCACCTGGCTCTGGGCTTGCGCCCCGGGTGAGGGCCCCTCGTGGCCCGTCGCCCATGAAAAAAGCGGGGTGCGCCACCGGGTGGCGCACCCCGCTTCTTGCGGGACCTGGGCGCTGCTTCAGCGCGCCGTCACGGCGAAGCCCTGGACCAGGCCGCCGGGGTAGCGCACAAAGAGTTTGCTGCCCTCGAACCACCAGTTGCCACCGGCAGGCCCGGTGCCCGCTGGCAACAGGGCCAGGTCGGGAACCAGCTGGAAGCGCTGGCCGCCCGCGATCAGCTCGGTCTGCTGGTCCAGGCCGGTGCGCAGGACGGTGCCCGCGCCCAGCAGCGACTGCAGCAGGCTGGTCAAGCCCTCGTAGTCGGCCACGTCGCCCAGCAGCGCCTGGCTCACGCCACCCGCATCCGTGAAGATCAGGCCGGTCGTGCTGCTGAAGACAAAGCCCGGGACACTGCCCGTGCGGCCCATCGGCAACCACTGCGCGCGCAGGTGGAAGACGGTGCTGCCCAAAGAGACGCGCAGGGCGCCATTGGGCTGCATCACCGTCGTCGCGCCCAGGGCCGTGAGGGCCTGGCCCATGGCGGGCAGGGACTGCAGGGTGGGCCCGAAGCGGGTTACCAGGCCTGCCGTGGTCACCTCGATGCTGCCATCGTCGGCCACGCTCACGCCATCGGCGCGGCCGGGCGCTACGCGCACCTCCAGCGGCACCACGGGGAAGTTGGTGCCACCCAGGTTCCAGGTGATGCTGCCGTCGGTGGACTGGGCACTGCTGGTGATGCCGACGGTGCGCAGGCCCGCGTTGACCAGGGTTTCCAGCGGCGTGCTGCCGCCGGTGCGCGTGGGCACGCCCGCCAGGCGCACGAAGCCCACGCTGGCGTTGATGCCGACCGGCAGGTCGGCGCGCTGCACCGGGTCGCCCAGGCCGTTGCCGGCCACGGTGCCCAGGCGCACGCTCTGCACCTTGCCGGTGCCATCGAGCCGTGCCATTTCGCCGCTGTACACGGTCACGGCGGCGGCTCCGTTGGCGGCCGGTGGCAGCGCCACCCGGCCCGTGCGCACGAACACGCTCCACGACTGCGGCGTGCCTGCGGCAGCGCGCGGGGTAGTGACGAGCGTGACCGACACCGCGCCATCGCCCAGGGCGGTCAGCGGCAGGTTGCCCGTGCTGGTGGACAGCAGGGCCACCACCGTGCCCTGGCTCACCGTGCCGCTGAGCGTCACCTGCGAATCGCCCGAGGTCGAGGGGTTGAGCACGAGGGCGACCTGCGGCTGTCCGTTGGCCCCCGTCAACGTGACCACGCTGAGCACCGTGGATGTGTCGGGCTGGGGCTGGATGCTGAAGGTCTGGCCGCCGATCACCAGGGTCACGGGCGCCGGCGCACCGCCATTGCCAGCGGGGGGCAGGGTGATGGTGGAGCCGCCCGATTGCGGGCTGAGCGTGATCGTGCTGCCCGGCGCTGCGGTGACCTGGACGCTGCCGCCCACGGTGACCGGGGTGGTTGGCGTCACCGTCACGCTGCCTTGCGTCACCACCGGGCCGGGGGTGGATGGACCACCGGAGCTGGGCACCTGGGCCGTGTAGGTCAGAACGGGGCTGCTGGCACTCTCATTGCCAGCGGCGTCCGTGGCCTTGAGCGTGAAGTTGTGCGCTGCGAAGGCCAGACCGGACACCGTGACCGAGAAGTTGCCACCCGTCGCCGTGCCGCTGCCCAGCAGGGTCGCGCCTTCGTACACATCCACCCGGCTTCCGGCCTCCGCGGTGCCAACGATGGCGAGCGAAGCGCCTTCTCCCGATGCGTTGTTGGCAGGGCTGGTCACCACCGGGGCTGGTGGGGCGCTGGTGTCGTAGGCCACGCCAGTCACCGATACGGGCACGGCAGCATTGCTGGCTGCGTCGATGGCATCGAAGGCAAAGGTGTACACCGCGCCGTCCTGCAAACCCAGCGGTGCGGTACAGCCGTTGGCATCGGCGGTCAGTGCCACCACATGGGCGCCTGCGCCGAGGGCCGTGCCCTGCAGGTTGCAGGTATGGGGCGATGCGCCATCGGCCGTGCCGCCGGTGCGGGTTGCCGTGATGCGGGCGCTGGCCACGGCCTTGCTGAGCGTGAAGCCCAGCGTGCCGCCGGCCCGGATGGCGCCGTTGCTGGCAGGGGTCGTTGCGCTGAACACAGGCGCCGTGGTGTCGCGTGCCAGATCCAGGGGCAGCACGGCGCTGATGTTGCCCGCTGCGTCGCGCAGGTCGATGTTGAAGACCTGGTGCTGGCCGTTGGCAATGCCGGCTGTGTTGAGCGTGATGCTGACCTTGCCGGTCCCGTCGATGGACAGGCCCGTGTCTGCGCCATTGACGAAGATCCGTGCGCCGACTTCGCCCCGGACTTCCACCTGCGTGGAGTTGCCGATGGCATACGCCGGGGTCGTCGTCAGCGTCGGGGCGACAGGCACACCGGTATCCACGGTGATGCTGGCGCTGGCCACTGCCGACACATTGCCCGCCTTGTCGCGCACGAAGCCATACAGCGTCTTGGGACCATCGCTGGTGAAGGCGAAGCCGGCAGGTTGTGCGCCCCAGGTGCAGTTGCCCACCGCATTGGTGTCCAGCAGGCAGTAGCCATCGGTGGCGATGCCCGAGCCGGTGTCGGTCCCGGTGAAGGCGGCGCCGATGGGCACATTGCGCACCGTGCTGTAAGAAGGCAGGCTCAGTTGGGCCTGGGGCAGCGTGGTGTCGTAGCTGATGCCGGTGGCCTGGGCGGTGGCGGCGCTGTTGCCGGCCACATCGGTGGCATCGAAGGCCAAGGTGTACACCGCGCCATCGACCAGGTTGAGTGCGGCCGCGCAGCCATTGGCGTCGGCGCCCAGGTTCACCTCGTGGGCGCCTGCGGCCAGAGCCGTGCCCTGCAGGGTGCAGGTGTGCGGCGAGGCCGCATCGGTCGTACCGCCGGTGCGCGTGGCCGTGATGCGGGCCGTGGCTGCGGCTTCGCTCAGTACGAAGCCCAGCTTGCTGTCGGCCTTGATCGCTCCATTGGTGGCCGGCGCGATGGCGCTGAACACCGGGGCTGTGCCATCGCGGGTGAGTTCCACGCTCAGGGCGGTACTGGTGTTGCCGGCGTCGTCGCGCAGCGTGATCTGGAAGGTCTGGCGCTGCCCCTCGGCCATGGCGCTGGTGTTCAGCGTGATGGTGGTCTTGCCGCCGGAACCCACGGTCAGACCCGTGTCTGCGCCATTGACGAAGATCCGTGCGCCGACTTCGCCCCGGACTTCCACCTGCGTGGAGTTGCCGATGGCATACGCCGGGGTCGTCGTCAGCGTCGGGGCGACAGGCACACCGGTATCCACGGTGATGCTGGCGCTGGCCACTGCCGACACATTGCCCGCCTTGTCGCGCACGAAGCCATACAGCGTCTTGGGACCATCGCTGGTGAAGGCGAAGCCGGCAGGTTGTGCGCCCCAGGTGCAGTTGCCCACCGCATTGGTGTCCAGCAGGCAGTAGCCATCGGTGGCGATGCCCGAGCCGGTGTCGGTCCCGGTGAAGGCGGCGCCGATGGGCACATTGCGCACCGTGCTGTAAGAGGGCAGGCCCAACTGCGCCGTGGGCGGCGTGGTGTCGTAGGTGATCGCGGTGACCTGGGCGGTGGCGGCCACGTTGCCGGCCGGGTCCGAGGCATCGAACGCGAACGTGTAGACCGCCCCGTCGACCAGGTTGAGCGCAGCAGCGCAACCGTTGGCATCGGCGGTCAGCGCCATCTGGCGTGCGCCGGCATTCAGTGCCGTGCCCTGCAGCGTGCAGGTGCGGGGCGAGCCCGCGTCGGCAGATCCCGACGTCCGTGTCGCCGTGATGCGGGCACTGGCCACCGCCTCGCTGAGCGCAAAGCCCAGCGTGCTGCCCAGCTTGAGTGCACCGCCGGAAGCCGGAGCGAGCGCGCTGAATGCCGGTGCCTGGGTATCGTAGGTGACGCCCGTAGTCGTGGTGGTGGCCGAGACATTGCCTGCGGCGTCCGTCGCGACAAAAGTCAGCGTATAGATGGCGCCTTCCACCAGCGCGGTATTGGCATTGCAGCCGTTCACGCCCGTGCCCAGGGCAATGCTGTGCGCGCCGGCAAGCAGGGCGCTGCCCTGCAGGGTGCAGGTATGCGTCGCAAGATCCGCGCTGCCCCCCGTCCGGGTGAAGGTGATGCTGGCGCTGGCGACGTTCTCGCTGAGCTGGTAGTCCAGCATGCCGCCGTTCTTCAGGTAGCCCGAATTGGCAGGCTGCAGACCGGACCAGGCGGGCAGGATGCTGTCGCGGTTGATGCTCAGGGTGCTGTTGGTCAGCACCGTGGCATCGGCCCGGGTCTGGATGGCAAAGCTCTTGTTGCCATCGGGCGCAGGCGTGTTCACGGTCGTGATCAGCGTGCCCTGGGCGTCGAGCGTGCCGACGTTGGCGCTGTCCACCCAGACTGTGGCATTGGCCGGGCCGGTCACCTTGACCTGGGTGGCATTCTGGTTGGTGTAGCCGTTCACCACCTGGGCCACGCCCGTCGAAAAGCCGCCTGCATGGTTGCTGTCGCCCGAATAGTCGGCGGAGATGGTGTGCACGCCCAGTGGCAGGCCTGCTGCGCTGCAGCTGGCGTCGCCTGGTCCCGTCAAGGACAGGGGGCCACAGCCGGCAATCGCTGCCAGCCCGGTGCGCAGGCCCACGGTGCCTGTGGCGGCATAGAAGGGGCCGCGCACTTCCACGGACAGCGGTGCGGATGCGCCCGCCATGATGGGGGTGGTGGGCTGCACCTTGACCATGGGATTGCCTTCCCACACCACGTTGCCATTGCCGCCTGCGTCGTTGCTGCCGCCATCGCTGTTACTGCCCAGCACCAGCGTTGCGCCGCTTTCATCCGCATTCATCAGCGCGCCGCCATAGGCGGTGACGCCGCCGTTGCTGGAGCCGGAGTTGCCGTTGAAGCTGGAGGAGGCGATGGTGATGGTGGCCGAAGGGTGGCTGATCCAGATGGCTCCGCCGCGCTCGGCCTTGTTCGTGCTGAATGTGCTGCCGTTGACCGTGAGCAGGCCGATGTTGCGGATCACCCCGCCTTCGCCGCGCGCTTCGTTGCCGTTGAACGTGCAGTTGCTGATGTCCAGCGTGCCGCGGTTTTCGATGGCGCCGCCGCTGGACTTTGCATAGTTGTTCGTGAAAGCGCAATTGCTCAGCGATACGCTGGCTCCGCTGGCGATGAACAGGGCGCCGCCGCTGCTCAGGCCGTCTCCCTGCACGGCATCGGGAGCGGCATTGCCATTGACCACGGTGAGGCCGGCCAACGTGAGGTTGATGCCGCTGCCCGTGGGGATGTCGAACACCCGGATGCCGGACTTGCTGGTGCTGCCCCCGGAAATGCTCGTGTTGGCCTTGCCCTGGCCCGTCAGCGTCACCGAGCGCTGGATGACCAGCGGCCCTTTGGCAGCGTTGAGAACGATGGCCTGCGCGCCCGTGAACCGGATTTCGTTGGTGCCCGGGCTCTCTGTGCAGCCGGCCGCGGGGGTGCCGGTGTTCGTGGTGGCAATGGCCTTGCGCAAGGTGCAGCCCACGTCATCGTCCAGGGCGCTGGTGACCGTCACCAGCCCCGCATGCGCCGGGCCGGCAGCGCACAGCGCGATCACCAGCATGGCCAGGCCGGGCAGTGGCGTCTGGCGCAGGGTTCTTGTCCATCGTTGCATGCAATCAACTCCTTCGTCGGCCTGGGGCCGGGCAGCGCCTTGGCGCCTGCCGTGTGGGTGGTGAGAGGGTCAGTTCGGCGAAGGGAAGATGCCCTGCAGCGCGATGATGAAGTTCAGCACCAGGTAGGGCGAGCGGTTCTCATGGGGCTGGGAGTTCCCTGTGGACGTGAGGGCGCCGGTGTTGCTGCCCAACACGTTGCCCTGGGCCCCGGTGTAGGGCACATCCACGTTCGAGGCGGCCAGGTAGCCATTGGCCGGCGAGGCCTGGGTGCCCACGGCGGTGGAGGCCTTGACGGTGTGGCTGTGCTCCGGCATTTCCTGCAGGCTCAGGGTATGGAAGTCCGTACCTGCGCGTTCCCCGAGCGTGTGCCCGTTGCCCTCCATCAGCGGGCGGCGCGCCCTCAGGTCGGGGAGGGCGAAGTTGACCCGCCCGTCCCCTCCATAGGTGGTGCCGAGCAAGGAGAACAGGCCCTGGTTCTGGTTGATGGGCAGGAGTTGCCCATTGCAGAAGGCCCAGCCCTTGGGCGGGAAATTGAAGCTGCAGATGCGGATCTCGCTCAGAAAGGGCTCAGCCATGGAATGCTCCAAAAGGGGTGCTGTAGGGGCGCGTCATGAGCGTGGCGGGAAAACGCCTTGCGTGGCGATGTAGAACCCGAGCGTGAGGTAGGGCGACATGTTGTTGTGGGGCGCGCCGCTGCCCGCGGTGGCCATGGCGGCGGCTGCCATTGTTGTGTCGGAGGTCGGTGCGTAGGCTGACGAGCGGATGCTCGACTGGGCCAGCAGCGGCCCGGTGGGTACGTCCGTGTCTCCGATGGCGGCCACGCCCGAGAGCGCGTGGGTGTGCGGTGGTATTTCCGTGCTGCGCAGGCTCACGGTTTCCGACCCGCCGCTCTGGCCGAGGTCGTAAAGACTCAGCCCGGGCCCCTGGCCCGGCCCCATGGGTGTTCGGCCCATGAGATCGGGCAAGCCAAAGGTGGATCTGCCGTCACCGCCATAGGTGGTACCCAGCAGGGAGAACAGCGCCGTGTTCTGCGAGATAGACAGCAGCCGCCCGTCGCAGGGCAGCCAGCCCTTGGGTGCGAAATTGAAGGGGAACATGCGGATTTCCGCCATAAACGGATTGGCCATGGCTTGTCCTTGCTCAGTTTTGTGACGGGAAAATCCCGTATAGCGAGATGATGAAGTTCACCACCAGATAGGGAGACATGTTGTCGTGGGGCTGTGCGCCCCCGACCTGCTCCACCGCATCCGCCTTGAGTTGCACCGTGGGCGTCCCGCTGCTGGCGTAGCGGAAGTCCCGCGCCGGCGTGATTCCGAGCTTGCCGCCCTGGGGCGAGGCCTGGGTGCCCACGCCATAGAACAGTGCATGGTTGTGCGCGGCCATCTGGTTGAACGTGAGGGTGACCGACTCCACCCCGCCCGTTTCGGCAAGGGTGTAGCCATTGCCGGCGTGCACGGGTGCCCGGCTTTGCAGATTGGGCAGGCCGAAGGTGCTTTCCCCATCGCCGCCATAGGTGGTGCCGATGAGCTGGAACAGGGTTTCGTTCTCGGAGATGGGCAGCAGCTGCCCTTGGCAGAGCATCCAGCCTGCCGGGGCGAAGTTCCCGGCAAACATGCGGATCTCGCCTACATAGGGTTGTGACATGTCAGTAGCTTTCTGGGATGTTCCGGGTTGTCACGTGGCGAGGTAGGTGCCCAGGGCCCGGCTGGTCAGGACATCGCACAGGCCCTGGCAGGCGGCAGCGGCTGCCGCCTGCAAGGCGATGGCGGCGGTGGCAGGGCCCTGGTGCAGGCCTTGCAGATGGATGGGCGCCACGGTTTCGCCCGTGGATGGATCGATGCGCACCTCTCCGCGCGGGGTCTGCAGCGCAGCCGAGGCCATGGCCTGGGCCAGCGCAAGGCCGCGTGCCTGCCCGCCACCCTGGGCGGCTGCAGCGTGCATGCGCTGCGCCATCTCGAAGCCCAGCAGGTGGAACGGTGTTGGCAAGGCGCTCGCACGGGCGGCCGGGGCGGGGTGGTTGCCGGCATGCGTGCGCGCAGCCCACACCTGGCCCGCCACCCGCGGGGAGCGGGCCAGGCCTTCACCCAGCATGCCCGCTGCCACCAGGGGCGGTTGCGAGGCCATCCCCGAGGCGGTCCAGAACTGGCGGAACGCCGCGGCATCTGCGCCCGATGCCAGCACATAGACGAAGTCCGGCCGCGTCTGGCGGATCTTCTGGGCCAGTGTGTCCAGGCGGCTGGTGCCGTTGGGGGCGGAGGTGAACACCATGTCCTGCACCCGTCCGCCCGCCGAAGCGAATCCGCGCTCGAAAGCGGGCAGGTGGTCGAAGGCGCTGTCGGCCGGAGCGGTGGCCACGATAGCCCGAGGACCCAGCGCCTTGGCGGCCCAGCGGCCGGTGGCCCAGGCCGTCTGCCAGTAAGCCAGGCTGTTGCGGACCACCCAGGCGGAGCGG
Organism: Acidovorax sp. GW458-11-26-14-TSB4; assembly: GCF_059423865.1. Lineage (NCBI taxonomy): Bacteria > Pseudomonadati > Pseudomonadota > Betaproteobacteria > Burkholderiales > Comamonadaceae > Acidovorax > Acidovorax sp. GW458-11-26-14-TSB4. Next base: position 670,098 of record NZ_JBWKYR010000001.1, read on the forward strand.
GCCGTGGGAGCCAATGCATTGGCCCCGGCATCGCCCACCAGCAGCGGCACCCCGTGCTGCGCGAGCAGGGGCTCCCATTGCGCGGCGGTATTGGCACAGACGAAGCCGCCCAGCACGTCCACGCCCGTGCGGGCCAGGAGTTCGGCTGCCGCCTGCTCGGCCTGGCTCGGGCGGTTGCCATAGACCACGGGCAGGAACTGCAGGGCCGGGCCGGCGGCCTGCGCCACATAGGCCTGGGCACCTTCCATCAACTGTGCACCCATCAAGGGGTAGGCCGGGGCGTCGGGCAGCAGCATGCCCACACGCAGCGATGCCCGGCCCGAGGCAGAGGGCATGGTGCGCAGCGAGGCCGGCACCGCTGCCATCGCGGTGCCCATGCCGCCCAGTGCCAGGGCCGAAGCCGCGATCCCCGCCTGGGCCATGAAATGGCGCCGGTCTTCCGACTCGAGCGCCTGGCCGCCCGGGGGCGTGTTTTCCTGCAAGTCCATGGGGTTGTGTTCCTCGTTCAATCAGTCAGTCCACCGTCTTCGGGCTCTCATCGTTCTTGCCCGGCTTTCTGGAGATCCGGGGCTTGCCGTGCGGCCATTCCATGCGCTGCACCGCGCCATCGCTGGCCACGCAGGCAAAACCGCAGCGCTCGTACAGGCGCAGAGCCGGGCTGCCACTGCTGGCCTGCAGCCGCAGGCCGACGCCAGCGGCCCTGGCCTCCTGCTGAAGGCGGGCGATGGTTTCGGTGCCTATGCCTTTGCTGCGGGCCGCCGGCAGAAGCTCGATGCTCACGAGCACCCAGCGCTCCGGGTCGCGGCACACCGCCAGCATCCCCACCGGGGTGTTCTGCCACAGCAAGAGGGTGGTTTCCACCGGTGGCAGGTACTGCCCGTACCCGGCCGTGCGAAGGCGGTGCTGCATTTCGCAGAACGCTTCGATCTGTGCCTCGGGCCAGCCCATGGCCAGCAACTCGGGCTCGCGCACCGAGCGGTACACGGCACACAGGAACGCAGTGTCCTGCTCCGTCGCAGGACGCGACGTGAGGGCCTGCTGCTTCGCCGTCGACGCTCCCACTTGCAAACCCTTTCTTGCCGTCCGTTCGGACCGGACCGTGTCTGCGGCATGAAGCCGCGAGCCCTGGAAATTACACGCAAATTTTAACGATTGCACGTAAAGTTTTACGGTTTTGGGCGATATGTGGCGGCTATGCCGCACCTTGCCGGCGCGGACAGGCGGTGCATGGCACGCGTGGCGGGTGCTCTGCTCAGGCGCCTTGCCTGCATGCCGGCAGGGCGTCCAGCTCCCCGCGCAGCTGTTCCAGCAGCGCCAGCAGCTGCGCCTGGGTGCCCGCATCGCAGCCCGCCAGCAGCCGGGCCGACAGCGTCTGGCGCAGGCCACGCACCGTGTCCTGCAAGGCCTGGCCTTCCGCGCTCAGCGCCAGGATGCGGCTGCGCCCATCTTCTGGGTTGGGGTTGCTGGTGATCCAGCCGCGCTCGGCCAGCTGCGCCACCATGCGCGCCACCTGGGCCTTGTCGGCGCCGCTGTGGCGCACCAGGTCCTTTTGCGTAGCGCCCGGGTGGCGGCCGATGAAGCCCAGCGCACGCACCTCGTTCATCGTCAGGTCGGGGTGGATGGATGCCATGGCCCGCACCATGTGCGCGCGGTACACGTGCATCAGGTCGTGCATCGCTTCAAAGACATCTGCAGGGGGGCGGTTGCGGTGCATGGTAAAGCCAACCGGTTGACAAAGTCAACTTGTTGGCGGATGATTTGGTTGATTGAATCAACAACATTTTAAGTCATGAGCACTGAAACCCTTTCCTTCGCCGCACCTGCCGATGCCCTCGCCATCACCCGCGTGCGCCACACCCTGAAGGCGCGCCATGCGCAGGTGCTGCGCCGCACCGAGGTCAGCCCCGGCTTTGTGCGCCTCACCCTGGGCGGGCCGGACATGGCCGATTTTGTGAGTGCGGGTTTTGACGACCACTTCAAGCTCATCCTGCCGCATCCGGGCCAGGAGCGTGCGAGCCTTCCCTCCATGCAGGATGGCCGCCCGGTGATGCCCGAGCCGCGGCCCGTGCTGCGCGACTACACGCCGGCGCACTACAACGCGGCCAAGGGCGAACTGGACATCGAGGTGGCCCTGCACGATGCCGGCCCCGCCTCCGACTGGGCGGCCGCCGCCCAGGTGGGCCACTGGGTGGGTGTGGCCGGCCCGCGCGGCAGCATGGTGGTGCCCACCGCCTTCGCCTGGCATTGGCTGCTGGGCGATGAGACCGCCGTGCCCGCCATCGTGCGCCGCCTGGCCGAATTGCCGGCAGAAGCCGTCGCCACCGTGCGCATCCAGGTGCGCAACCCGGCCGACCAGCGTGCCCTGGTCACGGCGGCCCGGCTGGATCTGCAATGGGTGGCCTCGCTGCCCGACGCCGCCCAGGCGCTGGCGATCCCCGAGGGCGACGGCTATATCTGGGCGGCTGGCGAACACGCCGACATGGCAGCCCTGCGCAAGGTGGTGCTGGCCAAGCCAGGCGTGAACCCCAAGCGCATGCGCATCGCCGCGTACTGGAAGAAGGGTGTGGCCGACCACCACGAAGACCTGCCGGCCTGACCCTCCTACGGCAGCAATGCTGCTGACGCCGCTTGCTGCACCGCGTGCGTCATGCGCTGCAGCGCCTGCACGTTCAGGCGCCAGAACTGCCAGTGCAGCGCCACGTCCACCGGCTTGCCGGGCACCAGTTCCACCAGGCGGCCGGACTCGATGGCCTCGCGCGCCAGCTGGTCGGGGCTCATGCCCCAGCCCAGGCCGGCCAGGGTGGCGGCGACAAAGCCCTGGGACGAGGGCAGCCAGTGCACGGGCGGTGCCAGTGCGCGCCGCGCGATGCGGCGCATGAAGCGCTCCTGCAGCGCATCCTTGCGGTTGAAGACCAGCACGGGTGCCTGCGCCAGTGCCGCAGCCGTCACGCCGTGGGGGAAGTGGTGCTCCATGAACGCGGGGCTGGCCAGCGCGCGGTAGCGCATGGTGCCCAGGCGCACCACCTGGCAGCCCTGTACGGGCTGCGGGTCGGCGGTCACGGCAGCCATCACGCGGCCCTGGCGCAGCAGCTCGGACGAATGGTCCTGGTCCTCGACATGGATGTCGAAGGTGATGGGTGGAGCCGAGCCTTCGCCTGGCTCGGCGGCCTGGGCCATGGCGTCCACGAACCACGAGGCCAGTGAATCCGCATTCACCCCCAGCGCCAGCCGCACCGGTGCCAGACCGGCGCTGCTGCCCGCAATGCTGCGCAGGGCGTCGGCCTCGCTCAGTGCCATTTGCTGGGCGTGGCGCAGCAGGGCCTGGCCGGCCTCGGTGGGTGTGCAGGGCGCGGCGCGGCGGACCAGGATCTGGCCCACACGCTCTTCGAGCAGCTTGACGCGCTGCGACACGGCCGAGCGTGTGACGTGCAGGGCCAGGGCGGCACGCTCGAAGCTGCCTTCTTCCAGCACGGCGGCCAGGGCGGCCAGTTGCGCGGTGTCGAGGTGCATTCAGTTTTGCTTACGGGTGGCAAAAAAGTATAGCTTCTCTTTCCTTTGCAAGCTGGGCACCATCGGCCCATGAATCTTTCCTCGGCCTTTGCCAACGGCTTCTCTACGACCGCCATCCTCATCATCGCCATCGGTGCGCAGAACGCCTTCGTGCTGCGCCAGGGCCTCAGGCGCGAGCATGTGCTGCCCGTGGTGGCCGTGTGCGCGCTGTCCGATGCCATCCTGGTACAGGCCGGCGTGTGGGGGCTGGGCTCTGCCGTGCAGGCCCATCCGGCATTGCTGGTAGCAGCGCGCTGGCTGGGCGCTGCCTTTCTGCTGGCCTATGCGGCGCGCGCCCTGCTGCGGGCCTACCGACCCGCAGCGATGCAGGTCGGGTCCGAAGGCACGGCGCCGGCAGGCTGGCAGCCCGTGGTGCTGACCGCCATGGCCTTCACCTGGCTCAACCCCCATGTCTACCTGGACACGGTGCTTCTGCTGGGCGCCATCGCCAGCCCCTACCCGCCCTCGCTGCGCATGGGCTTTGCGCTGGGGGCCAGCCTGGCCAGTCTGGTGTGGTTCTCTGCGCTGGGCTGGGGCGCACGCTGGCTGGCGCCGCTGTTTGCATCGCCCCATGCCTGGCGTGTGCTCGATGCCGTGGTTGCGGCGATGATGGTCGCACTGGCCGTGGGGTTGTTGCTGCATTGAAACCCGGCAGGCGCCCTGGGGGTGCGGCGCATAAGGTTACAACGAGAAATTCGTTCGCCCCGGGGGCGGTGCGGTCCATAGTGCAGTGCACAAAGACTTTCTGCACAAGCACTTCTCCCTCATGCGATTCCAAACCCTCCTGCTGGCCGCCGCCCTTGCCGGTGCGCTGCCCCTGGCCAGCCATGCCAACACCTTCCGCTGGTCGCGCTCCACCGACCTGTCCTCGTGGGACATCCATGCCCAGAACGTGGGCGTTAACAACACCCTGCACGCCGCGGTGTACGACACGCTGGTCGAGTACAACAGCAAGACCTTCAAGCCCGAGCCCTCGCTGGCGACCGAGTGGAAGCGCGTGAGCCCCACCCAACTGCGCCTGACCCTGCGCAAGGGCGTCAAGTTCAGCGATGGCAGCGACTTCACCGCGGACGACGCCAAGTTCTCGCTCGAACGCGCCAAGGCCAAGACCTCCAATTTCGCGGTCTACACCCAGGGCATCGACCGCGTGGAAAAGGTCGATGCATACACCATCGACATCTTCTCCGAGGTGCCCAACCCCGTGCTCGTGAACCAGCTCACCGAGCTGCGCATCCTGAGCAAGGCCTGGGCCGAGAAGAACAATGCCGTGTCGCCCAAGGACATCAAGACCAAGGACGAGCCTTTCTCGCACCGCAACGCGCTGGGCACCGGCCCCTTCGTGCTCGATTCGTGGACGCCCGACCAGCGCCTGGTGCTCAAGGCCAACCCCACCTGGTGGGGCAAGGGCAAGTACGGCGGCAATGTGACGCAGATCGTCTATACCCCGATCAAGTCCGACGCCACGCGCACCGCCGCGCTGCTCTCGGGCGAACTCGACTTCGTGCTCGACCCCGGCCTGCAGGACTTGCCGCGCGTGCGCCAGACGCCCAACCTCAAGGTGCTCGATGGTGCCGAGAACCGCACCATCTTCCTGGGCCTGGACCAGTTCCGCGAAGAACTCCCCGGCTCCGACGTCAAGGGCAAGAACCCGCTCAAGGACGTGCGCGTGCGCAAGGCGCTCTACCAGGCCATCGACATCAGCGCCATCCAGCGTGTGGTGCTGCGCGGCCTGGCCCAGCCCACGGGCGCCATCATCGCGCGCCAGGTCAACGGCTGGACGCCCAAGGCCGACACGCGCTGGCCCTACGACCCCGCCGCCGCGCAGAAGCTGCTGGCCGAGGCAGGCTATCCGCAAGGCTTCGAGGTGGACTTCGCCTGCAGCGCGGGCCGCTACATCAACGATGAACAGCTGTGCCAGGCCATCACCGCCCAGTGGGCCAAGATCGGTGTGAAGGCCAAGCTGCGCTCGCTGCCGTTTGCCACCTATTTCCCGATGATCCAGCGCAACGAGGCCAGCATCTACCTGCTGGGCTGGGGCGTGCCGACCTTCGACGCCTACTACTCGCTGCAGTCGCTGATCCGCTCCAGTGGTGCCGGCGGTGATGGCAACTTCAACCTGGGCCGTTTCTCCAACCCGCAGCAGGACGCGCTGATCGAGCGCATCAAGAAGGAGACCGACACCGCCACGCGCAACGGCCTGATCGAAAAGGCCCTGATCGCCGACCACGAGTTGATCTCGCACATTCCGCTGTACAACCAGATCATCCCCTGGGCGGCCACGCAGAAGGTGGACATCGTGCACCGCGCGGACAACCGGGTCGACTGGCGCATCCTCAAGGTGAACTGAGCCCCCGGCGCCCTCTGCAAAAAAGCCCCCGCAGCCTGCACAGGCCGCGGGGGCTTTTTGCTGGAGACGGTGCGGCTCAGCCCAGCGCGCGCTGCACTGCCGGGCGGGTGCGCATGCGGGCCGTGTGGTCGGCCACTTTGGGAAAGGACGCGATGTCCACACCATCGGACTTGAGCCACGAGGCGATGGTGAACAGGTAGGCGTCGGCCACCGAATACGCCTCGCCCAGCACCCAGGGGCCTTGCAGGTAATGGTTTTCGATGAGCGTGAAGCTCTCGGTCATGGTCTGCGGCACCTTGCGCTGCATGTCGGCAATGGCCGCTGCATCGTCGGCCCAGCGCGCGGCACGGCGTCCGTGGGCGTGGTTCACGTGCACGGTGGAGGCCAGGTAGCTGTTGAACTCCTGCATGCGCGCCAGGGCGAAAGGATCATCCAGCGGGGCCAGCTTCGCAGCCGGAAAGCGCTGGGCGATGTAGAGCAGCAGTGCGGTCGTTTCGGACAGCACACCGTGCTCCGTCACCAGCGCGGGCACACGGCCCTTGGGGTTGATGGCCAGGTACTCGGGGCTGCGCTGCTGCTGGCTGGCGAAGTCCAGGGTCACGAGTTCATGGCCGGCGTCGGCTTCGTGCAATGCGATGTTCGCGGCCAGGGAGCAGGTGCCGGGGGCGGAGTAGAGCTTGAGCATGGTTGGGTAGTGAATGGAGTGAAAAGTCAGTACAGATTGCGGGTGCGGGCCATCAGGCGGGCCAGACCGAGCAGGGCGGCGGTGTGCGGGGTCGGTGTATCCGTGATCTGCCCGAGTTCGTACACGGCGCCCACCAGGGCATCGATCTCCACGGGCTTGCCGGCCTCCACGTCCTGCAGCATCGAGGTCTTGAAGGCGCCGAGCTTGCGCGTCACGGCGTGGCGGTCCTCGGGCTGCTGGTCGATCGGCAGGCCCAGCTTCGCGCCGATGGCCTTGGCCTCCAGCATCACGGCCGAGACAAAGCCGCGCACCAGTTCGTCGTCGAGGATGCGGTCGGTGGTGGCGCCCGTGAGCGCGCTGATCGGGTTCACCGTGAGGTTGCCCCAGAGCTTGAACCAGATGTCCTTCTGGATGTTCGTGGAGACCTCTACGTCGATGCCGCCGCGCTGCAGCGCATCGGCCAGCGCCTGCAGCCGCGGGCTGGCGCTGCCATCGGGTTCACCCACGATCAGGCGGTTGCCAAAATGCTGTTTCACAAAGCCCGGCGCCTCCAGCGAGCAACTGGTGTGCACCACGCTGCCCAGCACCTGGCCGGCGGGGATGGCGCGGGCGATCGCGCCGCCAGGGTCCACCGACTCCAGCGTGCGCCCCTGGGCGGCACCGCCGCAGCCGTCGAGAAACCACCAGGGCACACCGTTCATGGCGGTCAGCACCACCGTCTGGGGGCCGATCAGCGGCGCCAGGGCGCGTGCCACCTCGGGCAGGCCGGGCGCCTTCACCGCGATGACCACCAGGTCCTGCACGCCCAGGGCGGCCGGGCTGTCGCTGGCGCGTATCGGGGTTGCCGCCACGCTGCCATCGGGGCGGCGCAGGCGCAGGCCGTGCTCCTGCAGGGCTGCCAGCGTGGCGCCGCGCGCCACCAGGCTGACCTCGCTGCCTGCCTGCGCCAGGGCCAGACCGATCCAGCCGCCAATGGCGCCGGCACCGTAGATACATGCTTTCATCGTCGGGGTGCTTTCTTTGTCGTGATCAGTAGCCGTTTGGGCTGGTCGCGGCGGCTTCGTCCGTGCGAAAGCGCGCTACCAGTTGCCTGGCCGCAGCGGCCAGCAGCATGGTATCGACGCCCACGGCCACGAACAGCGCGCCCGCCGCCAGCCAGTGGCGGGCCTGGGCTTCGTTGGTGGCCAGGATGCCGGGCGCCTTGCCCGCGCGCAGGATGCGCGCGATGCCTTCGGTGATGGCGGCTTGCACGTCGGGGTGGCCGGGGTTGCCTGGGTGGCCCATCGATGCGGACAGGTCCGCCGGACCGATGAAGACACCGTCCACGCCGGGCACGGCGGCAATCGCGTCCAGATTCTCCATGGCCTGCACGGTCTCGGCCTGTACCAGCAGGCACACCTGGGCATTGGCTTCGTGCACATAGTTCGGGTAGGCCTGCCAGCGCGAGGAGCGCGCCAGGGCGCTGCCCATGCCGCGCACGCCCTCGGGGGCGTAGCGCGTGGCGCGCACCAGGTCGCGGGCCTGCCCGGCCGTGTCCACCATGGGCACCAGCAGGGTGGTGGCGCCGATGTCCAGGTACTGCTTGATCAGCGCGGTGTCGCCCACGGGCACGCGTGCAATCGCGTGGGGCGGCTGTGCACCGGCCGGCAGGGCGCTCGTGGCGCTGGCCACGGCCTGCAGCAGGTGCAGCTGCGAGCGCAGGTCATTGGGCGCGTGCTCGCCGTCGAGCAGCAGCCAGTCGTAGCCCGTGCCGGCCAGGATCTCCGTGCTGTAGGCATCGGCCAGGGCCAGCCACAGGCCGATCTGGGCACGGCCCTGGGCCATGGCCTGCTTGAAGGGGTTGGTAGGGGTCTGCTGCATGGGTGTGCGTGTCCGTCGAGATGCAAGGCCGCCATCGTACGGCCTGTGCGCCGGGGCTGCAGGCCCCTGTTGCGACCGCTATAGTCACCAGCCCGCCTCCCTTCCTGCTCACCACCCCACGCCATGGCCAAAGACAAGACCCTTTTCAGCTGCACCGAATGCGGTGGTACCAGTCCGCGCTGGCTGGGCAAGTGCCCGGCCTGCGGTGCCTGGAACACGCTGATCGAGCAGGTGGCCGACGCCGGGCCGGGCAAGAACCGCTACAGCACGCCGCAGTTCGCGGGCCTGGCGCAGGCCCAGGCGGTGATGCCGCTGTCGGCCATCGAGGCCAGCGACGTGGAGCGCACGCCCAGCGGCATCGACGAGCTTGACCGGGTGTTGGGTGGCGGCATCGTCGAAGGCGGCGTGGTGCTGATCGGCGGCGACCCGGGCATCGGCAAGTCCACCCTGCTGCTGCAGGCGCTCGACGCGCTGCAGCGCGTGGGCCTGCCCACGCTGTATGTGACTGGCGAGGAAAGCGGCGCCCAGGTGGCGCTGCGCTCGCGCCGCCTGGGGCTGGACCACAGCCAGGTCAATGTGCTGGCTGAGATCCAGCTCGAAAAGATCCTCGCCACCATCGACTCCATGCAGCCCGCCGTGGCCGTGATCGACTCCATCCAGACCGTGTACTCCGACCAGCTCACCTCGGCCCCGGGCTCGGTGGCCCAGGTGCGCGAATGCGCGGCCCACCTCACGCGCGCGGCCAAGGCCTCGGGCGTGGCCATCGTGCTCGTCGGCCATGTCACCAAGGAGGGCGCCCTGGCAGGCCCGCGCGTGCTCGAGCACATGGTGGACACGGTGCTCTACTTCGAGGGCGACACGCACAGCCAGTTCCGCCTGGTGCGCGCCATCAAGAACCGCTTCGGCGCGGTCAACGAGATCGGCGTGTTCGCCATGACCGAGAAGGGACTCAAGGGCGTGAGCAACCCCAGTGCCATCTTCCTGAGCCAGCACAGCGAGCCCGTGCCGGGCAGCTGCGTGATGGTCACCCTGGAAGGCACGCGCCCGCTGCTGGTGGAGATCCAGGCCCTGGTGGACAGCGGCGGTCCCAGCCCGCGGCGCCTCTCGGTGGGCCTGGACAAGGACCGCCTGGCCATGCTGCTGGCCGTGCTGCACCGCCACGCGGGCGTGGCCTGCATGGACCAGGACGTGTTCGTGAACGCGGTTGGCGGCGTGCGCATCAGCGAGCCTGCGGCCGACTTGGCGGTGATGCTGGCCATCACCTCCAGCCTGCGCGGCAAGGCGCTGCCGCGCGGCTTCCTGGCGTTTGGCGAAGTGGGCCTGGCGGGCGAGGTGCGGCCCGCGCCGCGCGGGCAGGAGCGCCTCAAGGAGGCTGCCAAGCTCGGCTTCAGCGTGGCCGTGGTGCCCAAGGCCAATGCGCCCAAGAAGCCCATCGAGGGCCTGACCATCCACGCCGTGGAGCGCGTGGAAGAGGCGATGAACGTGGTGCGGGAGATGGGCTGAGGGCCTTCGCCCTCTCAACCATCCTTCAGAAGGATTCCCAGTCGTCGTCCGAACCCTTGGCCTGCCTGGGGGCGGGTGCAGGTGCTGCTCCTCGGGGCTTGGGCGCGGGCGCTGCAGCGGGTGCCTGCAGCTTGCGCGGCGCGGCAGCGGCCGTGGCGCCCGCCACCCTCGTGGCCGCTGGCGCTGGGGCCGCACGGGCTGCCACCGGAGCACGCACCGGTGCCGGCTTGGGTGCGGGGGCCTGGTAGCCCACATTGAACACCGACACCACCTCGGCCAGGCGCTGGGCCTGGTCGCGCAGCGACGAGGCGGCGGCAGCGGATTCCTCCACCAGTGCCGCGTTCTGCTGCGTCATCTGGTCGAGCTGGGTCACGGCCACATTCACCTGGGCGATGCCGTCGCGCTGTTCGGACGAAGAGGCCGTGATCTCGCCGATCAGGTCCGAGACGCGGCGCACGCTGCTGACGATCTCGTCCATGGCCTGGCCGGCCTGGGTGACCTGCTCGGAGCCCGTTTCCACCGACTCCACCGAGGCCGTGATCAGGCCCTTGATCTCCTTGGCGGCCTCGGCGCTGCGCTGCGCCAGGCCGCGCACCTCGCTGGCCACCACGGCAAAGCCGCGGCCCTGCTCACCGGCACGGGCCGCTTCCACGGCCGCGTTCAGCGCCAGGATGTTGGTCTGGAAGGCGATGCCGTCGATGGTGCCGATGATGTCGGCGATCTTGCGCGAGCTGTGGGTGATGGTCTGCATGCTGGTCACCACCTGGGCCACCACCTCGCCGCCTCGGCCCGCCGCCTGGGCGGCCGTGCTGGCCAGCTGGTTGGCCTGGCGCGCCGTGTCGGCCGACTGGGTCACGGTGGCGGTCAGCTGTTCCATGCTGGCGGCGGTTTCCTCCAGGTTGGCCGCCGTCTGCTCGGTGCGCGACGACAGATCGTGGTTGCCGGTGGCGATCTCCACCGAGGCGTTGGACATGGAGTCGACACCGCTGCGCACTTCCGAGACCAGGCCGCGCAGCTTCGCCGCCATCTGCGAGACCGAGCGCAGCAGGTGGCCGAACTCGTCCTGGCGATCGGTGTGGGCCTGCACGGTGAGGTTTCCGCCAGCGATCGCATCGGTCAGTTCCACCGCCTCGTTGAGCGGCCGGGTGATGGAACGCACCAGCAGGAAAGACAGCGCCAGGCCAAGGAGGAAGACCACGCCCTGGATGGCCCATGCCAGCACCCGTGCGCGGCCCAGGGCGGCTCCGGCCTCCTGCTTGGCGGCGTCGCGCTGGCTCTGCTGCAGCTGCACGAAGGCCTCCAGGGAATCCACATAGCGGCCGATGGCAGCCAGGTATTTCGTTTCCACGAAGGCCTTGAAGGCAGCGGCATCACCGCCCTGCTTGATCTCGCGGGCCTGCTTGTTCAGTGCCAGCACGTTGGTGCGCTCGGCCGCCACGCGCTCCAGCGCGGCCTTGTCGGCCGGGCTGGTGGCCAGTTCAACCACCTTGGCCTGGATGGCCGAGATGCCGGTCACGCCCGCCTTCACACGGCCGTCGAACAGCGTGGTCAGGTCCGCATCGGGGGTGGCGTTGCTGGCCAGCACGCGCTCGCCCGTGGTTTCGGTCGCGCCCTTCCACTGCAGGGCCAGGGTGATGCGCTGGTCGTAGGACTGCAGCGAGACCATGGCTTCTGCCACGACACTGTCGGTCCGGGACTGGGCCCAGATGGAGACCACCAGCATGGCCCCCAGCAGGCCCACGATGGACCCCCACAGCTTGGGGGAAAGGCGTATGTTGTCCAGTTTCATGGCTTGTGCTCCTGCAGGCGTCACCCGGCGTATCCGTTTGTATCAACCAGCGAGCGTAAACCGCAGCGCAGGGTTGCGCCATATGGCAGCCGCTCGCCTGCATTTGATGTAGCGTTTGCACAACGAAAGTGGGGCCGGACCCTCCCGGCGCAGGTTCTGGGGGTGGGGGCTGCAAGCACCCGGGCGGTCTGCGGTCTTCACGCATGACCGTCCGCGCTGGCCATATGACAATACCGCCCATGAATTTTCGCAATATCGTTGTTCCGCTCGCGGCGGTGGGTGGCCTGGTGTTCGGCTTTGTGTCCTATGGATGGCCGGGCGTGGCGGCCGTGGGGGGCGGGCTCATGATGTGGGCCCTGCTGCACTTCACGCGCCTCATGAATGTGCTGAAAAAAGCGGCAGACCGGCCCATCGGCCACGTGGGCAGCGCCGTCATGCTCAATGCCAAGCTGCGCCCCGGGGTGAACCTCATGCATGTGGTGGCCATGACGCGCTCGCTGGGCCAGCTGCTGTCCGACGACGGCGCCCAGCCCGAGCTGTACCGCTGGACGGATGGCACCCGCTCGTTCGTGACCTGCGAGTTCAAGAATGGCAAGCTCGCGAAGTGGGAGCTGGTACGCCCCGTGCAGGAGGAGGAAGTGCCCCAGGCGCCCGCTCCGGTGGCCGAGGTGCCGCCAGCCCCGTAAAATCGCTCTTTTGCGACCTACAGCAACCCAAAGGACCCCCATGAGCCCCGTAGTTCCCTCGATGGCCGACCGTGACGGCAAGATCTGGATGGATGGCCAGATGGTGGATTGGCGCGACGCCAAGATCCACGTGCTGACCCACACCCTGCACTACGGCTGCGGTGCATTCGAAGGCGTGCGCGCGTACAAGACCGCTGATGGCACGGCCATCTTCCGCCTCGAAGAGCATACCGACCGACTGTTCAACAGCGCCAAGATCCTGCGCATGCAGATTCCTTTCAGCAAGGAAGAAGTGAACGAGGCCCAGAAGGCCGTGGTGCGCGAAAACAAGCTCGAATCGTGCTATCTGCGCCCATTGACCTGGATCGGCTCGCAAAAGCTCGGTGTTTCGCCCAAGGGCAACCAGATCCACCTGATGGTGGCGGCCTGGGCCTGGGGTGCCTACCTGGGCGAAGAGGGCATGAAGCGCGGTATTCGCGTCAAGACCAGCAGCTACACGCGCCACCATGTGAACATCACGATGACCCAGGCCAAGGCGGTGAGCAACTACACCAACTCCATCCTGGCCAACATGGAAGCCCTGGACGACGGCTACGACGAAGCCCTGCTGCTGGACAGCAGCGGTTTCGTGAGCGAGGGCGCGGGCGAGAACATCTTCGTGATCAAGAACGGCGTGATCTACACCCCGGACCTGTCGGCCGGTGCCCTGAACGGCATCACCCGCAACACCGTGTTCCACATCGCCAAGGACCTGGGCCTGGAGATCGTGCAAAAGCGCATCACGCGCGACGAGGTCTACATCGCCGACGAGGCCTTCTTCACCGGCACGGCGGCCGAAGTGACGCCGATCCGCGAACTCGACCGCATCGAGCTCGGTAGCGGCAGCCGCGGCCCGATCACCGAAAAGATCCAGAGCGCGTTCTTTGACATCGTCAATGGCCGCAACCCGAAATACGCCCACTGGCTCGCAAAGGTCTGAACACCATGTCCCAAGCTGTGATCGAACTGCTGGCCAAGGACCTGAACGCCCAGGGCGGGGTCTTCTGCCCCAGCCCCAAGGCGGACATGAAGCTGTGGAACAGCCATCCCAAGGTCTATCTGGACGTGGGCCGCAGCGGTGAGGCCAAGTGCCCCTACTGCGGCACGGTGTACCGCCTGAAGGCGGGCGAGCACGTACACGCTGGCCACTGACGGATGTCGGCGGCCGCTGGCGGCGCGAAGGTGCCGCCCACGCTCACGGTGGCGGTGCTCACGCACAACGAAGCCCACCGTATTGAAGCCTGCCTGCGCAGCGCCGCTTTCGCCGACCAGGTGCTGGTCGTCGACAGCGGCAGCACGGACGACACCGTCGCCCTGGCGCAAAGCCTGGGCGCGGAAGTCCATTCCTACCCTGACTGGCAGGGCTTTGCCGTGCAGCGCAACCGGCTGCTGGCCCATTCGCGTGGCGACTACGTGTTCTTCCTCGATGCCGATGAGGTCATGACGCCGGCCTTCCAGCAGGAGGTGCAGGCCATCGTGCGCTCGGGCGAGCGCGCGGTGTGGACCATCCGCTGGCGCATGGTGGCCTTTGGCCAGGAGCTGCGCTACTTCATGTCGCAGTCGCGCATCGAGCGGCTGTTCCTGCGTTCCATGGTCCGTGAATTCACGGGCGTGGTGCACGAGCAGGCCCAACTGAACCCCGAGCCCGGTGGCGCCGCCGTGCCGCGCCGCCTGGTGCGGGCACGGCTGCTGCACTACACGCGCAACTCCGTGCGCACCAGCCTCGAAAAGCTCACCCAGTACGTGATGCTGGGCGCCGCCAAGCGCGCCGAGCTGGGCAAGCGCGGCGGCGTGCTGCGCGGCCTGGCCTCGGGTGGCTCGATGTTCGTGCGCCTGTATGTCTTCCGCCTGGGCTTCCTGTGCGGGGGCGCGGGCTTCCTGTACTGCCTGTTCGTGGCGCTGGAGGGCTTCTTTCGCTACGCCGCGCTGCACTACGACCGCGACAGCCTCACGGGCCGGGTGATCCGGTGACGCTCAGGAGCTATCGCTGGTTCGGGCGCTGTGCCAGCGTGGGCGCCTTCATGGTGCCCGGCCTGGCGCTGTGGCTGCCCTCGGGCTATTCCTACGGCGCGGCGCTGCTGCTGCTGGCGGCGCTGGCCAGTGCCCCGGTGTGGTGGCGGCGCCCGGCGCCGCGCGCCGCCTGGTGGCTCACGGCCGCTTTCTCGTGCATGGCCGCGCTGTGGCTGCTCGACGTGGGCGCCACCTGGGGCTGGGGCAGCATGGACCGGCCGGTCAAGTACCTGCTGGCGCTGCCCTGCATCTTCTACCTGATGACCTTCGAGCCGCGCGCCTCCTGGCTGTGGATGGGCCTGGCCGTCGGGGCCGTGGGCAGCGGCGCCGTGGGCCTGTACCAGATCGGTGTGCAGGGCCTGCCGCGCGCCAGCGGCTTCACCAACGCCATCCAGTACGGTAACCTGAGCATGCTGCTGGGCGTGCTCAGCGGCCTGCTGCTGGTGGTGCAGTGGCGGCGCTGGGTGGCCTGGCAGCGGTTGCTGCTGGTGGCCGCCATCGTGCTGGGCGCGGTGGGCTCGGTGCTGTCGCAGTCGCGCGGCGGCTGGCTGGCGCTGGTGCTGCTCTTGCCCGTGTGCGCTTGGCTGCTGGTGCGCACCACCGGCCAGCGGCGCGTGTACTGGGGCCTGTGCGTGCTGGCGCTGCTCGCGGCAGCCCTGTCCCAGGTGCCAGCGGTGGAGCAGCGCGTGGACGAGGCGCGCCAGGAAATGCAGACCTACCAGCAGCACGGCGATGGCCGCAGCTCGGTGGGCCAGCGCCTGGCCCACTGGCAGCTGGCCTGGCAGATGGGCTGGGACCGGCCGCTCACCGGCTGGGGCCGGGCCGGCTACGAGCAGGAAAAGGCACGCCGCGTGGCCGCAGGCCTGGCGCACCCCGTGGTGCTCGAATTCGGCCATGCCCACAACGAGGTGCTGGACCTGTTCGCCAAGCGCGGCTTGCCCGGTGTGCTGCTGCTGTTCGCGTTCTACGGCATTCCGTTGGTGATGTTCTGGCCCACGGCCCGGCGCATCCGCGACGGCGCGGGCAAGATGGACCGCGAATCGCTCTCGCTGTGCCTGGTCGGCGTGATGCTGCCGCTGTCCTACATCGGCTTCGGCCTGACCCAGGTCTTCCTGGCGCACAACAGCGGCAACATGTTCTACCTCTTCATGTGCCCGCTGGTGCTGGCGGCGCTGCATGAGCGGCGCGCGCGCATCGGCTGCGGCCGCCCTTTCTGAACGAACAGGCTTCCCAGATGCATATCCTGCTGGTCAACAACTCTCCCATCCCGGTCTACGGCTACGGCGGTACCGAGCGCGTGATCTGGGACCTGGGCAAGACCCTGGTGCAGCTGGGCCACCGCGTGAGCTACCTCGTGCCCGAAGGCTCGAGCTGCGACTTCGCCCAGGTGCTGCCGATCAAGCCCGACGCGCCCTGGGACGGCCAGATCCCGGCCGACGTGGACATCACCCACTTCCAGTTCAACCCGCGCAGCGAGCCCTCGCGCCCCTACCTGGTCACCGAGCACGGCAACGCACGCAAACCCAAGCCGCTGCCGCTGAACACCGTGTTCCTGTCGCGCAACCATGCGGCGCGCTACGGTTCCACCGAATTCGTCTACAACGGGCTGGACTGGTCGGCCTACGGCCCGGTGGACTTCGCGCGCCCGCGCGACCACTACCACTTCCTGGGCAAGGCCGCCTGGGGCGTGAAGAACGTGGCCGGTGCCATCAAGGTGGCCAAGCTCGCGGGCGTGGAGCTCGACGTACTGGGCGGTGACCGCATCAACTTCAAGCGCGGCTTTCGCTGGACCTTGTCGCGCCGCATCCATTTCTTCGGCATGGTCGGCGGCCAGCAGAAGAACGAGCTGCTCAACGCCTCGCGCGGCCTGATCTTTCCCGTGCGCTGGCATGAGCCCTTTGGCCTGGCCGTGATCGAGAGCCTGTACTTCGGCTGCCCGGTGTTCAGCACGCCCTATGGGGCCCTGCCCGAACTGGTGCCGGCCGAATGCGGCAGCCTGTCGGCCAGCGCCAGCGAACTGGCCGAGGCCGTGCGCGCCCACCAAGCCGACCCGCGCGCCTGCCATGCCCATGTGCAGCAGCACTTCAGCGCCGAGGCCATGGCACGCGGCTACCTGCGCTACTACGAGCGCGTGCTGGCCGGCGAGGTGTTGCACCGCGAGCACCCCGTTATCCAGGGCACGGCCCGCGACCTCCCCTGGACGCGCTGACCGCCGTTCAGTGCCCCGCGGCGCCCACGCGCGCGCTGGCCTGCTTCCATTCCTCTTCGAGCAGCGCCATCAGCGCCGCTGCGGCCATGGGCCGAACGGCTTCCACGCCCTGGCCGGCCCACAGCGACAGGTAGTCGGCCCGGCCCGCCTCGTTCGAGGCCTTGCGCAGCGCCCCCGTCAGCGCGTTCTGCACGGGGTAGGGCGGCACGGCCATTTCATCGGCCTGCAGGCGCTCCATCAGCGCGTTGACGATGCCGCGCGCGTGGCGCCCCGTCAACGCCCGCGTGGTGCGCGTGTCGGTGCCCTTGGCGTCGGCCAGGGCCTTGCGGTAGGGGGCACCGATGCCCGATTCGTCGCACGACAGGAAGGCCGTGCCCATCTGCACCGCCTCGGCCCCCAGGGCGTGCGCGGCGGCGATACCGCGCCCGTCCATGATGCCGCCGGCCGCCACCACCGACACGCCGCGCGGCGCCAGCGCGTCCACACAGCGCGGCACCAGGGCCATCGTGCCGATCATGGACGACGCGAAGTCGCCGAGGAAGGTGCCGCGGTGCCCGCCCGATTCCATGCCCGAGGCGCAGACCCCGTCGGCCCCCACATCGGCCCAGGCCACCGCCTCGGCCACCGTGGTGGCCGTGCCGATCACATAGCAGCCCGCCGCATGCAGGCGCGCCACCTGCGCCGCGGACACGATGCCGAAGGTGAAGCTGGCCACCGCCGGGCGCGCGGCGATCAGCGCATCGAACTGCGCCGCGAAGTCCTCGCACCAGCGCGCAGGCATAGCCGGTTGCTGGCCGAATTCGGCATACAGCGGGGCCAGCCGGGCCACTGCGGTGTCCACCGTGGCGGCATCGGGGGCCGGAGTGTCCTGCACGAAGAGGTTCATGCAGAACGGCTGGTCGGTGCGCCGCCGCACCTCGGCCGCCGCCTCGATCATGGCCGCTGGCGAACGCATGCCGCAGCCCAGTGAGCCCAGCCCGCCCGCGGCCGAGACGGCAGCGGCCAGGGCGGGGGTGTCGGAGCCGGTCATGGGGCCCTGGATGATGGGCAGGCGAAGCGAAAGGGCGGTACGAAGGCTGTGCTCGGTCATGGCGGGCTCCTGGAACGGGAAGAGAAAAAAACGGTCAGGCGGCAGACAGGGCCTGCTGCAGGGCGTCGAGCGCGCTGGAGCGGTAGCCCTTGCGCCAGGTGAGCAGGGTATCGATGCGGGTGATGGGCTGGTGGCTCAGCATCCCGGCATGGGGCGTCATGGCCAGCACCGAGTGCGGCACGATGCCCACGCAGCTGCCGGCGGCCACGCAGGCGAGGATGGCGTGGTAGCTGCCCAGCTCCAGCACCTGCATGGGCTGCGGCCGGGGGGCGAACCAATCCTGCCCGATGCGGCGGTAGGTGCAGCCCGGTTCGAAGACCGCGAGCGCACCGGGCTGCACGTCCTCGGGCCCGGCCACCGGCGGGTGGCCCGCAGGCAGCACCAGCAGCAGTTCCTCGGTGAACACGGGCCGGGTCTCGAAGACCGGGTCCGGCGCCTGGCCCGGCGGCCAGGCCACCAGCACCGCATCGAGGGCATGGGCGCGCAGCCGCTCCACCAGTTCGCGCGTCGGGGCGGTCGAGAGTTCGAGCGCCACGCCCGGCCATTGGCCGTGCAGGCGCGCCAGGGGCACGGGCAGGCGGCTTGCCGCCGTGCTCTCCATCGAACCGATCCGCAGCCGGCCGCCCGGCGGGCCCGGGCGCACCGCCTGGCGCGCCTCTTCGGCCAGCGCCAGCAACTGGTCGGCATAGCCCAGCAGCACCTGCCCCTCGGGCGTGAGGGCCATGCGCTTGCCTTCGCGCAGGAACAGGGGTGTGCCCAGGTGCGCCTCCAGCTGCTGCACCCGGGTGGTCACATTGGACTGCACGCGCCCCAGCCGCTCGGCGGCGCGCGTGACACTGCCTTCGACCGCCACGGTGCGGAAAATGTCCAGGGCCGCAAGGTCCCACAAAGCGGAAGATTCAAACATCTTTAAAAAGTATTAATTACATAAATTCAATCTCTTGGTAAGATGATGATAAGCAGCGGCATCCGCCGTGGCAACCCCTTCCCCGTATCCCCGTATGGACCAGGTGTCTTCTCCCCCTTCGCCCGGCAGCGCACACCCTACCGACATGGCGCCGTTGCGCGTTGCGGTGGCCGGCATGGTCGCGCTGGCCGTCGCCATGGGCATCGGCCGCTTTGCCTTCACCCCGCTGCTGCCCATGATGCTGCACGACGGCGTGATCGACATCGCCACCGGCAGCTGGCTGGCCACGGCCAACTATGCCGGCTACCTTGCTGGCGCGCTGCTGTACATGGCGCTGCCCTGGCTGGAGCGGCACCTGCGCGCAGTGCCTCGCAATGCGGCGCTGGCGCGTGGCGGCCTCGTGGCCACCGTGGTGCTGACCGGCCTGCTTGCCTGTCCCTGGCCTGCTTCGTGGCCGCTGCTGCGCTTTCTGGCCGGCGTGGCCAGCGCGCTGGTGTTCCTGGGCACGGCCAACTGGTGCATGGGGCAGCTCACCCGGCTGGGGCGGCCCCAGCTCGCCGGCCTGATCTTCTGCGGACCCGGGCTGGGCATCGTGGCCACGGGCCTGCCCACCGGCGCCATGGTCGCTGCGGGCTGGAGCGCGGCGGCCGGCTGGGCCACGTTCGCCGCGCTGGCGGCCGCGCTGTGCGCGCTGGTCTGGCAGGTCTTTGGCGGTAGCGAGGTGCCTGGCAGCGCGGCCGGTGGGCCCGCCACCCAGGTCCTGCCGGCCGCGCACCCCGCGGGGCAGCGGGCCCTGCATGCGCTGGCCTATGGCCTGGCGGGCCTGGGCTACATCGTCACGGCGACTTTCCTGCCCGTGATCGCGCGCGCCGCGCTGCCCGCCGGCTCGGTCTGGCCGGACCTGTTCTGGCCCGTGTTCGGTGCCGGGGTGGCACTGGGTGCATGGCTCTCGACGCGCATCGCCGCGCACCGCGACCGCCGCTGGCTGCTGGCCGGTGCCTACCTGCTGCAGGCCGCAGGCATTGCCCTGGGCCTGCTGTGGCCGGGCCCGGCAGGCTTTGCCCTGGGCAGCCTGCTGCTGGGCCTGCCGTTCACGGCCATCACCTTCTTTGCCTTGCAGGAGGCGCGCCACCAGTGGCCGCAGGCGGCCGCGGGTTTCACGGGCCTGCTCACGGCGCTGTATGGCATCGGCCAGATCGTGGGGCCGCCCATGGCGGCGGCCCTGCTGGCCCATGCGGGCTCACGGGCGCAGGGCTTCGACTGGGCGCTGGGCGTGGCAGCCAGCGTGCTGGTGCTCGGGGCGGGGCTTTACGCCATCATGGCGTGGTGCTGGAAGCGCTGACCGGGAGCCTCAGCACAAAGCATGCGCCGCCGGCACCATCGGGCCGGTCCTCGCAGAACACCATGCCGTTGTGGCGCCCGGCGATCGAACGCACCAGGGCCAGGCCCAGGCCTACGCCGCCGGCGCGCTCGCTGGCGCCCGGCAGGCGGTAGAAGGGCTCGAAGATGCGCTCGCGCTGGCTGGCCGGCACGCCCGGCCCCTGGTCGCAGACGCGCACCTCGGCATGGCCCTGGTGGCGCAGCACGGCCACGCTGATCTCGCCGGTGCTGTAGCGCCGGGCGTTTTCCAGCAGGTTGCGGATGGCGCGGCGCAGCAGCTTGGAGATGCCCTGCACGTCCACCCCGTCGGGGCTGGCGCCCACGTCCAGGTCGGCATCCACGCGCGCGCATTCCTCGGCCGCCAGGCCCACCAGGTCCACGGTTTCCACGGTGCCTACATCGGCCTCGCGCGCGTCGAGGCGGCTGGCCAGCAGGATCTCGTCCACCAGCTGGTCGAGCTCGGCGATGTTGCGCAGGATCTCGGCGCGAAAGGCTGGCGAGGGCTGTTGCCCGCCCATGAGCTCCATGCCCATGCGGATGCGCGTGAGCGGCGAGCGCAGCTCGTGCGAGGCGTTGGCCAGCAGCGACTTGTGCGACTTGACCAGGGTCTCCACCCGTGCGGCAGCGGCATTGAACTGGCGCGCCAGGTCAGCCACTTCGTCCTGGCCCTGCTCGGGCACGCGCACCGACAGGTCGCCTTCGCCGAAATGCTTGACGCTGCGCTGCAGCGCCTCCAGCCGCAGGGTCAGGCGCCGGATGATGGGGTATACGCCCACGGCCACGGCCAGGCCCACGATGCCCAGCAGCCACAGGAAGCCGAACGGTGGCCGGGTCCAGAATGCGGCGTCGCCGCCGCCCCGGCCGCCCCGGTTCTGCGGACGCGGCGCCATCTGCAGCACAAAGGTCTGGCCGGTGTCGGATTCGATGTGGAACTCCACGTTCTCGCCGGGCTCCGAAGGCTGGCGCGCCGCGGGTCCGCGAAACACGACGTCGCCCCTGGCATCGCGCAGCACCATCTCGCGCGAGGGCGGCACGAAGGGCTGGTTGTTGCTCGCCTTCTGCTCCTCGGCGATGCGCCAGGCCCAGCCCACGACCAGGGTGAGCACGGCAATGCCGCCGACCACGGCCAGCCAGATGCGCAGGTACAGGCGCCGGGCGAAGGGGTTGGACAGGCTCACGGGGCTCCCATCCCTTCAATCCTGCTGCTTGGCGAACACATAGCCCACGCCGCGCACTGTGAGGATGCGGCGTGGGTTCTTTGCGTCTGCCTCGATGGCAGCGCGGATGCGGCCCATGTGCACGTCGATGGAGCGGTCGAAGGCCTCGAGCTCGCGGCCGCGCACGGCCTCCATGATCTGGTCGCGCGTGAGCACGCGGCCCGCGCGCTCGGCCAAAGCCACCAGCAGGTCGAACTGGTACGAGGTCAGGTCCGCGGGCTGGCCGCCCACGGTGACGGTGCGCGCATCGCGGTCGATCTCCAGCGTGCCGAAGCGCAGGGCCTGGGCCGCAGGCGTGCCGCCGTCGGTGCGGCGGCGCAGGATGGCGCGGATGCGCGCCAGCAGTTCGCGCGGCTCGAAGGGTTTGGGAAGGTAGTCGTCGGCACCGAGTTCCAGGCCGATGATGCGGTCCATGGGGTCGCCCTTGGCCGTGAGCATGAGCACCGGTACCTGGGCGGCCGGGCCCTGCAGCGAACGGATGCGGCGGCAGACTTCCAGGCCATCCATGTCGGGCAGCATCAGGTCCAGGATCACCAGGTCGGGCAGGGCGGCCGCATCGGGTCCCTGCAGCTCGGCCAGGCCGCTCTTGCCGTCGGCGCGGTGTTTCACCACCAAGCCGGACTGGCCCAGGTACTCGCCCACCATCTCGGCGAGGCGGGCGTCGTCTTCGATCATCAGCAGTTGGGAGCTCATGGAATCAGTGTATTGGGTACGGCCCTATGCTCGCCCAAAGGCGTCACGCCGTGTTGTAGCCTCTGTAAAGCTCCCGTAAACCTCGCGACCGTTGCCAGCGCCTGTTTGCTATGCAATGCATAGCAATGCGCGCTTATCGCGGTGCGCCTGCCGGCGCCTTCACGCGGGAGGCCAGCCAGACCAGGGCCAGCACGGGCAGGCCCAGCAGCGCGGTGGCCGAGAAGAAATGGGCGTAGCCGAACAGGTCGACGTAGCGGCCCGAAAACCCGGCGAGGAACTTGGGCAGCAGCAGCATCAGCGAGCTGAACAGCGCGTACTGCGTGGCGGAGTAGCTCACATTGGTCAGGCTCGACAGGTAGGCGATGAAAGCCGCCGAGGCAATGCCGCTGGCCAGGTTGTCGGCCGAGACCACGGCGATCAGCGCCGTCACGTCGTGCCCGTGGCCGGCCAGCCAGGCGAACAGCAGGTTGCTGCCCGCGCTGAGCAGGGCGCCCAGCATCAGGATGCGCATGACACCGAAGCGCATGGACAGCACGCCGCCCACGAAGGCGCCGACCAGTGTCATCACCACGCCGTAGATCTTGGTCACGGCGGCCACCTCGTCCTTGGTGTAGCCCATGTCCACATAGAAGGGGTTGGCCATGATGCCCATCACCACGTCGCTGATGCGGTAGACCGCGATCAGCGCCAGGATCAGCGCGGCATGCCAGCCATAGCGGCCAAGGAAGTCGGCGAAGGGCTCGACCACCGCGCCCTTGATCCACTCGGCGGCGTTCCTGGCCGGTGGCAGCACGACCTGCGCGGGCTCGCGCGAAAACAGCACCGTGACGATGCCCACCGCCATCGACGCCGCCATCGCCAGGTAGGCGGCCTGCCAGGCGCCGTTCTGGTAGCCGGCCATGGCCTGGCCCACGGCGGGCGCCACCTCGGCGCGCGCGGCGATCCACAGCACGCCGGCACCGGCCCAGATCATGGCCAGGCGGTAGCCCGTCTGGTAGGAGGCGGCCAGCGCGGCCTGGTAGCGCGCCTCGGCCGATTCGATGCGGAAGGCGTCGAGCGCAATGTCCTGCGTGGCCGAGCCGAAGGCCACGGCCAGTGCGCACCAGACGATGGGGCCCAGCATCTCGCGCGGGTCCGCCATGGCCATGCCCACGAGGCCCGCCACCACCAACAACTGGGACAGCAGCAGCCAGCTGCGCCGCCGGCCCAGCCAGCGCGTGAGCAGGGGCAGGGGCATGCGGTCCACCAGCGGTGCCCAGACCCATTTGAAGCCATAGGCCAGGCCCACCCAGCTCAGGTAGCCGATGGTGCTGCGATCAATGCCCGCCTCGCGCAGGCGAAACGAGAGCGTGCCCAGCACCAGCAGCAGCGGCAGGCCGGCCGAGAAGCCGAGCGTGAGCATGCGCAGGCTGGCAGGTTCCAGGTAGATGCGCAGCGTCTGCAGCCAGGAAGGGCGGGGGGGCGCGGAAATGCCGCTGGTGGGGGAGGTGTCTGACATGGGTGCCTGGGTTTTTGTCTATTATTCCTGCATGTGCATGCTCTGCCCCTCTCCCATTGCCGCGTCTTCATCGATGTGGTCGGCGCGCCGCGCGTTTCTTCTGGCTGCGGGGGCGGGCGCCATGGCCCCGGCCATCGCCCAGGTGGATGTGGGCACCTCCTCGACCCTGCGCAAGCTGATCCCGGCCGAGACGCTGGAGCGCTCGGCCGCGCAGCAGTACCAGCAGATGATGGAGCAGGCGCGCTCCCAGCGTGCACTGGCGCCGGACGGTCATCCCCAGCTGCAGCGCCTGCGCGCCATCGCGCAGCGCCTGATCCCGCACACCAAGCCCTGGAACGAGCGGGCCAGCCAGTGGCGCTGGGAGGTGAACCTGATCGGCAGCAAGCAGATCAACGCCTTCTGCATGCCAGGCGGCAAGATCGCCTTCTACACCGGCATCCTCGACCAGTTGAAACTCACCGACGACGAGGCCGCGATGATCATGGGCCACGAAATGGCGCATGCACTGCGCGAGCACGCGCGCGAGCGCCTGGCCAAGACGCAGGCCACCAACATCGGCCTGCGCCTGGGCTCGCAGCTGCTGGGCCTGGGCGATCTGGGCAATGCCGCGGCCAGCCTGGGCGGGCAGTTGCTCACGTTGCAGTTCAGCCGCTCGGACGAGAGCGATGCCGACCTGGTCGGCCTGGAGCTGGCGGCGCGCGGCGGCTACGAGCCCGAGGCTTCGGTGAGCCTGTGGAAGAAAATGGGCAATGCCACGGGCAACAAGCAGGGCGGCCTGGCCTTCCTGTCCACCCACCCTTCGGGCCCGGCACGCATCCAGCAGCTGGAGGCCAATGTGCCCAAGGTGCAGGGGCTGTACAAGGCAGCCCGCCGCAACGGCTAGCCCGCCGTGACGCGGTTGCGGCCGCCGTTCTTGCTCTCGTAGAGCGCCTTGTCGGCCCGTGCAATGGCCGCCTGCAGGTCATCGGGGCCGGCCACCTGCGCGACGCCGAAGGACATGGTCAGCGGCACGGGCGTACCCTGGCAGTCCAACGCGACCTGCTCCACCGCGGCGCGGATGCGCTCGGCCACCTCTAGCGCCGCTACCAGCGGGCTGGCCGGCATCAGCACCAGGAACTCCTCGCCACCCCAGCGTGCGATCACATCGCTTTCGCGCAGCTTGCGCGCCAGCACCCCGGCCACCGCCACCAGCACCCGGTCGCCCATGTCGTGGCCATGGCGGTCGTTGACCTGCTTGAAGTGGTCGATGTCGCACAGCATCAGTGCCACGGGCTCGCCCGTGCGCTGGATGCGCGCCAGCGTATGCCCGGCCAGCGTGTGGAAGTGGGCGCGGTTGTTCAGGCCCGTGAGCCCATCGAGCGTGGCCTGCTTGAGCAGCCGGTTCTCGGCGATCAGGATGGTGCGGCGGTAGAACGCGGCCAGCGCCGCGAACATGCCGAACACCAGGCAGATGTGGAGGGTGTTGACGATCTGCTGCCCCTTGCCGGCCAGCGGCGCCAGCGCGCTCCAGTGGTCGCACGCGAAGCGCAGGCCCAGGTAGTAGGCCAGCAAGGCCAGCACCATGGGCGCGGCATAGCGGCCCGAGTTGGCGATCACGATGGCCGGGATGAACAGCCACAGGTAGTAGTGGAAGCCGCTGTCCCAGCCCACCAGCAGCGAGCCCAGGGCCGAGTGGGCAATCACCTCCAGCCAGATCAGCAGGATGCCGGCCGTGTTGCGGCGCCGCTGGATGAGATGGTAGGCGCCCAGGTACATCGCAATGCTGGCCAGGTTGACCAGCGCCAGCGGCACCGAGCCCAGCCAGAGAAAGAGCACGATGTAGCTGCAGTCGATGGCTGCGGCCGTCAATGCGACCCGCTGCGCCATGGCCCAGTAGGCCTTGCCGGCGACGCTGGAGCCGCGCTGTGGAATGGCAAAGGGGCGGGGGGGGATGGGCGGTGGAAACAGTGCTTGCGGGGGATGCCATGGCGTGACGCTGCCCGGCGCGCGCCTCCGATAGCCGGGATTGTTAACAGAATGTCACATCTTAGAAAATTGCACTGCAGCGCATCGCCGGATCAGGCGGGGCAAAGCATCCCAGTTCCACGTTACCCGTAAAGGGGGAGGGGCTCAGGTGCCACCCACGTAGGGGTTGCTCTTGCGCTCCCGGCCGAAGGTGCTCTCCGGGCCGTGGCCAGGAATGAACACCGTCTGGTCCCCCATGGGCCACAAGCGCCCGGTAATGCTGTCGATCAGGTCCTGGTGGTTGCCCTGTGGAAAATCCGTGCGGCCGATGCTGCCCGCAAACAGCACATCGCCCACAAAGGCTCTGTCGATCTGCGGCGCGTGGAACACCACGTGGCCGGGCGTGTGCCCCGGGCAATGGCGCACCTGCAGCGTCTCGTTGCCGATCTGCACCGTGTCGCCATCGGCCAGCCAGCGCGTGGGCGTGAAATGCTGGGCGGGCGGAAATCCGAACATCGCGCTTTGTTGTGGAAGTGCGTCGATCCAGAACTGGTCGCCGGGGTGCGGCCCCACGATGGGCAGCGACAGCCGCTCGGCCAGTTCGCCCGTGCCGCCCGCATGGTCGATGTGGGCGTGGGTCAGCCAGATCTGGTCGAGCGTCAGGCCCAGGCGCTCCACCTCGCCGAGCAGCACGTCGAGGTCGCCCCCTGGGTCGACGATGGTGGCTTTGTTCGTGGCGTCGCACCACAGGATGGAGGCGTTCTGCTGGAAGGCGGTGACGGGGACGGTGAGGTAGTGGAGCATGGGGGCGTGTGAGGAGCGGGGTTGCGCAAAGTACAGGCACGCATAGTCTCTCAGAGACGTTTTAGCAGCGAGCATAGAGCGCTTTTGCCGAACGGCTATGACCGAAAATTTCTCGCATTGAAACGCTAGATGATTCCGTGGGGGGAAGCCAGCGCTTGCTGACCTGTCGATCAGGCATCCCGATGAGGGCCAACGCGTGCTAGGAATGGTAGGAGATCTGAACGATTTGGAACGGAGGAGATCGCCGCGCGAAGTGACAGCACTGGATTAGGGCGCTAGATCCCAAGCCGGAAAAGAGCAACTATGTGCGTAGACGCGTCGCTAGTAGCCTCCACGCTATTTAGAAGCAGTCACATCGTGAAGTGTGTGATGAAGGGCATTGGCTGTGAAGCACGTGGCCTTAACAGGCGGGCCAACTACTTTGCAGTAACCCGAAAAGCTAGCTTGCGCAACAGCGAGCTAGGGCCGGTCAGATAGTCCAAGATTTGACGTTGATCTGTGCCTATACTTCACGGAAATGCAATCCCGTGTTCGTCGAAGCTTTTTGGACCTCTCGGATGATATGTCCGAGACGTTCGAGTGGGCATCAATTTCCAGGTCCATGGGATGGACGAATGCAGTTGGCTGGAATGAACTGCTTCAATCGCAACGTGTTTTGATGGTTTCAGAAGCAGGGGCTGGAAAGACATTTGAATGCCGTGCTGAGCAGGCCGCACTTTGGAATGAGGGAGTTCCCTCGTTCTACTTCGAACTTGCCGAGTTGGCTCGAAACGCGCCACTGGATTTGCTGAATGCAGACGAACAGGATCGTTTCGACGCGTGGCTCAGTTCGCAGTCAGATATCGCATTTTTCTTTCTTGATTCGGTGGATGAACTTAAGCTCACACTGGGTTCGTTTGAATCTGCGCTCAAACGACTGAGTAGAGCATTGTCGGGTCAACTTGGTAGAGCGCACATTGTGGTGACGTCTCGGCCTATTCCCATAGATCAAGCACTGATTCGAAAGCACCTGCCGGTTCCTACATCGGCAGAAGCCATCGCGGGCGAGGATGCATTTGCTGACATCATGATGAGCAAGGCGCGCGACACGGCCGCTGAGGACAGCGATAACCCTCCTATTTGGAGGAACGTCAGCTTGATGCCGCTTTCAGATGAACAGATTCGACAGGTTGCGGCTTTGCAAGGAATCGAGGATGCGACTCCGTTGCTCGATGATATTCGACGCAGAAATGCGCAAGAGTTTGCAGGCCGTCCTCATGACCTAATCGAACTCTGTGCAGACTGGCAAAACCATCGCAGTATTAGGACGCACCGTGAGCAAGTAGCCTACAACGTGGAGGTCAAGCTCAAGGCAAGTGCTGATAGGGAGCGAGCTCAACTTTCTCAGGCGCGAGGATGGGAAGGGGCAAGTCGGTTGGCACTTGCCTGCCTACTAACCCGCAAACTCACATTGCGCCATAGTGCCGCTGCTGACCGAGGGGGTGCAGCAGGAACCGCGTTGGACTCCGCTGCCATACTGCGTGATTGGACTCCGGAAGAGCGCGAAGTCCTATTGGAAAGACCTCTGTTTGGCTTTGCGAGCTACGGCAGAGTGCGCTTTCACCATCGATCAGTGCTGGAGTATTTGGCCGCTCAGCGACTTGAGTACCTTCTTGGCCGTGGAATGTCCTTGAAAGCTGTCAAGCGCATCCTCTTCACCCAAACCCCGACTGGGATCAAGGCGGTTAAGCCGTCGATGCGGCCGGTCGCCGCGTGGTTGGCACTAACGCGAGCGAGTGTGCTGGAGGAGATACGCGACCGAGAGCCCGAGGTGCTGCTAGAGCACGGTGATCCAGAGTCGCTCCCGCCAGAACGCCGAACTGAGGCACTGCGCGCTTACGTCAATTTGTATGGTTCCGGGACATGGCGTGGATTGCATGTACCTCGAGTGCAGCTGCATCGCTTTGCTTCTGCGGACCTGATGCCGGAGGTCGTGCGGTTGTGGGCGGTCGGAGTGGAGAATGTAGAAGTCAGGGAACTCCTGCTGCAGATCATGGCAGCGGCGCCCACGCGGGAGTGTGCGGAGATCGCCCTCTCAGTGGCTCTATGTGCAACGGCGCGGACTGGGGAGCGCGTTGACGCAATTGATGTGCTCGTTGCGTTGCCGGATCATCGCATCGATTTGGTGACCCAATCAATGGATGCGGAGCCGCATGCATGGCCAGACAGCCTCCTGAAGAATCTGCTCGCAAGACTCGTCCCGAAATCAATAGCCGCTGACCGCGTATCTCGCATACTCGGTCGGCTGACAACCTCGCGGCGTGATGTTAACGCGCTCAATTACTCATTGGTTCCGGTGATAGCGTCTGAAGCTATGCCCGACGGCTACTTGGACATTCTGCGTGAGGAACTGACAGCACTGAGTGTTGAAGGCGTTCGATGGCATGAAGCATGGCCGCATATCGAGTCTTCCAGACCGCACCTACTATCAGTAGTCGCCGCAATTTGCCTTCGCCAACTTAACGAAGGCGAGTCGTCTGATTCCCTGTTTCATTCGATTGTGGTGGTGCTGCGGCTATCAAGGGAAGCAGATCACTATTTGGAGAAACGCCCTTTAGCAGAACTAAGGAAGACCCTTTCTGTGCAGTCAGCGTCCATCAGACGCCGGCTGTTTTGGATCGATGATGCCTATAGCGAGCTGCTCCATCCGCAGGACACAGCCTGGAGACGCCTGTACGAGGCCAGCCATAGAGGTGCCATCCGCCTGGATCGAAAAAGGGACTGCGACTGGGTGTTTGACCAGCTTCGCTCCATCGATGTGCCGCTAGCTGAACGGCATGTCTTACTTGAAGCCGCGTCTCATGAGATGTGGGATCACAAGGAGGATAGGTCGGAGTACTTGGGTCGAATACAAAAACAAGTATCGGACTCTCCCGAACTACTGAGAGCGATTGCTGAGTTACTCAAGCCCGCCCCAGTGGATCCAGAACTGACTCGAATGGAGGCCGAGGACCGCAAGCGGACCGAACAAGGTAAACGCCGCATTGCAAAAAACAAAGCGAGTTGGACGCTGTTCTGGCGCGAAGTTGCAAGCAACCCGACGACCGCATTCAGTCCAGACCGCGCCGGCCGTACCGCCTGGAATCTTTGGCAGGCGATGGATCGCGCAGGAGATGAAAGTCGATCCTCTGGCTGGAATCGCCGTTTCATTGAAAAGCACTTTGGCACAAGCGTCGCAGATAGCCTTAGAGTGGCGTTAGCAAAAATCTGGCGAAGTGACCGCCCTTCCCTGAGATCAGAGAGGCCGGAAGACGGGAAAAATTCCTTTCTAATTCGTTGGCAGCTTGGACTTGCCGGCGTCGCAGCAGAGGCTGAGGATCCGAACTGGGCGCGAAAGCTCTCTGTTGAAGAGGCCGAGCTGGCAGTCCGTTATGCGCCTCTTGAATTGAATGGTTTTCCGTCGTGGCTCGATAGTCTCGCGAGTGCACACCCCGTAGCAGTGGTTGGAGTACTTGGACCGGAAATAGCGGCTGAGTTGATAGCGCCAGCCTCGGAAAACTCCTCTCGTATTTCACTTCAGAACATCAGTTATGCCACACCGGCGGTGGCCTCGTTGTTCGTTCCTACGATCAAGAGCTGGTTTGAGACCAATGCTCACACTGTGGGGAGCGGGGAAGACCCTTGGAATGCTTCTGAGCGGCTTAGCCGAGTAATTGACATACTTTTAAAGCATGGCGATGAAGGCGTTTGTCACAGTGTGACGAACATAGCGAGTCAACAACTGTCACAACGGGGAATGGAGTCGGCTCTTGCAACGGTTTGGATGCCGACCTTGATGCGGCTGGACCCGGCACAAGCAACGGAACTACTCGAGCAAGATTTGACAGATCATGCGCTGGAGGAAACGCACGAGAGGAGTGAGAGCATAGGAATACTGTTCAGTGATCTCCACGGGCGAGGTGGGATCAACCTAAGCAGTCCTGCATTCACACCTTCGCTGCTTTTGCGACTAATCAGGCTTGCACATCGTAGTGTCAATTCCAAGAACGATGTGGAGGATGAAGGCGAAGACGGACCTGCAAAGCGTGACGATGCGGAGCGAGGTCGAAATGCACTGGTTTCTGCTCTTCTTGAGACGAGTGGGCAAGGGGCTTGGCGTGCCAAGCTAGAGATTGCCGAAGATCCAGTGTTGGCATCATGGCGTGATCGCATTCTGACAATTGCACGCGAGAAGGAAGCGGAGCAATGTGACGCAACTGCGCTGTCAGACGCACAAGTAGTTGTCATAGATTCTCAGCATGAAGCTCCGCCAGCTACGACAGAAGACGTTTTTGCGCTTTTAGTAGATCGATTGGACGATATCGGAGATCTTTTGTTGCGCGATGACTCACCTCGTGCCACGTGGGGGTTGATTAACGAGGAACGAATCATGCGCCGCGAGATCGCCCGAGTTCTACGCCAGACAGCGAGCGGGCTCTATGCCGTCGACCAGGAAGGCGTGACCGCAGACGAGAAAGAAACGGACATCAGGCTACGCATGAACGATGTAGATCTTGAAGGAGTCATTGAGTTGAAACTGGGTGATGGCCGCTCAGGCCGCGACCTGCGGGACACTATTCGTGAGCAGCTTGTTCTTAAATACATGGCTCCTCAAGCATGTCGTTCCGGATGCCTACTTGTCACCGTGAACCACACTCGGCAATGGGACGATCCCGACAGTGGTGCCCGAATCGCTGTCGAGGGGCTTGAGGCCTGGCTAAAGCAAGAAGCAGAGAAAGTTGCTGCGGAAATGGGCGGGCTGCTGCAGATCACGGCCCGAGTGCTGGATCTGCGGGCTCGTCTAACCATAGAAGGTGCCGCCGCAACCACATAGCTTTTGCGTCTCCGGTGTAGGGTTCCTGGCCGACAGTAGACATCGGTAGTGAACTTGGGGTGACTTGTTATCGCACTCCAAACCGCTTCTCAAACCACTTGTCCAGCAGCACCTTTTCATACCGCAGACGGTCTCCGCTCGAATAGCGATTGCTCGGCACCATGAAGTTCAGGTCGCTGAGCACCTCTTCGCCGCCGGACACCGGGGCGCTGCCATCGCGCGCCAGGCTGTAGCGCAGCTTGATGCGCGGCCCGGTGATGTCGGTGACCACGCGGACGTCGGAGCCGCTGGCGCCCAAGGGCGGGAAGTGGCCGGCCAGGTCGATGTCCAGCACCTCGACCTTGAGGGTGTCGGTGGGTGCCAGGCCCCGTGTGGCCAGTCGCTGCAGGTGCTGCTCCAGGTCGCGCAGCACCTGGGCGCGGTCGGATTCATTGGCCACGGGGTGGGCGTAGCTGGCATCGGTGTACTTTTCCGACGCGATGAAGGCGACGCTGGCGGTGCCCGCGAACGCGGAGGCGGTGGCCGTGCCGGCGGCGATGCAGCAGGCGGCCAGCATCAGCAGGCGGGAAGGGCGTTGTCGGTGCTGCAGCAGCATGGTGTGTTCCTCCATCATGGTGAGTATGACGACGGATGGAGACCTGGGTTCCCCGCGGGGGAATAGGGGAGGGGGTGGGGGCGCCGGTCCTCCGACATCCGGCTGGAAAGCGGCGGATGGGGGACCCGGCTGAGGATGGGAAGGTGCGCAATTGCGGGGCGGCGTGTGCCCTGGAAGGCCCGTTTTCGTTGTAGTGATGCAACAGATTGATAACTACTTTGCTGCGAATTTTGTAGCAACCGTTCTCGCCTTGCGGCCGATTCGGGTTTTCCCGGCCCGGTGAAGAGGGGCCGCTGATGGGCTTTACAGAGTCGAGCCTAGCCGTCCGAAGGGTGCTAAATTAAAATGCGAATAGTTGTCGTTCTGATTTGTTTCGGAGAATGGGCCGGCTGCCCCTTGCGGTGCCCCCTGGTTGTACGACTTCCCACCATGAAACCTACCCGGCCACGGCCGGGTTTTCGTTCGTCTTTTTCCTGCTTCCCTGATTTCGGCCCACACCATGCAATCCTCGACATCCCGTGCGTCTCAGCGCTTCGCCCCCAACCCCCTGGCCCTGCTGGTGCGCCAATGCCTGGGCGCCGGCCTGGCCGTCGCTGCTGTGGGCGTGGCTGCGCAGACCAGCACCTCGGGCCCCACGCTGGACGAGGTCAAGGTGCGCGAGCAGGCCGAGGCCATCGGCGGCCTGCAGAAGACCTACCACGGTGGTCAGTTCGCGCGCGGCGGTGACCTGGGCATCCTGGGCCGCACCGATCAGATGAACGTGCCGTTCAGCACCACCAACTACACCAACGAGCTGATCCAGAACCAGCAGGCCCTGACGGTGGCCGACGTGGTGATGAACGACGCCTCCGTGCGCTCGCTGCAGGCGCGCGGCGGCTACGGCGATGACTTCCAGGTGCGTGGTCTCACGGTGTCCAACACCGACGTGAGCTTGAACGGACTGTTCGGCCTGAGCCCCTCGACCCGCATCCCGCTCGAAATGATCGAGCGCGTGGAAGTGCTCAAGGGCCCAGGCGCCCTGACCAATGGTGTGGGCCCCAGCGGCAGCGTGGGCGGCAGCATCAACCTGGTGACCAAGCGCGCGGCCGATACGCCGATCACGCGGCTGAACACCACCTACATGGGCAAGGCCCAGTTCGGTGCCCACGTGGATGTGGGCCGCCGCTTCGGCGAAGACAACCAGTGGGGCGTGCGTGCCAATGCGCTGGTGCGCAACGGTGAAGGCAATGTGGATGGCGGCCGCCAGCGTGCCGACGTGGCTGCGCTGGGGCTGGACTACGCCGGCGGCCGCCTGCGCTGGTCGCTGGACGCATTCGCCACCGAGGGCGAAACCAAGCAGTTCCGCCCCCAGACGGCCTTCCGTGCCGGCGTCACGCAGATGCCCGCCGCGCCGGACAACCGCACCAGCATCTACCCCGGTGCCAACCTGACGGACGACATGCGCACCGTGATGTCGCGCCTGGAATACGACATCAACGACAGCACCACCGTGTACGGTGGCGTGGGCTACACCCACAACACCAACGAGCAGCACTTCCCGACCGCCGGGCTGCGCGTCGATGGGCTGGGCAACTTCACGGTGGCCAACGGCTACTACGACGCCTACAACAAGACCTCGTCGGCCGATGCGGGCCTGCGCACCAAGTTCCAGACCGGTGGCATTGGCCACACCGTGGCCCTGGCCACGAACTACCTGGACCAGGAGATCGGCTACTTCTACCAGCTGACCACCACCTACGCCCCGTCCAACATCTACAACCCGGCACCGCTGCCGACCATCAACTTCCCGCGTGGCAACCCGGGCAAGAGCACCGAGCTCACGCAGCACAGCGTGGCGCTGGCGGACACCATGTCCTTCGACAACGGCCGCTACCTGCTGACCGTGGGCGTGCGCGACCAGACCATCGAGCAAAGCGGGTTCAACGTGACCACCGGCGCGGCGACCAGCTACTACAAGGCCAGCGCCGTGACGCCGCTGGCCGGCCTGGTGTTCAAGCCGACGAAGAACGTTTCGGTCTACACCAACTACACCGCCGGCCTGACCCGTGGCGGCACGGCCGGTCCCGGCACGGCCAATGCGGGCGAGACCTTCGCACCGCAAAAATCGAAGCAGAACGAAATCGGCGTGAAGGTGGACTGGGGCCAGCTGACCACCCAGGCCGCGATCTACCAGATCAAGCGCCCGAGCGCCCTGACCGACCCAGCCACCAACCGCTACAGCTTCGGTGGCGAGCAGCGCAACCGCGGCTTCGAGCTGACGGTCTACGGCGAGGTGCAGCGCGGCCTGCGCGCCATGGCCAGCGCCTCGTTCAACAACGCCAAGCTCACACGCACCGCCGGTGGCGTGAACCAGGGCAACGATGCGGCCGGCGTGCCGGACCGCACCTTCAACCTGGGCCTGGACTGGGACACGCCCGTGCAGGGCCTGAGCGTGAACGGCCGCGTGATCAACACCTCCGGCATGTATGCCGACGCCACCAACCGCCTGCGCGTGCCGGCCTGGACGCGCCTGGACATCGGTGCCCGCTACGCCACCAAGGTGGCCGGCAAGCCCGTGGTGCTGCGCGCCAACCTGGAGAACGTGTCCGACAAGAATTACTGGGTCATCAGCAACTACGTGACCGTGGGCGCACCGCGCACGCTGATGCTGTCGGCCGCGGTGGACTTCTGAGGCATGGATGTGAGCGGAGTACGGCCATGATGTCTGTGTTGTGTGGTGTCTGGCGTGCCGGGCCTGTGCTGTCGCGCACCATCGCCGCCATCTGCGGCGGCTATGCCCTGGCGGCACTGTTCAGCGTGGCGGTGCTGGCCCTGCCCATGACCCGGCCGCAGGCCGTGATCACCGGCATGCTGGCCAGCTTCGCGATCTACACCTGCGCGGTGATCTGGGTGTTTGCCGTGCGCAGCGCCTGGCGCGCCTGGGCCGGGCTGCTGGTGGCGGCGCTGCCGCTGCTGCTGGCGGCCTGGAGCGTATGGTCGTCCTCTGCAGGAGCTTCCCAATGACGATCAAGGACACATCCCTGGTGGACGAACCCAAGGCCCCGGGCATCCGCCAGACCATGTCGGACCTGCACACCTGGGCCGGCCTGCTGTGCGGCTGGTTCCTGTATGCGATGTTCCTCACGGGCACCGTGAGCTACTTCAAGGACGAGATCTCGCAGTGGATGCGGCCCGAGATGCCGCACCGCTCCGTGGTGCCCGATGCGGCCGAGGCTGCCCAGCGCATCGCGGGCAAGCTGCAGGAACTGGCGCCGAACGCGCCGCAGTGGAGCATGCGCCTGCCCGACGAGCGCTATACCACCATGGACAGCTTCTGGCGCCTGCCGCGCGGCCAGACGGCCGGCCCGAACGGCCGCAGTTTCGGCAGCGCCAATTTCGACCCGCTGACCGGCGACAAGGTGGCCTCGCGCGAGACCGTGGGCGGCGAGTTCTTCTACCGCTTCCACTTCCAGTTCCACTACATGCCCGTGCTGTGGGGCCGTTGGCTGGCGGGCTTTTGCGCCATGTTCATGCTGGTGGCCATCGTGAGCGGGGTCATCACGCACAAGAAGATCTTCACCGACTTCTTCACCTTCCGCTGGGGCAAGGGCCAGCGCTCGTGGCTGGACGCGCACAACGCGCTCTCGGTGTTCGGGCTGCCATTCCACTTCATGATCACCTACACCGGCCTGATCACGCTGATGGCGCTGTACATGCCGTTCGGCGAACAGACGGCGTACAAGACGCCAGCGCAGCGCCAGGAACTCACGGCCCAGCTCAACACCTTCATCCAGCCCGGCAAGCCCACGGGCCAGGCCGCGCCGCTGGCGCCGGTGGACGACATGGTGCGCCAGGCCCAGGCGCGCTGGGGGGAGGGCAATGTGGGCCGCGTAACCGCCACCAACGCGGGCGATGCCGCGGCGCGCGTGAGCGTGACGCGCGGCGAGGCCGGTCGCGTGACCATGAGCCCGCAGTACATGCTGTTCGACGGCGTGAGCGGCAAGCTCCTGGAAGTCAAGGAAAGCGTGGGCCCTGCAGCCGAAACCCGTGGCGTGCTGTATTCGCTGCACCTGGGTCGCTTTTCCGATCTGCCCATGCGCTGGCTGTACTTCATCGTGAGCCTGGCCGGCACGGCCATGGTGGGCACCGGCCTGGTGATGTGGACCGTCAAGCGCCGCCAGAAGCTCGGTGACCCGGCGCGGCCGCACTTCGGCTTCCGGCTGGTGGAAAAGCTCAACATCGCCAGCATCGCCGGGCTGTCCATCGCCATGGCGGGCTTCCTCTGGGGCAACCGGCTGCTGCCGCAGGGCATGGCCGAGCGCACCGCCTGGGAGGTGCATGTGTTCTTCATCCTCTGGGCGCTGACGTTGGCGCACGCCATGCTGCGGCCCTCGCGCCGCGCGTGGATCGAGCAGTTCTGGGTCGGGGCTGCCGCCCTGGCCCTGCTGCCCGTGGTCAATGCGCTGACCACCGACCGTCCGCTGTGGCGCAGCCTGGCCCAGGGTGACTGGGTGTTCGTGGGCTTCGAGCTGATGCTCTGGGTGCTGTCCGGGCTGCATGTCTGGCTGGCCGTGCGTACCGCGCGCCACCAGGGACTCAAGCGCCGGGTGGCGCGCGCGCCCTCGGCCCCCGTGGTGCCGGCTGGCGCGGCCATGGCCAAGGAGGGTGTCTGATGCACCACGCAGCCACCTTCCTGGTCTGCCTGGTCGCCTTCGCGGCATTGGCGCTGGGCACCGAACGCCAGCAGGACGAGCTCTTCGGCCAGCCGTTGGCGCCGCGCGCCACGTGGCTGTGGCGCCTGCTGGGCTGGGGCGCGTTGTTTCTGGCGCTGGCCATCATCGTGCAGGCCCAGGGCTGGGGAATGGGCCTCGTGAGCTACAGCGGCCACACCAGCCTGGCGGCCGGTATCGTGCTGGGTGCCCTGATCGTGCACAGCCGCACGCGCGGCCGCCGCTGAGCCTTTCTCCGGTTCAGCGGCGATCCGCCAGCGCACGCCGGCGGGCGCGCAACAGGAGCACCTGGGCGGCATAGCCGACGGCAAAGATTCCCAACCAGGCCAGCAACGCGCCGCGCACGAGCGGTGAGTCCGGTCCCGATGCCAGGGGCTGTGCGGGTGGCAGGCGTGTCAGCGTTTCGTTGATGCCAGGCACCAGCAACAGGAAGACGCTGAACGACCATCCCAACGTGGCCAGGTAGGCGCTGGCCCGCCCCAGAAACGGCAGCTTCGGTGCCAGCCAGGCGCCGGACACCGCGAGCAGCGCCAGGATGCCCAGCGCATGCCCGGCATTGAAGCCGCCTGTGCTCGACAGGCCGAACGCCGTGAGCACCGACAGCACCAGGCCTATCAGGTACACACGGCCGGCGCTTGTTCCCGGTTCTATGGCACGGTAGCGCGCGAAACTGTAGATGGCCGCGCCCAGCGGCACGAGGCTGATGGCGGTGTGGGCGATGCCGAGGGCGGAGAGTGGGTTGGGCATGGGAGGAAAGCCTTGTCGTGGGGGTTGCTGCAGATGGGAAAAGTCTAGGGTTGCGCGCTCCGGACCGGGGTGACAAGTGCATGACAAAGCTGTCATGCGCCGCCCGCTGCGCGGCTTTGCCCGAGAATCGGCGGCATGAAGATCCTGGTCATCGAGGACGACCCCAAGACGGGGGACTACCTGAGAAAAGGCCTGCGCGAGAGCGGCTACGGCGTGGACCTGGCGCGCACGGGCACCGATGGCCTGCGCATGGCGCTGGGCGAAGCCTATGACCTAGTGGTGCTGGACGTGAGCCTGCCCGGCATCGATGGCTGGCAGATCATGCCGGCGCTGCGCGAGAAGAGGGATGTGCGCGTGCTGTTCCTCACGGCGCGCGACCAGTTGAGCGACCGCATCCGCGGGCTGGAACTCGGTGCCGACGACTATCTGGTGAAGCCCTTCTCCTTCACCGAGCTGGTGCTGCGCATCCGCACGCTGCTGCGGCGTGGGCCCGCGCGCGAGGCCGACGTGTACGAGGTGGCCGGCCTGCACCTGGATGTGCTGCGGCGCAAGGTCACGCGCGAAGGCGCCGAGATCGCGCTCACGAACAAGGAATTCCTGCTGCTGCACCTGCTGGTGAAGCGCCAGGGCGAGGCGCTGTCGCGCACGCTGATCGCCTCGGAGGTCTGGAACATGAACTTCGACAGCGACACCAACGTGGTCGACGTGGCGGTCAAGCGCCTGCGCGCCAAGGTCGACAAACCGTTTGCCACGCCGCTGGTCCACACCGTGCGCAATGTCGGCTATTCCTTTGGTGAACCACCTTCCGAGGGCGGTGACTGATGCCCGTATCCTGGCTGCCGCGCTCGCTGGCTGTTCGCGTGACGCTGTTGTGCGGGCTGATCGCGGTGTCGATCACCGGCATGCTCGGGGGCAACTACTTCTTTGCCGCGCGCAGTGCCATCCTGGCCCATGCCGACGAGCAATTGATCACGCGCGTGGAGCGCTTGCGCCGCCTGCTGGGCGATGTGCGCAGCATGCAGGAGCTGCGCGACCAGGCCATGCTGCTGGAAGCGCTGTCGGGCAGCTCGGGCGATGTGTTCGTGCTGCGCCGCGCGGGCGAAGCACCGCTGGTCGAAGTCAACCCCGGCCAGGTGGCGCCGCCCGCCTGCCCCGTGCCAGCGGCCGTGGACAGGCCGCTGGCACGGGGCGATGTGTGCCACAGTGATGCCCCGGACACGCCCCGCATGCACTGGGCCGCAGGGGTGGCCCGCTCGGGCCACGATGGGCAGATGGTCGAGGTGCTGGCAGGGCATGCACTGACCAGCGAGATGCAGATGATCCGGCGCAGCCGTGACCAGGTGCTGTTCAGCACGTTTCTGGCCGTGCTCGCCTGCTCGGCGCTGGTCTACTGGGTGTTGCGCCATGGCCTGAGGCCCCTGCACCGCGTGGCCGCACAGGCCTCTCGCATCGATCCCATCAACCTCGCAATCCGTCTGCCTGAGCACGATGCGCCGCTGGAGTTGCAGCAGATGGTGGCGGTGTTCAACGCCATGCTGGACCGCATCGCCACCGGCTATGGCCGGCTGTCCCAGTTCTCGGCCGACCTGGCGCACGAGATCCGCACGCCCGTGGGCGCCCTGATCGGGCAGACGCAGGTGGCGCTGGCGCGCACGCGCACGCCCGAGGAATACCAGCAGGTGCTCGAATCCAACCTGGAGGAGCTGAACCGGCTGCGCCGCATCGTCGACGACATCCTGTTCCTGGCCCAGGCCGACCACGCGACGCTCCAGATCGAGCGCACGCCGCTGGACATGGCGGCCGAGCTGCAACGCATCGCCGAGTATTTCGAAGGCCCTGCCGACGAAGCCGGCCTGCGCCTGCAGGTGCAGGCCATCGGGACGGCCTGGGTGAACCACGCCCTGTGCCTGCGCGCCCTGCACAACCTGGTGGTCAATGCGGTGCGTTACAGCACGCCGGGCACGGTGATCCAGCTCGTGGGCATGCAGGAGGAGGGGGTGTCGGTCCTTGCCGTGGAGAACCAGGGGGTGCCGATCCCGGCAGAGCAACTGAAGCGCCTGTTCGACCGCTTCTACCGGGCCGATGCGGTGCGGGCCCGCCCGGCCGAGTCCAGCGGCCTGGGTCTGGCGATTGTGAAGGCGATCATGGACCTGCACGGGGGGCAGGTGCGGGCCTCCTGCTCGGCAGCCGGCACCATACGCTTCGAGCTGCGGTTTCCTGGCTGAGCAGGGCTATATCTTGAAGTCGTAGCCGATGGTGATCGGCGCATGGTCCGAGAACTTCACATCCTTGTAGATGGTCTCGGTGCGTGCCAGCGCCGCCATGGCCGGCGTGGCCAGGTGGTAATCCAGCCGCCAGCCCACGTTGTTGGCGTAGGCCTGGCCACGGTTGCTCCACCACGTGTAGGCGGTGTCGGTGGTGGTGGGTTGTAACTGACGGTAAACGTCGATCAAGCCACCGCCTTCATCAGTTTTGTGCAACAACTTTGTCATCCAGGCCCGCTCCTCGGGCAGGAAACCGCTGTTCTTCTGGTTGCTGCGCCAGTTCTTGAGGTCGATCTGCTGGTGGGCGATATTGATGTCGCCGCACAGGATGAACTCGCGCTCGGCCTTGAGCTTCATGAGGTGGGGATGGAACTCGGCGAGGAAGCGGTACTTGGCCAACTGGCGTTCTTCGCCCGAGGAGCCGCTCGGGAAGTAGGCGCTGATGATGGACAGCTTGCGCGCGGGGGTGTCAAAGCGCAGTTCGAGGTAGCGGCCTTCGGCGTCGAATTCGGTCGAGCCATAGCCCACGATGACGTCGCTGGGCAGATGGCGGGTGTAGATGCCCACGCCCGAGTAGCCCTTCTTCTGCGCGTAGTGGAAGTGCCCGTCCATCTCAGCCAGGCGCTCGAAGCGGGTGGCGATGTCCGCGGCCTGGGCCTTGACTTCCTGCACGCAAATACAATCCGGCCGTGTGGCAGCCATCCAGCTTTCCACGCCCTTGGTGGTGGCCGAACGGATGCCATTGAGGTTGAGGCTGGTCAAATTGAACAAGGAATTTCCCATGGTAGATGTTGTTGCGCAGGGCTCCGGGCTGGACCCGTTGGCGCAGGATTTTGTACGGTTTGCCGTGGAGTCGGGCGTGCTGCGCTTCGGGGAGTTCAAGACCAAGGCCGGCCGCATGAGCCCGTACTTCTTCAATGCCGGCCTGTTCGACGATGGCAGCAAGATGGGTCGCCTGGCCGAATTCTATGCAAAAGCCCTGATCGCCAGCGGTATCGAATTCGACATGGTGTTCGGCCCCGCGTACAAGGGCATTCCACTGGCCGCGACGGTGGCGGTGGAACTGGCGCGCCATGGCCGCAACGTGCCGTTTGCCTACAACCGCAAGGAAGCCAAGGACCACGGCGAGGGCGGCACCCTGGTGGGCGCGCCGCTCAAGGGCCGCGTGCTGATCGTGGACGACGTGATGTCGGCCGGTACGGCTGCACGCGAGTCGATCGCGCTCATTCAGGCGGCGGGCGCCATTCCCCATGCGATGGCCATTGCGCTGGACCGGCAGGAGAAAGCGACTGAAAATGGACTGGACGTGGAGCACAGCGCAGTGCAGTATGTGCGCCACCAGCTCGGAATGAAGGTTTGTACTATCGCCAAGCTGGCAGACTTATTGCTGTACCTATCGCAAACAGGGGGGGCGGAGATGCGCGCCCATCATGAGCGGGTCTCGGCATACCGCGAGCGGTACGGGGTCAACGAAGGATAATTTAGTTGTTGCACAAGACGGCGTGGCGCATAGGCGGGGTGGCATTGGCAAGCCTGGCTGCGGTGTCTGCGTGGGCGCAGACGGGGCCCGTGGGCAGCATTTATACCTGCGTGGACCGCAATGGCCGCAAGCTCACGGCAGACCGGCCGATCCCGGAATGCGTGGACCGCGAGCAGCGTGAGCTGGGCCCTTCGGGCACCGTGCGGCGCCAGATCGGGCCCACGCTGACCGAGCAGGAGCGTGCCGCCCTCGAAGTGCGCCAGCGCAAGGAAGCCGAGGAACGTTCGCGTGCCCTGGAAGAGCGCCGCCGCGAGCGCGCCTTGACAGCCAGGTACCCCGACAAGGCGACCCACGATGTGGAGCGCAAGGCGGCGATCCAGATGGTGGAGGAAGTCGCCGCCACGGCGGAAAAGCGCATCGTCGAGCTGCGCCAGCAGCGCAAGGCCATGGACGCAGAGATGGAGTTCTACAAGAAGGACCCCAACAAGGCCCCGATGACACTGCGCCGCAAGATCGCCGAGGCCGACGACAGCATTGCCGAACAGCAGCGCTTCATCAACGGTCAGGATGAAGAAAAGCGCCGCGTGCACCAGCGCTTCGACGTGGAGCTTGCGCAGTTGCGCAAGCTGTGGGACGAGCAGCGGGGTGTGGCGGCGCCCGCTGCTGCGGCGACGGGCGGCGTGGCCCCGGCCTCTGCTGGCGGCAGCCGCTGACCAAGCAGGCCCGATCAGGCGCCCGCACCTTTTTCACTTCACAGGCGCCTTCCACCGGGAACGCGCCGGTCCATCTGCCAGGATCAGCCCGCGAGCTTGGCGCGCAGCAGGTCGTTGACCTGCTGCGGGTTGGCCTTGCCCTTGCTGGCCTTCATGATCTGGCCCACCAGTGCGTTGAAGGCCTTGTCCTTGCCGGCGCGGAACTGGGCCACGTTGTCGGCGTTGGCAGCGATCACCTCGTCGATGATGCCCTCCAGGGCGCCCGTGTCGTTCATCTGCTTGAGGCCCTTGGCCTCGATGATGGCGTCCACGTCGGCCGATTCCCCGGTCCACAGCACCTCGAACACCTGCTTGGCGGCGTTGTTGGACACCGTGCCATCGGCGATGCGGCCGATCAGCGTCCCCAGCTGGGCGGCCGTTACGGGGGAGGCCTCGATCGCCATGTCATTGGCATTCAGGCGGCGCGAGACTTCGCCCATGATCCAGTTGCTGGCCAGCTTGGGCTGCTTGCTGGCCTGGGCCGCGGCCTCGAAGTAGGCGGCCATGGCCTTGCTCTGGGTCAGCGTGGTGGCGTCGTACTCGGGCAGACCGTAGTCGGCCACGAAGCGCGCGGCCATGGCGCGCGGCAGCTCGGTCATGAGGGCGCGCTGCGCTTGCACCCACTCGGGCGCAATGCGCAGCGGCGGCAGGTCCGGGTCGGGGAAGTAGCGGTAGTCGGCCGCGTCTTCCTTGGTGCGCATGGCGCGGGTCTCGCCCGTGGCATCGTTGAACAGCACCGTGGCCTGCTGGATCGCGCGGCCGTCCTCGATCTCGTCGATCTGCCACTGGATCTCGTAATCGATGGCCTGCTGCATGAACTTGAAGCTGTTCAGGTTCTTGATCTCGCGGCGCGTGCCCAGCGGGGCGCCGGGCTTGCGCACCGAGACGTTGGCATCGCAGCGGAACGAGCCTTCCTGCATGTTGCCGTCGCAGATGCCGATCCAGGTCACGATCTTGTGCAGCTCGCGCGCATAGGCCACGGCCTCTTCGGTGGAGCGGATGTCGGGCTCGGTCACGATCTCCAGGAGCGGCGTGCCGGCGCGGTTCAGGTCGATACCGCTCTGGCCGATGAAGTCCTCGTGCAGCGACTTGCCGGCATCTTCTTCGAGGTGGGCGCGCACCAGGCGCACGGTCTTCTTCTCGTCGCCGAGGAAGAACTGCACTTCGCCGCCCTGCACCACGGGGATCTCGAACTGGCTGATCTGGTAGCCCTTGGGCAGGTCGGGATAGAAGTAGTTCTTGCGCGCGAAGATGCTCTCGGGCGCGATGTGCGAACCGAGGGCCAAACCGAGCTTGATGGCGCATTCCACGGCGGCGCGGTTCATCACCGGCAGCGTGCCGGGCAGGGCCAGGTCCACGGCGCAGGCCTGGGTGTTGGGCTCGGCGCCGAAGGCCGTGGGGGCACGGCTGAAGATCTTGCTCTCGGTGGCGAGCTGGGCGTGGGTCTCGAATCCGATCACGACCTCGTAGCCGCGGATCAGTTTGCTGGTGGTGGTCGTCGTCATGTCACAGACCTCCGGGCTGGCGGAGGTGAAAGTCGGTGGCCTGCTGCAGCCGGTGCGCTGCATTGAGCAGGCGCGCTTCCTGGAAATAGTTGCCGATCAGTTGCAGGCCCACGGGCATGCCGCCTTCGCCGAAGCCTGCGGGCACGCTCATGCCGGGCAGGCCAGCCAACGAGCCGGGCAGGGTGAAGATGTCCGCCAGGTAGTCGGCCAGCGGGTCGGCGCCGTGCTCCCCCAGCTTCCAGGCCACGGTGGGGGCCACGGGTCCCGCGATCAGGTCGCACTGCGCGAAGGCCTGCTGGAAATCGTCGGCGATCATGCGGCGGATCTTCTGCGCCTTGAGGTAGTAGGCGTCGTAGTAGCCGTGCGAGAGCACGTAGGTGCCGATCATGATGCGGCGCTTGACCTCGTCGCCAAAGCCTTCCGCACGGGTCTTC
Source organism: Acidovorax sp. GW458-11-26-14-TSB4 (assembly GCF_059423865.1). Classification (NCBI taxonomy): domain Bacteria; kingdom Pseudomonadati; phylum Pseudomonadota; class Betaproteobacteria; order Burkholderiales; family Comamonadaceae; genus Acidovorax; species Acidovorax sp. GW458-11-26-14-TSB4. The sequence continues at coordinate 713,646 of NZ_JBWKYR010000001.1, forward strand.
TTGTACATGTCCACCAAGTCGGTGTAGTCCTTGGCGCGGTGGCCGAACTTCACGCCGTCGAAGCGGCTCAGGTTGGACGAGGCCTCGGCCGGCGCGATGATGTAGTACACCGGAATGGAGAGTTCGGTGCGCGGCAGGCTGATGGGCACCAGCTTCGCGCCCAGCTTTTCGTATTCCTTGAGCGCAGCGTCGACGGCAGCACGCACGTCGGGCGCCAGGCCGTCACCGAAGAACTCGGCCGGAATGCCGATGCGCAGGCCCTCGATGGAGTCGTTGAGCGAACGGCCGAAGTCCTCGGCCGGCACGTCCAGCGATGTGGAGTCGCGGTCCAGGTCGGGGCCGCACATGGTGGACAGCAGCAGCGCGCAGTCCTCGGCCGTGCGGGCCATGGGCCCGGCCTGGTCCAGGCTGGAGGCAAAGGCGATCATGCCGTAGCGCGAAGCGCGGCCGTAAGTGGGCTTGATGCCGGTGATGCCGCAGAACGAGGCCGGCTGGCGGATGGAGCCGCCGGTGTCCGTGCCGGTCACGGCCGGGGCCAGGCGCGCGGCCACGGCCACGGCGCTGCCGCCCGAGGAGCCGCCGGGGATGCGGCCCGTGTCCCAGGGGTTGCGCACCGGGGCGGGCGCACCCGAGCCCACGGGGGCCACGGCCGAGTTCTCGTTGGCCGAGCCCATGGCGAATTCGTCGCAGTTGAGCTTGCCCAGGGTCACGGCGCCGGCATCGGCCAGCTTGCGCACCACGGTGGCGTCAAAGGGCGACTGGTAGCCCGCCAGCATCTTCGAGCCTGCGGTGCTGGGGAAGTCGCGCGTGACGAAGATGTCCTTGTGCGCCAGGGGCACGCCTTCGAGCGCGCCGGCCGTGCCGGCGGCGATGCGGGCATCAGCCGCGCGCGCCTGGGCCAGCGTGGCGTCTTCGTTGACCGCCACGTAGGCGCCCAGCGACTGGTGGTCCTTGGCACGGGCCAGGAAGTGCCGGGCCGCTTCCACGGCGGAAATTTGGCGCTCGCGCAGCTGTGCGGCCAGGGCGGTGACGCTCAGGTCGTGCAATGCAGTGTTCTTGTTGTCGCTCATGCCGGCCTCACTCGATCACCTTGGGCACAAGGAACAAACCTTGCTCTACCGCAGGGGCGCTGCGCTGGTTGGCCTCGCGTTGGTCGGGCTCGCTGGCGATGTCGTCGCGCAGGCGCAAGGCGACCTCCTGGATGGCCGCCACGGGGTGGGCCAGGGGTGTCAAGTCCCCGGTATCCACAGCGCTCATTCTCTCCACGATGTCGAAAAAGCCATTGAGTTGTGTGAGCATGCGCTCACTTTCGCTCGCGCTCAATTCGAGTCGTGCCAGGTTGGCGATTCGACCGATGTCCAAGGATGTCAGTGCCATAGGGAAAAATTCGGGAGAAACCAGATGTAAAGCTGAAATGGGGGGTGGAGCCAGGGGAGTTATTCACAGGGGATAGGGTATTATCCCGGCTTTGCCGCAATACCCTCCCTCATGCCGGTCATTGTGCGAAAAAAGCGAAATTTGACCCCGTAAACCCGGCGATGGCAGGCCGATGCGCACGCCATGCCTGAGAGGATTCTTGAATGTTCGGAGCTTTCCGTCGGTACTTCTCCACCGACCTTGCCATTGACCTTGGCACAGCCAACACCCTGATATTCGCCCGCGACAAAGGCATTGTGCTCGATGAGCCCTCCGTCGTCGCCATCCGCCACGAAGGCGGTCCCCATGGAAAGAAAGTCATCCAGGCCGTAGGCCATGAAGCCAAAGCCATGCTGGGCAAGGTGCCCGGCAACATCGAAGCCATCCGCCCCATGAAGGACGGCGTGATCGCCGATTTCGTGATCACCGAGCAGATGATCAAGCAGTTCATCAAGATGGTGCACCCGCGCACGCTGTTCACCCCCAGCCCGCGCATCATCATCTGCGTGCCCTGCGGCTCCACCCAGGTCGAGCGCCGCGCCATCAAGGATGCGGCCGAGGCCGCCGGCGCCACCGCTGTCTACCTGATCGAGGAACCCATGGCCGCCGGCATCGGTGCCGGTCTGCCGGTCTCGGAAGCCAGCGGCTCCATGGTCGTGGACATCGGCGGCGGCACCACCGAAGTGGGCGTTATCTCGCTCGGCGGCATGGTCTACAAGGGCAGCGTGCGCGTGGGCGGCGACAAGTTCGACGAAGCCATCATCAGCTACATCCGCCGCAACTACGGCATGCTGATCGGCGAGCCCACGGCCGAATCCATCAAGAAGAACATCGGCTCGGCCTTCCCCGGCTCCGAAGTGCGCGAGATGGAGGTCAAGGGCCGCAACCTGAGCGAAGGCGTGCCGCGCAGCTTCACCATCTCCAGCAACGAAGTGCTGGAGGCGCTGACCGATCCGCTCAACCAGATCGTCTCTGCCGTCAAGAACGCCCTGGAACAGACTCCGCCCGAACTCGGTGCCGACATCGCCGACCGCGGCATGATGCTGACCGGCGGCGGCGCACTGCTGCGCGACCTGGACCGCCTGCTGGCCGAGGAAACTGGCCTGCCGGTGCTGGTGGCCGAAGACCCGCTGACCTGCGTGGTGCGCGGCTGCGGCATTGCGCTGGAGCGCATGGACCGCCAGGGCAGCATCTTTACAAGCGAGTAAGAAGTCCCCGTGCCTGCGCGCCGCGCAGGCACCCCATCGCGCTGAAATGGCATGACCGCAACCGCACCGATGCTTTTTGAGCCGTGCTCCTGGCCGCCGCGTTCGCACGCAGTGCAGGTCCGACAGTGAGCGCCATGCCCCTGGGAACCCTGGAGCGCAGTGCGCCTCCCTTCTTCAAGCAGGGCCCCTCGGCCCTGTCGCGGCTCGCGCTCTACAGCGCGCTGGCCCTGTTCCTCATGGTGGCGGACGTGCGCTTCAAGCTGACCGGCCCGTTCCGCCAGGCCGTCTCCACCGTGCTCTACCCGGTGCAGTGGCTCATGCTGCAGCCGGTGGAGTTCGCCGGGCGCGGGGCCGGCTACTTCCAGGACCTGAAGACCGCGCAGCAGGACGCCGACACCGCGCGCAGCAAGATGGCGCAGATGTCCGAGCGTGCCAGCCAGGCCGAGCAACTGCTGCTTGAGAACGATCGGCTGCGCAAGCTGCTGGCCCTGCGCGAGCGGGTCAGTACGCCATCGCAGGCGGCCGAGGTCATCTACGACACGGCCGATCCTTACACCCGCCGGGTCGTGCTCGACAAGGGCCAGTTGGGCGGCGTGGAGCTGGGTGCCCCGGTGCTCGACGAGGCCGGCATCCTGGGCCAGGTCACGCGCGTGTTCCCCATGCTCAGCGAGGTCACGCTGCTTGTGGACCGCGACCAGGCCATCCCGGTGCTCAACATCCGCACCGGAGCGCGCGGGGTCGCTTATGGGGATCCGGTCGCCGGCAACGAGGGCGGCATGGAGCTGCGCTTCATGCCCGCCAATGCCGATGTGCGCGAGGGCGACCTGCTGACCACCAGCGGTGTGGACGGCCTGTACCCCTCGGGCCTGCCCGTGGCCAAGGTCGTGCGCGTGGAGCGCCGCGCCGATTCGGCCTTCGCGCGCATCTACTGCGCCCCGCTGGCCCAGGTCCAGGGGGCCCGGCACGTGGTGGTGCTCAAGCCGCTGTCGGGCCATATCCCGGAGCGGCCCGAGCCGGCACCCGTGCCCAGTTCCAGCAAGAAGGGGCGCCACAAATGATCATGCCGCGCGGCCAGCCGCTGCTGCTGCCCGTCAATCCCGTCTTCATCGCCGCCAGCCTGGCGGTGGGCCTAGCCATCAACATGCTGCCCCTGGGCCGCGTGGTCTGGACGCCCGACTTGCTGATGCTGCTGATCGTGTTCTGGAGCGTGCACCAGCCGCTGCGCATCGGCATGGGCACGGCCTTCCTGCTGGGCCTGTGCATGGACGTGCAGCAGTCCGCGCTGCTGGGCCAGCATGCGCTGTCCTACTCGGTGCTGGCCTTCGGCGCCATTGCCATCCACCGGCGCCTGCTGTGGTTCAGCGTGCCCTCGCAGGCGCTGCAGGTGCTGCCGCTGTTCCTCATCGCGCATTCCATCGAACTGCTGGTGCGCGTGGTGTCAGGCGGCATATTCCCCGGCCTGTGGATCTTCGTGGCGCCGGTGCTGGAGGCGCTGCTCTGGCCCCTGGCCAGCTGGGTGCTGCTGGCACCCCAGCGCCGCCCGCCTGACCGCGACCAGAATCGCCCGCTATGACCGAACTGCGCAACGCCGAAGCGGATTCGTTCCGGTTCCGGGCCCGCGTCTACACCATCGCGCTGGTGGTGTTCCTGGCCTTCGGGCTGCTTGTCTCGCGCCTGGTGTACCTGCAGGTGGTGCGCCACGAGGATCTGGCGGCCCAGGCCGAGAGCAACCGCACGGCCGTGGTGCCCATCGTGCCCAACCGCGGCCAGATCATGGACCGCAATGGCGTGGTGCTGGCCACCAACTACGCCGCCTACACACTGGAGATCACGCCCTCGCGTACAGGGGGGCTGGAAGACACCATCGAGGAACTGGCCAAGGTGGTGGACATCCAGCAGCGCGACCGGCGGCGCTTCAAGCGCCTGCTGGAGGAGTCGCGCAACTTCGAGTCGCTGCCCATCCGCACGCGCCTCACCGATCAGGAGGTGGCGCGCTTTTCCGCACAGCGCTACCGCTTCCCTGGCGTGGACATCAAGGCCCGGCTGTTCCGCAATTACCCGCTGGGCGAGGTGGGTGCCCATGCCATCGGCTACATCGGCCGCATCAACCAGACCGAGAAGGCGCGCATCCAGGACTCCGAGGACGAAGCCAACTACCGCGGCACCGAGTACATCGGAAAGCTCGGGGTGGAGCAGAGCTTCGAGAACATGCTGCACGGCCTGACCGGTGTGGAGCGCATGGAGACCTCGGCCGGCGGCCACGCCGTGCGGCGCCTGGCCAGCCACCCGGCCACGCCGGGCAACACGGTGATGCTGTCGCTGGACATCAAGCTGCAAAAGCTCATCGAGGACATGTTCGGCGACCGGCGCGGCGCGCTGGTCGCGATCGATCCGCGCAACGGCGAGGTGCTGGCCCTGGTGAGCAAGCCCACCTTCGACCCCAACCTGTTCGTCGAAGGCATCGACAGCGAAAGCTGGCAGGCGCTCAACGAATCCATCGACAAGCCGCTGCTCAACCGCGCACTGCGCGGTACCTACCCGCCGGGCTCGACCTACAAGCCTTTCATGGCGCTGGCGGCGCTGCAGCTGGGCAAGCGTTCGGCCAGCATGGTGGTCAACGACCCGGGTTTCTACACCTTCGGCGGCCACACCTTCCGCAGCCACGAGGGCGGGCTGGGCGGGGTGGACATGCACCGCGCCATCCAGTTCTCGAGCAACACCTATTTCTATTCGCTGGCGGTGGAGATGGGGGTCGATGCCATCCACGACTTCATGAAGCCGCTGGGCCTGGGCCAGACCACAGGCATCGACCTCAATGGCGAGGTGCGTGGCGTGCTGCCCAGCACCACCTGGAAGCGCAATGCCTACAAGCGCCCCGAGATGAAGCGCTGGCACCCGGGCGAGACCGTGTCGCTGGGGATCGGCCAGGGCTACAACAACTTCACCATGCTGCAACTGGCGCAGGCCGAGGCCACACTGGCCAATGGCGGCACGCGGTATGCGCCGCACCTCATCAAGGCGGTGCGCGACACGGTCACGGGCGCCGTGACACCGGTCGCACAGCCCCCCGGCGAGAACCTCGGCTTCCTGCCCAAGAATGTGGAGATCGTGCGCAACGCGCTGGTGGCGGTGAACAAGGGCGGCACGGGCACGCGCATCTTTGCGGGCGCGGCCTATTCATCCGCCGGCAAGACCGGCACCGCCCAGGCCATCAGCCTGGGCCAGAACGTGCGCTACAACGCCAAGGCCCTCGAAGAGCACCAGCGCGACCACTCGCTGTTCGCCGCGTTTGCGCCGGCCGAGGAGCCCAAGATCGCGCTGGCCGTGATCGTGGAGAACGCCGGCTTCGGTGCGGCGGCGGCCGGCCCCATTGCGCGGCGCGTGTTCGACTACTGGCTGCAGGGCGAATACCCGAACGAAGAGGACCTGGCGGCCGTGCGCAAGGGCCTGGCCGCGGCGCCCATCGGCAAGCCGCGCCTTGCCGCCGACGTGCCTGTCAGTCCGGCGGCGCCTTGAGAAGGGCACCCCCCCTGAGCGCGCGCCAGTCTCGCAGAACTGTGTGGTATTCAGACGCTGTGCGACGCTTTTGATGCGCGCGGCGCCAGTTGGCTGAACACCAGCGCGGCCACGATCATGGCGGCACCGCTCAGGCCGGCCCAGCCGAGCCGCTCGCCCAGCAGCACCCAGGCTGTGAGGGCCGCGAACACCGGCTCCAGCCCGAAGACGATGGCGCTGCGCATGGCGTCCACGCGCTGCTGGCCCCAGGCCTGCAGGGTGACTACCACCACGCTGGCCAGCAGGCCCAGGTAGACAACGGCCACCCAGGCATCCACGGGCAGCCTGCCGGCGGCCTGGGGCAGCCAGTCCATCCCGCTGCCGCGCGCCAGCAGCAGCAATGTGGAGGCCAGGGCCATCACCAGGGCCTGCGCCGCCGCCATGCGCGTGGCGCGCAGCGGCTGGGCCGCGGTGCGGCGTGCGCACTCTTCCAGCGCCAGGATGTACAGGGCATAGAACACGGTGCTGGCCAGCGTCAGCGTATCGCCCAGGTTCCAGGGCTCGTTCTCGTGGAACATCAATGCCATGCCCGCGCAGGCCATGGCGCAGGCCGCCCACAGCTGCCAGCCGTAGCGCCGCCCCATGGCTGCCATGGCGATCAGCGGCACCACCAGCACATTGAGTCCGGTGACGAAGGCATTGCGGTTGCTGCTGGTGCGCGCCAGGCCTTCGATCTGCAGCCAGAACGCGAGGAACAGCAGCACGCCCAGCGCGCAGCCCCAGCGGCGCTCGTGCCGCAGCATGCCCCACCACAGCGGAGCGAGCACCGCCAGGGCAATCACGAAGCGCAGCCAGATGATCTGCAGCGCATCGAGCTGGGCGGAGAGCAGCTTCATGGCGGGAAAGGTGGTGCCCCACACCATGGTCACCACCAGCAGGGCCAGCAGGCCGAAACGTTCGGGTCGCATAGTCAAGAAAGAAAAAGGCTGGCCGGTTTCCCGGCCAGCCTGTCAGGCGGAAGGGACGGCAGCGATCAGTTGAAGATGTAGCGCGCCTGCAGGTTCAGGCGCAGCATGTCGCCCTTCTGGCCATCGAAGGTGGTGCGGCGGCCGCCGATCAGCTCGCTGCCCAGCTCCACGTTCTTGATCGGCAGGTAGTACATGCCGGCGTGCCATTGGTAGAGCTTGTGGTTGCCTTCGCCACCATAGGCGTTCACGTAGTCGTCGCCCAGTCGGTTGCGCGAGCGCACGGCGCCCAGCGACACGGTGCCGCGCATCTTCTCGCTGAACACATTGCTCAGGCCGAGCACGATGCCATGCGAGCGGTCCAGGCGCACGGTGCTGCCGTCCAGCACGGGGTAGTTGGTGCCCACCAGGTAGGCGCCGTCGCCGTCGCCATCCAGGCGCGTGTACTGGGCCATCAGCGTGGTGGTGCCGGTGAGCTTGTAGCCGGCGCCGATACCGAAGCCTGTACCGCGCTTGCTGAAGCCGTCGATGCGCTGCTCGTGCGAGAGCAGGCGCGCGTTCACGTTGCCCCAGTCGAAGGCCTTGTCCACGCGGGCCACGAAGTTCAGGCCCTTGGCGCCATCGGTGGGCTCTTCCAGGGCGAACTGGAACTTGGCCAGGTTGGGGTTGTTGTAGGTGTAGCGGATCTGCGCGGGGCGGCGGAAGGTGGCGCCGGGCGGGCCGTTGAAGTCCACCGTCTCGGGCAGGTTGTCCGTGTCCATGAAGGTCGACCAGGTCTGGCCGATCAGCCAGCCGGCGTACTCGCCGTAGGCGTGGCGCAGGCGCAGGCGGTTGCGGTTGCACTCGCTGCCGCAGTAGGCGTAGAAGTCGGCCTCGACCTTGGTGTTGAAGGTGCCCATGTCCGTGGGCGTGGAGGTCTCGAAGCCGAAGCGCGAGGTCTGTGCCGTCAGGCTGCTCTTGCCGCCGCGCGTGTCGCCCAGGGGCTGTTCCATCAGGTTGGTGAAGGTGTCGCCAGGGGCCGTGCCCTTGAAGTCCTTGACCATGTTGGCCTCGGCAAAGCCGTAGACGCGGATCGAGGTCTCGCTGCCGGGCAGGCGGAAGCTGCCAGGGATGTCGCCCAGCACCACGGCGTCCTTCTGCTTGAGCTCGACCGCTTCGATGCGGTCGTTCCAGGCCGATGCGGATGCCGCGGGGGCGGCAGGCGCCTGGGCCTGCTGGGCCTTGAGCGCATTGAGCTCGGCGCGCAGGGCCTTGAGCTCGTTGCGCATCTCTTCGAAGTCCTTGGCGGTCTGCGCAAAGGCTGCGGGGGGCAGGCTGCACAGGCCGGCGGCCATCAGGGCGAGGAACGTGTGGTTCAGTTTCATGGTCACTCCGGTAGGGGCTTGTGGTTGTTTTCGCAGGGCGGGCCTGGATCTCAGGCAGTCATGCGACCGATGAAGGCACGGATGCGGTCGTTGGCAGGGTTGCTGAAGAACTCGGCGGGCGGGGCGTCATGGGCAATGCGCCCCTGGTCGAAGAACATCACGCGGTCGGACACCTCGCGCGCGAAGCCCATCTCGTGGGTCACCACGATCATGGTCATGCCGCCGCGGGCCAGCTCGCGCATCACGTCCAGGACCTCCTGCACCATTTCCGGGTCCAGGGCCGAGGTCGGTTCGTCGAACAGCATCACCTTGGGCTGCATGGCCAGGGCGCGCGCGATGGCCACGCGCTGCTGCTGGCCGCCCGACAGCTGCCAGGGGTACTTGTGCGCGTGGTCCTGCATGCCCACACGGCGCAGCAGGGCCATGGCCTGCTCGTTCGCCTGCGCGCGCGGCGTACGGCGGATGCGGCGCGGTGCCAGCGTCACGTTGTCCAGTACGCTCATGTGGCCGAACAGGTTGAACTGCTGGAACACCATGCCGACCTCGCTGCGCTGGCGCTGCAGCGTGGCGATGTCGTCGCTGACCTCCACCCCCCCGATGGTGATGCGGCCCGAGTCGTGCGGTTCCAGGCGGTTGATGGCACGCAGCAGCGTGCTCTTGCCCGAGCCCGAGGCGCCGATGATCACGGTCACCTCGCCGGTGTTGAACACGGTGGAGACATCGCGCAGCACCTGGTGGCTGCCAAAGGACTTGCAGACCCGGTCCGCCACGATGAAAGGCGTGGGCCGGCTCATTGGTTGCGCCCTTCCACGTCGAAGCGGTATTCGACCGCGTTCGAGATCTGGGTGACCAGCGTGGTCAGCAGCAGGTAGGTGATGGCCACGGTGGACAGCGTGGCAATGGGCTGGAAGGTGGCCGACTGGATGCGGTTGCCCACATTGGTCAGCTCGACCACACCGATGGCATAGGCCAGCGACGAGTCCTTGAGCAGCGCCACGAAATTGCTCACCAGTGGGGGCAGCGAGATCTTGAAGGCCTGTGGGAACACCACGTCCATGAACACATGCAGGCGTCCCAGGCCGAGCGCGCGGGCGGCCTCGGTCTGGCCGCGCGGCACGGCCAGCAGGCCGGCGCGGATGGCCTCGGCGTTGTAGGCGCCCACGTTCAGGCCCAGGGCCAGCACGGCGGCCGCGAAGTCGGGCAGGTTCAGGCCCGGCACCAGCACCGGCAGCGCAAAGTACACGAACAGGATCTGCACCAGCAGCGGCGTGCCGCGGATGACCCAGATGTAGAAGCTGGCGACCCAGCGCACGGCCGCGAAGCGCGAGGTGCGGGCCAATGCTGCGCCGGTGCCCAGCACCAGGCCCAGGCTGCCGCTCACCAGCGTGAGCCACAGCGTGGTGCGTGCGCCGTCAGAGAAGGCCTGGGCGTTGGGCCCGATGGGATCGGGCAGGAAAGAGAGCAACTGGCCCAGCAGCGCCAGCGCCAGGACCATCAGGACGACGGCCGAGACGAGCGTGGCGTTGCTGCGCTGCTGGCGGGACCAGCGCTCGGGCCAAAGGGCAGTGAGCATGGAAAGACCCGGTCAGACGCTCAGTTCGTGCAGCGCACGTCTTCGTTGAAGTACTTCTTGGACAGGGCGGCGTAGCTGCCATCGGCCATGACTTCGGCCAGGGCCTTGTTCCAGCCGGCGGCCAGCGAGCTGTTGCCCTTGGCCACGGCGGCGGCGATGCGCTCGATGAACAGCATGTCGCCAAGCTTGAAGCCGGCACCGGGGTTCTTCTCGGACACGGCCTTGGCCACGAAGCGGTCGGTCACCCAGGCATCCACGCGGCGCGAGGTCAGGGCGCTGCGCGCGTCCACATCGGTGGGGAAGTTCTTCATCTCCTTGATGGAGGAGACCTTCTGCACGTTCTCCAGGTAGCTGGTGCCGGTCTGCACCGCCACCACCTTGCCCGCCAGGTCCTTGGCGTTCTTGATGGCGGGGTCCATCGCGATGATCATGCCGCCCGAGCAGTAGTGGGGCTCGGTGAAGGTCACGGCCTTGGCACGTTCTTCGGTGATGCCGTGCGAAGCGATCACCAGGTCCCAGCGGTCCTGGCGCAGGCCGGTCAGCAGGGCGTCGAAGCCCAGGGTCTTCCACTGGATCGTGAGGCCCATCTTCTTGGCCACGAGCTCGGCGGTCTCGACTTCGAAGCCGGTCAGCGTGGTGCCGTTGAAGAAGTTGAAGGGGGCGAACTGTCCTTCGGTCGCGATGAGGATCTTGCCGTCCTTCTTCACTTCGTCCAGGGTCCGGGCCTGGGCGGAGAAGGCGGCGCAAAGAGCGAGTGCGGTGGCTACGGCCTTGAACAATTGCATGGGAAGGTCCTGTGCGGGGTATTTCAGGTACAAAAAATCCGGCTGCGGGTAGGCAAGCCGGAAACTGGTGGAACGCGCACGCAGCCATCGCGGATTGCGAGGACAGACGTCACGAAATGGTCACGATTATAGGGACGGGGGTTTTTGGGGCGCCACTGCGAAATGGCGTCCAGGGCCGGTTGTGTGCCAATTCGCAACAGGTTTTAGAGGGGGCTCCCGAACTTTTTGCGGTGCTGGTAGTCGCGCGGGCGCGCCTTATTTTTTCCGCGGATTTCAGCGCAGGAGGGCGTCGTAACCGGTCTTGATGATCAGGGCCCCCACGACCACGATGAAGATGCCGCGCACGAAGCCGGTGCCGTGCCTGAGGGCCATGTGCGTGCCGATCAGGCTGCCCACCACATTGGCCACGGCCAGGGTCACCGCAAAGTGCCACCAGACATGGCCCTTGGCCGCAAACAGGGCGATGGCGGCCACATTGGTCGCCGTGTTGAGCAGCTTGGCCGAGGCCGAGGCGTTGAGGAAGTCGTAGCCGAGCAGCCGCACGAACAGGAAGACGAAGAAACTGCCTGTGCCGGGCCCGAAGAACCCGTCGTAGAAGCCCAGCACCAGGCCGACAAGGCAGGCCGCCGCCGTCTCGGCGTGCCCGGCGAAGCGCGGGGCGTGGTGGCGGCCCATGTCCTTCTTCGCCAGCGTGTAGGCCAGCACCGCCAGCAGTACCAGCGGCAGCAGGCGGCGCAGGAAGTCGGGCGAGATGACCGTGACCGCCCAGGCGCCTGCGAACGAGCCCGCAAAGCCGGCCCCCGCGGCCGGCAGCAGCGCATTCCAGCGCATCTGCACGCGGCGGCTGTACTGCCAGGTGGCCATGGCCGTGCCCCAAACCCCCGCCGCCTTGTTGGTGCCCAGCAGCGTGGCGGGCGGGGCCGCAGGGAAGGCTGCGAACAGTGCCGGCACCATCACCAGGCCCCCGCCGCCCACGATGGAATCCACGAAACCGGCGAGCAGCGAAGCGAAGGTGATGAAAATCCATTCCATCCCTTGATTGTCGCACCTGGTCAGCTACGCTTTTGCTAGCGCGCGGCAGAGATGCCGGGCAAGAAAAAAGGCGCTGGGATCGCCAGCGCCTGGAAAGGATGTGCACCTCGCTGGGTGCTTTGTTTGGTTGTTGCTTGTAGGGATGTCTCCTCGGCCCCTCGTCCAGCACACCAGGGCGCGCTTTCGAGTGACGGTACTGTAACGAGAGCACCCGCATGGTGCATTGGGGGTTTCCCGCCCCCTTTTGGGGGATGGACAGGGCGCTGAGCACGCCCGGATGCCCCAAATGGGGCCCTTTTTCTGGCATGGCTTGTGCAATGTGTGCTGTAACAAAATGCGAAAAGGGAGCATCCAGATGCGGGCAGCCATCCAGGGATTCGTCGCGGCCATCGCCTTGTGCATGGGTCTGTGTTGCACGGCAGCCTGGGGCCAAGCGCCACCGCCCGAGCCCGCCGCCACCGCGGCTTCTGCCGCATCGCCCGCCGCCGTGCTCACCCGCCCTGGCCTGGTGGCCAAGGACAGCATCAATGCCGCCGACACGGCCTGGATGATGACCTCCACGGCGCTGGTGCTGCTCATGACGCTGCCAGGCATCGCCCTGTTCTACGCCGGCATGGTGCGCAGAAAGAACGTGCTCAACACCATGGCCAGCGTGGTCGCCATCGCAGCGCTGGTAAGCCTGTGGTGGTTCGCCATCGGCTACTCGTGGGCCTTCACACCCGGCAGTGCCTGGCTGGGGGGCACCGAGCGCATGGCCTTTGCCGGGTTCGACTTTCAGCTGGCCGCCGGCAAGCTCTCCGTCAGCCATGTGGCGCCGGCCATCCCCGAATCGGTCTACGCCGTGTTCCAGCTCACCTTCGCCATCATCACTGCGGCGCTGCTGGTGGGGGCTGTGGTCGAGCGCATGCGCTTTTCCGCGATGCTGCTGTTCATCAGCCTGTGGACGGTGTTCATCTATGCGCCGATTGCACACTGGGTCTGGGAGCCGGGCGGCTGGCTGGCGCAGATGGGTGCGCTTGACTTCGCGGGGGGCTCGGTGGTGCATGTGAACGCCGGTGCGGCGGGCCTGGTGTGCGCCTGGTTCCTGGGGCGGCGCAGCGGCTATGGCCGCGAGCCTTTCGAGCCCTACAGCCTGGCACTGACCATGGTGGGCGCGGGCATGCTGTGGGTGGGCTGGTTCGGATTCAATGCCGGCTCGGCCGTGGCAGCCGACGGCCGGGCGGGGCTGGCCATGGTCGTCACCCACGTGGCCGCCGCTGCGGGCGCACTGTCGTGGATGCTGGGCGAGGCGGTCATGCGGGGGCGCCCCTCCTTGCTGGGCCTGTGTTCGGGCCTGGTGGCCGGGCTGGTGGCGATCACGCCTGCGGCCGGCTTCGTCACCCTGCGGTCGGCGTTGGTCATTGGGCTGGTGGCCGGGCTGGCCTGCTATTGGGGGGCGACGGGGCTCAAGCGCCTGCTCAAGGCCGACGATTCGCTGGACGTCTTCGGCGTGCACGGCATCGGCGGCATTGTGGGCTCGCTGCTCACGGGCGTGCTGGCCAGCCGCAGCGTGGGCGGCGTGGCCGGCAGCCTGTGGACGCAGGCCATCGGCGTGGGCGCGGTGCTGGCGTTCAGCCTGGTGGGCACGGCGCTGCTGCTGTGGATCACGAATCTTGTGCTTGGCCTGCGCGTGGACGAGCAGAGCGAGCAGGTGGGCCTGGATATTGCACAGCACCGGGAACGACTTGGCCAATGAGGAGCAAGCCACCATGCAGGACAGCGACAAACTCGCCATTGCAGCGCATTTGCATGTGCTGCTGCGCCGCAAGACCGGCCGCGTGACCGACACGGAGTGGATGGCGGTCAACGCCGAGTATGCGCTGGAGATCGTGCGCTTTGCGCGCCAGCATGCCGTGGAGGATGGGGTGCCCGAGCTGGCCGAATGGGCCGACCGCCTCGACCATGCTGTGCACGCGCCGGCCCCCGTGCCGCAGCGCCGCCCCCTGCTGGAGACCGCGAGCCAGGCGGTGCGCCAGCGCTTCGTGCCCGAACCGGTGCCCGAAGCGCCACGCTACGTGGGCGGCATCCGCTGATGCCTGGAGGTCATGCTTTCGCCTGAGCCGCCAGGATCCATTCGGCGGCTTTTTCGGCCAGCATGAGCGTAGGTGAGTTGGTGTTGCCGCTGGTGATGGTGGGCATGGCGCCTGCGTCCACCACGCGCAGGCCGGCGATGCCGCGCACGCGCAGTTGCGAATCGAGCACCGCCATGGGGTCATCGGCCCGGCCCATGCGCGTCGTGCCCACGGGGTGGAAGATGGTGGTGGCGATGTCGCCCGCCAGGCGCGCCAGGTCTTCGTCGCTCTCAAACTGCGCGCCGGGCTTCCACTCCTCGGGCTGGTAGGCGGCCAGTGCTGGTTGGGCGACGATGCGGCGTGTGACGCGCAGGCTGTCGGCGGCCACTTGGCGGTCCTCCGGCGTACTCAGATAGTTGGGCGCGATGGCCGGTGCGGCCTTGAAGTCCGCGCTCTTGATGTGCACCGTGCCGCGGCTCGTGGGGTTGAGGTTGCAGACGCTGGCCGTGAAGGCCGGAAAGCTGTGCAGGGGTTCGCCGAAGGCGTCCAGCGACAGGGGCTGCACGTGGTACTCGATGTTGGGCCAGGGCTGGCCAGGGTCGCTGCGCGTGAAGGCGCCGAGCTGGGATGGCGCCATGCTCATGGGGCCGCTGCGCTTCATCGCGTACTCCAGCCCGATCTTGGCCTTGCCCCAGAGCGAGCTGGCCATGGCGTTGAGCGTGGGCACGCCGTTGACCTTGAACACCGCGCGGATCTGCAGGTGGTCCTGCAGGTTGGCGCCCACGCCCGGCAGGTCCTGCACCACATCGATGCCATGGCGTTGCAGTAGCGCAGCCGGACCGATGCCCGACAGCTGCAGCAACTGGGGCGAGTTGATGGCGCCCGCGCTCAGGATCACCTCGCCGGTGGCATGGGCCGTGACCATCTCGTGCCCATCCCAGACCTTCACGCCCGTGCAGCGGCGCGTACCGTCCGGCCGGGTCTCGATGATGAGCTGGGTGGCATGCGCATTGGTCCACATCTCGAAGTTGGGTCGGCCATAGCAGGTGGGGCGCAGGAAGGCCTTGGCCGTGTTCCAGCGCCAGCCGCTCTTCTGGTTGACCTCGAAATAGCCCACGCCCTCGTTGCTGCCGCCGTTGAAGTCGTCGGTGGCCGGGATGCCGGCCTGCTGCGCGGCCTTGGAAAACGCATCCAGCACGTCCCAGCGCAGGCGCTGCTTCTCCACGCGCCACTCGCCGGTACTGCCGGTGGACTTGTTGCCGTGCAGGCGCTTGAAGTTTTCGTTCACATCGCCGGGCTGGTCCAGGCGCCAATGGTCCTCGTGGCGGCGGAAGTACGGCAGGGCATTGTCCCAGCGCCAGCTGGCATCGCCGGTGAGCTCGGCCCACTGGTCGTAGTCGCGCGCCTGGCCGCGCATGTAGATCATGCCGTTGATGCTGCTGCAGCCGCCCAGCGTCTTGCCGCGCGGGTAGCGCAGGGTGCGGCCGTTCAGGCCCGCATCGGGCTCTGTGTTGTAGAGCCAGTCGGTGCGCGGGTTGCCAATGCAATACAGGTAGCCCACGGGAATGTGTATCCAGTGGTAATCATCCTTGCGGCCCGCCTCGATGAGCAGCACGCGCTTGCGGCCGTCGGCGCTCAGGCGGTTGCACAGCAGGGCGCCCGCTGTGCCGCCGCCGATGATGATGTGGTCAAACGTGGTGTCGCTCATGGGGAATAACGGAGTGGCAAGGGCTGGCGCAGGTTGATCGGAAGGGTCGGCGCCATTGTGCGGACGGTGCCGGCGGTGTCGAGGGGGTAAACGCGGCTTGCTAGTAAATTTGTAGCTCACATGGCTTGCCGCGGTTGCGATTGCAAGCAATTTGATAATAATTGCAAGCATTCGGGCCCGTGTCGTGCTTGCACGCAAGGGCTTGTCCTACCTGCGGGGCACCGGCTCCGCTACCATGCTTCCCCTACCCCCATCCCGGTGGCTTGCGCCGCCCGTTTCATGACCGATCCTGCCCCGCGCATCGACCACACCGACACCCCCGAAGGCCCGGGGGTGCTGCTGCATGGCCGGTGGGGCGCTGCGGAGCTGGGCACGCGCCGCCAGTGGAAGGCACTGTCCACCCAGCTGCACGCACAACAGGCCGGTGCAGGGATCGGCTGGGACTTGCGCGAACTGCAGTGGCTGGACCACGTGGGTGCGCAACTCCTCTGGAACCACTGGGGCCGCGCCTGGCCCGAACGCCTGGCGCTCACCGACATCCAGCGCGACATCCTGGAGCGCGTGGCCGAGTTCACCGTGGCCGAACCGCCGCCACCCGAGCCTTGGCGCCTGGCCCGCGAGGTGGACCACCTGGGCCTCCTGGTGCTGCACGGCGTGGACCATGCGCGCCACATGCTGCAAATGGTGGGCCAGCTGATGCTGGACCTGCTGCGCCTGGCGCGCGCGCCCCAGCGCGGGCCCTGGCGCGACGTGTCGGGCCATCTGTACCGCATGGGCGCCACGGCCCTGCCCATCACGGCCCTGGTCGGCTTCCTGATCGGGGTGGTGCTGGCGTACCTGATGTCGCTGCAGTTGCGCCAGTTCGGCGCCGAATCGTTCATCGTCAACATCCTGGGGATCTCGCTGATCCGCGAACTCGGGCCCATGCTCGCGGCCATCCTCGTGGCCGGGCGCTCGGGTTCGTCCATCACCGCGCAGATCGGCGTGATGCGTGTGACCGAGGAGCTCGATGCCATGCGCGTGATGGGCATTCCGCACGGCTTTCGCCTGGTGATGCCGCGCACGCTGGCGCTGGCGCTGGCCATGCCGCTGATCAGCGTGTGGACCACGCTGGCGGCGCTGGCCGGCGGCATGCTGGCGGCCGACGTCGCCATGGACATCTCGCCGGCCTACTTCGTGCAGGCCCTGCCGGCCGCCGTGAAGGTGGGCAACCTCACCCTGGCCATGGCAAAGTCTGTGGTGTTCGGTGCCTGCATCGCGCTCATCGGCTGCCATTGGGGCCTGCGCGTCAAGCCCAACACCCAGAGCCTGGGCGAGGGCACGACGGCCTCGGTGGTCACCTCCATCACCATGGTCATCATCGTGGATGCGCTGTTCGCCATCGCCTTCAAGAGCATCGGGATCTGACGCCATGGCCATGACGGATACCGCTTCTGCCGTTTCCCCTGCCAACAGGCCCCAGGCCCTGGCCGTGCCTGCGGGTACGCCGCCTGTGGTCGAAGTCAAAGGCCTGTGGAGCGTGTTCGGCAAGGGCAGCGAAGCCTTTGCCGTGCACCAGGACCTGGAGTTCACCGTGCAGCGCGGCGAGATGCTGTCGCTGGTGGGGGGCTCGGGCACTGGCAAGACGGTGCTGCTGCGCCAGATCCTGGGCCTGGCCAGGCCCGCGCGCGGCACGGTCACCGTGCTCGGCCGGCCGGCGTCCGAAATGGGGCGCGCCGGTGCCGCCAGCCGGGTAGGCATGCTGTTCCAGCACGGTGCGCTGTTCTCGGCCTTCAACGTGCTCGACAACGTGGCCTTCGCGCTGCGCGAGCAGGGCACGCTGCCGCCCGATCTGGTGCGCGATGCGGCGTTGGTCAAGCTGCAGATGGTGGGCCTCAAGCCCGAGCATGCCAGTCGCATGCCGGCTGACCTGTCTGGCGGCATGGTCAAGCGCGTGGCCCTGGCGCGCGCGTTGATCATGGACCCGCCGCTGCTGCTGCTCGACGAGCCCACGGCCGGGCTGGACCCCAACAGCGCGGACGAGTTCTGCGCGCTGCTGCGCGAGCTGCATGCGGCGCTGGGCCTCACGGTGGTGATGGTCACGCACGATCTCGACACCCTGTTCGCGCTGTCCACCCGCGTGGCCGTGCTGGCCGACAAGAAGGTCATCGTCAGCGGGCCACCGACCGAGGTGGCGCGCTTCAAACACCCTTTCATCGAGCACTTCTTCATGGGTGAGCGTGGCCAGCGTGCCATGGCCCCCCTGGCAGGCGTGCGCGAGCAGCCGCCCTCGGCGGCCCCCACCCCGATTTCCAAGGACGCCTGATGGAAAACAAATCCCATGCACTTGCCGCCGGCATCTTCGTCATCGTGGTCGCCGCCATGCTGGCGGGCCTGGCGATCTGGCTCACGCGCGACAACGCCAACTACGAGCAGTACGAGCTGTCCACCAAGGATGGCGTCAGCGGCCTGCAGCCCCAGGCCACCGTGCGCTACAAGGGCGTGGCCGTGGGCAAGGTCACGCGCATCGGCTTCGACCCGCAGGTCAATGGCAATGTGCTGATCCGCATTGCCGTGAATGAGCAGGCCCCCATCAGCCCCAATACCTTCGCCGTGCTGGGCTACCAGGGCGTCACAGGCCTGGCCCATGTGCAGCTCGACGATGCCGCGTCGCCCTATCCCGAGCTGCCGCCTGGCCCCAGCGGGCTGCCGCGCCTGCCGCTCAAGCCCTCGCCCTTCGGCCGCCTGGCCGAGCAGGCGCCGGCCATCCTGGGCCAGGTGGAGGAGGCCACGCGCCGCATCAACCAGCTGCTGGGCGATAACAACCAGAAGCTGCTGACCGAGGCCATCGGCAACATCGGCCAGGCGGCCGGCAGCGTCAATGCACTCACCAAGCGGCTCGATACCACGGTGCAGACCCGCCTCGACCCGGCACTGGCATCCCTGCCCGCGCTGACCGGCGATGCGCGCCAGACCCTGCAGTCGCTGCAGAAGGCCGGCACCAGCGTATCGGACATGGCTGCGGGCATCAGCGCCACCAACCAGCGGCTGGCTGCCGAGGGCGGGGCCATCGACCAGATCACCCAGGGCACGCAGGCGCTCACGCGCGCGGCCGACGCGCTGGGTTCCAACACCCTGCCACGTGTCACGCGCGCGGCCGATGAGCTGTCGCGCACGGCGCGCCAGATCGGCCGGGCGGCCAACAGCGTGAGCGACAACCCGCAGTCCTTCATCTATGGCTCGGGCCGCATCCCCCCTGGCCCGGGCGAAGAGGGCTTTGCCGCACCAGCTGCCGCGCGCTGAGGGCGCTGTTCGAGGAATTCAAGGAGTACATCGCCATGCTGGATACCCAACGTACCCACCCGGGCCGCCCGGTTCGCAGGAGCGCCGCCCTGGCGTGCGCTGCCGCCGCCGTGCTGCTGACCGCCTGCTCGGCCCTGCCTGGGCCGCCCACGCGCGCAGTGCAGTACGACTTCGGCCCCGGTGCCATGGCCACGGCGCCGAGCGACCGCCGGGCGCCGCTGCCGCCGCTGGCCCTGGCCGATGTGGAAGCCACCGGCATGCCCGAGAGCAGCACCTCCGTGCTCTACCGGCTCGGCTATGCCGATGCCCAGCAACCCCGCCCCTATGCGACGGCGCGCTGGAGCCAGCCTCCGGCCGTGCTTGTAGGGCAGCGTGTGCGCGAGCACCTGGGCCTGCGCCGGGCCATCCTGAACACCAGCGATGCGGCCGTTCAGGCCCGTGTGGCGAACAAGCGCCCCACCGTGCTGCGCCTGGAACTCGAAGAGTTCAGCCAGGTTTTCAGCAGCGCGACCGAGAGCGCGGGCCTGGTGCGCCTGCGTGCCACCGTCGCCGAACCGACCCCGCTGGGTGAGAACCTGCTGGGGCAGCGGGTCTTCATCGTGCAGCGTGCGGCGGCAACGGCCGATGCGGCAGGCGGCACGCGGGCACTCGCCGAAGCGGCCAGCCAAGCGGCACGCGACATCGACGAGTGGCTGGAGCAGGTAGCGGTGCGCTGAGGCGCGCAGGGGCCGCGTCGGGAACTTGCGGATACGCCTTCCCCGCCCCCGACTGAAACACTTTGTGTATTCGGCCCAAACCCTACTTTGGTAGGGTGCCCGGGCGCATGGTGCTCTCCCATAATGGACCGGACCGTGTTGGCGATCCGTTCGGGGCCGCGCAAGTCCCTTGCCGGGCAGCCCGCCAGCAAGCGCAGGCACTGCCCGGCACGGCTTCGCATGGATCGCCGGTACGTTCCCAGCCGCACAGGCGGCTGGTGCACGTTGCTGCGGTGGGCCCCAGCTCACCACAGCATGCGGCGTTTTGGTTGTTGTTCTTTTTGTTGTTCTCCTTTTCCCGCCCGTGGGCGCGCGGCTGGACGGCGCGCAATGCGCCACCCCGCCTCCCCAGGCTCCGATCCACGTTCATTGCCGAGGTCATTTCCCGTATGTTCTTCAAGCCATCGCTTCTGCGCTCTGCCTGTGCTGCCGCCATCGCCCTGGCCGCCGCTGCTGCCGCCACCTCCACCTGGGCCGGCGACAAGCTCTATGTCCAGGACAGCGGCAAGATCATGCTCGTCGATGTGGACGCCAAGTCGCTGACGCTGGTGTCCCGCCCCTCGGTGGATGGTTCCATCACCGATATCGCCACCGATGCCGCAGGCACCCTGTACGTGCTGACCTTCAACTCGCTGTACCGCCTGGCCGCCGATGGCAGCGCCGTGCTGATCGGCAAGCACGGCATCGGCACTGCCAACGCGCTGACCTTCGACGGCAGCGGCAAGCTGTACGGCGCGTCCGCCGTCAACAAGAACCTCTACCTGATCAACCCCACCACCGCCCAGTCCACGGTGATCGGCACCCTGCCGGCGCAGTCGGCCGGCGACCTGGCCTATCTCAATGGCCGGCTGTTCTTTGCGGGCGAGAACGATTCGCTGGGCATCGTCAACCTGCGCAACAACCAGCAGTCGGCCAACGTCGGCAGCTTCGGTCTGGCCACCTCGGTCTACGGCCTGGCCGAAGGCGACAGCAACACCCTGTACGGCGCGGCGTTCGACAAGCTGTTCAAGGTGGATCCTTCCACGGGTTCGATCAGCTACGTGATGAACTTCACCGGCCTGGGCCAGGCCGGCGGTCTGGCACCCTTCAAGGCCGTGGTCACGCGTGCCGAGGACCGCCTGTTCAACTATGCGGAAGACTCCTTCCCCACCATGTTCAAGCCTTCGTTCGCGCCTTCGCTGACCGCAGGCAACCAGTACTACCGCTTCTACCGCGACACGGGCACCATCCTGTCCATCAGCAATGGCCAGCTGAGCTACTCCCAGGTGGGTACGGCGCCGGGCGTGCTGGGGCCGGTGGATGCCTTCCTGCCGTTGGCCATTGGCGCTGGGTATTGACTCCCCCCTGAGTCGCCTTCGGCGCCATCCCCCCTGAGGGGGACGCCCCCAGTGCGGCGGGGCGGCCCTTGCACGGGGGCGCTGGCCTGGGCTGCGGGTGTACACAGGCCGCGTGTCTTATTCCCGGGCCTTGTTCTTCGCGCCTTCGATGCCGGTCACCACGCGCGCGTAGCGCGCGAAGCTCCAGTAGGCCCAGCCCCAGTCCATGAGTACGACCAGGCGGTTGCGAAAGCCGATGAGGAAGTAGACGTGGGCGAAGAGCCAGAACAGCCAAGCGAAATAGCCTGAAAAGCGCACCGGGCCCATGGGGGAGGTGAGGTCCACCACGGCGGCGTTGCGGCCGATGGTGGCGAGGTTGCCGTAGTCGCGGTAGCGGAAGGGCTGGGTGGGTTGGCCGGCCAGGCGGCGCAGCACGTTGGCGGCTGCGGCGCGGCCCATCTGCTTGGCGCCCGGCGAGACGCCGGGCACGGGCGTGGGCTCCTGGCTGGGCACATGGCTTTTGGCCGCGGCCAGGTCGCCCACCACGCTGATCTCGGGGTGGCCGGCCAGCGTGAGATCGGGCTCGACCACCACGCGGCCCGCGCGGTCGGTGGTGCAGCCGGTAGCTTCGGCCAGCAGGCGTCCGAGCGGCGAGGCGGCCACGCCGGCGGCCCAGACGATGCACTGGCTGGGAATCGCGTAGCTCGCCGCCATGGGGTCCGCACCCGGTGCGGCGCCGGCCACGGTGAGGCCGGTGGCGTCGATGGCGGTCACCCGCGCGTTCACGCGCACTTCCACTCCCAGCTTCTCCAATTGCTCCTTGGCGCGCTGGCTCAGGGCCTCGGGCATGGCCTGCAGCACGCGCGTGCCGCCTTCGAGCAGGATGATTTTCGCGCTGGCCGGGTCGATGTGGCGGAACTCACCGGGCAGCGTGTGGCGCGCAATCTCGGCCAGGGTGCCGGCCATCTCCACGCCCGTGGGGCCACCGCCCACCACCACGAAGTTGAGCCAGGCGGCTCGCCGTGCCGGATCGCCTTCGCGCTCCGCCGCCTCGAAGGCCAGCAGGATGCGGCGGCGGATCTCGAAGGCGTCGTCCAGCGTCTTGAGCCCGGGCGCAAACGGGGCCCAGTCGTCGCGGCCGAAGTAGCTGTGGGTGGCGCCCGCCGCCACGATCAGGTGGTCGTAGGGCAATGCATCGCCACCCTGCAGCAGCACGCTGCGTGCGGCGATGTCGATGCGCTCCACCTCGCCGAGCAAGGTGGTCACATTGGGCTGCTTGCGGAACAGATGCCGCACCGGGGCGGCAATGGCGGGCGCCGACAGCCCGGCCGTGGCCACCTGGTAGAGCAGGGGCTGGAACAGGTGGTGGTTGGTCTTGTCGACCACGGTGACATCGATGGCGCTGCCGTGCAGCGCGCGGGCCGCCTCCAGCCCGCCAAATCCGCAACCGATGATGACGACCCGGGGACGGATGGCTGTGTTGGGAATGCTGCTCATGGCTGCATTATGGGCAGACTGCGAGGGATCATGCCGATACGGAATCGCTGGCGTCTTTGGTGTCTCGGTCTGCAGTCCATTGCGCTGTACGACACCCGCGGCGCACGAAACTGGCGCGGCCGAGGCCAGTGCCCCCGCGCAAGGGCCGCCCCGCCGCGCTGGGGGCGTCCCCCTCCCGACTCGCGCAGCGAGTCGAGAGAGGGGTGAAGGCGCGAAGCGACTCAGGGGGTGTTCATTCACGCATTCATGAAGCCCAGGTCCACGGGGTATTGGGCGCCGCCGAAGTGGCTCAGGTTGGGCAGCACACCGGCGAGTTCGGTGGCGCTCACGCCGAACCACTTGGCCAGCGTGGCCGCGTACTGGTCCACCGAGGTGCTGGGCAGCAGCCGGCCCTGGCCCACGTGCCACTGGTCGTCGGGCGCGGCGGTGTTGGTGTTGCTGACCGGCGGGGCCGAGCCGTAGAAGGCCTTGCCCTTGACGGCGCCGCCCACCATCAGGTGGTGGCTGCCCCAGCCGTGGTCGGAGCCGTCGCCGTTGGAATTGAGCGTGCGGCCGAAGTCGGATGCGGTGAAGGCGGTCACCTTGTCGGCGACGCCCAGTTCCACCGTGGCGTTGTGGAACGCGGTCATCGCATCGCTCAGGCGCTGCATCAGCCCCGGTTGCTGGGAGATCAGGTTGTCGTGCAGGTCGAAACCACCCATCGAGACCATGAACACCTGGCGCTTGGTGCCCATGGTGCCGCGCGCGCCGATCAGGCGGGCCACCATCCTGAGCTGGTCGGCCAGATTGTTGTTGGCGGGGAAAGGCGTTGCCAGGTTCACGCCCGCGATGCCGGTGGTGACCAGCGATTCGGAGGTCACGGCGCGCGTGGTCACCTTGTTGTACTCGTTCTCCAGCGTCTGGCTGCTGGTCTGCTGGATCAGGCTGGTCAGCGCCGAGCGCACGGCGGTAGAGCCATAGACGCTGCTCTTGGCGCCATTGATCGGGATCGCACCGCTGGTGCTCACCTGGTACTGCAGCGCCGAATCGCCGGACAGGAACACCGCATTGCCGGTGACCGAGATGCAGGTGAACAGCGAATTGGCGTTGGACGACAGGGCCAGGTCGCCGATGTTGCCGCCCCAGCCGATGGTCGAGCCTTCGGGAGAGGACGACTGCCACACCGACTGCTGGTCGTTGTGCGAAAACAGCTTGGGCGGAAGCGGGTAGAGGCTGCGGTTGGAGCCGTTGTACTGGGCGCGGGTCAGCGGCACCACCAGCGGGCCGACGTTGAGCTGCACGGCGGCCTTGCCGCTGTTGAACAGCCCCGTGAGGCCCGACATGGCGGGGTGCAGTGCGTACTGGCGGCCACCCGGCAGGGCGGTCGTGGGGTTGAGCAGGGTGGCGCCCAGAGCGTCCTTGGGGATGGCGATGCCGCCGCCCCCCAGTCCGTTGCCGCCCCGGATGGCGCTGTACTTGAGGTAGCTGGGGTCGTCGTAGGTGACCACGGTGTTGGCGTAGTCGTTGCCGCCGTAGAGGAACACGCAGACCAGGGCCTTGTAGTCGGTGGCGGTGAAGGCGGCCGCCTCGCCCATGGCGGCCAGGTTCAGTGCGAAGGGCAGGGCGGTGCCGGCCAGGCCCAGTTGGCCGCTGCGGCGCAGGAAGGCGCGGCGGGTGTGCAGTTCGGGTTGGAGCAGGTGCATGGCAGCAAGTCCTCTTATTTCTGGATGAGGTACTCGGCCGAAGCCATGACCAGGAAGATCGCTGCCGCGATGCGGTTGAGCTTGACGTTGTCGGTGCTGGCGGCCGTGACCGGCGTGGCCTTGATCGCATCGGTGATCAGTTTCACCGTGGCCGCCGAGAGCTGGCCTGCGCACATCAGCAGGTTGATGCGCGCGACCAGCGCATCGGGGTCGGTCACCAGCGCCATCTCGTGGGTGTACAGCGCCTTGATGTCGTAGCCGTTGTTCGCGTTGCTGCCGTTGTTGGGCAGGTCGGGGGCGTTCACATAGATGCCATTGCGGATCACGCCCTGGATGTAGTTCAGGTAGCCGCCCACGCTGCTTTCGTTGACCAGTTGGAACTCGGGCGCCACGGCGCCGCTCTGGGCCAGGGCGGTGGACGGCGGCACATAGCCCGGGCGGAAGAAGTTGAACACCGAGGGCGAGCGCAACGGGCTCTGGCCCAGCCGCGAGCTGGCGGAGCTGGTGTCCCCGATCTTCCAGCTGCCGAAGGTGGAGCTGATGTTGAAGGTGCGCCCCCACTGGACCAGGCGCAGCATGGGCTCGCGCAGCTTGCCGAAGCCTGGCTGCGTGAGGCCGGCGGAGGAGCGCGCCTCCTCATCGAGCAGGATGGCGCGGACCACCGCCTTCAGGTCGCCGCGTACGCTGGCACCGTTGTTGTTGAACACCGTGGCCACGCGCGCCACGTAGGCCGGCGAGGGGTTGCTGGTCACCAGGCGCTGGATCAGCTGCTTGCAGATGAAGGGGCCGACGTTGCCGTGGTAGAACAGGGTGTCCATGGCCGTGGCCAGCGCCGCCGCACCCGGCGTGTTGGCCGGGATGCTGGTACCCAGGAAGTTGACCGCCAGGTTCGAGTGCAGCGAGGCATTGAGCGACATGGGCAGCCGCGTGAACGCCGTGTTGGGCACCGTGCGGGTGGTGCCCGGCACGGTACCCTGCTGGTTCAGCGACTGGTTGTAGTCGTAGCCTGTGAACACGCGCGCCAGATTGGTCACGTCGGACTGGCTGTAGCTTTCGATCGGCTGGCCCGAGCCGTCGCGGCGCACGGTGCCGTCGATGTTGAGCATGACCAGCCCGATGGACATGAGCTGCATGACTTCGCGCGCATAGTTCTCGTCCGGCTGGCGGCCCGTGGCCGCGTTTTCCTTCTGGTTGCCGCGGGTGTTGAGGTAGTAGCCCATGGCCGGGTTCAGCGACACGTCCTGCAGCAGGTTGCGGAAGTTGCCGAAGGAATGGAAGACCAGCGTGTCCCAGTAGTGCGCGATGCCGTGGCTGCGCCAGTTGAAGTCCAGGCCCGAGAGCGAGACCACGAAGATCTCCGACAGCGCCAGCGCGACACGCTTGCGCAGGCTGTCGGGCGAGGTCATGAGCTGCGACCAGATCATGCAGTCGCCCGGGTAGGTGTTGTCGTAGTAGGCGGTGGAATTGTCGACCGTGGCATAGCCGCGCTGGTTGAGCCACTCCCAGCCCGAGATGCCGATGGGCGCGTTGAACTGAGAATTCAGCCAGGCCTCGAATCCGATGGAGCGGACCGTGGCGATGTCCTGCGTGCTGGCCGCAAAGCCCGCCTGCAGCAGGAAGCGCGCGGCCTCTGGGTCGTTGAGCGGCCGGCCGCTGGAGAACACCGCGTCGCCAAAGCTGGCCAGCGAGCCGACGTTGACCACCGCGTTGTTGCTGGCCGGGCCGAGCACCACGACGTTGCCCTGGTACACACCCAGGTAGGTGCGCGTGCCTGGGTAATAGCGGAACACCAGCGTGCCGCTGGTCACGGTGCCCTGGTGGGAGTCGAAGAACTGCGGGAACACCATCTCCGCCCAGTCCATCAGTTCGTCGGGCGTGGGGGTGCGGGTCGCCGCCTGGTTCGACCGGTACGAGCCGGTGCCGCCCATGTCGCCCAGCAGCGGCATGCTGGGCGCGTTGTCGGCCTGCCGGAGCGCCGGAGGGGCTTCGGCTTCGGCCTCGCCACCGCCGCAGGCAGCGAGGGCTGCGCTGGCAGCGGCAGCCGCCGAGACCCGGAGCCAGGGCGAGCCCACGGAATCCGGTGCACTTGGCGCTGCATCGGCGGGCGACAAGGAGGACGGTGCGTGCGCGGGCAGAGGTGTTGCCAGCGCCGCATCGGTAGCTTCGTGGGCGTGTGTCATAGCGACTTTTGTGAAGATTTGTAGAGAAGTGTAGGCAACCTCCTACAAAACTGGCATTCCCTACTCGCCAGTAAGCGTTACCAAAAGAAACGCGCCGGCGCCTCCACAGTGAGCGGTTGGCATTTTTCGATGCATTGCCGCAACACCCGCTTTTCCGGCGATCACACACTCCCGAGGCGCCTTAGCGGGTGGTTGTCCGGCATGCCAGTAGTCCTGCGCCGACGCCGGGTCCACGGTACGGACTACGCGCCCGGGTGCACCCCGTTCTTACAGTCACTCCATCGCATCACGCAAATGTTCCACGCAATCCGAGTGGATGGCTGAAGCGAAACGTTTGGAGGACGCACCATGAATGAAGACACCATCAAGGGCAACTGGAAGCAGTTCAAAGGCAAGATCACCGAGCAGTGGGGCAAGCTCACCAACGATGACCTGGACGTCATCGATGGCAAGCGCGAACAGTTCCTGGGCAAGCTGCAGGAACGCCAAGGCATTGCCCGCGATGCGGCTGAAAAGCAGCTCAGCGATTGGCAAAGCCGCCATCCCGACTTCCGCTTCAACGACTGACTGGATTGTGCTGCACCGTTTGCCAGAACCCTCCAGGGCTTCATGCCCTGCAGTTGGCGGGCACCGGTTGCACATTCTTTCAATACACCCAAAAGATACCCCTGAGACCCGAGGAGAAAACACCATGAAATTCGCCCGCACCCTGATTGCTTCCGTCGCCGCCGGCCTGCTGGCCACCTCCGCAATGGCCATGACCGATGCCGAGTACAAGACCGCCAAGGACAAGATCTCGGCCGACTACAAGGCCGCCAAGACCAACTGCGACACCATGAAGGACAACGCCAAGGACATCTGCGTCAAGGAAGCCAAGGGCGCCGAAAACGTGGCCAAGGCGGAACTCGACGCCCAGCACAAGCCTTCGGACAAGGCCACCAACAAGGCCCGCATGGCACGTGCCGATGCGGACTATGAAGTGGCCAAGGAAAAGTGCGATGACCAGAAGGGCAACGCCAAGGACGTGTGTGTGAAGGATGCCAAGGCCGCCCACACCGCCGCCAAGGAAAACGCCAAGGTGGCCAAGGCCGCCGCCAAGCCTGCCGACAACGCCGCCGAGAAGGGCGCCCAGGTCGCAGAAGCCCGCAAGGACGCTTCGGCGGAAAAGAACGAAGCCAACTACAAGGCTGCCAAGGAACGCTGCGATGCCATGAGCGGTGATGCCAAGTCCAAGTGCGTGGACGACGCCAAGCGCATGTACGGCCAGAGCTGAGCCTGAAGCCACGGATGCCCGCCAGGGGCCCTTGCGGGCCGTGGCTGGCCCCTTGAAGCCCCGCTGCATGCGGGGCTTTGCCATTGGCAGTTCGCACCGCAGTGTCTGACCTGCATCAAGGCCGTGCGTGCGCCGGGCCCCTAAGCTGGCCGTTCGATCCCACGCAAGAACGGAAACGCACATGGCAGCACTGGAATGGTCTGGCGCACTGGCATTGAACCTGCCGCAGATGGATGAAACGCATGAGGAGTTCGTCGAACTCCTGGCACGGGTTGAGGGGGCGGACGATGCGCAGCTGTCGGCCTGCTGGCAGGAACTGGTCGCCCACACCGAGCAGCATTTCGGCATGGAGGACCGTTGGATGGTTGCCACGCGCTTTGCCTCGGGCAACTGCCACAGCATGCAGCACAAGGTGGTGCTGCAGGTCATGCGGGAGGGCGCGGCCCGCGCCGCCCAAGGCGAGCTGCAGGTGCTGCGCATGATGGCAGGAGAACTGGCCCTGTGGTTCCCCCAGCATGCGCAGACCATGGACGCGGCGCTGGCCCTGCACCTGCGCCGCGTGGGCTTCGATGCGGCCACCGGCACCGTGCACCTGCCCGAGGCGCTGCCGGGCGAGCTGGTGCACGGTTGCGGCGGTGCGAGCTGCTCCCCGTCTTCCACAGCGCAGGCCGTTCCCGCCTAGGTCAAAGCTGCTGCGCCGCTGCCGGATGGCGCGGCAGCAGCAGGATGGCCATGTGCCACGACAGGTCGCGCAACGCAGCGCGCAGTGCAGCCGATGCAGGGGGCGCGGCATCGGCCGGCGGACCATAGGCCGCGCGCAGAACGGCCTGCTTGGCCGTGTGCAGCGCCGTCCGGTCATGGGCCAGCAGCGCGGCCAGCAGTTGATCGCGGTGGCGCTGCACGCGGCGGGCCTCGACCTCCGACAGGGGCGGTAGCGGGTGCTGGCTTGCCGGGGCTGCCAGGTGCCGTGCCCAGGCCGATGCCGTGGGCAAGGCTGGGGATGCGCTCGTCATGCGGCACTCCCGGGCTGGTGGCGGGGTGTGGCCAGGCCCGCAGTTGCGGGCGGCATGGCAGGCGGCGGGGTGGATGGCGGCTCGCGGCGCGGTGCCGGCGGGCGCGGCCCACCTGCCGAGGCGTTGAGGCCATACCAGTTCACCTTGCGCGTGAGCACCATCACCGCGGCCAGCACCAGGAAGAGCGCGATCGAGCCGACGACCAGCGCCGTCTGCTCCAATTGCAGCAGCACATAGAGCAGGCCGTAGAGCAGGGCGATGCCGGCACCCAGCGGAATGCCGCGCGCCAGGCTGCCCAGCATGTGGCTCGCGTAGTAGGCCAGCAGCAGCACGCAGGCCGTGGCCGCAATGCCGTAGGACATGCCGAAGGACAGGTGCTCCGACAGGCTCACCAGCAGCAGGAAGAAGCTGCACAGCGCGCTGCCCACGAGAAGGTACTGCACCGGGTGCACGCGCAGCTTCTTCATCAGCTCGAACAGGCCCACCGCCACGAAGGTGAGGGCGATGAACAGCACACCGTACTTGGTGGCGCGGTCGGCCAGGGTGTAGGGGTTCACCGGGTCGATGAAGGCCACGCTGAAGCTGTCGGCGCAGTCGCTTGCGGTGCCGCCGCCCGGGGCGGCGTACTCGGCCGGGCTGTCGTAGCCGTTCACGCAGATGCGCTTGCTGTTGGCGATGTCCTGCTGGGCGGTGGTGGCCAGCGACGACAGGCGCCAGCGCGCGGAGAAGCCATCGTCCTTCACCTCGCGTTCGGAGGGAAGAAACCGCCCCGAGAACGAGGGGTGCGGCCAGCCGCTGGTCATCTGCACCTCGGTACTGCCGCCCAGGGGCACGATGGCCAGGCGCTCCGTGCCCACGAGTTCCAGGTCCAGCGTGGCGGTGAGGCCTGCGGCCTGGCCGCGCACCGACTCGGGCAGGCTGGCGTGCAGGCCGCGCGTGTAGGTGGGGTGGAAGGTGCCGGGCTTGAGCGGCAGCGCCTGCTCGCCCAGCGTGATCTGCGCCATGCGGATGCCGCGCGAATCGCCCACGGCCAGCATCAGGATGGGGGCGCCGCAGTTCATGCGCGAGCCCTTGATGGTGCTTTGCGGCTGCAGGCTGGTGAGCGCGCCCCACTGGGCGGTGATGTGCGACTTGAGGTTGTAGGTGTTGACCTTGTGCAGGCCGCGGGCGCGCTCTTCCATGGCGGCACCGGTGTTCAGCTTGAGCTGTTCGGGCATGGCCGTGAGCAAGAACTCGCGGCGCTGCTCCACCATGCGGCGTTCGTCGCCCTTGCCGGTCTCCACGTCCCAGCTTTCCACGCAGGCGCTGTGGATCATCGGGCCCATCAGCGTCTGCGGACCGGCCAGGCTGTCGGCGATGTTCTGCGCCGTCATGCTGCGGTAGCGCTGGCGGTCGCGCACCACGTCCTCGATCAGGCCCAGCCCGACCATGAGCAGCAGCACGATGGCCGCCAGCCCCACGAGTTTGATGAACAAGGGGTGTTTCAAAGAGTCCTCCACGGTGTGATGAATGTGGAGCCAGTGTTGGCGGCGGGTGTGAGGGGGCGATGAAGTTTGTGAGGTCTGTGTGAAGTGGAGCCGGTGGCAGAATGGTCCTGACGCCCCCCTGGGCGGTGTATCGGAGAGATTGCCATGCGACGCGCTTCCCGCTTCATGCCCCCTGTATCGCGCCAGTCCCCTCCATGGACGTGGGGCGGCCGCACCCTCGTGGCGGCTGCTGCCTGCGCATTGCTCTGGACCCTCTGGGCCCATCCCCTTGCGGTGTGCGCTTTTGCCATCGTGCTGTGGGGCCTGGTCGCCATCTCCGGCTGGCTGGACGAAAAGCACTTCGCACGGCTGGCGCAGGAGCGCGCGGGGGAATCGATCGGCCAGTTCGCCCGCTCCATCGACTGCCGTGGCGTCGACACCTGGGTGGTGCGCGCGGTGTATGAAGAACTCCAGGCCGGGCTTCCGACGCGGGGTACTCCGCTTCCATTGCGGGTGGCCGATCGGCTTCAGAAGGACCTGCGCCTGGATGCCGACGACCTGGACCTGTCGTTGCTGCCGGACATCGCCCGGCGTGCCGGACGCGACCTCGCCTCCACGCAAGGCAATCCCTTCTACGGCAAGGTCACCACCGTGGGCGACCTGGTCCACTTCCTGAACGCCCAGCCCCGGCTGGCCGCGACGCCTTAGCCGCCGCGAAACTCCAGCTCCACCCGCAACCCCGGTGCCGTGTTGCGCACCACCATCTGCCCGCTGTGCAGCGCCATCACGCGCCGCACGATGGCCAGGCCCAGGCCCGAGCCGCTGCGCTCGCCGCCGGGCCGGGCGGTGGTGAAGAAGCGCTCGCCCAGCCGGGGCAGGGCGTAGTCGGGCACGCCGGGGCCGCTGTCCTGCACGGCCACCGTGGTGCCGGCCAGCTCCACGTGCACGCTGCTGCCGGCGGGGGAAAAGTCGATGGCGTTGTCCAGCAGGTTGGTGAGCGCCAGGGTCACGAGTTCAGGCTCCCAGGGCCCGCTGGCACCGCTGCCGGCGACGGTCAGGGTAATGCCGCGCTGGCCCGCGCGCCCCCGGGTCTGGGCCACGGCGGCGTTGGCGCAGTCCTGCAGCGCCACGGGCGCCTGGGCGTCGGCATGGTGGCGCTGCTCCAGCTTGCTCAGCTCCAGCAGGCGGTCGATGATGCGCTGCAGGCGCTCGCTTTGCTGCACCACCTGGGTGGCGAACTCGGCCCGGTCCGCCGCGGGCAGTTCGTCCTGCAGCAGCTCGCCCGCGCCGCGGATGGCGGCCACGGGGCTCTTGAGTTCGTGCGTGAGGGCGCGCACATAGCCTTCGATGTAGTCGCGCCCCTCCAGGCGCGCGCGCATGCGGTCCATGGCGCGCGCCAGGTCGCCGAGCTCTCCCGGCACCTTGGGCACGGCGAGCGCCGTGGTCGGTGGGCTGTCGTGTTCGCCAGCGGCCGGCCCCTGCACGCTGAGCGCATAGTCGCGCAGGCGGCGCACGTTCCACACCATCCACAGCGTCACCGCCACGCCCACCGCGGCCGACAGGGCCAGCAGCAAAACCCCGCTCGCCAGCACCTTGTTCTCGGCCCGGTCGATGAAGCGCTGCACCGTGCGCGTGGGCTTGGCCACCGTGAGCACGCCAACGATGCGGCGCTCTGCAGTGGCGCCGCCGCCGGGCGCATAGATGGGCGCAGCCACATGCATCACGCCGCTGGCATCGTCGTCGGGGACGTCACGGGTGGAGCGCGCCCCGTACTCCCCTCGCAGGGTGCGCGCCACGTCGCGCCACTGCGAGTAGTCGGCGCCCACGGCGCGGTTCTCCGAATCGAACAGCACCCGGCCCGTGGCATCGGTCACGTAGATGCGGTAGTCCAGCGACTGCTTGGA
Organism: Acidovorax sp. GW458-11-26-14-TSB4; assembly: GCF_059423865.1. Classification (NCBI taxonomy): domain Bacteria; kingdom Pseudomonadati; phylum Pseudomonadota; class Betaproteobacteria; order Burkholderiales; family Comamonadaceae; genus Acidovorax; species Acidovorax sp. GW458-11-26-14-TSB4. The sequence continues at coordinate 745,611 of NZ_JBWKYR010000001.1, forward strand.
AAAGCCCCAGATCGCTGCGTCGATGGGGCGGGTTGCATAGATGCGCACATGCCGGGCAAAGGCACTGCCCACGGCCCCATTCTCCAGCCGCCCGGCCACCAGGTCGTCGCTCGCCAGCTCGGCCAGGATGTTGGCGGTGTCCACCATCATGTCCTCCATCACCTCGCGCACGCTGGGCTTGATCTCGGCCATGAACACGCGCAGCACGAAGAACGCGGCGATGCCGTTGATCAGGAAGAAGGCGAACAGCAGGCGGATGCCCAGGCGCATGGGGTTACCTCGTTGCGCCCACACGCAGTGAGGGCGTATAGGCAGGAGGTTTCGCCGCCGGGCCGCCCCAAGGCGAAACGCGGCCCCCCCGGGGGGCAGCCACTACACGCAGTGAGGGAGCGTGGGGGCTATACATCCAGGCAGTAGCCCATGCCGCGGTGGGTGCTGATGTACTCGCGGCCGGCATCGGCCTCGCGCAGCTTGGCCCGCAGCGTCTTGATGTGCGTGTCCACCGTGCGGTCGGTGCTCTCGCTGTCGTCGCCCCAGGCGGCGTTGAGCAGCGCGTCGCGCGAATGGATGCGGCCGGCGCCGCGCAGCAGGCAGGCGAGCAGCCGGTATTCGCGCCGGGTCAGTGCCAGCGGCTGGCCGCGCAGGCTGATGCGCTGGCCGGCCTCGTCGTCGTGGAACAGCGGGGCCGGGGCCGCGGGGGGTACGGCCGCTGATCCTTGCACGCTGGCGCGGCGCAGCAGCGCCTTCACGCGGGCAGAGAGTTCGCGCGGACTGAAAGGCTTGGCCAGGTAGTCGTCGGCGCCCAGTTCCAGGCCCAGCACGCGGTCGATTTCCTCGCCGTGCGCGCTGAGCACGAGCACGGGCAGGGTCGCGGTGGCCGCCACGCCGCGCAGCTCGCGCAGCAGGTCCAGGCCGCTGCCATCGGGCAGGCCCACGTCCAGCACCAGCAGGTCGAAGGGGGTGCGCGCGAGCTGCGCGCGCGCGTCGTGCACCAGCACGCTGTGCGCCACCGCCAGGCCTTCGCGCTCCAGCGCATAAGCCACGGTGCGCGCAATCGCCGGGTCGTCTTCCAGCAGCAGCAGGCGTGCCGGCATGGTGCGTGCGGGGAAGATCAACGCGCCACCAGCACCGGGAACAGCTTGCCCAGGCCGTCGGCCATCACCTCCACGGCCAGCGCGGCGAGGATCAGGCCCATGAGCCGCGTCATCACGTTGATGCCGGTCTTGCCGAGCACGCGCGCGATCGGGTCGGCCAGCGAGAAGCACACGGCCGTGGCCAGCGCGATCACCACGCCATAGCCCACCAGCGCCACCTGCTGCCAGATGGTCTGGGCGCGGTCGGCATAGATCACCACGGTGGACATGCTGGCCGGCCCCGTGAGCAGCGGAATGGTCAGCGGCACCACGGCGATGCTGGAGCCTGCGGCCGCCTTCTCCACGCCTTCCTCCAGCTCGTTCGTCAGGGGTTTGGCCTCGGCCGGCTGGGCGTTGAGCATGTTCATCGCGCTGATCAGGAGCAGCATGCCGCCGCCCACCTGGAAGCTCTGCAGCGAGATGTTGAAGAACTCCAGGATCTGCAGGCCCAGCAGCGCACAGGCCGCGATCACGCAGAACGAGGCCAGCGCCGCCGTGCGGATGGTGGCGCGCCGCTGCGCCGCCGAAAAGCCCTGCGTGTAGTGGATGAAGAAGGGCACGATGGCCAATGGGTTCACGATGGCCAGCAGCGTGATGAGCGGTTTCAGATCCATCAACGGCCTCCAGAAACGTCGAGAAAACTCATGGTGGTGTAGGGCGAGGCATCCGACATCAGCCATGCGATGGCCTGAGCCACCTCTTCGGCCGTGCCGCCGCGCTGCATGGGCACCTGGTGCGCCAGGTCGCGCACGCGGTCAGGCAGGCCGCCGCTGGCGTGGATGTCGGTCTCGATCAGCCCCGGGCGCACGGCGTTCACGCGGATGCCCTCCGCTGCCACCTCGCGCGCCAGGCCCAGAGTGAAGGCATCGATGGCGCCCTTGCTGGCCGCATAGTCCACGTACTGGTGGGCCGAACCCAGGCGCGACGCGGCGCTCGACACATTCACGATGGAGCCGCCCGCGCCGCCATGGCGCGTGCTCATGCGGCGCACGGCCTCGCGGGCGCAGACGATGCTGCCGATCACATTGGTCTCGAACATGCGGCGCAGGCGCGCCACGCCCATCTCGTCCACGCGCTGGGTGGTATCGACCACGCCGGCGTTGTTCACCAGGGCCGTAAGGCGGCCGAGCTGCGCATCCACGGCGGCGAACATCGCCAGCACCTGATCTTCATGGGCCACGTCGCCTTGCACCGCAATGGCCCGGCCGCCCTGCGCGCCGATCTGTGCCACCACGGCCTCGGCGGCGGCCTGGTTGGCCTGGTAGTTCACGGCCACGGCCCAGCCCTGGCGGGCGGCCAGCAGCGCGGTCGCAGCACCAATGCCCCGGCTGCCTCCCGTGATCAATGCAACTTTGTCCAAATCGGTGTCTCCTGCAAGAATGGGGCATTACAGCATTCCCCGGGGCCTTTGCGACCCGGGTTCGTCCCTCTTTTCCCCTTTGTCCGGTTTTGTCTTCAAGGAGTTGCAGCATGGGTCAATTTGTCGATCTGAAATCCGCCGACGGTTTCGTCTTTCCTGCCTGGGTGGCCGAGCCCGACACGGCACCGCGCGGAGCCATCGTGGTCCTGCAGGAAATCTTCGGGGTCAACCCGCACATCCGCGCCGTGGCCGACCGGCTGGCCGCGCGTGGCTACCTGGCCGTGGCGCCCGCCACCTTCCACCGGGTGCAGCAGGGCGTGGACCTGGGCTACACGGCCGAGGACGTATCGGCTGGCGCAGCGCTCAAGGCGGCGGTGGAAGGCCTGGCTGCGCCCGGCGTGCTGCCGGATATCCAGGCCGCCATCGACTACGCGGGCCAGCGCAGCGGCCGCAAGGTGGGCGTGGTGGGTTTCTGCTGGGGTGGGCTGCTGACCTGGCGCGCAGCCTGCTTGCTCCAGGGCCTGTCGGCCGCCGTGCCTTACTACGGCGGCGGCATGACCAGCGAGGCCGAGGCCGGCCGCACGCCCCAGGTGCCGGTGCTCGCCCATTTCGGCCAGCGCGACAAACACATCCCCGTGGATGGCGTGCAGGCCTTCGCGCGTGCACATCCCGAGGTGGAGGTGCACATCTACGAAGCCGACCACGGCTTCAACTGCGACCAGCGCGGCAGCTACGACGAAGCCGCGGCCCTGGCCGCGCGCGATCGCACGCTGGCCTTCTTCGACAAGCACCTGGCGGGCTGACACCATGGCCGGACAACTTTCTCGGCTGGGTGGCCTTCTGGTGGCCGCCTGCCTGGCTGGCGCCGTGCAGGCCGCCGATTACAGCGGCCCGCTGTTCGACGCGCACCTGCACTACAACGAAGAGGCCTGGAACGGCCAGAACGGCCCGCACCCGCCGGGCGACGTGATTGCGCGCATGAAGGCCTCGGGCGTGCACGCCATCGTGGCCAACTCCCGGCCCAACACGGGCTCGCTGGCGCTGGCCGCATCGAAGGAGGTGCGCGATGCCGGCATCGCCGTCGTGCCCTTCGTGCGCCTGTACCGCAACCGCGACGACTACAGCAACTGGTTCCGCGACGAGACCATCTACGAGATGGTGCAGGCCGAGCTTGCCAAGGGCACGGCCTCGGGCCCTTACAAGGGCATCGGCGAGTTCCACCTGTACGACAGCGCCAACGCCGATGGCTCCGTGGCCAAAAAGCTCATGGTGCTGGCCGAGCAGCGCGACCTGGTGGTGCTGGCGCATGTGGACGATGTGGCCATCGACCTGCTCATGGCCAACACGCCTTCCAAGGGCCAGAAAGTGCGCCTGGTCTGGGCGCACACCGGCATCGGCGGCGCGCCGGTGGAGCGGGTGGACGCGCTCATGGCGCGCTACCCGGGCCTGGTGGGCGAACTCTCCTACCGCCCGGGCCTGGTCTGCGACAACGAGCAGCTGTGCCCCGCCTGGCGCGCGCTGCTGCTCAAGTACCCCACGCGCTTCGTGATCGGCTCGGACACCTGGGTCAACCAGCGCTGGCAGCACTACGAGGCGCTCATGAAGGGCTACCGCAGCTGGCTCGGCGGCTTGCCGCCTGCCGTGGCGCAGGGCGTGGCGTTTGGCAACGGTGCTGCCTTGTTCGGCGTGCCTGTGCCAAGCAGATAGGGCATTCTGGCGCACTCTGGCCTGTGATTTCCGTGCAGGCGCGGCGCGGCCAGGGCTTTTCTGGCGTGCCGGCCCGCACTGCGGAGACATGCCCTTGAAAACAAGCACAACAACCTTTCCCACCCATTCCGGCAGCCGTCCCGTGGCCCGCAGCGCCTGTGCCATGGCATTGGCGGCCGCCAGCCTGGGCTTCGTGGCGCCTGCCATTGCGGCCACGGCCTTCGAGCCGACCCAGAACGTGCAGGGCACCCCGCTCGTGCTGCAGGGTGCGGGCACACGCTACCGCGCCGTGTTCAAGGTCTACGACATGGCGTTGTACCTGCCCAGGAAGGTGCGCACGGCGGACGAGGTGCTGGCTGCCACCAGCGGGCCGGTGCGCTTGCAGTTCGTGGCCCAGCGCGACATTCCGGGCACGGATCTGGGGCTGTCCTTCATCAAGGGCCTGTCGGCCAACGCCACGCCCGACCAGATCCGGCGCCACACGCCGTCGAGCAACCGCCTGGTCGAAATCTTCTCGGGCCGCAGCAAGCTGGCCTCGGGCGACACCTTTGCGATGGAGTTCGTGCCCGGCAAGGGAACCACCTTCTACATCCAGGGCCAGGCCCAGGGGGCCCCCGTGGGGGATGCCGAATACTTCGGCATGGTGCTGCGCATCTGGCTCGGGGCATCCCCGGTGGACAACCAGCTCAAGGACGCCTTGCTGGCATCTGGTCCTACCTGACCGTGCTGCCGCAGTGCCGCCACGCTCAGATGCGGAAGCGGTTCACGCTGTCCGAGAGGGCCACGGCCTGTTCGTGCAGGTTCTCGGCCGCGGCGGCCGACTCCTCGACCAGCGAGGCATTCTGCTGCGTCATGCGGTCGAGTTCGGACACGGCCGTGTTCACCTGGGCGATGCCGTTGCTCTGCTCGCCAGTGGCGAGGGTGATCTCCTGCAGCAGCGCATGCACTTCCTGCACGGCACTGACCACCCGGTCCATGGTGTTGCCGGCATTCTCCACCTGGCTGGCGCCGGCCTGCACCTGCTCGACGGAGGCTTGGATCAGCACCTTGATCTCGCGCGCCGCCTCGGCACTGCGGCTGGCTAGGCTGCGCACCTCGCCGGCCACCACTGCAAAGCCACGGCCCTGCTCGCCGGCCCGCGCGGCCTCCACCGCGGCGTTGAGTGCAAGGATATTGGTCTGGAAGGCGATGGAGTCGATCACACCGATGATGTCGGCGATGCGCCGCGACGATGCGGTGATTCCGTTCATGGTGTCCACCACCTGAGAGACGGCCTGTCCGCCCAGAGTCGCGACCTCACTGGCCACGGTGGCTCGGGCAGCCGCCTGGCGCGCAGCCTGTGCGTTGTGCGTGACCGAGCCGGTCAGCTGCTCCATGCTGGCGGCGGTCTGCTCCAGGTTGGCGGCCGTGCTCTCGGTGCGGCTGCTCAGGTCCATGTTGCTGCCGGCGATCTGCTCGCTGGCCTGGGCCAGCCGGTCGGTGGCTTCGCGCACGGTGCGCAGCGTGTCCGTGAGATCGTCCGACATGGCTTTCATCGCGCCCAGCAGCGCGCTGATCTCGTCACTGCCCTCCACCACGATCTGCTGCGTGAGGTCGCGCCCGGAAATGGAGCGCGCCACGCGGATGGCATGGTTCAGTCCGCGTGACACTATGCGGTACACGTTGCGCACCATCAGCAGGTTGAGCGCCAGCGCCATCGCAATCACCAGGGCCGTGCGGCCCAGGCTGGAGAGAAAGCTGGCGCGCAGGTCGTCGGTGTACACCCCCGAGCCCACCACCCAGCCCCAGGGCGCAAAGCCCTTCACGTAGGACACCTTGGGGGCCGGCTTCTCCTGCCCGGGCTTGGGCCATTGGTATTCGACCACGCCGCCCCCGTCGGGCCGGCTGGCGCGCTGGCCGGAGAGCACGAAGATGGCGTTGCCATCCGGGTCCTTGACGCCCGAGGCATCCTTGCCATCGAGCTCGGGCCGGAACGGGTGCATCAGGACATTCGCCCGATTGTCCTGCACCCAGAAATACTCCTGGCCCGCGTAGCGCGCGGCCTTGAGGGCCTGCAGGGCCAGTTGCTGTGCCTGCTCGCGGGTGTGGCTGCCCGCGGTTTCCAGCTGGTGCGCCCAGGCGATGACGGAATGGGCCACCTCCACATTCTGGCGCACCGCCGTCTCGCGGCCCGAGCGGTTGAGCTGGTATTCCACGTTGAGCTGGTAGCCCGATGTCGTGATCAGGACGGCGGTGCTGACGGCCGCCATCAGGCGCAGCTTGCCGGCAATGGATAGGGATTTCATGGGCATGCACAAAGGTTGGAAACGGCAGGTGCGTCAGCCCAGGTTGGTGGAAAACCTGTGCTGGTGCGGCCGGGTAACCAATTGCAACATCCATGGCCCGCGCGGCCCTTGATGAAGATCAAGCGCGCGGAATTTGGCGGTGGCCTGTGCGCTGCAGAGCGCACAGCAGGGGGCAAGCGGCTCAGGAGCCCGTGCGTGCCAGGTAGCGCTTGCGCCAGAAGACGGCAACCAGCACGACCGCGATGGTGATCATCGAGCCCATGGCCCACCAGAAGCCGTCCTGCTTGTGGATCAGCGGGATGAACTCGAAGTTCATGCCGAAGATGCCGGCGATCAGGTTCAGCGGCAGGAACACGGCGGTGAGTGCCGTGAGCGTGCGCATGATGTCGTTGGTGCGGTTGCCCTGCACCGAGAAATGCATCTGCACCGCGGTCTCGGTGTTCTGCTCCATGCGGTGCACGTGGTGCACCACACGCTCGATGTGCTCGAGCACGTCGCGGCTGCGCACCTTGAGCAGGTCCAGTTCGCGCAGGCCGGCCGTCGTCTCGGGCACGGCCCAGGTCTCCAGCGCATCGATCCAGTCCTGCACGGCGGTGCGCTGGTCTTCGCAGATCTCGTCCAGGGCATGCAGGGACAGGCGCGCCTCCAGCAGCGAGCTCCAGTTGACATAGCGCGCCCGAGGCCTGAGCAGCTCGGTCTGCCAGTGCTCCAGCTGGCGCGCGATTTCGCGGCGCAGGTCCAGGTAGGCGTCGACCATGAGGTTCACCACCCGGAGCATCAAGTCGGCGGGCGAGGCGGGCTTGCGCACACCCGAGGCCGTGGGATTGGCCCGGCCCTCGCGCGGGTCGCTGGGCGCAGGCGCCAGCAGGCGGGCCGCATAGGCGTCGCGCACGCTGCAGTCGCCGGGGTGCACCGTGAGCAGCACATTGTCGAACACGGCAAAACCGACGGCGCTGGTGTCGATGCGCCGCAGCACCGGCGGGCCGCCACGCCGGGGAGGGGTGGGCGGGGCCACGGCATCTTCGCCCGAGGGGGCCGTAGTCAGGCGGCGGAACACCAGCAGGTCGTACTGAGAGGTGTAGTCGTAGTGCGAAGGCAGCTGTGTGTTCAGCAGGTCTGCCACGTGCAGGTCCACCAGTTGCAGCCCGGTCAGCCGCAAGAGGGCGGCCTGCACCTCGGCCAGTTGGGCCTGGAAGACCGGCCGCGCGCAGGCGATCCAGACATAGCCCTGGGCCGGAGGTTCGGCGGGGATGGCGTCGAGTTCCTGCGCCCCGCTGCTCTGGATATGGAAGATGCGCATGGACGCTGGCAGATCGGCCACGGTTGGTGCTATCGATTCAGGAGCAGCCGCGCCGCGTCGCGTGCAAAATAGGTCAGCACGCCATCGGCACCCGCGCGCTTGAAGGCGAGCAGGCTTTCCATCATCACCGCGTCGTGGTCCAGCCAGCCGTTGGCGGCGGCGGCCTTGAGCATGGCGTACTCTCCGCTCACCTGGTAGGCGAAGGTGGGCACGCGGAACTCGTCCTTCACGCGGCGCACCACGTCCAGGTAGGGCATGCCGGGCTTGACCATCACCATGTCGGCCCCCTCGGCGATGTCCAGCGCCACCTCGCGCAGCGCCTCGTCGGTGTTGCCCGGGTCCATCTGGTAGACGTTCTTGTCGGCCTTGCCCAGGGCGCCACGCGTGCCCACCGCATCGCGGAAGGGGCCGTAGAAGGCGCTGGCGTACTTGGCGCTATAGGCCATGATGCGCGTGTGGATGTGGCCCTGCACCTCCAGCGCCTCGCGGATGGCGCCGATGCGCCCGTCCATCATGTCGCTCGGGGCGACGATGTCCACGCCCGCCTCGGCATGCGTGAGCGCCTGGCCGGTGAGGATCTCCACCGTGTCGTCGTTGATGATGTAGCCGGTCTCGTCGAGCACGCCGTCCTGCCCGTGGCTGGTGTAGGGGTCCAGCGCCACGTCGGTCATCACGCCCAGGGCCGGGAATTCCTTCTTCAAGGCGCGCACCACGCGCGGGATCAGGCCGTCGGGGTTGAGGGCTTCCTTGCCGTCGGGCGTCTTCAGGGCAGGGTCGATGGCAGGGAACAGGGCCAGCACCGGGATGCCCAGCTGTGCGCAGTCCTCGGCCACGGGCAGCAGCAGGTCCAGGCTCAGCCGGTCCACGCCGGGCATGGAGGACACGGCTTCGCGGCGGTTGTCGCCCTCGTGCACGAACACCGGGTAGATCAGGTCGTGCGGCGTCACGCGGTGCTCACGCACCAGGTTGCGGGTGAAGGCATCGCGGCGCAGGCGGCGCGGGCGGTTCTGCGGGAAGGGGGCAGGGCTTGGAAGGTGCATGGGGAAAATTGTGCCTCAAGCCTGCTGCCAGCGGCCCGGTGGGGCCGTTCCAGTGGGTGTCAAACCCTGCTTGTATGCCCCGCAGGCTGGTGCTAAATTGACTTCGGGCAGCTTGCTGTCCCCCGCTTTTCCTCCCTGAGCGGGGCCCTGGGTTGCCGCAATGCAGGCAGGGCTTTCGGAGCCCGGCAGATTTTTGCCGGGCTTTTTTTTAGGTGAATGTCAGGAGCAGCCCAAGCCACTATTCCCGAATCGCCTGAGCCTGGGCGGCATCCACAAAAGCATTGATCTTCTCTGCCGGAGTTACTCCGCTGCGGTCATGTGCGAAGACTTGCTTTCCATTTTTAGCCGACGCATAGAAAAACTGACCGGATCCCGCAGCAGGTTCTGTCAAGTAAAGGACGTCGTAATCCACCGAAGGTTCGATGGAAATGACGGTGCTTGGCATTTCACGGATCTCCACGGCCGGATAAATGCCTTTTTTCTGAACTGCCTCTAAATACACTCGCACCATTTTATGATTGGCTTTTGACAGGTTGGTGTTTTGTTCGATGCCAATTCCAATCAGCGGCTTTCCTGTGATGGCGGTATGTCTTCTGGCTGTTTCCTCGAAAATTGCCTGCTCGCTCGGCATTGCAGCAATCAGCCTCTTCTTGGTCAACGGATTTGCCAGCGGTGTAACCGCTGCCAACGCTGTCGATTTTTCAACATCGACCGCAGCCTGGAATGATTGGGCGTTGTTGTGCTGCTTTCCATTAAAAGTGTAAGTTGCCCCGCATCCGGTCAAGAAAACTGCCAGGGAAAAAATGGCGACGGATTTAATCATTGACTACTGCTCCATTGATGAGTTTGCATTTTTCCGGGGATGTTCTTACAGGTGCCAGCGTGCCGAGCTTGCAACTGATGGTGATAGCGGCGCCTTCCGGCATTTGCGCCTCATGTTCCGAACGGGGCATGTCACTTGCAGCCCGGACAGGTGCGGACGAAGCCGAAAGAATGCCCATGGAGTTTTTGAGAGACTCCGTTGTTTGTGTGCACAGGTGTTGTTCGGGCGCAAGGTCAACAGCGGGTGTGAATACGCACACACCTACTGCATGCCGAAAGGGCGTCGACGAGTACGTATCCTGGTAAATGACGTTCCCGTTGCCCAGCCGTATGGCGTAGCGGAACTGGTAGCTGGACTGGGCCGGCTGGTCGAGAGTCGAACCCACCAGCATGCCGAGCAGCATGGCGGCCACATGGGTTTTGCCCGAGTAGTTGCCGTGGTTGATGGCCCTGTCCACATAGGCGGCGCTGCCGATGGCGGCGCCGACGGCAGTCCCTGCATTGCTGCCCGGCGTGGACCGGTCCAGCCCCTGGTTGTCGAGGATGGTGCCGAAAGATTCGGGTGCCATGACCTCGATCACGTACTTTTGCTGGGCGCTGGCCTTCTCGTCGGCGCTGAGGCCTTGCCACGCGGCGGCAGAAACCTTCAACGGCGTTTGCGCGAATGCGACAGGGCATATCAGCAACGCCGCAATTAATACTATCCGCAAGACGGCCTCCCTCCGTAAAATTTCGAAACATCTTAGCAGCCTTCCCTGGGGTGGTAAAGGTCTGTTGTGTCGCTGAATTGGATTTAACGGTGTGATTTTCTTGGTTGGTTTGAGCGGGTATTTGTGAATAATCCGTGGAGATGGCGTTTTGAATATCAATTTTTGATTACTGGAAATATCGGTGCGGTGACTGTCCGTGGCATCTCAAGGCGGAGGATCTGCGGGGCCCATCCAAAGGGCATGAATTGGCCCTTAAACTGGCGCCATGCTCTGGGTCAAAGCCTTCCATATCGTCTTCATCGCCAGCTGGTTCGCCGGCCTGTTCTACCTGCCGCGCATCTTCGTGAACCTGGCCATGGTGGCGCCGGGATCGGTGGCGGAGCGCGAGCGCCTGATCCTCATGGCGCGCAAGCTGCTGCGCTTCACGACTTTTCTGGCGGTGCCGGCGCTGGCCCTGGGCATCTGGCTGTGGATGGGCTATGGCATAGGCCGGGGGCCGGGCAATGGCTGGATGCATGCGAAGCTCGCCGTGGTGGTGCTGGTCATCGGCTACCACCACGCCTGCAGCGTGCTGCTGCGCAAGCTGGCCGACGGCACGAGCCGCCGCAGCCACCGGTGGTTCCGCTGGTTCAACGAGGTGCCGGTGTTGCTGCTGTTGACCGCCGTGGTGCTGGTCGTGGTCAAGCCCTTCTGAGGCGCCGGGCGCCCGTGTACAAAAGCTCCGCCGGCCCCCTGGCGCTGATCCATGCGGCGCTGATTGTCTTTGCCAGCCTGTTTCCGTTCGACGGCTGGCGCGCGCAAGGCATCGACCCCTGGGTCTTCCTGGTCGCGCGCATGCCCCCGCCCTATTGGACCGGGTTCGACGTCGTCTCCAACTTCGTGGGCTATGCGCCGCTCGGGTTCCTGCTGGCGCTGGCGCTGATGCGCATGCAGTGGCGCTGGGGCGCCTGGGTGCTGGCCACGCTGGCCGGTGTGCTGCTGTCGCTCAGCCTGGAGTTTCTGCAGATCTACCTGCCCCGGCGCGTGCCCTCCAACATGGACCTGGCGCTCAACTCGGCGGGTACCCTGGTGGGCGCCCTCACGGCGGCGGCGCTCGAGCGCCTGGGCGCCATCGACCGCTGGAGCGATTTCCGTGACCGCTGGTTCGTGCAGGACGCGCAGGGTGCCCTGGTGCTGCTGGCGCTGTGGCCGCTGGCGCTGCTGTTCCCGGCGGCTGTGCCTTTCGGTCTGGGCCAGGTGCTGGAGCGGCTGGAGGGTGCTCTGGTCGAGACCCTGGCCGACACCCCGTTCCTCGAATGGCTGCCCATGCGCGACACCGCGCTTGACCCGCTCTCCCCGGGGGGCGAGTTGCTGTGCGTGACGCTGGGCCTGCTCATCCCCTGCCTGCTGGGCTACTGCGTGATTCGCCAGGCCTCGCGCCGGGCTTTGTTCGCCCTGGCAGTGGTGGTGACCGGTGTGGTGCTCACGGCGCTGTCGGCCGCGCTCAGCTGGGGCCCGGCCCATGCCTGGGAATGGATGGGCCTGCCGGCGCGCGTGGGGGTGTGGGGCGCGCTCGCCCTGGCGGTGGTGCTGCTGGCCATGCCCCGGCGGGCCTGCGCGGCGCTGCTGCTGCTGGTGCTCGTGTGGCACCTGGGTCTGCTCAACCAGGCACCTACCAGTGCCTACTTTGCCCAGACCCTGCAGGCCTGGGAGCAAGGCCGCTTCATCCGCTTCTATGGACTGGGCCAGTGGCTGGGCTGGGTCTGGCCCTATGCGGCGCTGGCCTATGTGGTGGCGCGCGTGGCCCGGCGAGACGGCCCTGCCTGACCTTTTGGGGTTATGGGCCTAGGCCCTGCGGGGCACCGCTCCTAAAATGGCAGCATGAGCGACACCCCCACGACGACACCGGCAGCACAGCCGGGCTACTACCAGCGCCACATCTTCTTCTGCCTGAACGACCGCACCAACGGCGAAGACAGCTGCGCGCACCACGGTGCGCAGGCCGCGTTCGACCGCTGCAAGTCGCAGGTGAAGGCCGCCGGCCTGTCCGGCGCCGGCAAGGTGCGAGTGAACAAGGCCGGCTGCCTGGACCGCTGCGCGGGTGGGCCCATCGCCGTGGTCTACCCCGAGGCGGTCTGGTACACCTTTGTGGACAACGCCGATATCGATGAGATCGTCGAGTCGCACCTCAAGAACGGCCAGGTGGTGGAGCGTTTGCTCACGCCGCCGGAACTTGGCCGCTGATTTCCATTCAGAGCGCTGTCGATTCTCTTGATTTCAGGCCGCCTGCCTTGTCCTTTCTGCGCAGGCTGCTATTGACCTGGTAGCAAACTCCGTGAATTCCCAGACCGAACGCCTGACCCTGACCGGTGCCGCCGGCACCATCGAGGCGGTGCGCGACGCCGCCATCGTGCCCGAGGGCGCGGCCCCGCGCGGCATCGCCGTCATCGCCCACCCCCATCCGCTGTTCGGCGGCACCATGGACAACAAGGTGGTGCAGACCCTGGCGCGCGCCTTCGTGCACAGCGGATGGACGGCGGTGCGATTCAACTTCCGCGGCGTGGGTGGCAGTGCCGGCACCCACGACGAGGGCCGGGGCGAGGCCGAGGATTTCCTGGAGGTGGTGCGCCAGGCCGCGCCCGAGGGGCCGCTGGCCCTGGCGGGCTTCTCCTTTGGTGCCTTCGTGACCAGCCATGCCCTGGCGCAGCTCTGGGGCCAGCGCTCCATCGAGCGCGTGGTACTGGTGGGCACGGCGGCCAGCCGCTTCACCGTGGCCCCGGTGCCGCCCGAGGCGCACGAGCGTACCCTCGTCGTGCATGGCGAGCAGGACGACACCGTGCCCCTGGCGGCCGTGATGGACTGGGCGCGCCCCCAGATACTCCCTGTGACAGTCGTTCCCGGTGGGGGGCATTTCTTTCACGGACAATTGCCGCTCTTGAAAAACCTGGTGACCCGCCACCTGCTGGCCGGGGCCTGAGGCTCCGCTGCCCGCCAGCGCTCAATGCCCGTTTTTTGCCGCTTCACGCTGCTTTCTGCTGTTTTCTTTCCTTTTCTCACCCGAATGCCCGTTTCCATGAAGTCCTTTTTGCCCACGCTGCGCTCCGTTGTCCTTGCTGCAGTGCTCGTGCCTGCCGCCCTGTGGGCGCAGGTCCAGGCCCCGCAGCCGCCCGAGATCGCTGCACGCAATTACCTGCTGCTGGACATCACGGCCGGGCAGGTGCTGGCTGCCAAGGACATCGATGCGCCCGTGGAGCAGGCCTCGCTGACCAAGCTGATGACCGGCTACCTGGTATTCGATGCCTTGCGCGCCAAGAAGATCGCCCTGAACCAGAAGCTGCCGGTGAGCGTGCTGGCCTGGAAGATGCCCGGCTCGCGCATGTTCATCGACCCCAAGATGCAGGTGCCGGTGGACGACCTGATCAAGGGCATGATCGTCCAGTCGGGCAACGACGCCACCATGGCGCTGGCCGAAGGCGTGGGCGGCACGGCCGAAAATTTCGTGAAGCTGATGAACGACCAGGCCAAGGCCTTGGGCATGAAGAGCACGGCCTACAAGAACCCCGAGGGCCTGACCGAACCAGGCCACACCACCACGGCGCGCGACCTGGGCGTTCTGGCCAGCCGGCTCATGAAGGACTTCCCGGAGTACATGCACTACTACGCCACCAAGCAGTACAGCTACCCGGGTACCCCCGTCTCCAATGGCAACAACCGCAACTCCCTGCTGTTCCGTGATCCCACGGTGGATGGCCTCAAGACCGGCCATACCGCAGCCGCCGGCTACTGCCTGGTGGCCACGTCCAAGCGTGAATTCCCCAACGTCGGCCAGCGCCGCCTGCTGTCCATCGTGCTGGGTGCTGCCAGCGAGAACGCGCGCGCGAATGAAAGCCAGAAGCTCCTGAACTGGGGCTACACGGCCTTCGAGGCGGTCAAGCTGTTCGATGCGGGTCAATCCGTGGCGACACCCACTGTATGGAAAGGCACGGAAAACACCCTCAAGATCGGCCGCAGCGAAGCCATCGTGGTGGCCGTGCCCTCGGGCAGTGCCGGCAAGATCAAGACCGAGATCGCCCGCCCCGACCCGCTGGTGGCGCCCTTCACCAAGGGCCAGGCCGTGGGCTCGCTGAAGGTGGTGCTGGGCGACCAGGCCGTGGCCGAGGTGCCCCTGGTGGCGCTGGACGGGGTGGAACAGGCCGGCATCCTGGGGCGTGCCTGGGACGCTATCCGCCTCTGGATTAAATAAAGTACAACCCCCTGAGGCGTTGACGCGCCTTCACCCCTTCTCTCGAATGGCTGCGCCATTCGGGAAGGGGGACGCAGCCCGTGCGGCGGGGCGGCCCTTGCACGGCTGCCCTGGCCTGGGCCGCGCGCTTGCAAAGGCGGCGGGCGATGTTGGCGTACCGGGAGCGGTTTTAAGGGGAAAGCCGTCCGGCACTTGCCCGCTGGGAGTCATGCTGCTACATTAGAAGGCTTTTCGGAAATTCCGAAGGGTTTCACGTTTTCGTTTTTTACGTTTAGGGACGTATTTCATGCCAACCATCAATCAACTAGTCCGTCAGGGGCGCGAGGTCGAAAAGATCAAGTCCAAGAGCCCTGCGATGGAGAACTCTCCCCAGCGCCGCGGCGTGTGCACCCGTGTTTACACCACGACGCCAAAGAAGCCTAACTCCGCTCTGCGCAAGGTCGCCAAGGTTCGCCTGACCAACGGCTTCGAAGTCATTTCCTACATCGGCGGCGAAGGCCACAACCTGCAGGAACACAGCGTGGTGCTGGTCCGCGGCGGTCGTGTCAAGGACTTGCCCGGTGTGCGTTACCACATCGTGCGCGGTTCTCTGGACCTGCAAGGCGTGAAGGATCGCAAGCAGGCCCGTTCGAAGTACGGTGCCAAGAAGCCAAAGGCCAAGTAAGCCCTGGCAGTTGTGTCTGAAACGGTGTTTGATTCGCCTGGCAGGCGCAGTCAAACGAAGTGACCCCAAGCGCGGACTGTTCCGTGTGGGTCGAGTAAGTGGGGTTCTGCATGAATCTCGCGGTGTCTGAAAAGATGCCAACTGAAGCAATATGAGGTGAAAAATGCCACGTCGTCGCGAAGTCCCCAAACGTGAAATCCTGCCGGATCCCAAGTTCGGCAATGTAGAGCTGTCCAAATTCATGAACGTGATCATGGAAGGCGGCAAGAAAGCTGTTGCAGAGCGCATCATTTACGGTGCCCTGGAACTGATCGAGAAGAAGCACCCTGACAAGGACCCGCTGGAAGCGTTCACCGTTGCCATCAACAACGTGAAGCCCATGGTCGAAGTGAAGTCCCGCCGCGTCGGCGGTGCCAACTACCAAGTGCCCGTCGAAGTGCGCCCCGTCCGCCGCCTGGCCCTGTCCATGCGCTGGATCAAGGAAGCCGCCCGCAAGCGCGGTGAGAAGTCGATGGCCCAGCGTCTGGCCAACGAGCTGCTGGAGGCCACCGAAGGCCGTGGCGGTGCCATGAAGAAGCGTGACGAAGTGCACCGCATGGCCGAAGCCAACAAGGCGTTCAGCCACTTCCGCTTCTAAATCGACGAACCACCTTCGTCGCCAAGCGCAAGGCTGCCGGCATTCTTGCCTGCAGCCTTGTGGCGATTGAGGTGGTCACAAAATTGACGGGTTGCAGCGCCACAATGCTGGGCCCTTCCCCTGAATAACACGACCCATCAAGGATCCACCATGGCTCGCAAGACTCCCATCGAGCGCTACCGCAATATCGGTATCTCGGCCCACATTGACGCTGGCAAGACCACGACCACCGAACGTATCCTGTTCTACACGGGCGTGAGCCACAAGATTGGTGAAGTGCACGACGGCGCTGCCACCATGGACTGGATGGAGCAGGAACAAGAGCGCGGTATCACGATCACCTCGGCTGCCACGACCTGCTTCTGGAAGGGCATGGACAACTCGTACGAAGAGCACCGCTTCAACATCATCGACACCCCCGGTCACGTGGACTTCACGATCGAAGTGGAACGTTCGATGCGCGTGCTCGACGGCGCCTGCATGGTGTACTGCGCCGTGGGCGGCGTGCAGCCCCAGTCGGAAACCGTCTGGCGCCAGGCCAACAAGTACAAGGTGCCTCGCCTGGCCTTTGTGAACAAGATGGACCGTACTGGTGCCAACTTCTTCAAGGTCTACGAGCAGATGAAGCTGCGCCTGAAAGCCAACCCCGTGCCCGTGGTGATCCCGATCGGCGCCGAAGACAAGTTCACCGGGGTGGTCGACCTGCTCAAGATGAAGGCCATCCTGTGGGATGAAGCCTCGCAGGGCATGAAGTTCAGCTACGAAGAAATCCCGGCCGACCTGGTGGAGTCCGCCAAGGAATGGCGCGAGAAGATGGTGGAAGCCGCTGCCGAAGCCTCCGAAGAGCTGATGAACAAGTACCTGGAAGAGGGCGACCTCTCCGAAGCCGAGATCAAGTTCGGCCTGCGTACGCGCACCATCGCCACGGAAATCCACCCGATGCTGTGTGGCACGGCCTTCAAGAACAAGGGTGTGCAGCGCATGCTGGACGCCGTGATCGACTACCTGCCAGCACCGACGGACATTCCTGACGTGACCGGCACGGACGAAGACGAAAAGCCCGTCACCCGCAAGGCGGATGACAACGAGAAGTTCTCGGCACTGGCATTCAAGCTGATGACCGACCCGTTCGTGGGTCAGCTGACCTTCGTGCGCGTGTACTCCGGCGTGCTGAGCAAGGGCGATACCGTCTACAACCCCATCAAGGGCAAGAAGGAACGTATCGGCCGTATCGTGCAGATGCACGCCAATGAGCGCATGGAAGTGGAAGAAATCCGCGCCGGCGACATCGCTGCCTGCGTGGGCCTGAAGGACGTGACGACCGGCGAAACGCTGAGCGACATCGACTCCCAGATCATCCTGGAGCGCATGGTGTTCCCTGAGCCCGTGATCACGCAGGCTGTGGAACCCAAGACCAAGGCCGACCAGGAAAAGATGGGCATCGCCCTGCAACGCCTGGCTGCCGAAGATCCATCCTTCCGCGTGAAGACCGACGAAGAATCGGGCCAGACCCTGATCGCCGGCATGGGCGAGCTGCACCTGGAAATCATCGTGGACCGCATGAAGCGCGAGTTCGGCGTGGAGTCCAACGTGGGCAAGCCACAAGTGGCCTACCGCGAAACCATCCGCAAGACGGTGGAAGAAGCCGAAGGCAAGTTCGTGCGCCAGTCCGGCGGTAAGGGCCAATACGGCCACGTCGTGCTCAAGATCGAACCCAACGAAGCCGGCAAGGGCATCGAGTTCGTCGACGCGATCAAGGGCGGTGTGGTTCCTCGCGAATTCATCCCGGCCGTGGAAAAGGGCATCAACGAAGCCGTCACGCAAGGCGTGCTGGCCGGCTACCCTGTGGTCGACGTGAAGGTCACGCTGCACTTCGGTTCGTACCACGATGTGGACTCGAACGAACTGGCGTTCAAGATGGCTGCCATCTTCGGATTCAAGGAAGGCTGCCGCAAGGCCGGTCCCGTCATCCTGGAACCCATGATGGCCGTGGAAGTGGAAACGCCTGAAGACTACGCCGGCACCGTGATGGGTGACCTGTCCTCCCGCCGCGGCATGGTCCAGGGCATGGACGACATCCCAGGCGGTGGCAAGGCCATCCGCGCTGAAGTGCCTCTGTCGGAAATGTTCGGCTATTCGACCTCGCTGCGTTCCGCTACGCAAGGCCGCGCCACGTACTCGATGGAATTCAAGCATTACAGCGAAGCGCCTCGCAACGTGTCGGAAGCCATCATGGCTGCCCGCGCCAAGTAAGCAGCTCGCAGAGATCGCCGCCAGTGCCTGCTTTCAGGCCTTGGCGGCTTTTTCCCTCTTTCGCAAGTTTTTGCAGTCTGCGATCCGGTGCCGCCCCGTTGCCTGTGCAGGGCGAACCAGCAACCGGATGCAGACGTTAAACCACAACACAGGCATTGCTCTTTGGAGAACTGAAAATGGCAAAAGGTAAATTCGAACGGACCAAGCCCCACGTCAACGTGGGTACGATCGGCCACGTGGACCACGGCAAGACGACCCTGACGGCGGCCATCGCCACGGTGCTGTCGGCCAAGTTCGGCGGCGAAGCCAAGGCATACGACCAGATCGACGCAGCCCCTGAAGAAAAGGCCCGCGGCATCACGATCAACACCGCACACGTGGAATACGAAACGGCCAACCGCCACTACGCCCATGTGGACTGCCCCGGCCACGCCGACTATGTGAAGAACATGATCACCGGCGCTGCCCAGATGGACGGCGCCATCCTGGTGTGCTCGGCCGCTGACGGCCCCATGCCCCAGACCCGCGAGCACATCCTGCTGGCCCGCCAAGTGGGCGTGCCTTACATCATCGTGTTCCTGAACAAGTGCGACATGGTGGACGACGAAGAGCTGCTCGAACTCGTCGAAATGGAAGTGCGCGAACTCCTGGACAAGTACAACTTCCCAGGCGACGACACCCCGATCGTTCGCGGCTCCGCCAAGCTGGCCCTGGAAGGCGACAAGGGCGCCCTGGGCGAAGAAGCCATCATGAAGCTGGCTGACGCACTGGACAACTACATCCCCACGCCAGAGCGCGCTGTGGACGGCGCCTTCCTGATGCCCGTGGAAGACGTGTTCTCGATCTCCGGTCGCGGCACCGTGGTGACCGGCCGTATCGAACGCGGCATCATCAAGGTCGGCGAAGAAATCGAAATCGTCGGTATCAAGGACACCGTCAAGACCACCTGCACCGGCGTGGAAATGTTCCGCAAGCTGCTGGACCAGGGCCAGGCTGGCGACAACGTTGGCCTGCTGCTGCGCGGCACCAAGCGTGAAGACGTGGAGCGCGGCCAAGTGCTGTGCAAGCCCGGCTCGATCAAGCCGCACACCCACTTCACGGCTGAAGTGTATGTGCTGAGCAAGGACGAAGGCGGCCGCCACACCCCGTTCTTCAACAACTACCGTCCCCAGTTCTACTTCCGCACGACCGACGTGACCGGCGCCATCGAGCTGCCAGCGGACAAGGAAATGGTCATGCCAGGCGACAACGTGTCGATCACCGTCAAGCTGATCAACCCCATCGCCATGGAAGAAGGCCTGCGCTTCGCCATCCGTGAAGGCGGCCGTACCGTCGGCGCCGGCGTGGTTGCCAAGATCATCGCCTGATCGTTTGAAGAACAAGAAGGAACTGACATGTCCAAGCAAAAGATCCGTATCCGCCTGAAGGCATTCGATTACAAGCTGATCGACCAATCCGCAGCCGAGATCGTTGACACCGCCAAGCGCACCGGCGCCATCGTCAAAGGCCCCGTGCCTCTGCCGACGCGCATGAAGCGCTTCGACATCCTGCGCTCGCCGCACGTCAACAAGACCAGCCGCGACCAGCTCGAAATCCGCACGCACCAGCGTCTGATGGACATCGTGGACCCGACCGACAAGACGGTTGACGCCCTGATGAAGCTCGACCTGCCAGCCGGCGTGGACGTCGAAATCAAGCTGCAGTAATGATCCCTCCCCGGCAGGCGTGCCTGCCGGGCGTGGTCTCGTACGACGCGAACTTGCTTGCAAAAGCGGTTCGCGTTATACTTTAGGGCTTCGCTTAATTTGCGTGCACTTTTGGGTGTGCGCAAATTGATCTGCGAAGTTTTAATAACCCTCTTTCATGCACGCGAGTGCAACGCTGTGGCCAATTGAAGTTGCAGCGGTGGAAGTTTTGGAGAAACAAATGAGTCTGAGCAACTCCCTCGGGTTGCTGGGTCGCAAGGTGGGCATGATGCGTCTGTTCACCGATGACGGGGACGCAGTGCCTGTCACGGTGGTGGATGTGTCCAACAACCGCGTAACCCAGATCAAAACCCAAGAGAACGATGGCTACGTGGCCCTGCAGGTCACGTTCGGTTCGCGCAAAGCATCGCGCGTGACCAAGCCGGAAGCCGGCCACCTTGCCAAGGCAGGTGTGGAAGCCGGTGAAATCATCCAGGAATTCCGCGTGACCGCCGATACCGCTGCCCAGTACCAAGCTGGCGCATCGGTGGCTGTGGCGTCCGTGTTTTCCGTGGGCCAGAAGGTCGACGTGCAAGGCACCTCGATCGGTAAAGGCTACGCAGGCACGATCAAGCGCCACAACATGAGCTCGCAACGCGCGTCGCACGGTAACAGCCGTTCGCACAACGTTCCCGGCTCCATTGGTATGGCGCAGGATCCAGGCCGTGTGTTCCCTGGCAAGCGGATGACGGGCCACCTCGGCGATGTCACCAAGACCACGCAAAACCTCGATGTGATCCGCATCGACGAAGCGCGTCAACTGCTCTTGATCAAGGGCGCTATTCCGGGCTCCAAGGGTGGGTTCGTGACGGTGCGTCCCGCGGTCAAGGCCAAAGCCTCCAAAGGAGCGAACTAATGCAGCTCGAACTCCTGAATGACCAAGGCCAGGGCGCGTCCAAGCTGGACGTTCCTGAGACCGTGTTCGGTCGTGAATACAACGAAGATCTGGTGCACCAGATCGTGGTGGCCTACCAGGCCAACGCACGCCAAGGCACGCGCGCCCAGAAGGACCGCGAGCAAGTCCGTCACTCGACCAAGAAGCCTTTCAAGCAAAAGGGTACGGGTAACGCACGTGCAGGTATGACCTCGTCGCCACTGTGGCGCGGGGGCGGTCGGATTTTCCCGAACCTGCCTGACGAAAACTTCACGCAAAAGATCAACAAGAAGATGTACCGCGCCGGCATGTCTGCGATCCTGTCGCAGCTCGCCCGTGAAGGCCGTCTGGCCGTGGTCGATTCGCTGAAGGTCGACTCGCCCAAGACCAAGGTCCTGGCCGACAAGTTCAAGGCCATGAATCTGCAATCGGTGATGGTGATCTCCGAGGAAGTGGACGAAAACCTGTACCTGGCTTCGCGCAATCTGGTGAACGTGCTCGTCGTCGAGCCCCGTTACGCCGATCCTGTGTCGCTGGTCCGATTCAAGAAAGTGCTCGTCACCAAGGGTGCAATCGACAAACTCAAGGAGATGTTCGCATGAGCACGCTCAAGTTTGACGAAGGTCGTCTGATGCAAGTGCTGGTCGCTCCCATCGTGTCCGAAAAGGCCACCATGGTTGCCGAGAAGTCCAATGCTGTGACGTTCAAGGTGCTGCAGAACGCTACCAAGCCAGAAATCAAGGCCGCTGTGGAATTGATGTTCAAGGTCGAGGTCAAGGGCGTTTCCGTGGTGAACACCAAAGGCAAGACCAAGCGCTTCGGCAAGACCGTGGGCCGCCGCGACAACGTTCGCAAGGCATACGTCACGCTGCAGCCAGGTCAAGAGCTGAACCTCTCCGGGGAGGCCGCGTAATCATGGCTGTCATTAAGATGAAACCCACTTCGCCCGGCCAACGTGCCGTGGTGAAGGTCACGCGTGACCACCTGTACAAGGGTGAAGCGTACGCTCCCCTGCTGGAACCCCAGTTCCAGAAGGCCGGCCGTAACAACAACGGTCACATCACCACCCGCCACAAGGGCGGTGGCCACAAGCACCACTACCGTGTGGTGGACTTCAAGCGCAACAAGGACGGCATTCCCGCCAAGGTCGAGCGCATCGAGTACGACCCGAACCGTACGGCCCACATCGCTCTGGTGTGCTATGCCGACGGCGAGCGCCGCTACATCATCGCTCCCCGCAACCTGGAAGTGGGCGCAACCCTGCTGTCCGGTTCGGAAGCCCCGATCCGCGCTGGCAACACGTTGCCCATCCGCAACATCCCCGTGGGTTCGACCATCCACTGCATCGAGCTCAAGCCCGGTGCCGGTGCGCAGATCGCCCGCTCGGCTGGTGCTTCGGCAACCCTGCTGGCCCGCGAAGGCACCTACGCCCAAGTGCGCATGCGCTCGGGTGAAGTGCGCAAGATCCATATCGAATGCCGCGCCACCATTGGCGAAGTGGCCAACGAAGAACACAGCCTGCGCCAACTCGGCAAGGCCGGTGTGAAGCGCTGGATGGGTATTCGTCCTACGGTTCGCGGCGTGGCCATGAACCCTGTGGATCACCCTCACGGTGGTGGCGAAGGCCGCACCGGCGAAGGCCGCCATGCAGTCGATCCTTGGGGCAATCTGACCAAGGGTTATCGCACCCGTAACAACAAGCGCACACAGATCATGATCGTGTCGCGTCGCAAGAAGTAAGGGGTAACAGATGACTCGCTCTCTCAAAAAGGGTCCATTTGTTGACCATCACTTGCTGGCCAAGGTCGAAAAGGCCGTTGCCACCAAGGATAAGAAGCCAGTGAAGACCTGGTCGCGTCGCTCCATGGTTCTGCCCGATTTCATCGGCCTGACCATCGCCGTGCACAACGGCAAGCAGCACGTACCGGTGTACGTTACCGACCAGATGGTGGGCCACAAGCTGGGCGAATTCGCCCTGACGCGCACCTTCAAGGGCCACCCCGCGGACAAAAAAGTCCAGAAGAAATAAGGAACGACCATGTCTGAAACACGTGCAGTCCTCCGGGGCGTCCGTCTGTCGGTCGACAAAGGCCGTCTGGTCGCCGATCTGATCCGCGGCAAGAAGGTGGATCAGGCTCTGAACATCCTGACGTTCACGCAGAAAAAAGCTGCTGGCATCGTCAAGAAGGTTCTGGAGTCCGCCATCGCCAACGCTGAGCACAACGACGGCGCCGACATCGACGAACTGAAGGTCAAGACCATCTACGTCGAACAAGGCACCACGCTCAAGCGCTTCACCGCGCGCGCCAAAGGCCGCGGCAACCGCATCAGCAAGCCCACGTGCCATGTGTACGTGACGGTTGGCAACTAAAGGCTCGGAAGACTATGGGACAAAAAATCCATCCTACCGGCTTCCGCCTTGCGGTCAGCCGCAACTGGTCCAGCCGTTGGTACGCCAGCAACCGCGACTTCGCGGGCATGCTGGCCGAAGACATCAAGGTGCGCGAGTACCTGAAGGCCAAGCTGAAGAACGCCGCCGTGTCGCGTATCCTGATCGAGCGTCCTGCCAAGAACGCCCGCATCACGATTTACTCGGCCCGTCCTGGTGTGGTGATCGGCAAGAAGGGTGAAGACATCGAGAACCTGAAGAAGGAACTCGCGTCGCGCCTGGGCGTGCCCGTTGCAGTGAACATCGAAGAAGTGCGCAAGCCCGAAATCGATGCCAAGCTGATCGCCGACAGCATCACGCAACAGCTCGAAAAGCGGATCATGTTCCGCCGCGCCATGAAGCGTGCCATGCAGAACGCCATGCGTCTGGGTGCCCAGGGCATCAAGATCATGTCGTCCGGCCGTCTGAACGGTATCGAAATCGCCCGCTGCGAGTGGTACCGTGAAGGCCGCGTGCCACTTCACACGCTGCGCGCCGACATCGACTACGGCACCTCCGAAGCCAAGACCACCTACGGTGTGATCGGCGTCAAGGTCTGGGTCTACAAGGGCGATACGCTGGGTCGTAACGACCTGCCTGCCGTGGAAACCCCACGTCCAGACGAAGAACGCCGCCCACGCGGTCCACGCCGTGATGGCCGCCCAGGTGGCGACCGTCCAGGCGCTGGCCGTGGAGGCCCACGTCGTCCAGCCGGTGTGAACACCGGCCCGGCCGACGGCAGCGACAAGCCAGCGGAAGCTGGTGGCGCTGATAACACCGCCGTTAAGCGCGTACGCAAAGTCGCCGCGCCCGCTACAGCAGCGGACGGAAAAGGAGAATAAGTATGCTGCAACCTGCTCGCCGCAAGTACCGCAAGGAGCAAAAGGGCCGTAATACCGGTGTCGCAACGCGGGGTGCCTCCGTTGCCTTCGGTGATTTCGGTCTGAAGTGCACCGACCGTGGCCGTCTGACGGCCCGCCAGATCGAGGCTGCACGCCGTGCAATCTCCCGTCACGTGAAGCGTGGCGGCCGCATCTGGATCCGCGTGTTCCCGGACAAGCCGATCTCTACCAAGCCCGCAGAAGTGCGTATGGGTAACGGTAAGGGCAACCCCGAGTACTACGTGGCCGAAATCCAGCCCGGCAAGATCGTGTTCGAAATCGTCGGCGTGCCCGAAGAACTGGCCCGTGAAGCGTTCCGCCTGGCTGCCGCCAAGCTGCCGCTGCGCACCACGTTCGTCAGCCGCCACATTGGCTCGTGATTCAGGAGAACAAGCAATGAAGACCTCTGAACTCCGCCAAAAAGACGCTGCCGGCATCGAGAGCGAAATCAAGGCTCTGCAGAAGGCCCACTTCGGCCTGCGCATGCAGAAGGCTACCCAGCAGTTGGCCAACACCAACACGCTGCGTACCACCCGCCGCGACATCGCCCGTGCAAAAACCATCCTTGCTGAAAAGCAAGCCGCCAAGTAAGGAGCCGACATGACGGAAGCTAAAAAATCCCTCAAGCGCACCTTGATCGGCAAGGTGGTCAGCGACAAGCGCCAGAAGACCGTGACCGTGCTGATCGAGCGCCGTGTGAAGCACGAGCTCTACGGCAAGATCGTGGGCAAGTCGAGCAAGTACCACGCCCATGACGAAAAGGGCGAGTACAAGCTGGGCGACGTGATCGAAATCACCGAGAGCCGTCCGCTCTCCAAGACCAAGAACTGGGTTGCCACCCGCTTGGTGCAAAAGGCCGGCCTGCTCTAAGCCCTCCCGGCTGACTGGCAGCACTGCCCTCCAAAACGACCCACAATGTGGGTCGTTTTGCTTTTGGGGCCTGCGTTTTGTGTGCGGCGCCCTGAGGGCATGCGGAGACCAACCAACAACCCTAGGAGAGATCAATGATCCAAGTCGGTGACACCCTGCCTGCCAGCACCCTGATGGAATACTCGGAAGTCGAAGGCGAGGGCTGCTCCATTGGCCCGAACCCCGTGCCGGTGGACAAGGCCACGGCGGGCAAGACCATTGCCCTGTTCGCGCTGCCCGGTGCGTTTACGCCCACCTGCTCGGCCAAGCACGTGCCTGGTTACCTGGAAAAGGCCGAAGAGTTCAAGGCCGCCGGCGTGGACGAAATCTGGTGCGTGAGCGTGAACGACGCCTTCGTGATGGGCGCCTGGGCGCGTGACCAGAAGACCGCCGGCAAGGTGCGCATGCTGGGCGACGGCGACGCCACCTTCGCCAAGGCCACGGGCCTCACGCTCGACCTGAACGGCAAGGGCCTGGGCCTGCGCAGCAACCGCTACTCGATGCTGGTGCGCGACGGCAAGGTCGTCACGCTCAACATCGAAGCCCCGGGCAAGTTCGAAGTCAGCGACGCAGCAACACTGCTGGCCCAGGCCAAGGCCGCCTGATCGCCATCTGGCTGGCGGCGCCGGCTTGCGGCTGCCAGCCTTCCTGGAAAACGGCCCCTGCGCTCGGCGCAGCGGGCCGTTTTTCATGGGGTCGCTCACCACGCCAGGGCTGGTGTGCTGTCCCGCAAGTAAGTGGCCATACAACCGCGTCTTTCACGCCAGGGCTGCGTTGCAAATCCTCGCGATAGCTGCTGCTATCACTGCGGTTTGCGCCTTGCCCTGGCGCGAAATCCAACGGTTTTGCTCGGGCCACCTGCTTGCGGGACACTAGGAGATATCCACCTTGAGGTAGTGCGAGCCCGCAATGGGGTTGTGGTAGTAGGGCGGGATCTCCTCGAACCCCAGGTCGGTATACAGGGCGCGGGCCGACTCCATGCCATCGAGCGTGTCGAGCAGCACGCAGGCGTAGCCGGCCCGGCGCGCCTGGTCCAGCATGGCCTCGGCCAGTTCGCGGCCCAGGCCGAAGCCGCGGAAGGCCTTGCGCACATACAGGCGCTTCATCTCGCTGGCATTGGGGTAATCGGCGGCATCCAGCGGGCGCAGGGCGCAGCAGCCCGCAATGGCGCCTTCCACCATGGCCAGCAGCAGGTGGCCGCGCGGTGCGGCGTAGTCGCCGGGCAACTGGGCCAGCTCGGCCTCGAAGTCCTGGAACGCGAGGTCCACATCCAGGGTGCCGGCGTATTCCCGGAAGATTTCCCGCACCGCATCCATCTCGGCGGCGGAAGACGGGTTCAGCAAGGTGACGGCGGGCTTGTCCAAGGCGCGGATTCAGGGAGTGCAGGAATCCGCAGTGTAGCGGCTCGGCCAGGGCCTGTCCGCGAGGCGCCGCCGGGGCGGGCAGGGCCCTGGACGGTTCGTCGCCCAGGGAAGGCCGGCTCAGGTCTCGGCCAGCAGCTTCTCGATCAGATGGTGCAGCTCGGGGAAGTTCGGGGCGCCGACATAGGTCTTGACGATCTCGCCGCGCTTGTTGACGATGAAGGTCGAGGGCGTGAGCTTCACGTCGCCCCAGGCCTGGGCCACGGCGCCGGTGTTGTCGATGGCCACCTTGAAGGGCAGCTTGCGCGTCTCGGCGAAGTTCACCACGTAGCTCGGTGGGTCGTAGCTCATGGCCACGGCCAGGGTATCGAAGCCCTTGGGCTGGTACTTGCGGTAGGTGGCGATGATCTCGGGCATCTCGGCCACGCAGGTGGTGCAGCTCGTGGCCCAGAAGTTCACCAGCGTCACCTTGCCGCGCAGGTCGGCTGTGGACTGGCGCGAGCCATCGAGCAGCACGAAGGTGGATTCGGGCGCCGCGGAGCGGCCCGTGTCCAGGTACACGTAGGCGCCCACGGCGGCAAAAGCCACCACCGCCGCCCCTGCTGCCCACTGCTTGATACCCATGGCGTCATTCCATCCCGAAAGTGCGGGCCCCAGCCCGCACGGTATTGTGCCGGACATGACCGCTGCCTGCTGGCGGCCTGCCTCCCACCCGGATGGAGTGGGGGCCGCACAAAAAGTTCTCGTTCCCGGGCGCCGTGCACCGAAAAGGCGACCACTGCCGATAATGGGCCCATGAACTGGACACTGACCGGCGCCGCCAGCGCCCTCCTGGGACTGGCCGCATGCAGCCCGGCACTCAACTGGCGCACCGTGGCCGTGCCCGAGGCCGCCCTCACCATCACGCTGCCCTGCAAGCCCGACCATGCCACGCGCAAGGTGGAGCTGGCGGGCACGCCGGTCGACCTGTCCATGGTCGGCTGCGAAGCCGATGGCGCCACCTTCGCCGTGTCCCACGCCACGCTGGCCGATGCGGCGCAGACCGGTGCGGCGCTCGCCCACTGGCGCGCGGCCGTGCTGGCGCGGCTGGGTGGTGCGCAACTGCCGGCCAGCGAGGTGCCGTTTGCGCCCCGCAATGCCCTTGCGCTACCGCAGTCGGTGCGCACCGTGGCCCAGGGGCGGGGGCCCGACGGGCAGGCTGTCACCGCCCAGGCGGTCTGGTTCGCCCGCCCTGTGGGGCCGCAGATGCGGCTGTACCACGCCGTGGTCTACGCACCCAAGCCGCGCCCCGAGGTGGCCGACACCTTCTTCGCCGGGCTGGTGCTGCCATGAGCGCCGGTGTGCTGCCACGGCGCGCGGCCGTCATCGTCTTTCTCGCGTTTGCGTTCGCTTACTTCCTGTCGGCCCTGCTGCGCGCCGTCACGGCCACGCTGGCGCCCACCCTGTCGCAGGAATTCACCTTGCACGCCAGCGACCTGGGCCTGCTCGCGGGCGGCTACTTCCTGGGCTTTTCGGCCACGCAGCTGCCGCTCGGCGCCTGGCTGGACCGGCATGGCCCGCAAAAGGTGCTGCTCGGCTTTCTGGGCGTGGCCGTTGCCGGTTGCCTGGTGTTCTCGATGGCCACGGGCTTTTCGGGCCTGCTCGCTGGGCGTGTGCTGTGCGGTGCCGGGGTCAGTGCCTGCCTGATGGCGCCGCTCACCGGTTACCGCCGCTGGTTTGATTCCACGGCGCAGATGCGCGCCAACTCCTGGATGCTGATGACCGGCTCGCTGGGCATGGTGGCCTCCACCCTGCCGGTGCAGTGGGCCCTGCCGCTGGTGGGCTGGCGCCCGCTGTTCTGGGGGCTGGCCGTGCTGATCGGCGTGGCCATGGTGGGCATCGCGCTCTGGGTGCCGCGCTGGCATGCGGCCGTACCCGCGGCTGGGGCAACTGCACCGCCCAGCGCCCCCGGCGGCTATGGCGTGGTCTGGCGCCATCCCTACTTCCAGCGCATGGCTCCGCTGGGATTCTTCGTCTATGGCGGCATGGTGGCCGTGCAGACCCTGTGGGCGGGGCCCTGGATGCAGCGGGTGGCCGGCTACAGCGCCCTCGAATCGGCCGTGGGCCTGTTCTGGATCAATGTCGCGATGCTGTGCACCTTCTGGACCTGGGGCATGGTCAACCCCTGGCTGCTGCGCCGCGGCCTGGGGGCCGACCGGCTGATCCTCATGGGCCTGCCGCTGTCGCTGTGCATCCTGCTGGCCATCATCGTCGCCGGGCCGGCCGCGGGGGGCGCCGCCTGGGCGCTGTTCTGTGTCTCCTGCACTTTCGTCTCGCTGTCGCAGCCGGCGGTGGGCATGGCCTTCCCTCAGGCATTGGCAGGGCGTGCGCTGTCGGCCTTCAACCTCGTGATCTTTGCCGGTGTGTTCGTGGTGCAGTGGGGCATCGGCCTGGCGGTGGATGCGTTTGCCGACGCGGGCCTGTCGACGACCGAATCGTTCCAGGCGGCCATGGGGGTTTTCCTGGCCTGCAACACAGGGGCCTACCTGTGGTTTGCGCGGGCCCAGCGCCATAATGTGCTCCAAACCTCTGTCCCATGAGCACCAGCATCCTCCTCATCGCCCACGCCCCTCTGGCCCATGCCCTGCGCGAATGCGCATTGCATGTGTTTGCCGACTGCGGCGACAGCGTTGCTGCCCTCGACGTGCAGCCCAACGAGCGGCCCGAAGAAACCCTGGCCCAGGCGCAGATCCTGCTGGACCAACTGGGCACCGACACCACCCTGGTGCTGACCGACGTGTTCGGCGCCACCCCCTGCAACGTGGCGCAGCGCCTGGTCGATGGCGTGCGCTCGCGCCTGGTGACAGGGGTCAACCTTCCGATGCTGCTGCGTGCCGTGAGTTACCGTGCAGAACCCCTGGATTCGGTCGTCACCCGCGCGGTGGTGGGCGGCACGCAAGGGGTGATGCAGGTGGCCATTGCCGCGCCGCAGAACCAGTCCCGACGCAACCGACATGATCAAGACTCGTACGACCATCAGCAATAAACTGGGCCTGCATGCCCGCGCTTCGGCCAAGCTCACCAAGCTGGCCGGCAGCTTTCCCTGCGACGTCTTCATGAGCCGCGGCGACCGCCGCATCAATGCCAAGAGCATCATGGGCGTGATGATGCTGGCCGCCGGCATGGGCACCGAGGTCGAGATCGAAACCAACGGCGATCGCGAGCAGGAAGCCATGGATGGACTGCTGGCGCTGATCGCGGACAAGTTCGGCGAAGGCGAGTAAGCCGCCATGCTGGAAGAAAGGGGCTTTCCATGACCTTTGCCGTCCACGGTCTGGCGGTGGCGCGCGGCATTGCCATCGGCCGCGCCGTGCTCGTGGCGTCGAGCCGCGTGGACGTGGCCCACTACTTCATCCAGCCCGAGCAGGTACCGGCCGAGATCGAGCGCGTGCGCCAGGGCCGCAATGCGGTGGTTGAGGAACTGCAGCGCCTGCAGACCGACATGCCCGCCGATGCGCCGCACGAGCTCACGGCATTGCTCGACGTGCACCTCATGCTGCTGCAGGACGAGGCCCTGACGGGCGGCGTCAAGCACTGGATCACCGAGCGGCTGTACAACGCAGAGTGGGCGCTCACCACCCAATTCGAGGTGATCGCGCGGCAGTTCGACGAGATGGAGGACGAATACCTGCGCGAGCGAAAGGCCGACCTGGAGCAGGTGGTCGAGCGCATCCTGCGCTACATGAAGGGCGTGGCCAGCCCGGTGGCGCCGCCCGCCAGCAGCCCGCGCCGCAAGACCCAGCAGGACCTGCTGCTCGACGACACCGTGGACGTGCCCCTGGTGCTGGTGGCGCACGACCTGTCGCCGGCCGACATGCTGCAGTTCAAGGAGAGCGTGTTCGCCGGCTTCGTCACCGACGTGGGCGGCAAGACCTCGCACACCGCCATTGTGGCGCGCAGCATGGACATTCCGGCCGTGGTCGGCGCGCGCGCGGCCAGCCAGCTGGTGCGCCAGGACGACTGGGTCATCATCGACGGCGATGCCGGGGTGATCATCGTCGACCCCTCGCCCATCATCCTGGCCGAGTACGGCTTTCGCCAGCGCCAGACGGAGCTGGAGCGCGAGCGCCTGTCGCGCCTGCGGCACACGCCGGCGGTCACCATCGACGGCCACCGCATCGAACTGCTGGCCAACATCGAACAGCCCGGCGATGCCGTGGGTGCGGTGCGTGCGGGCGCCGTGGGCGTGGGGCTGTTCCGCAGCGAATTCCTGTTCATGGGCCGCACCGGCAACCTGCCGGGCGAGGACGAGCAGTACCGTGCCTACCGCGAGGCGCTCGATGGCATGCAGGGCCTGCCGGTCACCATCCGCACCATCGACGTGGGCGCCGACAAGCCGCTGGACAGCAAGGCCCACAAGGACACGCACCTGAACCCTGCGCTGGGCCTGCGCGCCATCCGCTGGAGCCTGGCCGACCCGGCCATGTTCCGCACCCAGCTGCGTGCCGTGCTGCGCGCCGCGGCACACGGCAAGGTGAACCTGCTGTTCCCCATGCTGGCCCATACCAACGAGATCCACCAGACCCTGGCGCAGGTGGACCTGGCGCGCGCGGAACTCGATGCCCGGGGCGAGCCCTACGGGCCCATCCAGCTGGGCGCCATGATCGAGGTGCCGGCCGCGGCGCTGATGGTGCGCACCTTCCTGCGCTATTTCGACTTCCTGTCCATCGGCACCAACGACCTGATCCAGTACACCCTGGCCATCGACCGGGCCGACGAGGCCGTGGCCCACCTGTACGACCCGGTGCACCCGGCCGTGCTGCGCCTGGTGGCCGACGTGATCGCCGAGGGCGAGCGCCAGGGCAAGAGCGTCTGCGTCTGCGGCGAGACCGCGGGCGACGTGACCATGACGCGCCTGCTGCTGGGCCTGGGCCTGCGCAGCTTCTCCATGCATCCAGCGCAGATCCTGGCCGTCAAGCAGGAGATCCTGCGCGCCGACACGCGCAAGCTCGTGCCCTGGGCACAGCAGGTGCTCGACGGTGAAGAACCCGCTGCGTTGCTGGCGTCGTAGTTGCAATCAATAGCTGCCAGCGCTTGCTGGACAAGCGCTGGAGGTTGGTTTGACCCCTGTCCCGGTAGTCCCCGCAGACGCGTCGCGCATCGACTCGCGCCAGGCCTTCCACCGTCTGCTGGCCACCCTGGGCCTGGTGGTGCTGGGCAACAGCAGCATGTATGTGGTGTCGGTCGTGTTGCCGGCGGTGCAAAGCGAGTTCGGCATCGGCCGGGCCAGCGCATCGCTGCCCTACACCCTGATGATGGTCTGCCTGGGCCTGGGCGGCCTGCTCACGGGCCGGCTGGCCGACCGCCACGGCCTCACGCCCGTGCTGTGGCTGGGCGCGCTGGCGGTGCTGGGCGGCTTTGTCGGGGCGGCCTTTTCCGGGAATATCTGGGCGTTCGGCTTGGCGCATGCGGTGATGGGCTTCATCGGAAGTTCAGCCACCTTCGCTCCGCTGCTGGCCGACACGGCGTTGTGGTGGAACCGCCGGCGCGGCATTGCGGTGGCGGTGTGCGCCAGCGGCAACTATGTGGCGGGGGCGGTATGGCCGCCCATCGTGCAGTACGGTGTCGACACCGTCGGCTGGCGGCCGACCTACATGGCACTGGGCATCGTCTGTGGCGTCGGCATGCTCGCGCTGTCGCTGCGCATGCGCCAGCGCCCGCCGGCCATCCAGGCCGCGGCGGCTGGCACCCAGGCGGCTGCGGTCGATCGCACACGCCCCTTTGGCCTCGCTACGGGCGCCGCGCTGGGGCTGTTGTGCGTGGCCGGGGTGGCCTGCTGCGTGGCCATGGCCATGCCCCAGGTGCACATCGTGGCGTACTGCGCCGACCTGGGTTTCGGCGCGGCGCGTGGCGCGCAGATGCTGTCCCTCATGCTGGCCTGCGGTGTCGTGAGCCGGCTGGTCTTCGGGCTGATCTGCGACCGCATCGGCGGCATCCGCACGCTGCTGCTGGGCTCCGCGCTGCAGGGCATCGCGCTGCTGCTGTTCCTGCCCTACGACGGGCTGGTGCCGCTGTATGTGATCTCGGCGCTGTTCGGTCTGTTCCAGGGCGGCATCGTGCCGACCTACGCCATCATCGTGCGCGAGTACTTCGCGCCCGCGCGGGCGAGCGTGCTGGTGGGCGCCGTCATCATGGCCACGCTCATCGGCATGGCGCTGGGCGGCTGGCTGTCGGGCTTCATCTTCGATATCACCGGCAGCTACCACGCCGCCTTCCTCAACGGCATCGGCTGGAACCTGCTGAACCTGTCCATCACCGGTTGGCTGTTCCTGCGGCTGCGCAGGGAACGCCTGCAAGCCGGGGTGTCGACGGGGGCGGCCTGAGCCCGCCTACCTGGCCCGTATACCGAGAATGGCCGCACCGATGATCATGGCCGTGGCCAGCGCGATGCTGGCGCTGAACGTGCGGCCGCTCACCACGATCAGCAGGGCGGTGGAGGCCAGCGGCGTGACGTAGCTCAGGATGCCGATGTGCCGCGCGTCGCCGAGCTTGAGCGCCTTGTCCCACAGGAAGAACGAGGCGCCCAGCGGGCCCAGGCCGAGCACGGCCAGCAGCAGCCAGTCACGCGCCGCGAGCGTGGCCGCAGGCTCCAGCGCCACATGGCACAGCAGCGACAGCACGCCCGAGACCAACCCGAACAGGCCGATGGCGGTGGTCGGAAAGGCTGCGACACGCTTGGTCATGAGCGAATAGGTGGCCCAGATCAGCGCGGCCGCGAAGGCCGGCACATAGCCCCAGGCCAGGGTGCCGCTGAGTTCGCGCCCGCCCACGATGGCGATGGCTGCGCCGCCAAAGCCCAGCAGCGCCGCCAGCACATGCGGCCAGCGCAGTGACACGCCGGGCAGCAGCACGGGTGCGAGCACCACGATGAACAGCGGCCACAGGTAGTTGACCAGGTTGGCCTCCACCGGTGGCGCGTGGCGCAGCGCGATGAACAAGAGGAAGTGGTAGGCGAACAGGCCGTACACCCCCAGGGCCAGCGTGCGCAGCGGAATGCGCCATTGCGAGGGGTCGCGCAGCACGAAGGGCCAGGCCGGCACGCTGCCGATGATGAGCGCCACGCCCGTCAGCAGGAACGGCGGGATGTGGGTGAGGGAAACGCCCAGCGAGGCGAGGGAAGCCCACAGCGCGATGGCCCCCAGGGCATAGAGATTGGCTTGCATGCCGCCAATGTAGGCGGCCGCACCATCGCGTGCCGACGGCGCATCGTCGCGATCCGACGGTGAGCGCCGTTCAATCCCGTCGCAGTGCGGCGGTGAGCGCCGAAGGCGAGCGGTAGCCGGTGCGCCGCGCCACCTCGGCCACCGGCATCCCGCCGGAGCGCAGCAAGCGCGCGTGCTCCAGCCGCTGGCTGCGCAGCCAAGCCATCGCACCCTGGCCCTGCTCTTCGCGGCAGCGCGCAGCGAACTGGCTCGGGCTCAGGTGCACCTGCTGCGCGATGTCTGCCACCGACAGCGGCCGGTGCCATTGCAGGGCCGCCCAGGCGCGCAGCGCCGGCCAGTCGATGGCGCGGCGGCGTGCGTCGGGGTCTGCCAGGGATGGCGTGCGGGAGAGGGGGGCGGAGGGCAGCCAAGCCTCCAGCAGCAGGGCAGGCCCATGGGTCTGGGCCAGGGGGCGGCCCTGCTGCAGGGCGCTGGCGAGGTAGCGCGCCAGGGTCATGGCCGGGGGCGGTGGGGCCGCCTGCAGCCAGGGGGCGGTGCACTGTGTCCAGCCCAGGTCACTGCTGTCCAGCACCAGGCACAGGCTACCGCCGCGGGCCTCGAAATCGTGGTGTGCGCCGGGGGCGATCACACAGCCGCCGCCGGTGGGCACGCGCAGGCCGCGCCCGTCGATCTCCAACTCCAGCTGGCCGGCCAGACCCAGCAGCACCTGGAAATGGCCGTGGCTGTGGCTGCCCGGGGACGGGCCATACCGGCGCAGCGAGAGCGAGCCGGGGCTGTTCATGGGACGGGGCGCTTATACGCCGGCGGCGTGCGCCTGCTGGTCGGCGTGGTAGCTGGAGCGCACCATGGCGCCCACGGCGGCGTGGCTGAAGCCCATCTTGTAGGCTTCTTCTTCGAACATCTTGAAGGTGTCGGGGTGCACGTAGCGGCGCACGGGCAGGTGGCTGTTGCTGGGCGACAGGTACTGGCCGATGGTCAGCATGTCGATGTCGTGCGCGCGCATGTCGCGCATCACCTGCAGGATCTCTTCGTCCGTCTCGCCCAGGCCGACCATGATGCCGCTCTTGGTCGGCACCTTGGGGTGCAGTGCCTTGAACTTCTTGAGCAGGTTCAGGCTGAACTGGTAGTCGGAACCGGGGCGCGCTTCCTTGTACAGGCGCGGCGCGGTTTCGAGGTTGTGGTTCATCACGTCGGGCGGCGCGGCCTTGAGGATTTCGAGCGCGCGGTCATCGCGGCCGCGGAAATCGGGCACCAGGATCTCGATCTGCGTGAGCGGCGAGAGCTCGCGGATGTTCTGGATGCACTCGACGAAATGGCCGCTGCCGCCGTCGCGCAGGTCGTCGCGGTCGACGCTGGTGATCACCACGTACTTGAGGCGCAACTGGGCGATGGTGCGCGCCAGGTTCAGCGGCTCGTCCTTGTCTAGCGGGTCGGGACGGCCATGGCCCACGTCGCAGAAGGGGCAGCGGCGCGTGCACTTGTCGCCCATGATCATGAAGGTGGCCGTGCCCTTGCCGAAGCACTCGCCGATGTTCGGGCAGGAGGCTTCCTCGCACACCGTGTGCAGGTTGTTCTGGCGCAGGATGTCCTTGATCTCGTAGAAGCGCGTGGTGGGCGAGCCG
This sequence comes from Acidovorax sp. GW458-11-26-14-TSB4, assembly GCF_059423865.1. NCBI lineage: Bacteria > Pseudomonadati > Pseudomonadota > Betaproteobacteria > Burkholderiales > Comamonadaceae > Acidovorax > Acidovorax sp. GW458-11-26-14-TSB4. The sequence goes on from NZ_JBWKYR010000001.1 coordinate 780,766, forward strand.
GCCTTTACGCGGATCCACTCGGGCTTCTTGAGCACTTCGCCCTGTTCGACCTTGATCGGAATGCGCGACAGCTTGGCCGCGGCCTTCTGCTTGGCCAGCGGGTTGTAGGCTTCAATGGACTGCGCTTCGCGGACGACGTCGGTGGTGCTCATGGCTTGGTAGCGGTTCAGGGAGACAGGCGTATGCCGAGCTGCTGGCCCAGCACCTTGGCGGCATCGTCCCAGGTGGTTTGGACCCCGATTGTAGAAAGGTCCACGGTTTGCAGTCCCGCGTAGCCGCAAGGGTTGATACGGCCAAAGGGTTCCAGGTCCATCGCCACGTTGAGTGCGGCGCCGTGGTAGGTGCTGTGGCGGCTGACCTTGATGCCCAGCGCGGCGATCTTGCCCAGGCCTTGGAAATCGGGTTCCACGGGCCCTGCACCTTCGCGTTTCTGGGGCCGCTGGGGCAGCATGGCGTGGCTGTGCGGGTCGTCCAGGCGCACATAGATGCCGGGCGCGCCGGCCACGCGGTGTCCGGTGACGCCAAAGTGCGCCAGCGTGCGGATGAGGGCTTCTTCCAGCCGGTAGACGTACTCCTTGACGAAGTAGCCCGCGCGCTGCAGGTTGATCAGGGGGTAGGCCACCACCTGGCCGGGCCCGTGGAAGGTGACCTGGCCGCCGCGGTTGGTGGGCACCACGGGAATGGTGCCGGGGTGCAGCAGGTGGTCGCTCTTGCCGGCCAGGCCCTGGGTGAAGACGGCGTCGTGCTCGCACAGCCACAGGGTATCGGGCGTCTCGGCCGTGCGCGTGGCCGTGTAATCCTGCATGGCCTGCACGGTGGCGGCGTAATCCACCCGGCCGAGCGTGCGCAGGTCTATGGCCACGGGCTACAGCACCACTTTGACGAGCGGGTGGGAGGAGAGCGCGCGGTAGAGGTCGTCGAGCTGCTCGCGGCTGGTGGCCGTGATGGTGACAGTAACTCCGAGGTAATTGCCCTTGCTGCTGTCGCGCAGTTCAATGGTGGCAGGGTCGAAGGTGGGGTCGTACTGGCGGGCCAGCTCGGTGACCGCATGCACGAAGCCGTCGACCTTGGATCCCATCACCTTGATGGGGAAGCGCGAGGGGTACTCGATCAGCGAGTCCTTGCGGGCATCCGCGGCAGAGGAGTCGAGGATGGTGAGGTTCGGTGGCAAAGGAGTGGACGTCATGATTGGCTTTGGTTGCGAGCGCTGTGCTGGCGCCGCCATTGTGCGGCAAGCCCCTTGGGCACGCGGGGGTGTGTCACATGCCCGTGCGCGTTTTCGGTGCATAAAGACAGGTTGCGGGTGCTGGATGGGCGTTGGCGAGTCACCACAACAGTGCCGGCGTGCGCGCACCAACAGACCTTGATTGCAGGTCTTTGTAGTTCACAACGGGTTTTTACTTATAATTAGAGGCTTTGTGAAATTTGCAGTCTGTAACACGGGCGTTACTCAACAATGAAAACAATCGCCCCTGAGACTGAAGCTGAGGCTGAAGATCCTGGCTTCAAGCCCCTGACCGCGCAGGAAGCGGACCAGTGGCGAAACCGCAACCCTCCCGTCTCGATGTGGCGGGTGGTGGCAGGTCAGGCGCTTGTCGGTGTGATCGTGGCCCTGGTGGCCTGGTGGCTGACAGGCAGGACCGAGGTGGGCTGGTCGGCTGCCTACGGCGCGCTTGCAGTGGTGGCTCCGGCCGCATTGTTCGCACGCGGTATGTCCCGCCAGATGGCGTCCGGAAATGCGGGCGCCTCCATGGCGGGGTTCTTTGGTTGGGAGATTGCCAAGATCGTGTTCACCGTTGCGCTGCTGGCGGCGGCCCCCTGGGCTGTGCCGGGGCTGGTATGGCTTGCCTTGTTGGCGGGCATGGTGATCACGATGAAAACGTACTGGATCGCGCTCATGGTGCGGCCCGGTGTCCGAAAAACCGATTGATAGTTACGAGAGAGTTGTCCGATGGCCGCAGAAGCGCACGCTCCGACTGCAAGTGAATACATCGTTCACCACCTGCAGCATCTTCAAAACGTCAACCAGACCAAGATTGTCGACTTCACCGTCGTCAACTACGACTCGATCATCGTGGGTTTGGTTCTGGGTGCGCTGACCCTTTTGATCCTGTGGTCCGCTGCCCGCAAGGCAACCTCCGGCGTGCCCGGCCGCTTCCAGGCGGCGGTGGAAATGCTGGTCGAGATGGTGGACAACCAGGCCAAGGCCAACATCCACAACGCGGAGAGCCGCAAGTTCATCGCTCCCCTGGGCCTGACGGTGTTCGTCTGGATCTTCCTGATGAACTTCATGGACATGCTGCCTGTGGACCTGCTCCCCGCCATCTGGGCGCAGATCTATGGCGCTGCCGGCCACGATCCGCACCACGCCTACCTGCGCGTCGTGCCCACGGCCGACCTGTCCACCACCCTGGGCCTGGCATTCGCCATCCTGATCCTGCGCTTCTGGTACAGCGTCAAGATCAAGGGCGTCGGCGGCTGGGGCCACGAACTCGTGTCGGCCCCGTTCGGCACCAGCAAGAATCCCATCTTCGCCCTGATCCTGGGCGTGGTGAACCTGCTCATGCAGGTGATTGAATATGTCGCCAACACCGTGTCGCATGGCATGCGGTTGTTCGGCAACATGTACGCCGGCGAACTGGTGTTCATGCTGATCGCCCTGATGGGTGGTGCAGCTGCACTGTCGCTGTCGGGTGTGCTGCTGCCTGTGGGCCACGTCATCGCTGGCACCATCTGGACGCTGTTCCACATTCTGGTGATCTCGCTGCAAGCCTTCATCTTCATGATGCTTGCGCTGATCTACCTCGGTCAGGCGCACAACGCGCACTAACGGTTCCCTTTCGTTTCCTTTTCAACCTTTCCTTTTTTTAACTCAGGAGTCATCATGGAAAACATTCTCGGTCTCGTCGCTCTGGCTTGTGGTCTGATCGTTGGCCTCGGCGCTATCGGCGCTTCCATCGGTATCGCACTGATGGGTGGCAAGTTCCTCGAATCGTCGGCACGTCAGCCTGAGCTGATCAACGAACTGCAAACCAAGATGTTCATCTTGGCCGGTCTGATCGACGCCGCCTTCCTGATCGGTGTGGCCATCGCCCTGCTGTTCGCTTTCGCCAACCCCTTCGCTTCCACGTTCTTGGCCAACCTGCCCAAGTAATTCCCACTCAACGCCACTCTAGAAAGGTGTTGCCGTGAGTATCAACGCGACCCTGTTCATTCAGGCCATCGTCTTCCTGATCCTGGTGTGGTTCACGATGAAATTCGTGTGGCCCCCGATCGCGAAGGCGTTGGATGAACGAGCCCAGAAAATCGCCGAAGGCCTCGCTGCTGCCGACCGTGCCAAGACCGAACTGACCGCTGCCAACCAGCGCGTCGAGAAGGAATTGTCACAGGCGCGCAACGAAACGGCCTCGCGTCTTGCGGACGCCGACCGCCGTGCCCAGGCCATCATTGAAGAAGCCAAGGCACGCGCCACGGAAGAAGGCAACAAGATCGTTGCTTCCGCCCGTGCCGAAGCCGAACAGCAAACGGTGCAAGCCCGCGAAGCCCTGCGTGAGCAGGTCGCCGCGCTGGCCGTCAAGGGTGCAGAGCAGATTCTCCGCAAGGAAGTCAATGCCGGCGTTCACGCCGACCTGCTCAACCGCCTGAAGACCGAGCTGTAAGGGGACACACATGGCTGAACTCGCCACCATTGCCCGCCCTTACGCCGAAGCCCTGTTCAAGGCCGCTACTGCGGGTGCGGGCATGGACCTGGCCAGCACCGCTGACTGGGTCGATGAACTGGCGGCCATTGCCGCCAACCCCCAGTTGCGCCAGCTGGCGGACAACCCCAAGGTGACTGCAGACCAGGTGTTCGCCGTCGTCACGGGTGTTGCGCGTTCGGCGCTGTCCGATACGGCCAAGAACTTCCTGCGCACGGTCATCGACAACGGGCGCCTCAACGCGCTGCCGGAAGTCGCCGTGCAATTCCGTGCCCTCGTGAATCGCCGCGCCGGCTCTTCCGATGCCGTGGTGCACAGCGCCTTCCCGATGGATGCCGCAGCACTGGCTGAGGTCAGCGCCGCGCTGGAAAAGCGCTTTGGACGCAAGCTCAACCTCACCGTTCAGCTGGACGAGTCCCTGATCGGTGGCATTCGCGTAGTGGTGGGTGACGAGGTGCTGGACACTTCGGTCAAGGCCCGTCTTGAACAAATGAAAGCGGCCCTCACCGCGTAAGCGCGGCGAGGACAGCGAACCAAAGAAAGAAGGAAAGAGTCATGCAACTCAATCCCGCAGAAATTTCTGAACTCATCAAGAGCCGCATCGAAGGTCTGGCCGCCAGCAGCGATATCCGCAACCAGGGTACCGTGGTGTCCGTGTCCGACGGTATCGTGCGCGTGCACGGCCTGTCGGACGTGATGGCCGGCGAAATGCTCGAGTTCCCCGCCACCAAGGACGGCCAGCCCTCCTTCGGCCTGGCCCTGAACCTCGAGCGCGACTCCGTCGGCGCCGTGATTCTGGGTGAGTACGAACACATCTCCGAAGGCGACACCGTCAAGTGCACGGGCCGCATTCTGGAAGTGCCGGTCGGCCCCGAGCTGGTCGGCCGCGTGGTGAATGCCCTGGGCCAGCCGATCGATGGCAAGGGCCCCATCAACGCCAAGCTCACCGACGTGATCGAAAAGGTCGCTCCGGGCGTGATCGCCCGTAAATCGGTGGACCAACCCCTGCAGACCGGCCTGAAGTCCATCGACTCGATGGTGCCCGTGGGCCGTGGCCAGCGCGAGCTGATCATCGGTGACCGCCAGACCGGCAAGACCGCCGTGGCCATCGACGCCATCATCGCCCAGAAGGGCCAGGGCGTGACCTGCATCTACGTCGCCATCGGCCAGAAGGCTTCGTCGATCAAGAACGTGGTGCGCGCGCTGGAACAGGCCGGTGCCATGGAATACACGATCGTGGTGGCCGCATCGGCCTCCGAATCGGCAGCCATGCAGTACGTGTCGGCCTACTCGGGCTGCACGATGGGCGAGTATTTCCGCGACCGCGGCCAGGACGCCCTGATCGTTTATGACGACCTGTCCAAGCAGGCCGTGGCCTACCGCCAGGTTTCGCTGCTGCTGCGCCGCCCACCAGGCCGCGAAGCCTACCCCGGCGACGTGTTCTATCTCCACAGCCGCCTGCTCGAGCGCGCAGCCCGCGTGAACGCCGACTACGTCGAAGCCTTCACCAAGGGTGAAGTCAAGGGCAAGACCGGTTCGCTGACCGCGCTGCCCATCATCGAAACGCAAGCCGGCGACGTGTCCGCCTTCGTTCCGACCAACGTGATCTCGATCACGGACGGCCAGATCTTCCTGGAAACCAGCCTGTTCAACGCCGGTATCCGCCCCGCCATCAACGCCGGTATCTCGGTGTCGCGCGTCGGTGGTGCAGCCCAGACCAAGCTGGTGAAGAACCTGTCCGGCGGTATCCGTACCGACCTGGCCCAGTACCGTGAACTGGCTGCCTTCGCGCAGTTCGCTTCCGACCTGGACGAAGCCACCCGCAAGCAGCTGGACCGCGGTGCCCGCGTGACCGAACTGCTCAAGCAGGCACAGTACAGCCCGCTGTCCATCTCGCTGATGGCTTCGACGCTGTTCGCCGTGAACAAGGGCTTCATGGACGACATCGACGTCAAGAAGGTTCTCGACTTCGAACACGGCCTGCACCAGTTCCTGAAGACCAGCCACGCCGCACTGCTGGCCAAGCTGGAACAGGCCAAGGCCATGGACAAGGACGCAGAAGCCGAATTGACCGCCGCCATCGGCGCGTTCAAGAAGTCGTTCGCTTAAACCGGACGAGGAGCCATCATGGCAGCAGGCAAGGAAATACGCGGCAAGATCAAATCGGTGGAAAACACCAAGAAGATCACCAAGGCCATGGAGATGGTGGCTGCATCCAAAATGCGCAAGGCGCAGGACCGGATGCGCGCTGCCCGCCCCTACAGCGAGAAGATCCGCAACATTGCAGCCAACCTCGGCCACGCCAACCCCGAATACGTGCACCCGTTCATGAAGGTGAACGATGCCAAGGTCGCGGGCGTGATCGTGGTGACGACGGACAAGGGCCTGTGCGGCGGCATGAACACCAACGTGTTGCGTGCCGTGACGACCAAGCTGCGTGAGCTGCAGAGCGCTGGCGTGTCGACGGAAGCCGTGGCGATTGGCAACAAGGGCCTGGGTTTCCTGAACCGTGTCGGTGCCAAGGTGGTTTCGCACGTGACGGGCCTGGGCGACACGCCCCATCTGGACAAGCTGATCGGCCCTGTGAAGGTGCTGCTGGACGCGTATGCGGAAGGCAAGATCAACGCGGTGTACCTGAGCTACACCAAGTTCATCAACACCATGCGCCAGGAATCGGTGGTGGAGCAGCTGCTCCCCCTGTCGTCCGAGCAGATGCAGGCCGACAAGACCGAGCACGGCTGGGACTACATCTACGAACCCGATGCCCAGACCGTGATCGACGATCTGCTGGTCCGCTACGTCGAATCCCTGATCTACCAGGCGGTTGCGGAAAACATGGCGTCCGAGCAGTCGGCACGCATGGTGGCCATGAAGGCCGCCACCGACAACGCCGGCAGCGTCATTGGCGAGTTGAAGCTGGTCTACAACAAGACGCGCCAGGCAGCGATCACGAAGGAACTGTCCGAGATCGTGGCTGGCGCCGCTGCTGTGTAAGCAGCTCAACCAACATCTAAATTGGAGCGAAAAATGGCTCAAGTGCAAGGCAAGATTGTTCAATGTATCGGCGCTGTGGTGGACGTTGAGTTCCCGCGCGACCAGATGCCCAAGGTTTACGACGCCCTGAAGCTAGAAGGCACGACGCTGACGCTGGAAGTGCAGCAGCAGCTGGGCGACGGCGTGGTGCGTACCATTGCCCTGGGTTCGTCCGACGGCCTGCGCCGCGGCATCATGGTGACCAACACCGGCAACGCCATCACCGTGCCCGTGGGCAAGGCAACGCTGGGCCGCATCATGGACGTGCTGGGCGCGCCCATCGACGAACGCGGTCCCGTGAGCCAGGAACTGACGGCATCCATCCACCGCAAGGCCCCTGCGTACGACGAACTGTCGCCTTCGCAAGAGCTGCTGGAAACCGGCATCAAGGTGATCGACCTGGTGTGCCCGTTCGCCAAGGGCGGCAAGGTGGGCCTGTTCGGTGGCGCCGGCGTGGGCAAGACCGTGAACATGATGGAACTCATCAACAACATCGCCAAGGCCCACTCGGGTCTGTCGGTGTTCGCTGGTGTGGGCGAGCGTACCCGCGAAGGGAACGACTTCTACCATGAAATGGCCGACTCCGGCGTGGTGAACCTCGAGAAGCTCGAAGAGTCCAAGGTCGCCATGGTCTACGGCCAGATGAACGAGCCACCAGGCAACCGTCTGCGCGTGGCGCTGACCGGCCTGACGATCGCCGAGTCCTTCCGTGACGAAGGCCGTGACGTGCTGTTCTTCGTGGACAACATCTACCGCTACACGCTGGCCGGTACCGAAGTGTCCGCTCTGCTGGGCCGCATGCCTTCCGCCGTGGGCTACCAGCCTACGCTGGCCGAGGAAATGGGTCGCCTGCAAGAGCGCATCACCTCGACCAAGGTCGGTTCGATCACTTCCATCCAGGCCGTGTACGTGCCTGCCGATGACTTGACCGACCCATCGCCTGCCACGACCTTCGCCCACTTGGATTCCACCGTGGTGCTGTCGCGTGACATCGCTTCGCTGGGTATCTACCCTGCCGTGGACCCTCTGGACTCCACCAGCCGCCAGCTGGACCCGAACGTCGTGGGCGAAGACCACTACGCCACGGCCCGCGCCGTGCAAGGCACGCTGCAGCGCTACAAGGAACTGCGCGACATCATCGCCATTCTGGGCATGGACGAACTGGCTCCTGAAGACAAGCTGGCCGTGGCCCGCGCGCGCAAGATCCAGCGTTTCTTGTCGCAGCCCTTCCACGTGGCCGAAGTGTTCACGGGCTCGCCAGGCAAGTACGTGCCCCTGGCCGAAACCATCCGTGGTTTCAAGATGATCGTCAGCGGCGAATGCGACCACCTGCCAGAGCAAGCGTTCTACATGGTCGGTACCATCGACGAAGCCTTCGAAAAGGCCAAGAAGGTGGCCTGATTGCCCGGTGGCTGAGCAGCGCGCCCGCGCTGCCCGGCCTTCCACCGCAATCAAGCAACCCATCCCCTTTTCCTAGGAGCAATGATGAACACCATCCACGTTGATGTGGTCAGTGCCGAAGAGTCCATCTTCTCCGGTGAAGCACGTTTTGTCGCGCTGCCTGGTGAATCCGGCGAACTGGGCATCTATCCCCGCCACACCCCGCTGATCACACGCATCAAGCCCGGCTCGGTGCGCATCGAAATGGCCAACGGCAGCGAAGAGTTCGTGTTCGTGGCCGGCGGCATTCTGGAAGTGCAGCCCAATTGCGTGACCGTGCTGTCCGACACCGCCATCCGCGGCAAGGACCTGGACGACGAGAAGGCCAATGCTGCCAAGGCATCGGCCGAGGAAGCGCTCAAGAACGCCAAGAGCGAGATCGACCTGGCCAAGGCGCAGTCCGAACTGGCTGTCATGGCTGCCCAGATCGCGGCGCTGCGCAAGTTCCGCCAGAAGAAGTAAGAAGAGAAAACAAGTAAGCAAGCAAGCCCTCCAGATCCTCGCGGATCTGGCCTGGAAACCCGGCCCTGCCGGGTTTTTTTATGCCTGCTCGACAGCGTCCTGGACCAGGTGGATCTGCAGGCCCCCACAGGCCAGTGCAAGCCTGTCGTCGGTGCTGCTGCCTGCCTGCAGGAATTGCCGGTGGGCGAGGAAGGTGCGTGCCGTGGCCAGCGAGCGCACACCGAAGGTGAGCGATTCGATACGCAACTGCTGGGCGGCAAAGAGCTCCAGCTCGACGTCGTCTGCAAGGACGACGGCAGGGCCGGGCGGGGAGCCAGTGAGCGCCTGCCAACGGCGCTGGTGCGCTGCAAGGTCCGGCGTACCCAGGCGCGCCGTCCGCAGCCCGAGCAGACCCAAGGGGCCGCCACCTTGGTTCTGCAGCGCCTGCCTGAACTGCGCGCGGCGTTGCGTGGGTGTAATGGCCTCGTCCCAGGGGTAGATGCTTGCCTGGGCATTCCATGCGCAAAAGAACACGCAGCATTCCGGGGCCGACAGGTCCAGCAAAACAGAGTTGGTGAAGTTGGTGACTACTTCGCCCTGGGCGTTTGTGGAATCGAACGAGCGGGGTGGTTTGCACTCCATGCCCAGTGCCGCAACTTGTGCCATGGCGGTTGGCATAGACCCCGCAGGCTCAAGCGCGAACCCGTGCACGAGGGGTGGTTGCGCATGGGCTGGCAAGTCGGCATTCGACGCGGCGGCCCAGAACTCCAGGTCTGTATTGCCCACGTGCACCCAGCCGTAGGTGGCGAAAGCCGTGCGCTGCAAAGGCCAGGCCACGGGCAACTCGAAGACGCGGCTGAACAGATCGAACAGCGGCTCCGCTTCAGCCAGGCGCAGCATGACGTGGTCCATGGAACGGTAGGGTGGCTTCACAGTGTGCGTGCGTGCAAGTTTCTGGCGTCTGGATTGTGACCTGGCTGCCGTCGATTGCGCGCCGGATGCAGGTGGGCGATCAATCACGCACCAGCATCGGTATGTGCCCATGCAAAAAAACCGGAGCCCCCTGCGGAGCTCCGGTTTTTTGGAGGGTGCAGCAGTGCGGTCTGCCGCCCGCCCTGGTGGATTACAGGGCGCTGATTTCGCCCGAAGGGATCTGGCCGGTGCGCACGGCTTCGGCAGCCGCTGCACGCACGGCAGCGCGGTCAGCGCTGGACTTGTAGGTCACGACGCGCGAGCCTGCTGGCTCGATGCTGCGCGTCTGGGCCACGGTGGCGGCTTCGGCAGCCACTTCGGCGCGGGTGCGGTTCGTGTCGAACTTCAGGGCGAACTGCGAGCTGTCGGCTTCGTCAGCGTGGGCACCGAAGGCAGAGAAAGCAGCCACAGCGGCGATGGACAGGAAACGTGCGGTCTTGTTCATGGTGATCTCGATTCTTGATTTGGTTGTTTGGGTTGGCAGGGGTCAGTCCGGGGCGTCTTACAGGGCGCCGACTTCGCCAGCAGAGATCTGGCCGGTGCGCACGGCATCGGCAGCCTGGGCACGCACGGCAGCGCGGTCGGCGGTGGACTTGTAGGTCACCACACGCGAGCCGGCAGGCTCGATGCTGCGGGTCTGGGCCACGGTAGCGGCTTCAGCGGCCACTTCGGCGCGGGTGCGGTTGGTGTCGAACTTGGTGGCGAATTGCGAAGCATCGGCTTCGTCGGCGTGGGCACCAAACGATGCGAAAGCGGCAACAGCGGCGATGGAGAGGAAACGTGCGGTCGTGTTCATGATGAAATCCTTTGAAGAAAAAGAAGCGTCTCAATAAAGCCGGGACAGAAACCATTCCTGAACCGGGTTCGGTGAGTCGCCTTGCGGGTTCGGCTCATCGATGGGTTGAACTGTACGCCTCACGTGGACAGAGAAAAACCACCTGGTCGCGAACTAACTGTTCCAGTATTGGAAACAATGAATTGGGAACTTTCAAGGGTTTACCCCTGCCTTAGTGGGGCGGCTGGCGCGTTTGCCAGGGTGAATACAGGAAAACCCGAGGCTGTCAGCGGAACAATGGCCACAGCGGTGCAGTCCACCTGCAGCGCCCGCCGGGTCCGGACCACAAATGCGGCCGACCGCGCACAATAGGCGCACTGCCCACCACCCCCGTCACTGCCCATGCCACGCGCACGACCCACCGCCGCCACCCTGGGCGGCTCCTCGGATGAGACCGAAACCGCCTTCTACGACGCGCTCCAGCGGGGCGACATCGAACTGCTGATGTCGTGCTGGGCCGACGAGGAGGACATCGTCTGCGTGCACCCGGGCGGTCCCCGGCTCGTGGGTGCGGGGGCGATCCGCGCCGCATTCGAGGCCATGTTTTCCAATGGCACGGTGCGTGCCCGGCCGACCCAGGTGCGGCGTGTACAGGCCTTGTCCAGCGCCGTGCACAGCGTGGCCGAGCATGTGGAGGTGATGCTGCCCGATGGCATGCACCGGGCCATCGTGATCGCCACCAACGTGTACCACAAGACCCCCCAGGGCTGGCGCCTGGTGGTGCACCACGCCAGCGCGGGCGTGGTGGAGGACGTACAGGCCATGCAGGCGCAGCAGCCCGTGCTGCATTGACGGTGGTGACCAGCATGCACTACGTGGCCCCGCGGTGGTTGCCCGGCGGGCAGTTGCAGACCATCTGGCCTGCGCTGTATTCGCGCCGGGTGTTTGGCGCGCCGCCTTCCTATCGGCGCGAGCGCTGGGACACGCCCGATGGCGACTTCGTGGACGTGGATTTCCTCGATGACGGGGTGGCGCCAGGAACGGAGCGGCCGCTGCTGGTGGTGTTCCATGGCCTCGAGGGTTCCTCGCGCAGCCACTACAGCGAGGCCTTCGCCGATTTCGCGCGAGAGCGCGGCTGGGCCTGCGCGCTGCCGCACTTTCGCGGCTGCAGCGGCGAGATCAACCGCGCACCGCGCGCCTACCACTCGGGCGACCATGCCGAGATCGGCTGGATGTTGCGGCGTTTGCGGGCCGCTCATGCGGGACCGTTGATGGCGGCCGGCGTGTCCCTGGGCGGCAACGCGCTGCTGCGCTGGGCCGCCGAGGTGGGCGACGAGGCCAGCCGCAGTGCGGACGCCATTGCCGCGGTGTGCTCGCCCATCGATCTGGCTGCGGGTGGGCATGCGATCGGGCGCGGCTTCAACCGCCAGGTCTACACCCGCATGTTCATGCGCACGCTGGTGCCCAAGGCCTTGCAGAAGCTGGCCCAGCACCCGGGGCTGTTCGACCGCCAAGCCTTGCTGGCGGCGCGCGACCTGTACGCGTTCGACAATGTCTTCACGGCACCGGTGCATGGCTTTCGCAACACCGAGGACTACTGGTCGCGGGCATCCGCCAAGCCGCTGCTGCACCGCATCCGCATTCCGGCGCTGGTGGTGAATGCGCGCAATGACCCGTTTGTTCCCGCCAGCAGCCTGCCCGGCGTGCACGAGGTGGGCCGCTGCGTCACCCTGTGGCAGCCAGCGCACGGCGGCCACGTGGGCTTTGCCAAGGGGCGCCTGCCCGGCCATGTGCGCGCCATGCCGGATGCGGTGGGGGACTGGCTTGCGGCGCAGGCTGACACGCAAGGCCGTGCAGCGGGGGCACAATCGCGGCATGGATGACATCGTCAAACAGGCTCTGGCCAAATGGCCCAACGTGCCCGACTGCTACGGCTGGCTGGGGCTGGACGCTCGCGGGCGCTGGTACATGCGCGACGACAGGACGCAGGCCGCAGGCCCGTTCCCGGAATCCAAGGGCTCGCTGCTGCAGCACGAGAAGCTGATCGACTTCATCCACCGCAACTACGAGGCCGACGGGGCCGGGCAGTGGTTCTTCCAGAACGGGCCGCAGCGCGTATATGTGGAGCTCGAGGCCACGCCGCTGGTCTGGCGCCTGTCCCCCGATGGGGCGGTGGCCTCCCACACGGGCCAACCCACCACCGTGGACGAATGCCTGCTGGACGCGCAGGGCCGGGTCTACCTGGTCACGCCCCTGGGCCTGGGCCTGGTGCACACATTGGACGTGGGCCTGGCTGCCGAGGCGGTGGAGCAGGGGCGCTGGACGCCGGTGGAGGTGCGCGCCGAGGACCTGCCGGTGCGCCATGGCTTCGTCACCAGCCCTGCGAAGCGGCGCGCGACCTGAGCACGAACCCCTGAGGACATAAAAAAAGCCGACCTCACGGGGCCGGCTTTTTGCTGGGGCTGTGCGGTGCGCTTACTGCGAAGCGCCAGACGCCGGGGCCGCGACGGCCGATGCGCCGTCGCCTGCCGCGGAGGCTGCCGCAGCAGGGGCTGCGGGCTCTTCGAACTTGGCACCACCGGCATTGGCCATGAAGGCCACGGCGCGTGCGATCTCGGTGTCGCTGAAATCGCCGCCACCCTGGGGGGCCATCGCGCCCTTGCCCTTGAGGGCCGACTGCACCAGCGTCTCGAAGCCGGTCTTGATGCGGTCCGACCAGGCGGCTGCGTCGCCGAACTTCGGAGCCCCTGCCGCGCCGGTGGCGTGGCAGGCGGCGCATTGGGCCTTGTAGACGGTTTCGCCATTGGCCAGGGGGCGGTTGGCATCGCGCACCTCGACCATGCCCACCTTCTGGATGCGGGCGGCGGTGGCCTTCTGGCTGTCGACCGCGCCGGCACCCGGCTTGTCGGCCGAGGTCACATAGAGAACGAGACCGATGATCGCAAAGATCGGAATCACAAACGAGGCAAGTACCGCGACCAGCAACTGCTTGGGGTTCTTGATCGGGCCGGTATGGGCTTCTTCGTGGTGGGTGTCGCTCATGACTTCCTCGGGTTTATCGTGGGGCTTTGATGCAATCAACCTTCAATTATATCTGCCGGTGCTCTGGCCCCCGCAGCCCCGGGCAGCGTGCGTATCGAAAGCCCGACAAAACATTTCCGGGCGGCACGCCATGGCTGCGGCCGCCCGGGAGGGCTCAGGAGCCTGCGGGCGCCTGGGCCGCTGGCTCGGCCGTGGCACCGCCGCCCAGCGCCTTGTAGAGCACCACCTGGTTCTGCAACTGGGCCAGGCGCACCTGCACCACGCCTTGCTGGGTGGTGAACAGCGAGCGCTCGGCATCCAGCAGGTCCAGGTAGCTGGAGACGCCATTGCGGTAGCGCAGGTCGGCCAGGCGCAGGCGGGCCTCTTCGGCCTCGGCCTGGCGCCGCTGGGCCTCGGACTGCTCGGCCAGGGTGGACTGCCCGGCCAGTGCATCGGACACCTCGCGGAAAGCGGTCTGGATGGCCTTCTCGTACTGCGCCACGGCGATGGCGCGCGAGGCCTGCGAGCTCTCCAGATTGGCCCGGTTGCGCCCGGCGTCAAAGATCGGCAGCAGCAGCGACGGGGCGATGGTGAAGCCCCAGGAGCCGCTCTTGAACAGGCCCGAGAGTTCGCCGCTGGCCGTGCCGGCCTGCGCCGTGAGCGAGATGCGCGGGAAGAACGCGGCGCGTGCCGCACCGATGTTGGCATTGGCCGCGATCAGCTGATGCTCGGCCTGGCGGATGTCGGGGCGCTGCGCGAGCAGCTCCGAGGGCAGGCCGGCGGGCAGGGCGGCCATGGCCGGCGCATTGGCCAGGGTGCTTCCTGGCAGGCTGGCCAGCACCTCGGCCGGTACCGGCTGGCCCAGCAGCAGGGCCAGCGCGTTCTCGTCCAGCGCGCGCTGGCGCTGTTGCTGCGCCAGGGTGGCGCGCGCGGCCTGGGTGAGCGATTCGGCCTGGCGGAAGTCCAGTTCCGAGGCGACGCCCGAGTCCAGGCGCAGGCGCGTGAGCCGCACCGACTCCTCGCGCGAGCTCAGCGTGCGGCGCGACAGGTTGAGCAGCTCCTCGTCGGCCAGCAGCGTGAGCCAGCCGTTGGCCACGGCGGCCACCAGGCTGACCTGGGCGGCGTTGCGGCCTTCCTCGGTGGCCAGGTACTGCGCCAGTGCCTGTTCCTTCAGGCTGGCGATGCGGCCGAAGAAGTCGATCTCCCAGGCCGAGAGCGCCAGGCCCACGCTGAACGAGTTGGTCAGGTCGCCATTGGCGGCCGACGGCCCCCGGCTGGCGTTGACGCCCAGGCCCACGCTGGGGAACTGGTCGGCGCGGCGGATCTGGAACTGCGCGCGCGCCTGCTCGATGTTGAGCGCGGCCACGCGCAGGTCGCGGTTGTTGGCCAGCGCTGCGCCGATCAGGGTCTGCAGGCGTGGGTCGGCAAAATAGTCCTTCCACGGCACCTGCGCCGCGGCGGCGGCCCCGGCAGGCGCCGAGGGGCCCGCCTGGAACGTGCCGGGCACGGGTGCCTCAGGGCGCTCGTAGGTGGGGATCATCGAGCAGCCCGAGAGCAGCAGCGCCGCAGCGGCGGCCACTGCCAGGGGCAGGGGGGTACGTCGATCAGTCATGGGTTCCAACTCCTGCTTCTTCTGCGTGGCGGCGGTTCATCTCCTGCTGGCGCGCGCTGCCCTTGAACAGGCTGCGCACCACCACGAAGAACACGGGCACGAAGAACACGGCCAGTGCCGTGCCGGTGACCATGCCGCCCAGCACGCCGGTGCCGATGGCACGCTGGCTCGCCGAACCCGCGCCCGAGGCGATGGCCAGGGGCAGCACCCCCAGGCCGAAGGCCAGCGAGGTCATCACGATGGGACGGAAGCGCAGGTGGGCGGCGGCCAGCGCCGACTCGACCACGCCGCGGCCCTGCGCCTGCAGGTCCTTGGCGAACTCGATGATCAGGATGGCGTTCTTCGCGGACAGGCCGATGATGGTGATCAGCCCCACCTGGAAGTACACGTCGTTCGCATAACCGCGCAGCAGGGTGGCGAGCAGCACCCCGAGCACGCCCAGCGGCACCACCAGGATCACGGCCAGCGGGATCGACCAGCTCTCGTACAGCGCAGCCAGGCACAGGAACACGGCCAGGATGGCAAAGCTGTACAGGATCAGCGACTGCGAGCCCGCGAGCTTTTCCTCGCGCGACATGCCCGTCCACTCATAGCCGAAGCCGGGTGGCAGCTGGGCAGCGAGCTTTTCCATCTCGGCCATGGCGGCGCCGGTGCTCATGCCCGGTGCGGGCGAGCCTGAGATGCGCACGGCCGGATAGCCGTTGTAGCGCACCGTCTGCTGCGCGCCCTTGACCCAGCGCGTGCTGGCAAAGGCCGACAGCGGCACGGGCTTGCCCAGATTGTTGCTGGCGTTGAGCTTGAGCAGGTCGTCGGGCTGCATGCGCGCCGGCGCGTCGGCCTGCACCACCACGCGCTGCAGACGGCCCTGGTTGGGGAAGTCGTTCACGTAGGTGGAGCCCAGGGCCGTCGACAGCGTCGAGTTGATGGCGTCGAAGGAAACGCCCAGGGCGTTGGCCTTGTCGCGGTCGATGTCGATCTGCAGCTGCGGCGCGTCTTCCAGGCCATCGGGGCGCACCTGGGTGATGATCTTGCTCTGCGCGGCCATGCCCAGCAGCTGGTTGCGCGCGTTGATCAGCGCCTCATGCCCGGCGCCGCTGCGGTCCTGCAGGCGGAACGAGAAGCCGCTGGCGTTGCCCAGTTCGGGAATGGGCGGCGGGCTCAGCGGGTAGATGAAGGCATCGCGGATGCCCATCAGCCCGCCAAAGGCGCGGCCTGCCACTTCCTGGGCCGACTGGCCGGGGGCGTGGCGTTCCTTCCAGTCCTTCAGGGTCACGAAGGCGAGCGCGGCGTTCTGGCCCTGGCCCGAGAAACTGAAGCCCAGCACGCCGACCATGCTCTGCACCTCGGGCTGCTTGAGGATGAACTCTTCGACCTGCTGCATCACGGCCAGCGTGCGCTCCTGCGTCGCACCGGGCGGCAGTTGCACGTTGACGATGATGTTGCCCTGGTCCTCGCCGGGCAGGAAAGAGGTCGGCACGCGCATGTAGACGACCACCACGGCGCCGATGATGGCAGCGTAGATCACCAGGTAGCGCGCGGCCTTGCGCAGCATGCGCGAGACCAGGCCTTCATAGCCCTTGGCGGTGCGCGAGAAGCCGCGGTTGAACCAGCCGAAGAAACCGCGCTTCTCGTGGTGGTGGCCGGCTTCCACCGGCTTGAGCAGGGTGGCGCACAGCGCGGGCGTGAGCGACAGCGCCATGAAGGCCGAGAAGCCGATGGACGCCACCATCACTGCCGAGAACTGGCGGAAGATGTTGCCGGTGGAGCCCGAGAAGAAGGCCAGCGGCACGAACACCGAAATCAGCACCACGGTCACGCCGATGATGGCGCCCGAGATCTGGCGCATGGCCTTGCGCGTGGCTTCCAGCGGCGGCAGGCCTTCCTCGCTCATGATGCGCTCGACGTTCTCCACCACCACGATGGCATCGTCCACGACGATACCGATCACCAGCACCATGCCGAACATGGTCAGCACGTTGATCGAGAAGCCCAGGGCCAGCAGCGTGGCGAAGGTGCCCAGCAGGGCGATCGGCACCACGATGGTCGGGATGATGGTGTAGCGCCAGTTCTGCAGGAACAGGAACATCACCAGGAACACCAGGGCCACGGCCTCCAGCAGGGTGATGGCCACCTGGGTGATGGAGATGTCCACGAAGCGCGAGCTGTCGTAGGGAATGCTCCACTCCGTGCCCTCGGGGAAGAAGCGGGCCAGCTCGTCCATCTTCACGCGCACGGCCTTGGCGGCCTCCAGCGCATTGCCGCTTGGCGACAGCTGCACGCCGATGCCGACGGCGGGCTTGCCGTTCAGGCGCGCCGAGGTGGCATAGGCCTGGCCACCGAGTTCTACGCGCGCCACGTCCTTCAGGCGCACGGTGGAGCCGTCGGTGTTGGCGCGCAGCACGATGTTGCCGAACTGCTCGACGCTGGACAGCTGGCCGTTGACCACCACCGTAGCGGCAATGCCCTGGCCGGCCACATTGGGCAGATCGCCGATGGTGCCGCTGGCCACCTGGGCGTTCTGCGCCCGGATGGCGGCCGTCACCTCCGCCGACGACAGGTTGAAGCTGACCATCTTGGCCGGGTCGATCCAGATGCGCATGGAGCGCTCGGTACCGAACAGCTGGGCCTGGCCGATGCCGTTCAGGCGCTGCAGCTCGGGCACGATGTTGCGCGAGGCGTAGTCGCCCAGGGCCACCGTGTCCATCTTCGGGTTGGTCGAAGAAAGCATCGTGAACAGCAGGAAGTTGGAGCGCGACTTGTCCACGCGCACGCCCTGCTGCGTCACGGCCGAGGGCAGGCGTGGCGAGGCGCGCGAGAGGCGGTTCTGCACGTCCACCTGCGCCAGTTCGGCGTTGGTGCCGGGCTGGAAGCTCAGCGTGATGCTGCCCGAGCCATCGGCCTGGGCCACCGACTCCATGTAGATCAGGCCGGGAGAGCCATTCATCTCGCGTTCGATGACGGACAGCACGCTGTCCTCCAGCGTCTGCGCCGAGGCGCCGGGGTAAGCGGCGTTGATGACGATGGCGGGCGGCGCCACCGGGGGGTATTGCGCGATCGGCAGCTGCGTGATCGCCACACCGCCCATCACCATGATGAACAGCGCGATCACCCACGCAAAGATCGGGCGGTCGATAAAGAACTTGGCCATGGATGCCCCTTGCTTACTTCGACGCGGCGGCGGACGCGGCAGGCGCTGCACCGGAAGCCGCTGCAGCGGCCGGGGCTGCCGCGGGCGTGGCACCGCCAGCCTGCCATGGAACGGGTTTGACGGGCGTGCCCGGGGGCAGCATCTGCAGTTTCTGGAAGCCGTCGACCATGACCTTCTCGCCCGCCTTCAGGCCATCGAGCACCACCCAGCGGTTGTTCTGTGCGGCGCTGATCTTCACGCTGCGCGGGCTGATCTTGCCGTCCTCGCCCACCACACTCACCGTGTCACCCTGCTGGGTGCGCGTCACGGCCTGCTGGGGCAGGGTGATGGCGTTGCTGGCCTGCACCTGCTCGATCTGCACGCGCAGGTACAGGCCGGGCAGCAGCTCGCCCTTGGGGTTGGGCACTTCGGCGCGCAGCGTGACCTGGCCCGTGGTGGCATCCACCGACAAGTCGGAGAACAGCAGCTTGCCGGTGTGCTCGTAGGCGGTGCCGTCGCTGAGCAGCAGCTTCACGCTGGCCGCGTCACCGGTGGCGCGCTTGAACTGGCCGCTCTCCATGGCGCGGCGCAGCGCGAACACTTCGCTGGCGGACTGGGTGAAGTTCACGTACACCGGGTCGATCTGCTGGATGATGGCCAGGGGCGTGGCTTCGCCCTGGCCCACCAGGGCGCCTTCGGTCACCAGGGCGCGGCCGATGCGCCCGGAGATGGGCGCGGTCACGCTGGCGTAACCCAGGTTGATGCCAGCAGTGCGCGTAGCGGCACGGCCGGCTTCCACGTCGGCCTGGGCCTGCTTCTGGGCGGCCTCGGCGTTCACGAAATCCTGCTTGCTGATGGCGTTGGCAGCCACCAGCGGGCGGTAGCGCTCCACCGTGGCCGTGGCCTGGGCCAGGTTGGCCTCGGCCTTGGCCAGGCTGGCCTTGGCGCTGTCCGCGGCGGCGGCATAGGTGGCCGGGTCGATGCGGAACAGGGGCTGGCCCGCCTTCACGTCGCTGCCCTCGCGGAATTCGCGCTTGAGCAGGATGCCGGCTGCACGGGCGCGCACCTGGGCCACGCGCGAGGCCTCCACCCGGCCGGGCAGTTCGGTGATCAGGCCCACGTCGCCCGGCGTGGCGACGACCACGCCCACTTCCACGGGCGGCATCTTGGGGGCGCCGCCAGCTGCAGCCGGGGCATCGGACTTGCCGCATGCGGCGAGAAAGACGGCAACGGTGCACAGAGCGGCCACGGGCAGCATTCGCTGCAGGGCAGGGATGCGCGCAATGCGGGGAGAGAGGTCACGCAGGCGAGACATGGGAGTCCTTGTGTTGGGCATCAACGGGAGGGTCACGGCAGGCATCGCCGATGCAGCAGCTGCGTCGGCGAGTAGGAGTTTCTACCAATAGACGGGCAATTATACATACAACCATGGATGTATAATAGGACTGGCGACCGGCCCGGGCCGCTTGTGAATTTGCAATGAATGGGAGGCTGTATCCATGGTGCGCAGAACCAAAGAGGACGCGATTGCCACGCGCAGCGGCCTGATCGACGCGGCGGAGAAGGTGTTCTACGACAAGGGCGTCTCCCGGGCATCCTTGAGCGACATCGCCCTGGCCGCCGGCACCACCCGCGGGGCCATCTACTGGCATTTCAAGGACAAGGTCGATCTGTTCAACGCCATGATGGACCGGGTGACCCTGCCACTGGAGCAGGGCTATGGCGAGTTCGAGGCCAGTGCCGACCTGGACCCGCTGCAGCGCCTGCGCGCCGTGATGGCGCTGGTGCTGGAGAGCGTGGCCTCGGACGAGCACACGCGCCGGGTGTTCGAGATCGCCATGCACAAGGTGGAGTACGTGGGGGAACTGGTGGCCGTGCGCGAGCGCCACATGGCCGCCTGCGACGGGTTCATCCGCCAGCTGGCCCGTGATTTCGAGCTCGCCGCCAATGCGCAGAAGGTGTCCATGCCGGTGTCGGCCATGGGCGCGGCGCTCGGCCTGCATGCGCTGTTCGACGGGCTGATGCAGAACTGGATTCTTTCCAACGGGGTGTTCGACTTGGTGGGCATCGGTCGCGCGTGCACCGACGCCTACATCACCGGCCTGGGGCTGGTGCTGGGCGCCTCGTCCCTGGCCGTGCCGCCCGCCAACGCCACTTGAGCGGGTGGGCTGGGGAGCGCCGTGCGAGCACATTGCGCCGGGAGGTGTCAGCCCCATGCGATAATGCGGAGCTACACACATGCGGCTGTAGCTCAGTGGATAGAGTATTGGCCTCCGAAGCCAAGGGTCGTGGGTTCGATCCCCGCCAGCCGCACCACCATCTTCCTGGTCTTCCAATTCCATTGTGGCTCCACCCGTAAGCGTGCCGGTTGGGAACGCTTGTGCTTCTTTTTCGGGGTGGCACGGATATGCCTGCATTCCAATTTCCGCCGATTCCGTGCAGGACCATAGGGTGGCAAGGCAACTTCCCAGCTGCCGGCGGAAATGATGATCGTGTTTGCGGAACATTTACGTGCTGTGTGGCACGTTTATGGCCTCACCATCCGATCCTGACCTTCCCGATTCGCGCGTTCAGTTTCCCGAGGTTCAATAGAACATGCCGCATCTGCTTTTCAAATGGGTCTTGCGCGAGGACCGCTACGAGTTTTCCGGCGAAGCGAAGACTCCACGTGCCCTCGAAGCCGAAGTGAATGCCGAGATCGTGGCGATCTGGGCCTGGCTGCAGCGCCAGAAGCTGCGACCCGGGCAGTTCGGCTGGGAGGCCACGCGCCGAACCCTCACCAGCAAGGACGAGACCCTGACCGTCTCCCATGGTGCCGTGGCAGCCGATGGCAGCACGGTGCTGCATCCGCAGGAAACCCGCGTGGTCGTCACGCTGCCGGAGAAGGTGGCGGTGCAGTTCCGTTTTGAGTTCAATGTGGTGGACGACCGGAAGTGAATAGTCGATAGATGTGCCAGAAGCCCCACGCGCCACCGGACAGCAGGCTGGTCAAGAGAACCGGGTGAACCGCCGAGGACGAGTGCCAACCGCCATTGGCTGGCGGAGCCTGGTTTTGCAGGCTTGACCCAAAGGTCCCAAGGAGAGACAACAGTCATCGGCTTGACAGCCGCTCAAATGGCAGGCATCGCCTATTCTCGATGCAAGGCGCAGTACCGTTGGACTGAGCGGTGAATCAGCCATGCGGCGATGGCGGAGCCAGAGAGCTGTAGAGCCGACTCCAGGTGAAAGAGCAAGGGCGCATGCTCGGTCAGTCTTTGCTGGATGCGTACATAGGCCCAACCGCTCAAGCTGTATTCGCCCAGCAGCAGTGTTGTCACCATGATGGCTGCGCACAGCCAGTCGTCCTTTCTCTGCCCGTTGGCAAGGCGCAGGCTGTATGGCGTTTCCCTTTGCAGTGCCATGTATTGCACAGGAACCGATGCCATCAGCTTGGCCGTTGCAAGGGCCCAGAATGCGGTCGGTAGGAGGTCCATGGTGGAGAGAGGCGGCAAACCAGGGGGCTTCAGTGCCTCCGTCGCGACGGTGGGCACTGCCTTTTTGCCACCTTTGCCGGCGAAGGTCTCGTCGGCAGGATGCGTGCTCAAAGTGCCTTGGTCAGCGTCACGATCACGCGCGACTTGTTGACGGGACCGAAGTAGTCCTTCTTGTTGGCGCCGACCACGGCAGCACCCAGGGACAGGCCCGAACCGAAGTCATAGGCACCGCCGACGCTGTAGTCGATGTAGTTGGGGGCCGCGATGTCGCCGCCAAAGCGCGTGTAGCCCACGGACGCCTTGAGCATGACCTTGGGCATCACTTCCTGGGCGAATGCCAGGTTCAGGTAGCCGGTGTTGCGGCCCTTGAAGCCGGGGCCGGCATAGGCGAAGTAGTCCTTGGACAGGGTGTGCGAATACTTGGCCGTCACGGGCCCGAAGGTGGCGGCGCCATAGACTTCGGTGGTGTTGCCGTTGCTGTTGCCGGGGTAGATGTAGGTCAAGAGGCCCACATCCAGGTCGGCGCCGCCGGCCTTGAACTTGTAGCCGCCGTAGATGTCGGACTCGATGGAGTTACCCGAGAGCCAGTCGACGCTGGAATTCCAGTTGCCGACATAGAAACCGGACTCGCCGAAGGCGTAGTCGAAGCCGCCCTGGATCGCGGGCTTGACAGCCCGGGCCTTGGAGACATCCTGGTCCTGGCCACGGAACTTGTAGTTCGAGGTCAGGCTGACGTTGCCGGTCAGTTGGGCGTTGGCGAGCATGGGAAGGGCTGCGACAAATGCGGTTGCGAGCACCTTGGGAATAAACGTTTTCATGAAATCCATCTTGCAGAAAAGACAAGGGCGCAAGCGTAGAAAAGTCGGCGTATAAAGTTCGTAAAAAATGCGCCGGTTCCCGTAAATGTTGTCCTCTTCACACAGCGCAATAACCTCCTGATTGCACGGCGCACAAGCGGTGGCACCATGCCAGGCACTTGATATGCGGGGTGCCGAAGGTGTTGATCAACTGTGTGGTGTATGAAGATGGAACCAAGCTCGCGGACATCCCCGTGAGCGAGATCAGCGAGCACATCTCGCTGCCCAACTGCTTCGTCTGGGTCGCGCTGCAAGATGCCACGCCCCACGAGCTCGATGAGCTGCAAAAGGAGTTCGGGCTCCATCCCCTGGCCGTGGAAGATGCGCGACATGGGCACCAGCGGCCCAAGGTCGAGGAGTATGGAGCATCGCTTTTCGTGGTGCTCCATCTGCTGGAGTCGAGCGGTGCGACAGAGCCTCTTGCCAGACTCGGCGAGCTCAACGTGTTCGTGGGCCAGAACTATGTCGTGTCGGTGCGCAATCGCAGCCAGCGCGGCTTCGTCGATGTGCGTGCGCGTTGCGAGCGAGAGCCGACTCTGCTGCGCAACGGACCCGGGTTCGTGCTGTATGCGCTGATGGACGCGGTGGTGGACCGCTACTTCCCGGTCATCGAGGCATTCGAAGTGGAATTGGAGAAGATCGAGCAGCAGATCTTCACCCAAGGGTCGGCGCGCGCGAGCATTCGGCGGCTCTACGAGCTCAAGCAGCGCCTGACGGTGCTCAAGCACGCCATCGCGCCGCTGTTGGAGGGTGCGGCCAAGCTCCATGGCGGACGGGTGCCGCAGATCTGCGCAAGTTCACAGGAGTACTTCCGGGATGTGGTGGACCACCTGGGCCGCATCAATGCATCGATCGACGCAATCCGGGACACGATTGCGACCGCGATCCAGGTGAATCTGTCCATGGTCACGATCGAAGACGCTGAGGTCGTCAAGCGTCTGGCATCATGGGCCAGCCTGTTCGCAGTGTGCACTGCCTTTGCAGGTATCTGGGGCATGAACTTCGAAACCATGCCAGAGCTCAAGTGGCGCTACGGCTACCTGGCGGCACTCACGCTCATCGCCAGCACATGCGGCTATCTGTACTACCGCTTTCGCAAGGCGGGGTGGTTGTAGCAGCCTCCTCTACAACCTGTCTGCCTTGGATCCACCGCTCGGATCGGGTGCATTTTTACGGCATTTTTACGGTCCTCCCATCAGTCTGTGCACACTTTTTACGGCGACATCTTGAGAATCAAACACACGTTTTGATGCAGGAGTTGTCGATGGACTTCGTATGGGTTGCCGCTATGGCGGCATTGTGGGTCGCCATGGCGGAAGCCGTGGTCCTGCTGGGCAAGTTTGGCCCGGCAAAAGGAGAGCGGGCATGATTGGCACTGACGTTCTATACGGCTTTGGCGCGCTCGTTGCCATCGTTTTGCTGGCCTACCTTGTGTATGCGCTGATCTGCGCAGAGGAGTTCTGACATGGACGCCTCCGCTTGGGGCCTTCTGGGCGCCTTTCTGGTCGTGCTGGGTTTGCTGGCGTGGCCATTGGGCAAGTTTCTGGCTGCGTTGTGTGATGGGAGATTGCCCTCCTGGATGCACACGGTTGAAAAGCCTCTCTACACGCTGGCTGGCGTAGCGCCGGGCCAGCCGATGCACTGGCGCACCTATGCGCTGGCCCTGCTGGCATTCAATGCCATTGGCGCCTTCGCGGTCTATGGCCTGCAGCGCCTGCAGGATGTGCTGCCGCTCAATCCCCAGGGGATGGCTGAGGTGTCGGGCGACTCGTCGTTCAATACCGCTGTGAGTTTTGTGACCAACACGAACTGGCAGGGCTATGGTGGCGAATCCACTATGAGCTATCTCACGCAGATGCTTGGTCTGTCGGTGCAGAATTTCTTCTCGGCAGCCACCGGCATTGCAGTGGCTTTCGCACTGGCCCGGGGATTTGCGGCCCGCAGTACCGATGGGCAGGGTTACGTCGGCAACTTCTGGACCGACATCACCCGCATCACAGCGTGGGTGCTTGTGCCGATTTCTTTCGTGATCGCAATCGTGCTGGTCGGGCAAGGCGTAATCCAGAACTTCGACGCCTACAAGGATGTCACGACGCTGGAAACCACGGCCTACTCCATTCCCAAGCTCGATGATGCTGGCCAGCCGGTCAATGGCGCCGATGGAACGCCCGTCATGGAAGACAAGACGAGCACGACCCAGACGCTTGCGATGGGGCCGGTGGCTTCGCAGGAAGCCATCAAGATGCTGGGCACGAACGGCGGCGGGTTCTTCAACGCCAACTCTGCCCATCCGTACGAAAATCCCACTGCGCTGACCAACTTCGTGCAGATGCTGGCGATCTTCCTGATCCCGGCTGCGCTTTGCTTCGCGTTCGGCCGTGTGGTTGGTGACCAGCGCCAGGGCATTGCCATCCTCTCTGCGATGACCATCATGTTCGTCGTGGCCGTCATCGCCGTGGTCTCCGCAGAGCAGGCGGGCAATCCCCAGTGGACCTCGCTCGGCGTCGATCAGGCAAGCAGCGTCGCGCAGTCGGGCGGCAACATGGAAGGCAAGGAAGTCCGTTTCGGTATCACCGCGTCGGCACTCTTTGCGGCAGTAACCACCGCTGCATCGTGCGGAGCGGTGAATTCCATGCACGACTCCTTTACCCCGCTGGGCGGCATGGTGCCCATGGTCCTGATGCAGTTGGGCGAAGTGGTCTTTGGCGGTGTAGGTACGGGCCTGTACGGCATGCTGGTGTTTGCCATCCTGGCCGTCTTTATGGCCGGCCTGATGATCGGCCGCACTCCGGAGTACTTGGGCAAGAAGATCGAAGTGCGGGAGATGAAGCTCACTTCCGTTGCCATCCTGGTTACCCCCATCCTGGTGCTGGTTGGCACGGCCATCGCTGTCATTGCTGGCGCTGGCAAGGCTGGCATCGCCAATCCAGGTGCGCACGGATTCTCCGAGATCCTGTATGCCCTGACCTCGGCCGGCAACAACAACGGCAGCGCCTTCGCCGGCCTGTCGGCCAACACCCCGTTCTACAACGTGCTGCTGGCACTGGCGATGTGGTTTGGCCGCTTTGGCGTGATCGTGCCGGTTCTGGCCATCGCTGGATCCCTGGCCGCCAAGAAGCGCCTGCCGGTAACGGCGGGGACCATGCCCACCCATGGGCCGCTGTTCGTAGTCCTGTTGATCGGCACCGTGCTGTTGGTGGGTCTTCTCAACTATGTGCCGTCCCTGGCGCTGGGCCCTGTGATCGAGCACCTGGTGCTTTGGGCAAAGTGAGGGTTTGCTGATGACTGATAAAAAATCTTCTGTTTCGTTGCTGGATCCCGTGCTGATGAAGTCCGCACTCTGGGGTGCGCTGGCCAAGCTCAGCCCCATGGTGCAATGGCGCAACCCGGTGATGTTCATCGTCTACATCGGGAGCATCTTCACCACGCTCTTGTGGGTGCATGCGCTCAATTCGCCCGAGGATGCCAGCATGCGCCCGGCCTTCGTGCTGGCGATCACCATCTGGCTCTGGTTCACGGTGCTGTTCGCCAACTTTGCCGAAGCCCTGGCCGAGGGCCGCAGCAAGGCCCAGGCGGCATCGCTGCGTGGCCTGCGCAAGGAAACCTGGGCCAAGAAGCTCAAGGAGCCGGTGCACGGCTCCGCCTTTCTGCCAGAGCAGGCCACCAACCTGCGCCGCGGTGACGTGGTGCTGGTGGAGGCGGGTGACGTGATCCCGCTGGATGGTGAGGTCATTGAAGGCGTGGCCTCCGTCGACGAGAGCGCCATCACAGGCGAGTCGGCACCGGTGGTGCGCGAGTCCGGTGGCGACTTCTCGGCGGTGACGGGCGGTACGCGCGTGCTGTCCGACTGGCTCGTGGTGCGTATCACCGTCAATCCTGGTGAGTCCTTCCTGGACCGCATGATCGGCATGGTGGAGGCGGCCAAGCGCCAGAAGACACCGAACGAGATCGCTCTGACCATTCTGCTGGTCGCGTTGACGATCGTGTTCTTGGTGGTGACGGTCACGCTGCTGCCGTTCTCGATTTTCAGCGTGCAGGCTTCCCAGGCCGGTACGGTGGTGTCTCTCACCGCGCTGGTGGCCTTGCTGGTGTGCCTGATTCCGACCACCATCGGCGGACTGCTCTCGGCCGTGGGCGTGGCGGGCATGAGCCGCATGATGCAGGCCAACGTGATCGCCACCTCGGGCCGTGCCGTTGAGGCCGCTGGCGACGTTGATGTGCTGCTGCTGGACAAGACCGGCACCATCACCCATGGCAACCGCCAAGCCAGTGCGTTCCTGCCGGCCCCCGGCGTAGCGCCGGCCCGCCTTGCCCGCGCTGCCTTGCTGTCCTCCCTGGCCGACGAGACGCCCGAAGGGCGCAGCATCGTCGAACTGGCCCGCAAGGGTGGCAATATCGAAGACAAGAACCCCGAAGGCGTGGTGCTGGTTCCGTTCACCGCCCAGACGCGCATGAGCGGTGTGGACCTGCCGGCCGATAGCACGACGGGTCGTCCCGGCGCCATGCTGCGCAAGGGCGCGGTGCAGGCGATTGCACGCCATGTCGAGAGCCTGGGCGGAAGCATGCCGCGTGAAGTGAGCGTGGCGGCCGATCAGGTCGCCCAGCGCGGCAGCACGCCCCTGGTGGTCACCGAAGGTAGCCAGGTGCTGGGTGTCGTCGAGCTCAAGGATGTGGTCAAGGCCGGTATCAAGGAGCGCTTCATCGAGTTGCGCCGCATGGGCATCCGCACTGTGATGATCACCGGCGACAACAAGCTCACCGCCGCATACATTGCTGCAGAAGCCGGTGTGGATGACTTCCTGGCCGAGGCTACCCCTGAAGACAAACTCGCCCTCATCCGCAAGTACCAGTCCGAAGGCCGACTTGTGGCCATGACTGGTGATGGCACCAACGATGCCCCTGCGCTGGCGCAGGCCGACGTGGCCGTGGCCATGGGTTCGGGAACCCAGGCGGCCAAGGAGGCCGGCAACATGGTGGACCTCGATTCCAATCCCACCAAGCTGCTGGAAGTGGTGGAAACCGGCAAGGCCCTGCTCATGACACGCGGCTCGCTCACGACCTTCTCGATTGCGAACGACGTGGCCAAGTACTTCGCCATCATCCCCGCGATCTTCGTGTCGACCTATCCTCAGCTGTCTGCCCTGAACGTGATGCAACTGGCGAGCCCATCGTCCGCCATCCTGTCGGCGGTGATCTTCAATGCCCTGGTCATCGTGTTCCTGATTCCGCTGGCGCTGCGCGGAGTGCGCTATCGCCCTGTGGGTGCGGCTGCGCTGCTGCGCCGCAACCTGGCCATCTATGGCTTGGGTGGTCTGTTGGTGCCTTTTGTCGGCATCAAGCTGATCGACCTGGTACTTGCGGCCATTGGCCTGATCTGAGGAGTCTTTGATGAAAACCATTCTCCGTCCCGCGATCGTGCTCTTCGTGGTTCTGAGCGCGCTCACCGGCTTGCTTTACCCGCTCGTCGTCACACGGACCGCACAAACCGTCTTCCCAGTGGAGGCTGCGGGTAGCCTGGTGCAGCGCAATGGCCAGGTTGTCGGATCGGCCCTGATCGGGCAGAATTTTTCAGATCCCGGCCACTTCTGGGGCCGCCCATCGGCCACTGCTCCCATGCCTTACAACGCAAGTGCCTCCAGCGGCTCCAACCAGGGGCCGCTGAATCCAGCCCTGAGCGACGCCATCAAGGCGCGTGTGGAGGCGTTGCGCACGGTCGATCCAGGCAACACGGCGGTGGTGCCTGTGGACCTGGTCACTGCGTCTGCCAGCGGCCTCGATCCGCACATCAGCCCGGCTGCCGCGCAGTACCAGGCCGCACGCGTGGCCCGGGTACGCAACGTGCCGGTGACCGCTGTGAACGCGGTCATCGACAAGCACACCGAGCGTCCTCTGTGGGGTCTGCTGGGTGAGGCGCGGGTGAATGTGTTGGCACTGAATATCGCGCTGGACAATGTGCGATAGGAAGGTAGGCCTTTTTCCGTTGGCATGTCCGGGCACCTGGCAGAGGCTGGACTGCCATGGCTGACATCCAACGCCCGGACCCCGATGCCCTGATCGCGCAACTGCGCGCGCAGGAGGAGCAGACCGGCCGTGGCAAGCTGCGCATCTACTTCGGCGCCAATGCGGGCGTGGGCAAGACCTGGTCCATGCTCAGTGCGGCGCAGCGCGAGCGCAGCGCGGGCCGCGACATCCTGATCGGGGTGGTGGAAACACATGGCCGGGCAGAGACCGCGGCCTTGCTGGGCGGCCTGGAGGCCATACCTCTCAGGGAGGTGGAGTACCGTGGCCGGCTCCTCCCTGAATTCGATCTGGATGCGGCCCTTGCACGTAAGCCGGCCATTCTCCTGGTGGATGAGCTTGCTCACTCCAACGTGCAGGGATCCCGCCATGCCAAGCGCTGGCAGGATGTTCAGGAACTGCTGGCCGCCGGCATCGACGTCTGGACTGCGCTCAATGTCCAGCACCTTGAAAGCCTCAATGGAACGGTGGGCGCCATCACCGGTATCCGGGTGCACGAGACGGTGCCCGATACGGTGCTGGACGACGCGGATGAAGTGGTGCTCGTCGATGCGACGCCTGATGAACTGATCGCTCGGCTGCGTGCGGGCAAGGTCTATGTACCCCAGCAGGCGGATCGTGCTGCGCGCAGCTTCTTCCGCAAGGGTAACCTCATTGCACTGCGCGAGATCGCCCTGCGCCGCACTGCGGAGCATGTGGAGGACGATGTGCTGGGTTGGCGCATCGAACAATCGGGCGGTGCGGGCGGCGGTGTGGCCGCCGCATGGAACACGTCGGGCAGCATTCTCGCCTGTGTGGGGCCGCACGAGGATGCTGCCCAGACGGTGCGCACGGCCGCACGGCTGGCCGGCCAGCTCAACGTCAAATGGCATGCGGCTTATGTGGAAACGCCTCGACTGCAGCGCCTTGACGCCAAGCGCCGGGACAAGATCCTGGCCGTGCTGCAGCTGGCGCAGGAGCTGGGAGCCGAAACGGCTGTACTGACCGGCGACAGGGTCGCGCCTGTCCTGGCGGCCCAGGCGCTCCAGTTGAACTGCGCCACCGTGGTGCTCGGTCGACCGGCGGCTGCGCAGTGGTGGCAAAAGTGGTTGCCGGCCAAGCACGTCGCAAGAGAGCTGGCGGAACTGGCCCCCTCGCTTGACATTGTGGAGACCGCGCATGCGAGCAGTTCACGGCGGCTGGCCCAGGCTTTGAAGAATCCCCGCTCCAGCGTGGACGTGCTGGAGACGGACGAAGCCGCCCACTCCAAGTGGCCCGGCATCCTGTGGGCAGTGGGCGTCAGCATTGCAGTCACGCTGCTCGCCACACCCCTGCATGGCGTTCTAGAGCTGACGAACATCGTGATGCTCTACCTGGTCGGCGTGGTGGCGGTCGCCATGCGCTTCGGCCGCATTCCTGCCGCCCTGGCCGCGTTGCTCAATGTGCTGGCTTTCGATTTCTTCTTTGTGTCGCCCCGCCTGTCGTTCGCGGTGAGCGACGTGCAGTACATCGTCACTTTCGCGGTGATGCTGGGGGTCGGTCTGCTCGTGGGGCAGTTGACGGCCGGACTGCGCTTTGCGGCCGGGGTTTCCAACAGCCGGGAGCGTCGTGCCCAGTCGCTTTTCGATCTGACGCGGGAGCTGTCGGCCGCGCTGGAGACCAGCCAGGTCATCGACATTGGCGCTGCCGCGGTGCAGGAGCATTTCGGTGGCCGGGCGGTGGTGGTTGCATTGGATGAAACCGACAACTTGCGCTACCCCGAGGACCTCCCGGAGGGCTTCGACAAGAGCGTGGCCGACTGGACGCTGCGCCAGGGACAGAGCGCTGGTCTGGCGACCAGCACCCTGGCTGCGCAGAGCTGGCGCTACGTGCCCCTGAAAGCACCCATGCGGGTGCGCGGGGTGCTCGCGCTGGAACCGGCCAACCCCCGCTGGCTGTTGATACCGGAGCAAGCCCAGCAGCTGGAAACCCAGGCGCGGCAGATTGCGATTGCGCTTGAGCGGGTGCACTATGTCGAGATCGCGCAGAAGGCTGTGGTGGACGTGGAGTCCGAGCGGCTGCGCAATGCACTGCTGGGTGCCGTGTCCCACGACGTGCGGACCCCGCTCACCGCCCTCATCACGCTGGCGGAGTCCCTGCAGGGCGCCCCTGCCGACGAGCGCGATGCGGTGGCCCGGTCCATCGTGCACCAGGCCCATCAGCTCAATGCTCTGGTCAGCAATCTGCTGGACATGGCACGCTTGGAGAGCCACGTGTCCGGCCAGAGTGTGAGCCTGCGCCGCGACTGGCAATCGGTCGAAGAGGTGGTGGGTGCGTCCATCCGGGCGGCCAGGCCGGCGCTGGAGTGCAAAGTCGTGCGCACCGACATCCCAGCCGATCTGCCGCTGGTCGAATTCGATCCGGTGCTGGTCGAGCGCGTGCTCGTCAACCTGCTGGAGAACGCGGCCAAGTACGGTGCTTCGCCCATCGTCGTGAAAGCCTCAGTGACCGAGAGCAGCCTGGTGCTGGCGGTTTCGGACCATGGACAGGGCCTGCCGGCGTCCGTGCGCGGCAAGGAGCACACTCTGTTCGAGAAGTTCACCCGCGGCCAGGCCGAATCGGCCACGCCCGGCGTCGGGCTCGGGCTGGCGATCTGCAAGGCCGTGGTGAACGCGCATGGGGGCACGATTTCTGCTGGCAGCGCGGCTGGCGGGGGGGCTCAGTTCACGATCACTCTGCCCCGGCGGGAGCCACCCCCAGCGCCGGATATCGAAGACATGGAGCAGGGCCTTTCGGGTCCCTGATGCGAATGCAAATACGTACTGTCCTGGTGGTGGAAGACGAGCCGCAGATCCGGCGTTTCGTGCGCAGCGCTCTGGAGGCCGAAGGCTGGCAGGTGAACGAGGCCGCCACGCTGCGCGAGGGCCTGTCCGCCGCCGGAACCCGCCAGCCAGACTTGCTGGTGCTGGACCTGGGCCTGCCCGATGGCGACGGCATCGACCTGATCCGCGATGTGAGGGGCTGGTCGGCCGTGCCCATCATCGTCCTGTCGGCGCGCACGGATGAGGCTGACAAGATCAATGCCCTCGATGCAGGCGCGGACGACTACCTCACAAAGCCTTTCGGGACCGGAGAGCTGCTGGCACGGGTGCGGGCCAATCTGAGGCGCCCGAGGGTGGCCAATGGCAACGGGCTGACCGCGGATGGGACGGAGCCTGCGTTCCAGTTTGGCGACGTGGAAGTGGACCGCAGTGCGCGCGTGGTGCGCCGCGCAGGTGTGGAGGTGCACCTCACACCCACCGAGTACCGGATGCTGACGGTGCTGATCGCCAATGCAGGGCGTGTCATCACGCAAAAGCAGCTGCTGCGCGAAGTCTGGGGGCCGATGCGCTCGGACCAGAACCACTACCTGCGCATCTACATGGGTCACCTGCGGCAGAAGCTGGAGGCCGATCCGGCCCAGCCGCGGCATCTGTTGACCGAGTCGGGCGTGGGGTACAGGCTTTCGGTGTAGCGCTGTACGCGCAGCGCTGCGCGTCCTGTCCCGTGGCATGGTGTCTTGACAGCGATTTAACGCCCGGACCTGCCGTTTTTACGACACCTTTACGCCGATCTTCCTAGACTGAATGCATGTTCAACACTTCCCTGAGCGTCTCTCTCACGAGGAGTCTCATGGCGGAAAGCATGCTTCAGAAATGTCCCGGTACCGACCTGCATCGGATCACTGCACTGCCCATCGGTAACGATGCTGCTGCCGATTCCAGTCCCTTGGTGGAACTGCCCCTTGTCGCACCATGCATCAATGCGCAGGGCTTGCGCGTAAAGCTGCACAGCGTGCTGGGAGCGCAATTGCGCGGGTATGGTCTTGCTGTGGATCCTGTGCGCCAAAGGGCGACCGTGACCCTGCACGTGCATCTCGACGACCTGCAAGAGGCCATGCGCAGCTTGACGATTGCGTTCCCGACCGCCCAGTTCGGCAGGGTTTCCCGCGTCAGCAGGGACGAGGTGCGCCGATGCCACTGAGCTCCCGTGATGTGGCTGCGGCTACTGGGGCCGCCGTGCCCGTGCGCCGTGAATGGCTGAGCCATGGGTGACCTGCTGCACATACTGCTTGCCTTGCTGGTGTTGGTCGTGCCGATAGCCGCCGCATGGCTGGCCTTGAAGCTGCCGGACTGGAAAGCGCGCAGAGCGCACCGAGGCCTGCGATGAAGCGCTCCGTCCAAGCCGGTGGGGTGGCGTCGGCAGGTGCCAACGATCTGGCGGAACTGGACAGGCTGGAGCGCTCTGCATTCGATGGAGACCGGATCTCCCTGCGAAGCTGGCAACGCTTGTTGGCCAGTTCCTCTGCACATGTTCTTGTGTGCCGCTCTGAGGTGGGGCTGCACGGTGCCTGCGTGGTATTGCGCCGCCGGGGATCGTCTGTGGCGCGTCTCTATTCCATTGCGGTGGATCCGGCCATGCGTGGCGCAGGCATTGCGGGCCAATTGCTGGCTGCTGCACTGGGCGACGCGAGGCAGGCGGGGTGCGCGGTACTGCGGCTGGAAAGCAGGCTGGACAATGTGTCGGCGCATCGATTGTTCCAGCGCCATGGCTTCATGCAGTCCGGCCGCAAGACCGGGTACTACGAAGACGGCCAGGACGCCCTGTGCTTTCAGCGCGACGTGTTCGATGGTGCTCTGGGAGGCGCGGCCTACGCGGTGCGCCACTACGCCCAGACGCTGGATTTCACGTGCGGACCCTGCGCCTTGATGATGGCAATGTCGGCCATGGACCCTTCCCTGCCCATGAACCAAGCGGCGGAGATCCGCTTGTGGCGCGAAGCCACGACCGTGTTCATGGCCGCAGGCCATGGTGGTTGTGGCCCTTTCGGTCTGGCCAACTCGGCGTTGCGGCGTGGCTTCGAGGTGTCCGTGTATGCGGCCGCGGGGGCATCGCTCTTCATGGACAGCGTTCGTGACCCGCACAAGAAGGGCGTGATCCAGCTGGTGGAGAACGACTTCCGCTCCGAGTTGGTGGAGCACCAGGTTCCCATCTATGCCCGACCCGTGTCTCCCGAAAGCCTGATCGAGCACCTGCGCGCCGGGAGGCTGCCCATCGTGCTCATCAGCCTGTGGCGGCTGCATGGCGAGAAAACGCCCCATTGGGTGGTGATCGTCGGCTTCGACGGCGCAGTTTTTCGCCTTCTCGACCCCATGGTCCGCTCCAGCGACCCCGATGGCGGCATGTCCATCAGCCTGGGGGAGTTCAAAAAGATCGCCAGATACGGACGCCGAAGGCGTACGGCGGCGGTCATCATCTCTGGAAAGAAATAAATTGTCCTCAGAACACGTGATCGTTGTGGAAAAGCTCGCCGACTTCCGATGGGATGAGGCGGGCCTCAAGGTCATCACCGCAGACCAGTTCGTCGCTGAAGAACCGGGCGCACGCGGGCAGTTGCGCAAGGTCACCAACCTGTGCCGAACCTATGGCTACCTCAGCATGGGCTACTACTGCTCGCTGCTCGCAGAGGCCCGTGGCGATCGCGTGACGCCGAGCGTGGACACGATCCTCAGCCTCCAGCGCAAGCGCATGCAGCCCGCTGCCCTGGCTCAGCTCAACCGGCTGATCGGACCACTCAAGGCGATTCCGCGGTCGGTGAACACGCTCACGCTGCATGTGTTCTTCGGTGCCATCGAGGACCCTGACCTGGTTGCGCTCGCGCGCAAGAGCTTTGAGCTGTTTCGCTGCCCGCTGCTGGAAATTACGCTCGAGCGGCAGGAGCAGTCCATGTGCTGGCAGATCGGAGGCATGCAGGCATTGGATCTGCGCGACGTGGACACCTCGCGGGACGAGGTGTTCGTGCAGGCGCTGCGCCAGTACACCCGCCGCAGCTGGCGCCCCTTGATCGCCATGCCATCGCCCAGGATGGACCTGGCGGTGCTGCATGACCCCACCGACCCGTTGCCGCCCTCCAACCTCAAGACGCTCAAGAAGCTGGTGGACGTGGGGCAGGACATGGGGATCGCCGTTGAGCTCATCGAGAAGAAGGACTTCTCGCGGCTCACGCAGTTCGATGCGCTGTTTATCCGCGAGACCACGGCCGTCACTCACCACACCTTCCAGTTTGCCAAGAAGGCCGAGGCCGAAGGCATGCCGGTCATCGATGACCCAGGTTCCATCCTGCGCTGCACCAACAAGGCTTTCCTGGCCGAGCTGCTGCGCGAGAACGCCATCGCCACGCCGATGACCCACATGGCCAGCAGGCGTACCATCGGCGACATGCACAACCGGCTGAATTACCCGCTGGTCGTGAAGGTTCCGGATGGTGCGTTCAGCCGCAGTGTCAAGAAGGCCGACAGCTTCGAGCACCTGCACGATATCGCCAAGGACATGCTCCGGGAGTCCGAGATCATCCTGCTGCAGGAGTTCATGTACACCGACTTCGATTGGCGCATCGGCGTGCTGTCCGGGCAAGCGGTCTTCGCGGCTAAGTATTTCATGTGCGACGGGCACTGGCAGATACTGCAGCATGCCGACAACGGCAAGTACACCGAAGGGCGGGTGCAGGCGGTGCCCCTCGACCAGGTGCCGCCCGAGGTGCTCGATGCCGCGGTCAACTCCGCTCGGCTTGTGGGCAACAGCTTCTATGGCGTGGACCTGAAATCCACAGCTTCGGGCGTGTACGTCATCGAGATCAATGACAACCCTAACCTTGATGTGGGCGTGGAGGATGCAGCCCTGGGCGATGCGCTGTACGTGATGCTGCTTTCGCACTTCCTCAAGCAGGTGGAACGGCGCTTCCACTCCCGTGCGGCGCATCCTGCTGCACAGGGTGCACCGTTGCTGTCTCTGGCTGCCGGATAGACCTCCGCGGCGGGCCGCTATTGCAGGCCCGTACATACTGTGCTCTGCTGGCGGCTTGTGCAGCGCAGGGCATCGCCATGGAACGCAGGCGAAGCATTTCCCAATCCTATCGATGCACCCGCGACGCCAAAGAGCGCCTGGGCACTCCTGCCAATCCGGCCACCGACGCGCTGAGCGCCATCTCCGTGTGGCGCGCCCTGGATGCAGACCGGAGCATCCGTGTGCTGGTCGATGAAGGCGAAGACTACCTGCTGGCGGAGCTCACGTTTGTAAGCGGGCATTTCGACGACGCAATGAACGACCTGGTAGAGCTGTGCGCGGACCATGGGTTCACCATGAGCTGTGCCTGCTGCCGGCTGTCTGGTGCCTGCGGATCAGGGGCAGGTGATTGCGTTCAGTGCGGTCACGCGCAATTCCTTGGCCGTAGTGCCGCTGGGCCTTGCAATCCCAGGCGCTGTGCCGCCGGTACCGGCCGTGAGGCCGGCAGATGTTGGTGGAGCTGGTCTACGTGAAGGTGCTGCCCCGCCTGGTGCATGACGCCGCAAGGCCCAACTCCAGCAGGCTTCAGTGAACACCTGTCTCCAAGACCGATGGTCAGCGTGGCAACATCCGGATCCAGGGTACGAGTAACCAGGAGGATCCCCCATGCTCATCAATTGCGTTGCCTACGAAAACGGTTCCAAGGTGGCCGACATCCCTGTCGC
Source organism: Acidovorax sp. GW458-11-26-14-TSB4 (assembly GCF_059423865.1). NCBI lineage: Bacteria > Pseudomonadati > Pseudomonadota > Betaproteobacteria > Burkholderiales > Comamonadaceae > Acidovorax > Acidovorax sp. GW458-11-26-14-TSB4. Next base: position 816,738 of record NZ_JBWKYR010000001.1, read on the forward strand.
CGACATCAGCGACTACATTGCCAGGCCGGGCTGCTTCGTGTGGGTCGCGCTGGCGGATGCGACTCCCCAAGAGCTGGCCGAAATGCGCGAGGAATTTGGCCTGCACGAACTGGCCGTCGAGGACGCGCACCACGGTCACCAGCGACCCAAGGTGGAGGAGTACGGTTCATCGCTGTTCGTGGTCATGCACCTGCTGGAGCCCGAGCCCGAAAGGCCAGGCCATTTCAACGAGGGCGAGGTCGACGTCTTCGTCGGCCCCAACTACGTGCTTTCGGTTCGGAACCGCAGCAAGCAGGGCTTTCTGGGCGTGCGGGATCGATGCGAGAGAGAGCCTGACTTGCTGCGCCACGGCTCGGGCTTCGTTCTGTATGCGCTGATGGATGCGGTGGTAGACAGGTACTTTCCCATCATCGATGCCTTGGAGGTCGAGCTGGAGAAGATCGAACACCAGATCTTCACCAAGAAGGCGGCTCGGGACAGCATAGAACAGCTGTATCACCTGAAGCAACGGGTCATGCTCCTCAAGCACGCGGTTTCGCCGCTGGTGGAAGGGGTGGGCAAACTGCATGGCGGGCGCGTACCCCAGATCTGCATGGGCTCGCAGGAATACTTCCGGGACGTTGTGGACCACCTGATCCGCATCAACGGCCTGATCGATGGGATGCGCGACACCATTGGGACTGCCATCCAGGTCAACCTGTCCATGGTGACCATCGAAGACAATGAAATCACCAAGCGCCTTGCTTCCTGGGCCGGTATCTTTGCGATCTGCACCGCATTCGTAGGTGTTTGGGGCATGAACTTTGAAAACATGCCCGAGCTGAAGTGGCGCTATGGCTACCCGGCCGCGCTGCTGCTCATCGCCAGCGTTTGTTCCTATGTCTACTATCGGTTCCGCAAGGCGGGCTGGTTGTAGCACCAGGCCGGGTTAGGCCGCGCATGCCCGTTGATCGGCCGCCGCCCGGCCTCAAATCTGCACGCGGGTTCCCAACTCCACCACACCATTGTGGGGAAGCCGCAGGAAGTCGCCGATGCTGCCGGCATTGCGTGCCATCGCCGAGAACAGCGCTTCGCGCCAATGCACCATTCCCGCTCCCCGCGTCGGGATCACGATCTCCCGGCTCAGGAAGTAGGAGAGCTGGAACTCATCGATCTGCAGGCCTTGGCCAGCACAGAGGCGCAGGGCACGCGGCACATCGGGCTCGTCCTTGAAGCCGAAATTCACCTGCACCTTCCAGAACCCGTCAACCAGCGGTTGCACCTGCAGGCGCTCTTCTTCCGGCACCCATGGAACCTCCTGGAAACGCACTGTCAATATGAGGTTTTGCTCGTGCAAGACCTGGTAGTGCTTGAGGTTGTGCAGCAGCGCCTGCGGCACGGTATCGGGATTGGCCACGGCATAGACCGCAGTCCTTGGCGTGCGGCGTGCATTCTCGTCGGCGGCCAGGGCCGTGATGAATGGCAGCAGTTCAGGGTCGTCACGCTGGATGTGCTCCATCAACAGCTCCCGGCCCCGGCGCCATGTGGCCATCACCGCAAAGATGACGATGCCCAGCACGATCGGGAACCAGCCGCCTTGCCAGAACTTGAGCGCGCAGGAGATCACCAGCACGGCATCGACCAGCAGGAACACCCCGGTGGCGGCCAGCGCAAGCGGCAGCGGGTACTTCCACGCGTGCCGCACGACGAAGAACGTGAGCAAGGTGGTAATGAGCATCGTGACCGTCACCGCGATGCCGTAGGCCGATGCCAGCGCGGAGGAACTACCAAAGCCCACCATTGCCAGCAGTACACCAACCATCACGCTCCAGTTGACGAAAGGAACGTAGATCTGCCCGACCTCCTCTGCGGACGTGTGAAAAATCCGCATGCGTGGCAGCAGGCCGAGCTGGATGGCCTGCTTGGTCAGGGAATAGGCACCGGAGATCGTGGCCTGGGAGGCAATCACGGAGGCGAGCGTGGCGAGCACCACGGCCGGGATCAGCCAGGAGGACGGGAAAAGATTGAAGAACGGGTTCTCTAGCGCTGAGGGGTCACCCATCAGCAAGGCACCCTGGCCCATGTAGTTGAGTGCCAGTGACGGCAGTACGAAGGTATTCCAGGCCAGACGGATCGGCTTCTTGCCGAAATGCCCCATGTCGGCGTACAGCGCCTCGGCACCCGTCAGCGCAAGGACGATGGCCCCCATGACGACAAACAGGTGCCATCCGCGGGCCTGCATGAATTCAAGGGCCCTCAACGGGTTGAGCGCGGCCAGGATGGCAGGATTCTGGACAACCTGCACGAGACCCGTGACAGCTAGCACGGAGAACCAGAGGACCACGATGGGGCCGAACAGCTTGCCAACGATGGCGGTCCCAAAGCGCTGCCCGAGGAACAGGCCGATGATCACAGCCGTCGAAATCGGAAGCACATAGGGCTTGAGCGCCGGCGTTGCCGTCTCCAGGCCCTCCATGGCGCTCAGCACCGAGATGGCAGGGGTGATGACGGCATCGCCGTAGAAGAGGGATGCCCCGAGCACGCCGACCAGCAGCAGGATCGTGTGGCGCCTGGGAGTGCTTCCCGCAGCCTTCGCTGCCAATGCCGTGAGCGCCATGATCCCACCCTCGCCCCGGTTGTTGGCCCGAAGGATCAGCACCACGTATTTGAGTGTGACCACAACCATCAGAGCCCACAGGATCGTCGAGACAGCTCCGATGATGTTCGCTGCGTTCAGCGCGAGTGAGTGGGCTGGGTTGAAGACCTCTTTCATCGTGTACAGGGGGCTGGTGCCGATGTCGCCGTAGACGACTCCCAGTGCACTGAGAGTGAGAACTCCCAAGCTTTGCCGATTTGGTTGCATGCGGTGCTTTCTTTTTGGATCAACGTGGGTTCAGTGTGTCGGTGGCAGGCATTTCAAGGCACTGGTGGCATTGTGGTGCAGTGACGTGCTTGCAATGACATCGCAGACCACTGCTGTTTGGGAGGTAGACACTTTTGGCGAACTGTCAATTGGGCGGATTCAAAAAGCGAAGCGCAACACCCTGGATTTCAATGAACAAGGGTGGAGTGCTGCGGATTGTTGATCAGCAACTCGCGGTACACGGCCAGCGGTGATCGTACCCCCAGCCCTTTTCTTGGGCGGTCGTTGATCTCATCGGCTATCGCATCGAGCTGCTCCTGGCTGTAGACACTCAGGTCCGTCCCCTTGGGCAGGTACTGGCGCACCAGGCCATTCATGTTCTCGTTGGAGCCCCTTTGCCAGGGGCTGTGCGGGTCGCAGAAGTACACCGCTATGCCGGTTTGCTCGCTGAGCTTCTCGTGCATGCTTATCTCCCTGCCTTGGGTTTGCATCATGCTCAGGCGCATCGGCTGGGCAATGCCGAGCAGCTTGTCCGTGAAGCCCTGCAAGACGTTGGCAGCACTGGCCGGCTACCTGGTGGTGACGCTGCCAGAGAAGGTGGCCGTGCAGTCCCGGTTCGAGTTCAACGTGGTGGACGATCGCCGCTAGGATTCCGGTGGGGCCCGCCCGCGGCGGGGGAACTTTGGCGCGCGCTCCCGATTCCATGCACCTGCGAGGATGCTGCGGAGGGGCGCTGGCGTGCAATGGATGCACGCCAAAGGCCAATTCTTCCGTGCTCTAATATGTAAATACAACTAATTCTCGTTCTGCCCGGCGGGCGCCACGGCACGGTGCGTGGGGCCGCGGAGGGCATGCTCCATGAAACTACCTGATCTTCCCAATGGCGCCCGAGCCGTGGTGGAGGGCATCGCCTCCTCCAATCCCTTGATCGACGCCACGGCGCTGCGCCGGCTGGGAGAGCTCGGATTTCTGCAGGGCGAGCCACTCACCGTGCTGCGCCGTGGCCCCGGCGGGGTGGAGCCGATTGCGGTGCAGATTGGCGACACGCAATTTGCCTTGCGCATGCTGGAGGCCCAGTGCATCGAGGTGCGTCTGGCATGACGGGCCAAGGACCTTCCCTCGCTGCAGCCACCTTGCCCAGCCTGGCCCTGGTGGGCAATCCCAACTGCGGCAAGACAGCCCTGTTCAACCTGATGACCGGCGCGCGCCAGAAGGTGGCGAACTACGCCGGCGTCACGGTGGAGCGCAAGACCGGCCTGACCCAGCTGGGCGGTGGGCGCTCGGCCTCGGTGATCGACCTGCCCGGCACCTACAGCCTGAATCCGGCCACGCCCGATGAGCAGGTGACGCTGGAGGTGATCGAGGGGCAGCGTGCCGGCGAGGCGATGCCCGACCTGCTCGTGGCCGTGGTCGATGCGACCAACCTGCGCATGAACCTGCGCCTGGTGCTGGAGGTGCGCCGGCTGGGCCGCCCCATGCTGCTGGCGCTCAACATGGCCGATGTGGCGCGCTCGCAGGGGCTCCGGATCGACGTGCCGCGCCTGTCGGCCGAACTCGGTTGCCCGGTGGTGGAGACGGTTGCCGTCAGGCGCGACGGCCATGCGGCGCTGATGGCCGAAATCGCCGCCCAGCTGGACCGGCACGGCGTGGCCGCGCCGCCAGCCGTTCCGGCGGCCGTGCAGGCGGCGGCGTCGGCAGGCGACCTGCAGCGCGAGGTGCGCCGCATCCTGGCGCTGGCGGCACCTGCGGGCGGGCGCAACCAGCGGGTGCAGACCCGGTTGGATGCGGTCGTGATGCACCCGGTGTGGGGCCTGCTGGTGCTGGCGCTGCTGCTGTTCCTGATGTTCCAGGCCGTGTTCGCCTGGGCCAATTGGCCCATGGATGCGATCAAGGGCACCATGGCCTGGCTGGGCGCCCAGATCACCGAAAACATGGACGACGGGCCGCTGCGCAGCCTGCTGGTGGATGGGGTGATCGCGGGCGCGGGCGGGGTGCTGGTGTTCCTGCCGCAGATCCTGATTCTGTTCTTCTTCATCCTGGTGCTCGAGGATTCGGGCTACCTGCCGCGCGCGGCGTTCCTGCTGGACCGGCTGATGGGCAAGGTGGGGCTCTCCGGCCGGGCCTTCATCCCGCTGCTGTCGAGCTTTGCCTGCGCGGTGCCGGGCATCATGGCCACGCGCACCATCGGCCCCTGGAAGGACCGCCTGGCCACCATCATGATTGCGCCGCTGATGACCTGCTCGGCCCGGCTGCCGGTGTATGCGCTGCTGATCGGGGCTTTCGTTCCGGCCACCCCGGTGGGCTGGTTCGACCTGCGCGGGCTGGTGCTGTTCGGCCTGTACGTGGCGGGGGTGGTGTCGGCCATGCTGGTGGCCTGGCTGTTCAAGCGCATCTGGATGAAGAGCAGCTACCAGCCGCTGATGCTGGAGCTGCCGCCCTACCGCATGCCCAGCCCGCGCAATCTGATGCTGGGCCTGTGGGAGCGTGCGCGCATCTTCATCGTGCGCGTGGGCACCATCATCTTCGCGCTGACGGTGGTGCTGTGGTTCCTGTCGAGCTACCCAGCGCCACCGGATGGTGCCACCGGCGCCGCGATCCAGTACAGCGCCGCGGGCTGGCTGGGCCAGGCGTTGCAGCATGTGTTTGCGCCCATCGGCTTCAACTGGCAGATTTCCATCGCCCTGGTGCCCGGCCTGGCTGCGCGCGAGGTGGCGGTAGGGGCCCTGGGCACGGTGTATGCGCTGTCGGCTGCGGGCGATACGGTCGCCGATGCGCTGGCCCCCGTGATCGCGCAGAGCTGGCCGCTGGCCACGGCGCTGTCGCTGCTGGCCTGGTTCGTGTTCGCGCCGCAGTGCCTGTCGACCCTGGCCGTGGTGCGCCGCGAGACCAATTCCTGGCGCTACCCGGCGCTGATGGCCGGCTACCAGTTCGCGCTCGCCTATGCGGCAGCTTTTGCGACCTACCGGATTGCCCTGGCGCTGGGTGGAGGCTGATATGCAAGGACAGATGTGGATCGTGCTGGTGCTCGTGGCTGCCTGCGCCGTGTATGCGGGCTGGAGCCTGGCACCCGCGGTGGCCCGCCGCGCACTTGCGCGGGCGGCGTTGCGCCTGCCGCTGCCGGGCTTCCTGGCGCGCTATTTCGGCAAGGTGGCGTTGCGTGCCAGTGCCGGCTGCGGCTGCGACGGCTGCGATGCCCCGCCACCAGCGCCAGCAAAGGAGCAGCCCATCCGCATCCACCGGCGTTCGGACCCCTGATACGGATTTGCCTTCAACCGCCAACGAGAGTTGGTTCGCCTTGCCGCGCTGCAGCGCTGTCAGCGGCGCCCGTCTGGTCATACGGTCGAATGCAAATCCGTAGGAGGACCGCCGCTTGGTGTGGGATTGTGGTTGAGGCGGGGCCATTTTTTTGTGCACATGCACGACTGAGTTGCCGGGGCATTTGCAGCTGGCATAGAATCGCAGTCTCGGGTGGCAACGGCCAGTGCATGCATCGGCGGCAAGGCGTGGCGACCCGGGTGAAATGTGGTGTTGGGTTTTTTCGTGCGAGTTCTCTCGGAAGCGTAAAAAACCAGTGCTATAATTCGAGATTCTCCGGAGGGGTGCCCGAGTGGCTAAAGGGGGCAGACTGTAAATCTGTTGGCTTACGCCTACACTGGTTCGAATCCAGTCCCCTCCACCAGTAGAAGCAGATGAAAGCAGGTTGCGGCAGGCCCTTGGGGGGTTGGGGCCGCAAGGCCAGTGGTAAGTTGGCTGTGCGGGAGTAGTTCAATGGTAGAACCCTAGCCTTCCAAGCTAATGACGCGGGTTCGATTCCCGTCTCCCGCTCCATTGTTCGGTTTGCTGGTTGGTTGAGAAGAAGTTTTTTTGAGGTCGCGCAAGCGGTTTCAATGCCCATGTGGCTCAGTGGTAGAGCACTCCCTTGGTAAGGGAGAGGTCGCGGGTCCGATTCCCGCCATGGGCACCACCTTCAGGCGCACCCGAAGTTTGTTCGGGTGCGCCGAAATTTCGTTGTGTAGTTGTAGATTTTTTTCGGAGTCGGAAAAATGGCAAAAGGTAAGTTCGAACGGACCAAGCCCCACGTCAACGTGGGTACGATCGGCCACGTGGACCACGGCAAGACGACCCTGACGGCGGCCATCGCCACGGTGCTGTCGGCCAAGTTCGGCGGCGAAGCCAAGGCATACGACCAGATCGACGCAGCCCCTGAAGAAAAGGCCCGCGGCATCACGATCAACACCGCACACGTGGAATACGAAACGGCCAACCGCCACTACGCCCACGTGGACTGCCCCGGCCACGCCGACTATGTGAAGAACATGATCACCGGCGCTGCCCAGATGGACGGCGCCATCCTGGTATGCTCGGCCGCTGACGGCCCCATGCCCCAGACCCGCGAGCACATCCTGCTGGCCCGCCAGGTGGGTGTGCCTTACATCATCGTGTTCCTGAACAAGTGCGACATGGTGGACGACGAAGAACTGCTCGAACTCGTCGAAATGGAAGTGCGCGAACTCCTGGACAAGTACAACTTCCCAGGCGACGACACCCCGATCGTTCGCGGCTCCGCCAAGCTGGCCCTGGAAGGCGACAAGGGCGCCCTGGGCGAAGAAGCCATCATGAAGCTGGCTGACGCACTGGACAACTACATCCCCACGCCAGAGCGCGCTGTGGACGGCGCCTTCCTGATGCCCGTGGAAGACGTGTTCTCGATCTCCGGTCGCGGCACCGTGGTGACCGGCCGTATCGAGCGCGGCATCATCAAGGTCGGCGAAGAAATCGAAATCGTCGGTATCAAGGACACCGTCAAGACCACCTGCACCGGCGTGGAAATGTTCCGCAAGCTGCTGGACCAGGGCCAGGCTGGCGACAACGTTGGCCTGCTGCTGCGCGGCACCAAGCGTGAAGACGTGGAACGCGGCCAGGTGCTGTGCAAGCCCGGCTCGATCAAGCCGCACACCCACTTCACGGCTGAAGTGTATGTGCTGAGCAAGGACGAAGGCGGCCGCCACACCCCGTTCTTCAACAACTACCGTCCCCAGTTCTACTTCCGCACGACCGACGTGACCGGCGCCATCGAGCTGCCAGCGGACAAGGAAATGGTCATGCCAGGCGACAACGTGTCGATCACCGTCAAGCTGATCAACCCCATCGCCATGGAAGAAGGCCTGCGCTTCGCCATCCGTGAAGGCGGCCGTACCGTCGGCGCCGGCGTGGTTGCCAAGATCATCGCCTAATAGCGTTACAGGGGTATAGCTCAATTGGCAGAGCGTCGGTCTCCAAAACCGAAGGTTGTAGGTTCGATTCCTACTGCCCCTGCCACCTGAACAGTGGCACCCAACAAGCCCGCCAGACCCTGGCGGGCTTCGGCGTCTTGGGCGACGCCGCGAATCGGAGCAGGAAACAATACACATGGCCACTTCCCAGGTTGAAACCGTCAATACCGGTGCTGACAAAGCCAAGCTTGCTGCTGTGGCTGCGCTGGTGATTGCATCGGTCGCTGGCTTTTACTTGCTGAGCAAGCAGGGTGCGATTGCCCAGTGGGCCGCATTGATCGTCGGACTGGTTGCTGCCGCTGCCGTGTTCCTGGTGTCCGAGCCAGGCCGGCAGTTTGTCGCGTTTGCGCGCGAGGCCTGGCGCGAAGTGAAAAAGGTCGTATGGCCCACCCGCAAGGAAACCTTGCAGATGACGGTCTACGTGTTCGCATTTGTCGTCATCATGTCGATCTTCCTGTGGGCGACCGACAAGACCCTGGAATGGGTTCTGTACGACCTGCTTTTGGGCTGGAGGAAGTAAGCATGACGACCACCCCTGTGGAAACCACCGGAGCCGAGGCTCTTGCACCTGCCGCCTCGGGCAATCCCGATCTGCGCTGGTACATCGTCCATGCCTACTCGGGCATGGAAAAGGCGGTCGAGCGCAACATCGTGGAGCGCATCGGCCGTTCGGGCATGGAGACCAAGTTCGGCCGCATCCTCGTTCCCACCGAAGAAGTCGTGGAAATGAAGAACGGCCAGCGCAAGACCACCGAGCGCCGCCTGTTCCCTGGCTATGTCTTCGTTGAGATGGTCATGGACGACGACACGTGGCACCTGGTGAAACACACCAACAAGGTCACGGGTTTCGTGGGCGGCGCGAAGAACCGTCCCGCCCCCATCTCGGAGGACGAAGTGCAGAAGATCGTCAGCCAGATGCAGGAAGGCACCGAGAAGCCCCGCCACAAGGTGGAGTTCATGGTGGGCGAGCTGGTCCGTGTCAAGGAAGGCCCATTCACCGACTTCAATGGTTCGGTGGAAGAAGTGAATTATGAGAAGAGCCGTGTGCGGGTGTCCGTCATGATCTTCGGTCGTTCCACCCCGGTGGAGCTCGAATTCGGCCAGGTCGAGAAGACCTGAGCCTGCCATTTTTTGGATGCCGCACCTTTCGGCTCGGTGCGGATGAAAGTGTGTTGAGTCGTTAACCCCGGGGAGCTGCGGCCACATGGCCAAGGCGTTATCACCCGCAAGGAGTAAAGCATGGCGAAGAAAATCGTCGGTTTTATCAAGCTGCAAGTTCCAGCTGGTAAGGCCAACCCATCCCCACCGATCGGCCCAGCACTGGGTCAGCGTGGCCTCAACATCATGGAGTTCTGCAAGGCATTCAATGCGCAGACCCAGGGCGTTGAGCCAGGCCTGCCATTGCCCGTGGTCATCACGGCTTTCGCAGACAAGAGCTTCACCTTCATCATCAAGACGCCGCCTGCGACGACTCTGATCAAGAAGGCCATCAAGCTCGACAAGGGTTCCTCGAACCCTCTGAAGACCAAGGTCGGCAAGATCACGCGCGAGCAGCTCGAAGAAATCGCCAAGACCAAGATGAAGGACATGAACGCTGCCAACGTCGACGCCGCTGTGCGCACGCTGGCCGGCTCTGCACGCTCGATGGGCGTGACGGTGGAGGGTTTGTAAAATGGCCAAGCTGACCAAGAAGCAAAAAGCCCTGCAAGGCAAGGTCGACAGCACCAAGCTGTACGCATTCGCTGAAGCAGTTGCGATCGTGAAGGAAGCCGCTACGGCCAAGTTCGACGAATCCATCGATGTGGCCGTTCAGCTTGGCATCGATGCCAAGAAGTCCGACCAGGTGGTTCGCGGCGCCGTGGTGCTGCCCAACGGCACTGGCAAGACGACCCGCGTGGCCGTGTTCGCCCAGGGCGCCAAGGCTGAAGAAGCCAAGGCCGCTGGCGCCGACATCGTCGGCATGGACGACCTGGCCGCCATGGTCAAGGCCGGCGACATGCCTTTCGACGTGGTGATCGCTGCCCCTGACGCCATGCGCGTCGTCGGTACGCTGGGCCAGATCCTGGGCCCACGCGGCCTGATGCCCAACCCCAAGGTGGGCACCGTGACGCCTGACGTCGCTACGGCTGTGAAGAACGCCAAGGCTGGTCAAGTGCAGTTCCGCGTGGACAAGGCCGGTATCGTGCACAGCACGATCGGTCGCCGCTCGTTCGACAACGACAAGCTGCAAGGCAACCTGTCGGCACTGATCGAAGCCCTGAACAAGGCCAAGCCCGCAACCAGCAAGGGCCTGTACCTGCGCAAGGTGGCCGTGTCCTCCACGATGGGCCTGGGCGTCCGCGTGGATACGCAGACCATCGCAGCGTAATTGCAAGAAATCTTCGGGCCGGCCTTCGGGCGGGTCCGATGTGGTGGGCCGGGGCTGTTTCGATAGTCCCGGGCCATCCAAGACCGTTGGTGCGCGAGTCGGTCGCGCTTAAAGCCACAAAAGGCGCCAACGCAGATGGCGATCCCGCTGCAGATGGAAATTTTCCTGAACAGTTGGTCGCTGCAACAAGAGCGTGCACGAGGCCATCGCCGAGTGCGCATTTTAAGGAGTAGACCTTGAGTCTTAATCGCAGTGAGAAAGAAGCGGTCATCAATGAAGTGACCAGCCTCGCCGCAAAAGCTCAAACGCTTGTGATCGCGGAATACCGCGGCATCACGGTCGCCGACATGACCAAACTGCGTGTTGATGCCCGCAGCAAGGGCGTGAGCCTGAGTGTTCTGAAGAACACCTTGGCCCGCCGTGCTGTGGCTGGCAGCGCATTTGACGTGGTGGCCGACCAGATGACCGGTCCGCTGATCTACGGCTTCTCCGAAGACGCTGTGGCCGCCGCCAAGGTGGTGGCCGATTTCGCGAAGACCAACGACAAGCTGGTGATTCGCGGTGGCGCTTTCGGTGGCAAGGCCCTGGATGTCAACGGCGTTAAGCAACTGGCCAACATTCCTTCCAAGGAAGTGCTGCTGGCCCAGATTTGTGGCTTGCTTATGTCCCCCATGTCGCGTACGGCCGTTGTGCTGGGCGCACTGGCGGCGAAAAAAGGCGAAGGCGCAGCCCCTGTGGCCGCCGAACCTGCAGCGGCTTGATAGCCGGGCAGTCAACCAACACAATTGTTAGGAAATCAAAATGGCATTCGATAAAGACGCATTTTTGACCGCGCTGGACAGCATGACGGTTCTGGAACTCAATGACCTGGTGAAGGCCATTGAAGAGAAGTTTGGCGTGAGCGCTGCAGCCATGGCTGCACCCGCTGCCGGCGGCGGCGGCGGTGCTGCTGCAGCTGCAGAAGAGAAGACGGAATTCAACGTGGTTCTGGTCGAAGCCGGCGCCAACAAGGTGTCCGTCATCAAGGCAGTGCGCGAAATCACCGGCCTGGGCCTCAAGGAAGCCAAGGACCTGGTGGACGGCGCTCCAAAGAACGTCAAGGAAGCTATTGCCAAGGCCGACGCCGAAGCAGCAGTCAAGAAGCTGGTGGAAGCTGGCGCCAAGGCTGAACTGAAGTAATTCGGTCCCTTGCAAGGGCTGGAGTGCTCCTCGCGGGCCTCCAGCCTTTGGCGCTTTCAGAGCGCACCCGAAAGCCGCTGTGCCAAAGCGGGCTTTCGAGTGTCTTCTGACAACCCCGACAGCAGAAGATGCCTTGGTTCGGGTGATGTGCAACGCATCGCCGTCCGCCATGGTTGGTAGTGGCCAACCGCCAAGCCCGCAAGGAGGAGAGCCTTTGCGGGTCAGTCGTCGAAGACCCAGGACTCATGTCTTTGCCCGGAGATCTCATGGCCTATTCCTATACCGAACGCAAGCGAATCCGCAAAAGTTTCGGCAGCCGCGACAGCGTGCTGGAAGTCCCTTATCTGCTGCAGATGCAGAAGGACGCATACACCGCTTTCCTGCAGGCTGACAAAGCACCCCAGAAACGGACCATTGAAGGGCTGCAAGCCGCCTTTGACGCGGCCTTCCCCATCGTCTCCCACAACGGTTTTGTGGAGATGAAGTTCATCGAGTACAACCTGGCCAAGCCGGCTTTCGATGTGCGCGAGTGCCAGACCCGTGGCCTGACCTTCGCCTCGGCCGTGCGCGCCAAGGTGCAGCTGATCATCTATGACCGCGAGTCTTCGACCTCGCAGTCCAAGGTGGTCAAGGAAGTGAAGGAACAAGAGGTCTACATGGGCGAAGTGCCCCTGATGACCGAGAAGGGCTCCTTCATCATCAACGGCACGGAACGTGTGATCGTTTCGCAGCTGCACCGCTCGCCAGGCGTGTTCTTCGAGCACGACAAGGGCAAGACCCACAGCTCGGGCAAGCTGCTGTTCTCCGCACGCATCATCCCCTACCGCGGTTCCTGGCTGGACTTCGAATTCGACCCGAAGGACATCCTGTACTTCCGCGTGGACCGTCGCCGCAAGATGCCGGTCACGATCCTGCTCAAGGCCATCGGCCTGAACCCCGAGTCCATCCTCGCGAACTTCTTCGTGAACGACAACTTCCGCATCATGGACAGCGGTGCGCAGATGGAGTTCGTGCCCGAGCGCCTGCGTGGCGAAGTGGCGCGTTTCGACATCACCGACAAGTCGGGCAAGGTCGTGGTCGCCAAGGACAAGCGCGTCACCGCGCGCCACACCCGTGAACTGGAGCAGTCCGGCACCACGCACATCAGCGTGCCCGAAGACTTCCTGATCGGCCGCGTGGTGGCCCGCAACATCGTCGACACGGACACCGGCGAAATCATCGCCAAGGCCAACGACGAGCTGACCGAGACGCTGCTCAAGAAGCTGCGCGTGGCCGGCATCCAGGACGTGCAGTGCATCTACACCAACGAACTCGACCAGGGCGCGTACATGTCGCAGACCCTGCGCATCGACGAGACGGTGGACGAGTTCGCTGCGCGCGTGGCCATCTACCGCATGATGCGTCCCGGCGAGCCGCCAACGGAAGACGCCGTGCAGGCCCTGTTCCAGCGCCTGTTCTACAACCCCGACACGTACGACCTGTCGCGCGTGGGCCGCATGAAGTTCAACGCCAAGATCGGCCGCGACGAATCCACCGGCCCCATGGTGCTGTCCAACGAGGACATTCTGGCCGTGGTCAAGATCCTGGTGGACCTGCGCAACGGCAACGGCGAAGTCGATGACATCGATCACCTGGGCAACCGCCGCGTGCGCTGCGTGGGCGAACTGGCCGAAAACCAGTACCGCACCGGCCTGGCACGTATCGAGAAGGCCGTGAAGGAGCGTCTGGGCCAGGCCGAGCAAGAGCCGCTGATGCCCCACGATCTGATCAACAGCAAGCCGATCTCGGCCGCGCTGAAGGAATTCTTCGGCGCCTCGCAGCTGTCGCAGTTCATGGACCAGACCAACCCGCTGGCAGAAATCACGCACAAGCGCCGTGTTTCCGCACTGGGCCCGGGCGGTCTGACCCGCGAACGCGCAGGCTTCGAAGTGCGCGACGTGCACGTGACCCACTACGGCCGCGTCTGCCCTATCGAAACGCCTGAAGGCCCGAACATCGGCCTGATCAACTCGCTGGCCCTGTACGCCCGCCTCAACGAGTACGGTTTCATCGAAACCCCGTACCGTCGTGTGGTGGATGGCAAGGTCACGAACGAGATCGACTACCTGTCGGCCATCGAAGAAGGCAAGTACGTGATCGCGCAGGCCAACGCCGTGCTCGACAAGGATGGCCGCCTCTCGGGCGACCTGGTGTCGGCCCGTGAAAAGGGTGAATCCATCCTGTGCGGCGCCGACCGCGTTCAGTACATGGACGTGTCGCCCGCGCAGATCGTGTCGGTCGCTGCCTCGCTGGTTCCGTTCCTGGAGCACGACGATGCGAACCGCGCGCTGATGGGCGCCAACATGTCGCGCCAGGCCGTGCCTGTGCTGCGTCCCGAGAAGCCCCTGGTGGGCACGGGTATCGAGCGCGTAGCGGCTGTCGACTCCGGCACCGTGGTCACGGCCAACCGTGGCGGTGTGGTGGACTACGTGGACGCGACCCGCATCGTGGTGCGCGTGAACGACGCCGAAGCCGTTGCCGGTGAAGTGGGCGTGGACATCTACAACCTCATCAAGTACCAGCGTTCCAACCAGAACACCAACATCCACCAGCGCCCCATCGTCAAGAAGGGCGACATGCTGGTCAAGGGTGACGTGATTGCCGACGGCGCATCGACGGACTTCGGCGAAATCGCCATCGGCCAGAACATGCTGATCGCCTTCATGCCCTGGAACGGCTACAACTTCGAAGACTCGATCCTGATCTCCGAACGCGTGGTGGCCGAAGACCGCTACACCTCGATCCACATCGAGGAACTGGTGGTCATGGCCCGCGACACCAAGCTGGGCGCGGAAGAAATCACGCGCGACATCCCGAACCTGTCCGAGCAGCAACTGAACCGCCTGGACGAGTCCGGCATCATCTACGTGGGCGCCGAAGTGCAGCCCGGCGACACGCTGGTCGGCAAGGTCACGCCCAAGGGCGAGACCACCCTCACGCCCGAAGAGAAGCTCCTGCGCGCCATCTTCGGCGAGAAGGCTTCCGACGTGAAGGACACCTCGCTGCGCGTGGACCAGGGCTCGCAAGGCACCGTGATCGACGTGCAGGTGTTCACCCGTGAAGGCATCCAGCGCGACAAGCGCGCCCAGCAGATCATCGACGATGAACTCAAGCGCTTCCGCCTGGACCTGAACGACCAGTTGCGCATCGTCGAGGCCGACGCCTTCGACCGTATCGAGAAGCTGCTCAACGGCCGCGTGGCCAACGGCGGCCCGCAGAAGCTGGCCAAGGGCACGAAGATCGACAAGGCCTACCTGGCTTCGGTGGAGAAGTTCCACTGGTTCGACATCCGCCCTGCGGAAGACGAAGTCGCCACCCAGCTCGAATCCATCAAGAACGCCCTGGAGCAGACGCGCCACAGCTTCGACCTGGCTTTCGAAGAAAAGCGCAAGAAGCTCACGCAAGGCGACGAGCTGCCGGCTGGCGTGCTCAAGATGGTCAAGGTCTACCTGGCCGTCAAGCGCCGCCTGCAGCCTGGTGACAAGATGGCCGGCCGCCACGGCAACAAGGGTGTGGTGTCCAAGATCGTTCCGGTCGAAGACATGCCCTACATGGCCGACGGCACCCCTGCCGACATCGTGCTGAACCCGCTGGGCGTGCCCTCGCGGATGAACATCGGCCAGGTGCTCGAAGTCCACCTGGGCTGGGCCGGCAAGGGCATTGGCCAGCGCATCGGCGACATGCTGCAGCAGGAAGCCAAGGCGAGCGAGCTGCGTGCCTTCTTCGAAGAGGTCTACAACTCGCGCGGCCGCAAGGAAGACCTGTCGCAGCTGACCGACGACGACCTGCTGTCCATGGCGCAGCACCTGACGGCCGGTGTGCCCTACGCGACCCCCGTGTTCGATGGTGCTTCGGAAGAAGAAATCATGGACATGCTCAAGCTGGCGTATCCGGACGACCTGGCCGCGCGCAAGGGCTTGACGCCCACGCGCACGCAGGCCTACCTGCACGATGGCCGCACCGGTGACCGCTTCGAGCGCCCCACCACCATCGGCTACATGCACTACCTGAAGCTGCACCATCTGGTGGACGACAAGATGCACGCCCGTTCCACGGGTCCGTACTCCCTGGTCACGCAGCAGCCGCTGGGCGGCAAGGCCCAGTTCGGTGGCCAGCGTTTCGGGGAAATGGAAGTGTGGGCACTGGAAGCCTACGGTGCCGCCTACGTGCTGCAGGAAATGCTCACGGTCAAGTCCGACGACGTGGTCGGTCGTACCAAGGTGTACGAGTCCATCGTCAAGGGCGAACACGCGATCGAAGCCGGCATGCCGGAATCGTTCAATGTGCTGGTCAAGGAAATCCGTTCGCTGGGCCTGGACATCGAGCTGGAACGCTCCTAAGCGGAAAAGGAAAGAGTCACTATGAAATCGCTACTCGACCTGTTCAAGCAATTCACGCCGGATGAGCACTTCGATGCCATCCGCATCGGCATGGCTTCGCCCGAGAAGATCCGTTCGTGGTCTTTCGGCGAAGTGAAGAAGCCCGAAACCATCAACTACCGCACGTTCAAGCCCGAGCGCGATGGCCTGTTCTGCGCCAAGATCTTCGGTCCCATCAAGGATTACGAATGCCTGTGCGGCAAGTACAAGCGCCTCAAGCACCGCGGCGTGATCTGCGAGAAGTGCGGCGTTGAAGTCACGCAGACCAAGGTGCGCCGCGAGCGCATGGGCCACATCGACCTGGCCGCGCCCTGCGCCCACATCTGGTTCCTGAAGTCCCTGCCTTCGCGCCTGGGCCTGGTGCTGGACATGACGCTGCGCGACATCGAACGCGTGCTGTACTTCGAAGCCTACGTGGTGACGGACCCCGGCATGACCCCGCTGAAGAAGTTCAGCATCATGTCCGAGGACGACTACGACGCCAAGCGCAAGGAATACGGCGATGAGTTCATCGCCAAGATGGGCGCCGAAGGCATCAAGGACCTGCTGGAATCCATCGACATCGACCTGTCGATCGAACGCCTGCGCGGCGACCTGACCGGCTCCGAAGTCAAGGTCAAGAAGAACGCCAAGCGCCTGAAGGTGCTGGAAGCGTTCAAGAAGTCGGGCATCAAGCCCGAGTGGATGGTGCTGGAAGTGCTGCCCGTGCTGCCACCGGACCTGCGTCCGCTGGTGCCGCTGGACGGCGGCCGCTTCGCGACCTCCGACCTGAACGACCTGTACCGCCGCGTCATCAACCGCAACTCGCGTCTGCGCCGCCTGCTGGAGCTGAAGGCCCCTGAAATCATCGCCCGCAACGAAAAGCGGATGCTGCAGGAAGCCGTGGACTCGCTGCTGGACAACGGCCGCCGTGGCAAGGCCATGACGGGCGCCAACAAGCGTGCCCTGAAGTCGCTGGCCGACATGATCAAGGGCAAGTCCGGCCGTTTCCGCCAGAACCTGCTGGGCAAGCGCGTGGACTACTCCGGTCGTTCCGTGATCACCGTGGGCCCGACGCTCAAGCTGCACCAGTGCGGCCTGCCCAAGCTGATGGCCCTGGAGCTGTTCAAGCCCTTCATCTTCTCGCGCCTGGAAGCCATGGGCATCGCGACGACGATCAAGGCTGCCAAGAAGGAAGTCGAATCCGGCACGCCGGTGGTATGGGACATCCTGGAAGAGGTCATCAAGGAACACCCGGTGATGCTCAACCGTGCGCCTACGCTGCACCGCCTGGGCATCCAGGCGTTCGAGCCCATCCTGATCGAAGGCAAGGCCATCCAGCTGCACCCCCTCGTCTGCGCGGCCTTCAACGCCGACTTCGACGGTGACCAGATGGCCGTCCACGTCCCGCTGTCGGTGGAAGCGCAGATGGAAGCCCGCACGCTGATGCTGGCCTCCAACAACGTGCTGTTCCCCGCCTCGGGCGAACCCTCCATCGTTCCTTCGCAGGACGTGGTGCTGGGCCTGTACTACGCCACCCGCGACCGCATCAACGGCAAGGGCGAAGGCCTGATCTTCGCCGACACCGGCGAAGTGCAGCGCGCCTTCGACGCGGGCGAGGTCGAGCTGGCCACGCGCATCAACGTGCGTCTGACCGAGTGGACCAAGAACAAGGAAACCGGCGAGTTCGTGCCTGAGACCAAGATGGTGGAAACCACCACGGGCCGTGCGCTGCTGTCCGAAATCCTGCCCAAGGGCCTTCCCTTCTCGAACATCAACAAGGCACTCAAGAAGAAGGAAATCTCCAAGCTCATCAACGTCTCCTTCCGCAAGTGCGGTCTGAAGGAAACGGTGGTGTTCGCCGACAAGCTGCTGCAAAACGGTTTCCGCCTGGCCACGCGCGCCGGCATCTCCATCTGCATCGACGACATGCTGGTGCCGCCGCAAAAGGCCGGCATCATCGAGCGCTCCGAGAAGGAAGTGAAGGAGATCGAGCAGCAGTACGTCTCGGGTCTGGTGACCTCGGGCGAGCGCTACAACAAGGTGGTGGACATCTGGGGCAAGGCCGGCGACGAAGTGTCCAAGGTGATGATGGCCCAGCTGTCCAAGCAGAAGGTCACGGACCGCCACGGCAAGGAAGTGGACCAGGAGTCCTTCAACTCCATCTACATGATGGCCGACTCCGGTGCCCGCGGCTCTGCCGCCCAGATCCGCCAGGTGGCCGGCATGCGCGGCCTGATGGCCAAGCCGGACGGCTCGATCATCGAGACGCCCATCACCGCGAACTTCCGCGAAGGCCTGAACGTGCTGGAGTACTTCATCTCCACCCACGGTGCCCGTAAGGGTCTGGCCGACACGGCGCTGAAGACGGCCAACTCCGGCTACCTGACGCGCCGCCTGGTGGACGTGACGCAGGACCTGGTCGTGACCGAAGAGGATTGCAACACCGCCAATGGCTCGCTGATGCGCGCCATCGTCGAAGGCGGTGAAGTGATCGAATCGCTGCGCGACCGTATCCTGGGCCGCACCGCTGCCGAAGACGTGCTGCACCCCGAAACCCGCAAGGTGCTGGTGCCTGCCGGCGTGATGCTGGAAGAAGACCTGATCGAGGAAATCGAAGCCGCCGGCGTGGACGAAGTGAAGGTGCGCACCGCACTGACCTGCGAAACCCGCTATGGCCTGTGCGCCAAGTGCTACGGCCGCGACCTGGGCCGTGGCGGCCTGATCAACCTCGGCGAAGCCGTGGGTGTGATCGCTGCCCAGTCCATCGGTGAACCCGGCACGCAGCTGACCATGCGTACCTTCCACATCGGTGGTGCCGCATCGCGCGCTGCCATCGCATCGAGCGTGGAAGCCAAGTCCAACGGCGTGATCGGCTTCAACGCCACGATGCGCTACGTGAGCAACACCAAGGGCGAGCTGGTGGTGATTGCGCGTTCGGGTGAGATCATCATCCATGACGAGCATGGCCGCGAGCGCGAGCGCCACAAGGTGCCGTACGGTGCCCTGCTGACGGTGAAGGCCGACCAGTCCATCAAGGCCGGTACCATCCTGGCCAACTGGGACCCGCTGACCCGCCCGATCATTACCGAGTTCGCCGGCCAGGTGAAGTTCGAGAACGTCGAGGAAGGCCTCACGGTTGCCAAGCAGCTGGACGAAGTGACCGGCCTGTCCACCCTGGTGGTGATCGACCCTAAGCGCCGCGGCGCTGCCAAGGTCGTGCGCCCGCAGGTCAAGCTGATCGATGCGCAGAACAACGAAGTGAAGATCCCTGGTACCGACCACTCGGTGACCATCGGCTTCCAGATCGGTTCGCTCATCCAGGTGCGTGACGGCCAGGACGTGGGCCCCGGCGAAGTGCTGGCGCGTATTCCGGTCGAAGGCCAGAAGACCCGCGACATCACCGGCGGTCTGCCCCGCGTGGCCGAGCTGTTCGAAGCCCGTACCCCGAAGGACAAGGGCACGCTGGCCGAGATGACCGGTACCGTGTCGTTCGGCAAGGAAACCAAGGGCAAGGTCCGCCTGCAGATCACCGACCCCGAAGGCCACGTGTTCGAAGAGCTCGTGCCCAAGGAAAAGAACATCCTGGTGCACGAAGGCCAGGTGGTGAACAAGGGCGAGTCCATCGTCGACGGCCCGGCCGATCCGCAGGACATCCTGCGCCTGCTGGGCATCGAGGAACTGTCGCGCTACATCGTCGATGAAGTGCAGGACGTGTACCGCTTGCAGGGCGTGAAGATCAACGACAAGCACATCGAGGTGATCGTTCGCCAGATGCTGCGCCGCGTCGTGGTCGAGAACGTCGGCGAGTCGAACTACATCGGTGGCGAGCAGGTCGAGCGTTCCGAGATCCTCAACACCAACGACGCACTGCAGTCCGAAGGCAAGATCCCTGCGACCTACAGCAACCTGCTGCTGGGTATCACGAAGGCGTCGCTGTCCACCGACTCGTTCATCTCGGCGGCTTCCTTCCAGGAAACCACCCGCGTGCTCACCGAGGCTGCCATCATGGGCAAGCGCGACGAGCTGCGTGGCCTGAAGGAAAACGTCATCGTGGGCCGCCTGATCCCTGCCGGTACCGGCATGGCTTACCACCAGGCGCGCAAGGCCAAGGACGCCATGGACGACGCCGAGCGCCGCGCCATCGCCGAAGCCGAAGCCGCTGAAATGGCTGCCTCGTCGACGGACGATGCCCCGGAAGTCGAAGGCAGCACGACCAGCACCGCCACGGACGCTTCCGCAGACTGAGCCAGCGCCTTGGCTGCACCGGACCAGGCCCCAGCGATGCACAGCGCGGCGCATGGGGACCTGGTTCGGCGCAACCCCGGTCCCTGAAACGCTCTCGCCCTGTCCTTGGACAGGCCGGGGGCGTTTTTATTGGGGCACTGGAATGCTCCGACGGTTTCTTGTTGTTTTCTCTATCTCGGCCAGGGGCTGCTCCAGCAACGCACGCCCAAGGCAATGTGTATGTGGTCATCGCCTCTTCTCTGGATTCTTGTCGCCATCCTGCTGTTCTGGGCCCTGGGGGCCTACAACCGCCTGACACGGTTGCGCTCCTCCGTGGTCCAGGCCTTTGGCGCGGTAGACGCCCACCTCGTGCGCCTGATGGCATTGCTCGGTGAATTCGATGCCGTCCAGGGCCACCGCCACATCTCGGACCCCGCCGTGCCGGGCGGCACTGCGGACCATGTGCCGCAGCCGCAGGGCCCGGTGCTGGACCCTGCCAAGGTGGCGGCCTTGCGCGGCGCCACCACGCAGATGGGCGCATCGCTGGCCGTGGCGCGCTCGCAGCCGCTGCAGCGCGATGCGCTGGCCGCACTCACCGCGGCGCGCAGCGTGCTCGATGTCACTTGGCGCAGCGTGGTGACCGAGGCCGATGGTCCGGGTGCCCGGGAAATGCTGGCGCCCTGGTCCATCCGCTGGGAAGAGCACCACGCGCAGATCGATCTGGCCGTGCAGGTGATCAACCACGCCGCCGAGCAGCACGATGCCGCCATCCACCAGTTTCCGGCCCGCCTGCTCGCCTGGGTGTTTGGCTTCAAGGCGGCCAAGGGGCTGTGAGCCCCGCGCCCCGGCCCCCGTTACTTTTCGATCCTGCGCCTGTGCGCGGGCACCCCAAGCTTTCCCATGAAACCAGCCCGACCCCAACCCGCCTCGACCACAGGGCACCGCCCCGCCCCTGATCGCAGTACCGTGCCGGCGGACAACACCGGCCGGACGGGCGACAAGGCACCGCAGGTGGCGCTGTGGCAGCAGCTGATCGCGGTGGCTGGCGTGCTCCAGGCGATCCGCGGCGGTGCCTCGGGCACGGCGGCGCTGGATGCGGTGGGCGCTGCGCTGCGCCCGGGTGTGCAGGCCTTGTTGTTCCAGGTGCTGCGCAATCTGGGGCGTGCCGAAGCCCTGCGGCGCCAACTGGCCCGGCGGCCACCGCCGCCCGATGCGGATGGCCTGCTGTGCACTGCGCTGGCCTTGTGCTGGCGCGCTGAAGATGCGCCCTACGAGCCCTTCACCCTCGTCAACCAGGCGGTGGAGGCAGCCAAGCGGCACCCGGCCACGCGCGCCCAGGCCTCGTTCATCAATGCCTGCCTGCGGCGCTTCCTGCGTGAAAACGATGCGCTGGTGGCGGCCACCGACGCCGATCCCGTAGCCCGCTGGAACCATCCATTGTGGTGGATCAAGCGCCTGCAGAAGGACCACCCCCAGCACTGGGAGCAGATACTGCACGCCAACAACACCCACGCCCCGATGGCGCTGCGCGTGAACCGGCTGCAGGGCAGCCAGGCCCGGTACCTGCAGGAACTGGCCGACATGGGGGCCGCTGCCGACCCGGCCGGCGCCGACGGCCTGGTGCTGCACCGGCCGCTGCCGGTGCAGGCGCTGCCGGGTTTTGCAGAGGGCCGGGTGTCGGTGCAGGACATGGCGGCGCAGCAGGCGGCCCCGCTGCTGCTGGACGGCATGGACCGCACGCGCAGACTGCGTGTGCTGGACGCCTGCGCCGCCCCCGGTGGCAAGACCGCCCACCTGCTGGAGATGGCCGGGGAGGGCGCTCCCCTGCAGGTCACGGCCCTGGAGATCGATGCCACGCGCGCCGAGCGCATCCACCAGACCCTCTCCCGCCTGCGCCTGGCCGCCCAGGTGCTGGTGGCGGACGCGGCCCAGCCCGAGACCTGGCTGCCAGCGGCCAGTAGCGGCGCTTTATTCGATGCCATTTTGCTCGATGCACCGTGCACCGCCTCGGGCATCGTGCGCCGCCACCCGGACGTGCGCTGGCTGCGCCGCGAGACCGACATCGCCCAGCTGGCAGCGCTGCAAAAGCAATTGCTGGCGACCCTGTGGCCGTTGCTCGCACCCGGCGGGCGGCTGCTGTACTGCACCTGTTCCGTCTTCCGTGCGGAGGGGGATGCGCAGGTGCAAACGTTTCTTGCACACAACACCGATGCACATTTGCTCCCCTCGCCCGGGCATTTAATCCCCCGCGCAGCGGACAAGGACGGGGCTGTCCCGGACA
Organism: Acidovorax sp. GW458-11-26-14-TSB4; assembly: GCF_059423865.1. Lineage (NCBI taxonomy): Bacteria > Pseudomonadati > Pseudomonadota > Betaproteobacteria > Burkholderiales > Comamonadaceae > Acidovorax > Acidovorax sp. GW458-11-26-14-TSB4. The sequence continues at coordinate 839,305 of NZ_JBWKYR010000001.1, forward strand.
ATCGATTCGGTGATCACGACGGATTTTTTTACGCACTGTTGCAAAAATCGGCCGACTGAGCGCCTCGCAGCTCGTTGGGTGTGGATTGGTGCGCTTTTGATGCTGATCACCTTGCTGATAGGGCCACTGCCCGTCCGGGCGGAAGCCAACCGCGGTGAAGTGGCCGAGTTGCGCCTGCAGCGCCTGGACGATGGGATCTACCTGAGCACCAGCCTGGAGTTCGACCTGCCCGAGCTTGCCGAAGATGCCTTGCGCAAGGGCATCCCCATGTACTTCGTGATGGAAGCGCAGGTCATGCGCGACCGCTGGTACTGGTCCGACCGCCTGGTGGCCGAGGCCACGCGCTACCTGCGGCTGAGCTACCAGCCCCTGACCCGGCGCTGGCGCCTGAGCACTTCGGCCTCCCCCATCACCAACACCGGCCTGGGGGTGGCGCTGGGCCAGAATTTCGACGATCTGGAAGATGCGCTCTCGGCAATGCAGCGCATTTCGCGCTGGAAGATTGCAGAAGCATCTGCGATCGATGCCGATGCCGGCCATACGATACAGTTTCGCTTCAGGCTGGACATGTCGCAGCTGCCCCGGCCGTTCCAGATAGGCGCCGTGGGCCGCTCCGGCTGGAATCTGCTCGTCTCGCGCTCAGGGCGCATTGCCTTGCCGGAAGGCGCCAAGTGAGCCCCGGGCCCACGCCGCCCGCGTCGGCCTCGTCCCAACTGGCGGCCCGCCAGTCCCGCGCCGTGCGCTGGGCGGTGGGGGTGGGGGCGGCCATCATGTCCGCCATCGGGCTGGTGCTGCTGTTTCTGCTGACGCTGGCCACCAACAACCGGGCGCTCTACGAGCGCAACTATGCCTGGCTGTTCGGCGTGAACGTGCTCGTGGCCTTGCTGCTGCTCGCCGTGCTGGGCTGGGTGGCGGTGCGCCTGTGGCTGCGCCTGCGGCGGGGCCGCTTCGGCAGCCGCCTGCTGGTCAAGCTGGCGGCCATCTTTGCGCTGGTCGGACTGGTGCCAGGCCTGCTGATCTATGTGGTGTCCTACCAGTTCGTGACCCGCTCCATCGAGAGCTGGTTCGACGTGAAGGTGGAAGGCGCGCTGTCCGCCGGGGTGAACCTCGCGCGCGTCTCGCTCGACGCCCTGGCGACCGATATGGCGTCCAAGACGCGCTCGGCCAGCGCCCAGGTGGCACAGATCCCCGACGCCTCTGCCGGCGTGGTGCTCGAGCGCATCCGCGACCAGCTCGGCGCCACCGACGTCATCCTTTGGAACAGCGCCGGGCAGGCCGTGGCCAGCGCCGGCCAGTCCCGCTTCAGCCTGAATCCCGAGCGCCCCGGCGTGCCCTTGCTGCGCACCGTGCGCCAGCAACGGGCGCTGACCCAGATCGAGGGGCTGGACGACATTGCCGACCCGGCCGCCGTGCAGAACGCGCGCGTGAAGATCATCGCCCTGGTGAGCAGCCCCACGGTGGGCCTGCTGGCCGAGCCGCGCTACCTGCAGGCCACGCTGATGCTGCCGCCCGCCCTGGTGGAGAACGCCATCGCCGTGCAGGAGGCCAACCGCGAGTACCAGGAGCGCGCCCTGGCGCGTGGCGGCCTGCGGCGCATGTACGTGGGCACGCTCACGCTGAGCCTGTTCCTGGCCGTTTTTGGCGCCGTGCTGCTGGCCGTGCTGCTGGGCAACCAGCTGGTGCGGCCGCTGCTGGTGCTGGCCGAAGGGGTTCGCGAGGTGGCCGCCGGCAACCTGAGCCCCAAGGCCGCCCTGCAGGGCAAGGACGAGCTCGGTGGCCTGACCCGCTCGTTCGCGCTCATGACCCAGCAGCTGGCCGACGCCCGGGGCGCCGTCGAGCAGAGCATGAGCGAGGTGGATGCGGCGCGCGCCAACCTGCAGACGATTCTGGACAACCTCACCGCCGGGGTGATGGTGCTCGACGGTGCGGGCACCATCCGCTCGTCCAACCCGGGCGCCACGCGCATCCTGCGCGCCCCCATGGCCGCCTACGAGGGGCAGGCGCTGGCCGAGGTGCCGGGTCTGGCGGATTTTGCCGCAGCCGTGCAAAAGCAGTTTGCCGCCTTCCTGGGCGAGCGCGACCACCACGGGCTGGACCACTGGCAGCACCCGTTCGAACTGCATGCCTCGCTCGCCGGGGCAGGGCAGCACGCCACCAGCATCATCGCGCGGGGTGCGGAACTGCCGGATTCGACCCGACTGTTGGTTTTTGACGACATTTCTGAAATCGTTTCGGCCCAGCGTGCGCAGGCCTGGGGCGAGGTTGCAAGGCGCCTTGCGCACGAAATCAAGAACCCCCTCACACCCATTCAGCTGTCGGCCGAGCGGCTCGAAATGAAGCTCACCGGCAAGGTCGCAGCCACCGAGCAGGCCGTGCTGGCCAAGTCGGTCAAGACCATCGTCGAGCAGGTCGATGCGATGAAGCGCCTGGTCAACGAGTTCCGCGATTACGCACGCCTTCCAGCCGCCGAACTGCACGCGCTGGACATCAATGCACTGGTGACCGATGTGCTCCATCTGTATGGCGAGGAAAACGCCACCGTCCCCGTGAAAGCTGAGCTGGACGCGCGTTGCCCGGTGATCGCGGGCGATGCGCAGCAGTTGCGCCAGGTCGTGCACAACCTGCTGCAGAACGCGCAGGACGCGACCGAACAGGCGCGCGCAGCGGGTGCAGAAAACCTGCCGCCCGTGCGCATCACGACGCGCTGGAGCGAGTCCTCCGGCCGCGTGCGGCTCACCGTGTCGGACAGCGGAAGCGGCTTTCCCGCGCACATCCTGCAGCGCGCGTTCGAACCCTATGTCACGACCAAGCCGCGTGGCACCGGCCTGGGTCTGGCGGTGGTCAAAAAGATCGCAGACGAGCACGGAGCCCGCATCGACCTGTCCAACCGGGTCGAAGATGGCGTGGTGCGGGGCGCCCAAGTGTCGTTATCATTCGCCACTGAACCAGCGGTGGCGGCATAACAACACGCCCCGCAGTACCTCCCAAGGCGCTTTCACACACATGGCAAACATTCTGGTGGTCGACGATGAGCTCGGCATTCGCGACCTGCTGTCCGAAATCCTGAACGACGAAGGCCACAGCGTGGACCTCGCAGAAAACGCGACGCAGGCCCGTGCGGCGCGTGCCGGCAGCAGCTATGACCTGGTGCTGCTGGACATCTGGATGCCTGACACCGATGGTGTGTCGCTGCTCAAGGAATGGGCCACCGGCGGTGTGCTGACCATGCCCGTGATCATGATGAGTGGCCACGCCACCATCGACACGGCGGTCGAGGCCACCCGCATCGGCGCCTTCTCCTTCCTCGAAAAGCCCATCACCCTGCAGAAGCTGCTCAAGGCGGTGGAGCAGGGCCTGGCGCGCAACGCCGCCCACCATGCAGCCCCGGCGGCGGCCGTGCAGCAGGCCCCGGCCGCCGCACCGGCCGATGCACCTTTCACCCAGGTGCCTGTGATCACGGCCCTGTCCGGCGTGGAAGCCGGCCCGCATTCGCACCAGGGCTTCGATCTGGACCGCCCGCTGCGCGAAGCCCGCGACGGCTTCGAGAAAGCGTACTTCGAATTCCACCTCGCGCGTGAAGGCGGCTCCATGACCCGCGTGGCCGAAAAGACCGGCCTGGAACGCACGCACCTGTACCGCAAGCTGCGCCAGCTCGGCGTCGACCTGGGCCGCGGCAAGCGTGCCTGAAAAAAATTGATCCGTAATCTTTTTGAGGCCAATTTTCTGGCTATAATTTGAGGCTCAGGCCCGGTAGCTCAGTCGGTAGAGCAGAGGATTGAAAATCCTTGTGTCGGTGGTTCGATTCCGCCCCAGGCCACCAAACAAGCTAACGCCCCAGCACTTTCAACGGTGCTGGGGTGTTTTGCATTGCGGGCGCATCGCTGGACGGCCATGATTCATTGGACGGGGTGGTGGCCCGTTCCTAAGATGGCTGCCATGCACATGCCACCATCTCCCGACGCCCCCCTCCTTTCGCAACCACCGGCTGGCGCACTGGCGCAGGCCCTGGGCCTGCCGTTGTTCGAATCCCCCTGGTACATGCCTGCGTACCCCGAGTACGCCGTGGGGCAATGGCAGATGCGGCGCGGCGGCGTGGGGCTGGACCGCGGCTACCACAGCGGTCCCTGCGTCGCGGCGGACTCGGCCGTGCTGCTGCGCAAGGGGGCCGGCGACCGCTGGGAAACCTGGATGTCGCTCTCGCCCTTTGAAATCGAAAGCCAGGAGCTGGCGTGCCGCCATGCGCAGGGGCACACGGTCGTGATGGGCCTGGGCATGGGCTGGACCACGGCCAACATCGCGCTTCAGCCCACGGTGGACAAGGTCACGGTGGTGGAGCGCGACGCCGAGGTACTGGAACTGTTCGAGCAGTGCCGCGTGCTGGACGGCCTGCCCGCATCGGCTGCGCAAAAGGTGGAACTGGTGCAGGCCGATGCCCTGGAATGGCGGCCTGCGCCCGGCACGCCGCCCGTCGACCTCCTGTATGCCGACATCTGGCTGGGCATCGCAGAACCACGCACGCTGCCCGACGTGCAATGCATGCAGTCCCACGTTCAGGCGCGCGAGGTGTACTTTTGGGGGCAGGAACTGGTGCTGGGGGCCCAGGCGCGCAAGCTGGTGCAGGCGGGCGAGGGCCTGTCCTGGCCGCAGGCCCTGGAGGCGGCGGCCCGTGCGACAGGCCTGCCGCTGCTCCAGCAGCCCGCCGGCAGCCATGCGGACTTTGTGGCCCGGGTGCTGCAGCTGCGCGAAGGCACGGTGACGACGCGCTGAAAACGGCTATTGCCCAAGAATTTTTCTTCACCAGGGTGTTGACTGTTTGGTAAAGACTCTTTACAGTTACCTCCATCGCGGTTTCGACCGCACTCCATTTCGACCGATTGCCCTCCCTTCCTTCAGGATTCGCCATGAACGCCACCGCCACCCTCACCAGCCGCCAACCCGCACCGGGCCGCGTGCTCGTGCGCGCCGCTGTGGCCGCACCGTGTGCCGTCCTGCGCCTGCTGCCGTGTCTGGCAACTGGTTTGTGCGCACATGACCACGATGAGGATCGTTGGCCACCGGGTGGAGGGAACGCGTAGGCGCATTCCCTTCCAAGCTCTCTTCGCAGAGGCCCGGGCACCGCAAGGTTCCGGGCCTTTTTGTTTTGCTTTGTATTTGGTTTTCAGTGCCTGAGGTGATCGTGCCGCAGGCCGTCAATGCTCTTTCACAACTTGCTGCGGAGCTGGGCTGGGCGTGGCACCGGCGCAGTGACCCCGCCTGTGGTTCAGACAACAACCATTTCGGGTGTGCCTTCGCCCCACCGCCAGAAGACAGCAGCGTGGACGGCCTGGCGGGATGTGCAGGGGATGGCGATCCCCCTTGTGCAGCGATGTCGACGGGGCGCGCGCAGGCCGCGCGTGGCCCATCGCGCGAGGGCACAACCGAAATGGAGAGCGCTTTTTTTTCATCTTCACGCCCCGGTGAAGGAACTGGCATACGTGTCCGCCTTAGAAGCGGAATTCTGGGAGTTCGACTCTCCCCTGGGGCACCAATTATTTGCTGGGTGTACTGTCAATCTGGTGGACAGCCTGCCTTGGACGCAGGAGGCTGCAGGTTCAAATCCTGCCACCCAGACCAGCATTTTTGTTCCGCTAACTCAGTGGCCAGAGTGCCTCCCTGTCAGGGCCGTTCACCCTGATTTCGCGACCCCGAAATCAGGGTGAACAGGCCCCAGGAAGTCAGGGGTTCGATCCCCCTGCGGAACGCCATCCATTCTTCCCGCGTTAGCTCAATGGATCAGAGCACTTGCCTACGAAGCAAGGGGTTGCACGTTCGAGTCGTGCACGTGGGGCCAGTTTACGGTGCCTGTTCCGCAGGCACCCCAGGGTGCGGTAGCAAAGCGACCATGCAGCGGATTGCAAATCCGCAGACACCGGTTTGAATCCGGTCCGCACCTCCATCATCTGTTGTTCCTCTCTCATGGTGCGCGTAGCTCAATGGCAGAGCTTCGGGTTGTGATCCCGCCGACGACGGTTCGATTCCGTTCGTGCACCCCATTCAAAGACCCTCTCCATGGCGCAATTGGCAGACGCACCGGTCTCAAACCCTGGGGCCTTCGGGCATGTCCGTTCGAGTCGGACTGGAGAGACCACTGTGGTCGCGGCAAAGACACCCTGCCGCGAGTCCGGTGAAAAAGCGGTGCCTGGGCAGCGGGCTGGGCGCTGCTCTACGATGGCCACTGTTCACCCTGCGACACTCCGGTGAACGATGGCGCCCCTGCCGTGGCCACATCCCCCGGCGCCAGCCAGCCCCCTGGATCCAGGGTCTCCGGCACCGCCCGGGCCCATGGCCTCCAGGCTGCCCGCCACCGATCTTCGCTGCCATCGCTCAAGCGCCCCGCTGGCGCCGGAGTGTCCTCTTCGCCTTGTTTGCAAAGGACACCATGTCAGTCTCTGAGCCCTCCCGTCCGGTCTTGCCCCATCCCCCGATGTCGCCCGAGCAGCGCCACGCCATGGACCTGCTGCTCAGCCGGCATTCGCCTTGGCCGCTGGTCGAGCCTGCGCCGGATGCGGCGGCGCTGGACCTGGTCTTCGCCGCTGCCATGCGTGCCCCCGACCATGGGCAACTGCGGCCCTGGCGCTTCATCGTCGTGCGTGGGGATGCGCGCCTTGCGCTGGGCCAGGTGTTTGCGCGGGCGGCGCGGGCACGCGATCCCTACGATGATGGAGAGCGCTTTCGTTCCAAGGCCATGGCGGCGCCCCTGCTCGTCGCGCTGGTGGCGCATGTGAAGGCGCCGCACAAGGTGCCTGAGAGCGAGCAGGTGCTGGCTGCCGGCGCGGCCGTGATGAACATGCTCAACGCCTTGCACATCCTCGGCTTCGGCGGCTTCTGGGCCACCGGGGTCAATGCCTACGACGACAGCGTGAAGTCTGCGCTGGGCCTGGGCGCCAGCGACCGCATGCTCGGCTTTCTGTACATGGGGACGCCCAAGGACCGCTTGCAGCCGCCTGCCCGGCAGGACGCTGCGGGCTTTGTACGCGAGTGGGTGCCGCCAGGAGCCTGATCCCGGGACGGTTGCGCCTGGGCGCTGGCATCGTCAGGCGGCGGCGCCTGCGGGCCCGCGGGCGCCTGCCATGCGCACGGCCAGGGCCGCCAGGCTGGCCGCCACTGCCAGCGCCGTGACGCCCATCCACCCCCACCGGGCCAGCAGCAGGCTGCCCAGGGCGGCGCCGGCCGCCATGCCGATGAACATGCTCGTCATCAGCACGGCATTGAGCCGGCTGCGGGCCCCCGGGTCGATGCCGTAGACGATGGTCTGGTGCGCGATCAGCGAGGCCTGGACGCCCAGGTCGAAGCCGATGGCGCAGACCACCAGCAGGCATAGCTGGGCTGAAGGGCTGAGCCAGGGGCTCCCTGCCATGGCGGCAAAGGACACGGCGGCCAGGCCAGCGCCCAGGCGCGTGACCCGCTCGGGGCCCCTGCGGTCTGCCAGCCGCCCTGCGAGGGGCGCGGCCAGGGCGCCTGCGGCCCCGGCCAGTCCGAATGCGCCGGCTGCCGTGCTGCCCAGGTGGAAGGGTGCGCCATGCAGCATGACGGCCAGCGTGGACCAGAACGCGCTGAAGCCTACCGAGAGCAGGCCCTGCGCCAGCGCGGCGCGGCGCAGCGGCGCATGGCGCTGCCAGAGCGTGCCCAGCGAAGCCAGCAGCTGGCCGTAGGGCAGGGCGGTGGTAGGGGCAAAGCGCGGCAGTCCGCGCCAGGCGGCGATGCCGATGGCGCCCACGCTGGCCGCCGCGGCCACGAACATGGTGCGCCAGCTGAAATGCTCGGCCACGAAGCCGCTGACCACGCGCGACAGCAGAATGCCCAGCAGCAGGCCGGTCATCACCGTGCCCACCACCTTGCCGCGGTGTGCGGCCGGGGCCAGTGTGGCGGCGGCCGGCACGATGTCCTGCGCCAGGGTGGCGCTGATGCCGATGGCCAGGCTGGCCGACAGCAGCACGCCGATGCCGGGCGCAGCCGCGGCGAGCAGCAGCGCGCCCACCAGTGCGGCGGCCTTGGCCACGATGATGCTGCGCCGGTCCCACCGGTCCCCCAGCGGCGCGAGCAGCAAAATGCCCAGCGCATAGCCCAGTTGCGTGAGCGTGGGCACCCAGCCCACGGCCTGGCCGGAGGCGCCGATGTTCGCCCCCAGCACGCCCAGCATGGGCTGGCTGTAGTACAGCGAGGCCACGCCCAGACCGGCACCGGCGGCGAGCAGCAGCACCAGGCCCGAGGGAAGTTGCGCCGTGTCCGCTGCCCCATGTGGACTGGCGAGCGCGATGCCGGCGGTGGCATCCGATTTTTGCATGCAAGACATGGTGTTAACCCTTGGTGAAACCCTGGGTTCGGAGTGTGATCCCGTGTGCACGTTCTTGGTAGTAGGATGTTCTGCACATTGGATATACATTGAATGCATGACAAAACCGCTTGAGGTTCGCTCTGCCGGCATGCTGCCGCCAGCGGGCACCAGCAACGCATTGGGCAATCGACTGCAGCTGATGGAGACTTTTGTGCGCATCGTCGAGGCCGGCAGCCTGTCGGCCGCCGCGGCGCAGATGCACGCCACCCAGCCTACGGTGAGCCGCCGCCTGCAGGCGCTGGAACAGTCGCTGGGCGTGCGCCTGCTGCAACGCTCCACCCACACCATGCGCCTCACGGTGGATGGCGAGCGCTGCTACCGGCGGGCCAAGGAGCTGCTGGCGAGCTGGGCGTCCTTCGAGGCCGATCTGCGCGGCGCGCAGGAGGAGCCCGAGGGCACGCTGCGCGTGGCCATGCCGCATGCCTTCGGGCAGGAGATGTTCGTGGGGCCGCTGGCGCAGTTCCTGCGCTCGCATCCGCGCGTGTCGGTGGAATGGCTGCTGCAGGACGACGTGCGCGACTTCATCGGTGCGGGCATCGACTGCGCCATCCAGGTCGGGGAGCCGGCCGACCCGGCGGTGGTGGCCATCCGCCTTGCCGAGGTGCCGCGCATCGTGGTGGGATCAGCCTCCCTGCCGGGGGCGGGCACGGCCGAGAACCCCGAGGATCTGGCGGCGCTGCCCTGGCTGGCCCTGCAAACCTACTACCGCAATGAGCTGGTGCTCACCCACCGGCTGACGGGTGAAGCACGCCGCATCGCCCTGCGCCCGCGCATGGCCACCGACAGCCTGTATGCCCTGCGCAGCGCGGCCCGGCTCGGGCTGGGCGCCTGCGCCGGCTCGGCCTGGCTGCTCTCGCAGGATGTGGCCCAAGGGCACCTCGTGCACCTAGCACCCCAATGGCAGCCCGGGCCGCTGCCGGTGTACCTGATCTATCCGCACGCGAGCTTCTACCCTGTGCGCCTGCTGCGCTTTGTCGCCACCATGCGCGAGGCCGTGCCGGCCATGGTGGCCTCGGTGCCTCTGGCCTGAAACCAGTGGCCTCTTCTGGGGCCCAGGCTCCCGGTCCGTGGCACAATCCCGCTCCCCTTGCGCGGGCGCAGCCTCTTCTGTGCGGACTGCATGGCCCCCTCGCGCCGCCTGCCGGCGCCCGTTGATTCCTTCCTTCTCTCGCTCCCTGATTCTCCCTATGCCCCTCCTGCAGGACACCACGCTCGGCATCGACTTCGGCACTTCCAACTCGGCCATGGGCGTGCGCGAGGGGCGCGGGCCCGCGCGCATGATTGCCCTGGAGGGCACGGGGGTGACCTTGCCCACGGCGTTGTTCTTCAACGCCGAGGACCACCGCACCCATTTCGGCCGTGATGCCGTGGGCCAGTACCTGGCGGGCACCGAGGGGCGCCTGATGCGCTCGCTCAAGAGCCTGCTGGGCAGTGCATTGCTGGAGGAAAAGACGGCCGTGCACGGCCAGCTCGTCAGCTACCAGGACATCATCGGCCTGTTCCTGCGCATGCTGGCCAGCAAGGCCACGGCCGACCTTGGCGGCATGCCCGGCCGGGTGGTGATGGGGCGGCCCGTGCATTTCGTTGACGGCGACCCGGAGCGTGACCAACGGGCCGAAGACTCGCTGCGCAAGGCGGCACTGGACGCAGGCTTCGAGAACGTGTCCTTCCAGTTCGAGCCCATGGCCGCCGCGCTCGACTACGAGCAGCGCATCATCCACGAGTCGCTGGTGCTGGTGGTGGACATCGGCGGCGGCACCTCGGATTTCACCGTGGTGCGCCTGGGGCCCGAGCGGCTGGCCCGCGGTGGCGACCGTGCGGCCGACGTGCTGGCCACGACCGGCGTGCACGTGGGCGGCACCGACTTCGACCGGCGCCTGAGCCTGGAGCTGCTGATGCCCATGCTGGGCTTTCGGCACATCGGGCCGAGCGGGCGCGAGGTGCCCAACCGCGTGTTCTTCGACCTCTCGACCTGGCACCTGATCCAGTGGCTGTACGCGCCCAAGGCGTTGCGCGACGCGCAGAATCTGCGCACCGACTATGCCGACCAGCGTCTGCACGCGCGGCTGATGACGGTGCTCAATGAGAGGTTGGGCCACCGCATGGCCAACACCGTGGAACAGGCCAAGATCGCAGCTTCGCTGTCGGATGCGCAGGCTCCCATGGATCTGGGCTGGATCGAGCCCGCATTGGTCTCGGCCGTCACGCCCGAAGGGCTCTCGCAGCACCTGGCCTCGCCGCTCGAGCAGGTGGTGGCTTGCGCACAGGAGTGCGTGCAACTCGCCGGCCTGGCGCCGCGCGGGCCGGACGCCATCTACCTCACGGGTGGCTCATCGGCATTGCGGCCACTGCGGGAGGCCTTGCGCCGGGCCTTCCCCGGCACCCCCCAGGTCGAAGGTGACCTGTTTGGCGGCGTGGCGGCGGGGCTGGCAGTTTCCGGGCGCTGAAAATCCGGCTTCAGTCGCCCTGTGGCTCTCCCTTCTTCCAGCCCAGGGCGGTGTCGTAGAGCACGTTGCGCGATGCGCCGGTGATCTCGGCCGACAGGCGCACGGCGGTCTTCAGGGGCAGCTCGGCCAGCAGCAGGCGCAGCACGCGCAGGCTCTCGCCATCGTCACTGGCCACCGGCACGGGATGCAGCAGCACCACGAACTCACCGCGCGAGCGCTGGGGTGCGCCTTCGAGCCATGTGGTGAGGGCTTGCGCAGGCTGGGTCACCACCTCTTCGAACTGCTTGGTCAGCTCGCGCGCCAAGGTCACCGGGCGCTCGCCCAGCACCGCCAGGGCCTGCGCAAGCTCGCCGATGCGGTGGGGGGCCTCCAGCAGCACCACGCAGCGCGGCTCGCCGGCCAGCTGGCCGATGGCGCTGGCACGCTCGGCATTTTTCACGGGCAGGAAGCCGGCGAACAGGAAACCGCCATGCTCGGCGCTGTGCGCCACGGCACCGGCTGCGCTCAGTGCGGTGGTGATGCTGCTGGCGCCGGGCAAGGGCAGGGCGCGCAAGCCGGCGCCCTGCACGGCCGCCACCAGGCGGGCGCCCGGGTCGCTCACTCCGGGGGTGCCGGCATCGCTCACGTAGGCCACGCGCTGGCCGTCGCGCAGCCGCTGCACCACGTTCTGCGCGGCCTCGGCCTCGTTGTGCTGGTGCACGGCCAGCAGCTGCGACGCATTCTTGTCGATGCCATAGGCGCGCAGCAGGGACTGGGTGTGGCGCGTGTCCTCGCAGGCGACCGTGTCGGCCAGTTGCAGCACATGCAGGGCGCGCAGGGTGATGTCGGCCAGGTTGCCGATGGGCGTGGCCACCACGTACAGGGCTCCCTGCGGATAATGCTGCGCAGCCGCCGCATCGCGTGCGGCGTCGAGGGCGGAAGCGAAAGAGGCGCTCAATGAAATTCCTTGGACTTGGAAGACGGCAGGCCGCTGCTGGCACGGCACCCGATGGCACCGGCGGCACCACGCGCGAGCAGGGCGCCGTGGCGGAAGACCGCGCGCTGGCGCACCTGCAGGCCGCCGGATTGCGCCTGCTCACGCGCAATTATCGGACGCCTGGGCGCGGCGGGGGTGAGATCGACCTGGTGATGCGCGAGCGCGATGGCACCACCGTCTTCGTGGAAGTGCGCAGCCGCGCCAGCCAGGCCTTCGGCGGGGCCGGGGCGAGCATCGGTGCCGCCAAGCAACAGCGCATCGTGCTGGCGGCGCGGCACTACCTGATGCGCCTGGCGTCTCCGCCGCCCTGCCGCTTCGACGTGGTGCTGGTGGAAGACACACAGGTGCAATGGCTTCAGGCAGCGTTTGACGCGCAGTAGGCCCGCCAGGGATGTTGCCAGGCGCAATGCCCTGCGCAGCCTAAACCCTTTGCTACAAAATTTGCGGCAAAAGCTGTAACACGCGGCGGGTATCATCGGGCCTCCATGCTTGAGCAACGCATCCAACAGCATTTCATCGACAGTGCCGACCTGAAATACCAGTCGGCCCAGGCCCTGAGCATCCCCATCGCGGCAGCGGTCCACGCCATGCTGGCCTGTGTGACCAGCGGCGGCAAAGTGCTGGCCTGCGGCAACGGCCCCTCGGCCGCCGAAGCGCAGCAGTTTGCGGCTTTCTTTGTGGCCGGTTTCGAGCGCGAGCGCCCCGAACTGGCTGCGCTGGCCCTCACGGCCGACAGCACCCTGCTGACGGCCGGGCCGGCCGGCACCCAGGATTCCGGCCCGCAGCAATTTGCCCGCCAGGTGCGGGCGCTGGGCCAGGCGGGCGACCTGCTGCTGGTCCTGTCGGTCAGCGGCAACGATGCCAACCTGCTGGCCGCAACCGAGGCCGCACATGAGCGCGACATGACGGTGGTGGTGCTCAGCGGCCGCACCGGAGGGCAGTTGGCGACCGTGCTGCGCGAGACCGACGTGCTGGTCGGCGTGCCGCATGACCGCGCCGCCCGCGTGCGCGAAGTCCACGCCCTGGTGCTGCACTGCCTGTGCGACGGCGTGGATGCCCAGTTACTTGGTGAACAGGAGATACCGCTATGAAGCAAACCCTCAACCGTACCCTTTGCACCGCCCTGGCCGCGGCTGCGCTGGCTGCCGGCCTTTCGGCCTGCGCCCCCCTTGTCGTGGGCGGCGCCGTGGTGGGCGGCATGATGGCCGTGGACCGCCGCACGACCGGCACCCAGATCGAGGACGAAGGCATCGAACTGCGGGCAGGCAACCGCATCCGTGAGGCAATGGGCGATCGTGCCCATGTGAACGTGACCAGCTTCAACCGCCAGGCCCTGCTGACGGGCGAAGTGGCCAATGCCCAGGACCGCGAAGCCATCGAGCGCATCGTGACCGGCGTGGAGAATGTGCGTTCGGTGGTCAATGACCTGGCCATCCTGCCCAACACTTCGCTGGGCCAGCGCTCCAACGACGTGGTCATCACCGGGAAGGTGCGCGCCAGCTTCGTGGACGCCGCCGACATCTCGGCCAGCGCCTTCAAGGTCGTGACCGAGCGCAACATCGTCTACCTGATGGGCCGCGTCACCCAGCGCGAAGCCGGCCGCGCCACCGAAATCGCCCGCGGCGTGAGCGGCGTCTCCAAGGTCGTGCGCGTGTTCGAACTCGTCACCGAGGAAGAACTGCGACGCAACATGCCAGCCCCCGCGCCCGTCACCACCGACACGGCACCCGCCCGCTCGCTCTGATTTCCGGGGACACCTGGGGTTAAAACTGGCGCGACCAAGCCCAGGCCCCCGTGCAAGGGCCGCCCTGCCACGCTGGGGACTGAGTGCCGCGGCTCCAAGCCTGCCTGGGCAGGTTTGGACGGCAACGAAGAGCGGCCGCCTCTGGCGGACGCGCCGGGGCGCGAAGCGACTCAGGGGAGCTTCACTTCAAGCGTTTGACCAGGCTGGAGGTATCCCAGCGGCTGCCGCCCATGCGTTGCACGTCGGCATAGAACTGGTCCACCAGTGCGGTGACGGGTACGCGCGAACCGTTGCGCCGGGCCTCGTCGAGCACCAGGCCCAGGTCCTTGCGCATCCAGTCCACGGCGAAGCCGAAGTTGAATTGGTCGTCGACCATGGTCTTGCCGCGGTTGTCCATCTGCCAGCTCTGCGCTGCGCCCTTGCCGATCACCTCCAGCACCTGCTTCATGTCCAGGCCGGCGTTCTGGCCGAAGGCCACGGCCTCGGACAGGCCCTGCACCAGCCCGGCGATGCAGATCTGGTTGACCATCTTGGCCAGTTGGCCCGAGCCGCTGGTGCCCAGCAACGTGAAGGCGCGCGAGAAGGCCATTGCCACGGGCTGGGCGGCGTCGAAGGCCGCAGCGTCGCCCCCGCACATCACCGTGAGCTGGCCGTTCTGTGCGCCCGCCTGGCCGCCAGAGACTGGCGCATCGACGAACTGCAGGCCGGCAGCCCGTGCTGCGGCATACAGCTCGCGCGCCACCTCCGCCGAGGCCGTGGTGTGGTCCACGAAGATGGCGCCGGCCTGCATGCCGGCGAAGGCGCCGTCGGCTCCCAGGGTGACCGAGCGCAGGTCGTCGTCATTGCCCACGCAGCAGAAAACGAAGTCAGCGCCCGCTACGGCCTCGCGCGATGTGGCCGCGTGCCGCGGGGCCTTGCTGCCGGCAAATTCCTCGCACCAGGCAGCGGACTTGGCGGCGGTGCGGTTGTAGACGGTGACTTCATGCCCGGCGAGGGCCAGGTGGCCGGCCATGGGGTAGCCCATGACCCCCAGGCCCAGGAAGGCGACCTTGCGCGAAGGGGTGGTGTCGTAGCTGCGTGGATTGGTGCTTGGCATGTCGGGGCTTCTTCCAGAAGAAAAAAAGCCCGCCCAGAAGGGCGGGCGAGAGTGTGTCGGGTTGCTTGGCCGGGACTGGTGCGGACCGCCGCCATCAAACGATGGCGAAGTGCTCCGTGCCCTGGGCCAGGTCGGGCGATTTGGCGCGCTGGCTGTTGAGCTTGATCTGCAGGCGCAAATCGTTGAGCGAGTCGGCATTGCGCAGTGCGTCTTCGTAGCTGATCACGTTCGCCTCGTAGGCATCGAACAGCGCCTGGTCGAAGGTCTGCATGCCCAGGTTGCGGCTCTTCTTCATGATCTCCTTGATCTCGGAGACATCGCCCTTGAAGATCAGGTCCGAGATCAGCGGGGTGTTGAGCATGATCTCCACGGCGGCGGCACGGCCCTTGCCGTCCTGCTTGGGGATCAGGCGCTGGGACACCAGGGCGCGCAGGTTCAGCGACAGGTCCATCAGCAGCTGTGCGCGGCGCTCTTCGGGGAAGAAGTTGATGATGCGGTCCAGCGCCTGGTTGGCGCTGTTGGCGTGCAGCGTGGCCAGGCACAAGTGGCCGGTTTCGGCAAACGCGACGGCATGTTCCATGGTCTCGCGGTCGCGGATTTCGCCCATCAGGATGACGTCGGGCGCCTGGCGCAGCGTGTTCTTGAGCGCGGCTTCCCAGGTATCGGTATCCAGGCCCACCTCGCGCTGCGTGACCACGCAGTTCTTGTGCGGGTGCACGAATTCGATCGGGTCTTCCACCGTGATGATGTGTCCGAACGAGTTCTCGTTGCGCCAGTCCACCATGGCGGCCAGCGTGGTCGACTTGCCCGAGCCCGTGGCACCCACCAGGATGCACAGGCCGCGCTTGGTCATGGTCACTTCCTTGAGCACCTGCGGCACGCCCAGGCCGTCGATGGTGGGCAGCGTGAGCGGAATCGTCCGCATCACCATGCCGACCTTGCCCTGCTGGATGAAGGCATTCACGCGGAAGCGGCCGATGCCCGCGGGCGAGATGGCGAAATTGCACTCCTTGGTGCGCTCGAAGTCCGCCACCTGCTTGTCGCTCATGACGGCGCGCGCCAGTGTGAGCGTGTGGGTGGGGGTGAGGGGCTGGGGCGACACCTTGGTCACCTTGCCATCGACCTTGATGGCGGGGGGAAACTCCGCCGTGATGAACAAGTCGCTGCCATTGCGGCTGACCATCAGCTTGAGCAGGTCGTTGATGAATTTACTGGCCTGATCGCGTTCCATCAGAATTTCTCCCTTGGGGTCCTGGTCTGCCGGACGGTCAATATTGTCATTTCTGGTTGCCGTCGCTCAGGCGGGCACTGACCACGCGCAGTCGCAACGACAGTTTGCGGGCCAGCAGCGCAATCAGGCTGGCCGCGAGCTGGGGGTCCTTGGACATCATGTCGTCCATGGCCTCGGCGCTCAGCACGGCGATCTCGCAATCGGTGAGCGTGGTGCAGGCGGAAAAGCGGATACCGCTGTCCAGCAGGGACATTTCACCGAGGATGTCGCCGGGACGTGTTTCGGCCAGGCGCAGGTGCTCGCCCCAGGGCTGCACGCGGTCCACCGCAATGGTGCCGGTGAGCAGCACCACCATGAAGTTGCCGTACTCGTCCTGGCGGATCACATCGCGGTTGGACGGAATGGCCGCAAATTCAAAAAAGCGCTCCATGCGCTCCACGGCATCCTTGTCCAGGTGGGCCATGTACTTGTCCTTGGCCCACAGCCCCTGCAGCAGCTTGCCGCCGCGGCTCGTGGGCAGGCGCTTGGCACCCACTTCCACGGCGCGCGCCTCCCATGGCACCAGCATGGAGTCGTCAACCCCCTGGCCGGCAAATGCCGTCGAGAACAGCACCGAGTCGGTATTGTCTTCCGCCGGCTTGTTGCCGATCGACTTCATGCGCAGAAGGCCGAGAATGCCTTTCATATTTTGCTCCGAGTGCGGCGCACTGCGCCGCCGTATCTTCTGGTCAGTGTGTGCTCACCCGTGCTGCGATCAGCCGGGGAAGTTTTCGGGGATCTTGGCCTTGCCGCGTGCTTCCGCGGGGCTGATGATGTTGCGGCGCACCAGATCGGTGAGGTTCTGGTCCAGCGTCTGCATGCCCACGCTGTTGCTGGTCTGGATGGTGGAGTACATCTGCGCCACCTTGGCCTCGCGGATCAGGTTGCGGATGGCGCTGGTGCCCAGCATGATCTCGTGGGCGGCCACGCGGCCCGAGCCGTCCTTGGTCTTGCACAGGGTCTGCGAGATCACGGCCTGCAGCGATTCGGAGAGCATCGCGCGGACCATTTCCTTTTCTTCGGCCGGGAACACGTCGATGATCCGGTCGATGGTCTTGGCGGCGCTGGAGGTGTGCAGCGTGCCGAAGACCAAGTGGCCCGTTTCCGCAGCCGTCATGGCCAGGCGGATGGTTTCCAGGTCGCGCATTTCGCCCACCAGGATGGCGTCCGGGTCTTCGCGCAGTGCGGATTTCAGCGCCGCGGCGAAGGACAGCGTCATCGGGCCCACTTCGCGCTGGTTGATCAGGCACTTCTTGGATTCGTGCACGAACTCGATCGGGTCCTCCACCGTGAGGATGTGGCCGTACTCGGTCTCGTTGAGGTAGTTGACCATCGCCGCCAGCGTAGTGGACTTGCCCGAGCCCGTGGGGCCGGTCACCAGTACCAGGCCGCGCGGTTTCAGGGCCAGGTCGCCGAAGATCTTGGGCGCGTTGAGCTGCTCCAGGGTCAGGATCTTGCTCGGAATGGTCCGGAACACGGCGGCTGCGCCGCGGTTCTGGTTGAATGCGTTGACGCGGAAACGGGCCAGGCCTTCGATTTCGAACGAGAAGTCGACTTCCAGGAATTCTTCGTACGTCTTGCGCTGGGAGTCGCTCATGATGTCGTACACCATGCCGTGGACCGTCTTGTGGTCCAGCGCGTCCACGTTGATGCGGCGCACATCGCCATGGACCCGGATCATGGGTGGCAGGCCTGCGGAGAGGTGCAGGTCGGAGGCCTTGTTCTTGACGCTGAACGCCAGCAGCTGGGTAATGTCCACGGGATCCCCTCTATCGTTTGGTACGCTTGCCAATCATTATGACCACGATTGATAACAACCTCCAACAGGTTCTGAGACGGATCGCCCAGGCGTGCGCCGCTGCCGGGCGCGATCCGGCCGGGGTGTCGCTGCTGGCGGTTTCCAAGACTTTCGGCGCCGAAGCGGTGGCTGAGGCCGTGGCCGCGGGCCAGCGGGCCTTTGGCGAGAACTATATCCAGGAGGGGGTGGAGAAGGTGGAGGCGCTGCGTCAGCGTACGCCTGCAGCGCTGCAGTGGCACTGCATCGGGCCGATCCAGAGCAACAAGACGCGCCTGGTGGCCGAGCACTTCGACTGGGTGCACACGGTGGACAGGCCCAAGATCGCCGAGCGCCTGTCGGCACAGCGCCCGGAACACCTGGCCCCGTTACAAGTGTGCATCCAGGTCAACGTGGACGGGGGCGATACCAAGTCCGGCGTCCCTCCCGAAGAGGCGCTGGCGCTGGCCCTGGCTGTGGCGAAACTGCCACGGCTCACCGTACGGGGGCTGATGAGCATCCCCGACCATGCACCGGATTTCGAGACCCAGAAGGAATTGCACCTGCGCGCCCAGCGGCTTTTCCAGCAGATCCAGGCCAGCGGCGTGCCTGGCCTGGCGGATTTCGACACCCTGTCGATGGGGATGACGGCCGACCTGGAGGCCGCCATCCATGCCGGTAGCACCCTGGTGCGCGTGGGAACCGGCATCTTCGGCGGCCGCGTCTACCCCGCCGGCTGAAACTGGCGCGGGCTCAGCCCCCGGTGAAGATGGCCACGCAGTCCAGCGCGGCCTTGATGTCGGCGTCGCTCACGTCCAGGTGGGTCACCCAGCGCAGGCGGGTCTGGCCGGCATACAGGCCGCTGGTCACGCGCACGCCGTGCTGGGCCAGCCAGGCGGTGAAGGCCGGGGCCACGTCCGTGTGCAGGTCGGTGAACAGGATGTTGGTCTGCCAGGGGTGGACGGTGATCTTGCCCTGCAGCACCGGGTGGCTGCGGTTGGCCTCGGCCAGGCCCTCGGCCAACCGGGCCAGGCGGGCGTGGTCATCGGCCATGCGGCGCACATGGTGCTCCAGCGCATAGCGGCCGGCGGCGGCCAGCACGCCGGCCTGGCGCATGCCGCCGCCCAGGATCTTGCGCGTGCGGCGCGCCTGGCGGATGAAGTCGTGGCTGCCCAGCACCAGCGAGCCGATGGGCGCGCCCAGCCCCTTGCTCAGGCACAGCGAGGCCGAGTCGAAATGGCTGCACAGCGTGCGGGCCTCGTCGTACACATCGGTGCCGGCCTTGGCCGCATTGGCGGTGGCTGCGTTGAACATGCGTGCGCCGTCCAGGTGCATGGCCAGGCCGCGCTGGCGCGCCAGCGCCGAGACCTCGGCCACATAGGCCGGGGGCAGCACCTGACCGCCCGTGGTGTTTTCGAGCACCACCAGGCGGGTGCGCGCGAAGTGCGGGTCGTCGGGCTTGATGGCGGCCGCGATGTCGGCCACGCGCAGGGTGCCGTCCGGCTGGGTTTCCACGGGCTGGGGCTGGATGGAGCCCAGTACGGCCATGCCGCCGGCCTCCCAGCGGTAGGTGTGCCAGCTCTGGCCGACGATGGCCTCGTCGCCGCGCTGGCAGTGGCCCCACAGGGCGATCAGGTTGGTCTGGGTGCCCGAGGGCGCGAACAGAGCGGCCTCGAAGCCCAGCAGTTGCGCTGCGTATTCCTGCAGTGCGTTCACGGAAGGGTCGTCGCCGAACACATCGTCGCCCAGCGGGGCATCGAACATGGCCGCGCGCATGGCGGGCGTGGGCTGGGTGACGGTGTCGCTGCGAAAGTCGGGCATGGGGCGGTTTCCTCGGGTTCTGGGCTATGGCCGCCATGGTAGCCGCGACCCATGGCAGTCGCCTCCGAAGGGGAAAGCCTGCCCGGGAGTCCGCGTTCAAGGCCTGGTCATCTTGCACTCCGTGCCTTGGGCCAGCTCGTTGCCGGAATAGATGGCATCGGTGCGAAAGCCGTAGTTCGTGCCTTCCCATCCGGTCTTCACGGACTTGCCGTCCACCGGGGTGATGGTGTTGACCACCTGGGGCAGCAGCAACTGGTGGTCTTCGCCGCGCATGCGCACCGGGCCGACCACGGTGTCCACGGTCAGGTCCTCCAGCGCGCGGGCGATCTTCACCGGATCGGTGGACTGGGCCTTGTGGATCGCCGCGGCCAGAAAGCGCGGCGTCATGTCGATGCGCGGCGCGAGGAAGTCCTTGCCGGTCTTGGCCTTGTACGCCTTGGCCAGGGCATCCGTCTTCGCACTGTCGGCCTGGCCCGGGTGCCACTCGGCCACCCAGGTGAGCTGGCCGAGCTGGGCCTGCGAGAAGGCCAGCACGGTGCCGGGCACCGCGCCAGCGCTGTGGTTGAAGTAGCGCAGCTTGTAGCCCGCGTCGCCTGCGGCCTTGAGCGGCAGCACCATGTCCTGGCCCCAGTTGCCGGTGATGACCGAATCGGCCTCGGTGCTCTTGACCTTGGACACGTAGGGCGAGAAGTCCTTCACCCGGCCGATGGGGTGCAGGGTTTCGCCCACGAACTGGATGTCCGGGCGCGCCAGGCCCACCATTTCGCGGCCATAGTGCGCCCACTGCTTGCCGTGCGCGTAGTCCTGGTTGAGCAGGTAGACCTTCTTGATGTCAGGCTGCTTCTTGATGTAGTTGGCGATGGCCTTCATCTTCATGGCCGTGTTGGCATCGAACTGGAAGTGCCAGAAGCTGCAGGCCTTGCCCGTGAGCTCGGGGTCGATGGAGGAGTGGTTGAGCACCAGGATCTCCTTGCCCGGGTTGCGCTGGTTGTGGCGTGCCGCGGCCTGCACCAGCGCGGTGACCACCGACGAGCCCGATCCGCCCGTGACGATGGCGCGCGCGCCCTGGTCGATGGCCGCCTGCAGCGCGCTCTGGCTTTCCTGCGCGGAGAGCTTGCTGTCGAACTGCAGCAGTTGCAGCTTGACGCCCTTGAGCACGCCGCCCTTGGCATTGATGTCCTCGATGGCGTACTGGGTGTGGGTGAGCATCAGCTCGCCGACGTTGGCGAACGGACCCGAGAGCGGGTCGATGTAGGCGACCTTGAAGGTCTCCTGCGCGTGCGTCGGGGTGGCTGCGGCCATCAACAGGGCCGCCGCGGCGGCCAGCGGGGTGAACAGAGCGGTCTTCATGGTGTCTGTGTCTCCTTGGTGTGTTGCTTGTCGGTGGATGGCCGGGCCCGGGCTCAGGGGGCCGTGCGCCGGCGTGTGCGCCGCAGGCCCAGCACCCGCCGGGCCAGTTGCGAGAGCTCCTGCGCTACCTCATCGGCCGACAGGCGGCCGTCGGGCCGGTACCAGTTGTAGAGAAAACCGGGCAGGCTGCAGGCGGCCAGGGCCGTGATCTTGGTGTCGTTGAACTCGAACATGCCGTCCCGTCGTCCCTCTTCGAGCAAAGCGCAGAGCTGGTTGTAGAAATGATTGGCCAGCTGCTTTTGCGCCGCCAGGTACTCGGGACGGTAGACCTGGGGCTCGCGGTAGGGGAAGAAGGCCGCCGGGTGGTGCGCCAGCGTGGCGCGGATCAGGCGCTCGATGCCTTCCGTCACCTTCACGTGCGCCGGACGGTCGTCGCCCTCGGCGAAGTCCATGGCCGTGAAGCAGGCCACGGCGGGCGTCCAGCACAGGGTCTCGAAGATCTCCTGTTTGTTGCGGAAGTAGTAGTACACGAAGGGCTTGGTCACGCCCAGCTGTTGCACGATCTGCTCTATGGTGGTGTTGGCATAGCCCTGGGCGTCGAACAGCGCCTCGGCGGCGCGCAGGATGCGCTCGCGCTTCTCGTCCGACCCGGCCGTGGCGGCCTTCTGCCGGCCGCTGGCCTGTACGGGGGGCTGCTCTGTCATGGATGCTGTCCTTTGTGCGACGTGGCTTTATACCGATGGGTAGCAATGTTCTACCCATGGGTATATATTGGCAAGACGCTGGCGGGCACGGGGACCTATCGCAAACCCTGAAGCAGTGCCGAGAACCAGCGATTGCAGACACCTTGGAGACAACGCCATGCCACAGACCGCCACCGCGCTGCCGCTGCACGAACACCTGCGCCGCCATGCGCGCGAGACTCCCGGGCGCACCGCCTACCTCTGGTACGGCCAGCCCATCACCTGGGCCGAGATCGATGCCGCCAGCGACGCATTTGCCGCCCGCCTGCAGGCGCTGGGCGTGCAGCCGTGCGAGCCGGTGGCGCTGTTCATGAACAACTGCCCGCAGTACGTGATGGCGCACTACGGCATCCAGAAGATCGGTGCCATCGTCTGTCCCTGCGGCCCGCTCAACAAGGAGCATGAGCTGCAGTACCAGCTGGCGGACCTGGGCGCGCGCGTGATCGTGGCGGCCGACTTGCTGCTGCCCGTGGTGGACAAGGTGCGTGCCGCCACGTCGCTTGCGCACGTGTTCGTGGTGCGCTATGGCGAGCTGCTGCCCGATGCGCCCAGCATCGACGTGCCGGCCGAGCTGCAGGCCATGCGCGCGGCTGCTGCCCCAGTGCCTGCCGGCTGCGAGGATTTCCTGGCGGTGGTGCGCGCCGGCGGCACGCCCACACCGGTGGCCATCGGCATGGACGACGTGGCGCTGATGACCTATACCTCGGGCACCACGGGCCTGCCCAAGGGCGCCATGCTGAGCTACGAGAACGCACGCTTCAAGACAGCGGCATCGGCCGAGTGCAATGGCGCGCGCGGCGATGACGTGCTGCTGGCCGTGGCGCCGCTGTACCACATCGCCGGCATGGTGATGGGGGTGAACCTGCCCATCCACACCGGCGCCACCACGGTGCTGCTGTACCGCTTCGACCCGCTGGCCGTGGCCCAGGCGCTGGAGCGCCACCGCGTGACCTGGTGGTACAGCATCGCGCCCATGAACGGCGCCCTCATGCAGGTGCCTGGCGCGCGCGGCATGGACTGGAGTGCATTGCGCCGCAACCCGGTCACGAGCTTCGGCATCACCTTCACCGAGGCGCTGGCGCGGCAGTGGAGGGAGTTCGCGCCGAACTGCACGTCGTTCGAGGCGTCCTACGGCCTGTCGGAGACGCACACCGTGGATACCTACATGCCGCACGATGCCATCCGCTGGGGAGCGCACGGCAAGCCGGTGCCAGGCAACACCATCCGCATCATCGACCCAGAGACCGGCGCGCCGTTGCCGGCCGGCGAGGTGGGTGAGATCACCATCCACGGCCCTGGCAACTTCAAGGGCTACTGGAACAAGCCCGAGGCCACGGCGCAGACCCTGCGCGATGGCTGGGTGCACACCGGCGACATGGGCAAGATGGACCCCGATGGCTACCTGACCTTCATCGGCCGCTTCAAGGAGATGATCAAGGTCTCGGGCTACAGCGTGTTCCCCGAAGAGGTGGAGACCCTGCTCATCAAGCACCCCGCCGTGGCCCAGGCCGCCGTGATCGGCGTGGCCGATGCCGAGAAGGGCGAGGTGGTGCGTGCATTCATCGTGAAGAAGCCCGGCCAGGAGGTGGATGCCGCTGCCCTGGTGGCCTGGGCGCGCGAGAACATGGCGCCCTACAAAACCCCGCGCGAAGTGCGTTTCATCGATGCCTTGCCCGCGACCGGTGCCGGCAAGGTGCTGCGCCGCCTGCTCCGAGAGATCCCCTGAAATGATGACCCCGCCCCTGTTCCACAAAGTCCTGGTCGCCAACCGTGGCGAGATCGCCCTGCGCACCGTGCGCGCACTGCAGGACCTGTCCATCGCCAGCGTGGCTGTGTATGCCGATGACGATGCGCAGGCACCCCACGTGCGCGCGGCCGATGCGGCCGTGGCCCTCGGTGCCACGGGCCCCTCGGCCTACCTGGATGGCGCGAACCTGGTTGCCATCGCCCGCGCGCAGGGTTGCGATGCCGTGCACCCGGGCTACGGCTTCCTGAGCGAGCGTGCCGACTTCGCGCGCGCCTGTGCGGACGCCGGGCTGCGCTTCATCGGCCCCACGCCGGCGCAGCTCGCGCTGTTCGGCGACAAGGCGCAGGCCCGCGCGCTGGCCCTGCGCTGCGGTGTGCCGCTGATGCCGGGCTCGCAGGCTGCCGTCACGCTGAAGGAGGCGCAGGCCTTCTGGCAGGCGCAGGGCGGCGCGGGCATCGTGCTCAAGGCGATCGGCGGTGGCGGCGGGCGCGGCATGCGCGCCGTCCAGGCGGCCGATGAACTGCCGAAGGCCTACGAGCGCTGCCGCAGCGAGGCGCTGGCTGCCTTCGGGGTGGAGGGCGTGTATGTCGAGCGGCTGATGAACGGTGCACGCCATATCGAGGTACAGGTGCTGGGCGACGGGCACGAGGTGATTGCCCTGGGCGAGCGCGAGTGCACGCTGCAGCGGCGCTTCCAGAAGCTGGTGGAGGTGGCGCCCAGCCCCTCGCTGCCCGCCCCGCTGCGCGAACGCATCGTGGCGGCCGCGCTGTCCATGGTGCGCGAGGTGGCGTACGAGGGCCTGGGGACCTTCGAGTTCCTGGTGGACCTGGCGTCCGACACGCTGCCCTTTGTCTTCATCGAAGCCAATCCGCGCCTGCAGGTGGAGCACACCGTCACCGAAGAGGTCACCGGCGTGGACCTGGTGCAGGCGCAGATTGCGCTGGCTGCTGGCAGGCGCTTGCGTGAGTTGGGCCTTGACCCCGAGGCGCCGCCTGCGGTACAGGGCTTTGCCATGCAGTGGCGCATCAACGCCGAGACGCTGGATGCGCAGGGCGGCGCCGTGCCCGGCAGCGGTGCGCTCACGCGCTTCGAGCTGCCGGCCGGCCCGGGCATCCGTGTGGATACGCATGGCGTGGCGGGTGCAACCCCCTCGCCGCACTACGACACGCTGCTGGCCAAGCTCATCGTGCACACGCGCAGCCCCCGCTTCGGCGATGTGCTGCGGCGCTCCCAACGTGCACTGGCCGAATGCCACATCGGCGGCATGGCGACCAATGTGGCGCTGCTGCGCGCGCTGGCCGCGCGGCCCGAAATGCAAAGCCAGCAGGTGCACACGCGCTGGCTGGAAACGGTCTTGCCCGAGCTGTTGGTGGCGGCGGGCCAGTGGGCCGATGAACCCCTGGCCGCGGTGGCGGGCCAGGAGATTGCGCAACCCGAGTCGGCCCCCGAAGGGGCGGTGCCGGCGCCCATGCCTGCACGGCTGGTGCAGCTGGCCGTGGCCGAGGGCGATGTGGTGGCCGCCGGGGCCGAGCTGGCCGTGCTCGAAGCCATGAAGATGGAGCATGTGCTGCTGGCGCCGCACGCGGGCCGGGTGCGTGCACTGTTGGCTGCACCGGGCGGCTACCTGGTGCAGGGCCAGCCGCTGCTGGTGCTGGACGCCGCGGAGGGGGCCGGGCCCATGGCGGACGAGAACGCTGCGGCGCAGGACCCCGACCGTATCCGCCCCGATCTGCAGCGCGTGCAGGACCGCCATGCCTTCACGCTCGACGCCGCGCGCCCCGACGCCATGGCCAAGCGCCAGGCGCAGGGTGGGCGCAGTGCGCGCGAGAACATCGCCGACCTGTGCGACGAGGGCAGCTTCATCGAGTACGGCGCGCTGGCCATTGCGGCGCAGACGCGCCGGCGCAGCCTGGAGGACCTGGTCGCCAACACGCCGGCCGACGGCATGGTCACGGGCATCGGCGGCATCAATAGCGCCGATTTCGGGCCTGAGCAGTCGCGCGCAGTGGTCATGTCCTACGACGCCACGGTGCTGGCCGGCACGCAGGGCGCGCGCAACCACGCCAAGACCGATCGCATGCTGGGCATCGCCCTGGCGCAGAAGCTGCCCGCGGTGCTGTTCGCCGAAGGCGGCGGCGGCCGGCCCGGTGACACCGACATGCCGGTGGTGGCGGGCCTGCATGTGCACACCTTTGCCAGCTATGCCGCGCTGTCGGGCCAGGTGCCCGTGGTGGGCATTGCGGCGGGGCGCTGTTTTGCGGGCAATGCCGCGCTGCTGGGCTGCAGCGACGTGGTCATCGCCACGCGCGGCAGCAACATCGGCATGGGTGGGCCGGCGATGATCGAGGGCGGGGGGCTCGGCGTGTTCAAGCCTGAGCAGATCGGCCCGAGCGCGTTGCAGCACGCCAATGGCGTGATCGACGTGCTGGTGGACGACGAAGCCGGGGCCGTGCGTGCGGCGCGGCACTACCTGTCGTTCTTCCAGGGGCGGCTGGCGCACTGGACGGCCCCCGACCAGCGCCAACTGCGCAGTGTGGTGCCCGAGAACCGGCTGCGCGTGTACGACACGCGTGCCGCCATGGCGGGGCTGGTGGACGAGGGCAGCCTGCTCCCGCTGCGCACCGGCTTCGGTGCGGGCATCCACACGGCGCTGGCGCGCATCGAGGGCCGGCCTGTGGGCCTGCTGGCCAGCAACCCGCAGCACCTGGGCGGCGCCATCGATGCCGATGCCGCCGACAAGGGGGCGCGCTTCATGCAGCTGTGCAATGCGCATGGCCTGCCGCTGGTGAGCCTGGTGGACACGCCCGGCTTCATGGTCGGCCCCGATGTGGAGGCCACGGCCCAGGTGCGCCATGTGAGCCGATTGTTCGTGACGGCGGCCAGCCTGCGTGTGCCATTCTTCAGCGTGGTGCTGCGCAAGGGCTATGGGCTGGGGGCCATGGGCATGACTGCCGGAGGTTTCCATGCGCCGGTATTCACCGTGGCCTGGCCCACGGGGGAGTTCGGCGCCATGGGGCTCGAAGGCGCCGTGCGCCTGGGCTTTCGCAAGGAGCTGGAGGCCGTGCCCGAGGGCGCCGAGCGCGACGCCCTGTTCCAGAAGCTCGTGGCGCGCCAGTACGCCAACGGCGAGGCCATGCACATGGCGGCCACGCTGGAGATCGATGCGGTGATCGATCCGGCCGAAACGCGTGCCTGGCTGGCACGGGGGCTGGCATCGGCCCAGGTGGCGCCCCTGGGGCACCGCTTTGTGGATACCTGGTGACCCCACCGGTGGCAAAGGGCCATGCTAAGCTGGCCGGCTGATTGGGGCGGCCGCGCGCGTGCTGCCCTGTGCCCCATCCAACGGAGACCTTCCCCATGCCCGGACTGCTGCCCGATATCGATCCCGATGGCCTGCTCGAATTCTCGGTGGTCTACACCGACCGCGCGCTCAACCACATGTCCAAGCGCTTCACTGGCGTGATGCAGGACATCCTGGCCACGCTCAAGCAGGTCTACAACGCCCACACGGCCGTGCTGGTGCCCGGCAGCGGCACCTTCGGTATGGAGGCCGTGGCGCGCCAGTTCGCCAACAACGAGAAGGTGCTCATCGTGCGCAACGGCTGGTTCAGCTACCGCTGGAGCCAGATCTTCGACGCGGCCGGCGGCCTGGGCGGCGGCGCCGTGGTGTGCAAGGCGCGCAAGCAGGGCGACGGCCCGCAAGCCCCTTGGGCGCCGTGCCCGGCCGACGAGGTGGCGGCCGCCATCCGTGCCGAGCGGCCCAAGGTAGTGTTTGCGCCGCACGTGGAGACCGCCAGCGGCATCATCCTGCCCGATGACTACCTGCGCACGCTGACTGCGGCCGCGCACGAGGTGGGCGCGCTGTTCGTGCTCGACTGCGTGGCTTCGGGCGCGATGTGGGTGGACATGCAGGCAACCGGTGTGGATGTGCTGATCTCGGCCCCGCAAAAGGGCTGGAGCGGCTCGCCCTGCTGCGCCATGGTGATGCTCAGCGAGCGTGCGCGCCAGGCCATCGAGGGCACGACGAGCAGCAGCTTCTCGTGCGACCTCAAAAAGTGGATGCAGATCGCCGAGGGCTACGAAAAGGGCCAGCACGCCTATCACACCACCATGCCCACCGACGCGCTGGTGCGCCTGCGCGAGGTGATGCTGGAGACGCGCGAGTACGGCTTCGACAAGGTGCGCGCCGAGCAGATCGAACTCGGCGCCAAGGTGCGTGCGCTGCTCGAATCCAAGGGCTTCCCCAGCGTGGCGGCCGAGGGCTACAAGGCCCCTGGCGTGGTGGTGAGCTACACCACCGACCCTGGTATCCAGAACGGCAAGAAGTTCATGGATGTCGGCCTGCAGACCGCTGCCGGCGTGCCGCTGCAGTGCGACGAGGGCACGGATTTCAAGACCTTCCGCATCGGCCTGTTCGGCCTGGAGAAGTGGCACAACGTGGAGCGCACCGTGGGCCATCTGTCCAAGGCGCTCGACCAGATCGCAGCGGCAGCCTGAGCGGCGCTGCTGCGCCGCCCGATGGCATCTTCCACCGACGCGGACGCCGCCCATGCGGCGCTGCGCAAGGCCAAGCGGCAGGCCCTGGCCCTGCTGCTGCTGGCGACTGCGGTGTTCATCGGCACCAGCCTGGTGGAGCGCGGCCTGGCCCTGAACTGCCTGAAGGCCGTGGCCGAGGCGGCCATGGTGGGCGCGCTGGCCGACTGGTTTGCCGTGGTGGCCCTGTTCCGCCACCCGCTGGGCCTGCCGATCCCGCACACGGCCATCATCCCGCGCAACAAGGACCGCATCGGCCGCAACCTGGCCGGCTTTGTGCGCGACAAGTTCCTCGACGCGCCCTCGCTGGTGGCGCTGATCCGCCGCCACGACCCGGTGGCGCGCGTGGCCGACTGGCTGGTTGCACCGGGCAACACCGCCTTGCTGAGCCAGCAGGCCGTGCGCCTGGTCTCTGCGGGGCTTGACGCCGTGCAGGATGCGCAGGTGGAGCGCTTCATCCAGCGTGCCGCCCGCACGCTGATCGGGCAGATCGACCTGTCGCAGACCATGGCCACGGTGCTGGGTGCGCTCACGCACAACGGCCGCCACCAGGCGCTGCTCGACGATGGGCTGGCCCGGCTCATCACCGTGCTGCAGAGCGAGGAGACGCGCGACCTGATCGCGCGCACCATAGTGCAATGGCTCAAGAAGGACCACCCGGTCAAGGAGAAGATGCTCCCCACCGACTGGCTGGGCGACAAGGGCTCGGCGATGGTGGCCAATGCCCTGGCCGGCCTGCTGGCCGAAGTGGCCGCCAACCCGCAGCACCAGTTGCGCGATCGTTTCGATGAGGCCGTGCAGCGGCTCATCGAGCGCCTGCAGACCGACCCCGACTGGCAGCAGCGGGCCGATGAGATCCGCCAGTACCTGCAGACCGACGCCACGCTGGGCCGCTATGTGCAGGAGCTGTGGCAGGGCATGCGCACGGCGCTGCGCCACGACCTGGCCCAGCCTGATTCGGCCGTGGCGCGCAACGTGCAGGCCATGGGCGCCTGGCTGGGCCGCTCGCTCGCGGACGATCCGGCGCTGCGTGAATCGCTCAGCGCACGGCTCGAACGCTGGGCCGAGGGGCTGGCGCCCGAGGTGTCCGCGTTCATCGCGCAGCACATCGAGGACACCGTGCAGCGTTGGGATGCGCAGGAGATGTCCGAACTCATCGAACTGCAGGTCGGCCGGGACCTGCAGTACATCCGCATCAACGGCACGGTGGTGGGCGGGCTGATCGGCCTGGTGCTGTTTGGCGTCTCGCACGCGGGTGAGATCGTGCGCGCCCTGCGTTAGAAGAGTTTCACCACCAGCGGCACCAGCAGCGCTGCCAGCACCACCTGCAGGCCCAGCGCCAGGCCAGCGTAGGCGCCTGCATCGGGATCGTCCTGCAGGGCCTGCGCGGCGCCGATGCCATGCGAAGCCGTGCCCAGTGCAAAGCCGCGTGCCACCATGCCGGGCGCATCCGTGCCCACGCGCAGCCAGCCAAACAGGGTGCGGCTCGAAAGTGCGCCCACCATGCCGGTGAGCACCGCGAACAAGGCCGCCAGCGCCGGCACGCCGCCGATCTGCGCGGCCACGCCCATGGCCACGGGTGCCGTGACCGATTTGGGCGCCAGCGACATCAGCATGTCCAGCGGCGGGCCCATGGCCCAGCCCAGGCCCACGGCACTGGTGGCCGCCGCCGTGCCGCCGGCCAGCGCGGCCAGCAGCAGGCGGCCCCAGCGCTGGCGCAGCTCGGCCCGGCGCAGCCACAGCGGCCAGCCCAGGGCCACCACGGCTGGCCCGAGCAGAAAGTGGATGAACTGCGCTCCGGCAAAGAAGGTGGGGTAGGCCGTGCCCGTGGCCAGCAGCGCACCGGCCAGCACCACCACCGACCACAGCACCGGGTTGGCCCAGGCCGCATGGCCCATGCGTGCGGAAAACGCCTGCGCCAGCACGTACACCGCGAGCGTGGCCGTGAGGCCGAACAGTGGCGCTTGCGAGAGGTAGAGCCAGAGCTCAACGAAGTTGGCCATCACCCGCCTCCCGGGTTTCCGGCTGGGGCCTGAACAGGCGCAGCACCAGCACTGTGGCCGCCATTCCGGCCCAGGTGGACAGCACGATCACCACCACCAGGCGCAACCCATAGGCGCCCAGCAGATCGAGGTGCGTCATCACCCCCACACCCACCGGCACGAACAGCAGCGACAGGTGGGTGAGCAGAAAACCTGCCGCTGGCGCCACGGCCCGCTGCACCGGGCCCTATTGCAGCGCCAGGAGCAGCAGCACCATGCCGACCACCGGGCCGGGCACGGGCAGGTGCAGGAAATGCGACAGTGCCTCGCCGGCCGACTGCATGAGCAGCAGAAAGGCCAGGCCTTGCAGGCCCTTCATGGGGCCGGGTGCGGGTGGCGTCGCAGTGGGCGGCTCTGGGTGTTGCACGAGGGGATCAGAACCGGGGCAGGTCCGGGTGCTTGATCTGCCCCGCGCGCACCAGCATCTTGCCGTACTCCGCACAGCGGTGCAGTGTGGGGATCACCTTGCCGGGGTTGAGCAGGCCGGCCGGGTCGAAGGCGTGCTTGAGGCCCGCCATCTGCGCGTTTTCCTCGGCGCTGAACTGCACGCACATGCTGTTGAGCTTTTCCACGCCCACGCCATGCTCGCCCGTCACCGTGCCGCCCATGGCCACGCTGGTCTCCAGGATGTCGGCGCCGAAGAGTTCGCAGCGGTGCAACTGGTCGGGGTCGTTGGCGTCGAACAGGATCAAGGGGTGCAGGTTGCCGTCGCCCGCGTGGAACACGTTGGCGCAGCGCAGCTGGTATTTCTTCTCCATCTCGGCAATGGCCAGCAGGATGTCGGCCAGGCGCTTGCGCGGGATGGTGGAGTCCATGCACATGTAGTCGGGGCTGATGCGGCCGCTGGCGGGGAAGGCGTTCTTGCGCCCGCTCCAGAAGCGCAGGCGCTCGGCCTCGTCGCGGCTTACCGAGATGGCCACCGCGCCCGCGGCGCGCAGCACCTCGGTCATGCGGCCGATTTCTTCCTCCACCTCATCGGGCGTGCCGTCGCTTTCGCACAGCAGGATGGCCTCGGCACCGAGGTCGTAGCCCGCGTGCACGAAGTCCTCGACCGCGGCAGTCATGGGCTTGTCCATCATCTCCAGCCCTGCCGGGATGATGCCGGCGGCGATGACGGCTGCCACCGCAGCGCCCGCCTTGCGCACGTCGTCGAAGCTGGCCATGATGCAGCGCGCCAGCTGCGGCTTGGGGATCAGGCGCACCGTGACCTCGGTGGTCACGGCCAGCATGCCTTCGCTGCCGATCACGGCTGCCAGCAGGTCGTAGCCGGGGGCATCGAGCGCATCGCTGCCGAATTCCACGGCCTCGCCCTCGATGGTGAAGCCGCGCACCTGCAGTACGTTGTGCACCGTGAGGCCGTACTTGAGGCAATGCACGCCGCCCGAGTTCTCGGCCACATTGCCGCCGATGGTGCAGGCGATCTGGCTGCTCGGGTCGGGCGCGTAGTACAGGCCATAGGGCGCGGCCGCCTCGCTGATGGCCAGGTTGCGCACGCCGCATTGCACCAGGGCCGTGCGGCTCACCGGGTCCACGTTGAGGATGCGGTTGAACTTGGCCAGCGACAGTGTCACGCCCATGGCATCGGGCATGGCCCCGCCGGACAGCCCCGTGCCCGCGCCGCGCGCCACCACGGGCACATGCAGCCGGTGGCAGGCCTGCAGCACGGCCTGCACCTGCTCGTAGGTTTCGGGCAGGCAGACCACCAGCGGGCGCTGGCGGTAGGCCGTGAGCCCGTCGCATTCGTAGGGGGTAGTGTCTTCGGCGTGCCAGAGCAGGGCGTGGGCGGGCACGGTGCGGGCCAGGGCCTGCACCACCTCGGCCTGGCGCGCAGCGCGCTCGGCTGGCGTGGGCCCGGTGGGCGCGTTGGCTGCGAGGGAGGAAAGGGAGGCGGTCTGCATGCCGCCACTGTAGGCCATGGCGGCGCCGGCCGCCGTGAGATTTTTGGAGGGCCGGCGTGAAATCCGGTTCAAGGCCCGGCAGGGCCGCCCGGCGCCAGCGCGCAGACCTGGCGCAGCTCGTCAATCGGCGCTCCAGCCACCGTGATGGTCCTGGCGCTCGCCGGCTCGGGGGCGAAGCCCAGCGCCGCATAGAAGCGGATGGCCCGCTGGTTGGCGGCCAGCACCCACAAGCTGGCCTCGGCCTTGCCCTGTTCCAGCATCCGCTCCCGGGCCTGCTGCCACAGCGCCTGGCCTGCGCCCTGCGACCAGCAGGCAGGGTCCACATAGATCGCCCAGACCTCTCCCCGGGTCGCTGGGGCATCCGCATCGCGGCAGTCGCCGAAGGCGATCCAGCCTGTCACGGCGCCGCCGTCGTCCTGCGCCAGCAGCAGCCCAGGCCTGCCCTGGGCAATCGCCTGGGCCCAATAGGCTTCGCGCTGCGCGGTGGACAGGGCCGCCAGGTAGGCCTCGTCGATGATGCCCGCATAGGCCGCCTTCCAGGCCGCGACGTGGATGCGTGCGATAGCCGCGGCGTCTTCGCGTTGTGCTGGGCGGATGCGCAAGCTCACACCATGATCTTGCGCAGCCATTCGGCAAAGGCCGCGCATTCCCAGCGGTCCATGGTGCCGGTGCGCCAGCACAGGTAGTGGGCGTGGGGGCTGGTGGTGTCGGTGTCGAACAGGCGCACCAGGGTGCCGTTCTCGAGCCAGGGTGCACCGAGCTTCAGGCGCACCAGGGCCACGCCCATGCCGGCCGCCGCGGCGTCGCACATCAGGCCGATGTCGTTGAACTGCGAGCCCTCGCTCGGCTCGGACCAGTCCAGGCCGGTGGCCCCGAACCAGGTGCGCCATGGTTCGAGCGGGCTGCGCAGCAGCGCCACACCCTCCAGGTCCTCGGGGCGCTCGAAGGGGCCGTGCTCGCGCACGAAGGCCGGCGAGGCCAGCGGGGTGACCACGTCGCGCGCCAGCTCCACATGCTCCACGTCGGCATAGTGGCCGGCGCCGAAGCGCACCATCAGGTCGGCGTCTTCGGCCACCACGTCCAGGAGCGGGATGGAGACCTGCAGCGCCAGGTCGATCTCGGGATAGGCCTCGGTGAACTGGCGCAGGCGCGGGATCAGGATGGTGCGCGCGAAGGTCGGCGTCACGGCCAGCTTGAGCCGGCGCCGGCCGGGGGCTGCTGCCGCGCCCGGAAAGCGCTGCAGCGCCCCCAGCCCCTCGCGCACATGGGCCAGGTAGGCGCTGCCCTCGGTGGTCAGCGAGAAGTCGGCACGGCCGAACAGGCGCACGCCCAGGATCTGTTCGAGCTGCTTGACGCGGTGGCTCACCGCGCTGGGCGTGACGCACAGCTCGTCGGCCGATTGCGTCACGCTGCGCAGGCGCGCCAGTGCCTCGAAGGTCAGCAGGCACTGGATGGGCGGGATGCGCCTGGCCGCGCTGCTGAGGAACGAAGAGGAAGGGGCGGCCGTGGCCATCGGGCTCCTCAGCGGAAGATGACCGTCTTGTGCCCGTTGAGCAGCACGCGGTGCTCGCTGTGCCACTTCACGGCACGGGCCAGCACCTGGCTTTCGGTGTCGCGGCCGCGGGCCGTGAGGTCTTCCACCGTGTCGGTGTGGTCGGCGCGGGCCACGTCCTGCTCGATAATCGGGCCTTCGTCGAGGTCGGCGGTGACGTAGTGGGCCGTGGCGCCGATGAGCTTCACGCCCCGGTCATGCGCCTGGTAGTAGGGCTTGGCGCCCTTGAAACTGGGCAGGAAGCTGTGGTGGATGTTGATCGCGCGGCCGGCGAGCTTTTTGCACAGGTCGTCCGACAGCACCTGCATGTAGCGCGCCAGCACCACCAGCTCGGCTCCTTCGGCCTCGATGATCTCGTACTGCTTGGCCTCGGCCTGCGCCTTGGTGGCGGCAGTCACAGGGATGTGGTGGAAGGGCACGTTGTAGCTGGCGGCCAGCTGGTAGAAGTCGCGGTGGTTGCTGATGATGGCGCGGATGTCCACGGGCAGCAGGCCGGATTTCCAGCGGAACAGCAGGTCGTTGAGGCAGTGGCCTTCCTTGCTGACCATGAGCACGGTCTTGACGGGCTGGGCCGTGGCGTGCAGGCTCCAGCGCATCTGGTTGGGTTCGGCGAAGGCCGCGAGGCGCTCGCGCAGCGTGGCATGGTCGTGCTGGTCGCAGGCGAACTGCACGCGCATGAAGAACAGGCCGGTGGCGTGGTCGTTGTACTGCGCGGCTTCTTCGATGTTGCCGCCGTGCTCCAGCAGGAAGCCGGAAACGGCGTGCACGAGCCCCAGGCGGTCGGGGCAGGACAGGGTGAGGATGTAGGCTTGGGTCGTCATAGCTGCGCCATTGTCGCAGCAAGGCCCGGAGCAGGTTTGGAAGAAGGATTTCATGCAAGAGTCTGGTGGCCCGCGGTCGTTGGTTCCCTGGTGCGTGGCGGCGCTTTACCTGGTGCTGGGTGTGGTGTGGGTGTTCGTGGGCGATCTGCTGCTGGCCCGCTGGGTCACGGACCCGGGCGAACTGGCCCGCTATCAGACCTGGAAGGGTTGGCTCTACGTGCTGCTGACGGGTGCGCTGGCCTGGTGGCTGGCGCACCGCGCCCACCGCGCCGAGGGCGCGCGCATGCGCATGCACCAGGACCTGGGCGACATCGCCGCCGTACGTACAGCCCTGGCCACCAGCGAGGAGCGCCAGCGCCTGGCCAGCACGGTGGTGGACAACACCGGCGAGGGCGTGGTGGTGACCGATGCGCAGGGCCGCATCCTTTCGGTCAACGCGGCCTTCACGCGCCTGCTGGGCTATACCGAGACGGAGCTGCTGGGCCAGAACCCGCGCGTCTTCAAGTCGGGCCGCCACGACAAGGCCTTTTACGACGCGATGTGGGCGTCCATCGACGGCACCGGCCATTGGCAGGGCGAGATCTGGAACCGGCGCAAGAACGGCGAGGTGTTCCCCGAGCACATGTCGCTGAGCGCCGTGCGCGACCCGGCGGGTACGGTGACGCACTACGTGTGCATGTTCTCCGACATCTCCGCAGAAAAGGCGCAGCAGCAGCGCCTGGAGTTCCTGGCGCACAACGATGCGCTCACGGGGCTGTCCAACCGCCTGCGTTTCGGTGCCGAGCTGTCCGAGGCCGTGGGCGAGGCGCGCCTGAGCGGCGAGCACCTGGCGGTGCTGCTGATCAACCTGGACCGCTTCAAGGACGTGAACGACAGCTATGGCCACGCCACCGGCGACCAGGTGCTGCAGCACATCGCGAAGAAGGTGCAGTCGGCCCTGCGCCCTGGCGATCTGCTGGGGCGCATGGCGGGCGATGAGCTGGCCGTGGTGGCGCGCCACATGCGCAACTCCGAGGGCGCGGCCGCCGTGGCGCGCCAGCTCATTGCCGCCGTGGCCGAGCCCTGGCGCTCGCCCGATGGCCTGGAGGTGGTGGCCGGCGCCAGCGTGGGCATCTGCATGTTCCCCACCCATGCCGACACGGTGGAGGGCCTGCAGCAGGGTGCGCACGCCGCCGTCTATGGCGCCAAGGCGCGCGGGCGTGGCGCCTGGTGCTTCTTCCACGAGACCATGACCCAGGCCGCGCGCGAGCGCCTGGCGCTGGAGTCGCGCCTGCGCCTGGCGCTGGCCCAGGGCCACATGGAGGTGTACTACCAGCCCCAGGTGGACATTGCCACGGGCCGCATCGCCGGGGCGGAGGCCCTGGTGCGCTGGAACGACCCCGACGAGGGGCTCATCTCGCCCGCGCGCTTCATCCCCGTGGCCGAGACCTCGGGCGTCATCGGCCCGCTGGGCGAGTGGGTGCTGCGTGAAGTCTGCCGCCAGGGCCGGCAGTGGCGTGACGAGGGCCTGCCGGAGGTGACGCTGGCTGTGAATGTCTCGCCGCGCCAGTTCCACCTGACCGATGTGGCCGGCTGCACGGCGGCGGCATTGGCCGACGCGGGCTTTCCGGCGTCGCTGCTGGAGCTGGAGATCACCGAGTCCGCGCTGGCTGAGCGCGCCGAAGAAGCCCTGCAGGTGCTGCTGGGCCTGCGCGGCCTGGGCGTGCGCATCGCGGTCGACGACTTCGGCACCGGCTATTCATCGCTGGCCCAGCTCAAGCGCTTTCCCATCGACGTGCTCAAGATCGACCAGGGCTTCACCCGCGACATTCCGCAGAGCGCCGACGACATGGCCATCAGCGCGGCCATCATCGCCATGGGCCACAGCATGGGCCTGTCGGTGCTGGCCGAAGGCGTGGAGACCCCCGCGCAACTGGCTTTCCTGCAGGAGCGGGGCTGCGATGCCTACCAGGGCTACCTGTGCAGCCGACCCTTGCGCGCGCCGGCGTTTGCCGCGCTGCTCCGGGCACAGCCCGCGCCAAGCCTGGCTGGCGGCTGAGCAGCCGCGCCGTTGTCGAGCCCGTATCAGTTATTCATCGCGCTGCGCGCCACCCGCGACGTCTGAAACTGGCGCGGCCCAAGCCAGTGCCCCCGCGCAAGGGCCGCCCCGCCGCGCTGGGGGCGTCCCCCTCCCAGATTGCGAAGCAATATGAGAGAGGGGTGAAGGCGCGAAGCGACTCAGGGGGTGTTTCATTTCAGGGCTTGCGCGGTGCGGCCTTCCACTGCTCGCGCAGCTCGGCGCAGGCGTCGCGCGGCGGCAGCGCGGGCGTAGGGGCCAGCAGGTCGGCATCGGCGTGCGTGGCGTCGGCCTCGCCGCCGGCCCGCGCCACCACGACCTGGGCCTTCACGCCGCTGCCCAGGTGCGTGGGTACACCCAGGCTGCGCCAGACATGGCCGGCCCCGGCAATGAGCAGTACCGTCTTGCCGGGCTGCAGGGCGGACGTGGCCACCTGCGCCATGCTGGCGTCGCGTGCGATCTGGATGCGCGCCATGGGCGCGATCTGCGATTCGGGGAGCAGGCCGCAGTGGCCGTCGCGGATCTCCGTGTACTGGCGTTGCAGCGCCGGGGCGGGCAGGTGCGCATCCCACTGCGCCTGGCCCATGGTGGCGCGCATCTGGCTGCGCGGCAGGTTGCCGCCCAGCACCGGCGCCCCCGCGCCCACGGCAGCCATCACCACCGGGCCGTATTTCGCCCAGGGCCATGCCTTGTCCTGCCAGTTCAGGGCGGCCTGGGCCTGGGCCTCGGTGGCATCCGTCGGCAGGCCGGCGGTGCTGCCGCCCTGCTCGGCCATCTCCATCACGACAGCGGCGAGCATGCCGCGCGCAGCCAGCCATTGCACGGCCTCGCGCTGCAGGCGCTGGTGGTCGGCGGCATCGTGCTGCTCGCCCAGCAGCAGCACGTCCGCAGGCAGCACCTGCTGCAGGCGGGCGGGCCAGGCGGGGGCCACTTCGGAAGGCTGGTGCGCGCAGCCGGCGAGCGCCAGCGCTGCTACCAGGGGCAGGGCCCGGCGGGCCATGGAGATGGCCGAAGATGTAATGATTCTCATATCGCAATGCTAACGACCCCGAGGGCCGATCTCTTGGAGCAGCCACCGGGGACTGAGGCCACGGTGGCAGTGTGGCTATAGGGCCGATGTATGGTGCTGCTTTCGCCCCGGCCACCCGGTTTCAGCGTGCGGGGAACCCTGTCTTGTTTGATGGAGCGCAAGGACCTTCAGCCATGAAACGCGAAACATCCAGCGCTTTGACCGGCGCCACCTCCATGCAAGCCATCAGCCTCGACGTCCTGCGCGAGAAATACCTCAAGAACGGCGAGACCAGCGCCGACGATCTATACCGGCGCGTGGCCCGCGCCCTGGCCTCGGTCGAGGCCCCGGCCCTGCGCGACAAGTACGAAGCGCTGTTCCTTCACAACCTGCAGGCCGGCGCCATCGGTGCCGGGCGCATCATGAGCGCGGCAGGCACCGACATCCAGGCCACGTTGATCAACTGCTTCGTGCAGCCCGTGGGTGACTGCATCCAGGGTGTGGACGAGGGCGGCTACCCGGGCATCTACGAAGCCTTGCGCGAAGCGGCCGAGACCATGCGCCGCGGCGGCGGCGTGGGCTACGACTTTTCGCGCATCCGCCCCAAGGGCGCGCGCGTGGTGGGCACGGCGTCGACGGCCTCAGGGCCGTGCAGCTACATGAACGTGTTCGACCAGTCCTGCTCCACGGTGGAAAGCGCTGGCGCGCGGCGCGGTGCGCAGATGGGCGTGCTGCGCATCGACCACCCCGATGTGCAGGAATTCATCACGGCCAAGCGCACGCCTGGGCGCTGGAACAACTTCAATGTCTCGGTCGGCGTGCCCGACGCCTTCATCCAGGCGGTGGAGAGCGACAGTCCCTGGGAGCTGGTGCACCGGGCCCGCCCCGGCCAGCCGCTGATCGACCAGGGCGCCCACCAGCGTGCGGATGGCCAGTGGGTCTATGCCACGGTGCCGGCGCGCACGCTGTGGGACACCATCATGCAGTCGGCCTACGATTTCGCCGAGCCGGGCATCCTGTTCCTCGACCACATCAACGAGGACAACAACCTGCACTACTGCGAAGACATCGCGGCCACCAACCCCTGCGTGACGGCCGATACCTGGGTGCTGACCGCCGAGGGGCCGCGCCAAGTGGCCGAGCTGGTCGGCCAGCCCTTCCATGCTGTGGTCGACGGGCGCGCCTACCGCGTGGAAAGCCAGGGCTTCTTCCAGACCGGCACGCGCCCTGTGCTGCGCCTGCAGACCCGCGAAGGCCACGCGCTGCGCCTCACGGCCGAGCACCGCGTGCGCCGCGTGGCGCGCAAGACGCGCTACTGCCTGGAGGTCGAGTGGACCGAGGCGGCGCAGCTCTCGCCCGGCGACGAGATCGTGCTGCACGACCACCGGGCCCTGCAGGGCTGGGCCGGCGCCGGCAGCGAGGCCGAGGGCTACCTGCTGGGCCTGCTCATCGGCGACGGCACGCTCAAGGCCGACAAGGCCGTGCTCTCGGTCTGGACCCCCGAGCTCAAGGCCGTGGGGCAGGGTGCGGTGGCCTATGCCGCCACAGGTGCCGCGGGCATCGTGCAGGCAGCCGAGGCTGCCGCAGCTACTCTGGCGCACCGCGCCGATTTCGGAGGCTTCCAGCGGCCCGTGGCGGGTCGGGGCGAGGCGCGCATGGCCAGCGCTGCGCTGCGCGACCTGGCGTTCGGCCTGGGCATGGCACCGGGCCGCCAGACCATCACGCCCGCCATGGAGCGGCAGTCGTCGGACTTCGCACGCGGCCTGCTGCGCGGCCTATTCGATGCCGATGGATTGGTGCAGGACAGCCAGGACAAGGGCGTGAGCGTGAGGCTTGCGCAGAGCGATGAAGCACTGTTGCAGACCGTGCAGCGCATGCTGCTGCGCCTGGGCATGGCCTCCACCCTCTACCGCGACTGGCGCGCTGCGGCCGAGCGCCCCATGCCCGACGGCAAGGGCGGCCTGCGGCTGTATGGCACACGGGCCCAGCACGAGTTGGTGCTCTGCGGCGACAACATCGCCTTGTTCGCCGAAGCCATCGGCTTTGCGGATACGGACAAGGCCCAGCGACTCGACACAACCCTGGCGGGCTACCGCCGCGAGCTGGACCGTGAGCGCTTCACGGCCACCGTGCAGGCGCTGGTGGACGATGGCGTGGAGAATGTCTACGACGTGACCGTGGCCGACGTGCACGCCTTCGACGCCAACGGCATCGTGGCGCACAACTGCGGCGAGCAGCCGCTGCCCTCCTACGGCTGCTGCGACCTGGGCCCCATCATCCTCACGCGCTTCGTGCGCAACCCCTTCGGCTTTGGCGGGGTGGCTGCGTTCGATTTCGAGGCCTTCGCGCAGACGGTTGCATTGCAGGTGCGGGCACTCGACAACGTGCTCGATGTGACTTTCTGGCCGCTGCCGCAGCAGCGCGACGAGGCCATGGCCAAGCGGCGCATCGGCGTGGGCTTCACGGGTATGGGCAATACGCTGGCCATGCTGTGCCTGCGCTACGACCTGCCCGAGGGGCGCGAGATGGCGGTGCGCATTGCCTCGGCCATGCGCGATGCCGCCTACCTGGCCTCGGTGGACCTGGCGCGCGAGAAGGGTGCGTTTCCGAAGTTCGAGGCCGGGCCCTACTTGTCGGCCGGCACGTTCGCGAGCCGCCTGCCCGAACCGATCCAGGACGCCATCCGCACGCATGGCATCCGCAACAGCCACCTACTGTCCATCGCGCCCACGGGCACGGTGAGCCTGGCCTTTGCCGACAACGCCTCCAACGGCATCGAGCCGCCGTTCTCATGGACCTACAAGCGCAGGAAGCGCGAGGCCGACGGGAGCACCAGCGAGTACGCGGTGGAAGACCATGCCTGGCGCCTGTACCGCGAGTTGGGCGGCAACGTGCACCAGTTGCCCGAGTACTTCGTCTCGGCCCTGGAGATGCCGGCCGAGGGCCACATCGCGATGATGGAGGCCGTGCAGCCCTGTGTGGACACGGCCATCTCCAAGACCGTGAACATTCCGGTCGACTACCCGTACGAAGGCTTCAAGGACCTGTACCTGCAGGCCTGGCGCGCGCGGCTCAAGGGCCTGGCGACCTACCGGCCCAATACCATCCTGGGATCGGTGCTCGAAACGCACAGCGCCCCGGCGCCTGCGCCCGCCCCGGCGGCACCGCCCGTGGACCCGATGCGCACCGTGATCGAGAGCCGGCCCAAGGGCGGCCTCTCGGCCGTGGCCGAGAAGGTCGAGTACTGGACGCAGGAGGGCCGCAAGACCCTGTACCTGCTGGTCTCCTTCCTGCCCGTGCCCACGGGCGTGGGCAATGCCACGGTGGACCGGGCCATCGAGTTTTTCATGCCCGTGGGGCAGAGCGGCGAGTCGCAGCAGTGGATCACCTCCAGCATGCGCATGCTGTCGCTGGCGGCGCGCGGCGGCTTCCTGGAGCGCGCGCTCAGCGACATGCGCAAGGTGGCCTGGGACCGCGGCCCGGTGCGCCTGGGCACCCACCGCCGGGAAGACGGCACGCAGGTGCCGATGTGGCACGACTCCGAAGTCGCGGCCATGGCCTATGCCATCCAGAACATCCTGGCGCGCCGCGTGGCCGACCCGGTGCAGCAACTGCTGCCGCTGGATGAGCCGGCAGCGCCGCCCGTGGCCGTGCCGCAGGCCATGGCAGGCAAGAAGTGCGTGGAATGCGGAGCGCATGCCGTGATCCGCAAAGATGGCTGCGACTACTGCACGCAGTGCGGGCACACGGGGGCGTGCGGATGACTGCGCGCTGTGCGCCCTGCGCCTGCCGCCTGCCCGGGGAGGGCCGGCCATGACCGTCATCCCCTGGCCGCTGCAGCCTGCCGGTCCGCGCGGACGAGGGGCTGCGGCCGCGCAGCCCGATGCCTCCAGTGCCTGGGCGCTGCTGCGGGCCCGGCGCCATGTGCAGCCCGGGCGGCTGTTTGCGCCAGGGCCCGGCCCGGCGGAGCTGGCGGCCATCCTGGACGCCGCGGCGCACGTGCCCGATCCGGGTCAGGCGCTGCCCTGGCGCCTGGTCCTGGTGCCCGATGCGGCCCGCGCCGCCGTGGCCGGCGTGTGCGCGCAGGCGCTGCCTCCGGCCCCCGGGCAGCCGAACCTTGCGCAGGGCAAGGCCCTGGAGGCTCCCGCCCTGCTGCTCGCCGTGGTGGATGCCGGGCCGGACGAGGCCTGCGGCATGGGCCTGTCCGCGCGCCTGGTGTCGGCGGGCTGCGCGCTGCAGAACATGCTGCTGATGGCGGCGGCCCAGGGCTATGGCACCATGCTCTCGGGTGGCGAGGAACTGCAGGCGCCGCAACTGCGTGCGCTCTTCGGCCTGCGCGACAGCGAGCAGGCGCTGTGTTTCCTGGGCATGGGCACCGTGCAGGCGCGCAAGACGGCGGTGCGCGTGCGGCCCGCGGCGCGCACCTATGTGGGCACGCTCGGGGCGGACGGGCGCGTGCGGCCCCTGGGTCACCATTGAGGCCACCGGCGTGGCCACGCGACCGACCGGCTTGCCCGGGTTCAACACCCCGGCCGTGGGCTTCGAGGAGCCCTTTGCCATGCTGGAGGCCTGCCATGAGCGCGTGCAGCGCACGCTGGACCTGCTGCAGCGCCTGCGCGAGCACGTGAAGAACGTGGGGGCCGACGGGCCGGCCCGCCAGGCCGCGCTGGACGTGCTGCGCTATTTCGATGTGGCCGCGCCGCTGCACCACCAGGACGAGGAGCTGCATGTGTTCCCGCCGCTGCTCGCGCAGGGTCCGGCCGAGACCGCGGCGCTGGTGCAGCGCCTGCTGCAGGACCATGCGGCCATGGTGGACGACTGGGCCGCCGCGCGGCAGCCGCTGCTGGCGCTGGCCGAGGGGCGGACCCATGCCTTCGGCCCCCTGGACGACCCGGTGCTGGACCGTTTTGCCCAGCGATATATCCAGCACATCGAGGACGAGGAGGGCATCGCCTACCCGGCGGTGCAGGCGCTGCTTCCTCCAACTGCCCTGGTGCCCATGGGGCGCGAGATGGCGGCTCGGCGCCAGCAGCGGTGAATAGCCGCCTTCAGGCGGCGACGGCAGGCGTGGCCGTGCCGCGCAGTTCGGCGAGCGATGCGCGCTGCGCGCCATCGGCCGTGAAGTTGCCCGGAGCCAGCCAGCGCTCGAAGCCGGCCTTGAGTGTGGGCCATTCGCTGTCGACGATGGAGAACCAGGCCGTGTCGCGGTTGCGGCCCTTGTAGACGATGGCCTGGCGGAAGACGCCTTCGAAGCTGAAGCCCAGGCGTGCGGCGGCCTGGCGCGACGGACCGTTCAAGCTGTCGCACTTCCACTCGTAGCGCCGGTAGCCCAGGTCGGCGAACACGTATTTCATCAACAGGTACTGCGCTTCGGTGGAGATGGGCGTGCGCTTGAGCTGGGGCGAAAACATCACATGCCCGACCTCGACCACACCGTTGGCTGGGTCGATGCGCATCAGCGACAGCGTGCCTACGGCCTTGTCCGTGCGCTGGTCGATCACCGCGTAGTGCTGCGGGTCGGTGCTGGCGGCCGCCTGCTCGCAATGGGCGCGGTAGCTGGCCTCATCGGCAAACGGGCCGACCGCCATATAGGTCCAGTCCCGGCCGTCGGAGGCCTTCACATAGGCGGCATGCAACTGGGCTGCATGGCGCGCGGCGTCCAACGGTTCCAGGCGGCAAAAACGCCCTTCGATGGTGTCGCGTGCGGGCCGCTGGCGGGGGCTCCAGCCGGGCAGGGATGAGCCGACGGGTTGCTGGTGTTCGTTCAGGGTGGATGGCATGGAAAAAGAAGTCATCGGGAGCGAAGCGGTTGGAGCCTGCACGGTAAACTTGTCGTGGCCTTGTGGAAAGTGCCAGGATTTGGTTATTTTCAGGTGCCACGACATGACCCGCAGCATGCTCCAGGCCTCCCTTGCCCCACCCTCGGACGGCGTAGCCACCGCCATCGACGCGGTCCCGCGCCTGCTCGGCAGCGCACTCGACCATGGCCCGCAGGCCGCGCCGCTGCGCCGCCAGCTGTTCCAGCGGCTGCGCCAAGCCATCCTGCAGGGGCGGCTTGCAGCGGGCAGCCCGCTGCCGGGCTCGCGGGCACTGGCCGAGGAGCTGGGCATCTCGCGCAACACGGTCACGGCGGCGTACGAGCACCTGCTGGCCGAGGGCTATGTGCAGTCGGACCGGCAGGGCACGCGCGTGGCCGCCTTGTCTGCCGCCGCAAGCCCGCAGCCCGCAGTGCCTTTGGCTGTGGTGTCCCCTACCGCAGCCATGGCGGCCCGTCTGGAGCGCATCCGTCCGGTGGTGGCACGGCCGGGAGCGGTGCAAGCACTCAGTCCAGGCACGCCTGCGCTGTCCCAGTTTCCAGTCGCCGCCTGGCGCCGCGCCCTGGACCGTGCCGTGCATGAGGGCGGCAGCGGGGCGCTGGGCTATGGCGACCCCCTGGGAGAAATGATCCTGCGCACCGCCATAGCGCGTCACCTGGCCTTGGCACGCGGCGTGCGCTGCACGCCCGGGCAGGTAGTCGTCACCGAGGGCGCACAGGAGGCCCTGGTGCTGTGCGTGCGGCTGCTCACCAACCCCGGTGACACCGCCTGGGTGGAGGACCCGGGCTACCGGGGCGCCAAGTCGGCCATGCATGCGGGCGACCTGCGGACACTGCCGGTGCGGGTGGATGCGCTGGGCCTGGCTGTGCAGGAGACTGACTGGAGCGAGCGCACGCCGCGCCTGGTCTACACCTCGCCATCGCACCAGTACCCGGGCGGGGCGGTGCTGTCGGTGGCACGGCGCCTGGCGCTGATGGCGCAGGCCCGGCGGCATGGTGCCTGGATCATCGAGGACGACTACGACAGCGAGTTCCGCCACGCGGGCGAGCCCATTGGCGCCATGCAGGGCCTGGTGGACGATGCGCCCGTGCTCTATGTGGGCACGTTCAGCAAGACCATGTTCCCTTCGCTGCGCCTGGGCTTCCTGGTGCTGCCCGCGGCGGTGATGGCCGCCGTGCGCGAGCCGCTGGCCGAGATGCTGCGCGGCGGCCAGCGGCACACCCAGCTGGCGTTGGCGGACTTCATCGACAGCGGCCAGTTCAGCCGCCACCTGGGGCGCATGCGCCGACTGTACCGTGAGCGCCAGCAGCGATTGCGCAGCGCACTGGAGCAGCATCTGCAGGTGCCGCACGCCATCGAAGGCGGGCATTGCGGCATGCACCTCACGGTGCGCCTGCCGCCCGCCTACCCGGACCAGGCCATCGC
The DNA here is from genome assembly GCF_059423865.1 of Acidovorax sp. GW458-11-26-14-TSB4. Taxonomy (NCBI): domain Bacteria; kingdom Pseudomonadati; phylum Pseudomonadota; class Betaproteobacteria; order Burkholderiales; family Comamonadaceae; genus Acidovorax; species Acidovorax sp. GW458-11-26-14-TSB4. The sequence goes on from NZ_JBWKYR010000001.1 coordinate 883,799, forward strand.
GGCAGCAGCGCGCGACCACGGCATGGCGCCCTCGGCCCTGTCCGCGTTCGCCATGGCACTGCAGCCCGAGGACAACGGCCTGGTGATGGGCTATGGCAACACGCCCGCGGAGCTGTTCGAGCCTTTGATCCGACGGCTGTCGCTGCTGGCAAAAGCCACCCACAGCGGCTGAAGGCCTGCAACAGCCGCGATGCCTGCCATGCCACGGGGCGATTGCCGGGCGCACGGGCATGCCATGCCGGCAGGCGATACTCGCGGGTCCCCGCCCATCGTATGCGTACTTATTTCCAATTCGCCACCCGTGTGGTGCTCACTCTGGCCGTGGCCTGGGCCGCGGCGACCGCCTGCGTCACCCTCAAGACCCCGCTGCCCTGGATGATCGGGCCGTTGCTGGCCACCTCGCTGCTGTCCATCGCCGGCGCACCCACCGAGAGCTGGGGGCCGCTGCGCAATGCCGGGCAGTGGACCATCGGCGCCGCGCTGGGCCTGTATTTCACGCCCCAGGTCATGGTGCTGGTGGCCAGCCTGTGGTGGGCCATTGCGCTGGGCATTGTCTGGGCGCTGGTGCTGGGCTGGCTCTTCGGGGCCTGGCTGTACCGCGTGCATGCGCCGCGCATGCACGGCGTGCCCGCCAGCATGATGCGCGCCACCAGCTATTTCTCGGGCGCCATCGGCGCGGCATCGGAGATGACCCTGCTGGCCGAGCGCGAGAACGCGCGCACCGACCTCGTGGCCGCCAGCCACAGCCTGCGCCTTCTGATCGTGACCATCACCATCCCGTTCGCGCTGCAGTACAGCGGCTTGCACGGCATCGATACCCTGCCCCCCGCCACGCGCGTGGTGGACTGGCCGGGCCTGGCGCTCATGGCCGTGCTTACCGGGGCAGGGGCGCTGGCGATGGACAAACTGCGCCGTGCCAACCCCTGGTTCATGGGTGCGCTGGTGGTGTCCATGGGCTTCGCCATGGCGGGCATCAGCTTCTCTGCCGTGCCGCAGTGGCTGTCCAACGCGGCGCAACTGGTCATCGGGGTCAGCCTGGGCGTGCGCTTCAGGGCTGACTTCCTGCGCACGGCACCGCGCTGGCTGGCCAGCGTGGCGCTGGGCACTTTCGGGCTCATGGGCATCTGCGCGCTGTTCGCGGGCCTGCTGGCCTGGGGCACGGGCCTGCCCTGGGTCACGCTGCTGCTGGGCACGTCGCCGGGCGGCATCACCGAGATGGCGATCACCGCCAAGGTGCTGCAGCTGGGCGTGCCCGTGGTCACGGCCTTCCAGGTCTGCCGGCTGATTGCTGTGCTGATCCTGGTGGAACCGCTGTTCCGGCGGATCTACCCCGCAAGGTGATCCGCCACCGGCCGCAGGTCAGTGGACCACGACCGGGTTCTGCGCCAGGCCCGCATAGCGGTCCAGGGCGTCTTCCACCTCTTCCTGCGTGGGGGTGTCGCGCTGCCAGGCCAGGATCTGCTGCTGGAACATCTCTGCCCACGAGCCATCCAGGTAGACCTCCTTGCCCGAGCGCTTGTCCACGATCTCGAAGCCGTGGCGTGCGAGCTGGGGCTTGGGCGGTGCCGTGTCGTTGAGTGCCTGGGCGGCAGACTCCCTTGCGTCGGGCAGCATATGGACCACCACAAAGGATTCGGAGTCGTAGAGCATGTGCATCGTGTTCCCTTTGTCGATTTGAATGTCAGATGACAGCGGGTCGGCAGAGTTCAAGGCTTGTGGGCTGGCTCTGCGTGGTAACAGTATTTCACGAATCGTGCGCAGCGGCGGCGCCACAGGGGTATTTCACCGGCGGTGGAAAGAACACAACACCTGTCGGCACGCTCTCCTACAACGCATCCGCCGACCAGGCGGTGCACGTCGGCGCCTGGGCCCACGCAGGGTCAGGGTTTGTCGCTACCGCGCAGCAGCAGGTCGGCGAAGTCGCCGTTGGACTGGGTGAGCTTGATGCGCACGGGCAGGTAGTTGAGGCCGGGCGCCAGCCACAGCTCGGCTTTCTGGTCGTAGTCGCGCCGCGGCAGGCGCAGCAGCTTCAGGGTGGGCATGGCGCCCACGGGCAGGTTCAGCGTCTCGGGGGCTTCGACGCTGAAGGTCCAGCGGTCGGCATTGCGCGCGCTCACGGTGGTCAGCGTGATCTGCGTGCCCGGCGTGTAGCGGGCCGGGTCGGCCGACAGCATGGCCGCCAGCTGGATGAACATGCTCAGCCGGTCTTGCGCGCCGGGGCCGATGGCGGCCTGTGGCGTGTTGGCGCTGAAGGTCACGCGGCCCTGCGCATAGTCGAAATGCGCGGCCTGCTCGCTGCGCGAGCGGTCCCCGAAGCGCTCGGGTTGCAGCCCCTGGGCGCTCACCAGGCCGGTACTGCGCTGGCTGCGCGAACCGATGAGAAAGGCGCTCACTTCCTGGCGCGCCTCGTAGCGGCTGCCATCGTGCTGCCAAAGCAGCTCGGCCCGCGCCGTGTAGTCGAACTTCTTGGCCTGGCCCTTGACCTCGTAGGTCAGGCGCACGGGGGCCGGGATCTGCACCGGCGGCGCGGCGGCGCTGGCCTGCTGGCCGGTGCCGCTGCCGGGCGGGGCGATGTCGATGCCGGCGGCTGTGGGGTTCACCACCTCCGCCGGGGTGGATGCAGGAGCGGCCGGTGCGGATGCGGCCGCCACGGCAGCGGAGGCTGCGGGTTCAGGTGGTGCCGTGGTTTCGGCCACTGCGGGCGCAACTGCTGCTTCCGTGGCCGGCTCGGGGGGCGCCACGGGCTCCGGCGATGCCGTTGGCAGCTCGGCGGGCGGGGGCGCTTCGGCAACCGGCAGGGGGCGTGGCGTTCTCTTGCGTGGCACAGGTGCCGGCGCAGCGGGCGGCGGGGCCGGGGTGGCCGCTGGTGGTGGCAAGGGGGCGACCACGGGTGCGGGTGCCGCTGCAATGGTGCGCGTGCTGAATACCTGGCCTGTAGGGGCAGCCGGGCTGTCCCACACCAGGGGCACACCGCGCAGCAGCAGCCAGTGCAGCGCCAGCACCAGCGCGGTCAGGGCGATCAGCGCGCGCCGGGGCATCAGCGGGGCTGCCCTGCGGTCATGCGCAGCCTGCGCCCAGGTCGCGTGACAGCTGGGCCGCGGCGGCGCGCAGCGGGGCATCGATGGCGCCGCCCCATTCGGGGTCGAAGGTGGCGACGGAGCCCAGCGTGGTGATGCCCAACTCCAGATGGCCATCGGCATCGAACACCGGCGCGCAGAAGGCCACGATGCCGGGCAGCAGCGTGTCCACCACGCGCGCCACGCCGCGCTCGCGCACCTCGGCCAGCAGGGCCTGCACCTCGGCCATGGTGGTGGGCAGGTCGGCGCGCCGGTTCTTGGCGGCGCGCGCCATTTCTTCCTTGAGCAGGGGCGCCACGAGGTCGGGCGCCATGTAGGCGGCAAAGCAGCGGCCCGTGGCCGAGGACAGCAGTGGCATCACATCGCCCAGGCGCAGATTGGCCGTGACGGCCTGGGAGGACTCTTCCCAGTGCACGATGGTCGGCCCATGGTTGCCCCAGACGGCCAGCGCCAGCGTGTGGTGTATGTGTTCCATCAGCGCGGGCATGCGCTCGCGCGCCAGGCGCACCGCGTCGAGCCGGGCCAGCGACGCCAGCCCGAGCTTGAGCGCTGCGGGCCCCAGGTCGTAGCGTGCGGTGCGGCTGTCCTGCGTGACCAGTTCCAGGCGCTGGAAGCTCACGAGGTAACGGTGGGCCTTGGCAGCGCTCATGCCGGCCGATGCGGCCAGGTCCTTGAGCATCAGCGGTCCGCGGGCGCGCGTGAGGCCCTCCAGCAGCGCAAAACCGACCTCCACGGACTGGATACCTGCACGTTCTTTGTCCATGTGCACTAAAATTCTCTGGTTTTGTTTAGTTAAATCAATTTACCCAAGCGTAATTCATGTCCGGCGTGTACCGTAGCGTCGGCAGCACCGCTGTTCCAGAGACCCGAGGCTCCAAACCATGAAACTTGCTACCTACAAAGACGGCTCGCGCGACGGCCAACTGGTCGTCGTCTCGCGTGACCTGGGCACGGCCCATTATGCGACCGGCATCGCCAGCAAGCTGCAGCAGGTGCTGGACGACTGGGGCTTCCTGTCGCCCCAGCTGCAGGACCTGTACGACCAGCTCAACGCCGGCCGCGCGCGCCATGCCTTCCCGTTCGACCCGGCCCAGTGCATGGCCCCGTTGCCACGGGCCTACCAGTGGGCCGATGGCTCGGCCTACCTCAACCACGTGGAGCTGGTGCGCAAGGCGCGCAATGCCGAGGTGCCCGAGAGCTTCTACTCCGACCCGCTGATGTACCAGGGCGGCAGCGACGACTTCATCGGCCCCTGCGATGACGTGGTGGTGCCCAGCGAAGCCATGGGCATCGACTTCGAGGCCGAGATCGCCGTCATCACCGGCGACGTGAAGATGGGCGCCACGCCCGAGCAGGCGCTGGACGGCATCCGCCTGGTCACCATCGTGAACGACGTGAGCCTGCGCAACCTGATCCCGGCCGAGCTGGCCAAGGGCTTCGGCTTCTTCCAGAGCAAGCCGGCCACCGCCTTCGGCCCCGTGGCCGTGACGCTCGACGAACTGGGCGACGCCTGGAACCACGGCCGCCTGGACCTGGTGGTGCAGTCCACCTGGAACGGCCGCAAGGTCGGCATGTGCGATGCCGGCCCCGAGATGACTTTTCACTTCGGCCAGCTCATCGCCCATGTGGCCAAAACGCGCAACGTGCGCGCCGGCTCCATCATCGGTAGCGGCACCGTGAGCAACAAGGGCGTGGAGCAGAACGGCCGCACCGAGTGGCCCAAGGGCTACAGCTGCATCGCCGAAAAGCGCTGCATCGAGACCATCCAGGACGGCAAGCCCAGCACCGAGTTCATGAAGTTCGGCGACACCATCCGCATCGAGGTCAAGGGCAAGGACGGCGCGAGCATTTTCGGCGCCATCGACCAGGCCATCGTGGAGCCGAGCTGATGCTCTTGCGCCTGCGCGGCCTGGGGCGACCGCTGCGCGCAGGCTTGGCGGGCTTGGCGCTTGCCGTCCCGGCGCTGGCTGCGCACGCACAGGGCAAGGCAGACACTGGCCCCGTCTGCCCGCCCGCCGCCACCCCCATCGGCCCTGCCGATGCCGAGGCGGCCCGCCGTGACGACCGCGACCGCGGCCTGCTCTGGCGCATCGAGAAGGACGGCCGCACCAGCTGGCTCTACGGCACCATCCACGCGGCAGAGCGCGGCTGGGTGCTCCCCGGCCCCGCGGTGCGCGAAGCCCTGCGCCGGGCCGACCGCATTGCGCTGGAAGTCGACCTGATGGACCCGGCGGTCGCCGGCGCACTGGCCACTGCCGTGCTGCCGGCCCCGAACGCCCCGCCGCTGCCCGAGGCGCTGGCCCGGCGTCTGCGGGCACAGCGCGAGGCCCTGTGCGCCGATGCCACCCTGGTGCGCCTGCGGCCCGAGATCCAGCTGGTATCGCTGGTCGGCCTGGCTGCGCGCGGCGTGGGCATCGACCCGGCCTATGGCATCGACCTGTTCCTGGCGGGCCTGGCACGCGCCATGGACAAGAAGGTCGTCTCGCTGGAGTCTGCCGAGGCGCAGATCGCGCTGCTGGTGTCGGACGACCCCGCCAAGGTCGCCCGCACGCTGGAAGAGGGCCTGCGCCAGCTCGAAGGCGGCCAAGCCCGCAAGATCATCGCCACGCTCACGCGCGCCTGGGCCGAGGGCCAGCTCGACACCCTGCGCGACTACGGCAACTGGTGCGACTGCCTCAAGACCGCCGAAGACCGCGCTGATTACGCGCGCATCGTCGAAGGGCGCAACCCGGCCCTGGCCGATGGCATCGCCGCCCAGCACGCGGCCGGCCACGCGGTGTTCGCTGCCGTGGGCGTGCTGCACATGGTGGGCGCCGAGGGCCTGCCCGCCTTGATGGCTGCCAAGGGCTTTCGCGTCACGCGCGTGCCGCACGCGCCGCCAAGTGTGCGCCAGGGCCCGCCGGCCAAGGTCCCGCGCTGACCCTGGTTCCATTCGAATTTTTTCATCATCACGGAGACAACCACCATGACCTTGCAACGCCGTACCGTTCTTTCCGCCCTGGCCGCTGCCGGCGCGTCCGCCGCCGTCCCCTGGGCGCAGGCCCAGTCCGCCTGGCCCGACCAGCCGTTGCGCTGGGTCGTTCCCTACCCGGCCGGCGGCGGCACCGACGTGCTGGCGCGCACCGTGGCCGAGGCCATGCGCCAGACCCTGGGCCAGCAGATCGTGGTGGACAACCGCCCTGGCGCGGCCACCAACATCGGCGCGCAGATGGTGGCCACGGCCAAACCGGACGGCAACACCTTCATGTCGGCCGACAACGCCGTGCTGGCCTTCAACGAGCACCTGTTCACCAAGCTCCCCTTCAACCCCGAGAAGGACTTTACCTACGTGGGTGGCATCAGCCGCTTTCCGCTGGCGCTGGTGGTGCACCCGTCCTTCGAGGCCAAGACGCTCAAGGAATTCCTGGCCTACGCACGCGCCAACCCCGGCAAGCTCAACTATGCATCGCCGGGCAACGGCTCGCCGCACCACCTGGCGATGGAGATGTTCAAGAACCGCACCAAGACCTTCCTCACGCACATTCCCTACCGCGGCGCAGCCCCCGCGCTGCAGGACGTGATGGGCGGCCAGGTGCCGTGCATGTTCCTGGACCTGGCCGCCGGCCTGCCGGTCATCACCAGCGGCAAGGTGCGCGCCCTGGCCATCGGCTCGGCCAAGCGCGTGTCGGTACTGCCCGACGTGCCCACCTTGGCGGAAGCCGGCGTGCCCAACACCGAGGTCTATGCCTTCCAGGGCATCCTCGGTCCCGCCGGCCTGCCTGCCGCCATCACCGCGCGTCTGAACGGCGACCTCAACAAGGCGCTGGCCAACCCCGCGGTGCTCAAGCGCATGACCGATTTCGGCATGGAGCCGCTGCCCGGCACGCCCGAGCAGTTCCGCGCCATGGCTCGCGCCGAGTCCAAGCGTTGGGGCGAGATCATCAAGGCGGCAGGCGTAAAACTCGACTGACCGGTTTCCACAGGGGCTCTCTGCCCCGAGTCCCCAAGGGTTGCCATCGCCGGGCGCACCGGCGATAGTGGCCCTTTTTTCATGGCGCCCGCCTGTTGCACCCATGCCCGAAGAAGTCGTCTGCGCCCGCATCCAGCTGGAACCCGGCTCCCTGCCCCGGGTGCGCGAATGGGCGGAGCACCTGCGCACCCACAGGGAGGAAGCCCTGGCCACCCTGGCCGCCGAGGGGGTGGCGGTGGAGTCGGTTTTTCTCGACTCCGGGGCCGAGGGGGACTATCTCGTCTACTACATGCGTTCGCGCTCGCAGGCGGCGGCCCAGGCTGTTGCCGAGCGCTCCACCGCCGCCATCGATGCCTACCACCGTGCATTCAAGCGCGAGACCTGGAAGGCCGTGCGGCGGCTGGACTTGCTGGTGGACCTTTCGCGCACCGATTCCGAAAAATAAGTGATTACCCTGGAGTGCTCGGTGTCGATCTGGGCCATGGTCGCACGTCGTAGTCCACAGAGGGCCGTCCTCTGCTTCTTCACAGGCATTCCACCATGAGCACTGCTACCACCACCGGCACTGTCCGCCTCCACCGCGTCATCCGTTCCACGCCTGACCGCATCTACCGCGCCTTCCTCACGCCGCAGGCCCTGGTCAAGTGGCTGCCGCCGCACGGTTTCACGGCCGAGGTGCATGCGCTTGACGCCCGTGTGGGCGGCGCATACCGCATGTCCTTCACCAACCATGGGGCAGGGGGTAGCCATTCTTTCGGCGGCAGCTACCTGGAGCTGGTGCCGGGCGAACGCCTGCGCTACAACGCGCGATTCGACGATCCCAACCTGCCCGGCGAGATGACCACCACGGTCACGCTGACGCCCGTGTCCTGCGGCACCGAGATGAGCGTGGTGCAGGAGGGCATCCCTGCCGTGATCCCCGCAGAGTCGTGCTACCTGGGCTGGCAGGAGTCGTTGACGCTGCTGCTCCAGTTGGTTGAGGCCGACATCCCGGCAGGATACTGAGCGAGCGGCACCAAAGCAGGCGCATCGGCTTTTTACATACTGGTGCGCATTGCACAGGCGCAGCTGTTTCAACTTCCAAGGAGCCATCCCCATGTCCCTCGAAATCTGGTTCGCCTTTGTCGCCGCCTGTGCGGTGTTGCTCATCATTCCCTGTCCCACCATCCTCACGGTGATCAGCTATTCCATGGCCCACGGACGCCGCGCCAACGTGCCGCTGGTCGCGGCCGTGGCGCTCGGTGACTCGACGGCGCTCGCCGTGTCAGGGGGCTCGCTGCTGGGCGCGGCCGGTGTCTGGGCCTTGGTGGCCCGTCGCCCGGTATGACGGGAGGAACTGCGCCGTTGCCTGGCGCATCCGAGTTCCGGTTTGAACTGGTGCGCGTGCAGGACCTGCCGATGCTGCATGGCTGGCTGCTGCGGCCCCATGTCGCGCAGTGGTGGGGTCCGGCGGAGTCCATGGACCAACTGCATGCAGACTATGTGGCTGACCAGCGTTCCCCGGGTGCCACGCTGGCCTACATCGCCTCGTTCGACGGGGCGCCCGTCGGCTTCATCCAGTCCTATGTGGCCATGGGTTCGGGCGATGGCTGGTGGGAAGACGTCACTGACCCTGGCGTGCGCGGCATCGACCAGTTCCTGGCCCACGGAGAACAATTGAACCGGGGCATAGGCCGTGCCATGGTGCGCGCCTTCACCGCGCAACTGCTGGCCGACACGGTTGTGACCTTGGTACAAACGGATCCGAGCCCGGACAATGCGCGCGCCATCCGCTGCTACGTCCATGCAGGCTTTCGGCCGGTGGGGGAAATCAGGACGCCGGATGGACTGGCGTTGTTGATGCACTGCACGCGGTAGCGGCAAGCCGCCCGTGGTAGGGCCCCAAATGGCTGCGCAAAGACACTGGCCCCGGCAGGGTCGTACCTGCCGGTTTCTAGACGACCGGTCTAATGGGCGCAGAATAGAGCCGTGACCAGCGACCAAGCATCCACCCGCACCCACATCCTGCAATGTGGCGAGCGCCTCATTGCCACCAAGGGCTTTGTGGGCGTAGGGCTGGCCGAGATCCTGGCGGCGGCCGGCGTGCCCAAGGGCTCTTTCTACCATTACTTCAGCTCCAAGGAGCGCTTTGGCGAGGCCCTGCTGGCCAGCTACCTGGAAGGCTACCTGGCGCACCTGGAGCAGATGCTGGCAGCCGATGGCCAGCCTGCCCGCGCACGGCTGATGCGCTACTGGCAGCACTGGAATGTGTCCCAGTGCGGGGCGGACGGTCCGGCCTGCGATGCCGGTGCGGGTCAGGGCAGCAAATGCCTGGTGGTCAAGCTCAGCGCCGAGGTGGCTGACATGTCGGACACCATGCGCGTCGCCTTGCGCGACGGGACCACGCAGATCGTGGCGCGGCTCGCACGCTGCCTGCGCGAGGCGGTTCAGGACGGCTCGGTGCCGGCCGCCACCGACCCTGAGGCCCTGGCGCTCACGCTCTACGAGATGTGGCTGGGTGCCAGCCTGCTGGCCAAGTTGCGGCGCGATGGCTCGTCGTTCGCGCATGCGCTGCAGGCCACGAAAGCTTTGCTGGGCGGGGCAGATGCCGGGCCAGGCGCTGAATCGGAATCCGCCACGCCGAAGGCCCCGCGTGCACAGAAAAGCCAGGGGGCTTCGCGCGCCGCCACGGGCAAAGGCAAGGCGTCCCGCCAGCCTGCCTGAACGCGGATATTTCCAGTCCCAGCCCCGTCCATTTGCCAAACTAGCCGACCGGTCTACTGCCAACCCAGTCCTGTCTTTTTTTCACCACCCCCCACGGAACCCCATGCTCAACTTCGACTTCCACAACCCTACCCATATCGCTTTCGGCGAAGGCCGCATTGCCGACCTCGCCACCCTGGTGCCTGCGGCGGCCAAGGTGCTCATCCTGGTGGGCGGCGCCAGCGCCGAGAAGACCGGCACGCTGGCCGAGGTGCGCGCGGCGCTGGGTACGCGCCAGCACGCGACCTTCAGCGGTATCGAACCCAACCCGAGCTACGAGACCTCGATGCAGGCCGTGGCGCAGATCCGCGAGGGGGGCTTCGACTTCCTGCTCGCCGTGGGCGGCGGCTCGGTGATCGACGCGGTGAAGTTCATCGCCGCTGCCGTGCAATTCGAGGGCGGCGACCCCTGGGCCATCCTGGAAGAGCATGGCCGCAACGTCACCGGGGCGATGCCCTTCGGCTCGGTGCTCACGCTGCCCGCCACGGGCTCGGAGATGAACAACGGCGGCGTCATCACGCACCGCGCCAAGGGCGCCAAATTGGCCTTCGGCAGCCAGCACACCTACCCGGTGTTCTCGGTGCTCGACCCGACCAAGACCTACACCCTGCCGCCGCAGCAGCTGGCCAACGGTGTGGTCGATGCCTTCGTGCACACGGTGGAGCAGTACCTGACCTACCCGGTGGACGGCGCGGTGCAGGACCGGTTCGCCGAAGGCATTTTGCAGACGCTGATCGAGGTGGGCCCGCGCATTCTGGCCGCACCCGAGCCGGTGTATGCCGACCGCGCCAACCTGATGTGGACGGCCACCCTGGCGCTCAATGGCCTGATCGGTGCCGGCGTGCCGCAGGACTGGGCCACGCACATGATCGGCCACGAACTGACCGCCCTGCACGGCATCGACCATGCGCGCACGCTGGCCGTGGTACTGCCCTCGCTGCTCCATGCCCAGCGCAAGACCAAGGCCGCCAAGATGCTGCAGTACGGCGAGCGGGTCTGGGGCATCCGCAGCGGCACCGACGACGAGCGCATCGACGCCACGATCGCAGCCACGCGCGATTTCTTCGAGCGCATGGGCATCCCCACGCGGCTGTCGGCCTATGGCGTGGGCGCGGACAGCGTGCCCAAGCTGGTGGCGCAGCTCGAAGCGCACGGCATGGCCACGCTGGGCGAACACCGCGACGTGACGCTGGCGGTAAGCCGCCGCGTGCTCGAAGCGGCTCTCTGAGCACTCCTTTCCATTTCCTTCACCCAACCCTGAAAGCCACACCATGACGAAAAAGATCCTGATGGTCCTGACCTCGCACGACCAATTGGGCGATACCGGCAAGAAGACGGGCTTCTGGCTCGAGGAGTTTGCCGCGCCGTACTACGTGTTCAAGGACGCGGGCGTGCAGATCACGCTGGCCTCGCCCAAGGGCGGCCAGCCGCCGCTGGACCCCAAGAGCGACGACCCCGGCGCGCAGACCGATGCTACGCGCCGCTTCAAGGCCGATGCCGACGCGCAGCAGGTGCTGGCGAACACCTTGGTGCTGGCCAGCGTGCGCCCTGGGGACTTCGACGCCGTGTTCTACCCCGGCGGCCACGGCCCGCTGTGGGACCTGGCCGAGGATGCCCAGTCAATCGCACTAATCGAGAAGACCTTTGCGGCCGGCAAGCCCCTGGCCCTGGTCTGCCATGCCCCCGGCGTGCTGCGCCACGCCAAGGCACCGGACGGCAAGCACCTGGTCGACGGAAAGAAGGTCACCGGCTTCACCAACTCCGAGGAAGAAGCCGTGCAACTGACCAAGGTGGTCCCCTTCCTGGTGGAAGACATGCTCCAGGCTGCAGGCGGCCACTACTCCAAGGGGGCCGACTGGGCGCCCTATGTGCTGACCGATGGCAACCTGATCACCGGGCAGAACCCGGCCTCGTCGGAGCAGGGCGCGCACGCCGTGCTGCAGCAACTGGGCTGAAGCCAGGCCTCCGGGGCTTGGGCCCCGGCCGGATCAGTGCGGCAGGATGCCCGGCAGCAGCGGCCGGGCCAGCCGCTGGCGCCACCACTTGAGCGCCTCGCCCATGTGCTCGGGCTTCCAGGCCAGCCAGAAGGTTTCGTCGGCGCGGGGTTCCTGCACCACCAGTTCCACCAGGATGCCGGTCTCCAGCTCGTGGCGCACACAGGCGCGCGGCACGAAGCCATGGCCCAGGCCGGCGCACTGGCAGGCGATCTTGGCCTGCATCGAGGGCACGGTGATGCGCCGCTGCCCCAACAGCAGGCCCACCGTGCGGTCCGACAGCGCGCGTGCGCCATCGCCCACCACCACGGCCGTGTGCTCGAGGAGATCGTTCCGCGCCAGGGGGCGCTTGAGTTGCGCCAGCGGGTGCGTGGCCGTCACGCAGAAGGCGAATTCCAGGCTGCCCACGGCCACCGCCTTGTAGCCGCCGCCGGCCGGACCCTCGCCCGCCGCCACGATGATGTCGGCCCGGCCTTCGCGCAGGGCCTCCCAGGTTCCGGTGAGGGCCTCGCAGCCAATGCGCAGGCGCGTGCCGCAGTGCAGGTCCTCGAAGGCGCAGATGTCGTCGTTGAAGGCGCTGGTGGGGATCAGCGAGTCGTGCACCAGGCGCAGCTCCGACTCGAAGCCCGTGGCGATCTGGCGCATGCGCGATTCCAGATGCCCGGCGGCCACCAGCAGCCAGCGCCCTTCCTTGAGCATCTCCTGCCCCGCAGGCGTGAGGGTCACGCGCGGCCCGTTGCGCGTGAACAGGGAAAAGCCCAGCTGCTCCTCCAGCTTGCCCACGGCGTAGGAAATGGTGGAGGGCACCTTGTGCAGTTGTTCGGACGCGCCGGCAAAGGAGCCATGCCGCGCAATGGCGTCCACGAGTTCGATGGCTTCCAGGGTCAGTTTGAGCATGGCGGATGGTGTGGAATCTTCATCATCGAAATTATCGATCATGGAGCGCTTGATGTTTCAACCTAGGGCCCCCTCCGTGGCGAGATACTTTCTTCACCAGAGCACTGCGGCTCTCTGACAACTGCCGGATGGCAGACCAGGAACTCAGTGTGAACCATATCGAATCTGAAGAAAGGACACCACCATGCTCGACATCCGCAAAGCACACCAACGCGGCAATGCCAACCACGGCTGGCTGCACTCGCGCCACACCTTCTCGTTCGGCCACTACCGTGACCTCAAGCAGCAAGGCTTCTCGGACCTGCTGGTGATCAACGACGACCGCGTGGCCCCCGCAAAAGGCTTCGGCACCCACGGCCACCGCGACATGGAAATCTTCTCCTACGTGCTCGAAGGCGCGCTGGAACACAAGGACTCCATGGGCACGGGCTCGGTCATCCGCCCCGGCGATGTGCAGATGATGAGCGCCGGCACCGGCGTGGAGCACAGCGAGTTCAACCACTCGAGCGACGAGCCCGTGCACTTCCTGCAGATCTGGCTCGTGCCCGGTGTGCGCGGTGCCGCCCCGCGTTACCAGCAAGTGCACTTCAGCGAGGCCGACAAGCGCGGCCGCCTGCGCCAGATCATCTCGCCCGAAGGCACGGACGGCTCCCTGGCTGTGCACCAGGACGCCCGTGTCTACGCCGGCCTGTTCGATGGCAACGAATCCGCCACGCTGGACGTGGGCCCCGACCGCCATGTGTATGTGTATGTGGCCCGCGGCAGCCTCACGGTCAATGGCGAGCGCCTGTCCGAAGGCGACGGTGCCCGCATCCGCGAACCCGAGGCACTGCGCTTTGCCGATGGCGAGCAGGCCGAGGTGCTGGTGTTCGACCTGCGCCCCAACGAGCTGCCTTCGATGCCCCGCTGAATTCCTGCTTTCCCCAACCATTCTTTCCCAACGTTCCAAGGAGATTCCCATGACGCCTATCGCCAAGCCCACCGCCGGTTCCACGCTGCTGACCCCGAACGACCACACCCTGGTGATGATCGACTTCCAGTCGCAGATGGCCTTTGCCACGCACTCCATCGACGCCATCACGCTGCGCTCCAACGCCGGCCTGGTGGCCAGCGCGGCGGCGGGGTTCAAGGTGCCGACCATCCTCACCACCGTGGCCGAGAAGAGCTTCTCGGGCCCCATGTTCGAGGAAGTCACGGCGCCGTTCCCCGGCCAGGCCCTGCTGGACCGCACCTCCATGAACACCTGGGAGGACGCGGCCGTGATCGAGCGCATCAACGCCATCGGCAAGCCGCGCATCGTGCTGGCCGGTCTGTGGACCAGCGTGTGCATCGTGGGGCCAGCGCTGTCGGCACTGGACCAGGGCTTCGAGGTCTATGTGATCGCCGACGCCAGCGGCGACATCTCCACCGAAGCCCACAACCGCGCCATGGAGCGCATGGTGCAGGCCGGCGCACGGCCCATCACGGCCCTGCAGTACCTGCTGGAGCTGCAGCGCGACTGGGCACGCGGCGAGACCTATGACATGACGACGGGCATTGCCAAGAAGTTCGGCGGCGGCTACGGCCTTGGCATCACCTACGCCAAGTCGATGTTCAACGCCCACGAAGGCTGACGGCAGGGGCTTCGGCCCCTTCTTTTCGCCTCCATGACCCGGCAGGTGCCCGATACTGCGGCGCCTGCTTTCCCCTCCCGTCCCTGAAAGATCCCCCATGGCCCAGACCAGCACGCCCGACCTGATCCTGCACCACGGCCGCTTCACCACGCTCAACCGGGCCCAGCCCACGGCCAGCGCCGTGGCTATCGCGGGCGGCCGCTTCACCCAGGTCGGCACGGACCGCGAGATCCTGCCGCTGGCCGGCGCCGGCACCCGCGTCATCGACCTGCAGGGCCGCCCGGTGTTGCCCGGGCTCATCGACAACCACCTGCACATCATCCGTGGCGGCCTGAACTTCAACATGGAGCTGCGCTGGGACGGCGTGCGCAGCTTGGCCGACGCCATGGCCATGCTGCGCCGCCAGGTGGCGGTGACGCCTGCGCCGCAGTGGGTGCGCGTGGTGGGGGGCTTCACCGAACACCAGTTTGCCGAAAAGCGCCTGCCCACGATTACCGAGCTCAATGCCGTGGCGCCCGATACGCCGGTGTTCATCCTGCACCTGTACGACCGTGCCCTGCTCAACGCCGCCGCGCTGCGCGCTGTGGGCTACACCCGCGAAACACCCGCGCCCCCGGGCGGCGAGATCGTGCGCGACAGCGCCGGCAACCCCACGGGCCTGCTGCTGGCCAAACCCAACGCCGCCATCCTGTATGCCACGCTGGCCAAGGGCCCCAAGCTGCCGCACGAGTACCAGGTCAACTCCACGCGCCACTTCATGCGCGAGCTCAACCGCCTGGGTGTCACGGGCGCCATCGACGCGGGCGGGGGCTTCCAGGCCTACCCGGACGACTACGCAGTGATCCAGGAGCTGGCCGATGCCGACCAGCTCACCATCCGCCTGGCCTACAACCTGTTCACGCAAAAGCCCAAGCAGGAGAAAGAGGACTTTCTGCACTGGACGGCCACCTCGCAGTACAAGCAGGGCACGGACTACTTCCGCCACAACGGCGCGGGCGAGATGCTGGTGTTCTCGGCCGCCGACTTCGAGGACTTTCGCCAACCCCGGCCCGAGATGGCCCCGGAGATGGAGGACGACCTGGAAGACGTGGTGCGCATCCTCGCGCAGAACCGCTGGCCCTGGCGCATGCACGCCACCTACGACGAGACCATCACCCGCGCGCTCGACGTATTCGAGAAGGTGAACCGCGACACGCCGCTGGCCGGCCTGAACTGGTTCTTCGACCATGCCGAGACCATCTCCGAGCGCTCCATCGACCGCATCGCGGCGCTGGGCGGCGGCGTGGCCGTGCAGCACCGCATGGCCTACCAGGGCGAGTACTTTGTCGAGCGCTACGGCGCCGGCGCGGCCGAGGCCACGCCGCCCGTCAAGCGCATGCTGGAAAAAGGCGTCAAGGTCTCCGCCGGCACCGACGCCACGCGCGTGGCCTCGTACAACCCCTGGGTGTCCCTGTCCTGGCTGGTCACGGGCAAGACGGTGGGCGGCCTGCAGCTGACCCCGCAGCGCAACTGCCTGGACCGCGAGGCCGCGCTGCGCATGTGGACCGAGAACGTGACCTGGTTTTCCAACGAAGAGGGCAAGAAGGGCCGCATCGAGGTGGGCCAGCTCGCCGACCTGGTGGTGCCCGACCGCGATTTCTTCGCCTGCCCCGAATCCGACATCGCCGACACCACGGCCCTGCTCACCGTGGTGGGCGGCAAGGTGGTCTATGGCGCGGGCGACTTCGCTGCGCACGACGGCGCCGCGCCGCCGCCGGCCATGCCCGACTGGTCGCCGGTGCGCACCTTCGGCGGATATGGCGGCTGGGGCGACCAGGCAGGCGCGCCTCTGCAGGCCGTCATGCGGCGCGCTGCGGCCGCCTGCGCCTGTGCCAACGACTGCAATGTGCACGGCCACCAGCACGCCACGGCCTGGAGCAGCAAGCTTCCGATTGCCGACCTCAAGGGCTTCTGGGGGGCGCTCGGCTGCGCCTGCTGGGCGGTGTGATGGCAGACGCTCTTCACTCCGCAGCGACCGCACCCTGGGTGCAGTCGCTGGCCCTGCTGTGCCTGTGCGCAGCCTACCTGCAGGGCGGTATCACCAAGGCGCGCGACTTTGGCGGTGCCGTGGCCGAGATGCGGCACTTCGGCCTGGCGCCGGCCGCGCCGATCGCGCTGGCCACCATCGCGCTGCAGCTCGGGGCCTCGGCCCTCGTGGTCTCGGGCTGGTACCGCTGGCTGGGGGCGCTGGCGCTCGCAGGGTTCACGGTGCTGGCCGCCTTCGTTGCCGACCGTTTCTGGCAGGCCGCCCCGGCAGAGCGCCGGGCCACGGCCAACGCATTCTTTGAACATTGGGGCCTGGCGGGCGGATTCGTCCTCGTGGCCTGGTACGACCTGGGAGGCCAGCATGGCGCATGATCACCAACACCCCTCCGCGCAACCCGTTGCGGCAGCCAGCGGCGGCGCGTTTGCACCGCTGCGCCTGCCGGTGTTCGCGGTGCTGTGGGCCGCCGCCATCCTGGGCAACATCGGCAGCTTCATGCGCGACGTGGCCAGCGCCTGGATGGTGACCGAGCTGTCCAGCAGCCCCACTGCCGTGGCCCTGGTGCAGACGGCGGCCACGCTGCCGATCTTCCTCCTGGCGCTACCGGCCGGCGTGCTCTCGGACATCCTGGACCGGCGGCGCTTTCTGATCGCCGTGCAGGTCCTGCTGGCCGGGGTGAGCGGCGCCCTGCTGCTGCTGGCCCACACCCACACGCTCACGGTGGAGTACCTGATCGCGCTGACCTTCCTGGGCGGTGTGGGTGCGGCGCTCATGGGGCCCACCTGGCAGTCCATCGTGCCCGAGCTGGTGCCGCGCAGCGAGCTGCGCAATGCCGTGGCGCTCAACTCGCTGGGCATCAACATCGCACGCGCCGTGGGCCCGGCGGTCGGCGGCCTGCTGCTGGCCAGCTTCGGCGCGGCCGCGGCCTATGGCCTGGATGTGCTGAGCTATGTGTTCGTGATCGCGGCGCTGCTGTGGTGGCGCCGGCCGGCGGCTGTGGACACGGGGCGCGGCGAGCAGTTCTTCGGCGCCTTCCGGGCCGGCGTGCGCTATGCCCGTGCCAGCCGCGAGCTGCACGTGGTGCTGCTGCGCGCGGCGGTGTTCTTCCTGTTCGCCAGTTCCGTGTGGGCGCTGCTGCCCCTGGTGGCCCGGCGCATGCTGGGCGGCTCGGCCGGGTTCTATGGCGTGCTGCTGGGCGCCGTAGGGGCAGGTGCCATCCTGGGTGCCGTGCTGCTGCCCCAACTGCGCCGCCGGCTTGACACCGATGGCCTGGTGCTCACCGCGTCGCTGCTCACGGCCGGCGTGATGGCTTTGCTGACCTTGGCGCCCCCGCAATGGGCCGCCGTGGCGCTGATGCTGGTGCTGGGCCTGGGCTGGATCATCGCGCTGACCACCCTCAACGGCGTGGCCCAGGCGGTGCTGCCCAACTGGGTGCGCGGGCGCGGCCTGGCCATCTACCTCATGGTGTTCAACGGTGCCATGGCGGCCGGCAGCCTGGGCTGGGGCCTGGTGGCGGGGCAACTCGGGGTGGCGACCACGCTGCTCATCGGCGCGGCCGGGCTGGTGGTGGTGGCCTTCGTGTTCCACCGCGTCAAGCTGCCCACGGGCGAGGCCGACCTGCAGCCCTCGCGCCACTGGCCCGAGCCCCTGCTGGCCGAGCCTGTGGCGCACGACCGGGGCCCGGTCATGGTGCAGGTGGAGTACCGCATCCGCAAGGAGGACCAGCCGGCCTTTCTGCAGGCCATGCAGCTGGTGGCGGCGGAGCGCCGGCGCGACGGGGCCTATGCCTGGGGTGTGGCCGAGCACACGGGCGAGCCCGGGCGCGTGATCGAATGGTTCCTGGTCGAGTCCTGGGCCGAGCACCTGCGCCAGCACGACCGGGTTTCCCAGGCCGATGCCGACCTGCAGGCGCAGGCGCTGCGCTTCCACCAGGGCCCGGACAAGCCCGTGGTGCACCACTACCTGGCGCTGGCGCCCGGGGCGTGACGGTTCAGGCCGTTTCGTTCACCGCCTCCACCTCCACCAGGCAGTCGTAGAAGGTGGGGGCGCGCCCCAGGTCGGTCAGGGCCTGGCTGGTAATCTCGTTGACGTTGGTGCCATCGAGCCCCAGCTTGCGCCACCAGATGCCCATGCCGTTGACCACGCCGGGCCGGGCGCGGCGCGACACGCTGGCGTGGCAGCGGTAGCTGCCCCGGGCATTGAACACGCGCACGATGCTGTCGTTGGCAATGCCGCGTGCCTCGGCGTCGTCGGGGTGGATCTCCAAGAGCGGCCGGCCTTCGATGTCGCGCAGAGTCTTCACGTTGACGAAGGTGGAATTGAGGAAGTTGCGCGCCGGCGGCGAGATCATCGCCAGCGGGTAGGCGGCCGAGCTGCCCTGCAGCTCGTAGTTGGGCAGGTGGTCGGGCAGACCATCGAGCCCCTGGGCGGCCAGGCGTGCGCTGTAGAACTCGCACTTGCCCGAAGGGGAGGGGAACTGCCCCTCGGCGAACGGCGCATCGGGCATGGCCAGCGTGGCAAAGCCCTGCGATTCGAGCAGTGCGAAGTCCACCGCATCGCCGAAGGCCTGGCGGCACAGGGTAGCGTCGTCGTCGGTAAAGCACGGGTCGGTGTAGCCCATGTGCAAGGCTAGGTCGCGGAAGATCTGCGCGTTGGAGCGCGCCTCGCCCAGCGGCGCGATGGCGGGCCTGTTGAGCACCACGTCGGTGTGGCCGTAGGACAGGTGCACATCCCAGTGCTCGAGCTGCGTGGTGGCGGGCAGCACGTAGTCGGCATAGTCGGCCGTGTCGGTGCGGAAGTGCTCCAGCACCACGGTGAACAGATCATCGCGCGCAAAGCCCTGCACCACCTTGCCCGAGTCGGGCGCCACCGCCACGGGATTGCTGTTGTAGACCACCACGGCCTGCACCTGGGGCCCGAAGCCGGGCGAGGCCGGGCGCAGCAGGTCGTCGCCGATGGTGGACATGTTGATGGTGCGCGGCTGGCGCCCCGCCAGCAGGTCGGGGCGCTGCAGCACGGCGCGCTGCACCGGGTACTGGCCGGAACTGGACAGCAGCATGCCGCCCGCACGGTGGCGCCAGGCGCCCGTGAGCGCGGGCAGGCAGGTGACGGCGCGCACGGCATTGCCCCCGCCACGCACACGCTGCATGCCGTAGTTCAGGCGGATCGCGGCGGGCTTCGTGGTGCCGTAGTCCCTGGCCAGCTGGCGGATCTGCTCCACCGGGATGCCGCAGACCTCGGCCGCGCGCTCGGGCGGCCATTGCAGGGCGCGCTCGCGCAGGCCGTCCCAGCCCAGGGTGTGGCGCGCGATGTAGTCGTGGTCCAGCCAGTCGTGGGCGATCAGCTCGTGCATCAGCGCCAGGGCCAGCGCCGCGTCGGTGCCGGGGCGCAGGGCGATGTGCTCGTGGCACTTGTCGGCCGTCTCGGTCTTGCGCGGGTCGATGCAGACCAGTTTGGCGCCGTTGCGCTTGGCCTGCTGGGCGTAGCGCCAGAAGTGCAGGTTGCTGCCGATGGAGTTGCTGCCCCAGATCAGGATGAGCTGCGCCTCGGCGAAGAACTCCACCTTCATGCCCACCTTGCCGCCCAGGGTCTGCACCAGGGCCTCCGCACCGGCCGAGGCGCAGATGGTGCGGTCCAGCAGCGAGGCGCCCAGGCGGTGGAAGAAGCGCCGGTCCATGCTCTCGCCCTGCACCATGCCCATGGTGCCAGCGTAGCTGTAGGGCAGGATGGCCTCGGGGTCGTGCGCGGCGATGGTGGAAAGGCGCTGCGCGATGTCGGCCAGGGCCTCGTCCCAACCAACGGGCGTGAATTGCCCGCTGCCCTTGGGGCCTGTGCGCTTGAGCGGGGTGAGCACACGCTCCTGGTGGTAGCTGCGCTCGGTGTAGCGCGAGACCTTGGCGCACAGCACGCCGTCGGTGTGGGAGTGCTCCGGATTGCCCTGCACCCGGGTGGCCACGCCATCGACCACGGTGGTGAGCAGCGCACAGGTGTCGGGGCAGTCGTGGGGGCAGGCGCCGCGCACGGAAATGGGCGCGGATTCGGTAGGGGCGGGCGCTTCGATCATGGGCATTTTTCGGGGCTGGTCGCTAAGCTGGCTGCAGGGCTGGGTGGGGGCGCGCTTGTGGCACGCATGTCCAGAAGAATGATTCGCTCGGCTTGCGGCGATTCACGGGGGTCCACACCCCAGGAACGGGATTTCACCATGAACAAGGTACCAATAGGGCGCAGGCAGTTTTCAGTAGGATGTGGGGGCGGCGGCCCTGGGCGGCTTCCAACTGGCCCGGGCGCAGGGCGAGGGCGCATCGTGCTGGGCCAGTCGGCCGCACTCACCGGCCCGACCGCGCAGCTCGGCATCCAGTTCCAGCAGGCGCCGAGCTGTTCTTCGACCAGCTCAATGCCCAGTGGAGATCCGCACGCTGGACGATGGCTACCAACCTGAGCGCTGTGCCGAGAACACCCGAAAGCTCCTGGCCGACGACGTGTTCGCGCTGTTCGGCCCTCGCGCCAGATCACGCGCGAATTCCTGGACGCCATCAGGAAGGGGGGCGACAAGGTGCAGGCCAACTACTCCAGCCTGGAGGGCTACCTGGCCGGCGACGGCCGGGTGAGGACCTGAACGTCCCTCTCAGCCGAAGGCCTTGGTGCGCGCCAGGCCTTGCATGAAGGCCTCGCAGCGGCCCAACTGTTCCAGGCTCACATACTCGTCGGGCTGGTGCGCCTGCTGGATGCTGCCCGGGCCGCACACCACGGTGGGGATGCCGGCGTTCTTGAACAGGCCGGCCTCGGTGCCGAAGGCCACCAGGGTGGTGCCCTGCTCGCCGCTCAGTTCCTGCGCCAGGCGGGTCACGGCGTCGTCCTTGCTGCCCAGAAAGCTCGGGATCTCGCAGATGGTCTCGAAACTGAAGCCGGTCTGCGGCGCCACCTTCTGCATGGCCGGCTCCAGCGAGCGCGCATAGGCCAGCACCTCGGCCTGCATCTGCGCCGCGTTGGCCGTGGGCAGATCGCGGAATTCGTAGCGGAACTCGGCGTCGCGCGGCACCACGTTGTCGGCAATGCCGCCGTGGAACTGGCCCACGCTGGCGGTGGAAAACGGCACGTCGAAGCCCTCGAAGCGCGGCTCGTCGCGCTCGAAGCCCTCGGCCATGTCGCGCACCCGGCCCACCACGCGCGCTGCCATCTCGATGGCGTTCACCGAATGCGGGGTGAGCGAAGAATGCGCTTCCTTGCCGCGCACGCAGCACTTGTAGCGGTACACGCCCTTGTGCGCGATGGCCGGCACCATGCCCGTGGGTTCGCCCACGATGCAGGCCAGCGGGCGGATGCTGGCATCGCGCAGGTCGGCGATCAGCTCCTTCACGCCGAAGCAGCCCACTTCCTCGTCATAGCTGAAAGCCAGGTGCACGGCAAAGGGGGTGTCGCTGTTCAGGAATTGCTCGGCATGGGATACCGCGATGCCGATGAAGGCCTTCATGTCCGCGCTGCCACGGCCGTACAGGCAGCCGTCCTTGACGAGAGCGCTCAAGGGGTCCATCGTCCAATCCTGGCCATCCCACGGCACGGTGTCGGTGTGGCCCGAGAGGATGATGCCACTGGCCTTGCCTTCGCCCAGCGTGGCGAACAGGTTGGCCTTGGTCTTGTCGGCGTTGTAGGTCAGGCGGCTCGTGACGCCCAGCTTGGCCAGGTGGTCGCGGATGAAGTGGATCAGCTCCAGGTTGGAGTTATGGCTCACGGTGTTCATGCGCACCAGGGTTTGCGCCAGTTCAAGGGCTTGCGGTGAAATCATGGAAAAGGTACTCACTCGTGTGGAGATGACGCTGGAGGGCTGGCACGCACGTTGCTCCCGGAATAACCCGGACTGACACATGGACCACTCTCGGACTAGACTGTCAGATCGTAAGGACACATATCATGAACGTTATTGACTCCATCGTCACCCAGGCGGCCAGTATTGCAGCGGTGCGCCGGGACATTCACGCCCACCCCGAGCTGTGCTTCGAAGAGGTGCGCACGGCCGACGTGGTGGCGGCCAAGCTCACGGAATGGGGCATTCCCATCCACCGCGGCCTGGGCACCACGGGCGTGGTGGGCATCGTCAAGGGGCGCGATGGCGGTGCCAACGGCCGCGGCATCGGCCTGCGCGCCGACATCGACGCCCTGCCCATGCAGGAGTTCAACACCTTCGCCCATGCCAGCAAGCACGCCGGCAAGATGCACGCCTGCGGGCACGATGGCCACACGGCCATGCTGCTTGCTGCGGCGCAGCATTTCGCCAAGCACCGCAATTTCGACGGCACCGTGTACCTGATCTTCCAGCCCGCGGAAGAGGGCGGTGGCGGCGCGCGCGAGATGATCAAGGACGGCCTGTTCGAGCAGTTCCCCATGGAGGCCGTGTACGGCATGCACAACTGGCCGGGCATGCCCGTGGGCCAGTTCGCGGTGAGCCCGGGCCCCGTGATGGCGTCGAGCAACGAGTTCAAGATCACCATCCGCGGCAAGGGCAGCCATGCGGCGCTGCCGCACAACGGCATCGACCCGGTGCCGATCGCCTGCCAGATGGTGCAGGCCTTCCAGACCATCATCAGCCGCAACAAGAAGCCCGTGGACGCGGGCGTGATCTCGGTGACCATGGTGCACGCAGGCGAGGCCACCAACGTGGTGCCCGACAGCTGCGAGCTGCAGGGCACGGTGCGCACTTTCTCCATCGAGGTGCTGGACATGATCGAAAAGCGCATGCAGCAGGTGGCCGAGCACACCTGCGCCGCGCACGATGCCACCTGCGAGTTCCACTTTCACCGCAACTACCCGCCCACCGTGAATTCGCCGGCCGAGGCCGACTTTGCGCGCAAGGTGATGGCCGGCATCGTGGGTGAGGCCAACGTGCTGGTGCAGGAGCCCACCATGGGCGCCGAGGACTTCGCCTTCATGCTGCAGGCCAAGCCCGGTGCCTACTGCTTCATCGCCAACGGCGACGGCGCGCACCGCGAGATGGGCCACGGCGGCGGCCCCTGCACGCTGCACAACCCGAGCTACGACTTCAATGACGACCTGATCCCGCTGGGCGCGACCTACTGGGTCAAGCTCGCCGAGGAGTGGCTGGCCCAGCCGGCCGCCTGAGGCCTCCTCCCCGGGGGCGCCGCTCGCCTCTGCCGGGCCCGCCGCTGCGTGGGCCCGCGTGCATTTCCCTGCCAACCCCACCCACGAAAGCAAGCCCCCCATGATCGGCATCGTCGACGCCTTTTCGCCCAGCTACGCCCAGGCCCGCAAGAAGTTTCTGGAGGGCGCTGCCGCAGCAGGCCTGCCCATCGAGTCGCATGCGCACCCGCTCAAGGGCCGCGATGGCGAGGATCTGGCCATGGATGTGGTGCGCGACGGCCCGGCCGATGCGAAGAAGCTGCTCATCGTGAGCAGCGCCTGCCATGGCGTGGAAGGCTACTGCGGCACGGGCGTGCAGGTGTTTGCGCTGCACGACCAGGAGTGGCGCGACAAGGCCCATGCGGCGGGTGTGGCCATGCTCTACATCCATGCGCTCAACCCCTACGGCTTCTCGCATGTGCGCCGCTTCACGCACGAGAACGTGGACCTGAACCGCAACTTCCAGGACTTTTCCAAGCCCCTGCCCGTGAACGAGGCCTATCGCGAGGTGCAGCCCCTGCTGCTGCCCGAGCAATGGCCGCCGGGCCCCGACAACCTGGCCGCCGTGCAGCAGTACATCGACACCAAGGGCGAAGCCGCATGGCAGGCCGCCATCTCGCGCGGCCAGCACGAGTTTCCGCAGGGCCTGTTCTTCGGCGGCACCGAGCCCACCTGGAGCAACCGCACGCTGCGCCAGGTGCTGCGCCAGCACGGCGCGAGTGCCTCGCAGATCGCCTGGATCGACCTGCACACCGGCCTGGGGCCGAATGGCCATGGCGAACGCATCTACGCCGGCAAGGACGATGCCGCCTCGGTGGCGCGCGCCCGCGCCTGGTGGGATGGCGGTGGCGCCACGCCGGTGACCTCGATCTACGACGGCTCCTCGACCTCGGCCTTCCTCACGGGGCTGATGTGGAACGCGGTCTACGACGAATGCCCGCACGCCGAGAGCACCGGCATTGCGATGGAGTACGGCACCGTGCCCGTGCTCGACGTGATGAACGCGATCCGCGCCGAGCAGTGGCTCAACCTGCACCCAGAGGCCCCGGCCGAGCAGGCCAAGCAGATCAAGGCGCAGATGATGGAAGCCTTCTACACCGATACCGACGCCTGGAAGGGCCAGATCGTGAGCCAGGCCCGCCAATCGATGTTCCAAGCGGTTGACGGCCTGAGCCGCTGATTTTTACAGACCCAACTCGGTCAGCCCCGGATGGTCATCCGGGCGCCGGCCCTGGGGCCAGTGGAACAGCCGGTCCGCCGCCTGGATCGGCTGGTCGTTGATGCTGGCGTGGCGCACGGCCATGAGCCCGGCGTCGTTGAATTCCCAGTTCTCGTTGCCGTGGCTGCGGTACCAGTTGCCGGCATCGTCGTGCCACTCGTAGGCGAAGCGCACGGCGATGCGGTGCGAGCTGAAGGCCCAGATCTCCTTGATGAGCCGGTAGTCGAGTTCGCGCGCCCATTTGCGTTCGAGCAACTGCTGCGCAGCCGCGCGGCCGAGCGGGAACTCGGCGCGGTTGCGCCAGCGCGTGTCTTCGGTGTAGGCCAGCACCACGCGGGCCGGGTCGCGGGAGTTCCAGCCGTCTTCGGCCAGGCGGACTTTCTGGATGGCGGTTTCGAGCGAAAAAGGGGGCAAGGGTGGGCGGGATTCCATGGGTAGCACCTCGGTATGGGCAGGTCGATAGGGTGTAGACAGATCTGTCTACGTCGTCATCATACACATATGTAGACAGACTTGTCTACAATGGCGCCATGCTGCTTGCTCCCATCACCGAAGTCCACGACCTGCCTGCGCGCGAGCGCCTGCTGCACACGGCACACCGGCTGTTCTACCGCGAGGGCATCCGCGCCACCGGCATCGACAAGGTGATCGCCGAATCGGGCGTGACCAAGGTGACCTTCTACCGGCACTTTCCGAGCAAGAACGACCTGGTCTGCGCCTACCTGGAGATGCGACACACGCTGTGGATGGCCTGGTTCGCCGATGCGTTGGCGCGCCATGGCAAGGCCGGCACCGGATTGGCCGCATTGGCCCCTGCGTTGGGCGAGTGGTTCACGCGTGAGGACTTCCGGGGCTGCGCCTTCATCAACAGCGTGAGCGAGCTGGGCGATACCGTGCCCGAGGTGAATGCCATCGCCCGCCGCCACAAGCAGGACATGGCGGACCTGCTGGCCACCACCCTGTTGCCGCCATCGCCTACGCAGGCGCAGGATGCGCAGGCGCTGGCCCTGGTGGTTGAGGGCGCCATCGTGCGGGTGCAGCTCGGTGAGCCCGTGCCCGCGGTGCTGGCCAGCGTGTCGCGCCTGCTGTCGGCATGGGGCGCCGCATAGCAGCCCTCAGTCCAGCCGCGCGCCTTGCGATGTGCCGTGGCCGGTGTCTCGGTCGTACTGCTGCTCGCGTTCCACATGCTCCTGCAGCAGCCGGCGGCCCAGCGCATCGGCCTGGCGCTCCAGCGTGGCGCAATCGGCGGCTGCCGGCAGGCGGGCAATGCCCTGGTCGATGGCCTGGGCCGCATCGCGTCCGACCTGCACATGGCCCTGCTCATGCTGCGACAGCGCGCGCAGGTAGCGGTCGAAGCTTGCTTGCTGCGGTGGTGTTGCGCCGCGCAATTCCGGCAGTTGCACCTCGGTGGTCAGGCGTGTGGTGACCTCCGTGATCCTGCAGCGGCCCGAGGCCTCGCGCCACCAGCGGTAGTTCCAGCGCACATTCCAGCGCGTGTAGCCGTGGAAGCGCCGGCCGTCCACCACGATGGGCGTGGCGGCCTGCAGCGCCTGGCGCAAAGTCTGTCCGGGCGCTACCTGAACGGGGTAAGGGCGTTGCGAATGCTCCTGGAGCACCGTGGCGCTGGCGGGGCCTTGCAGCAGTGCCAGTGCTGCCAGAGTGGCCAGCCAACGCACGAAGTCAGTCTCCCCAGGGCAGCATCAGCGTCAGGAGCGACAACTGGTCGAACTCGGGCGCGAAGGCGTCGATGATGCGCTGGGGCTCAGGGCACAGCGTGGTGTCGGTGATCACGCCGAACTGCACGCCACCGCCATAGCTCAGGATCGAGACCCCGAGACCGATGTCGCCCGACTGCGGCACCCAGAACATGCACTGCGTGACGCGCGAGCCGCACAAGGTGAGCTGCTCCTTGGGGCCGGGCACATTGGTCATCACGGCCGTGGTCTTGCGGCCGAACAGGTTGAGCAGCGCATCCTGCGCGGGCTTGATCATCAGGCCGGCCACGGCCAGCATGGCGAAGGCCAGGATGGGCTGGGTGCTGCCCTTGAGCGCCGCCATGCGCCGGCGCACCTCGTACACGCGCTCCACCGGGTTGGCCACGCCGATGGGCAGCACCAGCGGCACCAGGCCGAAGCGGTTGCCCAGCTTCCAGGCCTCTTCCATGGGGCGCAGGTTCACCGGGATCATGGCGCGGATCTCCTGGCCCGTGGGGTCGTCGCCCTGGCTGCGCAGGTAGCCGCCGATGGCGCCGGCCACGCAGGACAGCAGCACGTCGTTGATCGAGCAGTTGAGCGCCTTGCCGATGGCCTTGACCTCCTCCAGCGGAATCGGCGGGCACCAGGCCACGCGCTTGGCCTGGCCGGGCTGGCCCTTCAGGCGCGTGGGCGAATCGTCGGGCATCAGCGCCAGGGCGGCCGCGTCACTCACCATCTGGTAGGCCACGCGCGCCATGTCCATGGTGCCGGCCAGGCCGTGCTGCATGGCCTTTTCGGGATCGCCCAGCACCTTGAGCGAGCGCGCCGCGCCATCGCCCGCCAAGTCCAGTGCCTTCACCGTGAGGCCGGTGAAGGGCTTGATCAGCGCGTCGGCGATCCAGTCCTCGGCAGTGGCGGCAGCCTCGCGCTCCTTGCGGCTGCGCTTGGGCGGCTCGGCGCCGCCGTCCACGATGGACATGGTGACGGATATCAGCGCAATGCCGTCGGCAATGCAGTGGTGGATGCGCACGATGAGCGCGCTGCCCAGCTGGCCATCGTCGCCCCTGAAGTTCTCGACCAGGTGCATCTGCCACAGCGGGCGGCGCGGGTCCAGCGGCTCCATGGCGAGCTCACCCACCCGGTCCTGCAGGGCGCGCTGCATGCTCTGGCCGGGCTCCTGCGGCAGGGTCTCGCGCAGCACGTGGGCGGCGATGTCGAAATGGCGGTCCTCCACCCAAGTGGCACCGGCCGCATCCTCCACCACGCGCTGGCGAAAGCGCGGGTACTGCAGCAGGCGCTGCTGCACGCGCTCGCACAGCGCTTCCCAGGTGATGCCGGGGGCCAGCGTCCACACGCCGTTGATCATCATCAGGTTGCTGTCCGAGTCCATGCGCAGCCAGGCCGTGTCGACCTTGCTCATGCGCTCGCCGGACAGGCCCAGCATGCCGGTGGCCGCGCGGCGCACGTTCTTCTGCACCGCCCCGGCGGCCTTGCGCGCGGCGGGCGGCAGGGCCTGGGCACTGCGGCGGGCCGCGGCTGCCGTGGTGTCCCGGGCCTTGCGGGCGACCTGGGATGCGGTGTTCAGCGGGTTGGTGATGCCCTCGGGGCGGGTGGCGTCAGGAGCTGCAATGCGGGTCACCATCGGATGTACACCTGTTGTGGTCGTTTTGGGGGCTTGCCTCTATGGATCGCGGGGCCTCTCATCCCGTCGAACCCGTAAGATACAACGGCGCAAAGAATTGCCGACACCGTTCTTTCCCTCCCCTATTTTTCGATATCCAAGGAGCATCCCCATGGCCGACCTGAACGCCGCCTTCGAAGCCGCCAAAGCCAATTCCGAGAACCTGAGCGAGCGCCCCAACAACGCCACGCTGCTCAAGATCTACGCGCTGTACAAGCAAGCCACCGTGGGCGACAACACCGAGAAGAAGCCCAGCTTTTCCGACATGGTGGGCCGTGCCAAGTGGGATGCCTGGAATGCCTTGAAGGGCACCGAGTCCGATGCCGCCAAGCAGCAGTACATCGACCTGATCACCGAACTCAGCTGAAGCCCTCGCAGGCTTTCGCACCCCCAGGCGGCTTCGGCCGCCTTTTTTCATGGACGTGGTGGTGGGCAGGTGTTCCAATGAACGGAACTCCATTCTCTTGCGCAATCCACTGCCATGCCCCGCAAAGCCGTTTCCGAATCCGTCGCCGATGCCGATGCCGCCCCGGGCGGCGCGGCTGCCGTGGACCGCGCCCTGAGCCTGGTGGCGGCCTTTCGCCAGGGCGACGGCCCCCTGGCCCTGACCGAGCTGGCCACGCGCACGCGGCTGTACAAGAGCACGGCGCTGCGCCTGTTGGCCTCGCTGGAGCATGCGCGCTGGGTGCAGCGGCTCGACGATGGCCGCTATGCCATCGGCCCCGAGGTTGCGAGGCTGCATGCGCTGTATGCCGCCTCGTTCTCGCTGGACCGGGTGGTGCTGCCCGTGCTGCGGGAGTTGGTGGCCGCCACCGGCGAGAGCGCGGCCTACCATGTGCGCCAGGGCGACGCGCGGCTGTGCCAGTTCCGCGTGGATTCGCCGCACCCGATCCGCGACCACATCCGTGCGGGCGACCTGCTGCCGCTGGACCGGGGCACGGGCGGGCGGGTGCTGGTGGCTTTCGATGCAGCGCTCTCCAACTCGCTCGGGCGGCATGACCGGGCGCTGTACGCGCGCATCCGCGCCGACGGCTACCTGGCCAGCGTGGGCGACCGGCTCAGCGAAGTGGCCGGCATCTCGGCGCCCGTGTTCGCGGCAGATGGCTCGGTGGCCGCTGCAGTCACGCTGACCATGCCGGCCCACCGCTACGACGAGCGCTATGTGAAGAGCGTGCTCGAAGCCGCGCGCAGCCTGGGTGGGCAGGTCGGGTGACGCCAGCGTCCCATCACCGGTAGGTCGTCAGGTGGATGCAGGGCGATGAGGGAGCGGTCCGGGCAGGTCCATGGCACGTCCCTCCAGCTTTTTGGCAAAAGGGTAAGTCAGACCTGCCATTGTGGCAAAAAAGCCTGCAAATCGGCACATTTTTGCCGATTCACATTGCCTCTCGCCCGCCAGACACTGGATGCCACCGAACCGGAGACAACACCATGCGAGCCGAAACCACCCTCCCACACGCCGATGCATCCACCCTGTACCTGAGCGCCCCCGAAGCGGTGGAATTGGTGCGCCGCAAGGGCCTGGCGGCCTGCCTGTCCGGCATCGCGGACTGCATCACCAAAGACTTCCTGCGCTGGGAGCAATTCGACAAATCTGCCCGGGTGGCCAGCTATTCGCAAGACGGCGTCATCGAGCTCATGCCCATCGCGGATGACGCGACCTACAGCTTCAAGTACGTCAACGGCCACCCCAGGAACACGCGCCTGGGCCTGTCCACCGTGATGGCCTTCGGCGTGCTGGCCGATACGGCCACGGGCACGCCGCAGCTGCTCAGCGAGCTGACGCTGACCACGGCCATGCGCACCGCCGCCATGTCGGCCGTGGCGGCCAGAGCGCTGGCGCGGCAGGACAGCAGGGTGATGGCGCTGATCGGCAACGGCGCGCAGAGCGAGTTCCAGGCCCTGGCCTTCCAGCACCTGGTGGGCATCACCGAGGTGCGGCTGTACGACACCGACCCTGCCGCCACCGCCAAGCTGCGGGCCAATCTGCAGTCTTCGGGTCTGTTGGTGACCGTCTGCGCCAGCACGGTCGAGGCGGTGCGCGGTGCCGACATCGTCACCACCATCACCGCCGACAAGGCGCGTGCCACGATCATCACCGCCGACATGGTCGAGCCCGGCATGCACATCAATGCCGTGGGTGGCGACTGCCCCGGCAAGACCGAGCTGCAGGCCGAGGTGCTCACGCGCGGCCGGGTGTTCGTGGAATACGCGCCCCAGACCCGCATCGAAGGCGAAATCCAGCAGATGCCGGCCAACTTCGCCGTGACCGAGCTGTGCCAGGTGCTGGCCGGCCGCCAGCCAGGCCGCCGCAGCGATGACGAGGTAACGGTGTTCGACTCCGTGGGTTTTGCACTGGAAGACTTCTCGGCCCTGCGCTTCATGCGCGATGCCGCGCTGGAGCTGGGCGTGGGCGAACGCATCCAGCTGATTCCGGAGCTGGCCGATCCCAAGGATTTGTTCGGTACGCTGCGGCAGGGCATTGCGCCCGCACGGCTCCAGGCGGTGGCCTGATCTCAGGCCGTGGCCAGGTCGGTAGTCGCGATCAACAAACTATTGGGCTCGGGGTTGTGGCAGGCCAGTCCCGGCACCGCCACGTCGTTGTCAAAGCGCACGAGCACCCGGCCCTGCGCGTTGGCGGGGCTGAGCACGGTGCCCGTGCTGCCGATCAGGCGCCAGTAGCCGTCCGAGGGATTGCCGTCCGGCGGGCCCTCGGCGGTGCCGTTGAAGTGCTGCAGCACCACGCGGGTGCCGGGTGCATGCATGCTCAATCGCGCCAGACCACGCTGCTGGCCGGATCGGCGCGCGTGGTGCGGAACTGGTTGGCAGGGTGCGCCGGGTCGGCCAGGCCAAAGGAAATGCCGCAGACGATGGTGCGGTCCGCTCCGATGCCCAGCACCTCGCGCAGCACGCCGGGGTAGGAGGCCAGCGCCGCCTGCGGCACCGAGGCCACGCCCAGGCTGTGCGCGGCCAGCAGGAAATTGCCCACATAGGCACCGCAGTCCACCGCGCCATAGACGCCCAGGGCCTCGTCGCTGCTCACGATGGCCACATGGGGCGCGCCGAACATGCTGAAGTTCTCGGCCGCCTGGCGCGCCGATGCGGCGCGGTCGCCCTTGGCAATGCCCAATGCCTCGTACAGGCCGTAGCCGCACTCGCGCCGGCGCTCCTGGTACACGCCGCGGTACTCGCGCGGCCAGGGCAGGTCGGGTGCGGGCGGCGTGCTGACGATGGCCTGCTGGAAGGCGGAGCGCAGCCGGGCCAGCGGCTCGCCGCTGGCGATGTGCACCTGCCAGGGCTGGGCATTGCACCATGAGGCCGTGCGCTGCGCCGTGGCGAGGATCTGCTCGATGGTGGTGCGCGGCAGGGCTTCGGGCAGGAAGGAGCGACAGCTGTAGCGCGTGTGCAGCAGCGCGCAGAGGGTGTCGTGCGCAGGCGTGGTCATGGCCGCGCTCAGGCCTTCCTGGCTTTTGCCGGCGCCTTGGCTGCTGCCTTGGCGGGCGCCGCTTCGGTGGCCTTCTTTTTGGCCGCAGTCTTCTTGGCGACAGGCGCGGGTGCTTTCAACAAGACGTCGAGCTGTTCCCCGATCTCGGCTTCGATGCGGTCCTTGAAGGCGCCGAAGAGAAAGCCGAGCTGCGCATTCATCTCGAAGCGCTTCGCATCGACGAGCAGGGTGCCCTTGACCCCGGATCGGGTGAAGTGCAGCGTGTCCTCGGTGTCGCCCTCTTCGTAGATGCATTCCATGTCGAACTTCTCCTCGGCCTTTTCGGCCCAGGAGAAGGCGACCTTGCGGGCTTCCTTGAAGCCCAGGTGGTGTTCGCGGTGGATGTGGATGTCAGGCACCAGGGGTCTCCTCTTTGGGTAGCAGGGCGCGCAGCACCTCGTGGCGCTGCGCCTGCGGCTGTTCGCTCAGCGCGCGTACCGCATCATAAAACCGGTGAAAGTCCCGGCCCTCGCGCTCGAAGAGCGTCTCGAAGGCGGGCACGAACTCGTTGTAGGCCGCCTGGGCACCGAAGCTCGCGTTGTTCGCGCCGGCCACCCAGCGGTCGTAGCCTGCGGTCTGCGCTGGCGTGGCCTGCCAACGCTCGCGCAGGGCGGCATAGTTGGCTCGGAAGGCCTGCATGGCCTCGGCTTTCTGCGCCTGCCGGGCGGCGGCATCGTCCTGTGCATAGATGGCGGCCAGGCGCTCGCGCGTGGCCTGGGCCAGGGCGCGAAAGTCGCGCCGGCGCGCCTCGCTGGCCGCGAAGGCGGTGCTGGCCTGGGGCGTGGCTTGCTGGGCCAGCCAGCGCGCGCTGCCCAGCCGCTCCACCGCCGTGGCAAAGGATTCGTTGAACAGCGTGTCGCCCTTGGCGTAGACGACCTGGTGCGCCAGTTCATGGAACAAGAGGCGCACGAACTCGCCTTCGGGCCAGCCGATGAAGGTGTTGAGCAGCGGGTCGCCGCCGGCCCAGTTCATGTAGCCCAGCGTGGAGTAGGCGGGCACGCCATAGACCTCGACCTCCAGGCCTTGCTGTGCGAGCTGTTCGGCTTCGGCCTTGGCATCGGCCTCGTCGAAGTAGCCGCGGTAGCCGATGCAGCCCGTGACCGGAAAGCACCAGGTGTGCAAGGTCAGCGAGTAGGGCGGCGCGGCCACCACGTTCCACACGGCGGCCGTGCGCTTGAGGTCTGCGTAGCGGCGATAGCTCGGGTTGTCGGGCAGGCCCAGCTCGGTGACGGCAAAGGCACGGGCGCGCTGGGCCAGTTGCAGGCGCTCGCGCAGCGGCACGGAGATGTCGCCGCGTGCGATCCAGTCCTCCAGCGGCTCGGCCGCACCCATCAGCTGCACATGACCTCGCACCGATTGCCAGTAGTAGCCCAGGGTGCTGCCGGCGCAGCCGGACAGCAGCAGGCTGGCCCCGGCGAGGAGCAGCGTGCCAAGGGGGCGGAATCGGAAAGGCTGGGCAGTGGGCATATTGGTTGACCAGTGTAGACACATGGCGTTCACTGCGGGGTCGGGAGGGCTTGTCAGGAGCATGGCGTGGCAGGTTTCTAGAATGGCTGCCATGACCGATGCCACTGCTGCCAGCCCCGCAATCCCCGATGGCCTGTTCGCCGATGAAGCCGGCTGCCCGCGCTGCACCTGGTGCCAGGCCACGCCGCTGTACCGCCACTACCATGACACGGAATGGGGCTTTCCCGTGGCGGACGACCGGCGCCTGTTCGAGAAGCTGTGCCTGGAGGGCTTCCAGTCGGGCCTGAGCTGGCTCACCATTTTGAACAAGCGCGAGGGTTTCCGGGCCGCGTTCGCGCAGTTCGATGCCGAGCAGGTGGCCCGCTTCACCGACAAGGACGTGGAGCGCCTGGTGCAGGACGCGGCCATCGTGCGCCACCGGGGCAAGATCGCCTCCACCATCAACAACGCCCAGCGCGTGCTGGAACTGCGCAAGGAGTTCGGCTCGCTCGCGCACTACGCCTGGCGCTACGAGCCACCGGCCGGCGAGCGGCCCGAGCGCATCACCCGCGAGGTGGCGCGCACCTTCATCACCTCGCCGGGGTCGGTGGCCATGTCCAAGGACCTCAAGAAGCGCGGCTGGAGTTTTGTGGGCCCGACCACGGTCTATGCCTTCATGCAGGCCATGGGCCTGGTCAACGACCACTTGGAGGGTTGCCACGCGCGCGAGAAGGCGCTCACGGCGCGGGCGGACTTCACCGTTCCCTAACCCGGCCAGCCGGGCAGACGTTCCAGGGCCTGCAGCAACTGCTGGCCCGCCGCATCCAGGCTGGTGTCGTTGCGCACCTCGATACCGGCCGTGCCCGGCGGCGCGAGAAAGCGCAGCGCGCGCTGCACACGCTGCTCGACCTCGTCGCTGCTTTCCCTGCCCCGCGCCTGCAGGCGCTGGCGCAGCACCTCGGGGCTGGCCGTGATGTGCACGGCCACCAGGGCAGGGTAGCGCACCAGCGCCTTGGGCAGGTAGGCACGCGAGCCGTTCACCAGCAGCCAGCGGCCCTGGTCCAGCGGTGCCAGCTCGCTGTGGCGTACGCCATAGGCCAGGCCATTGGCCTCCCAGTGCAGAGCAAATGCTCCGGCAGCGCGCAGTGCGGCATGGCCATCGGGTGTCGTGCTCTCGTGGGCTTCTCCGCCGGATGCTGCAGGGCGGCTGATGGTGCGCCGCACCCACTGCACGGGCAGTTCCGCCGGCAGGTGCTGGCGCAGCCAGTCGAGCAGGCTGTCCTTGCCCGCACCCGAGGGGCCCATGAAATACAGCAGCCGGCCGGATGTGCCGCTCATGCGCCCAGCTCCACGTGGTCCAGCAGCACGAAGTCGGCGCCCGGCGTGGGCTCGGAAAAGAGGGCCAGGCTGTTGAAACGCAGCGGCGGCAGGTCGGCGAAGAACTGGTCCGCAGCATCCTGCACCAGCTCCACCACCGTGCCGTCCGCATCCGACAGCGAGCCGGTCAGCGACATGTGGAAGCGGAATTCCTCGAACACGAAGGGATAGCCCCACTGCTGCAGCAGTTCGTCCTGGCGGGGCGAGAGTCCTGCGGCACGGCGGCGCGCCAGATCAGGTTCCGACAGCGGTGCGGCCAGGGGATGCAATTGGGTCACACAAGCAGCCGCGGCCGCCTGGATCTCGGCGTTGGCCGGGTTCGAGGCTGCGGGCACCAGGGCCAGGAAATCGCCGATGCGCTCCACCACCATGGGCGGCATGGCAAAGGGCCGCAAGCCCTGCGCGAGGGTCTGCACGGCGTGGTGCAGCGTGAGCCAGTCCACCCCGGACGCCAGCGCAAACGGGGCCTTGAGCGTGGCATGCCAGCCATAGCGGCGCGGTGCCGCGGTCAGGCGCTCCAGCTCGGCCCTGGCCACGCCGTGGATGTCCAACTGCGGCAGGGGCTGCAATTGGGCGGCGCAGCGGCCCAGCCAGTGGCTGCCGGCGAGCCAGGCCAGGGTGCCGGGGTGGGGGGCAAAGTAGACCGCGTAGCGGTGGGCGGTGGTGGGATTGGCGTTATTCGTCATGGGTGACCGTGAGTTTGACGCGATCGCCCGCGAACCAGGCGCGTGCCCATTCGATGGGCGTGCCTTCGAGGTCCACGTTCAGGCTCTCTACCAGCAGCACGGGCCGCGCCGCGGGCTGGCGCAGCTCGGCGGCCACGACGGCATCGGGCAGCTCGGCGGTGATGCGGCTTTCGCGCCGGGTGTAGTCGGCCACGCCGTGGGCGCTGAAGCCGGCTGTGATGGAGCCGGTCTCGCGCACCACGGCGGCCAGTCCCTCGAAGCGGGGCAGGGGGAAGTAGCGCTCGCTCACATGCAGCGGCTGGCCCTCGGCCTGCCCGATCACGCGCAGCTGCAGCAGTGGGCTGCGGGCCGGCACCTGCAGCGCCTTGGCCAGGGCCGCCGTGGCACGCACGCTCTGCTCCTGCAGCACCACCAGGCTGCCGCGCAGGCCGGCCTGGGCCAGGCCCTGCTGGTGGCGCACGCGCTTGCCCAGCGCCAGGTCCACCGCGAAATCTTCCACATAGGTGCCGCTGCCCTGGGTGATGCGCACCAGGCCCTGGTTGCACAGGCTGGCCAGCGAGCGGCGGATGGTGTGGCGGTTCACGCCGAACTGCTCGGCCAGCGCGTGCTCCGACGGCAGGCGCTGGCCGGGGGAGTAGATGCCGCTGCCGATGGCCTCAGCCAGTTCGGCCGCGATGCGGGTCCAGAAGCTGTCGCGGGCCGGGCGCGGGGCAGGGGACGAAGGCTCGGAAAAGGTCGTGGTGCTGGCTGTCATGAAACCTACATGCGCCCGGTCTAAGCTGGCGCCAGTTGTTCAATTTGTCTATACAACTTTAAGAGTACCACTTCCATGTTTCAAGCCTTTGACAACCCGGGCCCTGGAAGGCCGCTTGCACGGGCGCACTGGATGGCGCTCCTGGCGCGGGCGCCGGTCGGCATCCTGGAGTCCGCGCTGCAGGCCCATGCGGCGCTGCCCGCCCGCTGGCTGCGTGCTCCCGAAACCGGGCTGATGATGGTGCAGGGCCGCGCCGGCGGCACGGGCGAGCGCTTCAACCTGGGCGAGATCACGGTCACCCGCTGCGCGCTGCGCGTGCAGCCTTCGGAGGACGCCGATGCCACCGTGGGCGTGGCCTACGTGCTCGGGCGCTCGCACCGCCAGGTGCAACTGGCCGCCCTGGCCGACGCGCTGCTGCAGGACCCGGCGCTCCAGGCCGCGCTCGATGCCAGCCTGCTCGACCCCATCCGCCGCCACCTGGTCCAGGCGCAGTCCGAGCGCCAGGCCCGCGCGGCCAGCACGCGGGTGGATTTCTTCACGGTGGCGCGCGAGAGCGGCGGCACCAACGGCGAGGAGGACCAGCAATGAGTGCCACCCCCACGAGCTCCCTGTCCACCTTGGGTGCGGGATTTTCCAGCGAGGCGCTGGGCAGCCAGGCTGTGTTCCGTTCGGTGCTGCAGGCGCTGTCGCAGCCGGGCAGCCCGGTGGCCATCGCGCACGATGCCGAGGTGCCCGCCACCGGCCATGCCGCATCGGCTGCGGTGTTGCTGGCCCTGCTCGACAGCGAATGCACGCTGTGGCTCTCGCCCACACTGGCGGCCAGCCAGGCCGGCACCTGGCTGCGCTTTCACACCGGTTGCGTGCTGGTGGATGTGCCCGCACAGGCGCGCTTTGCCTGGGTGGCCGGGGGGGACGGCATGCCCCTGCTGGAGAGCCTGCAGCGTGGCAGCGACGAGTACCCCGACCAGTCCGCCACCTGCGTGATCGACGTGTCCGTGCTGGCCCCGGCGGTCGAAGGGGCCGGCGCCTGGCGCCTTACGGGCCCCGGCATCCAGGTGGCGCAGCACCTGTGCGTGGCGGGGCTGCCGGAGGACTTCGAGCGCCAGTGGGCCGCGAACCATGGGGCCTTCCCGCGCGGGGTGGACCTGGTGCTGGCGACCGCCACGCACATCGCCGGCCTGCCGCGCACCACCCGCATCGATTCCCCCGCTGTGGAGGCTTGAAACCATGTACGTTGCCGTCAAGGGCGGGGAAACCGCCATCCTCAACAGCTACCGCCTGCTCGCGGAGCAGCGCCGGGGTGACACCGCACAGCCGGAGTTGTCCGTGGCGCAGATACGCGAACAACTCAAGCTCGCGGTGGACCGCGTCATGACCGAAGGCTCGGTCTACGACCCTGAGCTTGCGGCCCTGGCCATCAAGCAGGCCGCAGGCGACCTGGTGGAAGCCATCTTTCTGCTGCGCGCCTACCGCGCCACGCTGCCGCGCCTGGGCACCACGCGCCCGCTGGACACGGCGCGCATGCAGCTTCACCGCCGCATCTCCGCCACCTTCAAGGACCTGCCCGGTGGCCAGGTGCTGGGGCCCACCTACGACTATACCCAGCGCCTGCTCGACTTCACGCTGATGGCGCA
Organism: Acidovorax sp. GW458-11-26-14-TSB4; assembly: GCF_059423865.1. Lineage (NCBI taxonomy): Bacteria > Pseudomonadati > Pseudomonadota > Betaproteobacteria > Burkholderiales > Comamonadaceae > Acidovorax > Acidovorax sp. GW458-11-26-14-TSB4. The sequence continues at coordinate 921,197 of NZ_JBWKYR010000001.1, forward strand.
GGGTGACGCGCCGGTTGCCGGTGTAGCGGCGCCGCTGGCCGATCCACCGGCCGCCACCCCGCGCGTGGTGGACCTGCTCAACCAGGAGGGGCTGATCGAAACGCGCCCCGTGCCCGAGGGCGACCCGGCCCCCGCCGACCTCACGCGCGAGCCGCTGCGCTTTCCGGCCAACCGCGCCACGCGGCTGCAGAACCTGGCACGCGGCGACGAGGGCTTTCTGCTGGCCATGGCCTATTCCACGCAGCGCGGTTACGCGCACTCGCATCCTTTCGTGGGCGAGCTGCGCCTGGGCACGGTGGCCGTGGAAATCGTGCCCGAGGAGCTGGGCTTTGCCCTCTCCATCGGCGACATGGAGATCACCGAGTGCGAGATGGTCAACCAGTTCGCGGGCAGCAAGAGCGAGCCGCCGCAGTTCACGCGCGGCTACGGTCTGGCCTTCGGCCACAGCGAGCGCAAGGCCATGGCCATGGGCCTGGTGGACCGTGCCCTGCGTGCCGATGAATTGGGCGAGCCCGTGGAGTCGCCCGCGCAGATGCAGGAGTTCGTGCTCTCGCACAGCGACAGCCTCGAAGCCTCGGGCTTCGTGCAGCACCTGAAGCTGCCGCACTACGTGGACTTCCAGTCCGAGCTGGAACTGGTGCGCCGCATGCGTGCCGCGGCTGTGGACACCCTTGCGCCAGGAGACGACGCATGAACGCGCCCCACGAACCCTCTCTGATGGGCCTGCCCGCGGATGCCGCGCCCACCGACGGCCATTTCAACTTTGCGTACCTGGATGAGCGCACCAAGCGCATGATCCGCCGCGCCATCCTCAAGGCCGTGGCCATCCCCGGCTACCAGGTGCCCTTCGGCTCGCGCGAGATGCCGCTGCCCTACGGCTGGGGCACGGGCGGCATCCAGGTCACGGCGGCCATCATCGGGCCCGAAGACCGGCTCAAGGTCATCGACCAGGGCTCGGATGACACGGTCAACGCCGTCAACATCCGCCGCTTCTTCGAGCGCACCACGGGCGTGGCCACCACCACGCGCACGGCCGAGGCCACGCTGATCCAGACGCGCCACCGCATTCCCGAGACGCCGCTGGCCGAGGGCCAGGTGCTTGTCTACCAGGTGCCGGTGCCCGAGCCCATGCAGCGCCTGGAGCCGCGCGAGACCGAGACGCGCACCCTGCACGGCCTGGCCGAGTACGGGCTGATGCACGTCAAGCTGTACGAGGACATCGCGCGCTACGGCCACATCGCCACCACCTATGACTACCCGGTGCTGGTCAACCACCGCTACGTGATGGCGCCATCGCCGATCCCCAAGTTCGACAACCCCAAGATGCACATGAACCCCGCGCTGCAGCTCTTCGGCGCGGGCCGCGAAAAGCGCATCTATGCCGTGCCGCCCTACACGCCTGTGGAGAGCCTGGGCTTCGAGGACCACCCCTTCGAGGTACAGCGCTGGGACTGCCCCTGCGCGCTGTGCGGCGCCACGGACAGCTTCCTCGACGAAGTCATTACCGACGACCAGGGCACGCGCATGCATGTGTGCTCCGACTCCGACTACTGCCAGGAGCGGCAGGGCTCCGCGCAGGCCCTGGCGGCCGGGGAGGGCGCATGAGCGCGGTCTTCATGCGCGAAGCCACCGAGTCTGACCTCGATGAGGTGCTGGCGCTGTACCAGGGCGTCGAGGACAGTCACGAGCACGTGCTCACGCTCGACGAGGCCCGGACCATCCTGGCCCGGTTCCGCGACTACCCCAGTTACCGCCTGTGGGTGGCCTGCGAGAGCGCCGGGCCCGGTGCCGACGTGGTCGGCACCTACGCCCTGCTGGTCATGCACAACCTGGCGCACCGGGGCGCGCCCTCGGCCATCGTCGAGGACGTGGTGGTGGCCGCGGACCGCAAGGGCCAGGGCATTGGCCGCCAGATGATGGCCCATGCCGTGCAGCAGGCGCGCGAGGCCGGCTGCTACAAGCTCGCGCTCTCGTCCCACCGCAAGCGCACCGATGCGCATGCCTTCTACGAATCCCTGGGCTTTGCGCAGCATGGCCTGAGCTTCTCCATAGAACCCTGATCGATATGGACGCCACTCTTTCATCTCCTGCCCCTCTGCTCAGCGTGCGCGGCATCGGCAAGTGCTATGGCCAGCGCATGGCGCTGCAGGACGCCTCGTTCGATCTGTGGCCCGGCGAGGTGCTGGCCGTGGTCGGCGAGTCCGGCTCGGGCAAATCCACCCTGCTCAACGCCGTGGCGGCGCGCAGCCGGCCCGATGCGGGCAGCGTGCACTTCCAGGGGCGCGACGGCAGCATGCAGGATGTGCTGGCCATGAGCGAGGCACAGCAGCGCCTCTTGGCTCGCACCGACTGGGGCTTCGTGCACCAGAACTCGGCTGATGGCCTGCGCATGGACGTCTCGGCCGGGGCCAACGTGGGCGAACGCCTCATGGGCCTGGGCGAGCGCCACTACGGCCGCCTGCGCGCCACCGCCACCGAATGGCTGCAGCGCGTGGAGATCGATGCCAGCCGCATCGACGACGCGCCGCGCGCCTTCTCGGGCGGCATGCGCCAGCGCCTGCAGATCGCACGCAACCTGGTCACCCGGCCGCGCCTGGTGTTCATGGACGAGCCGACCTCGGGCCTCGACGTCTCGGTGCAGGCGCGCCTTCTGGACCTGCTGCGCCAGCTCACGCGGCAGATGCAGCTGGCGGCCATCGTCGTGACCCATGACCTGGCCGTGGCCCGCCTGCTGGCCCACCGCATGGTGGTGATGCAGCGCGGCCGCGTGGTCGAGTCGGGTCTGACCGACCAGGTGCTCGACGACCCCCAGCACCCCTACACCCAGCTCCTCGTTTCCTCGGTACTGCAACCATGATGACGAACACGCAACCACCCATCCTGGAACTCCAAGGCGTGGCCAAGCGCTTCACCCTGCACCACCAGAACGGCATCGAGCTGCCCGTGCTCGGCAACGTGGACCTCACGGTCGGCGCGGGCGAGTGCGTGGTGCTCGACGGCCCCTCGGGCATGGGCAAGAGCACGCTGCTGAAAATGATCTACGCCAACTACCGCGCCAACGCCGGCAGCATCACCGTGCAGCCCGCCAGCGGCCCGGCGCTGGACGTGACCCAGGCCAGTCCGCGCGCCCTGGTGCAGCTGCGCCGCGACACCATGGGCTACGTGAGCCAGTTCCTGCGCGTGATCCCCCGCGTGAGCGCGCTCGATGTGGTGGCCGAACCCCTGTCCGAAGACGCGGGAGACGATGAAGGCGCCCAGGAGGCCGCACGCGAAGCGGCGCGCCAGTGGCTCACGCGGCTGCGCATTCCCGAACGGCTGTGGCACCTGCCGCCGGCCACCTTCTCGGGCGGCGAGCAGCAGCGCATCAACATCGCGCGCAACATGATCAAGCCCAAGCCCCTCTTGCTGCTCGACGAGCCCACGGCTTCGCTCGACGCGGCCAACACCGACACCGTGATCGCCCTCATCCGCGAGGCCGTGGAGCGCGGCGCGGCGCTGGTCGGCATCTTCCACGATGCGCACGTGGGCGCCGCGGTGGCCACGCGCCGCGTGAACGTGGCGGACTTCCGCGGGGTGGCAGCATGAGTGCCGCGCCGGGCCGCCCCAAGCAAGCTCGCACCGCAGTGCGCAGCACGGAGGTTTTCCAATGAGCGCCACCGCCGTCTTCCACAACGCCCGCATGGTGCTGCCCGGCGAGGTGGTGCAGGGCTCGCTCTCGGTGCAGGGCGGGCGCATCGACGCCCTGGCCTCGGGCGGCACGGCCGCGCTGCAGGGCATCGATCTGGGCGGCGACTACCTGCTGCCCGGGCTGGTGGAGGTGCACACCGACAACTTCGAGCGCCACCTGATGCCGCGCCCCAAGGTGCAATGGGCTGCGATGCCCGCACTGCTGGCCCACGACGCCGAGATCGCCGCCGCCGGCATCACCACGGTGCTGGACGCTCTGGGCGTGGGCGAAGCGGACGCGGAGAGCCTGCGCGGCAGCGCGTGGAACCAGGTGCTCGACACCATCGACACCTGCACCCAACGCCATCTGCTGCGTGCCGACCACCATCTGCACGTGCGCTGCGAGCTGCCGGCGCCCAACACCATCGACCTGTTCGGCCCCTTCCACGGGCACCCGCGCCTGTCGCTGATCTCGCTGATGGACCACACCCCCGGCCAGCGCCAGTGGGAGAACCTGGAGCAGGCGCGCACCTACTACACCGGCAAGAAGGGCTGGAGCAGCGAGAAGTTCGAGCGCCAGGTGCAGCATGCCGCCACGCTGCAGGCGCAGTACGCCGAGCCGCACCGCGCCTACTTCGTGGACTACTGCCGCACCCATGGCATCGCGCTGGCCAGCCACGACGACACCACGGTGGCGCATGTGGAGCAGGCCCATGCAGAAGGCGCGGGCATGTCGGAGTTCCCGACCACGCTGGCCGCAGCCCAGGCGGCGCATGAGCGCGGCCTGCTGACCGTGATGGGCGGGCCCAATGTGGTGCGCGGCGGCTCGCATTCGGGCAATGTCGCAGCGTCCGAGCTGGCGCGCCAGGGGTTGCTGGACATCCTCTCGTCCGACTATGTGCCCGGCAGCCTGCTGAGCGCGGTGATGCGCCTGGTGCACGACGGCATCCTCACGTTGCCCGAGGCGGTGGCCACCGTCACGCGCAACCCGGCGCGCGCCTCGGGAATGGCGGACCGCGGCGAGCTGGCGCCGGGGCTGCGTGCCGACCTGATCCAGGTGCACATGGTGGAGCTGCCGGGCGGCGCCCAGCAGGCCGTGGTGCGCGGTGTCTGGCGCGAGGGGCAGCGCGTGCTCTGAACGCCGCTACCTCGGCGCTGATTGACATTCAAATTTCCCGCAACTGTCAAAGCACTGTCACGGCGCGCTTTCACACTGCATTTGTATAGACGACTTGGAGTTCTCCATGCCCATTGCCCTGCGCATCCAGCAGCTGAACAAGCACTTTGCCAACGGCAAGCACGCGCTGCGCGACATCGACCTGAAGGTGCAGACCGGCGAGATGGTGGCCTTGATCGGTGCCTCGGGCTCGGGCAAGTCCACGCTGCTGCGCCACGTGGCCGGCCTGGTGGTGGCCGATGGCGACAGCCAGTCGCTGATCGAGGTCGAAGGCCAGTGCGTGCAACAGGGCGGGCGCATCCACCGCGACATCCGCAAGGTGCGCGCCCAGGTGGGCTTCGTGTTCCAGCAGTTCAACCTGGTCGACCGCCTGCCCGTGATGATGAACGTGCTGGTGGGCATGCTGCACCGCATGCCCAAATGGCGCGGCTGGCTGCGCGTGTTCCGCCCGCACGAGCGTGCCCTGGCCCTGGAGGCACTGGCCCGGGTGGGCATTGCCGACTGCCACGCGCAGCGCGCTTCCACGCTTTCGGGCGGGCAGCAGCAGCGCGCCGCGATCGCGCGCACCCTGGTGCAGGGCGCCAAGGTGGTGCTGGCCGACGAGCCCATCGCCTCGCTCGATCCCGAATCCTCGCGCAAGGTCATGGACATCCTGGCGCGCATCAACCGCGAGGATGGCAGCACCGTCATCGTCTCGCTGCACCAGGTGGACGTGGCCATCAAGTACTGCCCGCGCGTCATCGCCCTGCACCAGGGCCGCGTGGTGTATGACGGCCCCTCGGCGGCCCTTACGCCGGCGCTGCTGCGCGAGCTGTATGGGGTGCAGGCCGACGAGATCCTGGGTGCCAGCCTGCCGCAGGCCCCCGCACCAGTGCAGCAGTCCGCCAACGGCTGGGTGCAGCCCCTGGCCCAGGCTGCCTGAAGCTTCCCCCGATTTCTCTCCGCGGTTTCCGCGTTCCTTCCGACCATTCTCTCTTTCACTGGAGCTTCCATGTTCAAGAAACTGTGCGCAGCCCTGGCCATCGGCCTGGGCATGACGACGGGCGCTCTCGCCCAGGACATCAACTTCGGCATGATCTCGACCGAGGCCACGCAGAACCTCAAGGCCGACTGGCAACCCCTGCTGGACGACATGGCCAAGCAGACAGGCTTCAAGATCAACGCCTTCTTCGCATCCGACTATGCCGGCCTGATCGAAGCCATGCGCTTCAACAAGATGCAGGTGGCCTGGCTGGGCAACAAGTCGGCCATGGAAGCCGTGGACCGCGCCAACGGCGAAGTGTTCGCGCAGATGGTCAACGCCGACGGCACCCAGGGCTACTACTCGCACCTGATCGTGCACAAGGACAGCCCGCTGGCCACCTTGGACGACGTGCTCAAGAACGGCAAGTCGCTGAGCCTGGGCAACGGCGACCCCAATTCCACCTCGGGCTTCCTCGTGCCGGGCTACTACGCCTTCGCCCAGAACAAGGTCGACGCCAAGACCCATTTCAAGGTGGTGCGCAGCGCCAACCACGAGACCAATGCCCTGGCCGTGGCCAACAAGCAGGTGGACGTGGCCACCAACAACAGCGAGAACCTGGAGAAGTTCAAGGAGCGCCAGCCCGAGAAGTTCAAGGACCTGAAGATCGTCTGGACCTCGCCGCTGATCCCGCTGGACCCCCTGGTGATGCGCAAGGACCTGCCCGAGGCGCAGAAGACCAAGATCAAGGATTTCTTCTTCAACTACGCCAAGACCGACGCGCGTGAGAAGGAAATCGTCATGAAGATCTCCAAGCTCTCGGGCTTCAAGCCATCGACCAACGCGCAGCTCATGCCCATCCGCCAGCTCGACCTGTTCGGCAAGCGCAACAAGATCGAAGGCGACACCACGCTGGCCGACGCCGACAAGAAGACCCGCCTGGCCGAGATCGACCAGCAGCTGGCTTCGCTGAAGTAAGCAACGCAGCCGGCCAGCGACCACCATGTCTTCCGCATTGACCCCTTCGCTCGCGACCCTGGCGGGCACCACGGCGCCCAAGCGCAGCTTCGCCTGGTACCTGTCCTGGGGCATCCTGCTGCTGGTGCTGGCCGCATCGTGGAAGGGCGCCGACATGCGCCCGCTCGACCTGGTCCGCGATTCGGGCAACATGGCCCAGTACGCGGCCGAATTCTTTCCGCCCAACTTCGGGCAGTGGCGCATCTACGTGCAGGAGATGCTGGTCACTCTGCAGATCGCACTGTGGGGCACGGCGCTCGCGGTGGTCACCGCCGTTCCGCTGGCGTTGCTGGCCTCGTCCAACATCGCGCCCTGGTGGGTGAACCAGCCAGTGCGCCGCGTGCTCGATGCCTGCCGCGCCATCAACGAGATGGTCTTCGCCATGCTCTTCGTGGTGGCCGTGGGCCTGGGGCCCTTTGCTGGCGTGCTGGCGCTGTGATCCACACCACGGGCACCCTGGCCAAGCTGTTCTCTGAAGCGGTGGAAGCCATCGACCCGCAGCCCGTGGAGGGCATCCGCTCGACCGGTGCGAGCGCGCTGCACGAGATCATCTACGGCGTGATCCCGCAGGTGATGCCGCTGTGGATCTCCTACACGCTCTACCGTTTCGAGGCCAATGTGCGCTCGGCCTCGGTGGTGGGCATGGTGGGTGCTGGCGGTATCGGGGTGGTGCTGTGGGAGATCATCCGCGGCTTCCAGTACGCCGAGACCTGCGCAGTGATGCTCATCATCGTGGTCACCGTGAGCGTGATCGACCTGGTCTCCGCGCGCATTCGCAAGACCATGGTCTAGGGACAGGGAGACGCCATGGCATTGACCCGGGACGACATCGCCCTGCTGCTCACCGAGCGCGGGAAAAAGCAGTACGGCCGCGAGGCCGTGAGCCAGCTCGACCATGCGCTGCAGTGTGCGCTCCTGGCCGAGGAGGCCGGTGAAACCACGGCCTCCGTGGTCGCAGCGCTGCTGCACGACCTGGGCCACCTGCTGGCGCCCGCTGCGGCCGAACACGAGGCCCGCGCGCCGCGCCATGACGACCTGCACCAGTACGTGGCCCTGCCGTTCCTGCGCGGTGTGCTGCCCGATGCGGTGCTCGAACCCATCCGCATGCATGTGGATGCCAAGCGCTATCTGTGTGCGGTGGACACGGCCTACTGGGCGACCCTTTCGCCTGCGTCGCAGCACAGTCTGGAGCTGCAGGGCGGCCCTTACGGCCAGGCAGAAGCGGCCCGCTTTGCCGAACAGCCTTTCGCCTTCGAGGCCATCCGCCTGCGCCGCTACGACGACCTGGCCAAGGTGCCTGGGCGGGCCACGCCGCCGTTGCCGCACTACCTGGCGCTGATGGAACAGGTGTCCAGCCGGCCCTAACGGAATTCCGGAATGTCGGGCACCGAACCCCACATGCAGAACGAGGTGGGGTGGAACGGGAACTGGCGCGGCGGTGCGTCCGGATCGGTGACCAAGCGCACGCCGCTCGAGAACTCGTAGACCATGCCATCCGGCCCCTCGAAGTAGAGGAACATGGCGCCCGAAGTCGGGTGTTTGCCCGGTCCGAACACCACGCGGATGCCGCGCGACTGCAGCAGGTACCAGGCGCGCATCAGGTCGTCGATGGAAGCCACCTGGTGGTTGATGTGCTGCACGCCTGCGTAGCCCGAAGGGAACAGCGCGATCTTGTGGTGCACCTCGTCGATGCGCAACAGCGGTGCGGCGCCGATGCGGTCGCTGACCTTGGCACTGAGCACCGTGGTCCAGAAGCGCTCATCGCGCGCCGGGTCGGTGCTGCGCAGCCCCACGTGCGAGAAGCCGGTGTTGCCCGTGTCGCGCGTCGGGAAAAAGCGCACGCCGCTGTGGAAGGGCGCCACGGCGAGTTCGATGGCATTGCCGCTCGGGTCGTTGAAACCGATGAAGGCCTGCACGCGGCGCTGCTCGCATTCGTCGGTCCGGCCCTCGCGCACTGCGTGGCCCAGGCGTTCCAGTTCGGCGGCGGCGGATTGCAGCTCGGCCATGGAGGCCAGCTCAAAGCCGGTGGTGTGGTCTGCCGGGTCGCCGTCGAAGTACACCAGCGTCTGCTCACGCGCATCGCTGCGAAAGCCCACGGCCTTGCCGTGCCGCGGCGGCCCGTAGCGCTGGCCTTCGCGCAGGCCCAGGATGTCGTTGGCGTAGCGGCAGGCGCCATCGAGGTCGCGCGTGCCCAGGCGCACGTAGCAGATGTCCTTGAGTGCAATCATCTTCGTTCCGTCTCCGTTGTTCTTGGTCCGACCGGCTGCGCTTCCTAGTCGAGCTTGAGCTTGGCATCGGCGATCACGCGGCCCCACAGCTGGGTCTCGCGGCCAATGTACTCGCCGAACTCGTCGGGCTTCTGGTCGAAACGGTTGTAGCCCAGGTTGCGGTAGCGGTCGGCGATGTCCGGCGTGGCCAGGATCTCGGTGATGTCCGCCGCGATCTTCTCGCGCAGCGGCTTGGGCGTGTTGCGGGGGGCGAACAGGCCGAACCAGGCATTGGCCACAAAGGCCTTGGCCTGGGCCGAGCCGGCCATGCCGGGCACGCCGGGCGCAAACGGGGAGGGCTGCGGTGCAGCCACGCCCACGAAGCGGATGCGGCCCGACTTCTCCATGGGCCCGGCGCTGGCGATGCTGCCCAGCGCCCACTGCACCTCGCCGGTGGCCACTGCGGCAAACAGCTGCGGGATCTCCTTGTAGGGCACATGCGTCATGCGCGTGTGGGTGGCGGCCAGCAGGCGCAGCGCCCCCAGATGGCCCGGGCTGCCCAGGCCCCAGGAACCATAGGTGATGCGGTCCGGCGCGGCCAGGGCGGCCTGCACGATGTCGTCGACCGATTTGAACGGGCTGTCCTTGGCCACGGCCACGAAGAAGTCGGTCTGCAGGGTGGGGCGGATCGGGGTGAAGTCGCGCTGCGGGTCGTAGGGCAGGCGGCTGTACAGGTGCACGTTGGAGGTCAGCATGGTGCTGTCCAGGTGGATCAGTTCGTGGCCATCCGATGCGGCGCTGCGCGTGGCGTTGAAGGCCACGACGCCGTTGCCGCCGGGCTTGTTGTCCACGATGACCGGCTGGCCCCAGCGGCGCGCCAGCTGCTCGGTCACCAGGCGCAGCGACACATCGGGCCCGCTGCCGGTGGAGGCCGCGGTGGTGATCTTGACGGGCTTGGAGGGCCAGGTGTTGGCCAGCGACGGCGTGGCGTGCAGCCAGGCAGCGGTGCTGCCGAGGCCCAGCGCCAGCAGCCGGCGGCGGGACAGGGGGGAGGAAGGGGCCTGAAGTGGGCTGGCGCCGCAAAGGGGTTTCATGGATCGGTTTCCTTGTGTGTGCGCCAGGACGTGTGAGGGCGCCTTACTTTTGTACTGGCGCGCTGCCACGCTGAACAGAGGCAACACCAGCAAAACCGATCGAAAAGCCGCTTAAATCGCGCTCTGGTCCGTGTATTTTGTGAACAGCTTCAAGAATGCTTCAGCGGCCATTGAAAATGGCCTTGCGCGCGTGCACAGCGCGACGATTTCACGCGTCACCACGGGGTCGGTCAAGGGGACCGAGACCACGCGCTGGCCGTCCACGCGCGACAGGCTGTAGGCCGGCAGCACCGAGACCCCGAGGCCTGCGGCGACCAGGCCGACGGCGGTCTGGATGTTGGCGACCTCGAAGGCCGGTTTGAGCCGCAGCGTGAGCTGGCCGAGGGCCTGGTCAGCCAGCCGGCGCAGGCCAGTGTTGGAGGTCAGCAGGATCAGGCTCTGGTCCGTGAGGTCACCCCAGCTGGCCTCGCGGCGCTCTGCGAGCGGGTGGTCGGGACTGCAGGCCAGCACCAGGGTGTCCTTGTAGAGCACCTGCGAGACCAGGTCGGTCGAGGCCAGATCGGCCGTGCAGATGCCGAAGTCCGACTTGCCCTCGCGCACATGCGCCACGACCTGGTCCACGGGTGCATCCACCAGGGTCACGGTCACGTTGGGGAACTGCTCGCGAAAGCGCGCAATGACCTCGGGCACCAGGCTGGCCGCCAGCAGCGGTGAGGTCACGACCGACAGGCGCTCGCTCTTGCGGCGCTTGCTCTCCTGCAGCGTCTGCAGGCCCGAGTCGAGGGCGAAGAACACGTCGCGCACCGTGGGCAGGAATTGCCGGCCGGCATCGGTCAGCTCGATTCGGCGCGTGGTGCGCTCGAACAGGCGCACACCCAGTTCTTCTTCGAGGGTGCGCACGAGCATCGACAGTGCCGAGATGGTCAGGTGCATGCGCGCGGCGGCCCGCGTCATCGTGCCTTCGTGCGCGACGAGCCAGAAGGCGCGCAGCTGCCGCAGGCTGAGGTTGGAGGGGTTGTCCAGCAGGTCCATGGCGCGATTGTGTCGGCAAACTTCAAAGTCTTTCAAAATTATGCGATTGCCCGCGGCAGGGGGCGCCGGTCTAATCCGACCCATGCTGAACACGGCCTTCACCCCCCTTCGCCGCGAAGACCCCGCCCTGCTCATGGGCCGCGGCCAGTACACGGGCGATGTGCCGGCCGAGGGTGCGCTGCATGCGGTGTTCGTGCGTTCGCCGATTCCGCATGGCCGGCTGCGCTCCATCGATCTGCAGGCGGCCGAAAGCGCCGAAGGCTTGGCCGCGGTGTTGACCGCCGAGACCCTGCTGCCAGACGCGGAAGAAGGCCGTGCCGTGCACATGCCCCCGCCCAACCCGCTGTTGCCCGTGGCCCCAGTGCTCGCCATCGAACCGCTGGCACGGGGCGAAGTGGTCTATGTGGGCCAACCCGTGGCCCTGGTGCTGGCACACACTCTGGGTGCGGCGCAGCAGGCGGCCCTGCGGGTCCAGCTCGATATCGAGCCGCTCGATGCCGTGCTGGACTTCGACGGCACCCTGCCGGTCTCGGAAGTGGCGCACCATGCTGGGCCCGATGCGGCCCCGGCGGCGGCATGCGAGGCCAGCGCCACGCTGGAGGTGCCGCGTGTGCTGGCGCTGTCGATGGAGCCGCGCGGCATGCTCGCGCAGTGGCATGGCGACGCTGGCGAGCCACGCCTGACCGTGCACCTGGGCACGCAGTCGCCGTCCCGCGCGCAGGCCGATATCGCTACCGCGCTGGGCTGGAGCGATGCGCGCGTCCGCGTGGTCACCGGCAACGTGGGTGGTGCCTTCGGCGCCAAGTCCTCGCTGTGCCCCGAGGACCTGGCCATCGCGCTGGCCGCGCGCCGCATGCAGGCCACGGTGCGCTGGATTTCCTCGCGCTCGGACGAGTTCACCTCGGGCATGCACGGCCGCGGTGCGCGGCTGGCAGGCCGCCTGTCCCTCACGGCCGAGGGGCGCTTTGCGGCGCTGCAGGCCGAGCTGCAGTTCACCCTGGGCGCCTGGCTGCCGTTCTCGGCCGTGGTGCCGCTGCGCAACACAGCGCGCATCCTGCCCGGCCCCTACCGCGTGGCGCGGCTCGACGTGCAGGGGCGCGCCGGCTTGGCGCACACGGCCCCGGTCACCATCTACCGCGGTGCGGGCCGCCCCGAAGCCGCACTGCTCATGGAAACCCTGGTCGAGCAGGCCGCGCGCACTGCGGGCATCGACCCGGTGGAGCTGCGCCGGCGCAACCTGGTGGAAGCCGCCGACATGCCCTACACCACGCCGACCGGCGAGGTCTTCGACAGTGGCGACTACCGGCGTGCGCTGGAGCTGGCCTGCGAGCGCTTCGGCTATGCGGAGCAGCGCGTGCTGCAGGCGCAGCGCCGCGCCGAGGGCGAGGTGGTGGGCATCGGCATGGCGCTCTATGTCGAGCCCTGCGGCGTGGGCTGGGAGTCGGCGCGCGTGGACTGGCATGAAGACGGCCGCGTGACCGTGGCCACGGGGTCCCCTGCGCAGGGCCAGGGCCACGCAACCACCTATGCGCGCATTGCCGGCGAGGCACTGGGCATGGCCGCGGAGCAGGTCGAGGTCGTGTATGGCGACACCGCACTGTGCCCGCCCGGCGTGGGCGCGCTGGCCAGCCGCAGCACCGCCCTTGCGGGCAGCGCCATTGTGCAGGCCTGCCGCGACCTGGTGGCGCGGCGTGCGGCGGGCGAGGCGCTGCCGCTGACCTCGGCGGGCCGTTTCACGGGCGGCGAGGCCTGGAGCTACGGCTGCGTGATCGCGCGCATGGCCGTGGACCGCGACACCGGCCGCCCCGCCATCGAGCAGATCACCTGGGCCGACGACGCCGGCCACATCGTCCACCCCGAGCTCGCCAAGGGCCAACTGATCGGCGGCCTGGCGCAGGGCCTGGGGCAGGCCCTGCTGGAGCGCCTGGTCTACGACGGCGCTGGTCAATTGGTGACCGGATCCCTCATGGACTATGCGGCGCCGCGCGCCGACGACATGCCGGCCGCCATCGACATCCACAGTTTTGCCACGCCCAGCCCGCACAACCTGCTGGGCGCCAAGGGCGTGGGCGAGGCCGGCTGCATCGGCGTGCCGGCCGCGCTGATGAACGCGGCGCGCGATGCGCTCTCGCCCGTGGGCGAATGCGCGCTGCAGTTTCCCCTCACCTCCGAACAGTTCTGGCGCGCGATGAGCGGCCAGGGTCTCTGAACCCAACCCATGTCTTGAAAGGAAAACACCATGGATTACAAGAAGTCTGAAGCCAAGGAATACGCCCGCGAACACTTTGTCGGCGTCTGGGCTGCCAACCTCACGCCCTTCGACGAGGCCCTGCGCATCGACGAAAAGGCGCTGCGCCAGAACATGGACCACTGGATCCGCGACCTGAAGCTGGGTGGCCTGTTCATCGCCGGCAAGCAGGCCGAGTTCTTTGCCATGTCGATCGAGGAGCGCAAGCGCCTGATCTCCCTGTCGGTCGAGGCCGCGCAGGCCGCGGGCAACCGTGGCGGCATCGGCCGCTGCGGCATCATCACCTCGTGCTCGGACACCAACCTCGACGTGGTGCTGGACCTGGCGCGCCATTCGGCGAACGCCGGTGCCGACTACGTGATCGTGCACAGCCCGGTGCTGCACTTCGGCGCCGACACCGAAGAGACCATCTACGAGTACTACCGCTACCTGTCGGAGCAGCTCGACATCGGCATCGCCATGTGGAACCACCCCGACTGCGGCTATACCATGAGTCCCGAGCTGTGCAACCGCATCGCCGACCTGCCCAACATCGTGGCCATCAAGTACAGCGCCGACCGCGCCCGCTACAAGCGCCTGACCGAGCTGGCCGGCCACAAGATCCAGGTGAGCAACCCCTCCGAGGAAGACTGGCTGGAAAACATCATCGAGCTCAACTGGAAGCTCTACCTGTGCTCCACGCCGCCCTTCCTGCTGCAGACCAAGGTGGACCAGCGCATGAACGAGTACACCCGCCTGGCCTTTGCCGGCCAGCATGCCGAAGCGCGCAAGGTGCGCGACAGCCTGGAGCCCGTGCGCGCCGCCTTCCGCGCCAGCAAGCCCGCCGGCAAGCCGCAGGCGCACGGCAAGGCCTGGCAGGAACTGCTGGGGCAGCATGGCGGCCCGGTGCGCCGCCCGCTGCTCAACATGACCGAGGCCGAGCTGGCTGCCACGCGCGAAGCCTTTGCAGGCTGCGGCCTGCGCCTGGCCTGAGGCGCGCACCCGCATGAGCCAGCGGATGCCGATCCAGTTGCAGGTCAATGGCAGCGTCTGCAGTGTGCAGGTGGAAGCCAACACGCTGCTGGTGGACTGCCTGCGCGGCCCGTTAGGCCTGCTCGGGACCCACCAGGGCTGTGACACGGCGCAGTGCGGGGCCTGCACGGTGCAGGTGGACGGCCGGGCCGTGAAGTCGTGCAATGTGCTGGCCCTGCAGGTGCAGGGCAGGGCCGTGCGCACGGTCGAAGGGCTGGCCCCGGCACCCGATCGGCTGCACCCCATGCAGCAGGCCTTCAGCCGGCACCATGCGCTGCAATGCGGCTTCTGCACGCCGGGCTTCCTGATGCGCGCGGTGGCCCTGGCCGATGAGCCCGAGGCCGCCGGGGAGTCCATCGACCCGCACTGGGTGCGCCATGCCCTGGGCGGCAACCTGTGCCGCTGCACGGGCTACGAGGGCATCGTGAAGGCGGTCTGCGAGGGACTGCTCGCCATGCGCGGAACGGAGCCGGCATGAACGCATTGGATTTCCATCGACCCGCTTCGCTGGCCGAGGCGCTTGCGCTGATGCCTGCGTCTGCGGATGGCGGCCAGGCCTGGCTGGCCGGCGGCCAGTCGCTGCTGGCCGCGATGAAGCTGGGCATGGCCACGCCCTCGGTGCTGGTCGACCTGCAGGACGTGCCGGGCCTGCGCGATATCCGCGTGGAGAACAACGGACCGGATGGCGCGGACACACTCTGGATCGGCGCCATGGCCACGCATGCCAGCGTGGCGGCCAGTGCCACCGTGCGGGGCTTCGCGCCCGGCCTGGCGGCCCTGGCCGGCGGCATCGCCGACGCGCAGGTGCGCGCCATGGGCACCATTGGCGGCTCACTGGCGCACAACGACCCTGCGGCCTGCTGGCCCACCGGGGTGATGGCGGCGGGTGCCACCATCGTCACCGTGCGGCGCGAGATTGCGGCAGACGACTACTTCCAGGGCCTGTACAGCACGGCGCTGGAACCGGGCGAGCTGATCGTCGGCGTGCGCTTCCCCCGGCTGCAGGGCCTGCATTACCTCAAGTTCGAGCAGCCTGCCTCGCGCTTTGCGCTGGTGGGCGTGGCCGTGGCGCATACTGGGCCGGGCCGGGTGCGCGTGGCCGTGACCGGGCTGGGCATGGGCATCGCGCGCTGGCCTGGGGCCGAACAGGCGCTTGGCGGCCAGTTCGGCCTGGCGGCCTTGTCTGCCGTCCCCTTCGATGACCTCACGGCGCTGGGCGACCTGCATGCCTCGGCCTGCTATCGATGCCATCTGGCCGGGGTGCTGGCCCGGCGCTGCGTGGCCGCCCTCACGGGCGAGGCACTGCCGCGCCATGCGCCGCTGGCGCCACTGGCGGTCCGGCAGACGCCTGCCACGCCAGGCACCGAAGCCGTGCCCAAGGACGGCTTCGGCGGCCGCCAGGCGTTGGCGGCGCCGCCGGCCCAAGTCTGGCAGGCCATCCTCGATGCACAGAACCTGCAGGCCAGCATCCCCGGCTGCGAAGCGCTGGTGCAGCGCAGCGCCACCGACTACGAGGCCACGGTCAAGGTCGGCCTGGGCCCGCTGTCGGTGCGTTTCAAGAGCGAGGTCACACTGCACGACCTGCAGCCGACCCGGTCGCTGACCATGGTCTTCGTCGGCCAGGCGGGCGCCCTGGGCAGCGGCCAGGGCACGGCGCGTGTGCGCTTCGAGCCCACCGGCGACGGCGGCACGCTGCTGCACTGGTGGGTGCAGGTGCAGCTCAGCGGCCGTCTGGCGCAGTTCGGCAACCGGCTGGTCGAGGCCAGCTCGCGCAAGCTCAGCGAAGAGTTCTTCGCGCGTTTCAGCCGGGTGCTGGGCGTGCCCGCCGACCGGCCTTCCCCATCTGCGTGGCACAGTCTGCGGCGCCTGCTGGCACGCTGGTTTTCCCTGTTTCGAAAGTGAGTGTCTCCATGCCCTACCAACCGGCCGATCTGGCCTACGACCACTACAGCAAGCCCCTGAACTTCCAGCAGTGGCTCGATGCCCACAGCGCGCGCCTGCAGCCGCCCGTGGGCAACCAGCAGATCTGGAAGAACGCCGACCTGGTCTGCACCGTGGTGGGCGGCCCCAACGAGCGCACCGACTTCCACGACGACCCCTACGAGGAGTACTTCCACCAGTTCAAGGGCAATGCCTCGCTGCTGATCGCCGATCGCGGAAAGTTCGAGCGCGTGCACCTGCGCGAGGGCGATATCTTCCTGTTGCCCGCGCACGTGCGCCACTCGCCCCAGCGGCCCGAGTCGGGCAGCCTGTGCACGGTGGTGGAGCGCAACCGGCCCATGGGCTCCATCGATGCCTTCGAGTGGTACTGCGCCGCCTGCGGCGGACTGGTGGTGCGCAGCGAGCTGCAGCTCACGAGCATCGTCGAAGACCTGCCGCGCACCTACTCCGCGTTCTACGACTCGGTGCCGGCCGAGCGCACCTGCGCGCACTGCGGCGAAGTGCACCCGGGCCGCGACTGGCGCAGCTGGCATGCGCGCTGCGTGGAGCATTTCCCCGGTACGGCCGTATGACAGGGCACCGTTCACCGCTGCGGCTGGCCGTGGTCGGCTTTGGGGCCATCGGCCAGGCCCTGGCGCGGGAACTGGCGGGCGATGACCGCGTGCACCTGGCACAGCTCATCGTGTCCCCGGCGTCCCTCGCAGACGCCCAGGCGGCCTGCGCGGCGCTGGCGCCGCAGGTGCGGGTGGCCAGCACGCTGGATCTCGGGCCGGGGCAGCGACCCGATCTCGTCGTCGAATGCGCGGGCCATGCGGCGGTGCTGGCCCATGTGGTGCCCGCGCTGCAGGCGGGTATTCCCTGCGCCATGGCCTCGGTAGGCGCGCTGCACGACGCGGACCTGCTGGCGCGGCTGGAGGCTGCCGCGCAGGAGGGCGGCACCCGGCTGCAACTGGTGTCCGGCGCCATCGGCGCCATCGACGCATTGGCAGCGGCGCGCTTGGGCGGGCTCGACGAGGTGGTCTATGTGGGGCGCAAGCCGCCGCTGAGCTGGGCGGGCACGCCGGCCGAGCAGGTTTGCGACCTGGCCCGCCTGATGGCACCGCAGGTCATCTTTCGCGGCAGTGCGCGCGAAGCGGCCCGGCAGTTCCCGAAGAATGCCAACGTGGCGGCCACGGTGTCGTTGGCGGGCCTGGGGCTGGATCGCACCCAGGTGGAGCTGGTGGCCGACCCGGGAGTCACCCGCAACGTGCACGCCGTCATTGCGCGGGGCGCCTTCGGTCGGCTCGAGTTGCAGATGGAGAACCTGCCGCTGGCGGCCAATCCCAAGACCTCGGCGCTTACGGTCTACAGCCTGGTGCGCGCGGTGCGCAATACACTGCCAGGCCTGGCTCTTTGAGCCGCGGCAGCGGGCCGAGGCTTATCCTGCCTTGTCACTCAGCCAATTCAGGTCGAGCGGGCGGTCCTCGAACTCGGTGTTCAGCACCACGGTGCTGGTGGTGCGGGCCACGCCCGCAATCGCCTTGATCTCGTAGATCACGTCTTCCAGCGCACGCGCATGCGTGGTGCGGATCTTGGCCAGGAAGTCGTATTCGCCGGCCACGCTGTGCAACTCTTCCACCTGGGGCATGGCGCGCAGGCGCGGCGCCACGTCGCGGCAGTGGATGCCGCCATCGTTGCGGATGGCGACGAAGGCCGTGAAGTTCAGCCCCACGCGCTCGTGGTCCACGCTGATCGAAAAGCGGCGGATCACGCCCTTGTCCAGCATCTTCTTCACCCGCTCATGCACCGCAGCCGTCGACAGGCCCACTTCGGCCCCGACGTCGGCGTATGAACGTCGGCCATCGGTGCCCAAGGCAGAAATAATTCTGGCGTCTATCTCATCTGTCTGAATATTTGCTTGCATAAGCGCATGAATTTGGTAAAAATTCCGAAATCCCTGTGATTTCCATAAATTTTCCGGTCAGGTGAAGAATATGCCGACATTTTTCAATGCGCAAGCAGGCAACCGCCGTGTGTGGGCTATCGCCATCGCTTTGTTGCTGGTCTACGTGGTCTGGGGCACCACCTATGTCGCCATCGGCATCGCCGTGCAGACCATGCCGCCGCTGCTGATGAACGCCATCCGCTTCCTCTGCGCCGGGGCCATCATGCTGGCGGTGGCGCTGTGGCAGGGCCATGCCCTGCCCACGGCGGTGCAGTGGCGCAACTCGGCCGTGGTGGGCGGCTGCATGGTGTTCCTGGCCATGAACCTCATGGGCTTTGCGCAGAAGATGGGCATTGGCTCGGGCCTCATGGCCACGGTGGTCACCACCATGCCGATGTGGCTGGCTTTGTGGTCGCGCTGGGGTGGCGAGCGTGTGCCCGTGACCAGCTGGATCGGCCTGGCCCTGGGCGTGGTGGGCGCGCTGCTGCTGGCGCTGGAAGGGGATTTTTCGGCCACCTGGCTGGGCGCTCTGCTGGCCTTTGGCGCGCCGCTGTGCTGGAGCATCGGCTCCTACGCGTCGCGCCGCCTGTCCCTGCCCGCACCGGCCATGGCCTCGGCGGCGCAGTGGTTCACGGGCGGGGCCATGGGCCTGGTGGTGGCGCTGTGCTTCGAGCCGGTCAGTGCCCTGGGCCAGGTCAGCGCCAAGTCCTGGGTGGCCTGGGTGTACCTGCTGTTCTTCGGCACGCTGGTGGCGCTCAATGCCTACCTCTGGCTGCTGCAGAACACCTCGGCCGCGCTGGCCGGCAGCTATTCGTTCGTGAACCCTGCCGTGGCCCTGCTGGTCGGCGTGGCGCTGGGCGGCGAGCTGCTCACGGGCTGGGTCTATGCCGCGCTACCGCTGATCGGCCTGGCACTGGTGTTCATCCTCTACGGCAAGGCCCTGCAGGCGCGCTGGTCGCGCCGTGGCGAGATGGCACCCGCCAGCGGGGCGGGACAAGCGGGCTGATTGCCGGCTTACGCGTCCGGGATGACGGCCGTGGCCTCGATCTCGATCTTGGCGCGCTCTTCCATCAGGCCGGCCACCTGCACGCAAGCCATGGCGGGGAAGTGCTTGCCCAGCACCTCGCGGTAGACGACGCCCAGTTCCTTCAGTCGGGCGTTGTATTCGTTGCGGTCCACCACGTACCAGGTCAGGCGCACCAGGTGTTCGGGGCCGGCGCCGCCGGCTTCAAGCACGGAGCGCACATTGAGCAAGGTTTGGCGCGTCTGGGCGATGAAGTCATCGCTCTCGAACTGCTGTGCCGCATTCCAGCCGATCTGGCCGCCGGTGAAGATCATGGTGCCGCGGGCGGCCACGCCGTTGGCATAGCCTTTGGGGGTGGCCCATCCGTCGGGTTGCAAGGTGGTATTCATGGTGTTTTCGTCGTGGGTGGGGTGGCCGCTGCCGCGGCTTCGCGCTGGCGCAGCCGAAAGCGCTGGAGTTTGCCCGTCTCGGTGCGCGGCAGCGAGGTGGCGAACTCCACCAGGCGAGGGTATTTGAAAGGGGCGATGGTCGCCTTCACATGGTCCTGCAGGGCCTTGGCCATGGCGGCATCGCCCGCGTGGCCGGGTTTGAGCACGCAGAAGGCCTTGACCACCATGCCGCGCTCCTCGTCGGGAACGCCGATCACGGCGCATTCGGCCACGGCCGGGTGGCGCAGCAGGGCGTCCTCGACCTCGGGGCCGCCCACGTTGTAGCCGGCGGTGATGATCATGTCGTCGTCGCGCGCCTGGTAGAAGAAGTAGCCGTCGGCGTCCTGCACGAAGGCATCGCCGGGGTAGTTCCAGCCGTCCTTCACGTACTTGGCCTGGCGCGGGTCGTCGAGGTAGCGGCAGCCTGTGGGGCCGACCACTGCGAGCTTGCCCACCGTGCCGCGCGGCAGCTCCTTGCCCGCGCCATCGACCACCTTGGCCTCGTAGCCGGGCACCACCTTGCCGATGGCGCCGGCACGGCTCTCGCCGCCCGCGGCCGAGATGAAGATGTGGAACATTTCGGTGGCGCCGATTCCATCCGTCATGTCGATGCCGGTGGCTTCCTTCCACAGCTGGCGCGTGGCATCGGGCAGGGCCTCGCCCGCGCTCACGCTGGTGCGCAGCGTGGGCAGGCCCAACTGCCGCGCGAACGGTGCCATCTGGCGGTAGAAAGTGGGCGCGGTGTAGCAGATGGTCACGCCGGCCTCGCGCATCAGGCGCACCATGGTCTCGGGCGTGTAGGGCTGGTCGGGGAAGTAGACGCTGGCCCCGGCCCACATGGGGAACACCAGCAGCCCGCCCAGGCCGAAGGTGAAGGCCAGCGGCGGCGAGCCCGCCACGATGTCCTCGGGCCGGGCGCGCAGCACATGGCGCGGCCAGGCCTCGCAGGCGGCCAGCACGTCGCGGTGCGTGTGCACGGCGGCCTTGGGTGCGCCCGTGGTGCCCGAGGTGAAGGCCATCAGTGCCACATCGTCGGCCGCCGTGGGGCAGGCGGGCGTGGTGCCGGGCATGGCCTGGGCGCGCACCAGCAGGTCGCTCGCATCGGGCGCGGTGTGGAAGGGAATAAGGGTGGCGAGCACCGGGTGTTCGGCCTGGGCAGCCTGCAGCTCGGCCAGCAGGCGGCCGTCGCACAGCGCCAGCGCGGGCTGGGCGCGTTCGATGATGCTGCCCAGCTCCACCGCACGCAGCAGCGGCATGGTGGCCACGGCGATCAGGCCGGCGTGCACCACGCCCAGCCAGGCCAGGGCCATTTCCACCGTGTTGCCGCCGCGCAGCAGCACGCGGTTGCCGGGGACCAGGCCATGCTCCTTCGTCAGCAACTCGGCGATGCGCGCGGCCTCGGTGCGCGCCTCGCGGTAGCTGTAGGTGCGCGTGGGGCCGCGCAGCAGGGGCCGGTCGCCATGGCCGGCACGCTCGGCCTGGTCGAACAGGGCCTGCACCAGGTTGGCCTGGTCGGGGATCTGCAATTCCGGGGCGCCGTAGTGCAGCGTGGGCAGGGCTTCGCGGGCGGGCAGGCGGTCGTGCACGAAATGGTCGGGCTGGGCGCTGGGGTGGGCCATGGGAATGCTCCTTGGTCTGGAGGGTCAGGACGCCTGCAGGGCAGCCTTGCCGATGATGAGCTGCTGCACTTCGGTCGCGCCTTCGTAGATGCGCAGCGAGCGGATGTCGCGGTACAGGCTCTCCACCTTGCTGCCCACTTCGACGCCGCGCCCGCCGTGCAGCTGCAGCGCCATGTCGATCACGCGCTGGGCGTTCTCGGTGGCGGTCATCTTCGCCATGGCGGCCTCGGCCGTGACGCGGGTGCCGCCGCGCTTTTCGCCTTCGTCGCGCAGCCAGGCGGCGCGGTAGGTGAGCAGCGCCGCGCTGTCGACCAGCGCCGCCATCTCGCCGATGCGCGCCTGCGTGAGCTGGAAGTCCGCCAGCGTCTGGCCGAACATGCGGCGCTGGCGCGCATGGTGCACGGCCTCGGCCAGCGCGCGGCGGGCCATGCCCAGGGCGGCGGCGGCCACCGAGGCGCGGAAGATGTCCAGCGTGCGCATGGCCAGCTTGAAACCCCCGTTCAGCTCGCCCAGCAGGGCGGTGGCCGGCACCTCGCAGCCCGTGAAGGCCAGCGTGGCCAGCGGGTGCGGGGCCATCACTTGGATGTGCTGCGACGTGTCCAGGCCCTTGGCCGTGGCGTCCACGATGAAGGCGCTGATGCCGCGCGTGCCGCCGTCCGGCTCGGTCTTGGCGAACACGCAGTAGAAGTCGGCGATGCCGCCGTTGCTGATCCAGGTCTTGCTGCCGTCGAGCGTGTAGGCGCCGCCTGCGGCCGGCAGCGCCGTGGTGCGCATGGCGCCCACGTCCGAGCCGGCCTCGGGTTCGCTCAGCGCAAAGGCCGCGATCAGCTGGCCGCTGGCCACGCCCTGCAGGTAATGTGCCTGCTGCGCGGCGCTGCCGGCCAGGGTGATGGCACCGCTGCCCAGGCCCTGCATGGCAAAGGCGAAGTCGGCCAGCGGCGAGTGGTAGGCCAGGGTCTCGCGCAGCAGCACCAGCGCGCGCGAATCGAGCGCGGGCAGGGCGCCGCCATGTGCGGCGGGCACGCAGTAGCGCAGCCAGCCGCCCGCGCCCAGGCGCCGCACCCATTCGCGGCAGGCGGCGCGGTCGTCGGTTTCGTCCACGTCCTGGGCGGCGGCCCAGGGCACCAGGCCGCGCGCCAGCTCGCGGTGCGCCTCGTCGAAGAAGGGCAGGTCCAGATGGGCCGTCGAGGGCGGGAAGGGCGCTGGTGGGGGGGCAATGTGCATGGCCTCAGTCCCCCTGGAACACGGGTTTCTGCTTGGCCGCGAAGGCCCCGTAGGCGCGGCGGAAGTCCTGCGTCTGCATGCAGATGGCCTGGGCCTGGGCTTCGGCCTCGATGGCCTGGTCGATGGTCATGGCCCATTCCTGGCCCAGCATGGTCTTGGTCATGCCGTGGGCGAAGGTGGGGCCGCTGGCCAGCGCGCGCGCGGTTTCCTGCACCTGGGCCAGCAGGTCGGCCGGTTCGTACAGGTCGTTGAAGAAGCCCCAGGCCAGGCCTTCCTGCGCCGTCATGGACCGGCCGGTGAACAGCAGCTCCGAGGCGCGGCCCTGGCCGATGAGGCGCGGCAGCAGGGCGCAGGCGCCCATGTCGGCGCCGGCCAGGCCCACGCGGGTGAACAGAAAGGCCGTCTTGGCCGCTGCCGTGCCATAGCGCATGTCGCAGGCCAGCGCCATCATGGCACCCGCGCCCGCGCAGATTCCGTCGATGGCACCCAGGATGGGCTGGGGGCAGGCGCGCATGGCCTTGACCAGGTCGCCCGTCATGCGCGTGAACTCCAGCAGCTCGGGCATGCTCATGCCGGTCAGCGGGCCGATGATCTCGTGCACATCCCCGCCCGAGCAGAAATTGCCGCCCGCACCGGTGACCACCACGCACTTCACGTCGGTGGCAAAGCGCAGCGCATAGAAGAAGTCGCGCAGCTCGGCATAGCTCTGGAAGGTGAGCGGGTTCTTGCGCTCGGGCCGGTTCAGCGTGACGGTGCCCACGCCGTCGGCGTAGCTCCAGTCGAAGTGCCGGGCCGTATAGGGGGCCTTGGCCTCGAACTGCGCGCGCATCGGATTGCCTGCGCCAATGTTGTGCTTCATTCCTCGATCTCCAGGGTGTGTTTTTGGGTGTGTTCCTTGACCTTGCCCAGCAGACGGTGCAGGGTGGCGATGTCGCGCTCGCCCAACGCTGCAAAGGCCTCGACGATCCACTGCTCGTGCTGGCGGGCCATCTCGTTGAACTGGGCGCGGCCCTGGGGCGTCAGGCGCACGCAGTAGGCGCGGCGGTCGCCCTCGACCTCCACGCGCTCCACCAGGCCTTCGGCCACGAGCTGGTCGGTGATGCCGGTGACGTTGCCGCTGGTGACCATCATGCGGCGCGAGAGGTCCTTCATCTTCAGGCCCTCGGGCGAGCGTTCGAGCTGCGCCATCAGGTCGAAGCGCGGCAGCGTGGTGTCGAAGCGCTCGCGCAGGCCGGCGCGCACCTGCTTTTCGATCAGTTGCGTGCAGGTCAGCATGCGCAGCCACAGGCGCAGGGCCTCGGGGTGCTCGCTCGGCGCGGCGCCGTGCAGTCGGGCTTCGAGATCCATGGGATCAGCCTTCCTCTTCGCCCGCAGTGGCCTTGCGCGTGGCCTCCAGCGCGGCCTGCATCTGCTTTTGCTTGCCGATCTCGCGCAGCATCTGGTCGCGGCCGCTCCAGTACTGCACGGGCCAGTCGGTGTGGGCGGCGGCCACGGGGCTCAGCTGGGCCGCGGCGTGCAACGTCCAGGCGGGGTCCGCCAGATGCGGTCGGGCAATCGCGCACAGGTCGGCGCGGCCCGCGGCGATGATGCTGTTGGCGTGGTCGGCCTCGCTGATCGCGCCCACGGCCATGGTGGCGATGCCCACCTCGTTGCGTATGCGGTCGGCAAACGGCGTCTGGTACATGCGGCCGTAGACGGGCTTGGCGGCGCGCGTGGTCTGGCCGGACGAGACGTCGATCAGGTCGCAGCCCGCGGCCTTGAACAGGCGCGCGATCTCGATGGCATCATCGGGCGTGGTGCCGCCGGGGGCCCAGTCGTGTGCAGAGATGCGCACACTCATGGGCCTGTCTGCCGGCCACACGGCGCGCAGCGCGGCGAACACCTCCAGCGGGTAACGGCAGCGGTTGGCCAGGCTGCCGCCGTAGTCGTCGCTGCGCTGGTTGGTGATGGGGCTGATGAAGCTGGCCAGCAGGTAGCCGTGCGCGCAGTGCAGCTCCAGCCAGTCGAAGCCGCAGGCGGCGGCACGGCGCGCGCTGTCGGCGAAGGCGGCGGTCATGGCATCCATCTCGGCGCGGCTGAGGGCCGATGGCGTCTGGTTCTGCTCGCCGTAGGCCAGGGGGCTGGCGGCCAGCAGGGGCCAATTGCCCGCTTCCAGCGGCTCGTCCGTGCCTTCCCAGCCCACGCGGGTCGAGCCCTTGGGCCCGCTGTGGCCCAGCTGCATGCCGATCTTCGCGCTGCTGCTGCCATGCACGAACTGCACGATGCGCGTGAAGGCAGCTTGCTGGTCGTCGTTCCACAGCCCCGTGCAGCCGGGGGTGATGCGGCCTTCGGGCGTGGGGCTGGTCATCTCCACCACCACCATGGCCGCGCCACCCAAGGCACGCGCGCCCAGGTGCACCAGCAAAAAGTCCTGCGGCACGCCGTCGACCGCGCTGTAGGTGGCCATGGGCGAGACGACGATGCGGTTCTTGAGCGTGAGGCCGCGCAGCGTGAAGGGCGTGAGCATGGGCGGCACGGCGGCCTTGCCGCCAGCCAGCCAGCTTTCATAACCCTCCAGCCACTGCGCATCGCGCAGGCGCAGGTTCTCGTGGCTGATGCGCTGGCTGCGCGTGAGCAGCGAGTACGCGAACTGCTCCACCTGCATGCCGGTGTAGCGCGTCACGTTCTCGAACCACTCGGTGGAGTTGCGCGCCGCGTTCTGGATCTTGAGCACCTCCACGCTGCGGCGCGCCTCGTAGTGGGTGAGCACCTTGTCGATGGGCAGGCCGGTGGCGAACTCCTTGGCCAGGTCGATGGCGTCCTCCAGCGCGAGCTTGGTGCCGCTGCCGATGGAAAAGTGCGCGGTGTGCGCCGCATCGCCCATGAGCACGATGGGCACCGGCTTGCCGGCGATGGTCTCGCGGTGCACCCAGGTGTTGCAGATCACGCGCGGAAAGCGGATCCAGTTGGCCGAACCGCGCAGGTGCGTGGCGTTGCTGATCAGGGCATTGCCATCAAGGTACTTGCCGAACAGGCGCTCGCAGAAGGCAATCGCCTCGGGCTGCTCCATCTGGTCCAGGCCATGGGCCTTCCACACCGCCTCGGGTGTTTCCACGATGAAGGTGGAGGTGTCGGCGTCGAACTGGTAAGCATGGGCCTGGAACCATCCGTGCTCCGTCTGTTCGAAAGCAAAGGTAAAAGCGTCGAACTTCTTGTGCGTGCCCAGCCACACGAAACGGCACTGGCGCA
Organism: Acidovorax sp. GW458-11-26-14-TSB4; assembly: GCF_059423865.1. NCBI lineage: Bacteria > Pseudomonadati > Pseudomonadota > Betaproteobacteria > Burkholderiales > Comamonadaceae > Acidovorax > Acidovorax sp. GW458-11-26-14-TSB4. The sequence continues at coordinate 946,998 of NZ_JBWKYR010000001.1, forward strand.
GGTCGATGTCGGGCTGGTAGGTGGCGGCGTAGCGCGTGCGGATGCGGCTGTTCAGGCCATCGCTGGCGACCACCAGGTCGGCGCCGTACTTCGCTGCGGCTTCCTGGTCGTCCTGCACCTCGGTCTCGAACACCAGTTCCACGCCCACGGCGATGCAGCGCTCCTGCAGGATGTTGAGCAGGCGCTTGCGGCCGATGCCGCAGAAGCCGTGCCCGCCCGAGCGCACGCTCTGGCCCTTGAAGAAAACTTCGATGTCGTCCCAGTGGTTGAAGGCGTCACCGATCAGCCCGGCAGTGGCGGCATCGGCCGCCTGCAGGTTGGCCAGCGTCTGGTCCGACAGCACCACGCCCCAGCCAAAGGTGTCGAATGGGCGGTTGCGCTCCAGCACCGTCACCCGGTGCGCCGGGTTCTGCTGCTTCATGAGCAGGGCGAAATACAGACCTGCGGGGCCGCCGCCAATGCAAAGTATGTTCATGGGAAAATAGTTTAGACCTAAACAAAATGCTGTCAATGGGGCCATCCCGGAAGCTGCCAGAGCGGATGGAGGCATGTGTTTAGACGACGCAGGAGTCGCTTGTCGGTGTGGTCCGACAGGCTGGAAGCGCAACTTCCTGTTGCGCGCGAAGAATGGACCATCCAAAGTGCAAGCTGGCGTGTCCGGCGCACAATCCGGCTAGCCTGCGGTGGAAACGACGAACGACAGGCAACCACCTCTGCTCAAACCGAAAGCACCTCGCACACCATGCTCTACAAATTCAAGTCCAAAGCCGCTGCCGATCTGATCATGCTGGAACCCCAGGGTCGCCAGCTCCTGGAGATCATCGGCAAGGCGCCCGGCAGCAGCGGCATAGTGACTGCCGCACAGATTCCCGGTGCCATTTCAGCCCTGGAGGCTGCCGTCAAAGCCAGCGAGGCCCAGTCTCCCGCACCCGAAGGCAGCGGTGCGGATGAGGACGACGAGCAGGCCGGCCGCGCCGACACCGTGAAGCTGCGCCAACGCACTGCACCGTTCATTGAAATGCTGCGCAAAAGCGCGGCGGAGAACGCCGACGTGGTCTGGGGGGTGTAGACCTTTTCCCAGCCGCATGAAAAGGGCCCGCTCATGCGGGCCTTCGCTGGGGCTATGGCGCGCCTCAATCCACCTTCGCTCCCGACGCCTTCACCACCTGCGCCCACTTCTTGTGCTCGGCATCGATGTGTTTGGCGAACTCGGCCGGCGTGTTGCCGCCGGGGATGGCGCCCTGGGCCATCAGGCGCTCCTTCATCGCTGGTGAGGCCAGGGACTTGGCGACCTCCTGCTGGATGCGGTTGACGATCTCGGGCGGGGTGCCGGCGGGGGCCAGCAGGCCGAACCAGGAACTGGCCTCGTAGCCCTTGAGCGTGGGGCCGCCGGCCTGCTCGACCGTGGGCACGTCGGGCAGGGCGCCCGAGCGCTGGCTGCTCGTCACGGCCAGGGCGGTGAGTTTGCCGGCCTTGATCTGCGCCATGGACGAGGGCAGGTTGTCGAACATCACGTCGGCGTTGCCGCCCACCAGGTCGAGCAGGGCCGGGCCGGAGCCACGGTAGGGCAGGTGCAGCATGAAGGTGCCGGTCATGCTCTTGAACAGCTCGCCCGCCAGATGGATGGAGGTGCCATTGCCGCTCGATGCCATGTTGAATTTGCCGGGGCTGGCCTTGGCCACGCGGATGAAGTCCTGCACATTGGTGATGCCCAGGGACTTGGCCTTGTCCACGTTCATCACCATCACATTGGGCACGGCGGCGACCATGGTGATGGGCACGAAGTCCTTGATCGGGTCATAGGGCAGCTTGGCGTACAGCGCGCGGTTGATTCCATGCGTGCCCACCGTGCCCATGAGCAGGGTGTAGCCATCGGCCGGGGCCTTGGCCACGATCTCGGCACCCACGTTGCCGCCAGCGCCGGCCCGGTTGTCCACGACGAACTGCTGGCCGAACACGCGCGACAGGTCGGGCGTGAGCGCGCGGGCCAGGATGTCGGTGGTGCCGCCGGGCGCAAACGGCACGACGATGCGCACCGGCTTGTTGGGCCATGCGCCTGCCGCAGGGGCCGCTGCCGGCTGCTGTGCATGGGCCGACCGGGGCAGCAGCAGGGCGCTGGCGGTGGCCACGGCCAGGGCGCCCAGCGCGCTCAGGGTGAAGGCCATGGCTATGGCCTTGCGGCGGCTGCGGGCGCGGGTTTTCGCGGCGATGGCGGGGTGGGTGCTGCGGGCGTGCTGTGCCATGGAACTGCTTTCTTGAAGAGCTGGGTGTATGCCTGCATTTCTACGCGGGCGCGCGCGCTCCGTGCAGATGGATTACCCGAAGACCAGGTCTGGAATGCGACCGGGACTGATGCAAGTCAATCCGGTGTCTCGGCGGTCCAGGCGCAAAAAAGCCACCAGGCCCGGGAGCGTGGTGGCTGGCGCAGCGCACAGTGGTGTGCGCGCACGGTGTGGCGGCGATCAGTCGGCGTAGGTGCCTGCGGCCTTGATCACGGCAGTCCACTTGTCGATCTCGGACACCACGAACTTCTTGTGTTCTGCGGGTTCGACGCGCTTGTCGGTCACGACCACGGCGCCCAGGCCTTCCTGCTTCTTGATGAAGTCGGGGTCCTTCAGGGCCACCTTGAGGGCGTCGTTGATCTTCTTGGCGATGTCAGGCGGCGTGCCCTTGGGACCGTACAGGCCGTGCCAGATGGTCACTTCGAAGTTCTTCACGCCGGACTCGGCCAGCGTGGGCAGGTCCTTGAGCAGGGGCGTGGTCAAGCGCTTCTGGGTCGTCACGGCATAGGCCTTGACCTTCTTGGCTTCGATCTGGCCCGAGGTGTTGGTGGTCTGGTCGCACAGCAGGTCGATCTGGCCGCCGATCAGGTCGGTGATGGCAGGTGCTGTGCCCTTGTAGGGAACGGGGGTCATGTCGATCTGCAGCGCGCTCTGGAACATCAGGCCGCACAGGTGTGAGGCGGAGCCCAGGCCGGCGTTGCCGATGTTGATCTTGCCCTTGTTCTGGGTCAGCCAGGCCGACAGTTCCTTGTAGTTGTTCGCGGCCATGGTGGGGCGCGCGATCAGCGTCATGGGCACGTCGTTGACCATGCCCAGGTACTCGAAGTCGTTGGGCACGCTGAAGGCCAGCTTGCGGTACAGCGCGGGCATGGTGGACATGCCGATGTGGTTGAGCAGCAGGGTGTAGCCGTCCGGCGCGGCGCGGGCGACGCGGGCGGCGCCGATGGAGCTGCCGGCACCGGCGGTGTTGTCCACCACCACGTTGGCGCCCAGGGGCTTGCGCAGGGCTTCGGCCAAGTCACGGGCCACGCGGTCGGTCGGGCCGCCGGCAGCGAAAGGCACCACGATGGTGACCGTCTTGTCCTTGGATGGATATTCCTGCGCGGCGGCGCCGAAGGCGGCTGCAGCCGCTGCGGCCACAAGGGCGAGTTGGATCAGTTTTTTCATGAGTGCTCCTCTGTAAAAGACGGGCCATGATATCCAGCGACCCTTTCGCCAGTATTGCGGGAATTACGTACCATGCAGGGGGTAGTGGCTTTGAGCGAAATTCGCCTCAAAAGCACTGTATGCCGTCACTCAATGCTACTGAAAAAGGAGCTCATTAAGGGTAAACACTGGCGCTGAAAGGGGGCAGCGTTTTCCCTTGGATTGACCTTTGTCAGAGGTTCTGGAGGGGTTGCCGAAAATGCGGTTTCACACCGCACCCATATCTCCAGAATATGCCTATATATAGAGAATATGGGCGCGCTCGATTAATCCCCCATGGGTCCAATGGACTACAAGCACGCACGTCAGCGGTAGCTGCGCGCGTCCTCGATCACGCGCCCATCGTTGGGCAGGCTGCCGGGGGGCAGCATCTGCACCTCGCCGCGCAGCTTGGTCACCTCGCGGATGGCGTCGCCCAGTTGCCGGGCGAGGCCCTCGGCGGTCTCGGTGGTTTCCACCTGCAGCAGCATCTGGTCGTTGGCCATCTCGCCGCTGACCACCAGACGCGCGCGCAGCACCTGGGGAAAGCGCCGCGCGATGGTGGCCACCTGGCCGGGGTGCACGAACATGCCGCGCACCTTGGTGGTCTGGTCGGCCCGGCCCATCCAGCCCTTGATGCGGCTGTTGCTGCGGCCGGTGGGGCAGGTGCCGGGCAGCACCGCCGAGAGGTCGCCGGTGCCAAAGCGCACCAGGGGGTAGTCGGGGTTCAGAGTGGTCACCACCAGTTCACCTACCTCGCCCTCGGGCACGGGGTCGCCAGTGCCGGGGCGCACGATCTCCACGATCACGCCTTCGTCGAGCACCAGGCCCTCGCGCGCTGCGGTCTCGTAGGCAATGAGGCCCAGGTCGGCGGTGGCATAGCACTGGTAGCCGGTGATGCCGCGCTCGGTGAACCAGTCGCGCAGCGAGGGCGGAAAGGCCTCGCCCGAGACCAGGGCCTTGGTCACGGTGGGCAGCGCCACGCCCATCTCGGCGGCACGCTCGACAATGAGCTTGAGAAAACTCGGCGTTCCGATGTAGCCCGCAGGCCGGAGCTCGGCCATGGCCTGCACCTGCTGCTCGGTCTGGCCGGTGCCGCCGGCAAACACGGTGCAGCCCAGGGCATGGGCACCCGTTTCCATCATGGAGCCGGCAGGCACGAAGTGGTAGCTGAAGCTGTTGTGGATGAGTTCGCCCGGCCGAAAGCCGGCGCTGTACATGGCGCGCGCCATGCGCCAGTAGTCACGCCGCGTACCTTCGGGCTCGTAGATGGTGCCGGGGCTGGCAAACACACGCGGCATGGCCGCTCCGAAGGCCAGCGCGCTGAAGCCGCCAAAGACGTTGGTGGCGCGGCCGGCCTGCTGGCGTTCGAGCAGCTCGTGCTTGCGCGTCACCGGCAACTGCGCCAGCGCGGCGCGGCTGGTGATGGCGGAGGCGTCGATCCCCGCGAGGATGTCGGCGAAGGCGGGAGACGACTTCTGCGCATGGGCCACCTGGCCGGGCAGTGCTGCGAGCAGGGCGGCTTCGCGCGCATCGGGCGCGCGGGTTTCAAGATCGTCGTAGTGGGCTGCGGTCATGGAATGCTTTCGGGTGCGGTCGATGCAAGTGCGTGTTCAGGCCAGCCACCGCTTGCGGCGCTTGTAGCTCTTCACATCCTTGAAGCTTTTGCGCTCGCCACCACCCACGCCCAGGTAGAACTCCTTGACGTCCTCGTTGCTGGCCAGGTCGCTGGCTGCACCGTCCATCACCACGCGGCCGCTTTCCATGATGTAGCCGTAGTCGGCGTACTTGAGCGCCATGTTGGTGTTCTGCTCGGCCAGCAGAAAGGTGACCTTCTCCTTGGTGTTCAGGTCCTTGACGATGTTGAACACCTCCTCCACGATCTGCGGCGCCAGGCCCATGGAGGGCTCGTCGAGCAACACCATGCTGGGGTTGGCCATCAGCGCACGGCCGATGGCGCACATCTGCTGCTCGCCGCCCGAGGTGTAGGCCGCCTGGGAGGTGCGCCGGGTCTTCAGGCGCGGAAAATAGTTGTAGACCTTCTCCAGGTTGGCGGCCACCTCAGCCTTGCTGGTGCGGGTGTAGGAGCCCGTCATCAGGTTTTCCTCGATGGTCAGGTGGGCAAAGCAATGGCGCCCCTCCATCACCTGCACCACGCCGCGCTTGACCAGGTCGGCCGGCGAAAGGTTCTCGATGCGCTCGCCGCGCAGCTCGATGCTCCCTTTGGTGACCGCGCCGCGCTCACCCTGCAGCAGGTTGGATACCGCCCGCAGCGTGGTCGTCTTGCCCGCCCCGTTGCCGCCGAGGATGGCCACGATGCTGCCTTCGCGCACCTGCAGCGAGACCCCCTTGAGCACCAGGATCACGTGGTTGTAAATGACCTCGATGCCGTTGACGTTGAGAACGATGTTGTGTGCTTGCTGTTCCATGAGTCGTTACCGGTTGACCAATCGGCAGGCCTGGTGGCGCACGCATCGCGTCCGCTGCAGGCCTGTCGGCTGGCGGCTCCATGCGGAGCCGCACCGTGGGCGCAGGGCGTCACACCCTGCTTGCCATTCACATCACGACTGGCAGTCTGCGGCGTCGCGCCGGCTCATCTTCTTGTCGGCCAGGTACTTGTCCGCGCCGGCCTTGATCATGGGCTTGAGGATCTGCTCGTCGGCCTGGTACCAGTCGGACGAGAAGTTCCACTTGCCGCCGTCCCAGGTATGCACGCGGGCCCAGGTCGAGCCCATGTGGTCGGCGCAGCTCGTGGACAGGGGGCGCATCACGCCGCCAAAGCCCATGGCGTCGAGCTTCTTCTGGTCCAGGGCCAGGTTTTCCATGCCCCAGCGCACCTGCTCGCCGGTCATGACCTTGCCCTTGCCGAAGCGCTCCTGCGCGCGGCGCACCGACTCCACGGCCAGCATCTGGATGATCACGCCGCGCGTGTACAGCACCGAGCCCACTTCGTCCTTGGGACCCGTGCCCTGGCCTTTTTCATGCACGTGCTTGAGGATGTCCTGGATCACCTTGGGCTGTGTGCCCGAGGTATTCAGCGCCAGCGCGTTGTAGCCCTTGGCACCCTCGCCCACGTCGCGCACGTCCGGCTCGGCGCCGGCCCACCACACGCCGTACATCTTGTCGCGCGGGTAGCCCGTGGCCTGGGCTTCCTTGAGGGCGGTGGAGTTCATCACGCCCCAGCCCCACAGCAGCACGAAGTCGGGGCGGCTCTGGCGCACCTGCAGCCAGGTGGCCTTCTGCTCCACTCCGGGCGCGGTCACGGGCAGCATCTGCAGCTCGAAGCCATGCATCTTGGCGCGCTCCTGCAGCAGCGGGATCGGTTCCTTGCCGAACGGGCTGTCGTGGTAGACCAGGGCGATCTTCTTGCCCTTGAGCTTGTCCATGCCGCCGGCGCCTTTGCCGATGTGCTGGATCAGGATGTCGGCGCCGGTCCAGTAGCTGCCCATGAACGGGAAGTTCCACTTGAAGGCCTGGCCGTCCTGCGCCACCGACAGGCCGTAGCCCAGTGTCATCAGCGGGATCTTGTCCACAGGGGCCTTCTCGGTCAGCGCGAAGGTGATGCCGGTGGCCTGCGGGTCAAACAGCGACACGCCGGGCCTGCCCTTCAGGCGCTCATAGCATTCCACGCCGCGGTCGGTGGCATAGCCGGTTTCGCATTCTTCAAAGGTGAGCTTGACGCCGTTGATCCCGCCGTCGCGCGCGTTGATCATCTTGATGTAGTCCTGCTTGCCGTTGGCCCATGGCACGCCATTGGGGGCATAGGGGCCGGTGCGGTAGGACAGCAGCGGGAAGAACTGCTCCTTGGCCTGCGCGAGGGCGCTCGTCGCCACGGACGAGGCGCCAGCGGCCACCACCGCGGCGGCGATCACGAGTTTCGAAAGCTTCATGGATGTCTCCTTTGGATGAATGTGTTGAAGCACGGGAAAAACCAAGTTAACGGCAACGCGGGAAGGCGGTATGAGGACTTGCGTGTAAGGGGTTTCCTGGGAGGGCTGGCGCAGTGCGCTCGCTCTTCAGTGCGGGAAGGGCCACAGGCGCAGCTTCTGCTTGCCCGTGGACCACAGCTTGGCCAGGCCGTGGGGCTCCACGATCAGGAACCACACGATGAGTGCACCGAAGATCATCAGCTCGGCGTGCGAAACGCCCGCCGTGGAGATGGAGATGCCGAAGATGCCCAGAAAGGCCGGCAGGAACTGGTTCAGGAAGATGGGCAGCACCACGATGAAGGCGGCGCCGAAGAAGGCGCCCATGATGGAGCCCAGGCCGCCGATGATGACCATGAACAGCAGGCGGAAGGACACTTCCACCGAGAAGGCCGCCGGTTCCCAGGCACCCAGGTGTACGAAGGCCCAGAGCGCACCGGCCACGCCGATGATGAAGGAGCTCACGGCGAAGGCGCTGAGCTTGGCGTACATGGGGCGGATGCCGATCACCGCGGCCGCCACGTCCATGTCGCGGATGGCCATCCACTCGCGGCCGATGGCGCCGCGCACCAGGTTCTTGGCCAGCAGGGCCACCACCACCAGCACCGCCAGGCAGAACAGGTACTTGGAGGTCGCGCTGTCGATGGGCAGGCCGAAGACCTGCAGGTTGTTCACCGAGACCGAACCCGAGTCGGAGTTGTTGGTGAACCACTTGATGCGCAGGAACATCCAGTCGCTGAAGAACTGCGCGGCCAGCGTCGCCACCGCGAGGTACAGGCCCTTCACGCGCAGGCTGGGCAGGCCGAACAGGATGCCGAAGAAGGTGGCACACAGGCCGCCCAGGATCAGGGCCGGGACCAGCGGCATGCCGGGGATGCGCACGAAGAAGTTGTAGGCCCCGTAAGCCCCCACGGCCATGAAGGCGCCCGAGCCCAGCGAGATCTGCCCGCAGTAGCCGACCAGGATGTTCACCCCCAGGGCCGCCAGCGCCATGATGACGAAGGGGATCAGGATGGCGCGGAAGGCGTAGTCGCTGGCCAGCGCCGGCACGGCGACGAAGGCCACGGCCAGGATGAGAAGGATGGCGATGCGGTCCTGCGCGATCGGGAAGATCTGCTGGTCGGCGCGGTAGCTGGTCTTGAACTGGCCGTTTTCGCGGTAGAGCATGAAGGTCTCCTGTGCTGGTTGTTGTTATGGCCGGTCAAACGCGATCAATGATCTTCTCTCCGAACAAACCTTGCGGTCTGAACAGAAGAAACACCAGCGCCAGCACGTATGCAAACCAGATCTCGATGCCTCCGCCCACATAGGGCCCCAGGTAGACCTCGGAGAGCTTCTCGCCCACGCCGATGATCAGCCCGCCGATGATGGCGCCGGGCACCGAGGTCAGGCCACCCAGGATGACCACCGGCAGGGCACGCAGCGCCACGGTGGTCAGCGAGAACTGCACGCCGAGCTTGGAGCCCCAGATCATTCCGGCCACCAGGGCGACCACGCCGGCCACGCACCAGACGATCACCCAGATGCGGTTGAGCGGGATGCCGATGGACTGGGCGGCCTGGTGGTCGTCGGCCACGGCGCGCAGGGCGCGGCCGGTGGAGGTCTTCTGGAAGAACACGCTGAGCAGCACCACCAGCGCGGCGGCGATGCCGGCGGCGATCACGTCCTCCTTGTTGACCAGGATGCCGCCCTGGAACATGGATTCGAGCAGGAACACGGGGTCCTTGGGCATGCCCACGTCGATTTTGTAGATGTCGCTGCCGAAGATCGTCTGGCCCAGGCCTTCGAGGAAATAGGTGATTCCGAGCGTCGCCATGAGCAGCGTGGCGCCTTCCTGGTTCACGAGGTGGCGCAGCACCATCTTCTCGATCAGCCAGGCGACCACGAACATGATGGTGCCAGCGATGATGAAGGCCGCCACCGTGGCCACCACGGGGCTCGCGATGCCGGTCCACTTGGGGATCCATTCGGCAAAGCGCGCCATGGCCAGGGCCGCGAACAGCACCATCGCACCCTGAGCGAAGTTGAAGACGCCCGAGGCCTTGTAGATCAGCACGAAGCCCAGTGCCACCAGCGAGTACAGCATGCCGGCCATGAGGCCGCCGATCAGTGTTTCGAGAAAGAATGCCATGGTTGTTGTTCTCCTGGTCGATCAGTGCGAGGTGCCCAGGTAGGCACTGATCACGTCGGGGTTGCTGCGCACCTCGTCGGGCGTGCCGTCGCCGATCTTCTTGCCGTAGTCGAGCACCACCACGCGGTCGGAGATGTCCATCACCACGCCCATGTCGTGCTCGATGAGCACGATGGTGGTGCCGAATTCGTCGTTCACGTCCAGCACGAAGCGGCACATGTCCTGCTTTTCCTCGACGTTCATGCCGGCCATGGGCTCGTCGAGCAGCAGCACCTGCGGCTCCATGGCCAGGGCGCGGCCCAGGTCCACGCGCTTTTGCAGGCCGTAGGGCAATTGGCCCACGGGGGTCTTGCGGTAGGCCTGGATTTCCAGGAAGTCGATGATGTGCTCGACGAACTCGCGGTGGCGGATCTCCTCGCGCTCGGCCGGGCCGATGCGCAGGGCCTGCAGCAGCAGGTTGCTTTTGATCTTGAGGTTGCGGCCGGTCATGATGTTGTCGATCACGCTCATGCCCTTGAACAGCGCCAGGTTCTGGAAGGTGCGTGCCACGCCCATCTCGGCCACCTGGCGCGAGTTCATGTGCGAGAAGGTCTTGCCGCGGAAGGTGATCGAGCCCTCGGACGGCGTGTACACGCCGTTGATGCAGTTGAGCATGGAGCTCTTGCCGGCGCCGTTGGGTCCGATGATGGCGCGGATTTCGTGCTCCTTGACGTTGAACGAGATGTCGGTGAGCGCCTTCACGCCGCCGAACCGCAGGCTGATATTCTTGACGTCCAGGATGACGTCGCCGATCTTCTTTGGGTTCATGGTGGGCTGCTGTTGCTTGTCGGGCGGGTAGAGCGTGGGCTTCATGCGGCGGCCTTGACAGGGGTGAAGGTCTTTGTGTCCGACAGCTTGAGCGTGGCGCTCACGCTGCCGGTGCGGCCGTCCTCGAACTTGACCTGGGTCTCGATGAACTGCTCGGTGCGGCCGGCATACAGCGCCTCCACCAGCACGCCGTACTTCTCGGCGATGAAGCCGCGGCGGACCTTGTTGGTGCGCGTGAGCTCGCCGTCGTCGGCATCGAGTTCCTTGTGCAGTACGAGAAAGCGGCTGACCTGGCTGCCTGCGAGCAGGGCGTCATTGGCCAGGTCGGCATTGACCTTCTCCACGCACTCGCGGATCAGTTCGTACACTTCGGGCTTTTGCGCCAGATCGGTGTAGCCGGCATAGGGCAGGTTGCGGCGCTCGGCCCAGTTGCCCACGGCGTCGAAGTCGATGTTGACCATCACGCAGACCTTCTCGCGGCCATCGCCCAGGGCGACCACCTCCTTGATGTGCGGGAAGAACTTGAGCTTGTTCTCCACGTACTTGGGTGCGAACATGGCGCCATCGTTGGCACCCCCCTTGATGCGGCCCACGTCCTTCACGCGGTCGATGATCTTCAGGTGTCCATGCGCGTCGAGAAAGCCGGCGTCGCTGGTGTGGTACCAGCCATCGGCCGTGAGCACCTCGGCCGTGGCCGTGGGGTTCTTGTAGTACTCCTTGAGCAGGCCGGCGGATTTGACGAGGATCTCGCCGTTGTCGGCGACCTTGATCTCCACGCCGCGGATGGGCACGCCCACGGTGTCGGCGCGCGCCTGGTTGTCGGGCTGCAGGCAGACGAACACGGCGGTCTCGGTGGAGCCGTAGAGCTGCTTCAGATTGATGCCGATGGAGCGGTAGAAGGTGAACAGATCCGGGCCGATGGCCTCGCCGGCCGTGTAAGCCACCCGCACGCGCGAGAACCCGAGGTTGTTGCGCAGCGGGCCGTAGACCAGCAGGTTGCCGAGGGCGTACTTGATGCGGTCGAGTGCGCCCACGGGCTGGCCGTCCATGAGCGCCGGGCCCACGCGCTGGGCCACGGCCATGCAGGCCTGGAACATCTTGCGCTTCAAGGTGCCGGCGTCTTCCATGCGGATCATCACGCTGGTGAGCAGGCCTTCGAAGATGCGCGGTGGCGCGAAGTAGTAGGTCGGGCCCACTTCCTTCAAGTCGATGGTCACGGTGCTGGCCGACTCCGGGCAGTTCACCACGTAGCCGCAGGCCAGCCATTGCGAGTAGCTGAAGATGTTCTGGCCGATCCAGGCCGGGGGCAGGTAGGCCAGCACTTCTTCGTTGCCGGTGAGCTTGTCGAACTCGGCACCGGCCGAGGCGCGGTCCAGCAGGGTGCTGTGCGTGTGCACCACGCCCTTGGGGTTGCCGGTGGTGCCCGAGGTGAAGAACATGGCGGCCACGTCCGTGGGCTGCGCCTTGGCGACCTCGTTGCGGAACCACTCTGGATGCTGGGCGGCGAAGGCCTTGCCGGATTCGATCAGCGCATCCAGCGACGACAGGCCCTCTTCCTGGTAGTTGCGCAGGCCGCGCGGGTCGTCGAAGAAGATGCGGGCGATCAGCGGGCATTGCGCGCGGATCTCGAGCAGCTTGTCCACCTGTTCCTGGTCTTCCACCAGGCAAAAGCGCACTTCGGCGTTGTTGAGCGGGAAGATGCATTCGGCACCCACGGCGTCCTGGTACAGCGGCACCGGAATGGCGCCCAGCGACTGCGCGGCCAGCATGGTGGCGTAAAGGCGAGGGCGGTTGGCACCGATCACCACCATGTGCTCGCCGCGCGTAAGACCCGCCTGGTGCAGGCCGGCCGCCACATGCTCCACCAACTGTGCCAGGTCGGCCCAGCTGTGGGCTTGCCAGATGCCATATTCCTTTTCGCGCAGGGCCGCGGCCGTGGGGCGCTCGGCGGCATGCTTGAGCAGCAGTTGCGGGAAGGTGGTCTTCATTCCGGTTCCTAAAGGTAAAAGGTGTCCGCCCGGTGACAGCCGGGAGCGCGGCCTTGTGGCTGCGTACGGGATGAATGCTAGGACTGACTTTGACGTCGTCTTGTCTTGCCGACGACAATCTACGGGAAACTACTCCTTGGGTGAAACCCTGAACCGCCCTGAAACGGTTGCGTGGGGTGGCGCGCGCCGGGTTTGCGGAACGCTTCACGGTGGGGCGGTATCCTCACGGGATGTACGCCCCGTTCTTCGGTCTCCAGCACCCGCCGTTTTCCATCGCCCCTGACCCTCGTTACCTGTTCATGAGCGAGCGGCACCGGGAGGCGCTGGCCCATCTGCTCTATGGGCTGGATGCGGGCGGTGGTTTCGTGCTGCTCACGGGTGAGGTGGGGGCCGGCAAGACCACGGTGTGCCGCTGCTTCCTGGAGCAGATCCCCGAGAACTGCAACGTCGCCTACATCTTCAACCCCAAGCTCACCGTGGGCGAGCTGCTGCGCTCGATCTGCGACGAGTTCGGCGTGCCGCACAAGCCTGCCGTACCCGGGCTGGAGACGGTCAAGGACTGCATCGACCCGCTCAATGCCTCGCTGCTGGCAGCGCATGCGAGCGGCCGCAACAACGTGCTCATCATCGACGAAGCGCAGAACCTCGAAGCCGACGTGCTCGAGCAACTGCGCCTGCTGACCAACCTGGAGACGGCCGAGCGCAAGCTGCTGCAGATCATCCTGATCGGCCAGCCCGAGCTGCGCAGCATGGTGGCGCGGCCCTCGCTGGAGCAGCTTGCGCAACGCGTGATCGCGCGCTTTCACCTCGATGCGCTGAGCGCGCAGGAGACGCAACAGTACATTGCGCACCGCATGGCCGTGGCCGGCCTGCACGGTCCCGTGCCTTTCAGCCGCCGGGCCCAGAGGCGCGTGCATGCGCTGTCGCGCGGCATACCGCGGCGCATCAACCTGCTGTGCGACCGGGCACTGCTCGGCGCCTATGCGGCTGGTGTGCGCGAGGTGAGCACGGCCATTGTCGAGCGCGCAGCGCGTGAGGTATTCGGCGCCCCGGTGCCTGCGGGCGCCGGGGCAAAGTCCGGCCTGGTGGGTCTGCCCCGCTGGGCGCTGGCCGGAGCCGGGGTCTTGGCGGGCGCGGCCCTGGTGGCTGCGGCCGGGTGGGCCCTGGGCCTGCGCCCGTCGCAACCGCAGGCAGGCGCCGTGCAGGCGAGCAGTGCTGCGGGCAGCCCTGCCAAGGCCGCCCCACAGCGCGCTGCGTCGGCGCCCGCTGCCAGGCCGCCAGCGGTTGTCGCCTCTGCACCGGCCGTGGCTGCATCCGCCGCGTCTTCGGCAGCCTCCTCGCCGGCGCTTGCCGCACCGGCCCCGGTGTCCGGCCTGCAGCAGTTCCTGCTGGCACAGGCGCCCAGCGATGCCTCGGGCTGGCAGGCGCTGGCGTCGGCCTGGGGCGCCACCTTGCCGGAAGGCGCCGATGCCTGCACCACGCTGCCGCGCGATGGGCTGCGCTGCTACCGCAACCGCCGCGCGGGCTTGAACCTGATCCGCCAGATCGACCGGCCGGTGCTGCTCACGTTGTTCCCCTCAGAGGGTGACAACGCCGTCTTTGCCCTGCTGCGCAGCCTGGACGAGGAGGTCGCCGTCCTGGAGAGCGGGGGGCGCACCCTGCACGTGCCGGTGACCGACCTGGCCCAGGTATGGCGCGGCGACATGGCTACGCTGTGGCGCGCGCCGCCCGGCATGCCCGACAAGGGCGAGATCACCGAGAACCCGGCGGGCGCGGCGTGGCTCGATGCGCGCCTGGCCTCCAAGGCCGCTGGCGGCCTGGGACCGAGCAGCCGGCCCATGACGCCAGCGCTGCGGCAGTCGCGCATCCACCGCTTCCAGCTGGCCCAGGGCGTGACGCCCGATGGCCGAGCCGGCCCCCTGACCCTCATGCTGCTCAACCGCGCCGCTGGCGTGAAAGAACCGCGCCTGCGCACCGGAGCCTGATTCCCATGTCCTACATCCTTGATGCGCTGCGGCGCGCTGAAGCCGAGCGGGGCCGGGGCGCCGTGCCGGGCATCCACACCCAGGCCATGCCGGCTGCCGGGGTACCTGCAGAGCGAACCGGCTCGGCCAATCTCCTGCTGATCGGCACGGCGGTGGTGGCGGTTGCCGCACTGGCGGCAGGCGGCACCTGGTGGGCCATGCAACGGCCGGCGGGCGCCCCTGCCGGTAACGCGACCGTTGCCGTTGCGCCGTCCCTTTCCCCCGCGCAGGTCCCTGCGCCGCTCCCCGCACAGGCCCCCGTGGCGCCTCCGGTCGTGGCGGCGCCGTCCCCCGCGCCTGCGGTCACGGCGGCTCCAACGCCTGTGCCAGCCCCTGCTCCGGCGCCAAGCCAGCCTCTGGTCCCGTCAGCCGTTGAGCAGCGGCCTGTGGTGCCCAAGCGCGTGGCCGAGCCCGCGCGCGAAAAGCCTGTCCGCGAAGCGGAGCCCGTGCGGCGTGATGCCGCTCCCGCTGCTGCTGCCAATTCCGCAGCGGCAGCCGCTCCCGCAGCGCCGCCCAATGGCCCGGTGTTCGCCCAGAACGACCTGCCGCCTTCCGTGCGCGAGCAATTGCCGGTGTTGCAGGTCACGGGTGCCACCTACTCCAGCAACCCCGCGCACCGCATGGCCATCGTCAATGGGCAGGTGCTGCAGGAGGGCGACCAGGCTGCACCCGGGCTCAAGCTCGAACGCATCGAGCAGGGCCGCACGGTCTGGTCGTTCCGCGGCTACCGCTACGCCGTGGCGCCGCAGTAGCCGGCTTTTGGTTCAGCGCAGGAAGCGCCCGTCACGCCCGATCAGCGTGAGTTCGACAAAACGCGAGGCATTGCGGTCCGGCGTGCTGGCGTTGATCTCGAAGCCGCCCAGGTCCCACTTCTTGAGATTCCAGGTGGCGTCGATGAAGGCCGCGCGCGTGGGGTTGCGGCCGGCGCGCTGCAGCGCCTCGGCAAACACCCGGGCGTTCAGGTAGCCCTCCAGCGCCAGGTGCGAGGCCTCGGCCGTGGCGCCGGAGGCCTTCCAGGCGGTCTGGAAGTCGCGCACCACCGGCATCACCACGTTGGATGGCAGGGGCACCACCTGCGAGATGGCCATGCCCGTGGCGTCGGCGCCGAGCGCCTTCACCGTGGCAGGCGTGCCCATGACCGACAGCGCGTACAGCGTCACGCCGCGCTTGAGTGCGCGGAACGCCTTCACGAACTCCAGCGTGGGCTTGCCCGCCAGGCCGATGACGATGGCCTCCAGGTCGGTGCCAGCCAGCCTGGCGGCCGCGGCGCCTGCGTCCGAGGCATTGCTCTCCACCGTCACGTTGACGGCGGCAGGCAGCTTGAGCTTGCCCATGGACTGCTGGGCGGCGCTGAACACCTCTTTGCCGAAGGCGTTGTTCTGGTAGACGATGCCGATGCGCTGGATGCCGATGGTGGACAGGTGCTGCACCAGCTTTTCGGCCTCGTCGGCGTAGCTGGCGCGGATGTTGAACACGCTGCGTGCGTTCTTCGTGCGGCTCAGCAGGGCGCCGGTGAACGGTGCGAAGAACGGCACGCCACTGTCCACCACCTTGGGCAGCATGGCCTCGATCATGGGCGTGCCCATGCAGTTGAAAAGGGCGAAGTTGCCAGGGTCGGCCAGGAAGCGGTCCACATTGGCCAGGGCCTTGGGCACCTCGTAGGCATCGTCCAGTGTGGTCAGCTCGATGTTGCGGCCATGGATGCCGCCCTTGGCATTGATGCCTGCGAAGGCCGCCTTGGCGCCCTGGTGCATGGCGGAACCCAGGTCACCCAGGGGGCCGGTGAGGGCCGTGGACTGGCCGATGCGGATCGGCGCGTCCTGGGCCAGGGCACGGCTGCTGCCTGCATGTACCAGGGGCAAGGCGATGGCGCCAGCCAGCAGGGTGCGCCGGCGCAGTGCCGGCTTGGAGGGGTGGGTACCGCCTGTCGTCATGTCGTGATGTCTCCGTACTCTTGGAATGGGGGCCCAGGTCCCCTCGGAAGGCCATCATCGGCAGCCGATTGGTGAAAATCTATCGTTGCGGCGACAATTCGGATCGTGGTATTCCCTCACGCATTCCGCCGTCGAGTTCCATGAACCAGGATCTCTCACTGCACCAGCGCCGGCGCCTGCCCACGCAGGCCGAGCTGGCCAATATTCCCTGGCTGACGCAATTGCAGCCGGCCGAACGCGAGCGTGCCGAGGCAGCGCTGCTGGTGGGCGATGCGGCGCCTGGCGACTACGTGTGCCGCGTGGGCCGGCCCGTGACCTACTGGTTCGGCGTGGTGGAGGGCCTGCTCAAGATGAGCAGCGACAACGCGCAGGGCCAGACCATGACCTACACCGGAGTGCCGCCCGGCGGCTGGTTCGGTGAAGGCACGGCCATGAAGCGCGAGCCCTACCGCTACAACATCCAGGCGCTGCGCAAGAGCATCGTTGCGGGCCTGCCGATCGACACCTTCCACTGGCTGCTGGACCATTCCATCGGCTTCAACCGCTTCGTGATGAACCAGCTCAACGAGCGCCTGGGCCAGTTCATCGCGGCGCGCGAGATCGACCGGCTGAACAACCCTGACGTGCGCGTGGCGCGCAGCCTGGCCTCGCTGTTCAACCCCGTGCTCTACCCCGGTGTGGGCGAGGTGCTGCGCATCACGCAGCAGGAACTGGCCTACCTGGTGGGACTGTCGCGCCAGCGCGTGAACGAGGCGTTGGCGGCGCTGGAAGGGCAGGGCGCCATCCGCGTGGAATACGGCGGCCTGCGCGTGCTGGACCTTGCGGCGTTGCAGTCCAGCATCTTCCAGCGGCTGGCGGAGCCGCGCGCCGCCGCTGCCGACACTGCGTAGCTGCGGCTGTCAGCCGCGCGGCAGGGCGGGAACGCCTGCCTTGCGCTGGCCCACCATGGGGGCGGGTGTGGGGACTGCCGCCACGGCTTCGGGCGAGCCCTGCCATTCGCGGTCGTCGGTACGGTCGCGGCGCAGGCGGAAGGTGTGCACCATCTGGGTGAGGCGGCCGGCCTGTTCCTTGAGGCTGTCGGCGGCGGCGGCGCCTTCCTCCACCAGGGCGGCGTTCTGCTGCGTCATCTCTTCGAGCGCACCCACGGACTGGCTGACCTCACCGATGCGCTGGCTCTGCTCCTGCGTGGCGGCAGTGATCTCGCCCATGATGTCCGAGACGCGGCGCACGGAGGTCACCAGTTCCTCGATGGTCTTGCCCGCATGGTTCACGAGGGTGCTTCCCTCCTGCACATGCTCGACGCTGGCGCTGATCAGGGTCTTGATCTCGCGCGCGGCCTGGGCGGCGCGGCCGGCCAGGCCACGCACCTCGCTGGCCACCACGGCAAAGCCGCGGCCCTGCTCGCCCGCACGGGCGGCCTCGACCGCCGCGTTGAGGGCCAGGATGTTGGTCTGGAAGGCGATGCCGTCGATCACGCTGGTGATGTCGGCGATCTTGCGCGAGCTGCCGCTGATGGTGTCCATGGTGCGCACCACCTGCGAGACCACTTCGCCGCCGCGCGTGGCCGCATCCGATGCCGAGGAGGCCAGCTGGTTGGCCTGGCGCGCGGCGTCGGCGCTTTGCGACACGGTGCCCGTCAGGTCGGCCAGGGCATTGGCGGCGCCTTGCAGGTTGTGCGAGGTCTGCTCGGTGCGCTGGCTCAGGTCGAGGTTGCCCGAGGCCACTTCGGAGCTGGCCACGAGGATGGATTCCGCCGTGCCGCCGATGTCCCCCACCAGGCTGCGCAGGCGGTCCTGCATGGCGGCAATGGCTTCGAGCAGGCGGCCGGTCTCGTCGTGGATGCGCACTTCCACCTGCGAGGTGAGATCGCCGCGCGCAATGCGCTCGGCCACCACCACCGCGCGGCCGATGGGGGCCGTGATGCTGTTGGTGATGCGCCAGGCGATGAGAGCCCCCAGGCCGATGGCCAGCAGCACCAGGATGCCGCCGGTCCAACGGGCGCGGCTCTGGGTCACCTCTGCCGAGGCGGTGGCCTGGCTGTTCAGGGTGTTCTGCAATTCGATCAACTCGGCCAGCTTGCCGCGCCAGGCAGCTTCCAGCGGCGCGACCTTGGTCATGAGGTTCAGCGTGGCGCTGACGGTATCGCCATCGTCGGCGGCCTTCATGGCAGCATCCAGCTCGGGACGGGTCTTGCGGCCCAGGTCCTGCACTTCGGCCAGCAACTTGCGCTCGGCGTCCGTAGTGCCGTCGGCCTTGAGCAGGTCTGACAGGCTGGCCTCCTGGCGCGCATAGCCCTGCATGGATTTTTCGGCGTTCTTGATCTGGTCGCGCGCCTGCTTGGGATCGATCTCGTTGAGCATGGCGGCAGAGCGGCTCTGGATGCCGATGGCGCTCACGCTGTCCAGCATTTCATTGACCAGCCGGGTCTTGGTGGTCCCGGTGCCGGTGACCTGCAGCAGGTGTTCATGCAGCTTGCCTACGGAGAGCTGGCCCACCGCAGCCACCGCCATCAGCAGTACCAGCAGGCAGCCGAAGCCCAGGCCCAGGCGGCTGGAGATCGACAGAGATTTGAGGGACGAGGCGGCCGGCATGGAGGTCCTTGGCTGTTGTGAATTCGATGGAATGGCACGAAGCAATAACGGTGCCCAGACCGGCTATAAGCCTGGCAACGCTCGTGGCGCGTGTGGGCGCACACAGTGTAGGGACAAATGTCACAAAGTGTTATGAGGCTTGCGGATGGCCCTATGCGCAGCAGACATGCCGTTGTTACAAATTGGGCGCGCGCTCCGGTCCGGCGGACAAACGCCTCGGGAGCGTGGGGTGCATGCCCCTCGGCATGCCGTGAAACCCCTCCTGTTACATATATCGCATGGGGATGATGCTATCGTTTTTGATGTAATTGGCACCGAGGTATGGTCACTCTAATGCAGCATGCCAAAGCCTGATCGGGTATAAACCCGTTACAGTTTCAGCAAAGGTCTTCCATGAGCGTCTTCAACACTTCCCGCCGCCTGCGCGGCATTCTGGGCACGCTGGTGTTGCTGGGCCTGGCCGCTTGCGCCAGCGGCCCGACGCCCGATGCCTCGGAGCACCGCGAGCGCCTTGTGGCCGTGACGGCAGACCATGAGCTCATCGTGTTCGACGCACGCCGGCCCGACACCATCCTGGAGCGCCGGCGCGTGACGGGCCTGGCCGCTGGCGAGCGCCTGATCGGTCTGGATTTCCGCGTGGCCAAGGGCGTGCTGTACGCCCTGTCGCAGGCGGGGCGCCTGTACACGCTGGATATTTCCAGCGGGGCCCTGACGGCGGTGGGCACCGCGCCGGCCGCGGTATCGCTCACGGGGGCCGCCTTCGGCTTCGACTTCAACCCGGCGGCAGACCGTATCCGCGTGGTGTCGTCCTCCGGGCTCAACCTGCGGCTGCATCCCGATACGGGCGCCCTGGTCGATGGCGACGCCGCGCAGCCGGGCGTGCAGCCCGATCCGGCGCTGCACTACGTGGCGGGCGACGTGAATGCCGGCCGCGCTCCCGACGTGGTGGCTGCCGGCTACACCTACAACCCGCAGGACAGCAAGATCACCACCAACTACGCCATCGACCGCGCCCAGGGCGTGCTGGTGATGCAGGGCTCGCAGGAAGGCGCCACGCCCGTGGTTTCGCCCAACACCGGCCAACTGCGCACCGTGGGGTCCCTCGGCCTGGGGCCGCTGTCAGACGCTTCCTTCGATATCTCCGACGTGGGCAACGTGGCCTTGCTGACCGCGCGCACCTCCGCCGATCCGCGCTCCCGCCTGTACAAGGTGGACCTCGCCTCCGGCCGCGCCGTCCTGCTGGGCGTGGTCGGTAATGGTGCGGCATTGGCGGGCATGGCCATAGAACCATGAGCGCGCAGCCCGTCCTGGCACAACGGCTGCTGCGGCACGCACTGGTGCTGGCGGGCGGGATGGCAGCCATGGCGGGCTTGGCGCAGGCCGCCTCCGTGCAGGTGGACCTGACCGACGCGGCGGGCAAGCCCCTGGCCGATGCCGTGGTGTTTCTCGAGTCGGCCGAGGCCAGGCGCCTGGTCAAGCCCCAGGCGGGCGTGGAGATGGCGCAGGAAAAGCGCCAGTTCGTGCCGGTGGCCATGGTGATCCCGGTGGGAACGGAGGTGCTGTTCCCCAACCGCGACACGGTGCGCCACCATGTCTATTCCTTCTCTCCGGCCAAGAAGTTCGAGCTCAAGCTCTATACTGGGACACCCAGCAAGCCGGTGCTTTTCGACCAGGCCGGCGTGGTAGTGCTGGGCTGCAACATCCATGACCAGATGGCCGGCTGGATCCTGGTGGTGGAAACGCCCTACTACGCCAGTTCGCCCGCGACCGGCAAGGCGCAGATCGACAATGTGCCGGCGGGTACCTATAAGCTCCGGGCCTGGCACAACCGGCTGCCGGTGGGCGCCCCGGCCCTGGAGCAGGCCCTGACCGTGCCGGCCACGGGCACTGCCAGTACCTCGGTGCGCATGGCGGGGCTGCAGCCTTGAACCTGTCCCTGCTGCGGCGCAGCCTGATCCTGAGGCTGGTGGGCATCTCGCTGCTTTTGCTGCTCATCGTGCAGGCCGCCGGCTTTGCGGTGGTGCGCGCCACCATCGAGCGCAACGCGCGCAGCCAGATCGCCCGGGCCCTCGATACCGACGAGAACGTCTGGCTGCGCCTGCTGGACCAGAACGCGGACAAGCTGCGCCAGGGCTCTGCCCTGCTGGCGGCCGACTACGGCTTTCGTTCAGCCATCAATTCCGACGACGCGGAGACCATCCAGTCAGTGCTGGAGAACCATGGCAGCCGCATCGGCGCTGCGGTGACGGCGCTGCTGGGCACCGATCTGCAGTTGCGCGCCGCCAGCCTGTCGGACGACATGGTGGAGTTTCCCGCCACGCTGCGCCAGGTGGTGCCGCCGCTGGCGGCCCAGCCTCAGAGCAGCCAGGTTGCGGTGATGGCCGGCGTGCCCTACCAGTTCGTGATGGTGCCCATGCGCGCGCCGCTGGTCATCGGCTGGGTGCTGATGGGCTTTCCCATCGACCAGCCGCTGGCCGAGGAAATGCGGCGGCTGCTGTCGGTGCAGGTGGCCGTGGTGGTCCTGGCGGCCGATGGCAGCGTATCGGTGCCCGTGGCCACGCTGTCGGCACCGGCGCTGGTCCGCCTGCACCACCAGGGCCTGCCGCTGGCGGAACTCAGGACCGACGAAGGGACACTGCTGGTGCGCGAGGTCCCCTTGGGCAACGCCGGCATCGGGGTGAAGACGCTGCTGCTGCGCTCGGTGGACGAGGTCGTGGCGCCATACCAGCGGTTGCAGGTGCTGCTGGCCATCATCACCATCGCGGGCGTGCTGCTGTTCGCGGCCGGCACCGGTCTGGTGGCCCAGCGCCTGACCACGCCGCTGCGCTCCCTGCTGGCGGCCACGCAACGCCTGTCGCGCGGCGAGTATGGGGTTCCCCTGGGCCACACGGACCGCAAGGACGAGATCGGCAACCTGGCCCGCTCCTTCGACCGCATGCGTCTCGATATCGGCAGCCAGCAGGCCGAGATCCGCCGCCTGGCCTACTGGGACCGGCTCACCGGCCTGCCCAACCGGGAGCGCTTTCGCGAAGCCGTGGTGCATGCCATCGACGCCCAGGTGGGGGACGCCCTGCGTCCCCTGACGGTGCTCACGCTCGACCTGGACCGCTTCAAGCACGTGAACGACGTGCTCGGCTATGCCTTCGGCGACCGCCTGCTGCAGGCCGTGGCCGAACGCCTCAAGGAGCAGGTGACGGGTGACAGCGACATGGTGGCCCGGCTCGGGGGCAACGAGTTCGCCATGCTGCTGCTGCGCACCGACGCCAAGGGGGCCCAGGCCATGGCCCAGCGCATCGCGCAGTCCTTCGAGGAGCCGCTGGCCTTCGAGGACCAGACCGTGGACCTGAGCGCCGGCATGGGATTCGCCTGCTGGCCCGCCGATGCAGAAGATGCCGACACGCTGCTCAGCCATTCCGAGATCGCCATGTACGCTGCCAAGCGCAAGCTCAGCGGCGCGCTGCGCTACGATGCGTCGTTCGATTCGGCCAGCACCCAAACCCTGTCGCTGCTGACCGAGCTGCGCCACGCCGTGGAGCACAACGAGTTGCGCCTTTACCTGCAGCCCAAGGTGCCGCTGCACGGGCAGGGCGGCCTGGCTGCCGAGGCCCTGGTGCGTTGGCAGCACCCCCAGCGCGGCCTGGTGCCGCCCATGGACTTCATCCCGTTTGCCGAACAGACGGGCTTTGTGCGCCAGCTCACGCTGTGGATGTTCGAGGAGGTGGCGCGCCTGCTGGCCGATCCGCGCACGGCAGACATGCCTCTGCGCATCTCGGTCAACCTGTCCACGCGCGACCTGCTGGACCCCGAGCTCAGCACGCGCCTGGGCACCATCCTGGCCCGCCATGGAGTGCAGGCCAGCGCCTTCTGCCTGGAGATCACCGAAAGCGCCATCATGGACGACCCCCAGCGTGCCGAGGCCATGCTCAACCGGCTGTCCGAACAGGGCTTCAAGCTGTCCATCGACGACTTCGGCACCGGGTACTCGTCACTGGCCTACCTCAAGCGCCTGCCGGTGGACGAACTCAAGATCGACAAGTCCTTCGTGATGGGCATGGAGTCCGGCGAGGACGATGCGATGATCGTGCGCTCCACCATCGACCTGGCCCACAACCTGGGCCTCACGGTGGTGGCCGAAGGGGTGGAGACCCTGGCCGTCCTGGACCGGCTGCGGGCCCTGTCCTGCGACGAGGCGCAGGGCTACCACATCAGCCGGCCGCTGGGTGCCGAGGATTTCCTGGCGTGGCAGGCGCGCCAACTCGCGGCAGCCGCCCCATGAGGGTCCTGGCGCGCCGTTGTTGAGCGGTTGCGCCCCCAAAGTGGCTGCGCAGGGGTGAAAATACGGGCAATGCCTTCTTCCCGTACCCCTGCCGCCCCGCCCGCCGAGCCCGAGGGCCCGCCCCGGCGCGCCGTGCTGCGCCGCCCGGCCGCGCCTGCGGCGCCAGCCACCCCCTCCACCGCCACGCAACGCGCCCTGGCCGCCCTGCAGGGCAAGGCCGAACCGCCTCTCCGCCCCGCGGCACGGCCCGCCAAGCCGCCAGCGCGCGGCAACGTCTGGCGTGCGGATGCCGCGCCGCCGGCCGCTCCCCGTAGCGCCGCGCAGGGTGCAGGCGGCCGGCCACCGGGCCCGGGTGCTGCACCTGCGCGCGCGCCGGTGCCGGTCAAGCGCCCGGCGGCGGCCGATGGCAGCGCGCGCCTGAACAAGCGCATGGCCGAGCTCGGCCTGTGTTCGCGCCGCGAGGCCGACGACTGGATCGCCCACGGCTGGGTCAAGGTCAATGGGGAGGTGGCGCCCATGGGCCTGCAGGTGCTGCCTACCGACCGCATCGAGGTGGACAATCGCGCCCAGGGTCAGCAGGAGCAGCAGGTCACCATCCTGCTGCACAAGCCCATGGGCTATGTGAGCGGGCAGGCCGAGGACGGCCACACGCCGGCTGTGGCGCTGATCAACCCCCGCACCCACTGGCGCGACGACCCGGGCCGCATGCGCTTTTCGCCGCCGCAACTGCGCGGCCTGGCACCGGCCGGCCGGCTGGATATCGACTCGGTGGGCCTGCTGGTCCTCACCCAGGACGGGCGCGTGGCGCGCCAGTTGATCGGCGAGGACTCCACGGTGGACAAGGAGTACCTGGTGCGCGTGCAGTACGGCGAGATCGCCACCGACGTACAGGCCGCGTTCCCGGCCGCGCAGCTGGCGCGCCTGTGCCATGGCCTGGAGCTCGACGGCCAGCCGCTCAAACGCGCCAAGGTGGAGTGGCAGAACCCTGAACAGCTGCGCTTCGTGCTCACCGAGGGCAAGAAGCGCCAGATCCGCCGCATGTGCGAGCTGGTGGGCCTCAAGGTGGTGGGGCTCAAGCGCATCCGCATCGGCCGGGTGACGCTGGGCAACCTGCCGGTGGGCCAGTGGCGCTACCTTTTGCCGCACGAACAGTTCTGAGAGGCTGAGAACCTTTCGCCCATGCCCGCCTTGCACGCCAAAACACCCCGGCTCGTCGTTGCAAATGCTCGCCATAGCCCGAGCCATGGCTGCGCTTTGCGCCTGGATCCGAGGCGTTTTGACGCGCCCCACGGCCACGGCCAAAAAATTCCCAGCCTCTGAGTCATGCGCGGCTCCTGCCACCTTTCATTGACCGGAGCCTGCCATGCCATCCAAACCCTCTCCCGCGCGTGCCCTGCGCCAGCTGCGCCCCTCCGACCTGCGCGGCGCGGCCCGCCTGGCCGCCCAGGCCACGGCCAGCATCAGCCGCGTGGCCGAAGGGGTGCACCAATCCGTGCTGGGCACCATGGGCCTGCCGGGCGGCGCCACGCCGGGCCGCACGCGCGGCCTGACCGGCATGGTCTATGGCAGTGTGCGGGGCATCACGCGCCTGGTCGATGCGGGCCTGCAGGCCGCCTTGTTGCGGCTCGAGCCCTTCATTGCCGCGCCGGAGGCGGCACAGGAAGTACCGCGCGAGCGCCTGGCCGTGCTGGCGGCACTCAATGGCGTGATGGGCGACCGCCTGGCCGAGGACGGCAACCCGCTGTCCACCGCCATGGGCTTTTACCAGCAGGGCCGCCCGCTGGACCCACCGGCCCTGGGTGTGGTGGGAAGGGCTTCGGGCCACCTGCTGGTGCTGGTGCATGGCCTGTGCATGAACGACCTGCAATGGGCGCACGAGGGCCATGACCATGGCGCCCATCTGGCGCAGGCGCTGGGCTGCACGCCTGTGTACCTGCGCTACAACACCGGGCGGCACACCTCCACCAACGGTGCCGAGCTGGCGCGGCAACTGCAGGCACTGGTGGCGGCCTGGCCGGTGCCGGTCACGCAGCTGAGCATCGTGGGCCACAGCATGGGCGGGCTGGTTGCGCGCAGTGCCTGCCAGCAGGCAGAGCAGGCGGGCTTGCCCTGGCGCGGCCTGCTGCGGCACCTGGTGTGCCTGGGCACGCCGCACCATGGCGCGCCGCTGGAGCGTGCCGGCCACTGGGTCGACCGGCTGCTGGGCAGCACCCCGTACTCGCGCCCCTTTGCCCGGCTGACGCGGCTGCGCAGCGCCGGCATCACCGACCTGCGCCATGGCCATGTGCTGGATGCCGACTGGCAGGGCCGCGACCGCTTCCGCAAGAGCCCGGACACGCGCACCCACGTGCCATTGCCGCAAGGGGTGTTGTGCTGTACCGTGGCAGCAACGCTGGCCGCGCAGCGCAGCCCGGTGGCCGAACGGCTGGTCGGCGATGGCCTGGTGCCGCTGCACAGTGCCCTGGGCTGGCATGATGACCCTGCGAGGCGGCTGGAATTCGCACGAGCCCAACAGTGTGTCGTGCACCGGGCCGGGCATTTGCAACTGCTGGCCGATGCGCGTGTGGCCCGACAATTGGTGCGCTGGCTGGAGCCGGCAGGCTGAGCCGGGGTGCCGGCTGTCGCCTTTATTTGCGCCGCTACGCCAACCGGGGCGCGGGCATTGCTACCATCGTGCCATTGGCGCCGCATGTAACAAGGAGAAACACAGTGAGTGACAAAAAGAAATACCGCCTCGTGACCCGCAGCGACTTCGACGGCCTGGTATGTGCCGTGCTGCTCAACGAGCTGGACCTGATCGACGAGATCACTTTCGTGCACCCCAAGGACATGCAGGACGGCAAGGTACCCATCACCGAACGGGACATCACCACCAACCTGCCCTACGTGCCCGGTGCCCACCTGGTGTTCGACCACCACGAGTCCGAAACCATCCGCAACTCGGGGCGGCGCGACAGCAACCACATCATCGAGGCACATGCGCCCTCGGCGGCGCGCGTGGTCTACAACCACTACGGCGGCAAGGCGGCCTTCCCGCGCATCACCGACGAGATGATGGCGGCGGTGGACCAGGCCGACTCGGCCCAGTACTCGCGCGAGGACATCCTCAACCCCGAGGGCTGGGTGCTGCTCAACTACCTCATGGACTCGCGCACCGGCCTGGGCCGTTTCCGCGAGTTCCGCATCAGCAACTACGCGCTGATGATGGACCTCATCAAGTACTGCCGCGACCACAGCATCGAAGAGATCCTGGCGCTGCCCGACGTGCAGGAACGCGTGGCGCTCTACCGCGAGCACGCCCCCAAGGCCAAGGAGCAGCTGCTGCGCTGCGCCATCAAGATCGGCAACCTGGTGGTGCTGGACCTGCGCGACGAGGAGACCATCTGGGCGACCAACCGCTTCATGATCTATGCACTGTTCCCCACGGCCAACATCTCCATCCACATGATGTGGGGGTTGCAGAAGCAGAACACGGTGCTGGCCACCGGCAAGTCCATCCTGGACCGCAGCAGCCAGACCCACGTGGGCAACCTGATGCTGGAGTTCGGCGGTGGCGGCCATGCCGCCGCAGGCACTTGCCAGGTGGCCAACGACAAGGCCGACACCATCCTGCAGGCGCTGATCCAGCGCATCACGCTGGACCGCTGAGTTCCTGCTCAGTCTTCGCCGAACAGCACCCGGTACAAAGCGCCGCCGAGCAGCGCGCCGGCCAGGGGGGCGGCCCAGAAGGCCCACAGCTCGGTGAGTGCGTACTCCGGCCTCAACAGGGCCAGGCCGGTGCTGCGCGCCGGATTGACCGAGGTATTGGTCACAGGGATCGAAACCAGGTAGATCAGCGTGAGGCACAGGCCGATGGCCAGCCCGCCCGCGCCCTCGGCCGCCCGGCGCGAGGTGGCGCCCAGGATCACGATGAGGAAAACCGCGGTGAGCACCACCTCGGTCAGCAGGCCGTAGCCATCGGGGGAATGTTCGCCATAGCCATTGGTGGCAAAGCCGCCGCCAGCACGGCACTGCCGCAGCCGCCGAAGGTGAGCCCCGCCGCAGCCATGGCCGGATCTTATGGCGGCAAAATGGCGCGAACCAGCGCCAAAGTCGCGCCAATTGTCAACAATGCTCGGTAAGCTGCACGCGGTGCCGAGGGCGCCGCGAAGCATGCCGCAGCAACGCACTTGCCGTGGGCCCCTTGAAATCGGAAGACATGACCCGAATTGAGCACGCGCGAACGTGCTTTAAACGTTCCCCAGACTGTACGAAAGCCCAATCCAGAGACCATGAGCAACAAACAAACCCTGTCCTTCCAGGCCGAAGTGGCCCAGCTTCTGCACCTGGTGACCCATTCGCTGTACTCCAACCAGGAAATCTTCCTGCGCGAGCTGATCTCCAATGCCTCGGACGCCTGTGACAAGCTGCGCTTCGAGGCGCTGAACAACAATGCCCTGTACGAAGACGCACCCAACCTCGAAGTGCGTGTGTCCTTCGACCAGGCCGCCAAGACGCTGACCATCACGGACAACGGCATCGGCATGACGGCGCAGGAAGCCATCGACCACCTGGGCACCATCGCCAAGAGCGGCACCAAGGACTTCATGGGCAAGCTCTCGGGCGACCAGAAGGCCGATGCCCAGCTCATCGGCCAGTTCGGCGTGGGCTTCTACTCCGGCTTCATCGTGGCCGACAAGATCACCGTGGAGTCGCGCCGTGCCGGTGTGCCGGCCGAAGAAGGCGTGCGCTGGACCAGCGGCGGCACGGGCGACTTCGAGGTCGAGGCCATCACCCGCGCAGCGCGCGGCACCAGCATCATCCTGCACCTGCGCGAAGAGGCCGAGGAGTATCTCAACGCCTGGAAGCTCAAGTCCGTCATTGCCAAGTACTCGGACCATATCAGCCTGCCCATCCTGATGGAAAAGGAAGAGTGGAAAGACGGAGAACTGATCAACCCGTCGGACGAAAACGGCGGCCGCCAGCCCGGTGGCATGGCCAAGACCGGCGAGTGGGAGACCATCAACAAGGCCAGCGCCCTGTGGACGCGTCCCAAGAAGGACATCAGCGAAGAGCAGTACCAGGAGTTCTACAAGGCCATCAGCCACGACCACGAGGCCCCGCTGACCTGGGCGCACAACCGCGTCGAAGGCAACACCGAGTACACGCAGCTGCTGTACATCCCTGCCAAGGCGCCGTTCGACCTGTGGAACCGCGACAAGAAGGCCGGCGTGAAGCTCTACGTCAAGCGCGTGTTCATCATGGACGACGCCGAGGCGCTGATGCCCACCTACCTGCGCTTCGTCAAGGGTGTGATCGACTCGGCCGACCTGCCGCTCAACGTGAGCCGCGAGCTGCTGCAGGAAAGCCGCGACGTGCGCTCCATCCGTGAAGGCTCGACCAAGCGCGTGCTGTCCATGCTGGAAGACCTGGCCAAGCACGACACGCACGCAGCCGCCGCTGGCGACGATGGCGTGACCGATGTGGTCGATGCCGACGACAAGGCCAAGGAAGGCAAGTACACCGCGTTCTATGCCGAGTTCGGCTCGGTGCTCAAGGAGGGCCTGGGCGAGGACTTCGGCAACCGCGAGCGCCTGGCCAAGCTGCTGCGCTTTGCCAGCACCACCAGCGACACGGCCACGGTCAGCTTTGCCGACTACAAGGCGCGCATGAAGGAAGGCCAGGAGGCCATCTACTACATCACCGCCGATACCCTGGCCGCCGCCAAGAACAGCCCGCAGCTCGAAGTCTTCAAGAAAAAGGGCATCGAGGTGCTGCTCATGACCGACCGCGTGGACGAGTGGGCGCTGAACTACCTGCACGACTTCGACGGCACGCCGCTGCAAAGCGTTGCCAAGGGCGCCGTGGACCTGGGCAAGCTGCAGGACGAGGCCGAGAAGAAGGCCGCCGAAGAGGCCGCAGAGGCCTTCAAGCCCCTGCTGGCCAAGCTCAAGGAAGCTCTCAAGGACAAGGCCGAGGATGTGCGCGTGACCACGCGCCTGGTCGATTCACCGGCCTGCCTGGTGGTTCAGGACGATGGCATGAGCACCCAGCTGGCCCGCATGCTCAAGCAGGCCGGCCAGCCGGCGCCCGAGTCCAAGCCCGTGCTGGAGGTGAATGCCGAGCATGCCCTAGTCAAGAAGCTCGAAGGCAGTGTGCACTTCCATGACCTGGCGCACATCCTGTTCGACCAGGCACTGCTCGCCGAAGGGGGCCTGCCGGCCGACCCTGCGGCCTACGTCAAGCGCGTGAACGCTCTGCTGGCCTGATAGCGAGCCCGCCCTGGCTGGCCTCCGGCCAGGGCGTTCAGGTGTTCTTTCCCGGCGCGCACCGCGCGCAGGCAATCACTCGTCTTTTGCCTTGGCCATGATGCGCGCGTGAACCGCATCGCGTTGTGTCGGCTCCGCCTCGATCAGCAGCTTGAGCAGGCCGTCCGGCAGTTCCGTGTACTGGCGCCGGTCGTTCTTGACCGGCACATTGCGCCAGCCCGAGAGCACCATCCAGTTCCACAGGTCACGCGAGATGGGGTCGGTGACATTCATCTTGATGTCGCCGCGGATGATGGCCGTGCCCACGGCGGGAATACTGCCCACGGGCGCAGGGCGGCGCTGCTGGCGGATGTTGAGCAGGTTCCTGAAAACGTCTTTCATGGTGAGAGCCGGGGTGCGGTAGCGGATATGCCGACAAGCATATACGAGTCAAATCCCCATCCCAAGCGCCCGATGGTTACAAAGCGGGACCGCGCCTTGTCTCCTGGGCCGCGTCCCTGCCCGGGTCAGGCATAGAGCGGTTCCTCTTGCATGGCCTCGCACTGCTCGATCAGCATGTCCACCTGGCCACGCCAGTAGTCGCTGCTGCCGAACCAGGGGAAATTCACCGGAAAGATCGGATCTTCCCAGCGGCGCGCCAGCCAGGCGCTGTAGTGGATGAGGCGCAGCGTGCGCAGCGGCTCGATCAGTGCCAGCTCGCGCCGGTCGAAGCTGCGGAACTGCTCGTAGCCGTCCAGCAGGGTGCTCAGTTGCAGGGTGCGCTGGCTGCGATCGCCCGACAGCAGCATCCACAGATCCTGCACCGCGGGGCCCATGCGCGCGTCGTCCAGGTCCACGAAGTGCGGGCCCCCCCCGGGCAGGTCGGTGGGGGTCCAGAGGATGTTGCCGGGGTGGCAGTCACCATGCAGTCGGATGGGGCGGGCATCTGCCAGTCCGCTGGCGGCAACCAGGGCGAGCGCCTTGTCGCACTGCTCCTGCCAGGCCGATTGCATGTCGAGTGGGATCATGTCGTGGCCCAGCAGCCAGTCGCGCGATGCCGTGCCAAAGCCCTGCAGGTCCAGCGCCGGCCGGTGCACAAAGGGCCGGGCTGCGCCCACGGTGTGGATGCGCGCGAGAAAGCGGCCAATCCATTCGAGCACATCGAAGTCGTCGAGCTCGGGCCCGCGCCCGCCGCGCCAGGGACTCACGGAAAAGGCAAAGCCTTCGTGCGCGTGCAGGGTGCCGCCATGGAGCACCATTGGTCCCACGGCGGGCACCTCGGCCCCCATCAACTCGGCGGCAAAGGCATGCTCCTCAAGGATCTGCGCATCGGTCCAGCGGCTGGGGCGGTAGAACTTGGCCACCACGCGCTGGCCGTCTTCCAGCGAGACCTGGTAGACCCGGTTCTCATAGGACGACAGGGCCATGAGCCGGCCGTCGCCGTACAGACCCACGCTGGCCAGTGCGTCCAGCACCTGGTCGGGGGTGAGGCGCGCATAGGGGTGCTGATCGGGGGCGTCGGCAGGCGTGTCGTTCGGGGGCAGTCGGTTCATGCCCCGATTGTCCCCTGTACAGCGATCAGAGGCCGGCCATGTGGCCTTGGCGCGGATCGCCACCGCCCGCCAGCACGGCGGCAAACAGCGCCTGCACGGCATCCGGTCCCTGGTGCTGTTGCACCTGCAGCCAGGGCGTGGGCGGCGCCTGCACCGCTATGGCAAAGGCCTGCCAGGCAGCCACCAACCGCTCGTTGAGCACCTGGGCGCCCCAGTCGTCGCGGCGCTTCTTGATTTGCGCGGGGGCGAAGAACATGGTCGGTCGCGGGCCGGGCAACTGGCCGGCACCACCCAGGTCGTTGACATGGCTGGCACCCACGGCGCAGCTATAGGCCAGGGCGGAAAAGCGCTGGTGGACGGCTTCGCGCACTGCCACGCTGCCCGCAAAGTCGATGTAGACGCAGGGCGTGGCCGCGTCGATGGTCTCCAGCTGGTCATAGGCCACCACGCGGTCGTAGCAGCCCAGGCTTTCGCAGAAAGCCACGTTGCCGGGCGAGGTCAGCCCGATCACCTCCAGGCCGTCGCGCTGCGCGAGCTGGAAGGCCGTGCCGTAGGCCGTCTTGCTCGATGCGCTGGACAGCAGCAGGCGCCGGGCGCCGAAAAACTGCTGGTCGGCCAGGAAATCGTCGATCAGCCACGAGGTGACGAACAGCGGGCGCAGCAGGGCCTGCACGTCTTCGGTGTCCGGCGTGTAGAACGGGTCGGTGTTGGTGCGCACGTACTGGTTGTACACGGCATGCAGCTTAGCGCGGTGGTCCGCGCCGTCGTAGAAACCGGTTTCGGTCAGCCGCGCGGGGGTGAGCACGGCGTGGGTGGACATGGGCCAGTAGCCATAGAGCCGCTCGCCCACGGCCACGCCGGGGTGCAGGGACTGCACCACCGTGCCAAAACCCCACACGGGCACGATGCCCCAGCCCGTCTCGTCCGACGGGAAGAACTGCCAGTACTCCAGCATGCCGCCCATGGCCGCATAGGTGATGTTGTTGGCCGTGAGCGCAAAGCGCTCCACGCGCACGCGCACCTGGCCATCGGCCAGCGGAACATCCTGCGTGGTGCGCAGGGCGGTATGGGCCAGGGCGTCCTGGCGCACGAGGAGGGTGGTTGTGCTCATGGCCGCACGCTAAACGAATCCGCAGCGGCACTCAAGCACGCTGGAGCACCTGCGCGACACCTGCCCAGCAAAAAGCCCACCAGCGTGCGCCAGTGGGCTTTTTGAATGGCAATGGGCAGATCAGGCGTTGCGGGCCGAAGGCTTGTCCAGTGCCAGCACCAGGGCCAGCGCAATGATGGCGGGCAGGGCCTGGGTGTAGAAGATCTTGGGCACCGCCGTGGCGCCGCCGTACACACCGGCCACGATCACGCAGGCCAGAAAGAAGATCTTGAACAGCCGGTTGCTGGTGATGAGGCCAAAGAACAGCCCAGCCGACAGGAAGCCGTTGTACAGGCCCTGGTTGGCGGCCAGCGTCACGGTGGCATCGGCGAACTCCTGGGTCAGGTTGAAGGTCTTCAGGCCCAGGGGCTTGTTCCAGAAGAACATCTCCAGCACCAGGATGTAGGCGTGCTCGATGGCCACCAAGGCCACTGCGATGCGGGGTAGCAGCAGCCGGCCCATTGCTTACGCCAGCGTGATGGTCACGTCGATGTTGCCGCGCGTGGCGTTGGAGTAGGGGCAGACCTGGTGGGCTGCGTCCACCAGCTTCTGGGCCGTGGCGGTGTCCAGGCCGGGCAGGCTGACCTTCAGGCGGGCGGCGATGCCGTAGGCGTTCGGGATGGGGCCCAGGTCGACTTCTGCGTCGATGGACACGTCCTGTGGCACTGGGATGCCGATCTTGCCGCCGACGGCCTTCATGGCGCCGATGAAGCAGGCAGCGTAGCCCGAGGCGAACAACTGCTCGGGGTTGGTGCCGGTGCCGGACGTGCCGGGCGAGGACAGCTTGACATCCAGCCGGCCGTCGTCGGTCTTGGCGGCGCCATCGCGGCCACCGGTGACGTGGGCCTTGGCGGTGTAGAGGACTTTTTCGAGTTGCGTCATGGTGTCTTCCTTTGCAGTGGGTGAATGAATGTCCTGAATGCGGACGGGGTGGGAACGAAAAGAAATGGATTCAGCGCGGCGGCTGGATCCGGTCGCGAAAGGTTCTGAGCTGCCCGGTCAGAGCAGTCAGTTCGGGCACGGTGCACTGGCTGGCTTCGAGCACGCAGGGCGGAATGGCCTCGGCCTTGTCGCGCAACGCCCGGCCCGGGGCCGTGAGGCTGATGCGCACGCGGCGCTCGTCCTGCGCATCGCGGATGCGGGCGATCAGGCCCGAGGTTTCCAGGCGCTTGAGCAACGGTGTCAGGGTGCCGGAGTCAAGGAACAGGCGCTCGCCGAGTTCGGACACCGTCACGCCGTCCTGCTCCCACAGCACCAGCATCACCAGGTACTGGGGGTAGGTCAGGCCCACGGTCTCCAGCAGCGGTTTGTACAGCTTGGTCATCGCCAGCGAGGCGGAGTACAGCGCGAAGCACACCTGGTTGTCCAGGCGCAGCAGGGCTGGGCTGGGGGTGTGGGTGGTGGGGTTGCTGCGTGCCATGGGGTGAATTGTGCGCCGTATTTAAATTGTGCGCAATTGAATTGTGTAATCTTTTGTTGCGGCTATGGGTTCTGTGGAGGGGCGCTGACGGCCCGGATCGAAAATGCTATTCACGCACGGCGCGCGTGCGTGTGCAAGTGCCCTTTGGCAACAGGGCGTGGCGTGGCGGCGGCTGGGCGGGGACTGTCAGCGGCCCGTGAAGCGGGCAGGGCGCTTCTCGACAAAGGCGCGCACGCCCTCAGCTGCGTCCTCGCTGTTGGCCAGTTGTTTCTGCACCGGAATGAATTCGGCCACGGCGGCGGCCTGGCCCTGCTCGATGGCCTTGAGCACGTTGAGCCGGGTAGCGACCACCGCCAGCGGGGCCTGGGCCTCGATGCGCTGGGCGATGGCCAGGGCCTCGCCGAGCACCTGGGCAGCGGGCACCACCGTCTGCACGAAGTTCAGGCGCAGCGCCTCGGCGCTGCCGAACTCGTCGGCCGTGAGCAGGTGCAGCAAGGCGTTGCCGGTGCCGGCGCGCTCGGCCATTCGCAGCGTGGCACCGCCCGTGGCCATGATGCCGCGCTGCACCTCCATCTGCGAGAAGCGGCAGTCGTCGGCCGCGACCACGATGTCGGCGCCCAGCATCAACTCGATGCCCACCGTGAAGCAGATGCCCTTGACCGCCACCACCATGGGCTTGGTGCGGCGCCGGTAGCCGGGCAGGCCATAGTCGTGGGGCTCCACCAGGCCCTCGGGAATGGCCTTCTCGCCGCGCTGCATGTAGGCGCTGACGGCCGGCAGGTCCAGCCCGGCGGTGAAGTGGTCGCCAAAGGCGTGCAGCACGCCAACGCGCAGGTCCGGGTCATCGTCGAGGCGGGTGTAGGCCTCGGCGAGCTGGCGGAACATGGGCGGCGTCCAGCCATTGCGCTTGGCCGGACGGTTGATGCCGATCAGCAGCACATGGCCGAGCACCTGGGTGTCGATGCAGCCTTCGGCCGGGGGCGTGGTGGGGGTGATGTCGTTGGTCATGGGCGCTGAGGTCTCCTTGCCCACGATTGAAAACCCAATGGAATCCATGCGCCGTCCCGAGAGGGACAGCACACGGGGCTGGTCAGTAGGTGTAAACGCCCTGGCCGGTCTTGCGGCCCAGGCGGCCGGCGGCCACCATTTCCTTGAGCAGCGGGCAGGGGCGGTACTTGCTGTCGCCGAACTCGGTGAGGTACACGTCCATCACGGCCAGGCACACGTCCAGTCCGATCATGTCTGCCAGGGCCAGCGGGCCGATGGGCTGGTTGCACCCGAGCTTCATGCCCGCGTCAATGTCCTCGGGCGTGGCCAGGCCTTCGGCCAGCACGAAGAAGGCCTCATTGATCATGGGCACCAGGATGCGGTTGACCACGAAGCCGGGCGCGTTCTTCACGGTGATGGGGCTCTTGCCCAGGGCCTCGGCCAGGGCCTTCACGGCGTCGTGCGTGGCATCGCTGGTCTGCAGGCCGCGGATGATCTCCACCAGCGCCATCATGGGCACGGGGTTGAAGAAGTGCATGCCGATGAAGCGGTCCGCGCGCGAAGTGGCAGCGGCCAGCTTGGTGATGGAAATCGACGAGGTGTTGGAGGCGATCAGCACCTCGGGCGCCACCAGCGCATCCACCTGCTTGAGGATCTTGAGCTTGAGCTCGTAGTTCTCGGTGGCGGCCTCGATCACCAGTTGGGCCGCCTTGAGGTCGTCGTAGCTGGTGGAGGCTTTGATGCGCGCCAGGGCCGCATCCTTGTCGGCCGCCGTGATCTTGTCCTTCTTGATCAACCGGTCCAGGCTGCCGGCCACGGTGGCCAGGCCTTTTTGCACTGCCGCATCGGAGATGTCCACCATCACCACGTCGATGCCCGACACCGCGCAGGCCTGCGCAATGCCGTTGCCCATGGTGCCTGCGCCGATGATGCCAACGGTTTGAATCGTCATATAGAGAGCTCTCTTCAAAGTGAAACGGATGGTCGCCATGGTAAGCCGAATCGCACGCCCGTTCGGTTATGGTCCGTTGCAGCCCGCGCCGCCAAGCATCCGCGCGGGCCTGGAGACAAGAAACCATGTTCGACTACATCGTGATCGGGGGCGGTTCGGCCGGTTCCGTCCTGGCCGGCCGGCTCACCGAAGACCCCGCCGTGCGCGTGTGCCTGCTCGAAGCAGGCCCTGCCGACAAGAGCGTTCTGATCCACTGCCCGGCAGGCCTGGCCGTGATGGCCAAGTTCGAGCTCAATGGCTGGGGCCAGAACACCGTGCCGCAGACGGCGCTCAACGGCCGCCAGGGCTACCAGCCGCGCGGCAAGGTGCTGGGCGGTTCGAGCTCGATCAATGCCATGGTCTATATCCGTGGCCAGCATGCCGACTACGACCATTGGGCCGCGCAGGGTAACCCCGGCTGGGGCTGGGAGGACGTCAAGCCCTACTTCCTCAAGGCGGAAAACAACGAGCGCGGTGCTGACGCCTGGCATGGCCAGGGCGGTCCGCTGAACGTGGCCGACCTGCGCTCGCCCAACCGCTTCAGCCAGTTCTTCACCGAGGCCGGCGTGCAGGCCGGCCACCCGCACAACAGCGACTTCAATGGCGCCACGCAAGAAGGCGTGGGCATGTACCAGGTGACCCACAGGAATGGCGAGCGCCACAGCGCGGCCAAGGGCTACCTCACGCCGCACCTGTCGCGCAGCAACCTGCAGGTGGTCACCGGCGCACACGCGACACGCATCCTGTTCGAGGGCAAGCGCGCCGTGGGCGTGGAGTACCGCCAGGGCGGCGCGCTGCACGAGGTGCGCGCCAGCCGCGAGGTGCTGCTCAGCGCGGGTGCCTTGCTCTCGCCGCAACTGCTCATGCTGTCGGGCGTGGGCCCGGGCGAGCACCTGCAGCGCCATGGCATTGCGGTGCTGCATGACCTGCCGGGCGTGGGCCAGCACCTGCACGACCATCCTGATGTGGTGCAGGTGCTCAACGCCCCGGCGCTCAAGGACCTGTTCGGCATCTCGCCTTCTGGAATGCTGGCCCAGTTGCGCGGCGTGCTGGAGTGGCGCCGCAGCCGCACCGGCATGCTGACCACCAATTTCGCCGAGGCCGGGGGCTTCATCAAGAGCGACCCGGCCGAGGCCGCACCCGACCTACAGCTGCACTTTGTGATCGGCAAGCTCGTGGACCACGGCCGCAAGACCGTGTTGGGCCATGGCTACTCAGCCCACGTGTGCCTGCTGCAGCCGCGCAGCCGGGGCTCGGTGTCGCTGGCCACCAGGGACCCCATGGCCCTGCCGCTGGTGGACCCGCGCTTCCTCGCCGATGCCGACGACATGCAGCGCATGGTGCGCGGCTTCCAGCGCCTGCGCGAGATCCTGGCCCAGCCCGCGCTCGCGCGCTTCGGTGCGCGCGAGCTGCCGGCGTCGGCCGGCGCGCAGACCCCGGCGCAGATCGAGCAGTTCATCCGCCAGTACGCGGACACCATCTACCACCCGGTGGGCACCTGCCGCATGGGCCCGGGCCCGCTCGACGTGGTGGATGCGCAATTGCGCGTGCACGGCCTCGCCGGCCTGCGCGTGGTGGACGCGTCCATCATGCCGCGCATCGTGAGCGGCAACACCAACGCGCCCACGGTGATGATCGCCGAGAAGGCCGTGGACATGTTGCGCGCCGCAGCGTGAGGAATGTCACGCCGCGGCCTGCGGCAGGGCGCTGAAAGCGGAAGTTGTTCACAGGCGAAAACGCCGCGCTTTCCTAGACTTCTTTCGTCGGCTGCAGATGCATGGTGCATCTGGCCGAACACCGCGAGAGGCGGTGTGGCAACTTGAAAGAAGAACACTGCGATGAACATCGACCCCCGCGAAATCTCGGCCCTGATCTCGGCCCACTCCGATCCCTTGGCACAAGCCGGCGCGCCGCGCATGGACATGTATGCCGGCATCCACAAGGCCCTGCGCGCCGTGATGGCGCACACCCTGCTGGCCCTTGGCCGCATGGACGTGGCGGATGACGAAGAGTTCGCCAGCCACTGCGAGCGCGTGATGGACCTGCTGGACCTGTGCCGCTCGCACCTGCAGCACGAGAACACCTTCGTGCACACGGCCATCGAGGCGCGCGCCCCGGGTGCCGCCCGCATGCTCGAAGGCGAGCATGGCGAACACGAAGCCGCCATCACGGCCCTGGCCGCTGGCGTCACGCAGCTGCTGGGCTGTGCGCCCGCAGCGCGGCCCATGGCCACCCAGGCGCTGTACCGCCAGCTGGCGCTGTTCATCGCCCACAACTTCGAGCACATGCATGCCGAGGAAACCTCGCACAACAGCGTGCTGTGGGCGCACTACAGCGACGAGGAACTGGTGGATGTGCACAACGCGCTCGTGGCCTCCATCCCGCCCGAGGAGATGATGGCCATCCTGCGCTGGCTCGTGCCCTTCATGTCCCCGCCCGAGCGCACGGCCCTGCTGGCCGACATGCGCGCGCATGCCCCTGCACCGGTGTTCGAGGCGGTGCTCGCCAGCACCAAGCCCCACCTCACGCCCTACGAGTGGATCAAGCTGATGCGCAGCCTGGACCTGTCGGCCGAGACCGCACCACCCTACTGAAGCCGCTTCAGCTGCGAAAGCGCTTGCGGGTTAGCGCCATGGCCACCCAGAACGCCACCACCGTGGTCACCACCAGCACCAGGCCGTGGCGCCAGGGGTGGGCGGGCCACTGGTCCATGAACAGCGGGCGCACCAGTTCGACGGCATTGGTCAGCGGCAGACAGTCGGAGATGGCGCGCACGATGGGTGGAAGTTGCTCGCGCGGGAAGAACACGCCCGAGAGGAACATCATGGGCGTGAGCACCAGCGTGAAGTAGTAGGTGAAGAAATCGTAGCCCTTGGCCAGCGCGTTGAAGATCAGCGCGATGCTCGAGAACATGATGCCCACGCCCAGCAGCACCGCCCAGGCCACCAGCAGCTTGGGGCTGTGGCTGATGCCCAGCGCCAGCATCACCCCCAGGATGGCGGTCACGGTGAACAAGGCCTTGAATGCGGCCCAGAGCATCTCGGCCAGCACCACATCGTCAAGGCGCACGGGGGCGTTCATGATGCCGTCCCAGGTCTTTTGCACATGCATGCGCGAGAAGGCCGAGTACAGCGCTTCGAAGCTCGCCGCGTTCATTGCGCTCATGCAGATCGAGCCACTGGCCAGGAACAGGAGGTAGGGCACATGGATGCTGCCGCCATCGGCCGTGGCCACGGGCACCTGTCCCACCAGCGTGCCCATGCCGTAGCCAAACGCCACCAGCCACATCAGCGGCTCGGCGATGTTGCCCACCAAGCTGGGGATGGCCAGCTTGCGCCAGACCAGCATGTTGCGCAGGAACACCGGCCACCAGCGTGCCGACAGCACGGGTGGGCGCCAAGGGGAGGGGGTGGGCGGGGCCATGCCGCCCGGGGCCGTGCTTGCCATGGTCAGGCCGCCGGCGCGTAGCACCAGCGGTTGCGGCCGTTGCGCTTGGCTTCGTACAGTCCGGCGTCGGCATGGGCGATGAGCTCATCCACGCCGCGCCCATGGTCCGGGAAATGCGACAGGCCGATGCTGGTGCCGATGTCCGCGCCGCCGACGGCGAGCTGGAAGCGGTCGGTCAGCGCCGCCACCATGCGGTTGGCCACACGCTGCGCATCGTCCGGGCTGGCGCCGGGCAGGACGCACAGGAACTCGTCACCGCCCAGGCGGGCCAGGGTGTCGCCCTCGCGCAGGCAGCCGCGCAGGCGCTGCGTCACCAGGCACAGCAGCTCGTCGCCTGCGGCATGCCCCATGGTGTCGTTGACATGCTTGAACTTGTCCAGGTCGAGGAACAGCACTGTGAGCAGGCCGTGGCGCGTGTTGGCGTCGGTGAGCGCCTGGCGCAGCCGGTCGCGCGCGATCATGCGGTTGGGCAGGCCGGTGAGCGGGTCCAGGTTGGCGGCTTCCAGTTCCCGGCGGGTCTGGTCCAGATCGGAAATGCGGCACTCGAGCTCGAACTCGCGTGCCTCCAGCTTGACCACCATGTGCGCGAAGGCTTCGGCCAGGCGCGCCTGCACGCTTTCCTCGGGGCGCTCGCCGGTCATGTCCATGAGCGGGCCGATGGCGCGCAGGTCACCTTGCTGGGCAATGCGCTGCATCACGTCGCACAGGCGTTGCAGGAAGGGGTCGTCGATCTCGGCGGGTGTCACAGGATGTTCTCCTCGTTGCGGCAGGCAGCATGTTAGTGGCTGCCGCAGGC
Source organism: Acidovorax sp. GW458-11-26-14-TSB4 (assembly GCF_059423865.1). Lineage (NCBI taxonomy): Bacteria > Pseudomonadati > Pseudomonadota > Betaproteobacteria > Burkholderiales > Comamonadaceae > Acidovorax > Acidovorax sp. GW458-11-26-14-TSB4. The sequence continues at coordinate 986,713 of NZ_JBWKYR010000001.1, forward strand.
GTGTGCCAGTCCGGTTCCCATCCGGTCTCGATTTCCCCGGGCGGCGCAGCAAGGCAGCCGCCCACCCCGGCGCGCTCTGCGAGAACGGAGCCGGCGCTCAGGCATGGGCATTGCTTGCCCGGCCGTGCCATGGAGACAAGCCACAACGCCGCCACGCCGCCGCCCGATCCCGGGGCCGACGTGCCCTGGGAGCAGCGTCTGCGCCTTTTGCTGGATTCGACCGACGAGGGCGTGTTCGGCATCGATCTGGCGGGCAACTGCCGCTACATCAACGAAGCAGGGGCCCGCATGATCGGCTTGCCGGCCGATGCGTTGCTTGGGCGCAACATGCATGCGCTGACCCACCACACGCATGCCGACGGCAGCGTATACGCCGAAGCCGACTGCCCGATCTTCAACGCCTTCCGCCGCGGCATGCCCTGCCGCCTGGACAACGAAGTCTTCTGGCGCGCCGATGGCCGCAGCTTTGCCGTCGAATATTCGAGCCACCCCATCGTCGAGCAGGGCGCGGTGTGCGGGGCCGTGATCGCCTTCGCCGACATCACCGGTCGCAAGCGCGCCGCCGAGGACCTGCAGCAGGCGCACGACGCCCTGGCGCGCGCCAATGACGGGCTGGAGCGCCGCGTGGCCGCGCGCACGCGCGAGCTGACCGAGGCGCTGGAGCAGTTGCGCGAGCTGTCCGCCTATTCCGAACAGGTGCGCGAGGACGAGCGCACGCGCATCGCACGCGAGGTGCACGACGAGCTGGGCAGCCTGCTCGTGGCCCTCAAGATGGACGTCAACTGGCTGCACAAGCGCCTGGGCGAGCAGGGCGAGCGCACCCCCGAGGCCGCGGGCGACATGCGCCAGCAGATGCGCTGCAAGTGCCAGAACATGAGCCGCCTGATCGAGACTGCGGTGGACAACGTGGGCCGCATCATCACCGACCTGCGCCCCAGCATCCTGGACCACCAGGGCCTGTGGGCGGCGCTGGAATGGCAGGCGCAGGAATTCGCCCAATCGGCCGAGATCGCGCTCGACTGGCGCTGCGTGCCGCCGCCGGGCGACCTGCCGAAGGCTGCGGCCATGGCGGTTTTCCGCATCTTCCAGGAAATCCTGAGCAACGTCGGCCGGCATGCGCGCGCCGGTTCTCTGGCGGTGGACATCGGCCTGCGCGAGGGCTGGCTGCAGATGCGCGTGCAGGACGACGGCGTGGGCGCGGCGCCCCAGGCGCTGGAATCGCCCACCGCCTATGGTGTGATGGGCATGCGCGAACGCGCGCGCCAGCTCGGCGGGCGCCTGGCCATCACCAGCGCGTCCGGCGCCGGCTCCTGCGTGCTGCTGGAAGTGCCCTGGGAGCCGGTGCCATGAGCCGCCCCATCCGCGTGCTGCTGGGCGACGACCACCGCATCGTGCGCGAAGGCCTCAAGCAGGTGCTGGCCGACCCGGCCAATGGCAAGCCAGAGATCGCCGTGGTGGCCGAAGCCATCGACGGCACCGAGGTGCTGGCCCGGGCCGAAGCCCTGGGCGGGCAGGCCGGGCTGGACGTGGTGCTGCTGGACATTGCCATGCCCGGGCTCGACGGACTGGAGGCCCTGCAGGCGGTCCGTCGGCGCTGGCCCGAGCTGCCCGTGCTCATGCTCAGCACCTACCCGGAGCGCCAGTACGCGGTGCGCTGCATCCAGATGGGCGCGTCCGGCTACCTGCACAAGAGTGCCGACCCCGACGACATGGTGGCCGCGGTGCGCAAGGTGGCAGCGGGCGGCCGCTACCTTACGGAGGCCACGGCCCAGGCGCTGGCCGGTGCGGTGGAGCGCACCGGCGTGGTGCGATCAGCCCAGCAGGGCTTGCCGGCCGGGGTGGACGCGCTATCGTTCCGGGAGCACCAGGTGTTCCGCCTGCTCACTGCGGGGCAGAGCGTGAGCGAAATTGGTGCGCAGCTCAAGCTTGCGCCCAACACCGTGAGCACCTACCGCGCCCGCATCCTCGAAAAGACCGGCGCGCGCAACGACGTGGAGCTGGCATTGCTGGCGCGCGGCACGCCCGCCGAGTGATTTCGGGGCCTCGCAGGCCCGATTTGTAGTGCTGCCCCTACACGGTGTAGACACCGCACCCACGAATTCATGACGACAGGCCGCTTGGGCCCGCAACTGGCCCGTGCCTTGCGTAGCGGCTGGCATCAACTTCACCGAGGTGTGCCATGTCTGAATTCTTCTCGCCTTTCGATGCCGACCGCCCGTTGATGCTCAAGTGCAGCTGCGGCCGCGACCACACGGCGGCGGACCACCATGCCGAGGTGTCGGCCGACGCCGCAGCCGCCACCCTGCGCCAGCGCAGCCTCACGAGCGAGTTCGAGGCCTACAGCAACGAATTCATCGAGGCCACCCTGGTCAAGGCCCTGTTCCCGCAAGACGCCGTGCGCCGCCGCTTCATCAAGGCCGTGGGCAAGGGCACGGCCATGGCGGCCATCGCGAGCGTGCTGCCCGTGGCCAGCATGCAGGCCATGGCGCAGGAGAAGGGTGCGCTGGAGAAGACCAATCTCAAGATCGGCTTCATCCCGATCACCTGCGCCACGCCGCTGATCATGGCCCACCCGCTGGGCTTCTACAGCAAGCAGGGCCTGAATGTGGAGGTGACCAAGACGGCCGGCTGGGCGCTGATCCGGGACAAGATGATCAACAAGGAGTACGACGCCACGCACTTCCTCTCGCCCATGCCGCTGGCGATCTCCATGGGCCTGGGCTCCAACGCCACGCCGATGAACGTGGCCACCATCCAGAACGTGAACGGCCAGGCCATCACGCTCAGCCTGAAGCACAAGGACAACCGCGACCCGAAGAACTGGAAGGGCTTCAAGTTCGCGATTCCCTTCGAGTACAGCATGCACAACTTCCTGCTGCGCTACTACCTGGCCGAGGCCGGGCTCAACCCGGACACCGACGTGCAGCTGCGCGTGGTGCCCCCGGCCGAGATGGTGGCCAACCTGCGCGCGGGCAACATCGATGGCTTCCTGGGCCCCGATCCGTTCAACCAACGTGCCGTGTTCGAGGAAGTCGGCTTCATCCACCTGCTCACCAAGGACCTGTGGAACGGCCACCCTTGCTGCGCCTTCGGCACCAGCACCGAGTTCATCCAGAAGAACCCCAACACCTTTGCCGCGCTGTACCGCGCGGTGCTCACCTCGGCCGCGATGGCGCGCGACCCCAAGAACCGCGAGCTGATTGCCAAGGTGATCGCGCCCCAGGCCTACCTGAACCAGCCCGAGGCCGTGCTCAACCAGGTGCTCACCGGCAAGTTCGCCGACGGCCTGGGCAAGATCCAGAACGTGCCCGACCGCGCCGACTTCGACCCCATGCCCTGGCAGAGCATGGCCGTGTGGATGCTCACGCAGATGCAGCGCTGGGGCTACGTCAAGGGCGACGTGGACTACAAGCAGATCGCCGAGAAGGTTTTCCTCATCACCGACGCCAAGAAGCAGATGAAGGCCCTGGACCAGAAGGTGCCTGAGGGCGCCTACCCCAAGTTCACCATCATGGGCCGCGAGTTCGATGCCGCCAAGGCGGCCGATTACGCGAAAAGCTTCCCCATCCGCAAGGCAGGCTGACATGTCTCCGTCCAAGAACCTCAACCTGCGCGCGGGCCTGCTGTCCGTGCTGATCTTCCTGGTGGTGCTCGGCATCTGGTATGCGGCCACGGCTTCGTCCGGGGCCGCCAACAGCACGGCGGGCATGACGCCCGAGCAGATCGAGTACGCCAAGATGATGGGCAAGGACCTGGGCGCCGGCACCAAGGCCAGCGGCTTTCCTTCCCTGGCCGAGATGGGCACCACGGTCTGGGGCCATGTGTCCAACCCGTTCTACGACAACGGACCCAACGACAAGGGCATCGCCATCCAGCTCGCGCATTCGCTGGGCCGCGTGGCGCTGGGCTTCGGCCTGGCCTGCCTGGTGGCGATTCCGCTGGGCTTCGTCATCGGCATGTCGCCACTGCTGCGCCGCGCCTTCGATCCCTTCATCCAGGTGCTCAAGCCGATCAGCCCGCTGGCGTGGATGCCGCTGGCGCTCTACACCATCAAGGACTCGTCGATCTCGGGCATCTTCGTGATCTTCATCTGCTCGGTCTGGCCCATGCTGGTGAACACGGCCTTCGGTGTGGCCTCGGTCAAGCGCGAATGGCTCAATGTCTCGGCCACGCTGCAGGTCAACCCGCTGCGCAAGGCCTTCCTGGTGATCCTGCCGGCGGCGGCGCCGACCATCCTCACGGGCATGCGCATCAGCATGGGCATCGCCTGGCTGGTGATCGTGGCCGCCGAGATGCTGGTGGGCGGCACGGGCATCGGCTACTTCGTGTGGAACGAGTGGAACAACCTGTCGCTCACCAACGTGATCTTCGCCATCCTGGTGATCGGCGTGGTCGGCATGCTGCTCGACCTGTTCTTCGGCCAGTTGCAGAAGGTGGTGACCTATGTGGAGTGACATCGCCCAGCGCCCCGCCGCCTCAGCCCCTGACGCTCCGCAACGAAAGGCATCTTCCGTGACTCCCGGCTTCCTCCAGATCGACCGACTCAGCAAGGCCTTCGTGCCCGCCAAGCCGGTGTTCGCCGACGTGTCGTTCACGCTCGATAAGGGCGAGTTCGTCTGCATCATCGGCCACTCGGGCTGCGGCAAGACCACCATTCTCAACGTGCTGGCGGGGCTCGACACCGCCACCTCGGGCACCGTCATCATGGACGGGCGCGAGGTCGCAGGCCCGAGCCTAGACCGGGGCGTGGTGTTCCAGAGCCATGCGCTCATGCCCTGGCTCACGGTACGCCAGAACATCGCCTTCGCGGTCAAGTCGCGATGGCCTGACTGGAAGGCCGCCCAGGTCGATGCGCATGTGGAGAAATTCGTCGCCCTGGTGGGCCTCATGCCCGCCATCGACAAGAAGCCCTCGCAGCTGTCGGGCGGCATGAAGCAGCGCGTGGGGATTGCGCGCGCGTTCTCCATCCAGCCCAAGATGCTGCTGCTCGACGAGCCCTTCGGCGCGCTCGATGCGCTCACGCGCGGCACCATCCAGGACGAGCTCATGGCCATCGTGCGCCAGACGCAGCAGACGGTGTTCATGATCACCCACGACGTGGACGAGGCCATCCTGCTGTCCGACCGCATCTTGCTCATGAGCAATGGCAACGAGTCGCCCGCGGGCTACCACCCGGGTGGCATCGCCGAGGTGGTGGTCAACCCGCTGCCGCGCGAACGCACGCGCAGCAGCCTGCACCACCTGGACGGCTACTACGCGCTGCGCAACCACATCGTGGACTTTCTCGTCACCCGGGCGAAAGCCCACTGACCGCATCCGGCCGCCAGCCCCGCCGTGCCGCCCCTTGGGTGGCAGGGACGGCTGCACCCTGAATTTCTTTGTCCCGCTGTTTCAAAACCATCCAACCGAAGGAGCCATCACCATGAACCGCAACGACGTCACCGAGAAGATCATCAGCACCAAGGTCGCCAAGGGCCTGCAATGGGATGCCATTGCCAAGAAGGTCGGCCAGTCCAAGGAATGGACCACGGCCCTGTGCCTGGGCCAGATGACCGCATCGGCCGAACAGGCCAAGGTGCTGGGCAAGATCTTCGGCCTCACGGCCGAGGAGCAGAAGTGGCTGCAGATCGTGCCCTACAAGGGCTCGCTGCCCACGCCCGTGCCCACCGACCCGCTGATCTACCGCTGGTACGAGATCGTCAGCGTCTACGGCACCACCATCAAGGAGCTGATCCACGAGGAGTTCGGCGACGGCATCATGAGCGCCATCGACTTCAGCATGGACATCACGCGCGAGGCCGATCCCAAGGGCGACCGCGTGAATGTGGTGCTCTCGGGCAAATTTTTGCCCTACAAGCAGTACTGAAAAACGCCTGAGCCTGCTGGTCAAGGTCAGAGCACCTTGACCGCCCGCCCGATGAACTGGATGGGGCCCGTGGGCTTGCCGATGGGCGAGCCCGTGGGCGGCTCCAGGGTCAGCTCGAAGAGCTGGTTGGGCTGCAGCGGCGGCAGCTTGTCGAGCTGCACCTGCAGCGGCTGGCCAGGCTTGACCAGGCCCAGGGAGACGGGTCCATTCCAGTCGTCGGCCTTGGTCCAGAACTCCAGCGCCTTGTCGGCCGGCACCTCGGCCACGCCCAGCGGTATCAGGCTGATCTGCTGCGGCGAACTGGCCTGCACCACCCAGCCGGGCGCCTTGTCCTGGGGGGCCACCAGCACCACCATGAACTTCGGCGGCGCGGCCACGGGAGCCACGCGGGTGACGAGCACGGCCGCCAGCACGGCGGCCATGGCGAAGCCGGAACCCGCGAGGGCGCGCCAAAGGCCCAGGTGATTCCACCAGCCGCCGGAGCTGCGGCGCGCGGACACTGCCGCAGGCCTGGTCTGCTGGCGCGGGCCTTGCAGCGATGCCTCGATGCGTGAAACCAGGCGCTCGGGCAGCGGCACGGGCTCGGCCAACTGGGTCAGGGGCAGCAAGCGCTCCTCCCAGTCGTTCACGGCCTGTTGCAGTGCGGGCTCGGTGGCCAGGCGCTGCGACACGGCCAGGCGTTCGGCTGCGGGCAGCGTGCCCAGCACGTACTCGCCGGCCAGCACCTGCAGGTCGTCGTGCGGCTGTTCGGGAAAGGGCATGCTCATGCCATGCACTCCCGCAGCGAAGTCAGGCTGCGCCGTATCCAGGCCTTCACGGTACCCAGGGGCGCGCCCAGGCGTTCGGCGATCTCGCCATGCGAGCAGCCCTCCACATAGGCGTGCAGAACGCAGTCGCGGCGTGCCGGCTCCAGCGCCTCCAGGCAGTGCTGCAGGCGGCCCAGGTTGGTGTTCAGCTCGAAGCTGCTGGCGGCGTCATGGAAGGCCTGCACGGACATGTCGGCCTCCAGGGCTTCAGTGGTTTGTTCATCGACGTCCACATGGCGGCGGGCGTTGCGCACGGCGTTGAGCGCCAGGTGGCGCACCACGCTGTAGATCCAGCCGCGCGCGCTGCCGCGCGATGCGTCGTAGCCCGTGGCCCGGCTCCAGATGTTCACGCAGGCGTCGTGAACGATGTCCTCGGCCAGCGCGCGCTGGCGCACGATGCGCAGCGCCACGCCCAGCATGCGCGGGCCTTCGTGCTCGTACAGCCGGCGCATGGCCTGGCGGTCGCCGGCAGCGCAGCCGGCCAGCGCCGCTTCGTAGTCAAAATCGCCAGGGGTGTCAGGCACAGGTTGCGAGGGGCTCGGCACGGTCGGTTTGGTGGCTGGGCAGCGCGCAGCGCGCGGGCCCAGAGCGTGGGTGCATCGTAGCCGACAAGCCCCTGTATCCACGCGCAATCCCCTGTGCTCCAAGGGATTGCGCACACGCCCGCAATGGCAGGCGGCGTCTTACGCTGCCTTCCAGAAGATGTAGTCGGCCTGGTACTTCACGATCTGGCGCTCGCCCTTGTTGCTGGCGCTGCAGGCGGCAGCGGGTGCCGCGCCGCCCTTGAGTGCCACGCGCTGGATATAGGTCACGCCGGTCATGGCGCCCGAACCCATCGCGGGGTTGGCCTTCACCAGCTGGTAGGGAATATTGCCGGCGCCGGCCGGGGCCACGGCGACCTGGGTGGCGGTCAGCTTGGAGCCGTCCTTCGATTCCCAGGTGGCGGGCGGGCCGTAGTAGGTGCCCACCTGTTTGCCGCCGCGGTCGTTGAGCACGGCCTTGGGGCCCACGAAGAACCATTCCATCTGGCCGGGGGCATTGGCCTTGTCGCGGCATTCGTAGGTGATCTCACCCACGCCCACGGTTTCCATGGCGACCTTGTTGCCGCCGGGCACCTTGACGGCGTCGGGCAGGCTGTCCTGCGAAAACATGGGCCCGCTGCCGGAGCCCATCATCGAGCCGCAGGCCGTCAGCAGGGCCGCGGCGGCGATGGCGCCGGCCAGGGGGATGATGCGGGAGATCGTTGGCTGGGTGGTCGTCATGGCGTTCCTCTTCTTCAAATGGGTTGAATGGACAGCAGCAAAAATGGGCTGCTGCAGGTACTACCCACGAAGATGCCGTTTGGATGCAGGCAAGAAAAAAATAATTGAAATATTTTTTGCTTGCCCCGGGGGCCACCGATCAGAGGCTCATGGGCCAGGAGCTGGTCTTGACCCGGATGGAGGCGGGTCGGGGCTCATACGGCACATCGCCCGTCCCCGCAATCGCCGCCGCGATGGTGCATGCCTGCCGGGCGATGGGCTCGATGAAGCGGCTGGCCTGCCCGGCGATGGTGATGCAGTCGCCCAGGGCATGGATGCCCGGCACGCTGGTCTGCAGCTGGGCTGGCGTAACGGCGATGCCGCCGTCCCAGGCAAGGCCGGCGCTGTGCGCCAGGCGCGTGGGCGTCTGCAGGCCGGCGGCCACGATCACCTGGTCGGCGGTGAACTGGTGGCCATCTGCGGTGGTCAGTTGCAGGGCGCCATCGGGCGTGGGTGCCGGCAGGGTGTCGAGGGATGCCACCCTCACACCGCCGACGAACTGGATCGGGAGCTTGCCCCACGCGGCCAGCAGTTCGCGGGCCCGGGATTCACCGGCGCAGCGTGCCAGGGGCAGTGCTTCGGTGTCCAGCAGGGTGATGCCGTGGCCGCCCAGTGCCAGGTCGTTGGCCAGCTCGCAGCCGATGAGGCCAGCCCCCACGATGAGCACGCGGCGCGGTGTATGGCCCAGTGCGGCGCGCAGGCGCTGGTAGGCTTGCAGGTGGTTGATGCGCCAGCACAGCGCTGCCGGCAACCCGGGGGGCAGGGCGGCCCGCGCGCCGTGGGCCAGCACCAGGTGCTGGTAGCGCAGTGGGCCGCGCGTAGTGCGCAGCGTGCCGCCGCTGCCGGTGGCTGCAGGCTCCACGCGCACGGCATGGGTGTGCGCCAGCAGCCGCAGATTCAGCCGGGTGGCGGCCGCCGCGCCCGTCTCGCGCACCAGGCGCTCGGGTGGCAGGTGCTTTGCCATGGCGACCGACAGCTGTGGCTTGTCGTACCGGTCGCCGCTGCAGTCGGTCACCAGGGTGATGGAGCACTGGGCATCCAGTGCGCGCAGGGCCTCGGCCATCTGCCAGCCCGCACGGCCGGCGCCCACGATGAGCACGCCGGCGTCGGCCTGGCGCCGCGTTGCGGGCGCAGCGCTGCCCTGGGCTTTGGCCTGGGCCCGGAGCGCTTCCATGCTGGGCGGTACATAGGGCGCGAAATCGTTCTTGGTCACACCGCACAGCGGGCAGGCCCAGCCGTCGGGGATGTCGGCGAAGCGGGTGCCGGGCGGCAGGCCGCCATCGGGGTCGCCCTGCTCCTCGTCGTAGATGTAGCCGCAGGCGTGGCAGATGTACTGCAGCCAGGGGTCGTCTGCCAGCGTGGAGTGGGTGATGGTGGCGGCGCTCATGCCGGCATCTCCTCGGTGGACAGGCGCGCGATCTCCTTGCGCAGATGCTTGATGGCCGGTGTGACGATGGCCACGAAGTGCGATTCGCGCACGCGGCGCTGCACGTCGGAGCTCATCAGGTAGCCACGCGCGCCCTGGTGCATGAGGGCCGACTGGGCGGCGCGCAGGCACAGTTCGGCGCCATGGGCGCGCGCGTCCAGCACGTCGATGAAGAATTCGGTGCGGGTGTCGAAGGGCGTCTCGGCCAGCCGCATCACACGCGCGCTCAGCGCGTCGAGCTCGGCCTGCAGAGCGTCGGGCCGGTCTTCAAGGAACTGGTTGACGTGGCCGAGCTGCGCCTCCACCGCCCACATCGAGTCGATGGCGCCCTGGGTGATGCCCACGGCCATGCCGCACTGCAGCATGACGAAGGCGGCGCGGATGCGCGCGATATAGGGCTTTGTCGGGTCGGCGATGGTGTGCTCCGCGCCCACGAAATGGTCCTTGAGCCGCAGCGCATAGGTGCCCGTGCCCTCCATGCCCGAGAAGCTCGGGCATTCGCGCATCTCCACACCCGGTGCGTCGCAGCGCAGCAGGAACATCAGTTCGCGCGGCGCAGCCCCCTTGGGTTGGGCGATGGCGGCCACGGCGCCGCAGTAGTGGTCCGGCCCCAGGTTGCTGACCCAGGGCAGGGTGCCGTTCACCAGGTAGCCGCCTTCCACCGGCGTGGCCTTGAGCAGCAGGCTCTCGATCTGGGCGTAGCTCTTCATGGGGTTGGAGAGGGCCGTGCCGCCCAGGCCCGCGCCGCTGGCATGGCGCTGCAGCACCTCACCCACCAGGGCCGGGTTGCCCGACTGCTGCAGGTACAGCCCGCACACTGCCTGGCACCACAGCATGAATCCGGTGGCGCCGCACACGCGCGAGACCTCGGCCATGGCGCGGATGGCCAGGCCGTAGTCCGCCGGGCCCGCCGTGCTGTCCAGGTGCACGCCCATGGCGCCCACGGCACCCAGTTGCTGCAACTCGGCGCGCGGGTAGTAGCCCACGCGGTCGATGGCCTCGGCCTGCGCGGCCAACGGGCCCTGGGCAATGGCCCGTACGGCGGCGATCAGGGCGTCGCCCTGCAGGGCGCCTTCCAGGTGGAGTTGGGGAGGGAGGTCGGCGGGTTTCATGGGGCGGAGTCCTTGGCGACGCGGGAAAGAGGTCAGTCCATCAGGCTGATTTCGAAGGGGATCGGGTTGCGCATGCTATTGGCCACGGGCGAGTAGAAATTGGCGTGCTGCACGATCTCGTCGAGTACTTCGCGCGGCGCATCGCCTTCGACCAGCACCTTCACGCGGATCGCCTGGAAGCCCATCTCGGGCGGCAGCTTCTGCAGCGCGCCACCGGCGCCCCAGGCGGCGGGGTTGCCGATGTCGCCTTCCATGAAGACCTCGATCCTGCTGAGCTTGACCTGTTTCCAGGTGGCCACAGCGGTGATGCCCACGGCCAGGCAGCCGCCCAGGCCCGAAAGCACGATCTCGCCGGGGGCGGGAGCCGTGTCCTGGCCGAACAGGTGCAGCGGCTCGTCCACGACCACGGGCGTGTGATTGCCCACGGTGCTCAGCGAGCGGTACTGGCCTTCCATCACCGTGTGGACCTTGTTGGTGCCGCGGCTGGCTGGGTTGTTGCGGCCCTTCTCCGCAAAGGCCATCAGGCCGTCGCGGTCGATGGGGCGCAGGGCGGTGTGGACGGTGGTGACGGGCGCGGTGGGTTCCAGCAGATCGGTAGACATGGTTTTCCTTGAGAGGGTGAAAAGAATGGGTGGGCGGGGCGACCTGCCCCGCAGAAAGCTCAGGCAGCCAGGGCCAAGGCCGGCTTTTTGGCCGCGCGCAGCAGGGGCAAGCCGCTTTCGATGGGCAGCTTGTCGTCGCGCGACCACTCGTTCCAGGAGCCGAAGTACATGCGCACGTCGGCAAAGCCGGCCTGCTTGAGCGCCAGGAAGGTGTTGGAGGCGCGGGCGCCCTTGAAGCAGTACAGGTACACCGTGTCGCTCGGCGCGATGCCGGCGGTGGCGCATTCGGCGCGCACCTCGTCGGGCGACTTGAACACCGGGCCCTGGGGCGAGGGCTTCATGAAGCGGTACCACTCCACCCACTTGGCACCCGGCAGGCGGCCCTTGCGCGGTGCGAAGTCGCGGCCGTAGGGGCTGGAGCTTTCGCCGATCCACTCGTCCACGTCGCGCACGTCCAGCAGCACGGTATCGGTGCCCAGGGCATCGGCCACGTCGTCCTTGGTCAGCATCACGTCGGCCGTGGCCAGGGTGGTCGGGAAGATCGCGGGGGTGGGCACCACGGCCTCGGTGGAGACGGGCAGCTCGGCCGCCTTCCAGGCCGAGTAGCCGCCGTTCAGCACCTTGACCTTGGGGTAGCCCAGCCAAGTCAGCAGGTAGTAGCCGCGGCAGGACTGGCCATAGCCGCTGTTCAGTGCGTCTTCATAGAACACGGCCGTCTCGGCGCCCGACAGGCCGATGGCCCCCAGGTGCGCGGCAAAGGTGTCCTTGAGTTCCTGCAGGCCTTCGGGGCTGGAGGTGGCCAGATAGGTGAAGGTTTCGCGCAGGTTCACCGCGCCCGGGATGTGGCCCAGGGCATAGGTGTCGGCGTCGCGGGTGTCGATCAGCACGACGGGCTCTGCGGCCTGCAGGGCCTGCAGCTGGATGGGCGAGATCAGGACGGCGTCGGAATCGGTGCTCATGGGAAACCTTTCGGTGCGGTGGTGGGCAGGATGGCCTGTGTCCCTTACCGCAACAGGTGTGCCAAGAGCGCTGATTTTTGGATGAATCGTTTGAAGTGACAGCCACGCATGGTTTTGATGCTATTTATTGGATAGCAATTGCAAGCTCTTGGGCCGGTGCCGTGCCGCTGGCGACTCTTCGACTGTGGACACTGTGTCGACAATTTGTCGACAGCGGTATCTTTCAGCGCAGGCCCGCCTTGCGCAGCCGGTAGCTGAACTGGCGCAGGGTCAGTCCCAGGCTTTGGGCTGCGCGCGACTGGTTGCCGTGGTGGTCCGCCAGGGCGGCTTGCAACGCCTGCGCGCTGTGGGAGTGGGCGGGGGCGTAGTCCCGTACCAGCGGCAGCTCTGTCAAGGGCTGGGGCGCCGCCGCTGCTGGTGGCGGGGAGGCGGCGGTAACATTGGGCAGGAAGCGGTCCAGCTCCTCGCCGGTCACCAGCGTGTCCTCGGCCAGCAGCACCAGACGCTCGATCACATTGCCCAGCTCGCGGATGTTGCCGGGCCAGGGCTGGGCTTCCAGGCGCGCCAGGGCGTCGGGGGCCAGGTTCACGTTGCGCTGGTGGGCCTGGTTGGCGCGGCTCACGAAGTGCAGCGCCAGCGGGCGGATGTCCTCGCGCCGCTCGGCCAGCGAGGGCAGGCGGATCGGAATCACGTTGAGCCGGTAGTACAGGTCCTGGCGGAACCGCCCGGCCTCCACCTCGCGCGCCAGGTCGCGGTTGGTGGCGGCCACCAGGCGCACGTTGACCTTGACCTCGCGCTGCCCGCCCAGGCGCACCAGCGTGCCTTCCTGCAGGGTGCGCAGCAGCTTCGATTGCATGGCCAGCGGCAGCTCGCCGATCTCGTCGAGGAAGATGGTGCCGCTGTCGGCCTGCTCGAACCAGCCCGCGCGCGCGGTGCTGGCGCCTGTGAAGGCGCCGCGCTCGTAACCGAACAGCTCCGACTCGAACAGCGCATCCGGTATCGCCGAGCAGTTGACCTTGATGAAGGGCCGGTCGCGCCGGCCGCTGGCCAGGTGCACGGCGCGCGCGAACAGCTCCTTGCCCGTGCCCGATTCACCCAGCAACAGCACCGTGGCCTGGGTCTGCGAGACGCGCTCCAGTTCGCCCAGCGCCTGCAGCAGCGGGGGGGAATTGCCGATCAGCCCGTAGCGCGCGCTCTTGGTATTGAGCGCATTGGCCAGCACGGCGTTGCGAGCCTCCAGCTGGCGCGTCTGCTCGGCCACCAGGGCTTCGAGCTGCAGCAGCTGGCCCACCAGCGTGGCCAGCACGCGCAGCACAGCCAGGTCGTCGTTCAGGTGGCGCTGGCGGCTGCGTATGCGGTGGCAGGCCAGCACCCCGATGGGCGCGTGGTGGAGCTCGATGGGCAGGGCGATGAAGGCCACCGTCTCGGGCGGCAAGTGGCTGCGCTGCACAGCGCGCGCCAGGAACAGGGGCTCGGCATCGATGTCCTGCACGATGGCCGGCTGGCCCGAGGCCAGCACCCGCCCGGTGATGCCTTCGCCCCAGGCGTAGCGGCCGCGCTGCACCTCGGCCTGGGTCAATCCATAGGCGTGCTGGATCGAGGCCGTGCGGGGCGCTCCAGCCCCGGTGTCGTCCACCAGCACGATGCGTCCGCGGTTCAGGCCCAGCAGCTCGCTCATCAGGTGCAGCATTTCGCGCAGCACCAGGCCGGGCGCCAGGCTGCGGCCGATCAGGCGCATCACCTCGCGCATCAGCAGCAGCTCCTGGGCGTGCCAGTCGGGCTGGCTGCGCGGGTTGCCGGGGGCGGGCGGGGCGGTCATGCCCCGGTGTTGCAAGTTCTGCGCCACGCGGGCAGCCTCCGGGTGCATTAAAGTCGGCACCCACGGGCCGCCCGGCGGCCCTCCCCCATTCACCTTCTGTCGAAAGCACCCCCATGACCACCTTCGGAACCCCTTTGTCCCCCCATGCCACCAAAGTCATGCTCCTGGGCTCGGGCGAGCTGGGCAAGGAGGTGCTGATCGCGCTGCAGCGCCTGGGCGTGGAAACCATTGCCGTGGACCGCTACGAGAACGCGCCCGGCCAGCAGGTGGCCCACCACAGCCGCACCATCACCATGAGCGACCCGGTCCAGCTCAAGGCCCTGATCGAAGCCGAGAAGCCGCACCTGGTGGTGCCCGAGATCGAGGCCATCGCCACCCCCATGCTCGAAGAGCTGGAAGCCGCCGGCACCGTGCGTGTGATTCCCACGGCCCGCGCCACCCGCCTGACCATGGACCGCGAAGGCATCCGCGTGCTGGCCGCCGAGACCCTGGGCCTGCCCACCAGCCCCTACAAATTCTGCAACTCGCTCGAAGAGCTGCAGGCCGCCATCGACGCCGGCATTGGCTACCCCTGCATCGTCAAGCCGGTGATGAGCAGCTCGGGCAAGGGCCAGAGCAAGATCGACGGCCCGGACGACGTGAAGAAGGCCTGGGACTACGCCATGGCCGGCGGCCGCGTGAGCCACGGCCGCGTGATCGTCGAGGGCTTCATCGACTTCGACTACGAGATCACCCAGCTCACGGTGCGTGCCGTGGGCACCGATGGCCAGATCGAAACCCACTTCTGCGACCCCATCGGCCACGTGCAGGTCAGCGGCGACTATGTGGAAAGCTGGCAGCCCCACCCCATGCACCCGGCCGCGCTCGAAAAATCGCGCCAGATCGCCAAGGCCGTGACCGACAACCTGGGCGGCCAGGGCCTTTTCGGCGTGGAATTGTTCGTCAAGGGCCAGGACGTGTGGTTCAGCGAGGTGAGCCCACGCCCGCACGACACCGGTCTGGTGACCTTGTGCACCCAGAACCAGAGCGAGTTCGAGCTGCACGCCCGCGCCATCCTGGGCCTGCCGGTGGACACCAGCCTGCGCAACCCCGGCGCCAGCGCCGTCATCTACGGCGGGGTGGACGCCGTGGGCATCGTCTTCGACGGTGTGGACGAGGCCCTGCGCGTGCCGAACACCGACCTGCGCCTGTTCGGCAAGCCCGAGAGCTTCACCAAGCGCCGCATGGGCGTGGCCCTGGCGCGCGCGGAGGATGTGCACACCGCACGCGACAACGCCAAGCTCGCGGCGAGCAAGGTGAAGCCGCGCAAGGCCTGATCGGTCTCAGCCATCCTCCCGGATCTGTCGCCCGGTGAGCTTGAGGAACAGATCTTCCAGGTTCGCCGGCCGGTGCAGGGTGCGCAGGTGCGGGTGCGCGCCCAGCGCCTGCAGCAGCGGCTGGGCGTTCTGGGTGTAGAAGAACACGGTTTCGCCACTGACCTCCACGCGTGCCGCCAGGGTGCGCAGCGCGGCATCTTCGGCCAGGGCCACGGCGCCCAGGCCGAAGACTTCCACCACATCGGGCTCCAGGTGCTGGGCGATCAGCTCGCGCGGGCGGCCTTCGGCGATCTTGCGGCCATGGTCCAGCACCAGGAGGCGCGAGCACAGGCGTTCGGCCTCGTCCATGAAGTGGGTCGTCAGCAGGATGGACTTGCCCTGCTGCAGCAGCAGTTGCAGGCGCTCCCACATCAGGTGGCGGGCCTGCGGGTCCAGGCCCGTGGTCGGTTCGTCCAGCAGCAAGAGGCGCGGGTCATTGACCAGGGCGCGTGCCAGGCTCAGGCGCCGTTTCATGCCGCCCGAGAGCTCGCCCGGCTTGGCATCCGCCTTGTGCATCAGGGCCGCGAACTCCAGCAGGCGCGGCACGCGTTCATCCATGGCCGGACCCTTGATGCCGAAGTAGCGGCCGAACACGCGCAGGTTCTCGGCGCAGGTGAAGTCCGGGTCCAGCGTGTCGAACTGCGTGACCACACCGATCTGCTCCTTGATGGCCAGGGCGTCGTGCGGCATGTGCAGGGGCGCGGCGCCAGCGCTGGGGTAAAAGCGCACGCTGCCGCCGTCGGGGCTGGTCAGGCCCAGGCACATGCGGATGGTGGTGGTCTTGCCCGCGCCATTGGGGCCGATCACGCCCAGGCATTCGCCCGGGGCAATGGTGAACGAGACGTCGTTGACCACCGTGGCGTCGCCA
Source organism: Acidovorax sp. GW458-11-26-14-TSB4 (assembly GCF_059423865.1). NCBI lineage: Bacteria > Pseudomonadati > Pseudomonadota > Betaproteobacteria > Burkholderiales > Comamonadaceae > Acidovorax > Acidovorax sp. GW458-11-26-14-TSB4. The sequence continues at coordinate 1,002,827 of NZ_JBWKYR010000001.1, forward strand.
TAGCTTTTGCGCAGCTCGCGCACTTCGAATAGATCGCTCATGCACCGATTGTGTGCGATACCGGGATCCGGGGTGCGCTCAGGCCTCGACCATGCGGCCCCTTCCCTGGGCCTTGGCAAGGTAGAGCGCGGCATCGGCCCGCGCCATCAGGTCGGGCAGGTGGGTTTCCGCCGGCAGCAGCACGGCCATGCCGGCGCTGTAGTCGAGCGCGAAGCCCAGTTCGGCGGCGCTGGCATCCCGCAGGCGCGTGCGCAGGCGGCGGTCGAAGGCAATGCCCGCCGGCGCGCTGTTGTGCAGCAGCAGCACACCGAATTCCTCGCCCCCCAGGCGCCCGACCAGGTCCCCGGTGCGGCAGGTTTCCTCGAGCAGGCGGGCAAACAGCTTCAGGGCGCGGTCGCCGGTCTCGTGGCCATGGGTGTCGTTGATCTGCTTGAAGTAGTCCAGGTCCAGCACCAGCGCCGTGAGCGGCAGGTGGTGGCGCCAGGCGTGGGCAAGCATGCTCTCGGCCTGCCTGTTGAAGCCGCGCCGGTTGAGCACGCCCGTGAGCCCGTCCGTCATGGCCAGCGCGCGCAGCTTCTGCTCGGCTTCGGCGCGCCAGGCCACCAGCACGGCCACGGTGCCCAGCACCAGGCTCGCGTTGGTGGCCACGGCAGCGGCCAGGTTGACAGGGTGGGGTGTGCGAAAGCTGGGATACTGGTCCGTGAAGGCGCCGAGCAGGCCGCGCGCCAGCGTGAAGGCGGCCGATGTGACCAGGCAGGCCATCAGCAGGCGCCGCCAGCGCGGGTCCGCATAGTGCGCAGGATAGAGCGTGGCGCGTGCCACGATGAGCAGGATGGCGGCCATCAGCAGGTTGGCCCAGCCCACGCGCCAGGCATAGTCGCCAAATGCGAGCGTGTAGCCCAGCGGGGTGATCACCACCAGCACCAGCAGCAAGCGCCTCAAAGGTCGTTCGCCCAGCCATTCGCGCAGGGCACGGTACAGCATCCACTGCGCCAGCGCATTGCAGGCCACCGACACGGTGGACAGGGCCTGGTCCCACCAGGAACCGGCCGCGATGATGGCGGCCCAGGCCGTGGCCTGCAGCAGCATGCTGGCCTGTACGTAGCGGGCAGCCGGGCTCACGCCGGGGCCCATGATCAGCGGCAGGGCGGCCGAGATCATGAACAGGTTGGCGGCCATCACCGCCATCAGTGTCAGAAAGTCCAGTGGCATGGAGGGGCGCAGCCCGCGGCAGGGGCGGGATTTACTGGAACGCCACCTCGGCAAAGCTGCGCAGCTTGCGGCTGTGCAGGCGGTGGATGCCCCCTTCGCGCAGGATCTCGATGGCGCGCATGCCGATGCGCAGGTGCTGGTCCACGCGCTCGCGGTAGAAGTGGTTGGCCATGCCGGGCAGCTTGATCTCGCCGTGCAAGGGTTTGTCGCTCACGCACAGCAGGGTGCCATAGGGCACGCGGAAGCGAAACCCGTTGGCCGCGATGGTGGCGCTTTCCATGTCCAGCGCCACGGCGCGGCTCTGGCTGAAGCGGCGCTGGGGCATGTTGTCGGGCAGCAGCTCCCAGTTGCGGTTGTCGGTGCTGGCCACGGTGCCGGTGCGCATGATGCGCTTCAGGTCCGCCTCGGCGATCTGGGTCACGTCGGCCACGGCCTGCTCCAGCGCCACCTGGATCTCGGCCAGCGCCGGGATGGGTACCCACAGCGGCAGTTCCTCGTCGAGCACGTGGTCTTCGCGCACATAGGCGTGGGCCAGCACGTAGTCGCCCAGCTGCTGGCTGTTGCGCAGGCCGGCGCAGTGGCCCAGCATCATCCAGGCGTGCGGGCGCAGCACAGCGATGTGGTCGGTGATGGTCTTGGCATTGGCCGGGCCCACGCCGATGTTGACCATGGTGATGCCGCTGCGGTCCTGGCGCACCAGGTGGTAGGCCGGCATCTGCGGCAGGCGCGGCGGGGCCACGCCCAGGGCATCGGCCTCGGCGGCCGGCAGCCCGGTGCGGCGCGTGATCACGTTGCCGGGTTCGATGAAGGCCACGTATTCGCTGTCGGGCTTGGCCATCTCGGCATGGCCCAGGCGCACGAACTCGTCGATGTAGAACTGGTAGTTGGTGAACAGCACGAAGTTCTGGAACCACTCGGGCGCCGTGCCCGTGTAATGGCGCAGCCGGTGCAGCGAGTAGTCCACGCGCGGCGCGGTAAACAGCGACAGCGGCTGGGCCTCGCCCTGGCGCGGCGCCCAGGTGCCGTTGGCGATGCCGTCGTCCATGGCGGCCAGGTCGGGCAGGTCGAACACGTCGCGCATCAGCATGCGGCGCTCCTGCGTCAGCGTGCCCTCGATGTGGTCGTGCTCGGCGAACGAGAAGTGGATCGGGATGGGCTGGGCGCTGGTGCCCACTTCCAGTTCCACGTTGTGGCTCTTGCGCAGCAGGCGGAGCTGCTCGGCGTAGTACCGGGCAAACAGGTCCGGGCGGGTGAGCGTGGTCTCGTAGCGGCCGGGTCCTTCCACGAAGCCATAGGCCAGCTTGGTGTCCGCCCGTGCGACCGTGGTGGTGTGGATGCGCACGAAGGGGTAGAAGGCGCGCACATGCCCTGCCGGCGTATCGCCGGACACGAACTGGTGCATGGCCTCGCGCAGGTGGCCGATCTGCTGCTGGTAGATGCGCTGCACCTGGGCCAGGGCCTCGGCAGGGTCGGTATGGCGGGTAGGGGCGATGAAGTCAGGAATCAGGGGCATGGCCCTATTGTCCACATGCGGCGGGGTGGCGGGATGACAGCCGCTGCCTGGGCCTCAGAAAATCATCGGAAACCGCCTGCATCGGGCCCTTGCAGCGCGCTCAGGCGGCCATCTGCGCGCCTTGGCCCAGCAGCCACTGGCGAACGGCCGCTGCCTCCATGGGCTCGGAGACCAGGTGCCCCTGGACCAGGTCGCAGTCCAGGCTGCGCAGCAACGCCATCTGCTCGGCAGTCTCCACCCCTTCGGCCACGGTCCTGAGCTGCAGGCTGCGGCCCATCTGCACGATGGCGGTGACGATGGCCACGTCATCGGCGCTGTCCGGCGTGTCCATCACGAAGGACCGGTCGATCTTGAGCTTGTCGATGGGGTAGCGCTTGAGGTAGGCCAGCGAGGAATAGCCGGTGCCGAAGTCGTCGATGGAGATGCCCACGCCCAGGTCCTTCAAGGCCTGCAGCGTGTCGAGCACCTGGCCGGTCTGGTGCATCAGCACCGACTCGGTCAGCTCGATCTCCAGGTACTGCGGCGCCAGGCCCGTGGCCGTGAGGGCGGCTGCGATCTCGCCGGCCACGTCGCGCTGGCGGAACTCCAGCGGCGACAGGTTCACGGCCACAGGGACCAGGGCCAGGCCCTCGTCCTGCCAGGCCTTGAGCTGGCGGCAGGCCTCGTGCAGCACCCAGCGGCCGATCGGTGTGATGAGGCCGCGTGATTCGGCAAAGGCGATGAACTCGCTGGGCCCGACCAGGCCGCGCACCGGGTGGCGCCAGCGCACCAGGGCCTCGAAGCCCTTGAGCGCGCCGTCCTTCAGGCAGATCTGGGGCTGGTAGTACAGCACGAAGGCGCTGTCGGCAATGGCTTCGCGCAGCAGGCGTTCCTGCTGCAGCACCTCCATGGCGCGCAGGTCCATGCCCGGCTGGTAGAACTGGCGGTTGCCACGGCCGCTGTCCTTGGCCTGCTGCATGGCCGCGTCGGCGCAGCGCAGCAGCGCGTCGCCGGTGGATCCGTCGCTCGGGAACAGGCTGATGCCGATGGACGGCGACATGGTCAGCGGCAGGTGGCCCACCGTGAAGACCGTGCGCATGGCCTGGAGCACGGCGTCGGCGACCTGGGCCGCATCGTCGGGCGCATGGATGCTGGTGAGCACCAGCACGAACTCATCGCTGCCCAGGCGGGCCACGATGTCGGCTTCTCCCACGCAGTGGCGCAGCCGGTCGGCCACTTCGCGCAGCAGCTGGTCGCCGGCGTGGTGGCCGAGCGAGTCGTTCACGGTCTTGAAATGGTCCAGGTTCACGAACAGCACCGCCACCTGTCCCTGGCGGTGGCGCGTCAGCGCCTGGGCCAACTGGTCCATCAGGTGGCGGCGGTTGGGAAGCTGCGTGAGCGAGTCGTGCAGGGCATTGAAGGCCTCGCGCTCCTGCGCCTGCTTGCGTGCCGTGATGTCGCGCACCACCACGATGCGGTAGTCCGCATGGTGGAAGGGCATGGTCTTGCCCACCACCTCCACCGGAATGGCGTGGCCATCCTTGTGGCGTATGGTGACCTCGTAGGGGTCCTCGCGGCCGCTGCGCGTGTAGTCGAGCGCCACTGCGCGCCATTCTGGGCTGATGAAGTTGAAGATGGACAGGCCCACCACCTCGTGCAGCGCATAGCCGGTGAGCCGGTACAGCGCTTCGTTGCCGTCGGAGATCAGGCCGTCGCGGTGGAACACGATGGCCTCGTCCGTCGCCTCGGTGAACTTGCGCATGCGCTCTTCGCTCTCGCGCACCGAGCGCTCGGCACGCCAGCGTTCGGTGATGTCGGTGATCAGCACGAAGGAGCCCAGCTGGCGGTCCTTCTGCGCGCCATCGAAGTGCGGAATGAGATTGACTTCGATCATGCGCGCTTCGCCGTTCGGCAAGATCTGCTCGCGCGCGTACTTGACATGCTCGCCCCGGCTGGAGCGCTCCACATGGGGCTGTATGGCCTGCCAGGCCTTGTCGCCAATGGCCTCCTGCACCGTGAGGCCCAGGATGGACTCGGTGGAATGGCCGTTGTAGGCCGCATAGCCCTGGTTGGCGAACAGGCAGCGCAGGCCGGGCAGGTCGAAATAGGCCATCAGCGCGGGCACGGAGTCTGCGATCAGGCGCAGCAGCAGGTCGCTGGAGCGGCCCTGCTCAGCGGTGCTGGCTGCGTTGATCGTTTCTGGCATGTCCCATCCGGTTCGTGCACTGCATTCGTTATAGCCGATCCACCTGACAGTGGCGTAAGGTAGTTGCACCTATGCCGACGGCAAATGGCCCTTTTGTAGCCTGCCCCGGATAATCGGGGCCATGACCTCCAAAGAAAACCAAGCCGCCGCTGATTTCAGCGCGCTGGCCCTCAGCCCCGCCACGCTGGCCAATCTGCAGCAGCTGGGCTACACGCAGATGACCCCCATCCAGGCGGCCAGCCTGCCACCCGCCCTGCTGGGCAAGGACCTGATCGCCCAGGCCAGCACCGGCAGCGGCAAGACGGCGGCCTTTGCGCTGGCCCTGCTGGCCAACCTCAATCCGCGCCGCTTCGCCGTGCAGGCGCTGGTACTGTGCCCCACGCGCGAGCTGGCCGACCAGGTGACGACCGAGATCCGCCGCCTGGCGCGGGCCGAAGAGAACATCAAGGTCGTGACCCTGTGCGGCGGCGTGCCGCTGCGCGGGCAGACCGTGAGCCTGGAGCACGGTGCCCACATCGTCGTCGGCACCCCCGGCCGCGTGATGGACCACCTCGCGCGCCAGAACCTGTCGGTGGAGGCACTCAACACCCTGGTGCTCGACGAGGCCGACCGCATGCTGGACATGGGCTTCTTCGACGACATCGCCACCGTGGCGCGCCAGTGCCCCAAGGAGCGCCAGACCCTGCTGTTCTCGGCCACCTACCCCGAGGGCATCGCCAAGCTGAGCCAGCAGTTCATGAAGGCGCCGGTGCAGATCACGGTGCAGGCCCAGCACGCCGAGGGCAAGATCGAGCAGCGCTGGTACGAGGTGAAGAATTCCGAGCGCCTGCACGCCGTATCGCAGATCCTCAACCACTTCCGGCCCGAGTCGTCGCTGGCCTTTTGCAACACCAAGCAGCAGTGCCGCGACCTCGTGGCCGTGCTGCAGGCCCAGGGCTTCAGCGCCCTGGCGCTCTATGGCGAACTCGAGCAGCGCGAGCGCGACCAGGTGCTGGTGCAGTTCGCCAACCGCAGCTGCTCGGTGCTCGTCGCCACCGACGTGGCCGCGCGTGGCCTGGATATCGCCAACCTGGCGGCGGTGGTCAACGTGGACGTGACGCCCGACCCCGAGGTCCACATCCACCGCATCGGCCGCACCGGCCGCGGCGATGCCGAGGGCCTGGCGCTCAACCTGGCCAGCATGGACGAGATGGGCAGTGTGGGCAAGATCGAGCAACTGCAGGGCCGCGAATCGCGCTGGTACCCGCTGGCCGAACTCACGCCCACGGGCAGCGGGGTGCTGGTGCCGCCCATGGCCACGATCCAGATCATCGGCGGGCGCAAGGAGAAGATCCGCGCCGGCGACGTGCTGGGTGCGCTCACTGGCGAGATGGGCTACACCCGCGAGCAGATCGGCAAGATCAACGTCAACGAGTTTTCCACCTACGTGGCGGTGGACCGGTCCATCGCCCGGCAAGCAGCTGACCGCCTCAACAATGGCCGGGTCAAGGGCAAGACCGTCAAGGCCCGGCTGGTCACGGACTGAGTCAGCGGCTGAGCATCTGCACCATGGCATCGTAGCCCCGCTGGCGTGCCAGTTGCAGCGGCGTGTTGCCCTGCCGGTCGGTCAGCGCCTTGCTGGCGCCGGCCTTGACCAGGGCCTTGAGCGTGGCCTGGTGGCGTGGACCGCCATCGCCGAGCACGATGGACTCGATCAGCGCCGTCCAGTGCAGGTTGTTCACATGGTCCAGCGGTGCGCCAGCCGCGATCAGCTGCCGCACCACGCCGTCGTGGCCCAGGTGGGCTGCGGCGATCAGGGCGGTGCCGTCGTAGCGGCTGGTCACCTGCTTGGCGCTGGCGCCGAGCGACAGCAGCAGGGCCAGGGTGTCTTCGTCGTCGGCCACGGCGGCAATGGTCACCGCGTCGTAGCGGTCGTTTTCCAGCAGGTCCAGCCCGGCGCCGGCCTTGGCCAGCAGGCGGACGGCCTCGCGCTGGCGCGCAAAGGTCGCCACGTGCAGGGGCGTGCGGCCATGGGCATCGCGGGCATTGACCTGGGCGGCACCCGCACCTGCCAGCAGTCGCCGCAGCGTGGCACTGTCGCCCTGGGCCGCAGCGGCGTGCAGGCCCTGGTAGGCGGCGATCTCGCCCGGGCTGGGCGGCACCTGGGCGTGCGCCGGTTGCAGCGCGGCGAAGGCCAGGGCGATGGCGCACAGCGCACGCGCCGTGCTTGCGAGAGAAGGGGCGGTGCGGCGGGCCATGGTGCGTCCTTTCCGGAGCCGGGTTACTTCAGCAGGTCCGCCACCTTGGCGATGCCGGCCTGGGCGCATTGCTCGTCCAGGTGACCGCCAGGTGCGCCACCCACGCCCACGGCGCCGATGACTTCGTTGCCCACCTTTACGGGCACGCCACCGCCCAGCAGCAGGTAGCCGGGGATGTTGACCAGGTTGGCGGCTGCAGGGTTCTTTTGGGCACCTTCCATCATGGCCAGTGTCGTGTTCTTGGCCGAGGCCGAGGTGTAGGCCTTCAGGCGGCTGGCTTCCAGCGTGTGCGGGCCGGCGTTGTCGGCGCGGTAAACGGCGCGCACGGTGCCGGCGCGGTCCACCACGGTGGCGGTCACGGCGTAGCCATTGGCGGTGCAGGTGGCCACGGTCTGGGCGGCGATCTGCGTGGCCAGGTCCAGCGAGATGTTCTTTTCGGTGCGCACGCCTTCGGCGCTGGCAGCGGTGGCGACGAAAGCGAGGGCGATGGCGGCGGTATTGATGTGGCGTTGCATGGTGTTCTCCGGTGGTTTGTAAGGCCGGCCTGGCAGGGTGTCGGGCCGTGGGAGAACTGTAAAAAATGCCGGCCGCCGGCACCATTCGTGCGGCTACGCGCGCGCCTCCGTAGAACTACGGAGCGTAGTTGTCCACCAGCGCGGCGTAGCGCCGTATCAGCTGCGCCAGCGACTCGGTGCCGAGCTTGGCGAACAGGTTGGCGCGGTGGGTTTCCACCGTGCGCGGCGAGAGTTCGAGCGCGCGGCCGATCTCCTTGTTGGTCAGGCCCTCGACGATCAGGCCCAGCACCTCGCGTTCGCGTGCGGAGAGCTGGGCGTGGCGCTCGCGCGCCTGCTGGTCGGCCTGGTGGCGCTCGCGCGAGCGCACATGCTGGCGTACGGCGTTCTGCAGCGCTTCGAGCAGCACTTCGTCGTCCACCGGCTTTTCAAGGAACTCGGCAGCCCCGGCCTTGAAGGCGCGCCGGCACATGTCCACCGTGCCATGGCCGGTCAGCATCACCACCGGCTGGTCCACGCCCTGCGCCAGCAACTGCTCCAGCAGGGCCAGTCCACTGGTGCCCGGCATGCGCACATCGAGCACGATGGCACCGATGCTGGCGCGGTCGAAGCCGGCGGCAAAGGCCAGCGGATCGGCCCAGGCCTGCACGCGCAGGCCCACGGTGCCGATCAGCAGGGACAGGCCCTCGCGCACGGCGGCATCGTCGTCCACCAGATGGATCAGAGGGGACAGGGGCGTGGCGTGGTCAGTCATGGAAGCACAGGGGTGGGCAGCGGGGCGGCCGGATGCACTGGCGCGGGCGCATGGGTCGCCACCGGCAGCACCAGCACGAAGGCAGCGCCGCGGCCAGCCGCGGGTGCCAGCCACAGCTGCGCACCCATGGCCTGGGCCAGGCTTTCGCAGAGTGTGAGGCCCAGGCCCAGGCCGCCTTCGCGCGTGGTGTAGAAAGGCTCGAACAGGCGGTCGCGCGCCTCGGCCGGTATGCCCGGGCCATGGTCGCGCACGGTCAGGGCCACCTGGCCGCTGTCCTGGTTGCCCATGTGCAGCTCCAGCCGGCGCTCTGCCTGCGCAACCTGCTCCATGGCCTGCAGCGCGTTCATCACCAGGTTGTGCACGATCTGCTGCAGGGCCACCGGTTCGGCCAGCACGGCGGGAAGTTCGTGTTCGGCCTGCACGTCCAGCACCACGCCGCGCTGCTGCAGCTCGGGCTCCACCAGGCGCAGCACGTCGCCCACCGCCACGGGCAGTGCCAGGGGCTGGACCTGGCCGGCCAGGTCGGGCCGCTCCACCAGGCGGCGCAGCCGGCCCACCACGGCCGAGGCGCGGCGCGCCTGCTCCACGGCGCGGGCCATGGCTTCGAAAGCGGTGTCCAGGTCCGGTGGCGACTCGCCCAGCAGGCGCTTGGCGGCCTGGGTGCTGGCCAGCAGGGCCGTAAGGGGTTGGTTGAGCTCATGCGCCATGCCGGCGGCCAGCTCGCCCAGGGTATTGAGCCGGGCCACCTGGCCCAGGCGCAGCAGTTCCTCGGCGCGCTGGCGTGCCACGCGCTGGCGCCACCAGGCCAGCGCGCCGGCCCAGAGGGTTGCCGTGAGCGCGCACCAACCGAGCATGGCCCACCACGGCAGTTCGGCCGGCGTCACGGTGCGCTCGGCCACCACGTCCAGGGGCTGGCTGGGCGACGCCAGCAGCTTGTGCACGCTGAAGTGCCAGCCCATGCGGTCCAGGCGGCGCCCCGGCTGCACCACGAAGGACTGGCCGGCCCGTTCCAGCGCCACGCGCACCGGGCTGGTCACCGGGTTCATGGGCCATTCCTCCAAGGGCACGGTGGCCGCCAGGTCGATCTGCAGCGCATAGCTGGCCGGCGTGCCCGCCAGTACCAGGTGGTAGCGGCCGGCCGCCAGGTCGGCCAGGGCCATCTCGGCGCGGCCGGATCGGCGCGAAGACGCCTCGGCGGCATCGAGCGCGGCCTTTTGTGCTGCGGGCCAGGCAGCGCCGGCCGGGCGCTGCAGCACAGCCAGGATCTGGGGGTAGACCGAGGGCAGGCGCGGCAGGGTCGAGGCCGCCACCGTGTCGGCAACGGCACCGGGCACTGGTGGCTGCAGCAGCGCCAGCGTGGCCATCACGGCATCGTGCTGCACCACGCGCTGGCTGAGCAGCCGGTGCACGATGCGTGCGTCCGTATCGAAGGCCGCGCGCAGCTGTTCTACGCGCGCATGCGCCAGCCAGCCGGCACCGGCGGCCGCCACGAGGGCCCACAACAGCAATCCTGCGAGGCGATGACGCCATGCCTTGGTCATGGGGCGGATTCTGGCACGCTGGCGGTCTGGTGTAATCCTGTCAGCCATGCCCACCCCAGCCCCTTCGCTCCACCCCTGGTTCACGCCCCGCAATCTGCTGTGGGCGTCGGTGGCCGTGGCGCTGGTCACCATCGCGCTCAAGACGGCCGCCTGGTACGTGACCGGCTCGGTTGGCCTGCTGTCGGACGCCATGGAGTCTTTCGTCAACCTGGCCAGTGCCGTGTTCGCCCTGGCCATGGTCACCATCGCCCAACTGCCTGCGGACGAGAACCATCCCTACGGGCACCACAAGGCCGAATATTTCTCCTCGGGCTTCGAGGGCATCCTCATCGTCGGGGTCTCGCTGGGCATTCTCTGGGCGGCGGGGCACCGGCTGTTCGCCCCCCAGCCCATCGAGCAGCTGGGCTGGGGCCTGGTGCTGTCGGTGGCCAGCTCGGTGCTCAACGGGGTGCTGGCCTGGCTCATGCTGCGTTCATCGCGCGTGCACCAGTCGATTGCGCTGGAGGCCGATGCGCGCCATCTCTTCACCGACGTCTGGACCTCGGCCGGCGTGCTCGTGGGTATTGTGGGGGCCACGCTCACGGGCTGGCTCTGGCTCGATGCCATGGCGGCCATCGCCGTGGCGCTCAATATCCTCAAGGAGGGTGTGTCGCTGGTCTGGCGCTCATCGCAGGGCCTGATGGACGAGGCGGCCGAGCCCGAGGTGCAGGCCGCCATCGAAGCCACGCTGCAGCGCTTCGCCCAGGCCCAGGCGCCGGGGGCGGTGCGCTTCGACCATGTTTCCACGCGGCGCGCCGGCCAGCGCCAGTTCGCCGGCCTGCACCTGCACGTGCCTGGCAACTGGACCCTGGCCCAGGCCGCCCGGCTGCGCGGCCAGGTGGAGCGGGCGCTGGTGGCGGCCGTGCCCGGCCTGCGCGCCACCATCGAGCTGCTGCCCAACGACGTGGAGGCCCTTTTCCATGAACCCGAACCCGAGGATGTGACGAAGTGATCAGTGTGATTCAGCGCGTGCGCGAGGCGCGCGTGGACGTGGAAGGCCAGACTGTGGGCGCCATCGGCCAAGGCCTTCTGGTGCTGGTATGTGCCGAGCGCGGCGATACCGAGGCAGTGGCCGACAAGTTGCTGGCCAAGCTGCTCAAGCTGCGCATCTTCGGCGACGACGCCGGCAAGATGAACCGCAGCCTGCAGGACGTGGCCGGCGGCCTGCTGCTGGTGAGCCAGTTCACGCTGGCCGCCGATACCACGGGTGGCAACCGCCCGAGCTTCACCCAGGCGGCTGCCCCGGACGAGGGCCGGCGCCTGTTCGACCACGTGGTGCAGCAGGCACGTGCCCTGCATCCCGTGGTGGCCACGGGCCGTTTCGCGACGGAGATGCAGGTGCACCTTGTCAACGACGGGCCGATCACCATACCGCTGCGCATTGCGCCAGCGGCGCCAGCGCAGTAGGCGGGATCAGGCTCCCACCAGTTTCTGGAACGAGCCCAGCACGGCCGGGCCGTTGAACGGCTTGACGATCCAGCCGCGGATGCCGGCGGCCTTGCCGCGTTCCTTCATCGCGGGCGAGTTCTCCGTGGTCAGCATCACGATGTTGACACCGCTGTTCTTGAGCTCGCTGCGCACCTTCTCGGCCATGGTCAGGCCGTCCATGTTGGGCATGTTCACGTCGCAGACCACGAGTTTGATGCGCGAATCCTGCTGCAGCTTGGTCAGGCCGTCGCGGCCGTCCACCGCGAAAGCGATGTCAAAGCCGTTCTTGCCCAGGAAGCCGCCGACTTCGTTGCGCACGGTGCTGGAGTCGTCGACGACGAGGATGTTGGCCATGGGTTTTCCTTGCAAAAAAAGAGGTCAGAAGAATTCCAGTTCGCCCGCGACCTCCTGCACCTCGGGCGCTTTCCAGTGGAAGTCCATGGGGGTATAGGCGCGGGCGCACAGGGTGGCGTACAGGGGACTGCCATCGGGCATGTCGATCTCGAAGTGCTGCAGGTGGTCGGTGCCGATCTGGGCCATGTGGGGCAGGCTGCGGATGTCCAGGATCTGGGGGGTGGACAGGCCCAGGCAGTCGTAGAAGGCACCGAGCTCGCGGTTCATGGCGCCGCAGCACATGTTGCCGATCTCGCAGATGGCGTCAATGAACTGCTGCTGGCCCAGGTCGCTCACGTTCTGACCGATCACGCATGCAATCCATTCCCGCGTGCGCGCATCGGGGGCGAAGTGCAGCGCCGTGATGATGCGAAACGAGTAGGAGGCGATCGACAGCACCGCCATGTGCGTCAGCGAACCCTGCGCAACCGCCGGCACGGTGCGGATCTCTGGCTGGTGCTGCCCCATGCTCTGGCGCAGGCCTTCCATCATCATGCGGTCCAGGCTGTCCCTGGCGCGTTGGCTCACGGTCATGGGGTCGGGTTCAGGCGCACAGTGCCGCCTGGATCTTGCGGTTGGTCAGCTCCAGGCCCATCGACGCGTTGATGATCATCTTGCCGCCGGCCTGCATGTCCTGGAAGGTGGTGGTGGCTATCAGGTCGTTCTTGTACAGGTTGTCGCGGTAGTGCTTGGACAGGGCCTCGGCGTTGACCGACAAGGTGCGCATCTCGTTGGCCACCACGGCAAAGCCGCGGCCGGCACCGCCCGCGCGCGCCGCCTCGATGGAGGCGTTCAGCGCCACGATCACCATCTGGCGCACGATGCGGGCGAACTCGTCGTTCTTCTCGTGCATGTCCTTGTTGTGCGCCACCAGCTTGCTCATGTCGGCATGCCAGCGCTCGAAGGTCTTGCTGATGCCCTGCAGTTCGGCCAGGGCCTTGGCCAGCGTCTGGCTGTGGCCCATGGCGCCCTGCACCACGGCCTGCGCCTGCTGGCCGGCGCTGTGCTCGATCGCGCGCTGCTCCTCTTCCCACTGGCCGATGGCCTCCTGCATGCTGGCTTCGGTCTGGCGCAGCGAAGCGCTGAGCTGCTCCACCATCGCGTGGAGCCGCGCGTTCTCGTCCTCCATCTCCCAGTGCACGTTCTTGCCCGCTTCCCCGGTCTGCATGGCGGCCCGGCGCTGCCTGCGCTGCAACAGCCACCAGGCGGCCCCGGCGCCCAGGGCGGCGCCGCACAGGAACATCAATACTTCCATCATTGCACTGCTTCCTCCTGGCGCGCCGGCTGGGCATGGCGCGCCACTGCGTACTGCGCGGGCAGGTGGATCACCGTCTGAAATGGTGCGTGGCCTGCGGGCTTGGCCGCAGAATCCTGAAGCTCCAGCGCGATGCTGCCGCCCGCGGATTCGATGAAGGCCTTCACCGCGTCCATGCCGACGCCACGTCCCGAGATGGCCGTGACCTCGCTGGCCGTGGAGAACCCTGGTGCGAAGATGAGCTGCGCGGTCTCGGTCGGAGTCAGGCGGCTGTCCGCCGCGACCAGGCCCGATTCCACCGCCTTGTCGCGAATGCGCACCAGGTTCAGGCCGCGTCCGTCGTCGGACAGCCGCAGCGTGATCTTCTCGCCGGCACGCTGCATGGCGATCTCGATGCGGCCCTGCGCGGCTTTGCCCTGCGCGGTGCGCTCCTGGGGGGCCTCGATGCCGTGGTCGAGCGAATTGCGCAGCAGGTGCATGAAGGTATTGCGCAGCACGTCGGCCATCTGGGTGCGCAGCGCCATGCCGCCGTCTTCAATGGCAACCTGGGGCGCCTCCTTGCCCAGTTCCCGCGCCAGATCGGGCAGCGAAGCCACCACCGTGTCGAGCATGTCGTGCAGGGTGCTGGTGCCCAGCAGCTGCAGGGCATGCTGCACCTGCTCCAGCATGGCCCGCGTGGCATGGGCATTGCCGCTGTGGATGGCATGGTCCGCCGCGTGCAGCAGCTCGTCGATGCGCTCGCGCGGCACCATCAGGTACTTCTCCACGCTGCCGCGGCGTCCTGGGCCCTTGCGGCCCAGCTTGGTATCGTTGATCTGCACGTAGGCGTCCAGCGACTGGCGCACGGCCTCAAGCTCGGTCTGCAGGGCCGCGTGGTCCCAGCCGGAGAGGTCCTGGCGCAGGGCGTCGTAGCGCTGCTCGGCCGCATGCGCCGCGTCGGCCAGCTGCAGCAGGCCATAGGTGCGGGCGTTGCCCTTGATGGTGTGCATGTTGCGGAACAACTCGGCCACGGCCGCTGCACGGGCCGCAGCGTCGGTGGCTGCGCCGTCCAGCAGGCGCTGGTTGTGCAGCACGAAGGAGGCCGAGCCGTCCACGAAGTCGTGGAATTTTTCCTGCTGCACGGCCAGCACCTCGCCGATCATCGCCAGCTCCTGCTTCTGCGCCTGGGCGGCGCGGGCCAGCTCGCGCAGCTCGGTCACGTCACGCACGCACAGCATCAGGCGCTCGATGGTGCCATCGGCCGAGGCGATGGGCGACCAGGTGAGGTCCAGTACCTTGGCCTTGCCGTCGGCAAAGCGTGCGCTCACCTCGCCGGGCAGCAGGTGGGCGTTGAACTCGAAGTTCATTTCGTCTTCGCCGATGCAGGCGTCGATGGCGGTGGTGGCCTGGGACATGGCGTCGGCCCCCAGATCGGTGTGGTTGAGCAGCACGTCGCCCACGCTGCGACCGGCGATGTTGCGGGTCCCGACAATGCTGGCCAGATGGTCCGAGTACTCGGGGTGGATCGTGCCGCCGGCCTGCAGCGTCATGATGCCCTGGGGAATGGTGTGCAGCATGACCTGGATGTCGGCCGTCTTGCGGCGCACCAGCTCGGTGCTCTCCTGGATCTTCTCCACCATGAGGTTGAAGGCCGTGAGCGAGCGGCCGATTTCATCCATGCGCGCCACGGGCACCCGGTGCGAGAAATCCTGGCTGGTGGCGATCTCGGTCATCTTGTGCTCCATCTCTCCGATGGGCTTGACGATCTGGCGGTACAGGATGAAGCCGATGCCCACCATCACCAGAACCGCCACGATGGTGATCGCGGTCAGCGTCGTCGTGGTCTGCGTCAGGTTGGCGTTCAGGGCTGCAATGGCCTCGTCCTTGCCGCGGCGCTTTTCCACCTGCACGGCCTCGATCATCTGGCCCTGCTCGCGCAGGTACTGGTCCACGGTGGCGGCCATGGTGGCCTCGGCGGCTTCCTGCTGGCCAGCGAGCTTGAACTTGGCCGTGTCGTCGATGGCCTGGAAATAGTTTTCCAGGCTCATCTCGGCTTCCTTGATCAGGCCGCGCTGGGCGTCGCTGTCGGCCTGGCGCATCTGGTCCGCCAGGGCCTTCTGCAGGTCGGCCTTGCGCGAGGCCAGGGCCTCGTGCATGGTCTTGGCACTGGCTTCGTCGGGCGCCGACACCATGCCCAGGGTGGCAATGTGCACGTCCTTGAGCTGGCCCATCAGTTCCACCGACTGGATGGTGCTGGGTACCACCCCTTCGGTCACCGCCTTGACCTGCTGTGCGCCGCGGGACGACTGGTACAGCGCAAAGCCGCCGATAGCGCACAGCGCCAGGAAGGTGAGGGCAATGAGCAGGATGATGCGCAGGCGGACGGTCATGGGGATGGACTGGCGGCTGAACCAATGTAACAATTTGATTCAAATGTCGGCGCCGCGCGTTGCGCCTTCATGACAGTGCCCCCGGAGAGTTGAGGGGCAAGGAGCGCCCGTCGTGTGCAGGTCTGCGTTCCGTGCCTGAAACCCTGCCGTTACTGCAGCGTGAATGCCAGTGCAATGGGCAGGAACACCAGGGCGCCGAGGTTGCCGATCAGCACCATCGACGCCACCTTGTCAGGCTCCTGGCGGTAGCGTTCGGCGAGGATGAAGTTGATCACCGCCGGGGGCAGGGCGCCGAACACCAGCAGCAGGCCCTGCTCGCGCGTTGGCAGGCCCATGCCCCAGCCCACGGCCCAGGCGATGGCCATGCCAGCCACGGGCCGCAGCACCGCGCCGAAGATGCCGAAGCCGATGGAGTGGATGCGCGAATCCGCCATGCGTACTCCCAGCGCAAACAGCATCAGCGGGATGGAGATGTCGCCCACCATGCGGATGGCCGTGAGCAGCGGCGGCCACAGTTCCCAGCCCGCCAGGCCCACCACCAGCCCCGCGATGGCCGCGAGGTTGGGGGGAGACGCCCACACCGTGCGCAGCCGTGCCTGGTGGTCCAGCAGCCAGATGCCGAAGGAGAACTGCAGTGCGTTGGAGACGATGAACATCGCTACCGCAGGTGCCAGCGCGTCCTGGCCAAAGGCCAGCACCGCCAGCGGCAGGCCCAGGTTGCCGCAGTTGTTGAACATCATCGGTGGTACCAGCGTCTTCGGGTCCCAACGCAGTGCACGCGCCACGAGCCATCCCACCACGCCGGTGCCGACCATCAGCAGCAGCGTGGCCGCCAGAAGTCCCAGGTGGTCCTGGACACGGAAATCCTTGCTGGCGATGGCGCCGAACACCAGGGCCGGCGCGAACACCGACAGGTTGAGGTTGTTGGCGGTCGTCAGATCGGGTTTCAGGCGCCGCCCGACGGCATAGCCCAGGGTGGCAATGGCGAACAGCGGGAACAGGATGGAGAGGATGCGCAGCAGCATGGGTACGTGGGGAAAAGCCCTTTGAGCTTAAGGCACTGGTGCCCTGCCGGTGCCCCGTGTTCATTGCCGCCAGAAGAACACACCTGCCATCACCAGCCCCGTCGCCACGATGCCGCCGCGCAGCCACTGTGCGGGAATGTGCCGTGCCACGCGCGCCCCGCCATAGCCCCCGGCCGTGGCGGCCAGCATCATCACCAGGGCCTGGGGCCACTGCACTACGCCGCCGGCCGCGTAGATGGCCACGGCAATGGCGGTGAGCAGGGCCGAGACCCCATTCTTGAGCCCGTTCATGGCATGCAGGCTCGTCTGCCCCAGCAAGCCGAACAAGGCCAGCAGCAAAATGCCCAGCCCGCCGTTGAAGTAGCCGCCGTAGGCGGCCACGGCCAGCAGGCCCGCGACCGCCTTGAAGGGGGAGGGGGCGCCGCCTGCCAGGCGCTGCCGCAGCCAGGGGCCGAAGGCGAACAGCGCGGTGGCGGCCAGCAGCAGCCAGGGCACCACGCGGCGGAAAGTGGCCTCGGGCGTTACCAGCAGCAGGGCCGCGCCGGCGGCGCCGCCGGCCAGGGACAGCGCCACCAGCAGCCGCATCGACAGGCCCGGCGGCGGGGCCGTGTCTTCGCGAAAGCCCCAGGCCCCGGCCAGATAGCCCGGCAGCAGCGCCACCGTGCCCGTGGCATTGGCCACCACCGGCGGCACGCCCGTGAACACCAGGGCCGGCAGGGTCAGGAAGCTGCCCCCTCCCGCAACGGCATTGAGGGCACCCGCCACGAAGGCGGCGGCAAGCAGCAGGAGAATATCGGCCATGGGTACCAGCGAAAGCGGGGGGAATGGAAGAGGGCGCCCGCGAGGCAGGCGTGGCGCGCATCTTAGGGTGGGAACGGGCCGCACGACCTGCGGTGGAACGCCTGCCAAGTCAAAGGTGTTTTGCGTTACAACGTGGTTCTCTGGCCATGCACACCATGCGAATCCTGTACTTCATCAGCCACCCCGATGTGGCCATCAGCCCCCAGGTCCCCATCACGCGCTGGCCCCTGTCGCCGCGCGGCAGGGCACGCATGGCGGCAGCGCTCGCACAGCCCTGGGTGGCCAACCTGTCCTCCATCTACAGCAGCACCGAGCAAAAAGCCATCGATGGGGCCGCCATCCTCGCGGCGCACTGCGGGCTGGGGTTCACGCAGGTGCCCGCGCTCGGCGAGAACGACCGATCGTCCACGGGCTACCTTCCGCTGGCGGAGTTCGAGACAGTGGCCGATGCGTTCTTCGCGCAACCAGGAGAGTCGGTGCGCGGCTGGGAGACTGCGGTTGATGCCCAGGCACGCATCGCCGATGCCGTGGCGTCGATTGCCGCAGCGGATGCAACGGCCGGTGATGTGGCCATCGTCTCGCACGGTGCCGTGGGGGCCTTGCTGTACTGCCATCTGGCTGGCCACCCGATCTCACGGCGTTGGGACCAGCCCGCCAATGGCGGAGGCAATTACTTCACGGTCGAGTGGGGCGACAAGCCTCGTGCGCTGTCGTGGTGGCTACCGGTCGATGAGGTGGTTCCGGCCGCTTCCTAGCGCTTGCGTGCTTTCGCCGCCTGGGGCGCCACCGGCTTGGCATCGTACGGGTCGGCAAAGCCCAGCTCCTGCAGGATGGCCGTTTCGTAGGCCTCCATCTCGTCGGCATCGGTCGCGCTGGTCTCATGGTCCCAGCCCTGGGCGTGCAGTGCGCCGTGCACCAGCATGTGGGCGTAGTGCTCTTCCAGGCTCTTGTTCTGCTCCTTCGCCTCGCGCTCGATCACCGGCGCGCACAGCACCAGGTCGGCCGTGACCACGGGCTCCTGCATGTAGTCGAAGGTCAGCACATTGGTCGCATAGTCCTTGTGGCGGTAGTCTTTGTTGAGCTGGCGGCCTTCCGCGGCGTCCACGATGCGCACGGTGATCTCGGCGTCGGTGGCCAGGGCGTGGCGTATCCAGCGCGTGACCTTGTGGCGCGGCAGCACGGCGCGGTGGGCAGCGGCGCCGTCGAAACGGCCGAACTGCAACGACAGGGACAATTGGTTCAATGGCATGGCGGGCTTCCTTTGCTCACTCGCCGCGCGTGCGCGTGGAGGCCGCGGTGCGGCGCGTGGTCGAGGCGTCGTAGGCATCGACGATGCGCGCCACCAGCGGGTGGCGCACCACGTCGGCGCTGGTGAAGTGGGTCACGGCGATGCCCTTGACGCGCTTGAGCACGCGTTCGGCATCGACCAGGCCGCTCATCGCGCCCTTGGGCAGGTCGATCTGGCTCACGTCCCCCGTGACCACGGCGCGCGCGCCGAAGCCGATGCGCGTGAGGAACATCTTCATCTGCTCGGGCGTGGTGTTCTGGGCTTCGTCCAGGATCACGAACGCGTTGTTGAGCGTGCGCCCGCGCATGAAGGCCAGAGGCGCGATCTCGATGGCGTTGCGCTCGAAGGCCTTTTGCACTTTGTCGCTGCCCATCAGCTCGTAGAGCGCGTCGTACAGCGGGCGCAGGTAGGGGTCGACCTTCTGCGCCAGGTCGCCGGGCAGAAAGCCCAGGCGCTCGCCCGCCTCCACCGCCGGGCGGGTCAGCACAATGCGCTGCACGGTGCTGCGCTCCAGCGCGTCCACCGCGCAGGCCACGGCCAGGTAGGTCTTGCCCGTGCCTGCCGGGCCGATGCCGAAGGTGATGTCGTGCGTGGCGATGTTCTGCAGGTACAGGTTCTGCGTGGGCGTGCGCCCGCGCAGGTCGGCCCGGCGCGTATTGAGCACGATGGCACCGTCCGGCGCCTCCAGCAGTTCGCTGTCGCCCGCCAGCATGAGCTGGATATGGTCCTCGGGGATGGGCCGCTC
The DNA here is from genome assembly GCF_059423865.1 of Acidovorax sp. GW458-11-26-14-TSB4. NCBI lineage: Bacteria > Pseudomonadati > Pseudomonadota > Betaproteobacteria > Burkholderiales > Comamonadaceae > Acidovorax > Acidovorax sp. GW458-11-26-14-TSB4. The sequence goes on from NZ_JBWKYR010000001.1 coordinate 1,022,124, forward strand.
GGCCATTTCGTACAGCGCCTGCAGCAGCTCCATGGCCTGGGTGGCCTTGGCCTTGGGGCCGTCGACCTTGAATTGCTCGTGCCGGTGCGCAATGCTCACCTGCAGCGCCACCTCGATGGTGCGCAGATGCGCATCGGCTGGCCCGCACAGGTGTGTGAGCCGGGTGTTGTTGTGGGGAGTGAAGGTATGGCGCAGGATCACGCTGATAATTCCCGTCAGGCAATGGAAAGACGCAAGAAGTGACGGCATGGCCGGTCACGCCGGCGCCGGCAAAGGACATCAATGATAGGCAAATTGACCGGCACCCTGCTGGAGAAGAATCCCCCCGAGGTGCTTTTGGACTGCCACGGGGTGGGCTACGAGGTGAATGTGCCCATGAGCACCTTCTACAACCTGCCCTCCGTGGGGGAGCGCGTGAGCCTGCTCACGCAGTTCATCGTGCGCGAGGATGCGCAACTGCTGTATGGCTTTGGCACGGCCGAGGAGCGCCAGGCCTTTCGCGAGCTGATCAAGATCTCGGGCGTGGGCCCGCGCACGGCGCTGTCCATCCTGAGCGGCATGGGCGTGGGTGATCTGGCCCAGGCCATCACGCTGCAGGAGGCGGGGCGCCTGGTCAAGGTGCCCGGCATCGGCAAGAAGACCGCCGAGCGCCTGCTGCTGGAGCTCAAGGGCAAGCTGGGCGCCGACGTGGGCGGCGCACGCACCCATGCCGCCAGCGACGCGCAGGCCGACATCCTGCAGGCCTTGCTGGCCCTGGGCTACAACGACAAGGAGGCGGCGGCCGCGCTCAAGGCACTGCCGGCCGAAGTGGGCGTGAGCGATGGCATCAAGCTGGCGCTCAAGTCGCTGGCCAAGTAGACAGACGATTCACTGGGCTTCACGGACCAGGCGGCCGTTCATCGCCTGGACCGGGCGCGCATTGGGTTGCGACACACGCTGCAGCAGGCGCAGCTGCTCCAGGCCCACGTTCACCGGGGTCTTCATCACGATGCGCAGTACGCCCTCGGTACAGGGCGGGGTGCTCAGGGAGCCCGCGTACTGGTAGTAGCGCCGGTCCTGCGGCAGCAGCTCGCCCAGCGAGAGCTCCGGCTGCGGCAGGCGCACGCGGTCCTGCGCGTCCAGCGGCATGTGCATCCAGATGCGGGAGATGAAGGCATTGGGGCTGCCCAGCTGCATGGGCACGCTCACCACGGCCATCTGGCCGCTCGGGCCCTGGTACACCAGCTCGGTGGCCATGGGGTGGTTCTGCAGGTGCACACGCTCCTCCGCGGGGTGGCGGAACTGCAGGCGCACCAGGCGCCAGGGGGCACCGCGCAGCGGCAGGATGCTGGCGCCCTCCACCTCCAGCTCCAGGCCATGCCCTGTGTTCCACACCGTGCCACCGAAGAACTGGTGGCCGAAGGGCAAGGGGTCGGCCGGGCCGGTCGCCACGTCCGGGGCCGTGATGTGGACCGGCGATTGCCGCGTGCCCCGGCTGCAGGCCGCAAAGTCCGGGTGCAGACTGCCCCAGGCGCCGGGGCCCCTGTCGCCGCTGCCATGGTCCCAGCGCACCGTGCGCGGGTCGGCGGGCGGTGGCGGGGGCGCAGGCGGTGCAGCGGCGGCCAGCTCGGCCGCCCGTGTCTGGATGTAGCGGCGGCTGGCGCCGGGGTCCTGCACGGCTGGCCGGGGTGGAACCGGTGGGGGGGCTGCGGCCTTGGCCGGCTGGCGCGGGCGCTCGGCGGATATGCGCACCTCCACGCTGGGGATGGGCTCGGCCCGCCGGCGTGCGCCCGGCGGGGTGGGGGCCGCATTCCTGGCCTTGGCGCGCTGGATGGCCTCGTCGATCCGGGTGGCCAGGGTGGCCTTGTCCTGCGGGTTCTCGATGCGGATGGTGCCGCTGGCGGCCCGCGAGGGCGCAGGCGCCGCGGTCTGCGCGGTCGCGGTCAGAGCGGTGGCGCCGCAGGCGGCCAGAGCGGCCAGCAGTTGCAGCAGCAGTGGCCGGGGCAGGCGGGTGGGCGCAGGCATCGTCTTTTTCATGGGCTTCTTCATCTATCGGCGCCGCACGCACTTACTTTAACCCTGGGGTTCCTCCCGGGTTATATAGTTCCGATCTTCATGCTCCCGCGTGAATCAGATTCCGATAGAACCACCGTGACCATCCAGACCGACGACTTCGCCCCCGTACCGCCGCCCAAGCGCGTGGTGTCCGCCGCGCCCGCTTCCCCGCAGGAAGAGGCCATCGAGCGCGCCCTGCGCCCCAAGCTGCTGCAGGAGTACGTGGGCCAGGCCAAGGCGCGCGAGCAGCTGGAGATCTTCATCGGCGCGGCGCGCAAGCGCGAGGAGGCGCTGGACCACGTGTTGCTGTTCGGCCCGCCCGGCCTGGGCAAGACCACGCTGAGCCACATCATCGCGGCCGAACTCGGGGTGAACCTGCGCCAGACCAGCGGCCCCGTGCTCGAAAAGCCCAAGGATCTGGCCGCGCTGCTGACCAACCTGGAGAGGAACGACGTTCTCTTCATCGACGAGATCCACCGCCTCTCGCCCGTGGTCGAGGAAATCCTCTATCCCGCGCTCGAGGACTACCAGATCGACATCATGATCGGCGAAGGCCCGGCGGCACGCAGCATCAAGCTCGACCTGCAGCCCTTCACCCTGGTGGGGGCCACCACGCGCGCTGGCATGCTCACCAACCCGCTGCGCGACCGCTTCGGCATCGTCGCGCGGCTGGAGTTCTACACCGCCGAGGAGCTGGCCCGCATCGTGCAGCGCAGTGCCGGGCTGCTCAATGCCCCGATGGACGAGGCGGGCGGCTTCGAGATCGCGCGCCGTTCGCGCGGCACGCCGCGCATCGCCAACCGCCTTCTGCGCCGGGTGCGCGACTATGCCGACGTCAAGGGCGATGGCCGCATCACCAAGGAGATCGCCAACCGCGCCCTGGCCATGCTCGATGTGGACCCGCAGGGCTTTGACGTGATGGACCGCAAGCTGCTCGAAGCCGTGGTGCACCGCTTCGACGGCGGTCCCGTGGGGCTGGACAACATCGCCGCGAGCATCGGCGAGGAGGCAGGCACCATCGAGGACGTGATCGAGCCCTACCTGATCCAGCAGGGCTTCTTGCAGCGCACCACACGCGGTCGCGTGGCCACGCTGGCCGCCTACCGCCACCTGGGGGTGACGCCGCCCAAGACCGGTGGGCAGGACCTGTTCGAGAGCTGAAAGCCACAGGAGCTGCTCGCCCATGGCCCGCTCCAGCAAACGCCGCAAGCAGCTGCGCGAAAGCGCCAAGGCCCGGACCGTGCGCCGTGGCACGGGCGTGAACTGGTCGCCGGCCTGGAAGACCGAGTGGGACGCCCTGGCGCCCGAGCAGCGCCTCCTCAACTCCTGCGGCCTTGCCTTGGTCGTGGGCACCATGCTGCTGCATGGCCTGGGCGGGGTGGTCTATGGCCAACTTGCGCTGTTCCTGTTCGAGGGCTTCGAGGACCTGCCCGGATGGGTGGCCGTGTGGGGTGCTGCCAGCGTCTGGTGCCTGGCTGCTGCCTGGGCTACCTACCTGGCCGGGCGCCACCTGCCGTCCTGGGGACCCCTTCGCTGCGCGCGCTGGCGCCTGCGGGCCTACCTGGCTGCGGGGGCGCTGGCCGGCATCAGCCTGTTGCTGTGGCTGCTGAGCACGCCGGGCATGTGGGGTTCACTGGGCATCTGGCCGGGTCTGGCGCCGCGGTCCGAATGGCTGCTGGCCCCGCTGCCCTGGGTTTGGCCATGGGTGCTGCCCGTGGCGGGCGATGGCTTGCAGGCCTGGTGGCTGGGCACGGCGGCGCTGGGCGTGGCGCTCGGGCTGTGGTTCTTCGGCGCAGGCAAGCGGCCACGTGCCGGCCTGGCCTGCATCGGCGTGGCGCTGCTGGCCATCGGCCTGTGGGCGCTCGGCGGTGCGGCCTACCACTATGTGGCTGGGCGCGGGCTGGCCGGAGTGGTCGAGGAGGTGGCGGCGCTGAACCTGCAGTCGCACCCGGGCCAGCGCAATGCCGACACCTTTCTCTGGCTGTTGAGTGCCTGGTTCCTGCTGGCCCTGGGCGCCCTGGTCATGGCCGGGGCGTTGCATATCCCGCAGGCGGCACTGCAGCGCTCGCAGCAGAACCTTCCCCGCTGACCGGCACGAAGCGCTGGGGCGGGGCCTGGTCCAGCATGCCCGCCACGATCAGCACCTGCGCGATGTAGTAGGTGGCCAGCACCCAAAGCTGGGCCAGCGGCAGGGGCTGCACGAAGCGGTTGGTGGCCAGCGTGGCATCGCTGAGCATGAAGAAGCCTGCGCCGATGGCCACCAGCCAGGCGCCGCGTCCACCGAGCACAGTGGCCCGGCCAATGGCCTGGGCGGCCATGAGGGCGATCACCAGCACATAGGCCGCCACAGGCCCGCGCAGGGCTGCCGGCAGCCCCCCGAGCCAAAGGAAGGCATACATGCCCACGCCGATGGCCAGCGTGGCCACCAGTGCGCCGCGCCGCGCGAACCAGGGCACTCCCTGGCGGAACAGCACGATGTAGCAGAGGTGGGCGAGCAGAAAGCCCACCAGCCCGGGGATGAAGAAGCCGCTGAACATCAGGAACACATCGCCAGCCAGGGAGCCGGCCAGCGCGGCGATGAGCCAGCGGCCCTCGGTGCCGCCGATGCGTCTTCCCGCATCTGTCTCGCGCAGGTGGCCCACGACCACGGCAATGGCAACCACCATGGTCAGCGGCTTGAACAGCCAGTGCCATTCCTGCAGCCCGAGCACGCTGGTGGCTGTGGCGAGGGCCGCCGATTCGATCATGAGCGCCATCCCCATGCCGATGCGCCCCTGCACCGCCGCGCCCAGGGCCCATTGTGCGGCCAGCAGGGTGGTGAACCAGACCACGTTGTCGACCAGAGGGGCGGAGTCGGCCTGCCAGAGAAAGGCCGCCACGCCCGCCAGCATCAGCGCGAACTGCACGCCGGCAAACCACTGCAGTGCGCGCGACATGGGCGGGTGGTACAGCGGCATGTTGCCGATGTCGAAAGCCGGCTTGGGAAAGCGCTCGGCCACGTCGGCCGGGCGCCAGCCTGGCGGTTTGATCCAGACCCGGAGCTTGTCGAGCCAGTTGCGCGCATGCCAGCTGTCGTGTGCCAGGCTGGCGTACACCTGGGCATTGGCCCACAGCGGGTCCCAGCTGTTGAGCAGGCCGCGCGTGCCGTACACGCATTTCTCCCGGTCGTCCTCGTCCTTGAAGGTGCCGAACAGGCGGTCCCAGAGGATCAGGATGCCGCCGTAGTTCTTGTCCAGATAGATGTCGTTCACGGCATGGTGCACGCGGTGGTTGCTGGGGCTGCAGAACCAGCGGTCGAACCACCCCAGGCGCCCCACCTGCTCGGTGTGCACCCAGAACTGGTAGAGCAGGTCGACCAGCGCCACGATGGCGAAGACCAGCGGCGGCACGCCGGCCAGCGCCATGGGCACGTAGAACAACCAGCCCAGCAGGGCGCCCGAGCTGGTCTGGCGCAGCGCGGTCGAGAGGTTGTAATCCTGGCTCTGGTGGTGCACCGCGTGCGCGGCCCAGAGCACGGCCGACTCGTGGCCCATGCGGTGCAGCCAGTAGTAACAGAAGTCGTAGAACACCAGGGCCAGTAGCCAGCCCGGCACACTCAGCCAGAAGGCATCGTTGCGCCACAGGGCCACATGCTCGAACACGGCCGTGTAGATGCCTATGCGCAGCAGCCGTGTGAACACTGCGCTGGTCTGGCTCAGCATGCCCAGGCTGATGCTGCTGATGGCATCGGGCAGCCGGTAGGTGATGCGCTGGCGCTTGTAGCCCACCGCCAGTTCTATGGCGATCAGCGCAAAGAAGACCGGGGTGGCAAGAACGATGATCTGGTTGGGGCTCATTGAAGGGCGATCGCGGATGTTTCGCCGATTCTTGCCCCAATCAGGTCAGTGCGCCTCTGGCATCAACCCTGATGATGCGCTCCACCGTGCCCAGCGTGAGGCCTCCGCGCACGCCGATCAGGTGGTCGTGCAGGTTCACCGTGGGATCGCAGTGGCCCGGAATCAGCCACAGCATGCGGCCCAGGGCCGGCAGGCGGGCCTTGGGGCTTTCGGTGTAGAGCAGCCCATGCTCGTCGCCGCCGTTGCCGTAGCGCAGCGCGCGCTCGGGCGGCAGCATGGCCACCAGGGGCAGGCCCGAGTCGATGGCATGGCTCTTGTGCCCCGCGTCGCACACCGCATGGGCGTCGCGCACGGAGATCACCTGCGTCTTGATGAACAGCGCGTGCTCGAAGCTCGGCTGGGCCGGCTCGCGTTCGTTGCGCGCATAGTCGGCATCCATGAACAGGAAAGAGCCTGCCTGCAGTTCGCCATAGACCCCGCTGGCCGCCTCGTGCACCAGGGTGCCCGTGCCCGAGCCGGTGATGAGCGGCACGGGTATGCCGGCAGCCTCTATGCGGTGGCGGGTGTAGGCTGCCGCGCGTACCACACCGGCAATGGCCTCGCGCCGCTCGGCCGTGCCCGGCAGGTGCTGGGCGCGGCCATGGTAGGCCTGGATGCCTGCGAAACGCAGGCGGGCGCTGTGGCGCACGATGGCCTGGGCCAGTGGCACGGCCTCGTCACCCGGCGGCACGCCGCAGCGGCCCTGGCCGACGTCGATCTCCACGAACACGTCGATGCCGGCCTCGCTGCCCGCCAGGGCCATGGCCTCGGCAAGGCGCTCGATGCCTTCGGGGCTGTCCACTGCAATCGCCAGGCGCCCGCCGCGGGCCGACAACTGGGCCGCCAGCCGCGCTGTGCGCAGCAGCTTGGGACCGGCGATCACCTGGTTGCTGATGTAGATGTCGTTCACGCCCCCGGCGGCCAGGGCCTCGGCCTCGGCCACCTTCTGCACGCATACGCCCTGAGCGCCGGCCTGCTGCATCAAGAGGGCCAGTTCGGCGCTCTTGTGCATCTTGGCGTGCGGGCGCCAGCGCACCCGGTGCTTGCGCGCGAACTCGGCCATGCGCTGGATATTGCGCTCCATGGCGTCCAGGTCCACCACCAGGGCAGGGGTGTCGATCAAGTCCACCCGCGCGCCGATGCTGGCGCGCAAGGCTTCAGGTAATGCTTTCATCGCGGGCCGCGTCGTCCAGGTGTTGGGTATCGGCCCAGCCGACCAGCGTGAGGCCGTCGGGCGTCCAGAGCAGGCGGTTGATGGCCGCGTTGGACAGCTGCCAGGTGCGCGGTGCCTGGATCTCCTGGCGCGTGGCCAGGCGGTACAGCACGTCGAGCACGCCGCCATGCGCCACCATCAGCACCTGCTCGCCGGGGTGCTTTTCGGCCAGCGCGAACACCGTGCGCTCGATGCGCTCGCGCAGCATCACCAGCGATTCGCCGCCTTCGGGTACGTAATCGGGGTCACGCTTGCGCCAGCGCCGCGCGTCTTCGGGCAGCTCGGCCTCGATCTCGGCGAATGTGCGGCCCTGGAAATGGCCGAAGCTGCGCTCGCGCAGGCCGGTCTCGGGCGTAATGGGCGCGCCCGTGGCGTCGGCCACGGCCTGGGCAGTGGCATAGGCGCGTTGCAGGTCGCTGGCGTAGATGGCGTCGATGGACTCGCCCGCCAGGGCCTGTGCCAACTGCTGTGCCTGCCACTGGCCGGTCTCGTTCAGGGGAATGTCCAGGTGGCCCTGGATGCGGGTGTCGACGTTCCAGGCGGTTTCGCCATGGCGTACGGCAATGATGCGGGTGGCTTGCATTCAGGTGGGATCAGGGTGGTGGCGCGAAGGGAATGCGCACCTGGCGCGGGCCGGCGGGCGGTTGAGGGAAGCCGGACAGGGCCGCATCGAGCAGGATGCCGAACACGGCGGGATCGGCGACCCACACGTCCTCGTGCACGGCCGAGGTCTCGTACACCGTGGCCTGCGTGGTGGCGTCGCGCATCACCAGGCTCACGGCGCGGCGGTGCAGCGGCGTGGGCTCGCCCATGCGCCACAGGCCACCCACACCCCAGCCGCGGCCATACCAGCCGCCATAGCCCCAGCCGTCGTAGCCGCGGTAGGGGCCGTAGAAGCCATGGGGGCCATAGGGCCAGTAGGGGTCATAGCGCGGCACCGTGCCCGCCTGCACGCCCACCTGCACCAGCAGCTTGGGCGCTGCATCGTCGCGCTGCAGCCCGGCGCGGGCCAGCGACTGTTCGGCCAGTGCGGCAATGGCGTCGAAGCCCGGGGTCTGCTGCGAGGGCAGGCGGTCGATGCGGTAGGTGGCCGGGCTGGGCACGGCCGCCAGGGTGGAAAAGCTCTGCACCTGGCCTTCCACCACGCGGGTGGTGCTGCAGCCGGCCAGGGTGGCCGCTGCGGCGCTGAGCAGCAGGGCAGGAATCCAGCGACGGGTCATGGCAATCTCCCTAGATGTGACCATCTTGGAGTGCGATCCTGCGCCGAGGTTCACGACAGCTGCACCACCTGCACGCCGGGCAACGAGGGGCTCGGTGCCGAAAACTCTTCCTTGTCGAAGGCCTTGTCGCCGTCCTCATTGGCCACGCCGGTGGCGCGTGCATTCTTGAAGTCGTACTGGCTGCCATCGAGCAGGTGCGAGGGCACCACGTTCTGCAGCGCGTTGAACATGTTCTCCACGCGGCCGGGGAATTTCTTTTCCCACTCGCGCAGCATCTCGCCCACCTGTTTGCGCTGCAGGCTCTCCTGGCTGCCGCACAGGTTGCAGGGGATGATGGGGAAATTGCGCTGCGCGGCCCAGCGCGTGGTGTCCTTCTCGGCCACGTAGGCCAGGGGGCGGATCACCACGTGGCGGCCGTCGTCGCTTACCAGCTTGGGCGGCATGCTCTTCATCTTGCCGCCGAAGAACATGTTGAGCAGCAGGGTCTGCAAAATGTCGTCGCGGTGGTGGCCCAGCGCGATCTTGGTGCAGCCCAGCTCGTCGGCCACGCGGTACAGGATGCCCCGGCGCAGGCGGCTGCACAGGCTGCAGGTGGTCTTGCCCTCGGGGATCAGGCGCTTGACGATGCTGTAGGTGTCCTCGTTCTCGATGTGGAAGGGCACGCCGGTGCTGGCCAGGTATTCGGGCAGCACATGCTCGGGAAAGCCGGGCTGCTTCTGGTCCAGGTTCACGGCCACCAGGTCGAAATGGATGGGGGCGCGCGCCTTGAGCTTGATCAGGATGTCCAGGAGGGCATAGCTGTCCTTGCCGCCGGACATGCAGACCATGACCTTGTCGCCTTCTTCGATCATGTTGAAGTCGACAATCGCCTTGCCCACCTCGCGGCACAGGCGCTTTTCGAGCTTATGGGCCTCGCGCTCGATCTTCAGGCGCGCAGGGCCCGAGGCCGCCGCCACATCGGCGGCTGCCAGTTCGGGGGGCTCGGCGGTCCAGCCGGCCTGGGTGGTTTCGTTGATCACTGCGCTCATGGAAGGGGGACTCTCGGGGATCTGGTGAAAGCGGTGCCCGCCGGGCGCCCGGATTGGGCGCGCGCGGGCCAAAAAAGCTGTCGATAGCCCCCAATTGTCGGTGAAACGGCCCCTCCATGGGCTGGGGTGGGCTCTCCAGGCCGGTTTCTGTGGGGCCGAGGCGCTAGTTTTCCGCGGCCGATGGCTCGGCATCCCGGGGCGCGGCCGGGTCGGCCGGGGGCGCCACCCGCTCGGCCAGCCATAGCCGCAGCTCGCGCTTGCCTTTGGCGTTGGCGGCGCGCCATGCCTCCCGCGCCAGAGCCAGGAAGCGCTCTTCTGCAGGGTCTGGATGCTCCGCCGCGTGCTCCGTGTCGAGCCAGCCGGTGTCCACCCGCGCGTGGCGCTCGATCTGGCGTGCCAGCGTGTTGCCGATGGGGCGGGAACTCTTGATCTGGCTCCACATGCTGGGCGAGATCTCGAGCGAGGCGGCAAACGCCTGGTCCAGGCCCTTGGCGGGTTTGCCGGCGGCGATCTGCTGTTCGAGAAAAAGACGGTGCAACGCCAGCACATTGGTGCGGCGGACGATGGTGGGAGAAGGCTGGGTCACAACGGAAAAAACAACAAACGCGAAAGAAGATTGTGCCGGGTGTTGACCATGTCGTAAAGACTATTTACATTACCCATCCATCAGGACTCCGTGTCCTCACCCCTAACACACCACCGAACCACTCTTCGCCGAAAGCCCACCGTGAACGCCGCCCGCACCGCCATCCTCCGCCGCCCCTGCCAGGGCGCCGTGGCCGTGCGCGGGTCGTCGCTGTTCCATGTCCATCGGGCGTCCATGCCCTCCCTGGCCAAACGACTGGCGTCGCAGCAGCGCATGGCATTCAGTGCGTATTTGCAGGGCAATGGCAACCAGCCGCAGTGGCTGGGCAATGGTTTCGAGGATACCGCTCCACCACCGGGCGGAGGTTGCAACGCAGGGCAGTAGCCCCCAGAGCGTTCTCCCTCCCGATCTCTCCAGCAGAGGCCCGGCAACCAGTGGTTCCGGGCCTTTTTCATTGCCGCTTCTTTTTCCTTTTCACCTTTTTCGCAGCGCTTGCGCTGCCCCCAGGGCATCGACCCACCGGGGACCCCCGTTCCTTAAAAGTTTGCTGCAGGCGGCCACGCTCCACCGGAGCCATGGCTGGCCTGCCCATCGAAGGCAGAGAGGCCGGCGTGCGACGCACCCCCAAGCCTCTCTCCATTTCGGGTGTGCCTTTGCTTTCACCGCCGGACCCGGCCGCATGCGCGGCCCGGCGGGATGTGCTGGGATTGATCACCCAGTGCAGCGACGTGCATGCGCGGTTTCATTGGAACTGTGGTCGCGTGAAGACACAACCGAAATGGAGATGCGCTCCGGCAGGAGCGCCTGGTATTTCGTTCTTCGTTTTCTACGCGTGTAGCTCAACTGGCAGAGCACCGGCCTCCAAATCCGACGGTTGAGGGTTCGACTCCTTCCGCGCGTGCCAATCTTTTTCTTTCCTGGCCATGGCCAGGCATGCCGTAGCAGCCCTGTCGGATGGGGCGCCTGATTTTTTGATCGGGGATTGCAGGTTCGACTCCTGTCTGCGGCTCCCTCACCTTTCCTTTTTCCCCTTTTGTTGACCGGTCGCCAAGTGGTAAGGCAGCGGATTTTGATTCCGCCATTCGGAGGTTCGATCCCTCCCCGGTCTGCCCCTTTTCATCAACCCACCCACTTCGTTCCATCCATCCCATCACCCTTCAGGAGACCACCATGGCCATCCAGCATTCCTTTTCCCCCGGTGCCTCACGGCGCCGTTCCGGCCTCGCTGGCTGGCTGGCCCGCCTGGCATCCGTGCGTGCCCGTTTGCCCCGTGCGGCCGTCCGTGCTGTTCCTGCCACCCGCAGGCTGGAGCACATGGACCTCGACCAGCGCGTGCGCGAGGTCGGCGAGTGGTAGCGGCGTGCGCGCTCGTGCGCCCGCAGCCTGCCCCACTGCATTCACCAGGGCGTCCATCGATTGCCGATGAACGCCCGTTTTTGCCATTGACTGACGGTTGTTGTTGAACCGGGGCGTGCGCTTGGCTGGGCGGCTGCGCCCTGCATTGCCAAGAAAGCAAGAAAGGAAGCACCATGCCCCGCACCGAACCCGAAACCTCCACCCGAAAGCACCAGTCACCCACGCCGCGCGTGCTGCAGCTGGACCTGCACGGCACGCCGCAGTCGTGGATGCCGCTGGAGCAGGCCGCCGTGCACTACGCCAGCGGCGCTGTGGCCTGGGATGCCGGCCTCGAAGCCCTGGCCACATTGCGTGGCGGGCACAATGCGGCAACGGGTCGCCAGTCGGTGCTGGAGATTGCGCCCATCATCGCGCTACGCGGCGTCTCCCGGATCAACCTCTTTGACGTGGTGCCGGGGCTCACCAAGCGCCGCCTGCTGCGCCGTGACCGCCACACCTGCGCCTACTGCGGCGGTGTGTTTGGCGAAGAGGCGCTGCAGTGCGAGCACATCGTTCCGCAGTCGCGCGGCGGTGCCACCTCGTGGACCAACCTGGTGGCGGCGTGTGCCGGCTGCAATGGCTACAAGGCCGACCGCCTGCCCGAAGAGGCCGGCATGCGCCTGCTGTACCTGCCCTACGTGCCCAGCCGCTACGAGTCCTTCCTGCTCGACGGGCGCAACGTGCGTGCGGATGTGCACGAATGGCTGGCCAAGAGGCTGCCCAAGGGCTCCAGGCTTCATTGAGATAGCCTGGGTTTTCCGGCCGGAGGTGAAAGGGCCGTGGTCAGCTACCACAGCCCTTTTTTCTTCCCCTGTCTTCAGCCGTGGTAGCCGCTCACCACTGCCCGGTTTCTATGCGAATCGCCACTTCACAATCGTCGAAGATCTCCAGCTTGGCAATCTTCACGCGCACGCCCAGCACGCCGGGCAGCTGCATCAGGCGGTTGGCGAGCTTGCCGATCAGGCTCTCGAGCAAGTTCACGTGCTCGGCGCGGCATTCGTCGATGATGATCTGGCGCACCTTGCGGTAGTCCAGCACGTGCAGGATGTCGTCGTCGCGCGGCGACAGCGGCTGGGCGCCCAGGCTCAGCTCGGCGTCCACCTGGATGGGCTGGGGATCGGTCTTCTCGTGCGAGAGGATGCCCAGGTTGGCGTCGAAGCGCAGGCCGGTGAGCGTGAGGATCTGGGTGCCGGTGGCGTGGGTGGTCGTCATGGAGTTTGTCCTGTGCGGGCGCGGGCCCGCTCACATCAGCGAAAAATCGCGCTCGAACTTCATCAGGTGCTGGCCGCCGTCCACCATCAGCGTGGTGCCGGTGAGGGAGCGGTTCTCCAGCGCAAAGCGCACGGTGGCTGCCACGTCCTCGGGCGTGGACGAGCGGCCCAGCGGACTCAGGCTGTGCAATTGGGCAAATTTCTCGTCGCTGAGCATGTGGCTCGTGAGCGTGAGGCCCGGGGCCACGCCCACCACCCGTACGCGCGGCGCCAGCGCCAGGGCCAGCATGGTGCCGGCCGCTTCCAGCGCCGCCTTGGACAGCGTGTAGCTCATGAAGTCGGGGTTTTGGTTCCAGAGCTTCTGGTCGAGCAGGTTGACCACGGCGCCCTGGGCATCGGCCTCGCCCGCGGCGGCGCGCGCCTGCAGGTGTTCGTGCAGGGCCTGGGCCAGCAGCACCGGGGCGCCGGCGTTGCTGCGCAGGTGCTTTTCCAGGCTGGCAAAGCCCAGTGTGGCGGCGTTGTCGTGCTCGAACAGCGAGGCGTTGTTGACCACGGCATCGAGCGTGCCGAAGCGTTCCACCACGCGCGGCACCAGGGCGCGCACGGCGGCCTCGTCGTCGAAATCACCATCGAAATGCGCGCTGGGGTTCGAGGACAGGCGCGCGCACTCGGCCGCCGTGGCGATGGCATCCTCTTCGGAACTGCGGTAGTGCACGGCCACCTGCCAGCCGCCGGCCGCCAGCGCCAGCGCAATGCTGCGGCCCAGGCGCTTGGCGGCACCGGTGACGAGCACCGTACGGGGGCGGGGGGAAGGGGGCATGAGGGACAATGCGGGCCGTGACGACGAAGAAAACACCCGACAGTTTAACGACCGCCTTGCAGGCGCATATCGCCGACGCCATCACCGCCGCGGGCGGCTGGATCGGTTTCGACCAGTTCATGGCCCTGGCCCTGTACACGCCGGGCCTGGGCTATTACGCCAACGATTCGGCCAAGTTCGGCCTGCTGCCCGGGTCGGGCAGCGACTTCGTGACCGCGCCCGAGCTCACGCCCCTGTTCGGCCAGACCCTGGCCGTGCAGGTGGCCGAGGCGTTCGAGCAAACCGGTACCAGCGAGGTCTGGGAGTTCGGCGCCGGCTCCGGCGCGCTGGCGCTGCAACTGCTCGACGCCCTGGGCGACCGCGTGCAGCGCTACACCATCGTCGACCTGTCGGGTAGCCTGCGCGCGCGCCAGCAGGCGCTGCTGGCGCCACACGCGCACAAGGTGCAGTGGGTGGATGCGCTGCCCGAGCGTTTCGAGGGCGTGGTGGTCGGCAACGAAGTGCTCGATGCCATGCCCGTGCAATTGCTGGCGCGCCATGGTGGCCAGCACGGGGGCGTATGGCACGAGCGCGGTGTGGCACTGCATGAAGGCGCCTTCACCTGGGCCGACCAGGCCACGGACCTGCGCCCGCCGGTGGAGGTGGAGGGCCCTCAGGACTACCTGACCGAGATCCACACGCAGGGCGAGGGCTTCGTCCGCACCCTGGCCGAGCACCTCGCGCGCGGCGCGGTGTTCCTGCTGGACTACGGCTTTGGCGAGAGCGAGTACTACCACCCCCAGCGCCACATGGGCACGGTGATGTGCCACCAGGGCCACCTGGCCGATGGCGACCCGCTGGTGGACGTGGGCCGCAAGGACATCACCGCCCACGTCAATTTCACGGCCATGGCGCTGGCCGCGCAGGACGCGGGCATGAGCGTGCTGGGCTATACCACGCAGGCGCACTTCCTCATCAACTGCGGGCTGGCCCAGCGCCTGGTGGAGCTGCCGCCGCTTTCGCGCGCCACCGCCGCCAAGCTCATCATGGAGCACGAGATGGGCGAGCTGTTCAAGGTCATCGCCCTGGGCGTAGGGGATGCCTGGGAGCCCATGGGCTTTGCCCAGGGCGATCGCTCGCACCGCCTCTGAGGCGCCGGATCAGTTCAGGCGGGCCCCGCTGGCGGCGTCGAAAAGGTGCGCTTGCGCGGCCACGGGCTGCAGCCACAGCGCATCGCCTGGCCGCACATCGATGCGGTCGCGAAAGGCCGCCAGGATGTCATGCCCACCCGCCAGCCGCACGGCGACCTGGGTTTCCGAGCCGGTGGGCTCTACCACCCTGACCTGCGCAGCCAGTCCGCCGCCACTGGTCTCCAGCGCAAAATGCTCGGGGCGTGCGCCGTAGAGCACGCTGTCGCCGTGGCGCCCTTGCGGGGGCTGGGCCAGGGGCAGGTGCAGGCCATCGTCGGTCACCACGCGCGCCGCGCCGTCCAGGTGCAGCCGGCCGGGAATGAAGTTCATGGCCGGCGAGCCGATGAAGCCCGCCACAAAGGCGTTGGCTGGCCGGTCGTACAACTCGAGTGGCGCGCCCACCTGCTCGACCACGCCCTCCTTGAGCACCACGATGCGATCAGCCAGCGTCATGGCCTCCACCTGGTCGTGCGTGACGTAGACCGTGGTGGTGCGCAGGCGCTGGTGCAGGGCCTTGATCTCGGTGCGCACCTGCACGCGCAATTTGGCGTCGAGGTTGGACAGGGGCTCGTCGAACAGAAAGGCGTCAGGCTGGCGTACGATGGCGCGACCCATGGCCACGCGCTGGCGCTGCCCGCCCGAAAGCTGGCGCGGCGTGCGGTCCAGCAGTTGTTCCAGGCCCAGGATGGCCGCCACCTCACCCACCCGGCGCCGGATCTGCGCCTTGTCCTCGCCCTGCAGCTTGAGCGAGAAGCCCAGGTTCTGTGCCACCGTCATGTGCGGGTAGAGCGCGTAGTTCTGGAACACCATGGCGATGTTGCGGTCCTTGGGCGCCACGTCGTCGATCACCCGCCCGCCCAGGCGGATCTCGCCACTGGTGATGGCTTCGAGCCCCGCGATGGCGCGCAGCAGCGTGGACTTGCCGCATCCGGAGGGGCCGACCAGGGCGACGAATTCGCCGTCCTGGATGGCAATGTCCACGCCGTGGATCACGGGCGTGGCGCCGTAGTGCTTGACGATCTGGTGGAGGGAGAGGGCGGCCATGTTGGTCAGTCCTTGACGCCGCCAGCCGTCAGGCCGCGGACGAGGTAGGTGCGCACCAGCACCGTGAAGATCACCACGGGGAACATCACCAGCGTGCCGCTGGCGGCGATCTTGGTCCACTCCCAGCCTTCGTACTGCAGGAAGTTGACGATGGCCACGGGCGCGGTGACGGCGTTGGTGCGCGTGAGGATGAGGGCGTAGAAGAAATCGTTCCACGAGAAGATGAAGCACAGCACGGCCGTGGCCGCCAGCCCGGGCGAGGCCAGCGGCAGCGTGATGCGCCAAAAGGCCTGCCACACGCCGCAGCCGTCGATGTAGGCGGCCTCTTCGAGGGCCGTGGGCACGGCCTCGAAGAAGGTCTGCATGAGCCAGATCACGATGGCCAGGTTGAACGTGAGGTAGACGATGGCCAGGCCAGCGATGGTGTCCTGCAGGCCCAGCCAGCGGTAGGCCAGGAAGAACGGGATGGTGAAGGCGATGGGCGGTGCCATGCGCGTCACCAGGATCCACAGCGCCACATGGCGCCGCCACTTGAATTGCCAGCGCGTGAGCGCATAGGCGGCGGGCACGCCGATCAGCAGCGACAGGCCGGTGGACAGGGTGCTCACCGCCAGGCTGTTCCAGAACGACTTGAGGAAGTTGCCCTGCAGCAGGCTGCGAAAGCCTTCCAGCGTGGGCACGAAGAGCAGGCTGTCCTCGAAGATCTCCGCCCCGGGCTTGAAGGCCAGTTGCACCAGCCACAGGAAGGGGAACATCACCACCAGCAACAGGACGATGGCCACCAGGCCGCGCGCATGGCGGCGCAGCCAGCTGGCGCGTCGCGTGGCGGGCAGCGGCAAGGCGGCAGCAGTGGGTGGTGCCAGCAGGGGCAGGGTGGCGTCAGCGCTTGTGGTCATGGTCGTTCCATCCCAGTCGGCCCACCAGCCAGCTGAGCGCGAACACGCCCGCGAGGATCACCATCGCGATGGCGCTGGCATAGCCCCAGTAGGAAAAGTTGAAGGCCTGGATGAAGCCGTAGTAGTTGGTCACTTCGGTCACCGTGCCCGGGCCGCCGTCGGTCAGCACATAGATCAGCGGAAAGGCCTTGAAGCTGTCGATCAGCCGGAACAGCCCGCACACCACCAGCACCGGCCGGATGTAGGGAAACACGATGTAGATGAACAGCTGCCAGCGGTTGGCACCGTCCAGGCTGGCGGCTTCCAGCGGTTCGTCGGGCACCATCTGCAAGGTGGCCAGCACCATCAGCATGGTGAACGGAAACCACTGCCAGGTATCGGCGATGGAGATGGCCCACAGGGCCGTGTCCGGGTTGGCGATGAGCGAGCGCACGGGCAGGCCCACGGCCTCCAGCGCGCGGTGCAGGGGACTCACGTCGGGCGTGTACATGATCTTCCAGATCAGCGCCACCACGATGGGCGGCAGCACCATGGGGATCAGGAACACCGTGCGCGTAGCGCCCAGCAGCTTCGAGCGCCCGTTGAGCAGCAGCGCCAGGCCCAGGCCCACCGCCAGCTGCAGCACCACGCTGGAGGCCGACAGCTTGAGCTGCGTGGCGATGGAGCGCAAAAAGCGCTCGTCCTCCAGCAGGTGGCGGTAGTTGAACAGCGGGTCCTTGAAGTGGAAGGTGGCGGCCGCATCCGTCAGGCTCAGCGGCGTGAAGCTGGCCACCAGCAGCGCCGTGGCCGGCGCAAGCGTGATGAGCAGCAGCACCGCCAGCGAGGGCAGCAGGCCCCAGAGGAAGGCGCGCCGGCGCGCGGCCTCCCAGCCCACGCCGGTGGGTGTGGCCAGGGTGCTCACGGCCGCCCCTCACAGGTTCTGCCCGGCGCGCTTGAGCTCGGTGATCGACTGCGCCTGGGCCTGCTGCAGCGCCTGCTTGGCGCTGGCCTGGCCCGACGCGATCAGCGCGATCGCCTTGTTGAGCTGCTGGTCCACCTGCGGGTAGACCGACACGGTGCGGTACTTCATGTGCCCGGTCTTGGAGGCCAGCTCGATCGAGTCGAGCGCCAGCTGCGCCAGGTCGTTGCCGTTGATGACCTGCTTGGCGCGGAACTCCTTGGAGTCGATGTCCGAGCGGCGCGCGGGCGAACCGTAGCCCGCCAGCACCGCCTTGCGCGTGGTCTGCTTGGACAGCGCCCACTGGATGAAGGCCCAGGCGGCCTCCTTGTTCTTCGAGCCTGTCGGAATGCCAAGGCCATGCACGGCCGTGCCCGGGAAGCGCCCGGCCGGGCCCTTGGGCACCTGGCCGAACTTCAGCGTCTTGATGGTCTTGCTGGTGGCTGCGTCACCGAGTTGTGCCAGGTGCAGCTGGCCCGCATCGGTGAAATTCACGCGGCCGAGCTTGAGCGCCTGGGTCACCTGGTCGGGCGTATAGGTGATGGCACCATCGGGCCCGAATTCGCGCAGCAGGCTGGCGTAGTACTCGGCCGCGGCAATCGCCTCGGGCGTGTCGAGCGTGGGGTACAGGTCGTCGGGCGCCTTGCGGAACACGTCGCCCCCAAAGGCGTGCAGGTAGGGCACGAAGGTCCAGCCGTAGTGGCTGTCGGATACGAAGCCCGCCACGCGCTCCTTCTTGTTCACGGCGCGCAGCACCTTGACCAGGTCGTCCGTGGTGTCGGGGTAGGCCAGGCCCGCCTGCTGCACCAGGTCGAAGCGCGACGAGGCGGACAGCAGCGCCTCCGCCGTCCAGGGGATGCCGTAGAGCTTGCCGTCCTTGCCGGTCTCGGGCGCGCGGGCGCCGGGCAGGAAGTCGTTCACGTCCCAGTCGGCGGGGGTGAAGTTGGGGTTCTTGATGAAGTCGTCGAGCGGGGTGAGCCAGCCCGAGTTGATCCAGCGGCTCGAGTAGATGAAGGTCACGTTGACCACGTCGTACGCCGAGCCCTTGGTGGACAGCTCCAGGTCGGCACGCTGGTTGTAGACCGGGAACGACGGGGAGTCAAAGTTCACCTTGGCGCCCGTGAGCGCCTCGAACTCGGGCAGGTACTGCTGCAGCAGCTTGGGGTAGGCCGCGCTGAAGGTCGAGACGTTCAGGGTCACGCCCTGGAATTTCTTGGCACCGCTCTGGGCATGGGCAAAGCCGGGCAGCAGGGCTGTGGCGCCCAGGGCCGATGCGGCCTGGAGCAATTGGCGTCGTTGGGTCATGGCATTGCTTCCGTGGCGTCAGGCTGTAGCGGTGATCAGTGTGTCGATCTGTGCGTCGTTGGTGGCTTCGGGGCGCGTGCGCGTGCGGCTCCTGCGGCCGTCCACGGCCACGGCTGGGTCGCCATGTACGGTGACGCGGCGCACCAGGCGGGCCTGGTTGCCGTAGTCGTTGATCGCGAAATGCTGGGTGGCGCGGTTGTCCCAGATGGCCACGTCGTCCTGCTGCCACTGCCAGCGGACGGTGTTCTCCAGGCGGATCACGCGGTTCTGCAAAATCTCGAAGAGGCGCGCCGATTCGGTGCTGGAGAAACCTGCGATCTTCTTGACGAAGTGGCCCAGCAGCAGCGCGCGCTCACCCGATACCGGGTGCACATGCACGACAGGGTGCTCGGCCTCGTACACGGCCGAGACGAAGACTTTGCGGTGGTGGTTCAGGCGCTCTTCCTCGACCACCACGCGTTCGGCGCCGTAGTCGTAGTCGTTGCTGTGCAAGGCCCACAGGCCGTCGGCCAGGCGCTTGAGGTCTTCGGGCAGGCGCGCATAGGCAGCCGCCGTGTTGGCCCACACCGTGTCGCCGCCATAAGCCGGGATCTTCACGCCGCGCAGGATGCCGTACTTGGGGAAGGCATCGAGAAAGGTCACGTCGGTGTGCCACGAATCGGCACGCCCGCCGCCCTTGGAGGCGTCGAGCTCGAAGATGCGCGTGCCCGTGGGCGAGGGCACGGTAGGGTGGGCCACCGTCTTGCCCAGCAAGGCGCCAAAGGCCTGGTGGCTGGCGTCATCCAGGTGCGCCTGGCCGCGGAAGAACAGCACCTTGTGCTGCACCAGGGCGGCGGTGAGGTCGGCGACGGTGGCGCCATCGAGTTCACCCGAGAGCTTGAAATCCAGGACTTCGCCGCCCAGGCTGCCGGCCACGCGGCGGATGCGCAGGTTGCCGAAGGAGGTATCGATATTGGAAGGGGACGAGGTCGCGCTCACGGGCAGGCTCCAGCAGTGGGGGGGAGCGCCGGATTCTGCGGACGCAGCGACAGTCTGCGAACCAAGGAAAACCGATATCCAAGCTGCCGAAACATTCGGCAATATCGAAAGCAGCGAAAGTTGGTAGGAAGGCGCGCGCGCGTCAGCGACCGGCCAACTGGCCTCCGGAGGGAACGGCCTCCAGAGTGACTGCATCGCTGCGGTCCTTGAGGCCGATGCCGGTAAGGCCCAGGCGCCTGGCTTCCTCGCACAGCCACCACAGGCGCGCCGCCGCAGCCGCCGGCGCCAGGCCTTCGGTGCGCACGTTGGAGATGCAGTTGCGCTGTGCATCGCTGCGGCCCACCTGGGGCTGCCAGGTGAGGTAGATGCCCAGGCTGTCGGGCGAGCTCAGGCCCGGGCGCTCGCCGATCAGCACGGCCACCATGCGCGCGCCCAGCAGCGCGCCCACCTCGTCGCCCAGCGCCACGCGCGCCTGGGTGGCGATGGCCACGGGCCCCATGTGCCAGCCCTGCGGGGTGCCTTGCACGATGGCCTGCACCAGGGGCATGGCGTTGCGCTCGATGGCCAGCGCCGAGAGGCCATCGGCCACGACCAGCAGCAGATCGCAGCCTGTCTGTGGTGCATCGCCGAGCCGCCGCGCGTCGGCTGCGTCCAGGCGCCGGCCCAGGTCGGGGCGCAGCAGGTAGGTGGCGCGGTCGGGCGCGGCACTGGCCACGCGCAGCGTGGTGCAGCCCAGGGCGGCCAGTTTTGTGGCCAGCGCATCGGCATCGAGCGGCAGGTGCACGGCATCGCGCGCCTGGGCATGGGCCAGGCCGAAGTCGAGCAGTTCGCGCGTGGGGATGGCCGTGCCTGAGCGCCCCAGTGCCAGCCGCGCGGCCGTGTGGGCGCGCAGGTCGCCCCAGGGGTCGGGCAGCGGGCCGGTAGCGGGGGCGGGGTGGTTCATGCGCGCATGCCTATCTGCCGCAGCCGGGCAATGGCGGCCTGCTGCTGCGCGGCGGGCAGCAGCCGACCCGCATCGTCAGCCAGGTGCATGCGCTGCAGCCAGGCGTCGAACTCGGGGGCGCGTTGCAGGCCCAGCACTTCGCGCAGGTAGAGCGCGTCGTGGAACGAGGTGCTCTGGTAGTTGAGCATGATGTCGTCGGCCCCGGGCACGCCCATGATGAAGGTCAGTCCCGCCACGCCCAGCAGCGTCATCAGCGTGTCCATGTCGTCCGAATCGGCCTCGGCATGGTTGGTGTAGCAGACGTCGCAGCCCAGCGGCACACCGAGCAGCTTGCCGCAGAAATGGTCTTCCAGTCCAGCGCGGATGATCTGCTTGCCGTCGTACAGGTACTCGGGCCCGATGAAGCCCACCACCGTGTTGGTGAGCAGCGGCGAGAACGCGCGTGCCACGCCGTAGGCGCGCGCCTCGCAGGTCTGCTGGTCCACGCCGTGGTGGGCGTTGGCCGACAGCGCGCTGCCCTGGCCCGTCTCGAAGTACATCACGTTGTCGCCCAGCGTGCCGCGCTTGAGGGACAGGGCGGCCTCGCGCGCCTCGCGCAGCAGCGCGAGGTGGATGCCGAAGCCCGCATTGGCCTTCTCGGTGCCGGCAATGGACTGGAACACCAGGTCCACCGGCGCGCCCTGTTCGATCATCTGCACGGTGTTGGTCACATGCGTGAGCACGCACGATTGCGTGGGGATCTGCAGCGTGGAGACCACGCCATCGAGCATGTGCACCAGCCCGGTGAGGGCGGCAATGCTGTCCGTGGCCGGGTTGATGCCGATCACCGCGTCGCCCGCGCCGTAAAGCAGGCCGTCGACCATGGAGGCCGCGATGCCGCGCAGGTCGTCGGTCGGGTGGTTGGGCTGCAGGCGCACGGCCAGGTGGCCCGGCAGGCCGATGGTGTTGCGAAAGCGCGTGACCACGCGGCACCGGCGCGCCACGGCCACCAGGTCCTGGTTGCGCATGAGCTTGCTCACGGCGGCCACCATCTCGGGCGTGAGGCCGGGGGCCACGGCGGTGAGCGCGGCCGTATCGGCCGCCAGCAGCCAGTCGCGCAGCCCGCCCACCGTCAGGTGCGCGATGGGTGCAAAGGCTGCGGCATCGTGCGTGTCGATGATCAGGCGGGTGACCTCGTCGCTCTCGTAGGGCACCAGTGCTTCGTTCAGGAAACGCGCCAGCGGCACGTCGGCCAGGCACATGCGCGCGGCCATGCGCTCCACCGCCGAGCCGGCCGCGATGCCGGCCAGCGCATCGCCCGAGCGCGCGGGCGTGGCTTTGGCCATCACTTCGCGCAGGTCGCCGAACTGCCAGCGGTGGCCCTGGATGGTGTGGTGGTAGGTCGCAGGCATCGGTTGTGAATGGGGTGGCCTTTGGCAATGATGCATGCCATTGCAAGGGATGTGCCATCGGACAGGTGATCCAGTCTTAGCTGATTTGGTTGTTAACAACTGAAAAAACATTCGTTCTCAGAATAAAGCCAGGCACCTAGAGTGCTGACTTCAGGGCACACAGGCCCAGATTCCCACGAGGTTCCCCATGTCGGCCGTTCTTTCATCTGCATCCGCCTCTTCGTTCGCCAGCCAGGCCGACGCACCACCGCAAGGTCTGGTGATCCGCTCCATCGAGGGCGCAGCCGGTCCCCTGGGGGCCGAGGTGCTGGGCCTGGACCTGTCGCGCCCGCTGGGCCGGGAGGATTTCGCGCGCATCCACCGCGCGCACCTGGACCACCATGTGCTGGTGTTTCGCGACCAGCGCATCACGCCGCAGCAGCATGTCGATTTCAGCCGCCGCTTCGGGCCGCTGCAGATCCATGTGCTCAAGAATTTCCAGCTGGCGGGCCACCCCGAGATCCTGATCGTCTCCAACGTCAAGGATGCCGCCGGCCAGCCCATCGGCCTGGGCGATGCCGGCCACTACTGGCATTCGGACCTGTCGTACAAGGACAAGCCCAGCCTGGGCTCGCTGCTGCACGCGCAGGAGCTGCCGGGCGAGGGGGGCGACACCCTGTTCGCCGACCAGCACGCTGCCTACGATGCGCTGCCCGAAGATCTGAAGGTCCGCATCGCGTCGCTCAAGGCCGAGCACAGCTACCTGGCCAAGTACGAGGAACTGCGCGCGCGCAGCCCCTGGCGCCCGAAGCTCACCCAGGCGCAGATCGACGAGGTGGCGCCCTCCATCCACCCCGTGGTGCGCACCCACCCCGAGACGGGCCGCAAGGCGCTGTTCGTGAGCGAGCACTTCACCACGCGCATCGTGGGTCTGCCTGAAGACGAAAGCCAGGCCCTGCTGGCCCAACTGTTCGCCGCCAGCGTGCGCCCCGAGTTCACCTACCGCCACCAGTGGCAGCCGCACGACCTGGTGTTCTGGGACAACCGCTCGGTGACCCATCTGGCGGCCGGCACGCCGGACAGCGAGCGTCGGAAGCTGTACCGGACCACCATCGAGGGCGACTTGCCCTTCTGATTCGCCGCTGACGCCATCCCTTGTTTTCCATCTTTGACTGCACAGTACCCATGACCATGTTCCAGACCACCCGCCGCCGCATCGTGCGCAAGACCATCGCCGCCCTGGCCACCGCCGGGCTGCTGGCCGGCGGGCTGAGCGCCACGGCCCATGCGGCCGAAGGCCAGCTGCGCATTGCGCAGCAGTTCGGCGTCGTGTACCTGCTGCTCAATGTGGCGCAGGAACAGAAGCTGATCGAAAAGCACGGCAAGGCCGCGGGTGTGGACATCAAGGTGGAGTTCCTGCAGCTGTCGGGCGGCTCCGCCGTCAACGACGCGCTGCTGTCGGGCAATATCGACATCGCCGGTGCCGGCGTGGGCCCGCTGTTCACGCTGTGGGACCGCACCAAGGGCCGCCAGAACGTCAAGGGCGTGGCGTCGCTGGGCAACTTTCCCTACTACCTGGTGAGCAACAACCCGGCGGTGAAGACCATTGCCGACTTCACCGACAAGGACCGCATCGCGCTGCCGGCCGTAGGGGTCTCGGTGCAGTCGCGCGTGCTGCAGATGGCTTCGGCCAAGCTCTGGGGCGACAAGGAGTTCAACCGCCTGGACAAGCTCCAGGTGGCACTGCCGCACCCCGATGCGGCGGCGGCCATCATCAAGGGCGGCACCGAGATCACAGGCCACTTCGGCAACCCGCCCTTCCAGGAGCAGGAGCTGGCCGGCAACCCCAAGGCGAAGATCGTGCTCAACTCGTACGACGTGCTGGGCGGCCCCGCCTCGGCCACCGTGCTCTACGCCACCGAGAAATTCCGCAACGAGAGCCCCAAGACCTACAAGGCCTTCGTCGACGCGCTCGACGAGGCGGCCAAGTTCGTCGCCGCCAACCCCGAGAAAGCGGCCGACATCTACCTCAAGGTGGCAGGCGGCAATACCGACCGCGCGCTGCTGCTCAAGATCATCCAGAACCCCGAGGTGCAGTTCAAGGTGCGCCCCGAGAACACGCTGGGCATGGGCCAGTTCCTGCACCGCGTGGGCGCCATCAAGAACCAGCCCACCGCGCTCAAGGACTACTTCTTCGACGACGCGCACACCGCGTCGGGCAACTGAAGGGCCATGCGGGCATGAGCGAGCACACCATCCGGCTGGGCCCCTTCTCGCCGCCGCTGCAGAGCGAGCGTGCGGCGCTGGAACAAGAGGCGCAGGTCCAAGGCCTGACCGAGGGCAATGCGGCCGTTCCCGCCAATTCTTGCGCAGCGCTGCTGCAGGTGCAGGGCGTGAGCATCGACTACCGCACGCGTGAGCGCGTGGTGCGTGCCACGCACCGCGTGGGCTTCGACGTGCATGCGGGCGACCGCTTCGTGCTGCTGGGCGCCTCGGGCTGCGGCAAGTCCACCCTGCTCAAGTCCATTGCCGGCTTCATCGCACCCAGCGAGGGGCAGATCCTGCTCGACGGCCGCGCCGTCACGCGGCCCGGGCCCGACCGGGTGGTGGTGTTCCAGGAGTTCGATCAGCTGCCGCCGTGGAAAACGGTGCGCGAGAACGTGATGTTCCCGCTGCTGGCCTCGCGCAGCGTGGGCCGCAAGGAGGCGGCCGAACGCGCGGCGCTCTACATCGACAAGGTGGGGCTGTCCAAGTTCGCCGACGCGCACCCGCACCAGCTCTCGGGCGGCATGAAGCAGCGCGTGGCGATTGCCCGCGCGCTGGCCATGCAGCCCCAGGTGCTGTTGATGGACGAGCCTTTTGCAGCACTCGACGCCCTCACACGCCGGCGCATGCAGGAAGAACTGCTCTCGCTGTGGGACGAGTTCCGCTTCACGCTGATCTTCGTCACCCACTCCATTGAAGAGGCGCTGGTGGTGGGCAACCGCATCGCCATCCTCTCGCCACACCCGGGGCGGCTGCGCGCCGAGCTCAACAGCCACCAGTTCGGGCTGCACAGCCTGGGCGGGGCCGACTTCCAGGCCACGGCCCAGCGCATCCACCGGCTGCTGTTCGATGAACCCGGTGCGGCGGCCGTGCCGGGGTCCGTGCAGGCCGATGCCGAGACCCTGGCGCCCGGCCGCCAGGGTGGTGTGCCGCTCATCCTCCCCCAGCGGCCCGCAGGTTCGCTGCCTTTCCAGATCTCCGTATGAGCGCCCCCTCCCTGCTGACCCCTCCCGTGCGCCCCGAGTTCGAGCGCAGCCTGGAGCCGCTGGGCGGCATCGCGCCCGTGCAGCCGCTGCCGCTGGGGGCGCGCATCTGGCAGCAAGCCTGGATGCGCAAGCTCGTGATCCTGGCGGTGCTGGCCGTGCTGTGGGAGGTGGTGGCGCGCTGGCAGGACAACGACCTGCTGCTGCCCACCTTTCTGCAGACCGCCAAGGCGCTGGTGGAGGGCCTGGCCTCGGGCGAGCTGATCGCCAAGACGGCGATCTCGCTGTCGGTGCTGCTCAAGGGCTACTTCGCGGGCATCCTGGGGGCGTTCCTGCTCACCACGCTGGCCGTGTCCACGCAGTTCGGGCGCGACCTGCTGTCCACGCTGACCTCCATGTTCAACCCGCTGCCGGCCATTGCACTGCTGCCGCTGGCGCTGCTGTGGTTCGGCCTGGGGCAGGGCAGCTTGGTGTTCGTGCTGGTCCATTCGGTGCTGTGGCCGCTGGCGCTCAACACCTACGCGGGATTCCAGTCCGTGCCCGAGACGTTGCGCATGGCCGGCCGAAACTATGGCCTCACCGGTATCCGCTACGTGCTGCAGATCCTGGTGCCGGCCGCGCTGCCCTCCATCCTGTCGGGCCTGAAGATCGGCTGGGCCTTTGCCTGGCGCACGCTGATCGCGGCCGAGCTGGTGTTCGGCGCATCGTCGGGCAAGGGCGGCCTGGGCTGGTACATCTTCCAGAACCGCAACGAGCTCTACACCGACAAGGTGTTCGCGGGGCTGGTGCTGGTTATCCTGATCGGTCTGGCGGTCGAGAGCCTGGGCTTCCATACGCTCGAAAGGCTCACCGTCCGCCGCTGGGGCGTTTCCAGGTAGGCGCCTACACTCGGGGCATGCTCCGCTGGTTTCTCGTCGTCTTTCTTGCGCTGATGTTCATCAGCTGGCTCTCGCCCATGCTGCGCCGCATCGGTTTCGGCAAGCTGCCGGGCGATCTGCGCTTTCGATGGAGGGGGCGCGAGTGGGACATTCCGCTCGCATCCACCTTGCTGCTGAGCTTTGTAGCCAGCCTGATCGCCAAGTTTATTTGAGGGCTGTCAGTCCCCGGCCTCCTGCAAGGCTTGCAGGAAGGCCTTGCGCCACCAGTGCACATCGTGCTCGCGGATGCGCGCCATGAGCTTGCCGTGCCGCGCCTGGCGCTCGGCCAGCGGCATCTGCAGCGCGTGCTGGATGCTGTCGGCCGTGCCCTGGGTGTCGTAGGGGTTCACGAGCAGCGCTTCCTTCAACTGCTCGGCCGCGCCCGCAAAGCGCGAAAGCACCAGCACGCCCGGGTCTTCGGGGTCTTGCGCCACCACGTATTCCTTGGCCACCAGGTTCATGCCGTCGCGCAACGGCGTGACCAGGCCCACGGCCGCGGCGCGGCACAGGCCGGGCACCCGCTTGCGTGCCACCGTGCGGTGGATGTAGCGCACGGGCATCCAGTCGAGTTCGCCGTAGTCGCCGTTGACCGATCCGCACAGGCCTTCGAGCTCCTGGCGCAGGTCCGAGTAGGCATGCACGTCGTCGCGCGAGGGCGAGGCGATCATGATCATCGTGGCGCTGTTGCGGTTCTCGGGGTAGCGGTCCAGCAGCTCGCGGTAGGCGCGCACGCGGTGCGGTATGCCTTTGGAATAGTCGAGCCGGTCGATGCCCAGCAGCAGCCGGCGGCGCGAATACTCGTCGCGCATGTTCTCGTAGGTTTCCACGGCATCGGGCGCCTGGGCGAGGCGGGTGAACTCGTCCACATCGATGCCGATGGGAAAGGCCTGCACCTGCACCGTGCCGCCAAAGGCGCGCAGGCGCTGGGCGCCCACTTCCTCGGCACTGCCCTCGTTGCGCACATAGCGCGTGAAGTGCGAGACGTCGGCCTCGCTCTGCAGGCCTACCAGGTCGTAGGCGAACAGCGAGCGCATCAACCATTCGTGCTGTGGGATGGCCGCCATGATCAGCGGCGGCGGCATGGGGATGTGCAGGAAGAAGCCGATGCGCTGGCGGCAGCCCATGGCGCGCAGCTCGGCAGCCAGCGGGATCAGGTGGTAGTCGTGCACCCAGATGATGTCGTCTTCGCGCAACAGCGGCAGCAGCTTGCGCGCGAACATCTGGTTCACCCGCCGGTAGCCCGCGATGTAGCTGGCGTTGAAGTCGGCCAGGTCCAGCCGGTAGTGGAACACCGGCCACAGCACGCTGTTGCTGTAGCCCTGGTAGTAGGCATCATGGTCTTCGCGGCACAGGTCCACGGTGGCCAGAGTCACGGGGCCGGCGTGGCGGGTGTGCAGCTCGCCTTCGCCGGGCGTGCCGCCCTCGACCACGGTACCACTCCAGCCAAACCACAGCCCTCCGGTCTGGTTGAGGGCCTCGCCCAACGCAACCGCAAGGCCACCTGCAGCCGCCTTGCGCGGGTCGGCAAGGCGGTTGGATATCACAACAAGTCGACTCATCCGGCCATCATCCCCGCGGATGGTGGCGCAGTCTGTGGGACAGGACCGCGACCGGTGCTCAAATCACGCTGTCCCATCGCGCAGACAAGCGCACGGCAGCGTTGATCACGCCCACCATCGAGTAGGTCTGAGGGAAGTTGCCCCACATCTCCTGGGTCTCGGGGTGGGTGTCTTCGGACAGCAGGCCCAGCGGGTTGCGCGCCGCCAGCATGGTCTCGAAGATGGCGCGCGCCTCGTCCTTGCGGCCGATGCGTGCCAGTGCGTCGATGCGCCAGAAGGTGCAGATGTTGAAGGCCGTCTCGGGCTTGCCGAAGTCGTCGGCCGCCTCGTAGCGGCGCATGTAGGGGCCATCGCACAGGCTCTTTTCCATGGCCTCCACCGTGCTCACGAAGCGCGGGTCCTTGGGGTCGATCAGGCCGACCTCGGCCATCAGCAGCACGCTGGCATCGAGCTCGTTGCCGCCAAAGCTCTCGGCAAAGGCCTGGCGCGATTCGCTCCACGACTTGGCGATGATCTCCTCCTGCATGCGCCGGGCATGGCCGTGCCAGTACTCGGCGCGGTCGGGCAGGCCGAGGGCGGTGGCGATCTTGGCCAGCCGGTCGCAGGCCGCCCAGCTCATGAGGGCCGAGGAGGTGTGCACCCGCGCCCGCGTGCGCAGTTCCCACATGCCGGCATCGGGCTGGCCGTAGACGCGCACCGCGTTCTCGCCCACCTGCTCGAGCCGGGTGAACTCGCCCAGCCCGGCACGGTGCAGCAGCCGGTGGTCGTGGAAGGCCTGGGCCGCGCCCAGTACGATGTTGCCGTACACGTCGTGCTGGAAATGCTCGGCCGCCTGGTTGCCCACACGCACCGGGCCCATGCCGCGGTAGCCGGCCAGCTGGGGCATCATGGATTCGGGCAGTTCCCGCTCCAGTCCGATGCCGTACAGCGGCTGGATGTGGCCGCTGCCCGCATCCACCACCACATTGCTCAGCCAGCGCAGGTAGTCCTCCATGGTGCCCACCTCAGAGATGCTGTTGAGCGCGCGCACCACGAAAAAGGCGTCGCGCAGCCAGCAGAAACGGTAGTCCCAGTTGCGCCCGCTGTGGGCCGATTCGGGGATGCTGGTGGTCATGGCCGCGACGATGGCGCCCGTGTCCTCGTACAGCGACAACTTGAGCGTGATGGCCGCGCGGATCACCGCGTCCTGCCACTCCAGCGGCACGGCCAGGGCCCGGCTCCAGCCGCGCCAATAGGCGGTGGTCTCCTGCTCGAACAGGCGCGCCGTGTCGGCAATGCCGTCGAGCAGGCTTTCGTCGGCGCCGAGGATGAAGTTGTGCTCGCGTGTCAGCACGAAGGGCTGGCCCGAGAGCACGTGCGACACCGGCGCATCGGTGGACAGGCGCAGCGCCATGCTGCCGCCCACATAGCGGATGTGGTTGCTGCCGCGCGTGACCTGCGGCTCGCTCTGGCCCCAGTCGTACTTCACCTTCAGTGCCACGCGAACGCGCGGCGAGCCCTGGATGGGGCGCACCCGGCGCACCAGCGTCATGGGGCGGAAAAAGCGCGAGCGGCTGAAGAAGCGGGGCGCGAAGTCGGTGATTTCCACGCCATGGCCCGCCTTGTCGAACAACTGCGTGCGCAGGATCGCGGTATTGGGCTCGTACCACTGGTGCGCCGAGGCCATGTCCTCGATCTCGATGGCGAAATGGCTGCCCTCGTCGCCCGGCTGCAGCAGGGCGTTGAAGACCGGATCGCCATCGAAGCGTGGCAGGCAGCACCAGACCATGCGCGCCTGGCTGTCGATCAGGGCGCTGATGGCGCAATTGCCGATCATGCCCAGGTTGAGCGAGCCTTGCTGCGGGGCGGCGGCTGCGTTGTCGTTCTTGTCGGTCGTGGTGGTCATCGTGCGCGCTCCAGGGAGGTTCTTGCCGCAGACAGCCAGCCACGCAATGCGGCCGGCGTCATGCAGCGGTGGTGTGCCTGCGTCGGGCCTTCGCCCACTTTGATGCCCCAGCCGCCCAGCGCATGCACGGCCGCAAAGCCGGCTTCGTCGGTCACGTCATCTCCCGCGAAGACGGGTGTGCGGCCGGCGAAGGGCAGCTGGGTCATGAAATCGGTGATGGCCTGGCCCTTGTCCACGCCCTTGGGCTTGGCCTCGAAGACGAACTTGCCTTCCATGAGGTCCAGGCCGTGCACCTTGCGCAACGCCGCCAGCATGGTGTCGCGGCACAGGTCCTCCAGGTGCGGCGCCAGCCGGTAGTGCAGGGCCACGCTGGCGCGCTTGGGCTCCACCAGCAGGCCGGCGTACTGCACCGCCAGTTGCGTGGCCGCCTGAAGCACGGGCTCCAGGTTGGGCGGGGCGATGGCCGGGCGCGATCCGTCGGCCAGCCGGTACTGCGAGCCGTGCTCGCTGGCCAGCGGCAGGCGCAGGGGATCGAGGAAATGGTCGATGTCGCTCTCGCGCCGGCCCGTCACGATGGCGAGCGCACCATCGAGCTGCGTGCTCAAGGCCGCGAGGGTGGGAACGAGGCCCGAGGAGATGCGCACGGCCTCGGGCCGGGGCGCCATCTCGGTGAGAGTGCCGTCAAAATCCAGAAAGAGCGCATGGGCTGTTGTCAAAGAAGGGAGCAGCTGCATGTGTCCGCACCTTAGCAGACGACCGGTGGGCGCACCAGCGCGCGCGGATGCCGCTGCCCGGCCCCGCAGACACGGCACAGTGCGGCAAAACCCGCGCCAGGACTGGGGTGC
The DNA here is from genome assembly GCF_059423865.1 of Acidovorax sp. GW458-11-26-14-TSB4. Lineage (NCBI taxonomy): Bacteria > Pseudomonadati > Pseudomonadota > Betaproteobacteria > Burkholderiales > Comamonadaceae > Acidovorax > Acidovorax sp. GW458-11-26-14-TSB4. The sequence continues at coordinate 1,052,602 of NZ_JBWKYR010000001.1, forward strand.
AGGGGTGAAGGGGCTTGCAAAGGTAGCCCCCCACCCCCATTGTCACAAGATGAAAATGGCGTTTGTCTTACAGGCAACCGCCCTGCCAAAAGCGCACGCTCAGCACACCCATGGAGATTTTTTGCGTGAACGAAGAAGCATCCCCCCACATCGTCTGCCCTCACTGCCACACCACGAACCGTGTCAAGCGAGCGGACTTCGGCAGCGCCCCCGATTGCGGCAGCTGCCATCAGCCCTTGTTTGCGGGCGCGCCGGTGGCGCTCGACGGTAGTTCCTTTGATAAGCATGTGGGCCGCAGCCACCTGCCGGTGGTGGTGGACTTCTGGGCCCCCTGGTGCGGCCCGTGCCTGCAGATGGCGCCGGCCTTCGCACAGGCCGCGCGCGACCTGGAGCCGCAGGTGCAACTGGCCAAGCTCGACACCGAGGCCCACCAGGCGATTGCGGGCCGCTTCGGCATTCGCAGCATCCCGACCATGATCATGTTCAAGGACGGCCAAGAGGCAGCACGCGTCTCGGGTGCCATGAACGCGAGTGACATCGCCCGCTGGGTTCGCAGCGTGGGCTGACCCCGCTTTCGGCTCAGCGGATTCCGAAGAGCCGGTCCAGTGACAGATTGCCCGCCCCACGCCCAGCCAGGTACAACAGCAGGCCGGCCCACGACAGGTGGGTCGGCCAGGCATCGGGGTAGACGAAGACCTGGATCACCAGTGTCATGCCCAGCAGTGCCAGGGCCGACAACCGCGTGCACAACCCCAGCACCAGCAGCACCGGGAACACATGCTCGGCCACCGTGGCCATCTGCGCGGCCAGATCGGGCGGCAGCAAGGGCAGCTTGTATTCCTCGCGGAACAGCAGGTAGGCGCTGTCGGAGATGGTGAACCAGCCCTCGACCTTGGTGCGTGCCGACAGGAAGAAGATGGCGGCAATGCCCAGGCGATTGACCAGCGCCAGCAGGCTGTGCGGCGTGAGCCAGGCCATGCCATCGGCCAGCCGGCCCAACCAATGCCGGGGTCCGGTGGCGGGCGCCGTGGGTGTGGTCTCGGGATACGGAGTGCTGTTCATGGTGTGTTCTCGGCAAGGTGGGATGGGGCGCACAGGGCGCCGGCCTGCAGCAACTGCGCCATCAGTGCGGTGAGGTCGGCTCCGGGCTCGGCCTGCAGCGCCTGGGTTGCGGCAAGCTCCAGCGGCAGGCCGGCGGTACAGGCGTCCAGAAAGGCGACGCCCGCGCGCGACAGCAAGGCCCATTGCACAGCACCCTCGGGGCGGGTGAGCAGGGCGCCATCGCCCTCCCAGGCCAGCTCGGCCTCCATGGGGGCTTGGCCGCGCTGGCGCTGCCACAGTGTGCTGGCCGGGTGTTCCTCGCTCCAGGCCCAGCGCGCGGCAGGGTGCGGCGCCAGGCAAAGGCTGGCCAGGGCTTCGGGCGGCTGCGAGGCCAGCCAGGCTGCGTCGAGCGCGGGCGCGTCGGCCGCCAGATGGCTTTCGGTCCAGCAGCGGTCCAGGTGGGCCACCGCAGGCAGGTAGGGCAGGCCGGCGGCCGGCCCGAAGCTGCGCAAAAAATCCGCCAGGCCCTGGCCATAGGCCATGAGCCGGGAGTCTTCCGGCGGGTTCTCCTGAACAAACCGGTCTGCCGCCGCACGGAACCAGTCTTCGCCGACCAGCGCGCAGACGGTGGGGTAGTTGGCCTGCAACGCATCGATGCAGGCCTTGCGCACGGTGTTGCGGTACACGGCGAAGCCGGGTTGCGACTGCAGGGCCGAAAGCCATGCTGCGGCCTGCATGGGGCCGCCGGTGCCGGGCAAAAGCGCATCGGCCAAGCCGTCCTGGAATGTACTCAATTGCATGGCAGGGCCTCGGTCAGAGCCCGATGGGCGCGGTTGCGCTCGGCCAGCAGTACCTCGAACGCCGGCAACTGGTCGTCGCGCTCGATCAGGGTCGGCAGCGGGCCGGTGGCTGCGATCACGCGCTGGTAGAGCCGCCAGACAGCATCGGCCACGGGTGCATCGTGGCTGTCGATCAGCAGGGCGTTGCCCAGCGACGGGTCGGCCTGGTGGCCGGCCAGGTGGATCTCGGCCACGGCATGCAGGGGAAAGGCATCGAGGTAGTCCTCGGCGTGGTTGCCCAGGTTGTGGGCGCTCACATGCACATTGTTCACGTCCAGCAGCAGGCGGCAGCCGGTGCGCTGCACCAGCTCGGTCAGGAAATCGGTCTCGGACCAGTCATGGCCCTCGATGTGCAGGTAGTGCGTGGGGTTTTCGATGGCGATGGGGCGCTGCAGCACGTCCTGCGTGCGCGCGATGTTGGCAGCAATGCGTGCCAGCGCCGCATGGGTGCGCGGAAATGGCAGCAGGTCGGGCAGGTAGTGGCCGCGCCAGGTGGACCAGGCCAGGTGCTCGGAGACGATGACCGGCTCGATGCGCCGGGCCAGTGCCGCCAGCCGTGCGAGGTGGCCTTCATCGGGCGGCGCATCGGCCGCCAGCGACAGCGACACCCCGTGCAGGGCCACCGGATGCCGCGCACGGATGGCTTCGAGCCAGGCCAGGCGCGGGCCGCCGTCGGCCAGGTAATTCTCGGGGTGAACCTCCCACCACAGGCCGGGGTCGGTGCATTGCACAGCCTCGGTGTAGTGCTGGGGCTTGAGCCCCAGGCCCGCGGTGGGATGCGTTGGCATGGTGCTGGGCAAGTGCGCTGGATCAGCTCTTCATGGGCGTGAGCGAGCCCATGCCCTTGGGCGTCTTGATCGACGCGCAGGTGCCGGCGGGCACGAACTTCCAGGCATTGGCCTGGTAGTCCACCTTCGAGGTGCCGGCACAGGTGGTGCCGGCGCCCGCGGCGCAATCGTTCTTGCCGGCCATGGACACGCCGTAGCATTTCTCCATGGCAGGCTTGGCTGCGGCATCCGTGGCGGGCTTGGTCTGTGCAATGGCTGCGCCGGATGCAAGGGCTGCAAGCGCCAGGGCGCCGAGGCTGAGGGTGCGTGAAGTCATGGCGGGTTCTCCGAAAAGTAGAAAAGTGTTGGTACGAACATGCAGACCGGAGTGCTTGTGCGGTGCGCACCGTGGCGGCCGATCTGCGTTGTAATTCGCGGTGGCAGGCGGGCGGGTTACACCGGCCACAAAAAAGAGCACAACAAATTTTTCTGCCACGCTGTAACCGGGCGGCCCGTGGTTGCGAATACCTGTCAGGGAGAGAGCATGGACATCGAAGAAAGGCTGCGCGGTTTGCTGTTGTTGGGGCTGGACGCCGATGCAGCGGCCTACCAGCGCTTCCTCAAGGAGCTGAGTGCCCACCTGCGCGCCTTTTTGCGCCGCCGGCTGGCGCAGCGGCCCGACGAGGTGGAGGACCTGGTGCAGGAGACGCTGCTGGCGGTGCACAACCAGCGCCATACCTACCGGCCCGACATGCCGGTGACGGCATGGGCGCATGCGATTGCGCGCTACAAGCTCATCGACTGGCTGCGCTCGCACCGGGTGAAGGAAGGCCTCAACGATCCGCTGGACGATGCCAACGAGATGTTCTCGACCAGCGATGGCGATGCAGCCCAGGCGCGGCGCGACCTGGGCCAGTTGCTGCAGACGCTGCCGGACCGCCAGCGCCTGCCCATCGTGCATGTGAAGCTCGAAGGGCTGTCGGTGGTGGAGACGGCGCAACTCACGGGGCTGTCGGAGTCGGCAGTCAAAATCGGCGTGCACCGGGGGCTCAAGGCCCTGGCCGCCAAGATCAGGGGAATGGCATGAAAACCGATGAATTGATCCAACTGCTGGCCACCGATGCCGGCCCGGTACCGGCGCGGGACATCGAGCGCCGCTTTGCCGTGGCATCGCTGGCAGGCATCGCCGGGGCGGCCGTGCTCATGGCTGCGGTATTCGGGGTGCGCCACGACCTGGTGCAGACCATGGGGCTGCCGATGTTCTGGACCAAGCTGGTGTTTGCTGCCGCATTGGCCTCCGCAGGCGTGGCACTGCTGCGCCGCATGGCGCGCCCGGGCATGGCGGTGGGCCGCATGGCAGCACTGGTGGCGGTGCCGCCGCTGGTGCTGTGGGGCATGGCTGCGGGGGCATTGTCCCAGGCGGAGCCGGCCGAGCGCATGGCGCTGGTGCTGGGCAGCACCTGGCGCAGTTGCCCGTTCAACATCGCGCTGCTGTCGGTGCCGGCCTTCATCGCCAGCTTCTGGGCCCTGAAGGGCGCTGCCCCCACCCGCCTGGCCTGGGCCGGCGCCGGTGCCGGCCTGTTGTCGGGGGCGCTGGGCGCCCTGGTCTACGCCTTGCACTGCCCCGAGATGGCCTCCCCCTTCATCGCCGTGTGGTACCTGGCCGGCATGGCCCTGCCCACGGCGTTGGGGGCGGTGCTGGGGCCGCGCCTGCTGCGCTGGTAGTTCCAGCGCTCAGGACGGGTTGGCGGCGAGCCATTGGGCAACTGCCTGAACCCGGGCCTGGTGGATCAGGTCGCCGACCTGCGGGCCGGCCAGTCCCTTGGCAGCTGCCTTGGCCGCGATCTCGCGCGTGACCACGGACTGTGCGGCCGCCAGCACGGCCAGCAGGCGCGGGCGCTGGGGGTAGGCCTTGTCTTCCATGCCCAGCCGGCCACGCGCGTCGCACTCGCAGGCCAGCAGGATATCGGGCATGCGGCCGGGCTTGCGCAGCGCGTCGCAGCGCTCCAGCAGGCGCACCAGCGGGGCTGCAGCCAGGTCGCCGCTGCGGTGGATGTTGCCGTGCTCACGCGCCACCACGTCGGCGATCTCGCGGCAGTCCACGGGCACGCGCAGGCGCTCGGCCACGCCCTGCAGCAGTTCGGCGCTGCGCCGTTCATGGTCGATGTGACGCGGCAGCACGTCGGCCGGCGTCGTGCCCTTGCCCAGGTCGTGGGCCAGGCAGGCAAAGCGCACGGTGAGCGGGGCGTCCAGGCGCGCCGCCATGTCCAGCACCATCATCAGGTGGATGCCGGTGTCGACCTCGGGGTGGTGTTCGGCACGCTGGGGCACACCCCACAGGCGCGCCACCTCGGGCAGCAATACCTGCAAGGCCCCGCAATCGCGCAGCACCTCGAACATGCGCGAGGGTTTGGCCTCCATCAGCCCGCGCGCCAACTCCTGCCATACGCGCTCGGGCACCAGGTGGTCCACCTCGCCCTCGGCCACCATCTGGCGCATCAGCGCCATCGTTTCGGGCGCCACGGTGAAGTCGGTGAAGCGCGCGGCAAAGCGTGCCAGCCGCAGGATGCGCACCGGGTCTTCGCGGAAGGCCTCGGTCACATGGCGCAGGACGCGCGCCTGCAGATCCTTCTGCCCGCCATAGGGGTCGACCAGGGTGTCCGGAGCTTGGGGGCTCCGGGCGATGGCATTGATGGTCAGGTCGCGCCGAGACAGGTCTTCTTCGAGCGTCACCTCGGGCGAGGTCTCCACCACGAAGCCGCGGTAGCCGCGCCCGCTCTTGCGCTCGGTGCGCGCCAGCGCGTACTCTTCGCGCGTCTCAGGGTGCAGGAAGACGGGGAAATCACGGCCCACGGCCAGGTAGCCCGCCGCGAGCATCTGCTCGGGCGTGGCGCCCACCACCACCCAGTCGTGGTCATTCACGGGGCGCCCGAGCAGCGCGTCGCGCACTGCGCCCCCTACCATGTAGATTTGCATGGTGGCAGTGTAGGTGAGCTGCGGGTAACGCCGCTGTAGACGCCGTATAGTGCGCCCCTCACCAGCCCACGGTCATCGCCATGTCCATCTCCTCCTCCCTCACCATCGCGCAGCTCAACCCCGATGGCAGTGTGCCGGTGCCTGCGGCCCCCGATGCTGCCGCCAATGCTGCGGCCGAGGCCCTGCAGCGCGAAGCGCAGTTCGAGGCGATGCAGGCCCAACTGGAGTCCTTGCAGGAGATCCTGGCCAAGCCGCTCAACGAAATCCTGGCCGACCGAGACAAGTTCAAGGATACGGCGGCCGCCTGGGACTCCTTTGGCGCCATGTGGATGCTGTCGCAGCGCGCCATGAAGCGCGTTGCGCTGGACCTGGCGGCGCAGCAGGGGGTGAGCGAAGACGAGGTGGTGGCGCGCGCCATGCGCCATGCCAATGCGGTGCTCAATGGGGACGGCGAGGACCTGGGTGGCATCGTCGCCGAAGCCCAGCTGGCGCACATCGCGCGGCATCGGGCGCTGCTGCGCAAGCAGTTTCGTTAGGAGAACACCGGCCGGAAGAAGCTGCGCTCGTAGCTGAGGATGCAGCCCGTTTCTTCCGCATAGCGGAAAGCAGCCTGGCATTCGGCATCGTCCATGGAGCGCTGGCGGTAGACCTCGTAGGTCGCCAGGCTCTCGAAGGTGAACAGTGCCAGCGCGATGTTGTTCGCGCCCTCGCTGGGCATGAAATAGCCGTGGTGCTGGCCGCCGAATTTCTCGACCAGGGGGATCCACAGCTTGCCGTAGTGCTCGAATTCCTTGAGCTTGGATGTGTTGAGCACGTAGCGCAGGTAGATGGTGACCGCCATGCGCTTCTCCTCAAACGTGGCGCAGGCGGTAGGGTTCCTCGAAGTCGAGGAAATCCTTCTCCGCCAGGGCGTCGTCGATCCAGGCCTTCACGCCGGGCAGGGCGCGCACGCGCTGCACATAGGCCGCGATCTGCGGGGGCACGGGCAGGCCGTAGCTGTGCAGGCGCATGCATACGGGGGCGAAATACGCGTCGGCAATGGTGAATTGGCCGAACAGCAACGGGCCGCCATGTTCCACGAGCAGGGCGCTCCACATCTCCACCAGGCGCTGCACGTCGGCACGCACGCCGGCCTTGTCGCGCCAGATCAGGGCGCCGGTCTCGGCCAGGTCGGCCTCGATGTTCATGGGGCAGTTGCCGCGCAGGGCGGTGAAGCCGCTGTGCATCTCGGCACAGACGCTGCGGGCTCGGGCGCGGGCCTTGGCATCTGCGGGCCAGAGCTGTTTGTCGGGGTGGGTCTCGGCGATGTATTCCGCAATCGCCAGGGTGTCCCAGACCACCAGGTCCCCATTCACCAGCACCGGTACCTTGCCTGTGGGGCTTACCGGGCCGATCGCCCGCTTGAATTCGGAGTCGGCGTCGAAGCTGTCGAAGCGCACACGGACTTCGTCGAATGCGATGCCGGCCTGGCGCAGCAGCACCCAGGGGCGCATGGACCACGAGGAGTAATTCTTGTTACCGATATAGAGCTTTGGCATGGATCGTCGTCTTGGAATGGTGGAATAGCCGGGCAAGACTTTCCATGCTAACGCCCGCTGGCAGCTTGTGCCAATGACCGATGGGCAGGGCTTTGATGCGTGTCGCGCATCGAAGCCGGTTTGCACAGCGTGAAATGGATGGCTGCGGCACAATCCCCTGTTCGTAGTTAGTTTTTCTCTATCGATCCCTGGTGATCGTTGTGGTGATGCGCTCGTTGTCCTTTCTGTACTTTTGCAGGGTCTGGTGGAGCCTGCTGACACTGATGGTCATGCTGCCTGCGGCCGCCCAGACGGCCGTGGAGCGCGATGTGCCCGCCCTCATTTCCGCAAAGCCGGGCGGCATGCTGATCGTTCCTTTCATGGGCATGTTCGAGGACCAGGGCCGCGCGCTGGGCATCGAGCAGGTGCGCACACCGGAGAACGAGGCCCGTTTCGCCTACCCCGACAATCCCTTGAAGGGCGCCGAATCGGACCGGGTGCTCTGGTTCCGGGTGCGCCTGCAGCTGGCCGACCCGGCCGATGCACTGCGCGAGTTCCTGCTGCTGGTGCCCACCGTTTCCACGCACGAATTGCGCTTTTACGGCCCCTACAACGCCCAGGGCCAGGCATTGGCACCGCCGGTGGTCACCGGAATGCGCCACCCCTGGGCCACGCGCCCGGCGGATTCCGAACAGATGGCCTGGCGCTTCAACCTGCCCGACGACCAGGTCTACACGGTGTACTTCCGAGTCGAATCGACCTTCGCGCGCTTCTACGCGGCCCGGGTATGGGATCTGGCGGAGTACCTGCAGGGCACACAGGACAAGCGCATGTTCGACGGCGTCTGCTACGGCTTGTTGATGGGCCTGGCGATCTTCAGCACCGTGATGCTGCTGGTGTTCCGCGAGAGCATCTATGCCTGGTACCTGGTGTCCTGCATCGGCGCACTGCTGGCGTTGGCCGGCTTCAACGGGCACACGCTGCGCTACCCGTTTGCCCACTGGCCGGCGGCGGCGGGCTTCTTCTACAGCATGGCTCCGCCGCTGTGGGCCATCTCCAAGCTGATGTTCGGGCGCAGCCTGCTGCGGCTGGCCGACTATGCGCCGCGCGTGGACAAGGTGGTGCTGGCCATGGTGGCTGCATTGGCGGCGGCGGCTGTCTATGGGCTGCTGGGTGAGCACCCGCTGTGGCTGTTCCGCCTGGTGCAGGCTTCCGTGATGGTGTCCACCCTGGTGCTCACGGTCGGTGCCGTGATGGCCATGCGGCGGCGCTACTGGCCGGCCGTGCTCTACAGCCTGGGGGTGGCCATCCTGCTCTTGGGAATCTGCGCCATCGTCGTGGCCAGCTGGGGCTGGGTGGCCTGGACGCCGCAGCAGATGGACATGACGCAGACCGTGCTGGTGGCCGAATCCATCGTCTTCGCGGCGGCCATGGCCTCCCGGGTGCGCCTGCTGCGCAAGTCCGAGGAAGCGCTGACCGTGCGCACCCAGGAGCTGGTGGAAGCCCTGGGCACGGATGCGCTCACCGGGGCCGCGAACCGTGCGGGCCTCACCAGCCATGGCGAGGCCGCCGTGCGCGCCGGCCAGCCCTTCGCGCTGCTGCTGCTGGACCTGGACGGCTTCAAGGGCGTCAACGACACCTACGGCCACGCAGCGGGCGACGCGGTGCTGGTGGCCATGGTGCGCCGCCTGCGCACCCAGTTGCGCGCCGGCGACCTGGTGGCCCGCCTGGGTGGGGATGAATTCGCGGTGCTGATCGCGGGCAGCCCCTCGCGCGACATGATCGCCGCCATGGCCCGGCGCATGGCCGCCAGCGCCGCCGAGCCCCTGGTCTTCGAAGGCCGCTCCCTGGTCGTCGGCATGAGCCTGGGTATCGCCTGCCACCCTGCGGATGGCCGCACCCTCGCCGAACTGCTGCGCGCCGCCGACAGCGCCATGTACGCCTGCAAGCGCCGTCCCGAAGGCGGTGACTGCTACGCCTTCGCCTCGGAGCTGCAGGCCGGCTGAGCCTTTCCGGGTGCCGATTCGTCACTGGCCATGAAAACTGGCGCGCACCCATGCCAGGCCACCGTGGAACTGGCTCTGCCAGGCCACTGGTGGCGTCCCCCTCAGGGGGAAGGCGCCGAAGGGGAATCAGGGGGAAAGGCCGTGAACACGTTCTTATACCGGCCAGACCACCCCGTTGTCGTTCAGGATCGCGTCGAGCGGCGCATCCCAGGATTCCGGCTCGAACTCTTCCAGAAAGCCGTTGGTGAATCCCAATCCCACCGTGAAGGGCTTGGGCTGCAGTGTGGCCAGCGTGCGGTCGTAGAAGCCGCCGCCATAGCCCAGCCGGTAGCCGCCCGCTGCATAACCCACGCAGGGCACGAACAGCAGTGTGGGTACGATGAGTTCGGTGTCCTTGGGCTTGGGGATGCCGTAGGCGTCCTCTTCCATGGGGCAGCCCGGGTACCAGGCGTGGAAGGTCAGGGTCTTGTGCTGCTTGTTGACCACGGGCAGGCCGATGCGGCGCAGCTGCGGTTCATCGAGCAGTTCGCCGTCTTCCTTCCAGCGGTGCAGGGCCGGCAGGGGATCGAACTCGCCCTTGATGGGCCAGTAGGCGCCGATCACCGTGTCGGGCCGGTTCACCAGCCAGATGCGCATCACTTGCTGTAACAGATCGGCCCGGTGTAGGCGATCTGGCAGATTCAGGCGTTCTTCTATCAATGCGCGCCGCAGGGCTGCTTTGTCCATCAGATAATTCCCCCATGCAATTGCTTCAGATTTTGACACCGCTGCTGGTCAGTGCCGTGCTGGCCACCACCGCGCCCCTGGTCCAGGCGCAAACCAAGGCCGACGATACCCTGCTGGAGATGCAGCAGGCGTTCAAGCGCGGCGACCGCAAGAAATTGGAGCAATTGTTGCCCGCCGCGCGCGGCCACGTGCTGGAACCCTGGGCCGCCTACTGGGAGCTCAGGCTGCGTCTGGCCGAGGCCTCGCCCTCGGAAATCCAGTCCTTCATGCAGCGCTATGCCGGCAGCTACCAGGAGGACCGCCTGCGCAACGACTGGCTGCTGCTGTTGGGCCAGCGGCGCGACTGGGCCCAGTTCGCCGAGCAGCACCCGAGCTACCGCATGTCCGACGACCGCGAGGTGCGCTGCTACGCCCTGCTGATCGACGATATCAAGGGCAGTCCCCAGCCTGGCGCCGCCGAAGACATCAAGCGCAACTGGTACGCCCTGCGCGATGCCGACGATGGCTGCACCCACGCTGCCAGCCAGCTGTACGCCAACAAGAAGCTCAGCGCCCTGGACGTCTGGCGCAAGGCCCGCTTCGCGGTGGACGCCAACCGGCCCCGCGTGGCACGCAATGCGGTGGAGATCGTGGCGCCCGACGCCGTCGCCCAGGTCAAGGAGCTGATGGATGCGCCCACCAAGTACCTGACGAGCCGTGCCACGGCCCGGGGCCAGGTGCGCCAGGAACTGGTGACGCTGGCGCTGATCAAGCTTGCCTCGGGCGACCCTGACAATGCGGCCGCCCAACTGGAGGGCAAGTGGGGTGTGCACCTCTCGCCCGAAGAGCGCAACTGGGTCTGGGGCGTGATCGGCAAGCAACAGGCGCAGAAACTGTCGTCCGACGCCAACCGGGCCTTTTCCAACATCACCCGGGATGCCGATCTCAACGACGACATTCTGGGCTGGAAGGTGCGCGCCGCCTTGCGTGCAGGCCAGTGGAAGGTGGTGGGCAAGGCCATCGACGCCATGAGCGAAGAGGGCCGCCAGGACAGCACCTGGGTGTACTGGAAGGCCCGCGCCCTGCTGGCCGGCAAGCCCAGTGACGGTGAGCGTGCCGAGGCGCGCAAGCTGCTCGAAGGCATTGCCAGCACGCGCGGTTTCTACGAACAACTGGCGACGGAGGAACTGGGCCAGCGCATCACCATGCCGCCCGCGCCCGCACCGCTCACGCCTGAGGAAAAGGCCGCAGCCCGCGCCAACCCGGGCCTGAACCGCGGCCTGTATGCCATCTTCCTGGGCCTGCGCTCCGAGGGCGTGCGCGAGTGGAATTACGCCACCAACCTGCACATCCCCGGCGGCATGGCTGACCGCGAGCTGCTGGCCGCTGCCGACTTTGCCTGCGCGCGCGAGGTCTGGGACCGCTGCATCAACACCAGCGAGCGCACCCGCAGCGTGATAGAGACCAACCAGCGCTTTCCCACGCCCTTCCGCAACGCAGTGGTCGAGCGCGCCAACAGCATCGGGCTGGACCCAGCTTACGTCTATGGCCTGATCCGCCAGGAAAGCCGCTTCATCATGGACGCACGCTCGCACGTGGGTGCCTCGGGCCTGATGCAGGTGATGCCCGCCACCGCACGCTGGACCGCCAAGAAGATCGGCATGAACAACTTCACGGCCGACCAGATCAACGACCGCGACACCAACATCGCCATCGGTACCGCCTACCTCAAGCTTGCGCTCGACGACTTCGCCGGTTCCATGCCCATGGCCGCTGCTGCCTACAACGCTGGCCCCGGCCGGCCCCGCAACTGGCGCAATGGCCCGGTGCTGGACGCCGCCATCTGGGCCGAGAACGTGCCCTTCGGCGAAACCCGAGACTACGTGAAGAAGGTACTGGCCAACACCACCAACTACGCGGCGATGCTCACGGGCCAGCCCCAGTCGCTCAAGGGCCGGCTGGGCACCATCGGCCCGCGCGACGCCTCGGCGCCCGAAGTGAACAAGGACCTCCCCTGAAAAGCACAACGGCCCCATCGGGGCCGTTGTGCTTCAGACCTCCGACCACATCCGCAAAAGATTGTGGTACTGGCCCGTGAGGGCCACGGTCTCCTCGGTCTCGCCCAGGCGCACGCGCAGCTTCTGGATGGTCTGGTCCAGCTCGAACAGCATGGCGCGGCGCGCATCGTCGCGCACCATGCTCTGCACCCAGAAGAAGGAGCACACGCGCTCGCCGCGCGTGACCGGCTCCACACGGTGCAGGCTGGTCGAGGGATACAGGATCAGGTCGCCCGCGGGCAGCTTGGCCTCGTGCGTGCCATAGGTGTCCACCACCACCAGCTCCCCGCCCTCGTAGTCTTCTGGTTCGCACAGGAACAGCGTGCACGACAGATCGGTGCGCAAGGCACCCCCGTGGGGCAGGGGACGCATGGCGCCATCAACGTGCAGGCCATAGGTCTCGCCGCCCGCATAGCGGTTGAACAGCGGCGGCACGGTGCGCAGCGGCAGCGCCGCGGCGAAGTACAGGGGGTGTGCGGCCAGTGCCTGCAGCACGGTGCGCCCCTGCTCCAGCGCTACGGGGGAATGTTCGGGCAGTTGCCGGTTGTGCTTGACCTGTGCGCCCTGTGCGCCCACGGTGGCCCGGCCGTCCACCCAGTCGGCGGCATCCATGGCCGTGCGCATGGCGCGCACCTGCGCGGGCGTGAGGACGTTGGGGATGTGCAGCATCATGGCAGTGGTCTTTCTGAAACGGGAAGGCCCCGGGCTTGCCGGGGCCTTCGCATGGTAGACAGTTCTCAGGCCGTCACTTTGCGCTCGATCAGAACGTGAAGTTGGCCGTCAGGCGTGCCGAGCGGGGGATGCCCGGCGTGTAGCGGTAGCCGCTCTTGTTGATGGCGGCAACGTAGTCCTTGTCGGCCAGGTTGTACACGTTGAGCTGGACGTCCAGGTTCTTGTTGATGCGGTAGGAGGCCATGGCATCGAAGACCCAGTAGGCCTCGGTGTAGGCCGGGGTGCCCACTGCGCCATCGGTGCCGCGCAGCAGTTTGCCGGCGTAGCGCGCACCGCCGCCCAGCGTCACGCCGAAGGGCAGGCGGTAGGTGGTCCACAGCGAAAAGGCATTCTTGGGCGTGTAGGCCAGGGCGGTACTGCCGTCGGCCGTCTTGGGCGTGCCGCTCAGGACCTTGGTGTCCATGGTGGTGTAGCCCGCGCTCAGCGACCAGTCGTTGGTGATGGCGCCGATGGCGGTCAGCTCCAGTCCCTGCACGCGCTTCTTGCCGGTCTGTACGAAGTTGGCGGAGTTGGTGGGGTCGGTTTCGATGTCGTTGGAGACATCAGTGCGGTACACCGCACCGGCCAGTGCCAGGCGGCCGCCCAGCACGTCCCACTTGGTGCCTACTTCGATGGTCTTGGCCTTCTGCGGATCGAACTTGGGGTTGGCAGCGTTGTTCGCCGCTGCGCTCAGCTGGTTGTTGGCGCCGCCCGGGGGCTGTGCCGAGGTGGCGTACAGCGCATACACGCTGCCGTTGCTGGCAGGCTTGTAGACCACGCCGACCTTGGCGCCGATCAGGGTGTCCGACAGGCTGATCGACGAGGGTGTGAGCACGCCGGCCGGCAGCGCGCCCTGCGTCACGGCGTCGAAGTCGGTCTTGAAGCGGTCCACGCGCAGGCCGCCCGTGACCTGCCATTGCGGCGTCAGCTTGGCGGTGTCGAACAGGTAGGCCGCCACGGTGTTGGTCACGCCCTTGGACCAGGCGCCGTTGGCGATGCGGTTGAAGCCCGCCACATTCGGGTTGGGGTTGTACAGGTTGGCTGCGGGCAGCGAACCGGCTGGCGCGTACGTGGTGTTCACGCTGGCAAAGCCCTGGCCGTAGTAGCCCAGGTTGGTCTGCTCTTCGCGCGACAGCTCCAGCCCGGCGGCCAGGTCATGCTGCACCGAGCCGGTGCTCACCGTGGCGGTCAGGCTGGTCTGGTTGACGGCGATCTTGTTGACCTGGTTGACGTTGGTCGGCAGATTGCGTGTCACGGTCCAGGTGGACGGGTCATTCGGGTTGGGCGTGGCCAGCAGGGCCGACGCGGCGGTGAGCGCGCCGGTGGCGGGGAAGCCGCCACCCATGAAGGCCGTCAGCCGGTAGTCGTTGTGCGTGCGGCCAAAGCGCGTGGTGTTGCGCAGCTTCATGCCCGAGGCGAAGTCGTGCTCGATGCGCGCCGTGACCATGTCCATGTCCACGTCCGCATAGTCCGAGGTGGTGCCGTAGAAGTTGCTCGAATTCACACGCGCCGCGGTGTTCAGGAAGGGGCGGCGGTTGGCCAGGGCCAGCGCATCCGGCGAGGTGTAGCCGGGCAGGCCGATGGTGGGCACGCCGCCATCGGGCATGTTGTCCTGCTTGACGTGCAGGTAGTTCAGGAACACGCGGGTGGGCGAGTTCAGGCCCAGGGCCAGCGAGGGCGCCACGCCCCAGCGCTTGTTCTTGACCAGGTCGCGGCCGGCGACGCCGGAGTCCTCGGTCATCACGTTCAGGCGGAAGGCGGCGCCGGGGTAGGCTTCCAGGGCCTTGTTCCAGTCCACCGTGCCGCGCTTGTAAGAGGCGCTGCCCGCGCCCAGCGAGGCGGCGAAGCTGTTTTCCAGCGTGGGCTGCTTGCTCACCAGGTTGATGGCGCCGGTGGGGGCGGTGCGGCCGTTGTCGGTGCCGGCCGGGCCCTTGACCACTTCGACCTGCTGGATGTTGAACACGTCGCGCGAGACGGCACCCAGGTCGCGCACGCCGTCCACGAAGATGCTGCTGGAGCTGTCGAAGCCGCGCATGTAGATCGCATCGCCGGTGCTGGTGTTGCCGTTCTCGCCCAGGAAGAAGGTGCTGGCGCCAGGGGTGTTGCGCAGGGCCTCGGTCAGGGTCGAGGCGGCCTGCTCGCGCAGCACCTGTTCCTTGACGACCGAGATGGTCTGGGGCGTGTCCAGCAGCGGCTGGGTGAACTTGGGCGAGGAGACCGTGCCGGCCTTGTAGCCTGCATCGCCCGCCGATTCGACCTTCACCTCCGGAAGGGTGCCGCTGGAGGCGGTCTGTGCCTGCGCCGGCATGCCCAGTGCCACGAGGGCAGCCGCAGCGGCCATGCCGACGGGGGTGACGCGCGCGCCCGCGGCGGGGTGTTTGCGGCTCTTGATGTATGTAGTGTTGTGCGCCATGGAAGGACCGTGTGAGTGAGAGAACGGAACTTGGCTGGCTACTGGGACAACACGGCACGCCGCGGCAGGCGCGGGTGCCTGCCGTTTGGCTGGCTGGAATCTCGCGGCTGGTGGCCCAGCGTGCAAGGAACGTTAAATGATAACTACTATCATTTAAAGGCGATTGCATCTCGCTGCAATGCCAGCGGATTCGCCCCAAAAAACCGCATGGAATGTCGCATCACGGCAACAGGCGGATCCACCATCCACCCGAAAGAGATCCGGGTGCCCGAAAAGGCGGCGTGGCCCTCAGGCGTTGTGCAGCAGTTCGCCCCGGCGAACCGCAGCGCCGGAGCGCACCAGGTCCTCCATCAGGCCCTGCAGCCAGCTGCTTTCTTCCTGGTCGGCAAAGTGGCGCTGGTGCAGCATGCCGAAGTAGGGCGTGGCCTGGGTCCAGGCCGTGAGGTCGGCCAGGCTGATCTGCTGCCATTCGAGCAGCTTGTACTTGAGCAGCACCTTGGCGGCGTACAGCGCATGCTTGTGCGGGTTGCGCACAAAGCCGTCGAGCCGGCGGCGCGCACCTTCAATGGCACGCGGGGCATCGGAGAACACCGGCCCGTGGCCCGGGATCACCGTGCGTGGCGCCAGGCGCTCGATCAGGTCCAGCGTGGCGCCCACCTGGGCAAAGGCGTCCTCGCCCTCCAGCTCTGGGAAGACCACGCCGAAGCCGTTTTCCCACAGCGCATCGGCCGAGATCAGGATGGCATCGCGCGGCTCGAACAGCACGATGGAATGCGTGTCGTGCCCCGGCGCGGCATGCACCTGCCAGGTGCGGTCGCCCAGCAGCACGCAGGAGCCGGGGTCCAGCAGCGTATCGGCACGGAACGGCGGGCACTGCTGGCCGGTGGGCGTGTAGCTCAGGGCATAGGGATCCCACTGGCGCACATGGCAGGCCTGGCCGGGCGGTATGGCGGTGAGCACGCGCGGCCAGGCCTTTTGCAGCGCGGCATTGCCGCCGCAGTGGTCGCTGTGCAGATGGGTGTTGAGCACACGGTCCAGGGGCCTGCCGCCCAGGGCCGCCTGCACCAGCGCCACCGTCTGATCGGCATGGCTGCAGTAGCCGGTATCGACCACGGCAGTGTCGTAGTGTCCGACGAACACGATGTTGTTGGCCGACAGCCAGCCGCGTTCCAGCACGGCGATTCCGGAGGGGAGAAAGGGCGTGGAAGAAGCAGGCGTGGACATCGGGATGGGCTGGCAGATGGCTTGGCGCAGCGGTGGCCCCGCTGCTGCGATCTGCCAGCCTAACCCAGTGCAAACCTCCGCCGGGTTATCCAAAACCCGTGCGTAGGCAGTTGGAGTGCATCAGAACGTGACTGCCATCAAAACGTCACACCGGCGCAGAGGATCACGTTCGCATACGGTGTGCACTCCCCAGTTCGCACCATCACGCGGGCCTCACGGCACAGGCGCTTGAAGTCTTCGTGCGGCAGCGCCTCGGGCACCACGGGCAAGGTGCACCAGCCGGGCAGGGCGCCCGCGGCGCGCTCCACGGCTTCGGTGGCGATCAGGGCGCGCTCGACCTGCATCTCCGCAAGCACCGCCTGCAGCACGTCGGCCACGGCCGGGATCCCGGGTGTGAGCGCCAGGTCGATGCGGCGCGGGCCGGGCGGAATGGGCAGGCCCACGTCGCCGATCACCAGCATGTCGCCATGGCCCAGGCTGGCAATGGCGTGGGAGAGTTCGGCGTGCAGCAGGGGGGTGCGTTTCACAGGGGGATCCAGTCGGGTGGCAAGGGGCTGGCCGCCACGGCGGCCCGGGTCGGGATGGAGGGCTGCGCGCCGGCCTGCGTCACACACAGCGCGGCGGCGCGGATGCCTTCGCGCACGGCGGCATTCAGGGGCTCGCCCTGGGCCAGGGCCACGGCCAGTGCGCCCAGGAAGGTGTCGCCTGCGGCGGTGGTGTCAACCACCTTCACCTGCAGGCCAGGGTGGTGCGTGCTGCCCAGGGTGTCGGCGGCCACGGCACCCGCGGCGCCCAAGGTCACCACCACCTGGGCCGGGCCCAGGCCGCGCAGCGCCTGAGCGGCTACGGCGGCGTCCGCTACGGTCTCCACGGCCGTGCCGGCCAGGGCCGCAGCCTCCACCTCGTTGACCACCAGGGTGTGCACCAGCGGCCACAGGCCTGCGGGCAGGGGCTGGATGGGCGAAGGGTTGAGCAGCACCGGGCAGCCGGTGGCAAACGCCTGCTGTGCGGCAGCCAGCACTTGGGGCAGGGGGGTCTCGAACTGCAGCACCAGGCTGCTGGCATGGGCCAGCACAGGTGCGAGTGCCCGGGTGTCGAGTGCGAAGCGGCCATTGGCACCCGGCACCACGACGATGCGGTTCTGCCCGCTGGCCTCCACGGTGATGGCGGCCACGCCCGTGGTTTCGGCCGGGGCGGCCTGCACCCCGCTGTGGTCGATGCCGTCTTGCGCGAGGCCGGCGCGCAGCGTGCGGCCATAGGCATCGTCGCCCACACGGCCGAACAGATGCACCTGCGCACCCTGGCGCGCGCAGGCCACGGCCTGGTTGCCGCCCTTGCCACCGGGCACCAGGTGCAGTGCCTGGGCCAGCACGGTCTCGCCGGGCCCGGGGGCCTGGGCCACCTGCAGCACCAGGTCCATGTTGAGGCTGCCCACCACGGCGATGGTGGGGGGGGCGTGCTTCACTGCGCCCGTCATGGCAGGGCCGGTGCCGTGGAGGCACGTACGCGCAGTTCGGGCTGCAGCATGACCTTGCGCGCATCCTGGCGCTTGCCATCGATGCGTTCGAGCAGCATGTCCACCGCCAGCGCGCCGATGCGCTGCTTGGGCTGGGCCACGGTGGTCAGCGGCGGGCTGGTGAAGGCGGTGAGCTCGATGTCGTCGAAGCCCACGATGGACAGCGCCTCGGGCACGCGCAGGTCGCGTTCGTGGGCGGCGCACAGTGCGCCCATGGCCATCAGGTCGTTGCAGACGAAGACGGCGGTGGGGGGCTGCTGCGCACGCAGCACGGCATGCATGGCTTCATAGCCGCCCTGGCTGGTGAAGTGGCCATGCCACAGCAGGCCTTCGCCTGTGCCGCAGCCGGCATCGGCCAGCGCGCTGCGCCAGCCGGCGATGCGCTGCTCGCTGGGCGCAATGCCCTCCGGCCCGCCGATGCAGGCGATGCGCCGGTGCCCCAGCGACAGCAGGTGGCGCGTGGCCAGCAGGCCGCCCTGCATGTGGGCGGTTTCCACCAGGTCGCAGGGCTGCTGCTCGGCCAGCTCGATCTCGCGGTCCACCAGCACGGTGGGGATGGACAGGCCCGCCAGTTGCGTGGGCAGGGTGGCGTCGTGGCCGGTGGAAACCACGATCAGCCCGTCGATACGCCGCTCGGCCAGCACCTGCAGGTAGCTGCCCTGGCGGTGCGCCTCGTCATTGGTGTTGCACAGGATGAGGTTGTAGCCCGCGCCGAAGCAGCGGTCCTCCACCGCATGCACGATCTCGGCGAAGTAGGGGTTGGAGCTGTTGGGGATCAACATGCCCAGCGTGCGTGTGTTGTTGCTCTTCAAGCTGCGTGCAATGGCGCTGGGCACATAGCCCAGCTCGCGGATGGCTTTTTCCACGCGCGCACGGCCTTCGGCGCTCACGTGGCGCGTGCCGTTGACCACGTGGGACACCGTGGTGACCGATACGTCGGCGTGCCGCGCGACGTCTTTGATGGTAGCCATGCAGGAAATCAGGAAAGGTTCGGATACAAGGGGATCATGCCGCGGCTGCGCGGCGCTGGCGCAGGGTGTCCACGATGACCGCGGCGACGATCACTACGCCCGTGATGATGCGCTTGCTGGGCTCGCTGGCACCCACCTGGGCCAGGCCGGCTTCCAGCACGGCGATGATCAGCACACCGAAAGCGGTGTTCACCACCGAGCCGCGACCGCCCATCAGGCTGGTGCCGCCGATCACCACGGCTGCGATCACCTGCAGCTCCATGCCGGTGCCGGCATTGGGGTCGGCCGCCTCCAGCCGGGCCGACTGCATCAGCCCGGCCAGGCCTGCCAGCAGGCCGGTCACGGCGAATACGATGACGCGCACGGGCCGCGGGTCCACGCCCGCCAGGCGCATCGCCTCTTCGTTGGTGCCGATGCCCACCACGCTGCGGCCGAACACCGTGCGTGTGAGCACCAACTGCGCCACCACCACCAGCACCAGCGCGATCAGAAAGGCCACCGAGATGCCGCCGAGCACCGGCGCGGCCAGCCACGAGATGGCATCGCCCACATACTGCGTGCGTGAGTCCGTCACCACATAGGCGCCGCCGCGCACGGCTTCGAGCATGCCCAGCGAGACGATGAAGGTCGGCAGCCGCCAGGCCACCGACACGGCACCGGTGACAGTCCCGCAAATGAGCCCTGTGGCCAGCGCCAGCAGCGCGGCGGCCGGCACGCTCCATTTCCACTGCACGATGGCCGCGGCCGAGGTGGCGGCGGAGAGCGCCATCACCGAGCCCACCGACAGATCGATGCCTGCGATGATGAGCACGAAGGTCATGCCCACAGCCATCACGGCCAGCGCCGGGATCTCGTTGGCGATGGTGATGAAGGTCTCGGCGCTCCAGAAATACTCGGAAAGCGTGGAGAACAGTGCCACCATGCCCGCCAGCACGGCCAGCAGCCCGAGGTAGGTGCCCAGTTGGCTGCGCCAGGCGGGCGTGGGGCGGGGCGCCACGACGGTGGCAGGGGATGCGGGGGCGTTCATGCGGTGGCAGGAGAAGAAGAGGGGGAATGCCCAGGGGCGTCACGGCCGCCCGGCTCGGAAAATGCCGCTGCCAGCAGCGACTGCTCGGACCACTGGCCGCGCTCGAACACGGCCACCAGGCGGCCGGCGCTCATCACGCCGATGCGGTCGGCCATGGCCATCAGCTCGCGCAGGTCGGACGACACCATGAGCAAGGCGCGACCGTTGGCGGCCATGCGGTCAAGCTCGCCGTAGAGCTCGGCGCGTGCGCCCACGTCCACGCCGCGCGTGGGTTCGTCGAGCAGCAGCACCCGGCCTTCGCGGTGCAGCCAGCGCGCGAACACCACCTTCTGCTGGTTGCCGCCCGACAGCGTCCCCACGGGCTGCTCGGGGCTGCGGCAGCGGATGCCCAGCGTCTGGACGAAGCCCTGCACCAGGCGGTTTTCCTTGGCGCGCTGCAGCCAGCCCGCGCGCGAGATCGCGGACAGGTCGGACAGCGTGGCGTTGACGCGGATGGACTGGGCCAGCAGCAGGCCCTGGGACTTGCGGTCTTCGGTGACCAGGCCCACTCCGGCCGCGATGGCCTGCATCGGTGAGGCAAAGCCGCGCGGCAGCACGCGCGGGTCGGTGTCTGGACCGGAGTGCAGCGTGACACTGCCCCGGTCGGCGCGGTCCGCGCCGAACAGCAGGCGCACAAGCTCGGTGCGGCCCGAGCCCACCAGGCCTGCCACGCCGAACACCTCGCCCGCGCGCAGCTCCAGGCTCACGTCCTGCACGGCCGTGCCGCGGCCCATGCCCTGGGCGCTCATCACCACCGGGCCGGCCTTGCGGCGCGGGCGGTGCTCCAGGTCGCTCACGGAGCGGCCCACCATGCGCTGCACCAGGTCGTCCTCGCTCAGGCCGGCCATGGGGCGCGCATCCACCAGGCGGCCGTCGCGCAGCACGGCCACGCGGTCGGCAATACGGCGCAATTCTTCCAGGCGGTGCGATACGTAGACGATGGCCACACCGCGCGCCGTCAGGCGCGCGATCTGCTCGAACAGGTAATTGGTCTCGCGCGGCGTGAGCATGGCGGTGGGCTCGTCGAGCACCAGGATGCGCGTGTCGTCCTGCAGGTTGCGCGCGATCTCCACCATCTGCTGCTGGCCGATGCCCAGGCGCGACACCGGGGTGGCCGGGTCGATGTGCTCCAGGCCGATCTTGGCCAGTTGCGCGCGTGCGGCGGTGTGCAGCGCATCCCGCCGCAGCCAGCCGGCGCGGTGCGGCAGCCGGCCCATGAGCAGGTTCTCGGCCACGGTGAGCGTGGGCACCAGGCCCAGCTCCTGCATCACCATGCGCACGCCCAGGCGCTCGGCCTCGCGGCGCGAGGCGGGGGCATAGGTCTCACCGGCCAGGCGCATGCCGCCGCGCGTGGCCTGCTCCAGCCCGCAGACGATCTTGGACAGCGTGCTCTTGCCCGCCCCGTTCTCCCCCGTGAGCGCCAGCACCTCACCGGCGTTGAGTGCCAGTGTCACGCCTTCGAGCACGGTGGCGGTGTAGTCCTTGCCCACTGCGTCGATCGACAGCAGCGGGGCGGCTGGGGGCGGGGAGAGCGGCCGGGTCATGGGCAGAGGTTACTTGCTGCCCTTGGTAATCAGCACCACCTCGGTCTTCACCTCGGCGGGCAACTGGGCCTGGGGCGTCTTGGCGGCAATGGCCTTCTGGGCCAGCTCGATACCGAACACGGCCTGCTTGGCGGCGTACTGGTCGGCGGTGGCCAGCACACGGCCATCGGCCAGCATGGGCTTGATCGCGCCGATGTTGTCATAGCCCACCACCTGCACCTTGCCGGTCTTGCCCGCGGCCTTGACGGCGGCCACCACGCCCAGCGCCATGCTGTCATTGCCGGCCAGCAGGGCCGTGAGGTCGGGGTGCTCGCGCAGCATGCCGGCAGCCACGGTGTTGCCCTTCTCGATCTCCCACTGGCCCGACTGCACGCCCACCACGTTGATGCCGGCGGCCTGCATGGCATCCTTGTAGCCCAGGGTGCGTTGCTGCGCATTGAAGGTGGTGGACACGCCCTCGATGATGCCCACCTTGTCGCCCGACTTGAGCGACTTGGCCAGATGGTCACCCACCAGCTTCGCACCGGCGCGGTTGTCGGGGCCGACGAAGGGCACGGTGAGGTTCTTTTCCTTCAGCGCATCGCCGTCCAGGCGGTTGTCGATGTTGACCACGATGATGCCCTTGTCCACGGCGGCCTTGACGGCCGGTACCAGGGCCTTGGAGTCGGCCGGCGCGAGCACGATGGCGCTGACCTTCTGCGCCACGGCCTGCTCGATCATCTTGATCTGGGCCGCCGTATCGGTCTCGTTCTTGATGCCGTTGGCCACCAGCGTGTATTCGCTGGCGTGGGCCTTCTGGTGCGCCTTGGCGCCGTCTTCCATGGTGCGGAAGAACTCGTTGGCCAGCGATTTCATGACCAGGGCGATCTTGGGCTTGTCCTGCGCCCACACGGGGCTGGCAAGCATGCCGCCGAGCACGGCAATGGCGGCGGCGGTCTGGACGGAACGGCGGGTGAACTGCATGGTGTCTCCTGTTGGAATGGTGGGCATGGCACGGCCACCGAGAAGCCGCGCGCAACGGCGCGAAGCCCTGGCGGCGTGCCCGGCCAGTGCGGTGTCGCAGCGCGATCATAACGTTAGCAATCGTTTGCGCAAACGTTTGCTAATTGGTGTTAACCCGCAATGCTCTCCCGTCGAAGAGCCCTTGAGGTCAATGAAAATGGCGTACGGTGTGGCCGCGGCAC
Organism: Acidovorax sp. GW458-11-26-14-TSB4; assembly: GCF_059423865.1. Taxonomy (NCBI): domain Bacteria; kingdom Pseudomonadati; phylum Pseudomonadota; class Betaproteobacteria; order Burkholderiales; family Comamonadaceae; genus Acidovorax; species Acidovorax sp. GW458-11-26-14-TSB4. The sequence goes on from NZ_JBWKYR010000001.1 coordinate 1,075,139, forward strand.
GCAAAAAAAGGGCGCCGAAGCGCCCTCGAAAGTGGTGTGGCCCGCGCCGTGTTCAGGCCGTGGGCGAGCGCAACTCCCGGCGCAAAATCTTGCCCACATTGCTCTTGGGCAGTTCATCGCGGAACTCGATGTACTTGGGGCGCTTGTAGCCGGTGAGGTTTTCCTGGCAGAAGCGGGCCACGTCCTCCTCGCTCAGGGCCGGGTCGCTCTTGATCACGAAGATCTTGATCGCCTCGCCCTGCTTTTCGTCCGGAATGCCGATGGCCGCGCACTCCACCACGCCGGGGCACAGCGAGACGACCTGTTCCAGCTCGTTGGGGAAGACGTTGAAGCCGCTGACCAGGATCATGTCCTTCTTGCGGTCGATGATGCGGGTGTAGCCGCGCTCGTCCATGATGCCGATGTCGCCCGTGCGCATGAAGCCATCGGCAGTGAAGGCCTTGGCATTTTCTTCGGGCTGGTTGTAGTAGCCGGTCATGACGTTGGGGCCGCGGATGCAGATCTCGCCCGATTCGCCCTGGGCCAGGCTGTTGCCCGCATCGTCCTTGATGGCGATGTCGATGCCCGGCAAAGGCAGGCCGATGGTGCCGCTGAACTCGGTGTTGGTCACCGGGTTGTTGGTGCCAATGGCGCAGGTCTCGCTCATGCCCCAGCCCTCGATCATGGTGTTGCCCGTGACCTTCTGCCATTGCTTGGCTGTGCCTTCGGAGGCGGCCATGCCCCCGGCCTGCGACACGCACAGGTGCGAGAAGTCGAGCGCTCGGAACTGCGGGTTCTGCAGCAGGGCGTTGAACAGGGTGTTCACGGCCGGCAGCATGTGGAAGGGGCGCTTCTTGAGCTCGGCCACGAACTTGGGGATGTCGCGCGGGTTCGGGATCAGCGTGAGGCTGGAGCCCTGGCGGATGGCCAAGAGGCACAGTGTGAGCGCGAAGATATGGTACAGCGGCAGGGCGGCGATGCTGTTGGCCTTGCTGAGATCGCCCACCTTGGAGAGAGCGGGCGTGAACCAGGCCTCGGCCTGCAGCGTGGCGGCCACGATGCAGCGGTGCGTCAGCACCGCGCCCTTGGACAGGCCGGTGGTGCCACCCGTGTACTGCAGGAAGGCAATGGAGTCGAGCGTGGCCTGGCTGGGGGCCAGCGTGCGGCGCTCGCCCAGGGCCAGTGCCTTCTTGAACGGCACGACCTTGCGGCCGTTGGTCAGCGGCAGCTCGTAGGCCGGCACCATCTTGGCCAGGTGGCGCACGGCGAAGGTGATCCAGTGGCCGAACCAGAAGCCCAGCAGGTCGCCCATGGAGGCCATGACCACATGCTGCACGGCCGTGTTGTCGATCACCTCGGCCAGCGTGTGTGCGAAATTCTCCAGGATCACGATGGCCGTGGCGCCCGAGTCTTTCAACTGGTGCTGCAGTTCGCGTGCCGTATACAGCGGGTTCACGTTCACACAGGTGTAGCCTGCGCGCAGCACGGCGGCCATGGTCACGCCGAACTGGGGCACATTGGGCAGCATGATGGCCACGCGCGCCCCGGGCTCCAGGCCCAGGCCCTGCAGATAGGCGCCCAGGGCGCCGGACAGGCGATCGAGCTCGCCGTACGACATCCACTGGTCCATGCAGACCGAGAACGGGCTCGATGCATTCTTGCGGAAGGATTCTTCCAGCATATGGGCCACAGAGCGGTATTGCTCGGGCTTCACGTCATGCGGGACGCCCGGTGGGTAGCTCTTGAGCCAGATCTTTTCCATGCGCTTTCCTTGTGCTCACCAGTAGATAGATGGGCACAGATTGTGGAAGTGCAGGCAGGAAGGCGGCTACCGGGCTTGTCCTAGGGTGCGGGCCAGTTCGGTCCCCGAGGTGACAGCATCGCCGTCGAACAGCAGGCTCATCAGGGCTTGCTCGCGTTGCTCGATGGTGGCCAGGAACTCTTGGACCGCACCGCGCTGGCGTGCCAGCTGGCCGAAGGTGTCGAACCCGGCTTCGAGGAATTGCTGCAGCGCGCCCATGCCGGCCGCCGTGGCCGGCCCGCGCATCATGCGCAGCATGGTGCGCAGGCCGGGTGCCCGGGTCAGGCGCGCCAGGTCGCGGCCCATGGCCAGCACGCGCGCCAGCTGTTGCTGGCGCCCGGCGCGCTGGCCCACGGCGCGCCAGGCGCTGGTGTAGCGCATGGCCTCGGGTTCGGCCTTGTCGGTCTGCAGCCAGGCGCGGCCCATGTCCTGGTCCAGGTTCTCGGTCTGGGCGTGCAGCACGGCCAGGGCCACGGCCGTGTCCACCACGGGGCGCGGGAACATGGTCTGCAGCGTGCCGGCGATGCGGCCGAACTGCTGGTCGCGCGCCGTGTAGTCGCGGTCGCTGTAGAGTTCTTCCAGAAAAAAGCGCGCTGCGGGGCCGAACACGGGCGAAGTCATCAGGTCCGCATAGGTGCCCGCAAAGCGGCGCGCCTGCAGGGTCTTGATGGTCGCCACGGCGACCCCCAGGGGCGCGTCCCCCGTGCGGTGCAGGCGCAGGGCGTTGACATCGGCAATGCTGTCGCGGATGGTCTGGGCCGCGTCCATAGGTCCCTCTCGTGTGGCCGCACAATGCAGGCATGCCATTAGACCCTGTTCAAAATGCTCTTGAACAGCCGCCGTTGACCGGAAACAACTCCACTGCAAACCATGATTGCGCGCTGGCAAAAAATCCTCCTCTTGATTCTGGCACTGGCCGAGACCGCCTGGCTGGTCTGGCAGTGGCCGCAATCCCCCGCTCGGGCGCTGGCCGGCGCGTTGCTGCCACTGGCCCTGTTCTGGCTGGTGATGGCCGTCGAGTTCGTGCTCATGCACCACCTCAACCGGGGCGATGGCGCGCCCCGCGCACGCGTTGCACAGGTGGTGCGCGCCTGGTGGGCCGAGGTCTGGGTGGCCTTGGTGGTGTTCTGCTGGCGCCAGCCGTTTCGCCACCAGGCCGTGGGGGACTGGCTGCCGGCTCAGGCCACGGGGCGCCGCGGCGTGGTGCTGGTGCATGGCTTCATGTGCAACCGGGGGCTGTGGCTGCCCTGGCATGGGCCGCTGCGCGCTCAAGGCCATGCCCATGTGGCGGTGAACTTGGAGCCGGTGATGGGCTCCATCGATGACTATGCCGCGATCATCGAAGACGCCGTGCTGCGGGTGACGGCCGCCACCGGCATGGCGCCGGTGCTGCTCTGCCACAGCATGGGCGGCCTGGCGGCACGTGCCTGGCTGCGCGCGCATGCGGCCGATGCGCGCGTGCACCGCATCCTGACCCTGGGTACGCCGCATGGCGGCACCTGGCTCGGGCGCTTCAGCCGTGCCGTCAACGGCCGCCAGATGAGCCTGGCGGGCGATTGGGTGAAGGGGCTGCTGAGCGTGGAGCCGCAGGGGCGTGCCCAGCGCTTCGTGTGCTGGTACTCCAACTGCGACAACATCGTCTTCCCGGCCAGCACCGCGACCCTGGCGGGTGCGGACAACCGTTTCCTCGATGGCCCGGCGCACGTGGAGATGGCGCTTCTCCCCGAGGTCATCAGCGCCTGCCTGGCCGAGATCGGCAGGGGCTGAGCCCACCGGTGCCTACTCGATCTTGATCTTGGCGGCGCGGATCAGGAATTCGTACTTGCTGTTCTCAGAGCGCACGAACTGCGCGAAGCCATCGAGCGTGAGTTCTTCGGGCGTGATGCCCATCTGCTTGAACTTTTCCTTGCCGGCAGGCGATTGCATGGCGGCCGTGAACGCCGCGGCATAGCGCTGGGCGTCCACCTGCGGCAGCGATACCGGGGCGAACAGCCCGAACCAGGTCGACACGTTGAAGCCCTGCACCGAATCATTGATGCTGGGCACCTGGGGCAATGCCTCGTTGCGGCTCAGGGTGGTTACGCCCAGCGCGTGCAGCTTGCCCGAGCGGATGTGCGGCAGTGCCGATGCGAGGTTGTCGAACACCAGCAGCACCTGGCCCGACTGCAGCGCCGCCAGGGCCGGGTTGGATCCCTGGAAGGGCGTGTGGCCCATCCTGGTATTGGTGAGCGACTTGAACATCTCGGCCGAGATGTGGCCGATGCTGCCGTTGCCGCCCGAGCCGTACTTGGCCTGGTCGGGGTTCTTCTTGAGGTACTGCACCAGGTCCGGGGTGGTCTTGATGCCCAGCTTGGTGGCCTGCTCGGCATTCACGACCAGCACGTTGGGCGTGCGGGCCACGAGCGAGATGGGCTTGAAGTCCTTGATCGGGTTGTACGGGAAGTTCTTGTACAGCCAGGGGTTCACCGCATGGGTGGCCACGGCTCCCATCAGCAGTTGGTTGCTGCCGGCAGGGGACTTGGCCACCAGATCGGCACCGGTTCCACCGCCGGCGCCGGGCTTGTTTTCGACCTTGATGGCACCCAGCTGCGCAGCCGCGCCTTCCGCGATGATGCGGGCCGAGGTGTCCAGCGGGCCGCCCGCAGGGTAGGGCACCACGATGGTCATCGGGGCGGAAGGGGTCTGGGCCAGTGCGGCGGTGGCCATGCTGGCCAGGGCCGCGCTGAACAAGATGCTACGGAGCGACATCGGGATCCTCAAGAGTTCCAGGATCGCGCAGTATATGCACCCGTACAGGGTTTACCCTTTGTTACTGTCCGAACGGTCAAACCACCGTCTCTGCGGGTGCCTGGCCGCCGTCCTGGTTCAGCGCGCAGAAGCGCCTGCTTGCAGGGCGCGCAGCGCCAGGGCCGCGTCCACACGCTGCAGTTCTTCGGTCGTGAACAGCTGTTGGCGCAGGGCCTGCGCAGCCGCTTCGCCATGCTGCGCACGGGTGTGGCTGAGTTCCTCGAGCCGGCTCTGCCAATGCTGGTCTTCGCGGTCGAGCTGGGCCAGTGCATGGGCCGCCTGCTCCCCGAACTGTGCGCTGCGCGCCATATGGCGCTGGACGTCGCCCACACCCTGTGCATTGAAGGCCGCAGTCTGTGCCGCGGCGTCCAGGTGGGCTGTGGCCGCTGTGCGCTCGGCGCGGCGCTCGGGGGCGAGCTCGGATTCGGCAGCGCGCAGCGCATCGCTGCGCTGCTGCGGCGAGAGCTGGGGATTGCGCGCGATCTCCAGCCGTGCCAGGGTGTAGCGGTCGAGTTCGGCTTCCTGCGCAAACAGGGCGTCGTACTCTTCGCCCTGGAAGTACTGCTGGCGCACTTTCTGGCGTGCCTCCATGGCGTCGCGCAAGGCACGCGGATCGCTGGGGTCACGGGGGGCCGACAAGGCCCCCAGCGCCACGCGGTAGTCCACATAGCGCTCGGCCAGGGCCAGGGCGCGGGTGGCCAGCGCGGCCGGGAAATGCTGGCCCACCAACTGCGCCAGGCGTTGCTTGAGCGCATCGGGGTCGCTGGCTTCGCCGGCCTCGAAGAGCATGGCTTCCAGCGTATTGCGCAGGCCGGGCACCAGCAGGGGGTCGGCCCCTGCGGCCGCCTGCGAGGCAGCGGCAAGCGCCGCGGACGCGGGTGAGAGCGTTGCCGATGCTGCACTGCCCGCGGGCACCGCCGCAGCTGCCGCAGGCGCAGCCGCGCTGGCGCCAGGACCGGTGCCCTGGCCCGCCGCGGTCCGCCAGGCGCGCCACCCGAGCACGGCCGCGACCAGCAGAACCAGGGCGATGGCGACAGTCACGGCAGGGCGGGGAAGGCGGTCCATGGCAGCGATCATCGCAAAAATTACAGGCCGGCGGCCTTGAGTCGGTTGGCCTGCTGGCGGTACAGCGTGACCGGATCGGTCGAGAACCAGTCGCGCAGGCCCACCAGCTGGTTCACCTCATCGAGGTGGTTCTGGCGGTGGTCACCCAGGTGCGTGCCCAGCCGCGAGGAGCAGGCCGATACCAGGCCGTCGTTGGCTTCGCCGAACACCAGGCCCAGCACGCCGAGCAGGGCGTCGCTGGCGTCGAGCACATTGGTCAGCGTCTTGGTGCCGGTCCAGGAGTAGTAGCGCACGCCGTTGACCAGCTCCGCTCCGTTGCCGCAGCCGGAGGTCGGCACCCCCTGCGGGAAGCGCCGGTTGAAGGCGGCCGATCCATTGGTGGTGAGCGAGTCGAGTGCTGCCGTGGGCATCTGCGGCAGGCCGGTGCCGCCCGAAGTCAGGTTGATCAAGGCCACCAGGGCAGTGGCGGCGCCATTGGCGATGGTTTCGGAGACCGAACCCGCGGGCGCCACGCCGCGCATGATGTCGGCCACGCGTGAGCCGCGGTTCACACCGCCCACCGAGGTCACCGAGGCCACCTTGCCCGGGGCCACCCCGGCCACATAGCGTGCCGTGGGGCCGCCGTGCGAGTGGCCCACCAGGTTCACCTTGGCTGCTCCCGTGATGGCCAGGATGTTCTTGACCTGGGTCAGCAATTGCTCGCCGCGCACCTCGGTGCTGTTGGCCGCCGAGACCTGGGCGACGTAGACCTTGGCACCGCCCTGGCGCAGCGCGTCAGGGATGCCGTAGAAATAGTCCACGCCCAGCGCTGAATCAAACCCGAACAGCCCGTGCACCAGCACGATGGGGTAACGCGTCTGCGTGTACCCGGCCTGTGCATGGGCACTGGCCCCGAGCAGCAGTGTCGAAGCGGTAGCGGCGAGCGCCAATCGCCGCAGAAGGCGGCCAAAGAAACCGGTCATGTGCTTGTCTCCGTTGATGGATATTTTTGGTTTACGCAAAAAAGAACGGTCGTTCTTTTTTGCGGTATTCATTGTTCTTTGGCAGGCCCCTGTGTCACTATCGGGACATACCCGAGTTTGATGAAGGGCCATCGCGGCGGCTTCATTTTTCGTAAAATCCTGCGCAATGACTGCTTTCAACGCACTTGACAAGCTGGATCGGGCCATCCTGCGCCGGTTGCAGGAAAACGGCCGCGAGACCTACGACGTGATCGGCGAGCAGGTGGGGCTCTCGCCCAGCGCCGTGCTGCGCCGGGTCAAGCGGCTGGAAGACGCTGGCGTGATCGCCCGCTATGTCGCCCTGGTGCCGCCCGAAGCCGTGGGCCTGGGCCTCACGGCCTACCTCAACGTGCGCCTGGAAAAGCACACCGAAAGCCACAAGCGCAACCCCATGGACGTGTTCCGCGCCAGTGTGCAGACCTGGCCCGAGGTGGTCGAATGCGCCTCGCTCACGGGCGAGATGGACTACCTCCTGCGCGTGGTGGTTGCCGACATGGCGCACTACAGCCGCTTCATCATGGACACCCTGCTCAAGCACCCCAGCGTGCAGGACTGCAAGACCAGCTTCGTGCTCGACCGCGTGAAGGCGACGACCGCAGTGCCCGTGTGACAATGCGCGCGCCGTGGCGCTCCGCCTGCGCGCAGGAAAGGCCGGACTGCCACCCATGATCGCCATCGACGACCTGCATTTCGGCTATGGCCGCGACGCGCTTTACCAGGGCTTTTCGGCCCAGGTGCGCCAACCCGGCATCTACGGCCTCTTCGGGCGCAACGGCAGTGGCAAATCCACCCTGCTCAAGCTCCTCTGCGGGCTGCTCACCCCCTGGGCCGGCCGCATGCAGGTGATGGGCCATGTGCCGCGCCAGCGGGCGGCGGACTTCCTGGCGAGCATCTGCATCGTGCCCGAGGAGTTCCACCTGCCCAACCTCACGACGGCGCAGCTGGCGGACACGCAGGGCGTCTTCTACCCGCGCTTTTCCAAGGCCCTGTTCGGGGCGTACCTGGACGAACTCGAAGTGCCCACCGCCAGCCGCTTCGAGGCCATGAGCCTGGGGCAGAAGAAAAAGGCGGCGATCGCCTTCGCCCTGGCCACGGGCACGCCGCTGCTGCTCATGGACGAACCCACGAACGGCCTGGATATCGTGGGCCGGGGCCAGTTCCGCCGACTGGTGCAGCGGCCCGAGCATGCCGAGCGCGCCGTGCTTATCAGCACCCACCAGGCACATGACCTTGAAAGCGTGCTGAGCCACATCTGGTTCATCGACCAGGGGCAGCTGGCGCTGTCGGCGCGCATGGCCGATCTGGCCGGGGTGCTGCGCACCGGTGTGGCCAACAGCGCGGCGGACCTGCCGGCACAGGAGGGCCTGCTCTACCAGGAGCGCATTGGCCAACAGATCGCCTATGTGGCGCTGCGTTCGGGGGGTGACGCCCCCACCGCGGTGGAGCACACCGTGCAACTGGAGCTGCTCTACAAGGCAATGAGCCTCAACCGCGACAGCATGCTGGCGGCGTTGGCGCCATGGCAGCAGGACGCCGTGGCGCAGGAACCAGCATGAGCATGGAATTCATTTCTGTACGCGGGCCCGAATCGACGACCTTCTCCTGGCCGCGGTGGCGGCGCCTGGCCCGGGCCCATTGGGCAGAGCAAAGGTCTACGTACCTGGGGCACCTGCTGGTCTGCAGCCTGCTCTACATCGCGCTGCTGTTGTTCATGCTGGGGGTGTCAGGCTTTGCGGCCTTCCAGACCAGTATGCAGGCGGCGCTGTACTTTGGCGGGCTGTTCCTCACGGGCTTCGTGTTTGCCGGTCGCTACTTCAGCGCCATGGCGCAGCGCGAGTCGGCCTTGCTGGCACTGATGCGGCCTGCATCGGTGTTCGAGAAATGGGCGCTGTGCGTCGTGGTCGTGGCCATCGCCTACCCGCTGGCCTACAGCCTGCTGTTCCTGGCGATTTCCTGGCCGGTGCAGCAGGCCGCCATCGCGGTGCGCTCTGCGCTGGAGCCCCAGGCCTTCAAGCCCGAGGACTATGCGCTCTTCATGCCACTGGCGAAGATGGCCGCGCGGCAAGCCATGCCGGCCGCCCAGCAAACAGGCTTGCTGATCGCTGTCTGGACCCTGCAGGCCTTTGCCGTGGCGGGTTCGCTCTACTTCGGGCGGGCCTCCCTGCTCAAGACCCTTGCCCTGGGCTTTGCGCTGTTCGTATCCACCGCGCTGGTGGCCTCCATGGCGGGTGCGCAAGGGGACGTGCTGTTTGCATGGTGGTCGTCGCGCCGCTTTGCATCGCTGGACGCGGGCATCCATGCCCTCAATGCGCTGCTGTGGATCGGCCTGCCCGCCTTGCTGTGGCTGCAGGCCTACCTGCACCTGCAGGAAAAGGAGCTGCTGTGAGCTCCACCACCAACCGGCGGCGTGCTCCGCACCGGCTCGGGCGCTGGCTCTTCGTGGCGACGCTGGCGTTGTTCTGGGCGCTGTTGATCACGAGCGGCATGGACCGTTTCCAGAGGCCCGGGCCTACCGCCGTCGCTTACACCGTCGAGGCCCAGTCGCTGGAGGGAGTCACCGGGCTGAGGCTGGAGGAGGCGGGCGACAATGCCTCGAAGATGTCGGTGCGCGTTGTGCTCGACGATGTGCCCGAGGTGCGGATCATCGTGCAGTTGCGCCGGGGCGATGGCGATGAGCCGGAGACACTGCCCGGAAAGTTCCCGGGGCTCACTGCGGCCCGCGAAGGCGACACGCTGGTACTGCGCTGGACCCAAGTCCGGGAGCTCGGCGCAGCGCAACCCAGGCGGCACGGAAAATCCTCGGTGTGGATGGACGAGATCGTGCTGCCTGCCCGGTTCAGGCATCTGGCACTCACCCGGGCCCGCATCGAAGCCCAGGCCCCCGTGGAGCGGCTGGAGGTGGTGGGGCAGGCGATCGCCGTTCGTGGCACGGTCACGCACCTCGACCTGTGGTCCACACAGTGCCGGCCCTGTGGCGCCTGGAAGGTGCCCGGAGTTGCCGAGGATGTGGCCCAGTGCGCGCAACGCACCCGCCGGGGCACGGCAGCGCTGGAAGTGAATGCGGCCCGAATGCGCTCGCTGAGGGTGGATGCACGCGCCGGGCAGCTGGATCTGTCGGAAACCCAGGGACTGGAGCGCGCGGTGCTGCACCTGGGCGATTCCGTCGCACTGTCGGTGGATCGTGCAGCCGTGCTGGAGAAGGCGCGCGGCAGCTCCGGGGATGCGGCCCCGGGTGTGCCTGTGGCGTGCAGCGTGCCCGCCACGGCACCCACGCCCGTGCCCGTGCTGTCGGCATACACATCGCAGGCCGAGGGCCCGCCCATCCGCAAGGTGCCTTGAACCATGGAGGGCCGGCAGCGGGCAGCCCCGCCCGGCCAGGGGATGTTGCTCTTGCATCCCGTGCGCGACAGGCATAACGTGGCGCTGCCAGGATGTCGGCCCATGGCGGCTGGCGCGTACCCGGTATGTCCGCTGCCTTGCTATGGAATGGAGAGCGTCTGACGTAGGCTGAGCAACATTTCAACCGACTTCTTGAAGGAATTCGACGTGCCTCACTATTTTGCTGCGCCGCAGCAAAAACCACTGGAAATTCCTAGGGAAAACCCTTATATTTGGAGCCATGTTCGCTACCAAAGACTGGCTCAAGGCATCCTGGGACGCAGGCCGGGGAATGCTGCGCCCGGTCACGGGGCGTCCCCATGAGAGTGAGGGCAGCATGTCGGCACCACTGATGGTTCCCATCCGTTCGCTCGGGCCTTCGTACCGCGAGCGCATCACGGCCCACCTGTTGCAGCTGGAGCCTGCCGACCGCTACCTGCGCTTCGGCTACGCCGCCAACGACGAGCAGATCCGCCGCTATGCGGACCAGCTCGACTTCAACCGCGACGAGATCTTCGGCATCTACAACCGCCGCCTGGAACTCATCGCCATGGCGCACCTGGCCTTTTCCGAGCACCCCGAATACAAGCATTGCGCCGAGTTCGGCGTGTCCGTACTCAAGCAGGCCCGCGGCCGAGGCTTCGGCGCGCGCCTGTTCGAGCGGGCCGTGATGCATGCCCGCAACGAAGGGGTGAACATGGTGTTCATCCACGCGCTGTCGGAAAACACCGCCATGCTCAAGATCGCCCGCAATGCCGGTGCGCAGGTGCGCCGCGATGGCTCGGAGTCCGAGGCCTACCTGCAGATCGCACCGGCCAGCCTCGACACCCGCATGGCCGAACTGGTCGAGCAGCAGTTCGCCGAGGTGGACTACCAGCTCAAGCGCCAGGCCAAGCAGTTCTGGGACTTCCTGGCGGGCGTGCAGGAAGTGCGCAGCGGTGTGCAGCGCGCGCGCCACCAGTCGGCCGAATAGGCCCTCGGCGCTGCTGTAAGGCAGGCGTGCCGAGGGCTTGTGCGCCCTGGACGACAGGCCCTGTCACAACAATCCGCTATCCTAGGGGCCTGTTTCACTACCGCACGTCCTGCACTCTAAGACAGTGTCTGACCCGCACCCCGGGCGATTGCCCGAAAAGGAAGACAAGCGCACCTTCCTGCAGAAAGTCGCCGAGTTCATCCACCCTGGACCGGACTCGACCGAAGAGCTGATCGAAACGCTGGCCGAGGCCGAAGACAACGACGTCATTGGCGCCGATTCGCGCGTGATGCTCGAGCGTGTGATCCGCATGGCCGACATGACGGCGGGCGACGTGATGGTGGCCGCGCCCCGCATGGACCTCGTCAACATCGACGCGCCGTTCGACGAGCTCCTGTACTTGGTCATCAACACGGCGCATTCGCGCTTTCCGGTGTACCACGGCGAGCGCGAGAACATCATCGGCATCCTCATGGCCAAGGACCTGCTCAAGCTGCAGCGGGCGCCCGAGCTCAACATCCGCGCGCTGCTGCGGCCGGCCGTGTTCGTGCCCGAGAGCAAGGGCCTCAATGACCTGCTGCGCGAGTTCCGTGGCAACCGCAACCACCTGGCCATCGTGATCGACGAATTCGGCCGTGTGGCGGGGCTCATCACCATCGAAGACGTGCTCGAGCAGATCGTGGGCGAGATCGAGGACGAGTTCGACATCCCCGAGGACGCGGGCGACATCTTCGCCCTGGCCGACCGAACCTACCGCGTGAGTGGCGACACCCCCATCGAGCGTGTGGACGAGTCTTTCGGAGTCACGCTGCAGGGCAGCGACCGCGAGGAAGCATTCGACACCATTGGCGGCCTGATCGCCCACGAGATGGGCCATGTGCCCAAGCGGGGTGAACAGGTGGAGCTGGGTGGGCTGCATTTCGTGGTGCTGCACACCAAGGGCGGCGCCGTGCGCTGGTTCAAAGTGTCGCGGATCGACGAGAGCCAGGCTGGCAATTGATGGGGCTGGCTCTCCGAACGCGGGGCCCCGGGCTGGCCTGGGCATTGTTCATTGCCGTGCTGGCAGGGCTCGCGCAGGCGGCCTCGCTGGCCTTGCCCTGGAATGGGCATCCCCAGTGGTGGCTGCAGATCGCATCGCTGGCCGTGCTGGCCTGGCAGGCGCGCGCAGGCGCCCCCACCTGGCGCCGCGGGGCGCTGCTGGGCCTGGTGTTTGCCACGGCCTGGCTGTGCGGCACGTTCTGGTGGCTCTACATCTCCATGCACACCTACGGCGGGCTGGCGGCACCGCTCACGGTGGCCGCCATCCTCGGGCTGGCGGCGTTTCTGGCCAGCTACTACGCGCTGGCGCTCGGCGTCTTCTGCGGGTTGGCGTTGGTGCACCGCGCCGGGGCGGCGCTGCTGTTCGCGGCCCTCTGGATGCTGGCCGAGATGGCGCGCGGCTGGCTCTGGACGGGGTTTCCCTGGGGGGCGGGCGGCTATGCCCATGTGGACGGCCCGTTGGCAGCGCTGGCGCGCTACGTCGGCGTCTACGGCCTGTGCTTTGTCACTGCCTTGATCGCCATGCTGCTGGTGCAGGTGCGCACCAGCGACCTGCGCAGCCCGCGTGCATGGGCCCTGGTGGCGGGGGGGCTGGCCTTGCTGGGCCTGGCCGCCGTGGACCGCCACTGTGCCGTGGAGCTATGCCACACTCCCGCGGCGCGCGTGCCCGCGCCGCTGCAACTGGCGCTGCTGCAGGGCAATATTCCGCAGGACGAGAAATTCCAGCCCGGCTCGGGTGTGCCGCTGGCGCTGCAGTGGTACCGGGAGCAGTTGGAGCAGGCCAGCGCCTCCCTGGTCGTGGCGCCGGAGACCGCCATTCCCTTGCTGCCGCAGCAGTTGATACCGGGCTACCTCGAAGGCATCGCCCGGCGCTACACCAGCGGCTCGCAAGCCGTGCTGCTGGGCATTCCCATGGGGGACGAGCGCGAGGGCTATACCAATTCGGTGCTGGGTGCGCGGGCCGGCCTGACCGCGCCCTACCGCTATGACAAGCACCACCTGGTGCCGTTTGGCGAGTTCATCCCGCCCTTCTTCAAGTGGTTCACGCAGATGATGAACATCCCCCTGGGGGATTTCAACCGGGGTGGCCTGGACCAGGCACCTTTTGTCTTTGCCGGGCAGCGCATCGCCCCCAACATCTGCTACGAGGATCTGTTTGGCGAGGAGCTGGGTGCGCGCTTTGCCGACCCGGCTGGCGCTCCCACGGTGTTCGTCAATTTCAGCAACATCGGCTGGTTCGGCAACACCGTGGCCATCGACCAGCACCTGCACATCAGCCGCATGCGCGCGCTCGAGTTCGAGCGCCCGATGGTGCGCGCCACCAACACCGGCGCGACGGCAATCATCGACCACCGGGGCGTGGTCACTCACCAGTTGGCGCGCCACACCCGTGGGGTGCTGCTTGGCTCGGTGCAGGGCCGTGGGGTGGATGCGCAGCAGGGATGGTTCATCACGCCCTACGCCTGGTGGGTGTCGCGTTGGGGCTTGGTGCCCTTGGCCGGGCTGGCTGCCACCATCGTGCTGGTGGCAGCCTTCGGGGCGGGCCGGCGGGCCCGGGGCGGGCGCTCCGCCAGCGGTGGTTTCTGACCGGTGCTGCGCTTGATCCTGGTCAGCTGCGGCAGGGGTGCCCCAGTGCCCTGGCAGGCCAATGCGCGGCGCAGGCCTCGCGTGGCTTGATAATAGAGCCCGCAAGCGGGGGCTTGTGTTGCATACAACGATGATTTGAAGCGGTGTGGCCGCTGTTCTGGAGCACGACTGAAAATGGCAGATTCCTTTTCCTACGAACAACTGATCGCCTCGGGCGAGGGCAAGCTGTTCGACGCAGACAGCGGGCGTTTGCCGCTGCCGCCCATGCTGATGTTCGACCGCATCACGCACATCGACAGCGATGGTGGCGAGCACGGGCTGGGAAAGATCCGCGCCGAACTGGACGTGCGTCCCGACCTCTGGTTCTTTGCCTGCCACTTCCAGGGCGACCCGGTCATGCCCGGCTGCCTGGGGCTCGATGCCATGTGGCAGCTGATCGGCTTTTACCTTACCTGGCTGCGCCTGCCCGGCAAGGGCCGTGCCCTGGGCGCGGGCGAAGTCAAGTTCACCGGCGAGGTGGGCCCGGACGTCAAGCTCGTCACCTACGAGATCGACATCAAGCGCGTGATCAAGCGCAAGCTGGTCATGGCCATCGGCGATGCCCGCCTGTATGCCGACGGCAAGGAAATCTACGTGGCCAGCGACCTGCGCGTGGGCCTGTTCAAGCGCGAGGAAGCAGGCGCAGCCGCTGGGGAGGCCGCATGAAACGCGTCGTCATCACGGGCACGGGCATCGTCTCGTGCATTGGCAATGACAATGCCACCGTCACCCAATCCCTGCGCGAAAGCCGTCCCGGCATCCGCGCCATGCCGCAGTTCACCGAACTGGGCATGCGCAGCCAGGTGGCGGGCGTGCCGCAGATCAACCTCGAAGAGCGGATCGACCGCAAGCAATTGCGCTTCATGGGCGATGCCGCGGCCTATGCGCACATCTCCCTGGCCAACGCCATTGCCGAAGCGGGCCTGACGCCCGAGCAAGTCTCGCATCCGCGCACCGGCCTCATCATGGGCTCGGGCGGCGGTTCGCCCGCCAACCAGATCGAGGCGGCCGACATCCTGCGCAGCAAGGGCATCCGCCGCGTCGGGCCCTACCAGGTCACGCGCTGCATGAGCTCCACCGTGTCCGCCTGCCTGTCGACCAACTTCGGCATCAAGGGCATCAACTACTCCATCACCTCGGCCTGCAGCACCTCGGCCCACTGCATCGGCGCGGCCGCCCAGCAGATCGCTTGGGGCATGCAGGACGTGATGTTCGCCGGCGGTGGCGAGGAAGTCAGCTGGGGCATGGGCCTGCTGTTCGACGCCATGGGCGCCATGTCCAGCGCCTACAACGCCACGCCCGAGAAGGCATCGCGCGCCTACGACGCCCACCGGGACGGTTTCGTCCTGTCGGGCGGCGGTGGCGCCGTGGTGCTCGAAAGCCTGGAGCATGCGCAGGCGCGCGGTGCCACCATCCTGGGCGAAATCGTCGGCTTCGGCGCCACCTCGGATGGCGCCGACATGGTCGCCCCCTCGGGCGATGGCGCCATCGCCTGCATGCGCCAGGCCATCGCCACGGTGGACGGCCCCATCGACTACATCAACACCCACGGCACTTCCACGCCCGTGGGCGACGTGCCCGAACTGCGCGCCATCCGCGAAGTCTTCGGCAACGCGATTCCACCGTTCTCGTCCACCAAGTCGCTCACCGGCCACTCGCTGGGCGCCACCGGCGTGCAGGAAGCCATCTACTGCCTGCTGATGCTGCGCCAGGGCTTCATCGCCGGCTCGGCCAACATCGAGACGCTGGAGCCCGCCGCCGAGGGCATGCCCCTGGTGCGCGAGACGCGTGACGCGCCGATCCGCACCGCGCTGTCCAACAGCTTCGGGTTCGGCGGTACCAACGCCAGCCTGGTGCTGCGCCGCTGGGATAACTGACCCATGCGGTCTTCAGACCAACCCGCCATCCTGCAAGGGATGGCGGGTTTTTTCATGCCGTTCGTGCGGAGAGGGCCCGGTGCAGCAGCCCCGGCAGCATGGCCAGCATGCGCGTGG
This sequence comes from Acidovorax sp. GW458-11-26-14-TSB4, assembly GCF_059423865.1. NCBI lineage: Bacteria > Pseudomonadati > Pseudomonadota > Betaproteobacteria > Burkholderiales > Comamonadaceae > Acidovorax > Acidovorax sp. GW458-11-26-14-TSB4. The sequence continues at coordinate 1,090,781 of NZ_JBWKYR010000001.1, forward strand.
CGGGCAGGCCCGGGGGCAGGGCGCGTGCGTGGTAGCTGTACAGCGACATGGGCGGCAGTTCGTGCAGCTCCACCGCCACCATGGCCTCTGGGTCGAGCTGGGTCGCGGTGAGGAAGTCCACCACCGTCCAGCCCATGCCGCGGCGCACCAGGTCCAGCGCCAGGCGCGAGGTCTGCACCTGCAGGCCGGGCCCTGCGGGCGTGCCCAGGCGCTGGGCGATCTCGTCGATGGACTGGCGCATGGGGTCATCGCCCACGAGCCGGATCACCGGCACCTGGGCCAGGCGGGCGGCCGGTGTCACGGCGCGCGGGGCGCGCGTCCACACCGACTGCGCCACGGCCAGGTACATGCGGCCGCTGACCAGCAGCTCGCTGCGCACCTGCGGGTGCGGGTGCTTGTAGAAGCCCAGGCAGAAGTCCACGCTGCGCGTGAGCAGGGCCTGCGTCATCTGGTCCTGGTGGATGGTGCGCACCTCCACGCCCACCTGCGGGTAGTGCAGCGCGTGCTCCTGCAGCACCAAGGGCAAAAACTCATGCGTGATGGACGGAATGGCGGCCAGGCGCACATCGCCTGTGTCGCTGGTGCCCAGGTTGCGCGCTGTGCGGCGCAGGGCGTCGAGCTGGCGGTGGATGCCGGTGGACTCGGCCGCGAGCACCTGTGCTTCGGGCGTGGACGTGAGGCCCGCCGGCGTGCGCACGAACAGCCGGTAGCCCAGCTGCAATTCGGTGTGGGCGACGGCCTTGCTCACGGCGGAGGGCGTGATGCAGAGCAGTCGCGCGGCGGCGCTCATGTTGCCGGTCTGCAGCACGGCCTGGAAAACCTCGAGTTGGCGCAGGTTCATGGGTGTGAGTGAAATTCACAAGGAAGGGCTGATTATTCCCTGTGAGTGTGCGCAAGTCTCTCATACGATCCGGCACCGCCAACGAGCGGGTGAGGGCGACAGCACAAGCCGCGGTAGCCCTCGTCAAAACAACTGTTTGGAGATTCCTGTCATGCGCATTTCCCATCCCATGCACCGCTGGCTTGCCGGCCTGCTGCTGTCGGCCGCGTCGGCCGTTGCCATGGCCCAGGCCGCCCGTCCCCATGTCGTGGTGCTGGCCACCGGCGGCACCATTGCGGGCGCGGGCGCCTCGGCCGCCAACAGCGCCACGTACGCTGCGGCCAAGGTGCCTGTCGACAAATTGCTGGCCGGCCTGCCCGAGCTGGCCAGCGTCGCCCGCGTGTCGGGCGAGCAGGTCTTCCAGATCGCCTCGGAAAGCTTCACCAACGACCACTTGCTCCAGCTCGGCAAGCGCGTCTCGGCCCTGGCCAAACAGTCCGACGTGGACGGCATCGTCGTCACCCACGGTACCGACACGCTGGAAGAGACCGCTTACTTCCTGAACCTGGTGGTGCGCACCGCCAAGCCCATCGTGGTGGTGGGCTCCATGCGCCCCGGCACGGCCCTGTCGGCCGATGGTGCGCTGAACCTGTACGACGCCGTGAGCGTGGCCGCCAGCAAGGACGCGGGCGGCAAGGGCGTGCTCGTCACCATGAACGACGAGATCCAGAGCGGCCGCGACGTGAGCAAGACCATCAACATCAAGACCGAGGCCTTCAAGAGCCAATGGGGCCCGCTGGGCATGGTGGTGGAGGGCAAGAACTACTGGTTCCGCGCCCCGGTCAAGCGCCACACCACGGCATCCGAATTCAACATCGACGAAATCCAGGCCCTGCCCGCGGTCGACATCGTGTATGGCTACGGCAACATGAACAGCACCGGCATCGAAGCCTATGGCAAGGCTGGCGTCAAGGCGCTGGTCCACGCCGGAACCGGCAACGGCTCGGTCGCTGCCCAGGCCGTGCCTGCCCTGCAGGCGCTGCGTGCCCAGGGCGTGCAGGTGGTGCGCTCGGCCCGAGTGCCCGACGGCTTCGTGCTGCGCAACGCAGAACAGCCCGACGACAAGTACGACTGGGTCGTGGCCCATGACCTGCGCCCGCAGAAGGCCCGCATCCTGGCCATGGTCGCACTGACGAAGACGAACGACAGCAAAGAGCTGCAGCGCATTTTCTGGGAGTATTGATTTTTGACTTGGCGCACCACGCGTGCGCCGACCGGCCGTCCCGAGGGATGGCCACCGCTGCGCACCGGCAGACAGCTTGCGCAATCGGTTGGAAAGGCCGGGGCTCCACAAGGGCCCCGGCCTTTGTACATTCCGGGGGGCGTTTGGGGCCCTTGGCCAGCCCTTCTGGAGCCCTGCGGGTGAGGGCGTGCCGCAGCGCCGTAAAATCACCGGTTCGCGTTCGCGGTGCCTACCCCTGCGCAACGGCCTTCTTCCCCCTATCCCCCTTATGCCCGGCCCTGGTCCGCCAGCGCCACAGACGCCATGTTGACATTCCAGCAAATCATCCTGAAGTTGCAGTCCTACTGGGACGCGCAGGGTTGCGCACTCCTGCAGCCCTACGACATGGAAGTGGGTGCCGGCACCTCGCACACCGCCACCTTCCTGCGCGCCATCGGCCCCGAGCCCTGGAAGGCCGCCTACGTGCAGCCCAGCCGCCGCCCCAAGGATGGCCGCTACGGCGAAAACCCCAACCGCCTGCAGCATTACTACCAGTTCCAGGTGGTCCTGAAGCCTGCGCCCGCCAACATCCTGGAGCTGTACCTGGGCTCGCTCGAAGCCCTGGGCTTCGACCTCAAGAAGAACGACATCCGCTTCGTCGAGGACGATTGGGAGAACCCCACCCTGGGCGCCTGGGGCCTGGGTTGGGAAGTCTGGCTCAACGGCATGGAGGTGACGCAGTTCACCTACTTCCAGCAAGTGGGCGGCATCGACTGCAAGCCCGCCACGGGCGAGATCACCTATGGCCTGGAGCGCCTGGCCATGTACCTGCAGGGCGTGGACAACGTCTACAACCTGACCTGGACCGAGGGTGCCGACGGCTCCAAGCTGAGCTATGGCGACGTCTACAAGCAGAACGAGGTGGAGCAATCCACCTACAACTTCGAGCACAGCGACGCGGACTTCCTGTTCACCGCCTTCAACGCGCACGAAAAGCAAGCCAAGCACCTGATGGAGCAGCAACTGGCCCTGCCGGCCTACGAGCAGGTGCTCAAGGCGGCCCACAGCTTCAACCTGCTGGATGCGCGTGGCGCCATCAGCGTAACCGAGCGCGCCGCCTACATCGGCCGCATCCGCAACCTCGCACGTGCCGTGGCGCAAAGCTACTACGAGAGCCGCGAGCGCCTGGGCTTCCCCATGGCGCCCCGCGCCTGGGTCGAGCAACTGCCCAAGAAAGCCGCCTGAGCCACCGCCGGAGCCCCTGACAAATGACGACGACAACGCAAAACCTCCTGGTCGAACTGTTCGTGGAAGAGCTGCCCCCCAAGGCGCTCAAGAAGCTGGGCGACGCCTTCGCCGGCGTGCTGGCCGAGCAGCTCAAGGCCCTGGGCCTGGCCACGCCGGCCTCCACCGTGACCGCCTTCGCCTCGCCACGCCGCCTGGCCGCCCATGTGACTGCCGTGGCCGCCAAGGCCGCCGACAAGGCTGTGCAGCAAAAGCTCATGCCCGTGACCGTGGGCCTGGACGCCGCGGGCAACGCCACGCCCGCCCTGCTCAAGAAGCTGCAGGCCCTGGGCGCGGACGTGTCCAACCCCGCCGCCGCCGTGGCCGCGCTCAAGCGCGCCCCCGATGGCAAGGCCGAGGCCCTGTTCTATGACAGCGTGGTGCCGGGCGCCACGCTGCAAGAGGGCCTGCAGAAGGCCCTGCTGGAATCCCTGGCCAAGCTGCCAATCCCCAAGGTGATGAGCTACCAGCTCGAATCCGACTGCGAGCTGCCCGGCTGGACCAGCGTGAACTTCGTGCGCCCCGCACACGGCCTGGTGGCGCTGCACGGCAGCACCGTGGTGCCTGTGAAGGCGCTGGGCCTCACGGCCGGCAACAGCACGCAGGGCCACCGCTTCGAGGCGGCCGTCTCGCCGGTGGTGCTCAAGGACGCCGACAGCTACGCCGCCACGCTGCAGAGCGATGGCGCCGTGATCGCCTCGTTCGAGGGGCGCAAGGCCGAGATCGCGCGCCAGCTGGCCGCGGCTGCCGCCCAGGTCGGCAACGGCGCCCGCCCCATCGAGGACGACGCCCTGCTCGACGAAGTGACCGCCCTGGTCGAGCGCCCCAACGTGCTGACCTGCGCCTTCGAGAAGGAATTCCTCGATGTGCCGCAGGAGTGCCTGATCCTCACGATGAAGGCCAACCAGAAGTACTTCCCGCTGCTGGACGCTGCGGGCAAGCTGACCCACCAGTTCCTGGTGGTGAGCAACATCAGCCCGGCGGATGCGGGCTTCGTGATCGGCGGCAACGAGCGCGTGGTGCGCCCGCGCCTGGCCGATGCCAAGTTCTTCTTCGACCAGGACCGCAAGAAGACCCTGGCCTCGCGCGTGGATGGCCTGTCCAAGGTGGTTTACCACAACAAGCTCGGCACCCAGGGCGAGCGCGTGGAGCGCGTGCGCGCCATCGCCAAGGCCATCGCCGAGCAGCTGGGCGACGCCACGCTGGTGCAGCAGGCCGACCAGGCCGCACTGCTGGCCAAGACCGACCTGGTGACCGACATGGTCGGCGAGTTCCCCGAGCTGCAGGGCACCATGGGCCGCTACTACGCGCTCAACGACGGCCTGGGCGAGGTGGTGGCCGATGCCATCGAAGACCACTACAAGCCCCGCTTCGCGGGCGACACCCTGCCGCGCAACAGCGCTGGCGTGGTGGTGGCGCTGGCCGACAAGCTCGAAACCCTGGTCGGCATGTTCGGCATCGGCAACCTGCCCACGGGTGATCGCGACCCGTTCGCGCTGCGCCGCCATGCGCTGGGCGTGATCCGCATGCTGGTCGAGAAGGACCTGCCGCTGGACCTGAACGCCCTGCTGGCCGGCGCCGTGCCCGCCTTCGCCGACAAGATCACCGATGCATCGGCCGCCTTGGCCGACTTCATCTACGACCGCCTGGCCGGCAGCCTGCGCGAACAGGGCTACAGCGCCCAGGAGGTCGATGCCGTGCTGGCCCTGCGTCCGCAGCGCCTGGCCCTGGTCGAGAAACAGCTTGCCGCCGTGCGCGCCTTCGCCGCGCTGCCCGAAAGCCCGGCCCTGGCCGCTGCCAACAAACGCGTGGCCAACATCCTCAAGAAGGCAGGCGAAGTGGACGCCCACGTCAACCCTGACCTGCTCAGGGAAAAGGCCGAGCAGGACCTGTATGCCGCGCTGCAGCGCTTCGTGCCCGAAGCCAATGCCCAGTTCGACGCGGGCGACTACACCGCATCGCTGCAGACCCTGGCCGTGCTGCGCGCCCCGGTGGATGCGTTCTTCGACGACGTGATGGTGAATGCTGAGGAGATGGACCTGCGCCTGAACCGCCAGGGCCTGCTCAAGAGCCTGCACGACGCCATGAACCGGGTAGCCGACCTCTCCCGCCTGGCCGCGTGACCTGCTAGGCTGGTGGCTGTCACAAGGGGATTCCCATGAAACTCGCCATCCTGGACCGCGACGGCACCTTGAATCCGCTGGGCGAGGATTTCGTCACCTCGCCCGAGGAGTGGACGGCCGTTCCGGGCGCGCTCGAAGCCATCGCACGCCTGAACCACGCCGGCTGGCACGTGGCGCTGGCCACCAACCAGCCGGGCCTGGGGCGCGGCCTGTTCGACGTGGTGGCGCTCAACGCCATCCACACCAAGATGCACAAGCAGCTGTCGGCCGTGGGCGGGCGCATCGACGCCGTGTTCTACTGCCCCCATGCGCCCGATGAGGACTGTGCCTGCCGCAAGCCCGGCCCGGGCCTGCTCGAACAGATCCGAGACCGCTACGGCGTGGAGCGCCACGAGGTGCAGGTGGTGGGCAGTTGCCAGGCGCACCTGCAGGCGGGCGCCGCGCTGGGCGCGCAGCTGCACCTGGTATGCACTGGCAGCGCCGCCGGCCTGGTGCCGGGGCAGGCGCTGCCGCCCGGCTATCCCCCGGGCACGCAGGTGCATGCCAGCCTGGCGGCGTTTGTCGAGCAGTTGCTGCCGGCGGCTCCCCTGATGGCGGTCTGACCCTTCGCAACACCACCCCCATGTCCACCGGGCGCCGCACTGCGGTGGGCGCCGCAAGACCCTCACACCATGGCCCTGATCCGTTCCATCATCCACCTGATCTGGATGGCGACCACCGTCATGCCCTATGCGCTGCTCATCATGCTGGGCACGCTGTTTGGGGTGCGCGGCCTGCCGCTGTACCGCATTGCGGCCGCCTGGCTGTCGCTGTGCATCAGCGGGGCGCGCGTGTTGCTGGACATCCGCACCCGGATCACGGGCATGGAAAACCTGCCCCAGGGCGAGAACGCCGGGGCGATCCTGCTGGTCAAGCACCAGTCGACCTACGAGACCTTTCTGATGCCCACGATCATGCCGCACCCGCTGGCCTACGTGTTCAAGAAGGAGCTGCTCTACGTGCCCTTCTTCGGCTGGGCCATCGGCCGGCTGGACATGATCCACATCGACCGCAGCCAGCGCGCCCAGGCCTTCAATAAGGTGGTGGAACAGGGCAAGAAGCTGCTGGCCAAGGGCATCTGGATCATCATGTTCCCCGAAGGCACCCGCATCGAGCGCGGCCAGAAAGGCACCTACAAGACCGGCGGCACGCGCCTGGCGGTCGAGACCGGGGCCCCGGTGGTACCGATTGCCGTGACGTCGGCCAAGGTGTGGGGGCGCAGGGCCTTCGTCAAGCGCCCGGGCGTGGTGGACGTGTCCATCGGCAAGCCCATTCTCAGCGCCGGGCGCGAGCCGGAGGAACTCATGCGCGAGGTCGAGGAATGGATCGAGGCCGAGATGCACCGCCTGGACCCCGAGGCCTACCCTGCGGCCCGCTGACCGGACAAGGGCCTCCCCATGGTGCAGCGACTTGTGCAAATGGCGCTGGATTTCTTCGACGCTCCGCCGTCCAGCGCCGCGCCCGGTCCCGCATCGGCCGAGCCGCCGCCAGCGGCCAAGACGCCTGCTGCACCGCCATCCCGGCCCACGGGGCCGCCCGCAGTGGCCTTGCCCTCGCTCCTGTCGCCCGCCGAGTTCCGCCACCCCGAAGCCAAACGTGAACTGCTGCTGGGCGAGGCCGTGGTGGCCTACGCCCTGCAGCGTGCCCGCCGGCGCACCATCGGCTTCAGCGTGGGCCCCGATGGCCTGTCGGTGCGTGCGCCCAGCTGGGTCACGCTGGCGGCCATCGATGCGGCACTGCGCGAAAAGTCCGACTGGATCCTGCGCAAGCTGGGCGAGGCGCGCGAGCGCCAGCAGCGCATGGAGGGCGGGCGCATCGTCTGGGCCGACGGCGCCGTGGTGCCTTACATGGGCCGGCCCATCACCGTGGTGCTCGACCCGGCGCACGGCTTCAGCGGCCGGGGCGGCCAGCTCAAGCCGATGGCGCTCGCCGACGGGCAGGATGCGCCGCCCGCGCAGCACCTGCACATCGGCCTGCCGCACAGCGCCGGGCCCGCTCAGATCCGTGACGCCGTGCAGGCCTGGCTGATGCGCGATGCCAAGCGCCATTTCACCGAGCGCCTGGAGCACTTTGCGCCGCTGCTGGGCGTGCGCTGGACCAGCCTGCGCCTGTCGAGCGCGCAGACGCGCTGGGGCAGCGCCAAGGCCGACGGCTCCATCCGACTGAACTGGCGCCTGCTGCACTACCGGCCTGCGGTCATCGACTACGTGGTGGCGCACGAGCTGGCCCACCTGCGCGTGATGGACCACAGCCCGCGCTTCTGGGACACGGTGGCCACCGTGGTGCCTGACTACGCTGCCTTGCGCAACCATTTGCGGGACGAGCCAGCGCCTCTATGGGATTGACGCCGCGCAGCGCCGGGCGCGGCACAATGGGCGCCAACAACGTCTCATCCAGCCCGCCATGATCCCCCTGCAGCTCTTCGACCCCGCCTCCAGCACCTACACCTACGTGCTGCACGATCCGGCCACGCGCCAGGCCGTCATCATCGACCCGGTGGACGAGCAGCTCGACCGCGACCTGGCCGCGCTGCAGTCCCTGGGCCTCACGCTGCGCTGGACGGTGGAGACGCACACCCACGCCGACCACATCACCAGTGCCGCGCGGCTGGCTGAGCACACGGGTGCTCAGACGGCGGTACCGGCAGACTGCGACATCGGCACTGCGGTCGTGCAGCTCGCGCACGGCGACACCCTGGACTTTGGCGGCGAAAGGCTGGAGGCCCTGCATACGCCCGGCCACACGGCGGGCAGCATGTCCTACCGCTGGCGCGACCATGTGTTCACGGGCGATGCGCTGCTCATCAACGGCTGTGGCCGCACGGACTTCCAGTCGGGCGATGCCGCCACGCTGTACCGCAGTATCACCGGTGTGCTGTTCTCATTGCCGGGCGACACCACCGTCTGGCCCGGCCACGACTACCAGGGCCGCAGCCACAGCAGCATAGCCGCCGAAAAGGCCGGCAATGTGCGTGTGGCCGGTCGCAGCGAGACCGAGTTCGTCGCGCTGATGGAGTCACTCAACCTGCCGCGCCCGCGCCGAATGGACGAGGCCGTGCCGGCCAACCAGCATTCGGGCCAGCGCCAGGATGCCGATGGCGCCGCGCTGCAGGCCCCGCGCGAGGCCGCAGGCTATGCCGGAGACGTATCGCCCGCGCTGGCCTGGCAGTGGGTGCAGGAGGGCCAGGCCGTGTTGGTCGACGTGCGCAGCGATGCCGAGCGCGAGTGGGTGGGCCAGGTGCCTGGCGCCGTGCCCGTGGCCTGGAAGCAGTGGCCCGGCATGGCCATGAACCCCGATTTCGATGCCCAGATCCGCCTGGCCGTGCCCGAAGGCGGGCGTGTGGTGCTGCTGTGCCGCAGCGGCGTGCGCTCGGTGGCGGCGGCCAAGCGTGCAACCGAGCTGGGCATCACGGCCTACAACATCCTCGAAGGCTTCGAGGGCGACGCCGATGGCCAGGCCCACCGGGGCCGCAAGGGCGGCTGGCGCTTCCGAGGCCTGCCTTGGCGGCAGGGTTGATCCGGCGCCATGAAAAAAGCGGGCCCTGCGGCCCGCTTGTTCGTTGGGAAGCGCTGTGCGCTCAGAGCGGTGGAATGCGCAGCTTCTGGCCCGGGTAGATCTTGTCGGGGTGGGTGAGCATGGGCTTGTTGGCCTCGAAGATCTGGGGGTACTTGTTGGCATCACCGTAGAACTTCTTGGCAATGGCCGAGAGCGTGTCGCCGCGCACCACGTCATGGTACTGGGCCTCGGGCTCCGGGTTGGTCACGTTCATCAGGTTCTCGACGCTGGTGACGCTGGCCACGTTGCCGCAGCACAGGGTGACCTTCTCCTTGGCCGCCTGCGTGGGCGCGTCGCCCTTGACGGTGACCTTGCCCTGGCTGCCATCGAAGGCCACCTGCAGGTTGGTCGCGCCCAGGTTCTGCGTGCCGATGTAGGTCTCGATGGCCTTGGCGGCCGTGGCGTTGAGCTCGTCCTGCGATGGCGCAGCAGCCGTGGCGGCCTGCGCGTCCTTGCCGCCGAACAGCTTTTCACCGGCTTCCTTGATGAAACTGAAAAGACCCATGTCGTATCTCCTAAGGTTGCACAAAACAGGAAAAGCCACTGTAGCGGCAAAGTGCGACGCCATGGTGTAAGACGGTCGCGCGACACGATTTTTCACATTGGCGTGGCGGGGCTGTCCCCGGTGCGACGGGGTGGGCGGCATCGGCAATGGGGCACGGCAGGTGCGCGGCGCCAAAACTCGGGATAATCCGCCGCATGACTTTCCTGGCCATCGACGTCGGCAACACCCGTCTCAAATGGGCGTTGTACGACGCCCACCGCCCCGGAGCCACGCTGCTGGCCCACGGCGCCGAATTCCTGGACCACATCGAGAAGCTCGCCGAAGGCAGCTGGGCCGACCTGCCGATACCGCAGCGCATGCTGGGCTGCGTGGTGGCGGGCGATGCCGCCAAGCGCCGCGTGCAGGAGCAGATGGAGCTGTGGGACGTACCGCCGCAGTGGGTGGTGTCCTCGGGCGAGGAGGCCGGGCTGGTCAACGGCTACGACCACCCCTCGCGCCTGGGCTCCGACCGTTGGGTGGCCATGATCGGTGCGCGCCACCACGTGCTGGCCCACGGCCCGGCGCGGCCGCTGGTGGTGGTGATGGTGGGCACGGCGGTCACGGTGGAGTGCATCGACGCGCACGGCCGCTTCATGGGCGGGCTCATCCTGCCGGGCCACGGCATCATGCTGCGTGCGCTGGAAACAGGCACAGCGGGCCTGCACGTGCCCACGGGCGATGTGCGCATGTTCCCCACCAACACCAGCGATGCGCTGACCAGCGGCGGCACCTACGCCATCGCAGGCGCTGTGGAGCGCATGGTGCAGCACGTCATCCAGCATTGCGGTGAGGAGCCGGCCTGCATCATGACCGGCGGCGCCGGCTGGAAGATGGCGCCGAGCATGACGCGCCCCTTCGAGCTGGTGGACAACCTGATCTTCGATGGCCTGCTGGAAATCGCCTCACGGCGCTTTGCCGGCTGAGCGCCTGGCAGGCACTCAGCGGCTCCATCAATCCTCCAGTTCGGCGCGCGCCATCTCCACGTCCAGGCGCTCCATCGCATCGGCAGACTCGCAGGCGGCGGCCTTTTCGTACAACTGGGTCGCTTCCTTCATCTTCTTGTCGCCTTCGAGCATCACCAGCGCATTGGCGTATTCCACCATGGCGATGGCCGAGCCGGGGTTGAGCTTCAGCGCCTCCTGGAACAGCTTGAGTCCCGTGTCCTTCTTGGCGCCATAGGTCATGCCGCCGATCAGCGAGCCCACCTTGTCGATCACCTCGGCATGGAAAGCACCCAGCGCAATGCGTGCATCGGCATGCTTGGGGGCCAGGGCGATGGACTTTTCCAGTGACTCCTTGACCTTGCCGCCCAGGCCCTGGGCCAGGGCCTTGGCCACGCTGATGCCCTGGCTGTAGCGGCCCAGGGCATAGGCATGCCAGTACCAGGCGTTGGCATTGTTCGGGTCTTCGCCGGCCTGGGCCTCGGCGCGCTCGGCCACCTGGGTGAACAGGTCCAGGCGGGTCTTCTCCTTTTGCTCCAGGTAGTTGGCGTAGATGGCCGTGGCCTTGTTGGCCACCGTGATGCCGGGGCCGCCCGCGGCCAGGCCGGCGGCGGTGGCCTTCTCGAAATCGCCGCTGTGGAACAGCGCCCAGGCCTGCAGCACGGCCGCGTCCTTGGGGCAGGGCTCGGCGTCTCCGGTGTGCAGCCGGGCCCAGTGCTTCTTGACGCTCGTGGCATCGAAGCTGTAGTCACCCGCATGGGGGAAAGGGGTCCATTTGGCCATGGTGTGTCTCCTGTGGTTCTTGGGGTCGGGTGTAGGGGAGAGGGCATCCTGGGGCTCAGCCCGGTGGGGTGGCATAGGGGCCGACGAGTTCCAGCAGGTGCGCGCGCTGGCCGCTTTCCAGGTAGGGCATCAGCAGGTTGAGTACATGGTGAGCGCCGCGCAGCAGGGCCACCTGGGCGCTCTCGGGCTCCAGGGCGCGGCGCGGGTCGCGCACGTACTCGAAGCTCAGCCAGTAGGTCAGCACCACCACCATGCTGGTGGCGGTGGCCTCCAGTTCGCGCGTGTCGATGTGCAGTGCGTCGGAGCGGCCCATGCCGTCGAGCATGGCACGCACGGCGCGCGTCTTGTTCTTGAGGATGGCCTGGAAATGCGTCTCCAGGCGCCGGTTCTTGGACAGCAGGTCGTTGAGGTCGCGGTACAGGAAGCGGTACTGCCAGATCAGCTCGAACAGCGTGTGCATGAAGAACCAGGCGTCCTCCACGTTGCGCACGCCATCGGCGGCGGCCAGCAGCTCGGTCAGCGACTGTTCATAGCGGTCGAACAGTGCATTGATCAGCTCGTCCTTGGCCGGGTAGTGGTAATACAGGTTGCCGGGGCTGATGCGCAGCTCGGCCGAAATCAGGGTGGTGGAGACGTTGGGCTCGCCGAACCGGTTGAACAGGTCCAGCGTGACTTCGAGAATGCGTTCTGCGGTGCGTCGCGGCGCTTTCTTCACCATGTGTGCGGGCCCTCTTCGCGTCGTTTGGGATCGGTGTTGGGATGTCTCTGGTGGCTACTCTAACCGAGCCGCAGATGCTGCATTGCATCAATATTGGCATGTCCTTAGAACGTGTTTCGGCAGCTGCTTCCCAACGAAAAACGGCTGGCACGCACAGGGCGTGTCAGCCGTTGGCGCAACGGGCCGGTCGGGGCGGCCCATTGGCTGGGGATCAGTTGGAAGCTGCAGGTGCCGGGGCAGGTGCAGCGGCCTTGGCGCTGGCCTTCTTCGCTGGGGCGGCAGCCTTCTTGGCGGGAGCGGCCTTGGCTGCAGGCTTGGCGGCGGCCTTGCGGGGGGCGGCAGCCTTCTTGGCGGCGGCCTTCTTCGCTGGGGCGGCGGTCTTCGCTGCGGCCTTGGCAGGTGCCCTGGCCGAGGCGGTCTTGCCGGTACCCTTGGTCAGGGCGTCCACACGCGCCGTCAGGGCTTCCAGGTCACGCGCCGAGGGCACGCCCAGCTTTGACAGGGCCTTGGCCACGCGGTCTTCGAAGATGTTTTCGAGCTTGTCCCACTGGCCCTGGGCCTTGGAGCCGATGTCGCTGGCCATGGTGGTCACGCGGCTGGTCGCTTCGGAGATCTTCTCTTCGGCCACGGCCTGGGTCTTGCGCTGGATGGACAGGCCTTCCTTGACCAGGGATTCGAACACCTTGCCGCCTTCTTCCTGGGCCTTGGAAAAGGCACCCAGGCCCGCCAGCCAGATCTGCTGGGCCGAGTCCTTCACGGTGCTCGACAGTTGGGCGTTGCTCTTCTTGTTGTCGGCGCTGAGTTTCTGCAGTTTCTTGACCATGGGGCCTCCGGTATGGGGTGGGTGGTTGGAGTTGCCAGTGCCGGGTGGCTTTGGCGCATGGCCGAACTGTACGCCGCGTGGCAGGCCAGGTGTAGGCGCGCGCTCCTAAAAACGTAGAGCGCGGCGTCTAAGGCTGCACGGGTTTGTGCTGAATCGGCCGCCCGCGCGCTTGCGCAAGAATGAAGCAATCTCACAGGAGTTTTTCATGCAGTATTTCGTGACGGGAGCTACGGGGTTCATTGGCAAGCGGCTTGTGAAGAAGCTGCTGGAGCGCAAGGGGGCCGTGGTGCACTTCCTGATCCGGCAGGAAAGCGCGGACAAGGTGGCCGACCTGCGCAGCTACTGGGGTGTGTCGGCGGCGCGGGCGGTGCCGGTGTTCGGCGACCTCACGGCCAAGAAGCTCGGCGTGGCCTCCGAGGACGTGAAAAAACTCAAAGGCCAGATCGACCACTTCTACCACCTGGCCGCGGTCTACGACCTCGGGGCCGATGAGGAAACCCAGGTGGCCGTGAACATAGAGGGCACGCGCAACACGGTGGACCTGGCCCGGGCGATCGACGCCGGGCACTTCCACCACGTCTCTTCCATCGCCGCGGCCGGACTGTACGAAGGTGTGTTCCGCGAGGACATGTTCGAGGAGGCCGAGGGCCTGGACCACCCGTACTTCCAGACCAAGCACGAGAGCGAGAAGATCGTGCGCCAGGACTGCAAGGTGCCCTGGACGGTGTACCGCCCGGCCATGGTGGTGGGCGACAGCACGACCGGCGAGATGGACAAGATCGACGGCCCCTACTATTTCTTCAAGCTGATCCAGCGCCTGCGCCAGCTGCTGCCGCCCTGGATGCCCACCGTGGGCCTGGAGGGCGGGCGCGTGAACATCGTGCCGGTGGACTTCGTGGTCAATGCGCTCAACGTCATCAGCCACCAGCAGTCCATTGCCAAGAAATGCTTCCATCTGGTGGATCCGGTCGGCTACCGCGTGGGCGACGTGCTGGACATCTTCAGCCGCGCAGCCCACGCGCCGCGCATGAACCTGTTCATCAACGCCGCGCTGCTGGGCTTCATCCCCAAGAGCGTGAAAAAGAGCCTGATGGCCGTGGCCCCCGTGCGCCGCGTTCGCAATGCCGTCTTGAAGGACCTGGGCCTGCCCGAGGACATGCTGACCTTCGTGAACTACCCCACGCGCTTCGATTGCCGCGAGACCCTGGCGGCGCTCAAGGGCTCGGGCGTGACCTGCCCCAACCTCAAGGACTACGCCTGGCGCCTGTGGGACTACTGGGAGCGCAACCTCGACCCCGAGCTGTTCATCGACCGCAGCCTCAAGGGCACGGTGGCGGGCAAGGTGGTGCTGGTCACGGGTGGCTCCTCGGGCATCGGCCTGGCGACGGCACACAAGTTCGCCGAGGCCGGGGCCACCACGGTCATCTGCGGGCGTGACCAGGACAAGCTCGATGAGGCCTGCGCCGAAGCCCGGGCCAAGGGCTACGAGTTCATCGCCTATGCCGCAGACATCGCCGACATGGCCGACTGCGACCGCTTCGTGCAGTTGCTGATCGACAAGCACGGCGGGGTGGACTTTCTCATCAACAATGCGGGCCGCTCCATCCGCCGCGCCATCGAGTCGAGCTACGACCGCTTCCACGACTACGAGCGCACCATGCAGCTCAACTACTTCGGCTGCCTGCGCGTGACCATGGGCTTTTTGCCCGGCATGGTGGCCAAGCGCAAGGGGCATGTGGTGAACATCAGTTCCATCGGGGTGCTGACCAACGCGCCGCGCTTTTCGGCCTACGTGGCCAGCAAGGCGGCCCTGGACGCCTGGACGCGCTGCGCCTCAAGCGAGTTCGCCGACCAGGGCATCACCTTCACCACCATCAACATGCCGCTGGTGCGCACGCCCATGATCGCGCCGACCAAGATCTACAACAACGTGCCCACCCTGAGCCCCGAGGAAGCGGCCGACATGATCGCCCAGGCCTGCATCTTCAAACCGGTGCGCATCGCCACCCGCCTAGGCATCACCGGGCAGATCCTGCACGCGCTGGTGCCACGCGTGGCGCAGATCACCATGAACACGAGCTTTCGCATGTTCCCGGATTCCACCGCTGCCAAGGGCGCCAAGGATGCCAAGCCCCAGCTCTCCGCCGAAGCGGTGGCGCTGCAGCAGATGATGCGTGGCATCCATTTCTGATGGTCCTTCCAACAGCCTCGGCGGGCCCGTGTTGAACTCTGTTACCGGGTAACCGGGCGGGGTGGGATAATCGCGGGTTCTGCCGAACAAGGCATTTCACACAGCCCACCCTATGATTCTGGTTACCGGCGGCGCGGGTTTCATCGGCGCCAACTTCGTTCTTGACTGGCTTGCTGCCTCCAGCGAGCCCGTCGTCAACCTCGACAAGCTCACCTACGCGGGCAACCTGCACAACCTGGACGGCGTCAAGGGCGATGCCCGCCATGTCTTCGTGCAGGGCGACATCGGCGATACCGCCCTGATCGCGCGCCTGCTGGCCGAGCACAAGCCGCGTGCGGTGGTCAACTTTGCGGCCGAATCGCATGTGGACCGCTCCATCCATGGTCCCGAGGATTTCATCCAGACCAACATCGTCGGCTCGTTCCGCCTGCTGGAGGCAGTGCGCGCCTACTGGAGCGCGCTGCCCGAGGGCGAGCGCGCGGCCTTCCGCTTCCTGCACGTGTCCACCGACGAGGTGTATGGCTCGCTCGCCCCGACCGACCCGGCCTTCGCCGAGACGCGCGGCTTCGAGCCCAACAGCCCGTACAGCGCCAGCAAGGCGGCCAGCGACCACCTGGTGCGCGCCTGGCACCACACCTACGGCCTGCCGGTGCTCACCACCAACTGCAGCAACAACTACGGGCCCTACCACTTCCCCGAGAAGCTGATCCCGCTGATGATCGTCAACGCCCTGGCCGGCAAGAACCTGCCGGTGTATGGCGACGGCATGCAGGTGCGCGACTGGCTGTATGTGAAGGACCACTGCAGTGCCATTCGCCGCGTGCTGGAGGCCGGCGCTCCCGGCGAGACCTACAACGTGGGCGGCTGGAACGAGAAGCCCAACATCGAGATCGTGAACATGGTCTGTGGCCTGCTCGACGAGCTGCGCCCGCGCGCCGATGGCCAGAGCTACAAGGCGCAGATCACCTACGTGAAGGACCGTCCCGGCCACGACCGCCGCTACGCCATCGACGCGCGCAAGATCGAGCGCGAGCTGGGCTGGAAGCCCGCCGAGACCTTCGACACCGGCATCCGCAAGACCGTGCAGTGGTACCTGGAGCATGCCGACTGGGTGGCCAGCGTGCAGACCGGTGCCTACCGTGACTGGGTGCAGACCCAGTACGCGCAGGAGCCCGCCGCCGTTGCGGACGCCAGCGCATGAACATCCTGCTCTTCGGAAAAGGCGGCCAGGTCGGCTGGGAGCTGCAGCGCAGCCTGTCCGTGCTGGGCACGGTCACGGCGCTGGACTTCGACAGCACCGAGCATTGCGGTGACTTCTCCAACCCCGCTGGCGTGGCCGAGACGGTGCGCACCTTGCGTCCCGACGTCATCGTCAATGCCGCCGCCCACACCGCCGTGGACAAGGCCGAGAGCGAGGTCGACTTTGCACGCACGCTGAACGCCACCACGCCTGGCGCCATTGCTCAGGAAGCCGTCCAAATCGGCGCCTGGCTGGTGCACTACAGCACCGACTATGTCTTCGACGGCAGCGGCAGCCGCCCCTGGGTGGAGGCCGATACGCCGGGCCCCTTGAGCGTGTATGGCCGTACCAAGCTCGAAGGCGAGCAATTGATTGCCCAGTCCGGCGCAAAGCACCTGATCCTGCGCACCAGCTGGGTCTATGCCGCACGCGGCGGCAATTTCGCCAAGACCATGCTGCGCCTGGCGCAGGAACGCGAGCGCCTCACGGTGATCGACGACCAGTGGGGCGCCCCGACCGGTGCCGATCTGCTGGCCGACGTGACGGCCCACGCCATCCGCCACCTGCAAAAGCACCCCGAGGACGCGGGCCTGTACCACCTGGTTGCCGCTGGCGAAACCAACTGGAACGAGTACGCGAAATTCGTGCTGGCCACGGCGGCGAAGCACCCGGTGGGTGAAAAGATCGTCGCCAGGGAAGTCGCGCCCGTACCGACCAGCGCCTTCCCCACGCCGGCCGTACGCCCGCACAATTCGCGCCTGGACACCAGCAAGCTGCGCAGCACCTTCGGCCTGACCCTGCCGCACTGGCAGGCAGGCGTGGCACGCATGCTCACCGAGATCCTCTGAGAAATACCAACCCCATGACGGCACGCAAAGGCATCATCCTCGCCGGAGGTTCCGGCACCCGGCTGCACCCGGCCACCCTGGCCATCAGCAAGCAATTGCTGCCGGTGTACGACAAGCCCATGATCTACTACCCGCTGAGCACGCTGATGCTCGCGGGCATCCGTGACATCCTGGTGATCAGCACCCCGCAGGACACGCCGCGCTTCGAGCAGCTGCTGGGTGATGGCAGCCAGTGGGGCATCAACCTGCAGTACGCGGTGCAGGCCAGCCCCGATGGCCTGGCGCAGGCCTTCGTGATCGGCGAATCCTTCCTGGCCGGCGCACCGAGCGCGCTGGTGCTGGGTGACAACATCTTCCACGGGCACGATTTCCACGACCTGCTGGGCAGCGCGGCCCAGCGCAACGACGGCGCCACCGTGTTCGCCTACCACGTGCACGACCCCGAACGCTATGGCGTGGCCGAATTCGATGCCAACGGCAAGGTGCTGTCGCTGGAGGAAAAGCCCAAGGTCCCCAAGTCGAGCTATGCGGTGACCGGCCTGTACTTCTACGACAACCAGGTGGTGGAACTGGCCAAGGGCCTCAAGCCCTCGGCCCGCGGTGAGTACGAGATCACCGACCTCAACCGCCTGTACCTGGAGCGTGGCCAGCTCAATGTGGAGATCATGGGCCGGGGCTATGCCTGGCTCGACACCGGCACGCACGAGAGCCTGCTCGAAGCCGGCCAGTTCATCGCCACGCTGGAGCATCGCCAGGGCCTGAAGATCGCGTGCCCCGAAGAGATCGCGTGGCGCTGCCAGTGGATCGACAGCGCGCAGCTGGAGCGCCTGGCCCAGCCGCTCACCAAGAACGGGTACGGCCAGTACCTGATGCGCATCCTCAAAGAAAAAATTTACTGAACCGCCGTTTTCCCATGCAAGCAACCCGTCTGGCCATTCCCGATGTCGTGCTGATCGAACCCAAGGTGTTCGGCGATGCGCGCGGCTTCTTCTTCGAAAGCTTCAACCAGCGCGCCTTCAACGAGGCGACCGGTACCGACCACGATTTCGTGCAGGACAACCACAGCCGCAGCGCCCGCGGCGTGCTGCGCGGCCTGCACTACCAGGTCCAGCAGCCCCAGGGCAAGCTGGTGCGCGTGGTGCGCGGTGCCGTGTTCGACGTGGCGGTGGACATCCGCAAGGGTTCTCCCACCTTCGGCCAGTGGGTGGGCGAGGAACTGAGCGAAGACAACCACCGCCAGCTGTGGGTGCCGCCAGGCTTTGCGCACGGCTTCCTGGTGCTCAGCGAGACGGCGGAGTTCCTGTACAAGACCACCGACTACTACGCTCCCGCGCACGAGCGTTGCATCATCTGGAACGATCCGAGCATCGGCATCGCGTGGCCCGACATCGGCGCCAACCCCTTGCTGTCGGCCAAGGACCAGCAGGGCCTGGCCCTGGAGAATGCAGAAGTCTTCGCGGCCCGCTGACGGCGGCCCTGGCGTGCACGCCCCGAGGCCCCCGGCATGACCCTGCATGTGCTCCTGTGCAGCCACAACGGGGCACGCTTCATTGCCGAGCAGATTGCCTCGATCCGCAGCCAGGTCCCCGGCGTGGATGTGATCCACGTCTTCGACCATGCCTCGCACGACGGTACGCGGGCCGTGCTGGAGCAGCTGGCGTCCCAGCCGGGCGCTCCGCTTGAGCTGCACTGGCAGGGCGATGCCCCCGGGCCTGCGATGTCCTTTTTCCGTGCCATCGGCCACCTGGCGCCGCATGTCGATGCGGCGGACGGTATTTTCCTGGCGGACCAGGACGATGTCTGGCTGCCCGGCAAGGTGGCTGCCATGCTGGAGGCGGCTGCCGCCCGCACCCGGCCCTGGGCGCTGTTCCACGACGTGCAGGTGGTGGACGAAGCGCTTGCGCCCTTGCAGCCCAGCTTCTACACCGGCAACCCGTACGCCGTGCCACGCGATCTCGACCCCCGGCGCCTGCTGGTGACCAACCCTGTGGTCGGGCACACGCTGCTGCTCTCGGGGGACCTGCTCGCGCAACTGGCCCGGCTGCCCGAGCAGGAGGCCTACGTGATGCACGACTGGGCCGTGGCCCTGGTGGCCCAGCGCATGCAGTGCCTGGCCTATGTGCCGCAAGGCCTGTCGCTGTACCGCCAGCATGGCGCCAACCTGCTGGGCGCATCGCGCCAGCGCTCGCTGGGCGAGCAGTTGCGGCGCGGCATGCGGCTGGCCGAGCGCGTGCTGGTCCAGGCCATGGCCTGGGCGCGCGCGCAGCCGGGTGGCGCACTGCCGGCAGCCGCTCCGGCGGCCCAGGTGCCCGGCTGGCTTGCGCAACCCTGGGCCGGGCGCAGCCGGGCCCGGGTGGCGCTGCAACTGGCCTGGCATGCGGTGGTGTCGGGACCCACGCCGCGGCGCCGGGCCATGGGGCTTTTCCTGCTGCTGCAGGCGTTGCGCCCGGCGCCCCAGGGCAGCCGGCCATGAGCGATTCCGTCCAGGGGCCGCTGCGCATCGCGGTCATCGGCACCGACGGCTTGCCGGCACGTTATGGCGGGTTCGAGACCTGCGTCGAGCAGCTCGCGCCCCGGCTGGCGCGCCGAGGGCATGCCACGCTGGTCTTCGGTTCCTCGGTGGGCCGCACCGCACGGGCGGTGGACGGGCCGCGCCTGGCCCACCGCTACCTGCCGTTGCGCGCCAACGGCCTGTGGTCGGTGCCCTATGACCTGCTCAACTTCCTGGTCTGCTGGCGCCGGGTGGATGCCATGCTGATGATGGGCGTGTCGGGCGGCATCTTCCTGCCCCTGCTGCGCCGCCTGGCCGGCCCGCGGCGCATCATCGTGAACGTGGACGGGCTGGAAACCCGGCGCGACAAGTGGACCGGCTTCAAGCGCTGGTTCCTCGGGCGCAGCGAGGCCCTGGCCGTGCGCCATGCGCACGTGGTGGTCAGCGACAACCAGGGCATCGCCGACATGGTGCAGGCCCGGTATGGCCGCGCCAGCAGCGTCATCGCCTACGGCTGCGACCATGTGCTGCAGTTGCCTGCGGACCGGGCGCGTGCATTGCTTCAGGAGCGCTTTGGCCTGGCACCCGGCGGCTACCTGTTGACGGTGGCGCGCATCGAGCCCGAGAACCACATCGCCGAGATGCTCCAGGCCTTCCTGGCGTCGCCTCTGCCGCTGTATGTGCTGGTGGGCAACTTCAGCGCGACGCCGCTCGGGCGCGAACTGCTGGCGCGCTACCAGGGCGAGCCGCGCGTGCGCTTCATCGATTCCCTGTTCGACCCGCAGGCGCTGGCGGCCCTGCGCGCCGGCTGCCATGTCTACCTGCATGGGCACAGCGTGGGAGGAACCAATCCCTCGCTGGTGGAAATGCTGCCGTACCAGCGGCCGCTGCTGGCCTTTGATTGCAGCTTCAACCGCCATACGCTGGACAACCAAGGCGGCTATTTCGCCGACGTGCCCGCGCTCATGGCGCAACTGCAGAGCCTGCGGGAGCACGCATGGGTTCCCCGGCCGACGCTGGCAGAGCGCTACCGCTGGGACGCCATCGCCGATGCGTATGAGGCCCTGTGCCGCTCGGGGGGCGCTGCATGATGCCACGCGTCCTGGCCTGCGTGGTGGCCTACCATCCGGACAACCGCCGGCTGCAGGCCCTGGTTGCCCGCCTGCAGCCAGAGGTGGCGGATGTGCTGGTCATCGACAACGGCCAGTCGATCGACCCCACCGCGGCGCCCTGGTCGGACATGCCGGGCGTGCACTGGTATTCGGCACCCGGCAACCTGGGGGTGGGCGCGGCGCTGAACCTGGCACGCCAGCGGGCGCTGGAGGGCCCCTACGATTTCCTGCTGACTTTCGACCAGGACTCTCTGCCCCCTGCGGGGTACGTGACCGGGCTTTTGGATATCTGGTCGCACGCGGGGGATGCCGTTTGCCGCTGGGCAGCGCTCGGGCCGGCCATTCGGGATGAGGTCACGGGGCGGACCTTGCCCGTCCGGCGCGTGGACCCGCAACTGCACCTGGTGCTGTCGGCGGATCCCTGGCCGGCGCGGCAGACGCTGGAGGTGGACCACGCCATCACCTCCGGTTGCCTGTACCCGGTGGCGGCCCTGTCTGCCGTGGGGCCTTTCAAGGGAGACTGGTTCGTGGATATGGTCGATACCGAGTGGTGCTGGCGGGCCCGCCACCGGGGCTGGTCGGTCATGCAAACCGGGGCGCTGGTGCTTGAGCACACCATCGGAAAGGCGGGAGCGACGGTGCTGGGACGCCAGGTGCTGGCGCACCCACCCCAGCGCATCTATTTCCAGGTTCGCAATACGCTGTGGCTGCTGCGCTCGCGGGAAGTGCCCCGGGGCTGGCGGCGCCAGCTGTTGGTCCCGCTGGCGCGCAAGCTGCTGCTGCAGCCCCTGCTGCCCGACCGGCGATGGGCGCGCCTGCTTGCCATGGTCCGGGGAGGGGTGCACGGGCTCTGGCAGCGCCCGGGCGGGTAACACCGGGGCGTGACAGATGCCGCCCTGGTGTGACCGGTGCCGCACCGATGCGCAATATTTTGGATGTGACTGCCCTTCCTGGTGCAACAATCCGTTGCTGTTGCCTGGGTAGGCGCACGATCTTGGCTGCATACGACAGAATATAGAATTGCAGACCCGCTCTGAGGGCCGCTGCGGCGGGCCTCGGGCAATAAATCCCACAGACCTGGTCTCTGCCCTGGCATTCACCGCGGTCCTTTTCATTGGCAATGGTCAGCCTCACCGAGGGGCCGTCGCCAGCGAGGGCCTGGCTTTTGTCGTGCCTGCACCTTTTTTGCGGATGCACGCCGGTTTCCATGCGCCACAGACCGTCCCCACGTTCCTTTCCTGATCTGAATGCACAACATGCACCCTAGCGAGGCTGAGATCATTCCCTACCACGCCTCACCCGTACCTCCCGCCCCAGGAGGCGTGCTCGTACTGGCGCCCCATCCCGACGACGAAGTCTTCGGCTGCGGCGGGGCCATCGCCGGGCATGTGCAGGCGGGGCACCGCGTGCACACCGTCCTGCTGACCGCCGGTGGGCATGGCGAAGAAGAAGCCGGCCCGGGCGGGTATGCAGACACCCGCCTGGACGAAAGTACCGAGGCGGCCCGCGTTCTGGGCCTGCCGCCGCCCCGGTGCTGGGGCCTGCCGGACCGCGAAATCACCTATGGCGAGGCGCTGGTCGACAGGATCATGCAGGCAATCGGCGACACGGGTGCCGATGTGGTGTACGCCCCGTCGCCCTGGGAACTGCACCCTGACCACCGCGCCACGGCACTGTGTGCCATCGAGGCCGTGCGCCGGCTGGAGGGCGTGGGCCTGCACCTGTACGAGGTGAGCGCCCCGCTCCGGCCGAACCGGCTGCTGGACATCACGCCCTTGTGGGCGCTCAAGCAGCAGGCCATGCAGGTCTTTGTCAGCCAGGAGAAGAAGCTGCCGTATGCGAGCTTCATCTCGGCGCTCAACCGTTTTCGCGCGCTCACGCTGTTCCCCGCGTCGGACTATGCCGAAGCCTTCGAGAGCTACACATCGGCCGAGCTGCGCGCCGGCGGCCCGCTGCTGATCGAAGGCGAAAAGCAGCGCCTGCTGGGCCGCGGCGTGGCCGTGCTCCCGCAGGACATGCCATTGGTCACGGTGATCGTGCGCACCATGGGCCGGCCCACGCTGGCCAAGGCCCTCGGATCCGTGGCGCTGCAGACCTACCCACACCTGGACATCGTGCTGGTGGATGCCGCCGGCGACGGCCTGCCTGGTACGCAGTGGGCCGGCGGCCCGGTGCCCGTGAGCCTGGTCTCGCAGGGCCGAAAGCTCAACCGCGCGCTCGCAGCCAATGCCGGCATGGCTGCCGCGAAGGGCGAATACCTCATCTTCCTGGACGACGACGACTGGTTCTACCCGGACCATATCGCCAAGCTGGTGCTGGCAGTGCGCCAGAGCACCACGGTGAAGGCGGTGCACACGGCGGTGGAATGTGTCGACGCCCAGAGCGAACCCGTGGGCGAGATCTTCCAGTTCCCTTATGCCTCGGGCGAGTTGCGCTACGGCAACTTCATGCCCATCCACTCGGTGCTTTTCCACCGCAGCCTGGTGCAGGCCGGCGGTGCCGCTTTCGACGAACGCTTCGATCTGTACGAGGACTGGGATTTCTGGCTGCAGGTGGAAAGCCGCACGCCGTTCCAGTTCGTGCCCGGTGTTTCGGCCGCCTACCGCATCCACGCCGGGGCGGGCGAGGGCGTGCAGGCCGACCGCCAGCGTGCGGCCGATGCCACGGCCCAGCTCTATGCCAAATGGCAGGTGCTGCAGTCCCAGCAGACCTTCGAGGAGCTGGTGACGCGCGCGCTCTCGCGGCGCAGCCTGCTGTCCAAGCTGGCGGAGCGCGCCAAGGACGTGACGCGTCTGGCCGACGAGCGGGCGCGCCTGACGCAGGAACTGGTGGAGCAGCAGCAGCGCGCGCTGGATGCGCAGCAGGCGGCTGACAAGGCACGCCAGGATGCGCACCATCTGGGCGAGGCGCACGAGCTGGCCTGTGCCGCGCGCGATCTGGTGCAGCAGGAGCGCGACGGCTTCGTTGCCCAGCTGCATGCGGTGGTGCACGACCGTGAAGCCGTGGTGCGCGAGCGTGATCTGGCGACCCAGCACGGTGCGAACGTAGCAGCCCTGTACACCGAGGCACAGACGCAGATCGGAGCCCTGCAGTCGACGACCGCGGCGCTGGGGGCGGAAATCGCGCTGGCGCGCAACCATGCGCACAACCTGCAGACCATGCTGGACGCCACGCAGCACCAGTTGCGCCTGGTGACCGCTTCGCGCTCCTGGAAGATCACCCGGCCGCTGCGCCTGGTGGTGCGGCTGCCGCGCTATGCCCGCAGCGTGCTCGCGGCCTACTCGGTGGCGCGGGGGCGTGGGACGGGGTTGTCGCACCTGGCCAAGCGCACGGTGTCGGTGCTGCGCGCAGAGGGCATGCAGGGCGTGCGCCAGCGCCTGCGGCGCATGCTGCACGGCTCCGGGCATGAACTGGAACCCGTGGACCCTGGAGCGCCCGCCGCTCCGGACGCGGCACCCGGGACCGGAGCACGCACCTATGCCGACTGGGTGGCGCAGTACGACACCATGGACCCCGTGAAGCTCTCGCGCCTGGTGGCGCAGGTGGGCGAGCTGCCGCGCCGGCCGCTGGTGTCCATCATCATGCCGGTCTACAACCCCGACCCGCGGGATGTGGGACGCGCCATCGCCTCGGTGAAGAGCCAGGTCTACCCGCACTGGGAGCTGTGCATCTGCGACGATGCTTCGACCAAGGCCGGCACGCGCGAGCTGCTGGAGGCTGCGGCCGCCGAGGACTCGCGCATCCGTCTGGCCTTCCACACCAAGAACCAGCACATCTCCGCCGCGACCAACACGGCCATCGGCCTGGCCAAGGGCCAGTACATCGCGCTGCTGGACCATGACGACGAGCTCACGCCGCACGCGCTGCTGCGGGCCATGCAGGCCTTCGTGCAGAACCCGCAGGGCAAGGTGCTGTACTCCGACGAGGACAAGATCGACCAGGACGGCCGGCGCTTCGACCCCTACTTCAAGCCCGACTTCAACCTGGGCCTGCTGCGCTCGCACAACTACATGTGCCACTTTGCGGTCTATGAGGCCGAATTCATGCGCCAGCTCGGCGGTCCGCGCGTGGGCTTCGAGGGGGCCCAGGACTACGACCTGGCGCTGCGAGCGGTCGACAGCGTGGACGCGGCTGCCGTGCTCCACGTGCCGCAGATTCTGTACCACTGGCGCACCGCAACCGGCAGCACGGCCTCGGGCCACGGCAACAAGAGCTATGCCTTCGAGGCCGGCCGACGCGCCCTGCGGGAGCACCTGCAGCGCCGCAGCCTGCAGGGCGAGGTGCTGGAGGCGCCCGAAGCCTCCGGCATGTACCGCGTGCGTTGGAGCATCCCCGCCAATCCGCCGCTGGTGAGCATCGTCATCCCCACGCGCAACGGCGAGAAGATCCTGCGCCAGTGCCTGGACAGCCTGGTCCAGACCCGATACCCCAATTACGAGGTCATCGTGATGGACAACGGCAGCGATGAGGCCGCTTCGCTGCAATTGCTGGCCGAGCGCACGGCGTCGGGCCAGATCCGCGTACTGCGCGACGACGGGCCGTTCAACTTCTCGGCCATCAACAACCGGGCGGTGCACGAAGCCACGCGCGGCGAGTTCGTGCTGCTGATGAACAACGACATCGAGGCTACCCACCCCGAGTGGCTCGACGAGATGGTGGGCCCAGCCCTGGAGCCTGGCGTGGGCTGCGTGGGCGCCCGGCTTTGGTATCCCGACGGGCGCATCCAGCACGCGGGCGTGGTGCTGGTCTGCGGCGTGGCCGGCCATGCGCACAAGCTGCTGGCCCGGGGCCAGCATGGCTACATGGGGCGGGCCGTGCTGGCGCAGGACTTCGTGGCCGTGACCGCCGCCTGCCTGCTGCTGCGCAAGTCGATCTACGAACAGGTGAACGGCCTCGATGAAACCCTGGCCGTGGCGTTCAACGACGTGGACTTCTGCCTGCGCGTGCGCGAGGCGGGCTACCGCAACCACTGGACGCCCTATGCCGAGCTGATCCACCACGAATCCGTCTCGCGCGGCTACGAGGACACGCCGGAGAAGCAAAAGCGCTTCAACTCCGAAGTGAAGATCCTGCAGACCCGCTGGCCCGCGCTACTGGCCAACGATCCCTGCTACAACCCGAACCTGACCATCTTCGCCGAGGATTTCTCGCTGGCGTGGCCTCCGCGCGTCGCCTGATGGGTACCTGCTGCCGCCATTGCTCCATGCACCGTTCCTCTCCTCCGTATCCGACCTATGAGCCGACTTGACTCCCTTTTGCCGCTGTTGGCCTGCCCGCGTTGCGGCGCCAGACTGAACCCGCACCCGAGCCAGGTGGTGTGCGCGGACTGCAGCACGGCATACCCTCTGCGCAATGGGGTGCCGGTGCTGCTTCCGGAAACCATCGAGGAAGCCGGAACGGGCGAGGCGTCGGTGGACGATCCCGTCTCCCGCCACCCCTACAGCCAGGAGTCGCTCCGGATCATCGAGGAGCACCGGGGCGAATGGGTTCTGGACCTGGGGGCAGGCGGCAAGCTGCAGCGCTGGGACAACGTGGTCCAGATCGACATCTTCCGCTACCCGATGACGGATGTGGTAGGGTCGGCGGACCGGCTGCCCTTCCGGGACAACAGCTTTGGCGCGGTGATCAGCCAGGCGGTGTTCGAGCATCTGCAGTACCCGCAGGCCGCGGTCGAAGAAATTCGCCGCGTGCTCAAGCCGGGTGGCGTGGTCAAGATCGACACCGCGTTCCTGCAACCCGAGCACGGCTACCCGCACCATTTCTACAACGCCACCGAGACCGGCCTGCGCGAGTGGTTTCGCGAGTTCGACCTGCGCTGGAGCGGGGTGGAGCCCCACCAGCACCCGCGCTGGTCGTTGAGCTGGTTCCTGGGCGTCTACCTCGACCGCCTGCCCGCCGACGCGGCCGCACTGCTGCGCACCACGCCGTTGGGCGACGTGGTCGACGCCTTGCACCGCTCTGGGACGGGTGCCGCCATGCCGCAGGACGCAGCCATCATGGATGCACTCGGCGCGCTGCCCGAACACCACCTGCGCACGCTGGCCGCGGGGGTGTCCATCCGGGCGATCAACCCTTCCAAGACCCTGTCCTCCGTGTCCACGCCATCTGTGGCGGGGGCGCCGCCTGTCGTGGCCACGGATCTGGACCGCAAGCTCTCGGCCACGCGGCTTGATCTGGAGCACCTGCGTGAGGAACTGGCTGCGGCGCAGGAGCAGCGGCTGCTGGCGAACGACCTGGCACGCTACATGGCGCAGTATTACCGGGAGATCCCCGACCCGGACGCGCCTGAACCCCCGGTACCCAGTCTCCAGGTCCGCTTGGTTGCCTGTGCCAAGGATGTCGCACGGGCGGTGCTTCCGGGGCCTGTCTGGAAATTCCTGCGTGGCATCGCCCGCAGCCGTCGGGCTGCGGCTGCTGCAAGGGCGGAAGAAAGCCGGAAGGTCGCCCCTCTCCAGGAAGCGGACGTGGTGCCCGCCGTCGCAGCGCAGCAGCCCTTTGTCTCTGTGGTGCTGCAGCCGTTTGACGAAGAGGCACTCACCACCGCATTTTTCTCACTGGTGCGCCAGAGCCATACGGGCTGGGAAATGATCTTGCTGGGACACCCCGACCAGTCGCCCGCAGTCCGCAAGGCGATGGCCGACTTCTGCCGGCTCGACAAGCGCGTCGTGCTGGTGGGCAAGGACGAAAAGGCATGGGATTGGCGCGGGCGCTACCGGCTCATGCTGCAGGAGGGCACCACCTTGTCCTTCAATGCCCTTGAGGAGATGTTCACCCTGTCGCTGGCGCGTCCTGGCACAGAGGCCATCATGGCAGACCATGACGCCACCCTGGGGCGCGATGACGTGATGCCGCCCATGCGCTGCCTGAGTGCGCCGGTGCCGCAGGCGGGCAGTTCTTTGGCGGCCTCGGCTCCGTTTGTCCTGCTGATGACCGATGCATTGCGCCGAAATGGTGCGGGCGGCATCATCGATGTGAACTATCAGCAGCTTGCCCATATCCCATTGGTGCTTTTTCACACAGTGCAAGAGCCCTCATCCCCTGCGGATCGCTCCACCGTGATTCGCTGAACCTTCACACTATCTCGAGACACACATGAAGAATTTTGCACAAAAGATCACGCTCGCCGCCGCCATGGTCGCGGTGTTGCCTTGGCTGGCTGGCTGCGCAACCTCGCAGCCGGCAGGGAGCGCTGCTGCAGCGCCCGCCCCAGCGCCAAAGGAGTCCAAGCCACTCAACCTGGCTTTCGAATCGCCTGCGCTGGAAGCCAAGATGGCGCAGCTCGGTGTGCTTACCAATTTCAAGAGCTATTGGCAAGCCCATGTGGATCGCAACTGGGCGCTGCGCTACGATCTGGAGCACGGGATCGACCCCAAGCGGACCAATTCGCAGTTCTATGGCGACTACTACGCCAAGGCATGGTCCCTGACGTCGCTCAAGGTGCACCAGGTCGACCAGGACGGCAAGAATGTGCTTCTTCAAATCGAGGTCACGCTGGTCGACCCCACCGGCAAGAAGCCGGACAACAATTTCCGCATGACCGATGCCTGGCTTGACGCCGATGGGCAGTGGAAGCACATCAACATGGATGGGATCCTCAAGTCGCGCTGACCGGGGTGACGTTGCTTTCAGGCAACTGGCCGTCATGGGGCCCGGATTTCGGCATGCGCCCACGGCGCCCAATTTCGTGGAGAGCAGGCCGGCAATGCCGCCGCTTCAGCATGCAAAAAGGATGGCTGGCGGATGTTGCAAGGGTGCAACATCCATCCCCCTACTTGTGACACCAAACACATTTTATCTACGCACCCCCGCGCAAATTGGGGGGCGATTGTGTAGGATGCGAATCAACAGTCCATAGAGTCCGCTTGTCTAGTTTGTGTACGCGGGGCGGATTGTTGAAGTATCTGGTGTAAACTTGTAAAGCTATGAGTGTGGGCTTGCTCAGGTGCTTTTTTTAATTTTTATGGAGAAATCTGTGATGAAGAAGAAACTTCTTGCTGTAGCAATGGGCGCCATGCTCGCTGCTGGTGCTGCAAACGCTGTGACCGTGAATCACGCTGGCCTGGGTGATTTGCTGGTTGCTCCCTCCTATTTCATCGGTGGGGGATGGCAAAGTGAGTTGAAGGTTATCAACACGAGCCTGACGCAATCCGTGGTGGCCAAGGTCGTGATTCACGACAATGAGCGCTCTGAAGAACGTCTGGACTTCTTGATCTACCTGTCGCCTGGCGACGTGTGGGTTGGTACCCTGGCCAGCCAAGCTGCTGCTGCTAACGGCCAAACGACCCGTTCGGTGGTGACCTCCAGCGACGATTCGATCCTGCTGCCTAACTCCAACACGTTCGCTTCCGCTGCTACCCCAGCAGTGATCGTGAGCGGTGGCGGCGAAGGCCGTGCTCCTCTGACCAACATCGGTTACATCACGATCATCGAATCGCAAGCATTCGACATCGCTCCTAACCGTCCTGGCGTGGCCAAGGCTGCCATCAAGGCCGCTTTCGACGCAGCTCCTGCAGTGGTTGCCGACACCAACACGCCTAACGTGCTGGCTGGTTTCCTGACCATCTCCAACTCGCTGAACGGCCAAAACGCTTCGCTGCCTACCCTGGCACTGGCTGACTACAACAACCGCATCAAGCAAAACATCGGTGTTGACTCCAGCCTGGGCGCTCCACGTTCGCAAGCTACCGTTGCTGACATCGAAGACGCACTGTGGAAGACCTCGTTCGTGGTGCCTTACACCGTGAGCGCCAACTCGTCTTCGCTGGTGTCCTTCACGTTCCCAACGAAGCTGACGTACCGTAACGTCATCAGCGGCCAGTACCCCTTCCAACGCAAGGTGGCTATCGCTGCTGACGTGTTCGACTACAGCGAAAACACCATCACCGGTCCTACGTTCAACATCTCGCCTCTGCCAGCTGCTGGCGTGACCGATGTGTTCGAACACGACTGGCTGGCTTTCGGCAGCCAAATCAGCGTGGGCACGTTCACCGCTGGCTGGGCTAACGTTCGTTACGCCAACCCAACGGTTTCCGTTGGCCAGACCACGGCTCCTTCCGTGAACCTGGGCAAGTCGGGCGGCCCTGGCGTTGTTACCTACATCAACACGATTGGCCCAGAAGTCACGTGGCACTACGCTCCTTCTAACTAAGAAGTTGCGACTTTAGTAAAAAAGGCCGCCGGCGAGAGCTCGCGGCCTTTTTTTTTTGGGTGGATGCAATGCGGTATCTAATTGTTATTTTTTTGGCTGCGATGGGTACGTTCGCCCAAGCTGCGAACTTCGTTTCGATGCACCAGACGGCGCACAAGATCGCGCTGCCTCCGCCAGCCGGCTCGTTCAACTACACCTTTGACACCAAGGTCGGCTTCAAGGAGCAGTACGCTCCCACCGGCGTGACGGGCTGTGCTATCGGTTTTGGCACCGGCGGCTGCGCCTTCCCTGGCGGAGGCTCCCTGTCCCTGCCTGAATTCACTGGCTTCCAGATGCAGAACCAGGAATTCAAGATCTTCATTCCAGCAGGCGCGCGCTCGTTCCTGTTTTCCGGCTATGCACCCCAGGGCACCCAGTCGGCCTTCGTGCTGCGCTACGGCAAGGAGCCGACCCGCGTCGCCCCCCTGAGTGGCGCCGAGTACCAGAACGCGCAGACCGGTGAGCGCATCGACACCTCATTCTCGCGCCTGATCAAGGAAGACGTCGACCATTTCGTCGTGCACGACGGTGGCGGCACCCTGCGCTTCGTGGGCGGCCAGCTCGATGCCAACCGTGGCAGCACCGACCAGGGCAAGTGGCTTTACGTGCGCCAGCTGAGCGGCGCAGCGCTGTTCGACTACCAGGGCGCCATCGACGTGGACATGCCCAAGTACGCGGCCGGCTATGCCACCATTTCGTGGACCACCAGCCCCTTCCCGGATCCTGTGGATGCCGCGTCGCCAACGACCCCGACGACGCCCACCACGCCTACGACTCCCACTACGCCCACGACGCCAACGACCCCGACGACGCCAACGACCCCTACCACGCCGACGACGCCTGGGTCCGTGACCACGAACGTGGTGTCCACGGCGGGGCAGCCCCTGAAGCTGGATATCACGCTGACGCAAACGACTGCAGACGTCGCTGCCAGCGACAGGACCAGTGTGTGGATCGCAGCGCGCATTCCTGCCAATGGCCTGTTCTTCACGACCGATGTGTGGTTCTTCCGCAAGATGGACTCCTGGGCCCAGTTGGTGCTGCCCAGCCCCGAAACCGTTGCATATTCCAGCCAGATCCCCAATGCGGGAGCCCTGAAGTTCACCCCGACGATGGATCTGACGGCCGAAGAACTGCGTGCTTTCGGCATCGAAATCTACTTCGGTTTCAAGAACAGCAATGGATCCTTCGTCAACAAAGGCAAGATCTGGTAAGTACCCACCAGTAGTGCGTTGCTGACGTCAAAAAGGCCCTTTTGGGGCCTTTTTGCATTCCGACGAGATGAGTGACCAAGCCAGCCCACTGGGGAGTGGGGTCGCCTCCCCATTTCTCCTCGCTGCGGCGGGCAGCAGCCATTTACTGCCGGGGGGCGCTCGGAACCTGGAACGGGTTGGCACCCTGGTTCTGCTGCATGCTGGCATTGTTGCGGGCTGCATTCAATGCCTCGGACAGGCTGTTGAACACCGTGTTGGCAGCGTTTGGTGAATTTGCGGCTGGCGCAGCAGCGGCAGCCGCTTGCTGCTGCTGGGCCGCGGCTTGCGCGACGTTGGCGCCTGCGGGCGGCGCAACCGCCGCGGCGGCTGTTGTCTGTGCCGTCGGATCTCCGGCGGGCGCCTGCACCACGGGCGTGGCACCTTGCACAGGTGCCTGGCTCTGGGCCACGGGGGCTGGAGCGCCCGGGCCCGCGGCCCTGTCCGTTTTCTTCGTGAAGTAGATGCTCTGCTGTCCGCCGGGCGCCGACAGCACCACGTGGGTGGGGTGGACCTGCGCCAAGGTGAATTCGCCCAGCGCCTGCCCCTCACGGAAGGTCGAAAACGGGCGCCCCTCCGTGGCCGCGCTGGCGAAGCGCGGACCCAGGCGCACATTGGCCATCTTCACGCTGCCTGCAATCACCACGCCGTACAACTGCAGATCCTGGTCGGTGACTACCGCGGGCGGCGGTGGCGGCGGTGGCGGTGGGACGGGCGGGACGCGGTCTGGCCACGCCTTGCGCTGGGCATCGAAGGGGTTGGCTGCGCCCATGTGGACAGGGGCGGCTGTTGGTGCTGCCACCGAAGGCGCAGCGGCCGGAAGCGCTGTGGCAGGCCGCGCAGCGGGCCCAGGTGCGGCGGGTGCCGCGCCCTGGGGGGCCTGTGCCAGGGCCTGCCCGCTCAGAGCGATGCCTGCTGCGGCCAGTGCGAGCGCCAACGGAGATGGCAACTGTTTGCTGGCCGAAGCGGAAAGGAAACCAAGAGTAGGCATGTACTCACTCCAAGAAATCGAATTGCCGGGCAAGCCCGGCGAAGAAAAGTGGCGCTGCAACCCGCCTTGTGTCGGGCCGCGGGCGCGCGCATGGGGCGCGACCACGGGGTAGCAGGCGGCCTTGCGGCGTACCCCTCCCTGCCATGGTCAGGATTTTCGCAGAGTGGCGGGAGGCCATTGCGCTACAGGATGTGTCTGCCATCCTGTCTCCCGGGCTTCTGCCTTCAAGCGGCTGTGCCCGTGTTTGCCTCCTGCGAACTGGCATGCGGCGGTTCGAAGGTGGCCAGCACCTCACTCCCGTGGTCACCTTCGCCAAGGCGGCTGCTGCGCAGGCGCGCGAACACAGTGCCCGCCCCGAAATGCGCCAGAGTCTGGTAGGAGGCCTGGGCCTGGGCCCCGGTTCCCAGATGCCCGATACAGATCTGCAGCAAAGGATCGGGGCTGAGCTCCAGCACCCAGCCTGCCTGCAGCGACTGTGGCACGGCCAGTTCGATTCCGCCATGGGTCCGTGTGCCCGCCTGATGGGGATCTCCCATCGGACCGGGCGGGGTTTGTTGCAACAGCCGGGCCTTGTGGAGCCAGCGGTCATCGGCATAGTGCTTGTCGAAATAGACAGCAGCGCCTGTTTCCATCAAGCCTTGCTTGTGGGGCGCATTGCACCAGGCATGCACGGCCTGTGCCTGGGGGATCATGGCCATGCCCCAGCCCTGGCGACGCAAGCGCATGCAGAGGTCGGAATCCTCGAAATACATGAAGAACCGCGGGTCGAACAGGTCACCGCTTGTGTCCAGGGACCGGCGGTGCACCATGACGGCCCCGCCGGACAACGCGCGCGCTCGCAGCGGCACATGGCGGGCCTGCCAGTGGCGCAGGGCTTCGGCACCCGTGGCCTGGCGGATCCGGCGCCGGATGCCTGGCTCTCTGCGGGCCCGCTCGGTGGCCCACGCGCGTACCGCCGTTGGCAGCCAACTGGGTGGCAACTGCCATTGCAGGGCCGCGTCCAGGAACTGCCGGGGGGCGGCAGCCCCCAGTGACGCATCCCTGGTCAGCGCCTCGGTCAATGCCGTCGTGCAACCCCGGACCAGACGCACATCAGGATTCACCAGGAAGAAGCAGTCGGCGGACGAGGCCCGCACCGCCAGGTTGCAGCCCCGACCAAAGCCGATGTTGCCCTCGGCGCGGTGGCAGTGCACCGCCGGCGGAAGCAAGGACTGCAGCAGGGTCCACTCGCCATCGTCATCGCTGTTGTCGACCACACGCACTTCGGTTCCAGGCGCGTCGGCCAGCACGGACTGTACCGCCGCCGCAATCTCGGCCGCGCCCCGGTAGTTCACCAAAATCACGCAGCAGCTCAGGCCCATGGGCCGTCCTTGCGCGGAATGGCGCGGACCAGGAATGCATAGGTGTCCCAACTCGCCGCATCGGCCTTCAGGCGCGGACTCTGCCCCCAGTGCCGGGCCCAGTCCTCAGGCGCTGGAACCCGCACGCGCTCCAGGTGCTCGACCTGGAAGCCGGCGCTGGCGAGCAGGTCCTGCAGGGTCTTCCAGGTGAAGAAGCGCACATGGGTCACGCAGTGGATACCCAGTGGGCAGTAGTCCCAACGCCCTTCGATCAGATCGGCCAACACGCCCCAGTGGCCCACGTTGGGGATGGAGAGGAGAACCGAGCCACCCGGGGCCAGCAGGCTGCGGGCCCGGGCCAGCCAGGCACCTGGGTCGTTGGCATGCTCCAGCACATCCAGAAAGCTGATGCAATCGAATGCGCCCTCGCCATGGCCCGCCAAACCGGCAAAGGGCTGGGTGAGAAAGTCGCCTTGCCACACATGGTCCACCTGGGCGCGCGCGGTGCGGCAGGCTTCTTCCGAATACTCGGCCAGGTGGGTCTCGCAGCCGCGCTGCTCCTTGACCGCCTGAAGAAAGCCGCCTTCTCCGCCACCGACGTCCAGCACGCGGGCCACGCCGGCAGGCAGCAGGGGCAGCATGTCCTCGCGCCGCGCCTGGTGGTAGCTGGCGAAGTCGTGCACGAAAGCACCGGGTATCCACCGGGCCTGGTTGCGCACGGTGCCGGCGCGCACGGCGGCCACGGTGGTCAGCGTCACCAGCGGTGCGTGCTGGCCGCTGTCCGCAAGAGGGGGGAGATCGCGCGCGCCCAGTTGTTCCAGGTAGCGCTCCATGCCGCGCACGGTGCAGTAGTCAGGGGCCAGGGACGGGGGAAAGCCCGGGTCGAACGCATGCACCGCCGTAGGCGCATCTCCCGGCACGCCGTCCAGCGCCCTGCCCAGCCGCTCCAGCACGTCGGGACCGACCATGACATGGCCATGGCGCAGCAGCAGCACGCGGGCAGTCCCGTTCAGCGGCGCTGCGGCCAGTGCCTGGTCCAGGGCCTGGCGCCAGGCCTGCGGACTGGCCGGTTCGGGCGTCTCCTGCCACATGGTGGGTGGCGGTAGCGCGCGGTGCAACTGGTCCCAGCCGTAGCGGAATTCTTCCGACGACAACGGGCTTGATGCCGTGGAAACGATGACCAGTGCGATGGCTGTCATGGCGCGTCCTGGTCCAGGGGCTGCGCATCGGCCGCAAGCATCGATTGCGCCAGCGTGCGCACATCCCCACGCTGGTGGATGGCAACGCAGGTCGTCGTCAGGGGAAATTTCTGTTCCCACTTGGCCTCGAACGCTGCCCCGCTGCGCGCGATGCGCTGCGCCGTGGGTCGGGGCAGGGGGGGCTGCTGCGGGGTGTTGGACCAGTGCTCGCAAAACGCATCCACGGCGGCGGCCTGCAGACCCGCCGCCTGGGCCTGCAGCACCAGGTCGGTGGCGTAGAAGTCCCAGCCCAGCGCCTGGTCCATGCGCAGGCCGCTGTCGCTGCGCACGGCCACCAGCAGTTCGTCCAGGCTGTCCACCAGGCAAGGCAGCGGTGCCGCGCCGCGCAGCACCTGGCCCCGGTCCAGCACATGGCCCGCATGGACCGCGGCGGCCCCTGCGCCGGTCACGCCGTAAGTGCCGACGATGGCCAGGCGCCCCAGCCGCTGTTCGGCCTGCGCGATGGCCTGGGCGAACAAGGTGTCCCAACCTTCGGGCAGGACCACGTCCTGGTGCACCCACACCACCCATTGCTGTTCCGGCCGGGAATCCATCACGGCGTTGAACACCTGGGCCGCGGACGCAGCATTCCAGCGCAGCACCAGCGGCCGCCTGCCGGCAGCCAGGCAGGGCGATGCCAACAAGCGTTCGCGCACGGTATCGAAGCTGCTCACGGCACTGACAAACAGAAAATCAGACACGGTCAACCATCCTTGGAGCGGCACAGCCGGCCGCCATCATGCACTGGAGGTCTCGGCGGGCACATAGGTGCGGTACAGGTCGGCGGCCCACCATTGCCACGGGTGGGACAGCAGATGGCGCTCAAGCGCCGCATAGGCCTGTTGCAATCCGCCATTGTCGAGGGTGACGGGTTCGGTGACCTCCACCGTGAAATGCCCACTCGGCCCTTCCTGGCATGTATAGAGCGCCAGTGGCGCGTGGCCGGCCTTGGCCAGAAACTGCGGGCCCGACGCCATCAGGCGGCGTGCACCCAGAAAATCCACCGGTTGCGACCGATCCTGCGATGTCGAAGGGCCATCGCAGGCGATGACCACGATTTCACCGCGCCGCAGCGCACTCACGAAAACACGCAGGCTGTCCTCGAAATGCATTACCCGCCCGGGGGCCAGCAGCCGGTTCAAGGCCACGGCCTTGGTGGCAAAGTGCCGGCTGATGGCGGGCGGCACCATGGCGTCGTCAGTGAGCCGGGTGGCCATGAGATTGACGGTAAGGCCCGCTTCGGCCAGCGCTGCCAGCCCCACATAGAGACTGTCGAAATGCGCGGTCAGGAGCACCACACCCTGCTGGCTGTCACGTGCCTTGAGCAGCGGCTCCAGGCCGGTGATCCGGGCCTGGATGGTCTTGCGGTCCAGGCGGTTCAACCGAACGGCCTCGACCTCCTCGCGCGACATGCACAGAAAACGCCGCAGGGTCAGCCGCTGAGGCAGAGAGCCTTCCGGGGCTTGCAGGCGCAATTGCGCCATGGCGTGCTGCGTGGCTTCGCGCACATAGCCGTGGCCCAGCGACAGGGTGCGCCAGTCCCAGTCCATTGCATAGTTGATGCACCCGCGCAGCAGCCACAGCGGGCGGGCGAGCCAGCGTGGCAGCCGCGCCAGCAGGGGCAGCACCAGGCCGTAGTCCAGCCGTGCCACCCCCCGCGAGAGCCAGCGTGGAAACTGCTTCAATGGCCTGGCGCCGGGGCTTCCGGCTTCTTCAACACGAAGATGTGGTACCCCATGGCCCCGTCCTGGGCGAGCTCGCGGTAGTTGTTCAGCACCAGCGACCAGTACTTGGAAATGCGGCTGCGCTTGTTGGGTTGGCCAGCATTGAATTCATGCACGTGCTGGTACAGCGGGCCATACACCTCTGGGCCAATGTCCTCGGTCGAGACCAGCTCAAAGCCGGCATCGCGGATGAGTCCGTGGTAGGTCGCCGCGCTCTCGAAGTAGTTGCCCTGGCGAAAGCGCACGCCCTCCACGCGCGAACAGGTGATGTCTGCCACCACGGCGCGGCCTCCCGGCCGCAGCGTGCGGAAGATCTCGCCGAAGAACGAGGGCTTGTTGTCGTAGTGGAACGAGGATTCGATGCACAGCCCGAAGTCGAAAGCGTTGTCCTGCAGGGGCAGGGCCATGGAGTTGCCCTGCTGTGCCTGGAAGCGGTCCTGCACCCCATGGGCCCTGGCATTGGCCTGCGCTAGCGCCAGCTGGCCCTCGGCGATGTCGACTCCGGTCATGCGCGCGTGCGGCAGTTGCTTGAGCACGTTGATGCTGATCCCGCCGATGCCGCAGCCCACTTCGACACCCTGGGCGCCGTCCTTGGGAATCGAGGCAATGATGCGCTGCACCAGCGACTGCTGGGCCTCGTAAAGATGGTCCACCCCCTGGGGCCAGTAGCCGAAGTTGAGCATCACGGTGGGCGGTGCGCTGGCCTTGCTGCCCATGGCGATCCAGTAGTCGCGGTTCTGGGCGTAAAAATCTGAAACTTCGTGAACGCTGTGCATAAAACTTGGTAAGTAGGTGGGGCACGGACCACTGCGGGGTCCATGTCCATCATCGTGAAAATCAGCGCTGGAGCGCCATCGCGGGGCGCAGGCCGTCGGTCAGGCTCCAGACGTCAAGCTTAGCGAAAATCTGTATCCCCCCCGGTAAGCCACCACGGCTGGCCGCCGATGCCCGTTGGTACGGCGGCCGACATGCGTTGCGTCACGCAGTGCGGGCAGGCGGTCTGCTCGGTGGCGCGGATGCCGTCCACAGGGGCCGCCAGGTCCTGCAGCCGGCGCACCAGGGGCTGGCTGATCCAGCTGGTCAGCACGCTGGCGCCGCCTTGGGCGGCCAGCTCCCGGGCTGCGGCCATCAGCACTGGCATGTGCTCTATGGCGCCCAGCCAATCGAGCAGCTCCCAGTCGCCGCCAGCGTCCTTTGCGGGGCGCAGCACCACGGCCCCCAGAATGCGCCGTGCATAGCGGCCGCGCACCCACCAGCACCGGTAAGCCCCATCGGGGTGGTTGGCAAACCGGTGGCGCCACCAGTGCGCATCCCGCTGGGGCAGGACAAACTCCCGGGCGCTGGCGCGCAGCGCCTGCCACAGGGCATTGAGCCGCGCATCCGTGCCGGCCATGCCCCAGTCGATGGGGGCTGTGACCCAGGGGCGCTTCCAGAAAGGCGTGGCACAGGAGGAAAGCTTCCAGCGCAGTTCGAGAATTTCTCCCACCGGGGTGTACATGCCCAGCTTCTCGCCCAGGCGCGTATGGCGTGCGTTGGGAAATCCGAAGCCCAGCGCAAAGCCCGTCGGCGTGCCGATGTGGTCTTGCAGGAAAGCCTGGGTGGCGGTGGCGAACGGCCCCTGGCGTGAAAGGATGCCGCGCGCCTCGGTCTTGACCATCACGTCGCCCAGTTGCACGGCCTGCACCGCCTCGCCCGTGCAGATCAGTGTGCGGGCCGTGCCGCCATAGTGGGCCAGCAGGCTGCCATCGTCGCCCCGGGTCCCGGTGGCGCGGCCGCGCCCGCCATCGTATTTCCAGCGCCACAGCGCCTCGCTCATGGGGTGGCCGAACACCTGCGCGAACAGGGCGCGGATCTCCTCCATCTGGGCGGCGCCCAGCTCAACGGCGTGCCAGGACCGCGTGCTCACCGGCCGACCTTGCTGTCCCAGTGGTGGGGCAGGCTCACCAGGCCTTGCTCCAGCCCGGTCTGCACCACGCGCAGCGTGATGGCGCGCTCCACGATCTCATAAGGGTGCAGGCCGCGCTCGCAGGCCAGTATCACCGAGACCGTGTAGTCCCCCTGCAATAAAGGCAGGTGCGTCAGGGTGAGCACGCCCACGCCTGTGCCCGTTGCATCCCTTTGCAGCTCCACGCCATCATTGGCGCTGCCGGCGCTGGTCACCACCGTGCCGTTGGCATGGGCGATGCCGATGGCCATCGAGGGGCAGGGGAGGGCGGGGTCGCTGTCGAACTGCATGCGCAATTCCAGTGTCGTGCGTCCGGAGTGGATGGCCAGCTCACGCCCTGCCACGCCATCGGCCAAGGCCTTGATGTCGGTGATCACGGCGGTGCCGTCGGGCGCCTTGCGCACTTTGGCGCCGTGCGCGATGGAATCGGCCTCGAAATCGTCTGCCGCCGACGCGGCGGCCGGCACTGCGATGGCAGCCGCTCCTTGCGCGCCTTCGCGGCTCGGGGCATCTTCCATCACCAGCGAGGTCTCGTAGGCTGCGGTGACCTTGGGCGCCTCGTCCCACATGCGCATGCGGCCGCCTTCCAGCCACAGCGCACGCGAGCACAGAGCCTGCACGTGGTACATGGAGTGGGAGCAGAACAGGATGGTGGCGCCCCGGTCCTTCATGTCCATGATGCGGTCGAACGATTTGCGCGCGAAAGCGCCATCGCCCACGGACAGTGCCTCGTCGATCACCAGGATGTCGGGCTCCACACTCGTGGCCACGGCAAACGCCAAGCGCACGAACATGCCGCTCGAATAGGTCTTGACCGGTTGGTGGATGAACTGGCCGATGTCCGCGAACGCCAGGATGCTGTCCAGGCGCTCGTCCACCTGCGCGCGCCCCATGCCCAGGATGGCAGCGTTCATGTAGACGTTTTCGAGCCCGCTGAAATCGGGGCTGAAGCCCGCACCCAGCTCCAGCAGGGCAGCCACGCGCCCGCGCACCGCCAGCGTGCCCGTGGTGGGCGCCAGCGTGCCGCAGACCATCTGCAGCAGGGTGGACTTGCCAGCGCCGTTGCGGCCCACCAGCCCTACCACCTCGCCGCGGCGGATGTCGAAGCTCACATCCTGCAGCGCCCAGAAGTCGCGGCTGTATTGCTTGTAGCGGCCCCAGAGCAATTGCTTGAGCCGGTCGCTGGGCTGCTGGAACAGCGAGAAACGCTTGCCCACAGCGCGTGCCTCGATGGCCAGGGCATGGGGGTTGTCCACAGGGGTATCAAACGACATCGGAGAACCCCGTGCGCACTTTGTGGAAAAACGCCGCACCGGCTGCGGCGACGGCGGTGCAGGCCGCCAGCAGCACCGCCAGGGCCTGCCAGTCAGGCCAGCGGCCCGCAAGCAGCACCTCGCGCGTACCGGTCATCACCCAGGCGAGCGGGTTGAGCAGCAGCCACGGGCGTATGGCTTCGGGCAATGCCTCGACCGGAAAGAAGATGGGGCTCAGGAACATGAGTGCAGCCACCACCATGCCCAGCAACTGTCCTACGTCGCGCACATAGGTGCCCACTCCGGCCAGGAACCAGCCCAGGCCCAGCACCAGGGGCAACAACGGTAGCCACACCAGCGGCAGGGCCAGCATGGTGGGCGAGAGCCCGTGGCCGCTGAGCAGGGCCAAGCCCACCAGCAGCAACGCGGACACCGCCAATCCCACCGATGCGCTGGCTGCATTCACCCAGGGCATGATCTCCAGCGGAAATACCACTTTCTTGACCAGGTGGGGCTGTTCCAACACCAGATTGGGCGCGCGGTTCACGCATTCCGCGAAGAACCCGAAGACTGCGAGGCCTGCATAGATGCGCAGGGCAAAAGCCATGTTGCCTTCATCCACGCCATGCCAGCGCACGCGCATGACGTGGCGAAACACCAGCGTGTACACCCCCAGCATCAGCAGCGGGGTGAGCACCACCCACACCATGCCCAGCCACGACTGGCGGTAGCGGGCATGCACTTCGCGGCGCGCCAGTTGCAGCACCAGGGGCATATGGCGCCAAGGCCATAGATACGACAGCAGGAATCTCAAGGCAGTAACCGTAAAACAGGGGGAAGGGCAGCCTGCGGGCAACGTCAGGCTTTGGGGGGGTCTGCGCGCCCTTCGGCAATATCGCGCATCAGTTCGGGCTGCATCAGCTTGAGGATGTTGCCCTCGCGCACCAGGACCTTGTGCAGAAACAACACCTGG
This sequence comes from Acidovorax sp. GW458-11-26-14-TSB4, assembly GCF_059423865.1. Classification (NCBI taxonomy): domain Bacteria; kingdom Pseudomonadati; phylum Pseudomonadota; class Betaproteobacteria; order Burkholderiales; family Comamonadaceae; genus Acidovorax; species Acidovorax sp. GW458-11-26-14-TSB4. Next base: position 1,131,416 of record NZ_JBWKYR010000001.1, read on the forward strand.
AATGCGCGCGTCACGGTCTCCCGGCTGGCATTGATCATGATGGCCAGTTCCTGGTGGGTGGGGGCCTGGGCCACTTCGACCACCCCGTCGACCGGGCGCTGGGGCAATTGTAAAAGCAATACGCAAAGGCGCTGGAAGGGGTTGGGAAGGCTCAACAGCGTGCGTTGTGCCATCACTGTGCGCACCCTTTGCGCCAGCCGCGCCATCACCGCCTGTGCCAGCGCAGGGTGGCCCAGGATCAGCTCGCGCGCGGCAGCGCCATCGAGAAATGCCACTGTGGACTTCACGGCAGCAATGACGAACTCCGAAGGGGGTTTGCCATCCACCAGTGCCAATTCGCCGAAATAGTCCCCGGGATCCACGAAGTACATGCCCACACTGCGGCCGTCCACCGTGAAATCGACCCCCTGCAGCCGTCCTTCCACCAGAAAACCCAGTTCCTGGGTCGGGTTTTCCTTGCCCATCACCATGGCCCGGCGGGCAAACGAGCGCAGCGCCATGCGTGCCGACAGTGGTTCCAGGGCTTCGCGCGCCAATGGCTGCAGCAAAGGAAACTGGCTCAACAACTGAACGGAAACGGGCATAGATAGGGAAAAACGCGGCTTGAGCCGATAATACGAAGCCGCTGAAAACGGCGCCCAGCGGGCGCCAGGAGATGCAGATCCGGGGTCGGACCGTGCCATGCACCCATGGAATGTTTGCCGGCCTGCGCCGGGCAGCGCATTGCGGCATTACACCACTGGCAACGCTCCCAGCATATTGCCAGCGCTGCGGCAAGTGGTGTGTGACCGTGCTCACACACTGTGAAACAGACATGAGCGAAAATAGAGACTAGAGCTATCTCCTGGCCTGCGCCCCGTTTTGGCGCCGCCAGGCATTCTCTGCTGTCCGAAAGGCACACCATGAACCACCGATTGCACCCCATTGCCGCCTGCCTCGCATTCCCCTTGATGGGAATGGGGGGCATTGCGCTTGCCTCTACGCCCGGGCAACCTTTGGGCGCGGTCGTGGGTGAAGCCACGTTTGTCATCGGTGCCGCCTCCATTCTCCAGGAAGACGGCAGCAGCCGTGCGCTCGACCGCGGCGCCGCCGTGCGCGTTGGCGATCGCATCGAGACCAAGGCCGGTGGCCATGTGCACCTGCGCTTCGTGGACGGCGGGCGCCTGAGCGTGCGGCCGGCCAGCCGCCTGCACATCGAGAGCTACAGCCATTCCGCCCAGCAGCCGCAGCTGGGCGCCATCAAGTTCCGCCTGGACGAAGGCGTGGTGCGCTCCATCACCGGCAGCTGGGGCGAGGCGGCGCGCGAGCGTTTCCGTCTGAACACCCCTGTGGCCGCCATCGGCGTCAAGGGCACGGACTTTGTCGTACGCTCCGATATGGAGCGCACGGCTGCATCGGTGTACACCGGTGCCATCACGCTCACGCCGCTGGCCAACAATGGCTGCGGCGCCAGCGTCGGCCCCTGCATCAGCGGCCACGAAAAGCTGCTGTCGGACGACATGAAGGGCCAGATCCTCGAGTACAGCCGGCGCGATGCCACTCCCTTGCTGGTGGCCACCGACACTGTGGCGCGCAATGCGCGCGCGATGGAGATCACGGCGGCACGCACCGAGAAGCCGCAAGCCCCGGCGCTGGACGATCTGCGCGCCGAGCCCACCCCCGTCAAGTCGCTCACCAGTGAGCAAAAGGCGGTCGAAGTCGCCGTCTACACCCCTCCGGTCGCACCGGTGGCTCCGCCGCCACCGCCTGAGCCCCCCGTGACGGTGGCGCCACCACCACCATCACCGCCTCCAGCGCCCCCACCTCCAGCGCCGGCTCCGCCGCCTGCCGTGGTCGAGCCCACCATCCCTGTGCAGCCGCCCCAGGTGACGCAGCTGGCGTGGGCGCGCCAGTCCTGGACCGCGCGTGTCGAGGGCGACAGCTTCGTGGTGGACTACGAAACCGCGCTCAAGTCGGGCTGGAACCGTGTGGTGGGCAACGTCTCCAACGTGCTTTTCCAACAGCCGGATGCGCAAGGCAAGCTGCCCCAGGAAGGCGTCGTCAATTTCCGCCTGGCCAACGCCAGTGCACAGTTCTACAAGGACGCCCAGACCGCCATCGAAGCAGTGGCGGTGCAGAGCGGGGCCTTGCAGGTGGACTTCGGTCGCTCGCTGTTCCAGACCTCGCTGTACATGGCCAGCAAGAGCGTGGGCACGCAAAACATCCAGGCCACAGGCAATGTGAGCGCGACGGGGAATTTCGTGCCCACCGCAGCCAATGCCAACGTCATCGGCGGCCTGAATGCGAGCGGCACCGAAGCCGCCTATGGGTTCGAGAAAAGCCTGCCCCAAGGTTCGCTCAGCGGCGTAACCCTCTGGGGGCGCTGATTGACGCCACGCCAGCCGCCAGCGGACAGACGTCCGGTAGGACGACACCGGGCTCTGCTGGCAGGTCTGGCAGCCGCTGCCATTGTCAGCCTGCTGCTGTCGCTGCTTTTTGGCCCTGCGCTGCAGGCGGTCGAAGAGCGCGCGGGTGACTGGGTCTGGCGCCTGGGCTCCCAGAAAACCGAGGAGCGCCGCGTCCTCGTTGTCGACATCGATGAAAAATCACTCGCCGAAATCGGCCCCTGGCCCTGGCCGCGCAGCACCCAGGCGCGCCTGATCGAGCAGATCGCCCAGCTGGGCGCGCGCGAGCAGATCCTCGATGTGGTCTTCACCGACCCGCGCGACGACGACGCCGCGCTGCTCGCCGCCGTGACCGAGCACCGGCCGGTCCTGGCCCAGGTCTTCGCACTGGGCGCGTCGGGTCCCGGCACCGGTCTGCCCCAGCTCAGCGAGCAGGCCGCCCCGCGCGTGGGCCAGCCTTCGGGAGCGCTCGACTGGGCCAGCTGCCCGGCGCCTTTTTCGGAAGCACTGGGGCATCTGTCCAACTTTCCCGCGCTGGCAGCGCTGGGCGACATGCCGCTCGGGCGCACTGGCCACATCAGCCCCCGCATCGCCGACGACGGCGTGGTGCGCCACCAGCCTGCCATCATCTGCTGGCAGGGCAAATCCTATCCCTCGCTGGCCATTGCCTCGCTACTGCGGGCCACCTCCGAGACCAGCCTGCTGCTGCAGCGCGGCGGATGGTGGGATGCGCCCTGGACCCTGGGCAGCGCCGGCCAGGCACTGCCTGCGCTCCCGCTGGACGAACGCGGCAACATGCGTGTCGCATGGCGCCTGCATCCCGACAGCTTCGTGAGCATTCCTGCCGCCGACGTGCTGGCCGGCCGGGTTCCGACCGACATCATGGCCGGTGCCTGGGTGCTGGTGGGTGCCAGTGCCTTTGGCATGAACGACACCATTGCCACGCCTTACAGCGGCTCCAGCGCCGGGCTGTTGGCGCATGCCCAGATCCTGAGTGCCCTGGTGGATGGGCACACGCCCTATACCCCGCGCGCTGCGTTGCCGCTGCAGGCGGCGGCCGCTGCGCTGGGTGCCCTGCTGCTGTGGCTGCTGGTGCGGCTGGCAGGGGCTGCGGCCAGCGGGCGCGGCGGCTCCGAGCGTGGTGCCCAGGCGCTCTCACCGTCGCCCATGTTGCGCATGCCGGTGTACCTGCTGCCCCTGGCGGCCCTGGCCTATGCGCTGGCGCTGGTGCTGGCCCATGCCCTGGCCCTGTGGCTGGTCGACGTGTGGGTGGGGTGGCTGCTGCCAGCGCTCTTCGTGCTGCTGGCCGGGGTGTTTGCCGGCACCATCGAGCACGCGCGCAGCCGCAGCGAGCGGGACCGCCTCTACCAGCATCTGGCCAGCTACCTGCCGGCGCCTGTGGCGGCTGCCCTGGCGCTGCAGCCACCCTCCAGCGCCATCCGCGCCAGCACACGGCAGGTCAGCGTGCTGCTGGCGGACATCCGCAATTTCTCCGCCTACTGCGAGGCACGTCCGCCCGAAGAGGCCGCGGCCGTGCTGCATGCCTTCTTCTCCGCCGCCAGCCGCATCGTGCAGGTGCACGGCGGGGTCATCGAATCTTTCCAGGGCGACGCCGTCGTTGCCGTGTGGAATGGCGCGGATGACGTTCCCCTGCCTTCGGCGGCCGATGACCAGCATGCACAGGTGCACTCACGGCAGGCCGTTGCGGCTGCGCTCGATCTGCTCGCGGAATCCCTCAAGCTGCTGCCCGACCCGGCGCCCGCCGGCCTGGAGCCCCTGAGCCTGGGCCTGGGCCTGGAGACAGGCCCTGCCATGGTGGGATCCTTCGGGCTGGCCAGCCGCCGCACCCATACGGTCATGGGCCGTACCATCACCATCGCCAGCCGCCTGGTCGATCTGACGGTAGACCTTGCGCACCCCATCCTGGTCGGCGAGGGCATGGCGGCGCAACTGGGCGGGCAATTCACCGTGAGCGCGCGTGCAGGAGGCGGCGCAGGCTCCGTGGAGCCGCAGCACCTGCAGTCCATGGGCACCTTCCTGCTCGAGGGCCTGCGCGTACCCCACCACATATATGCTGTGCCCCTGGACACCCTGGCGGCCGAGCACCCGCCTGCACCGGGGGACAGCCAGGCAGCCCAACCCACAACCCATGGCACAGCGTAGGCGGCACTACCGTTTCTCTGCCGAATCCCGCGCAGCATCCGCACCCCCGGGCCCATGGCCCCGCACGGTGTGGACGCTTGCCATCGCCATGTCCGCTGCCACGGCCGTCCAGGCCCAGGCGCCCCGCACAACTGAGCCTGAAAAGCGCCTGCCCCCCCTGTCCGCCCCTGTGCAGGAGACCGCTTCCGCTTTCAACGTGCCCCAGGTGCCACCGGCCGGCGCCGATCCCAGTGCCGCACAGGCTGCAGTGGCTGCCGTGTGCGTCCCGGTGCCCGATGGCACCCCTGCCGACCGCCTGACCCCTTATGTCATCACCTGCCAGCGCGTGCCTGAGTGGCTGGCGCAACTGGGGGCCTTGCTCAACAAGGAAGGCCGTTACGACGAAGCAGCCGAGCACCTGGAGCGTTCGCTCATGCTCGCGCCCGACCAGATCCAGGCCGGGCTCGACTACGCCGTGGCCCTGGCCGGCGTGGGCGACCTGCTCAGTGCGACCCAGCTGCTGGGCCAGTGGCTGGCACGCCCCGACCTGCCCGACACCTTGCGCGCCAGCCTGGCCCAGGCCCAGCAGCGCTATGCTGCGGCGGGCCGTGCCAATACCGGCTGGCAATGGCGCCGCCACGCCGGGCTGCGGCAGGGGCGCGACAGCAACCTCGCAGGCGCCCCCGGCATCACCAGCCTGACGCTGACACTGCCCACCGGCAACATCACCTTGCCGGTGGAAGAAGCCAGTCTTCCCCGCCCCGGTACCTACACCCGGGCCGACGTGCGCATGGACCTGGCGCGCCAGTGGGCCGATGGCCAGCGCGTGGAGGTGGCGGCCGCCGTGCTGGCCCGCTCCGCCCCCCAGGCCCCCCAGACCGGGACCACCCAGGCCGAGCTCGCTGGCGAATATTCGCGCCTGGCGGGAGAAATCGGCTCCGGCGGCAACACCACCCTGCTGCAGCACTATATGGGGGCCGCCATGGCCAGCCTCCATACACGCGGTGGCACACGTTACTCAAGTTTGCACCTGGGCTCGGGCCTGCAACTGCAGGACAAATACATGCCCGCCAACGGCACCGGCCTGCCCAGTACGCAGGGCTTGTCGTCAATCTGCAACACCCGCGTGGGCGCAGAAGTGCAATTGCGCAATCTCTATAGCAACCCGGTGCTCTCGGGCCGCTATGCGGGCCTGGCCTGGCAGTGGAGCTGCAACGCGCAGCCCCAGCAGGTGCTGGCGGACGGCGCAGGCCTTGCCTTCAGCCAGTGGCAGATCGGCCTGCGGGCCGGTGTGGACATGCCCACCGATGCCACCCGCCCCGGTGGCCGCCAGCAGCAGTACAGCCTGCGCGCCGCCGCCCACCTCGGCCCGCGCTGGTACTTGGACGCGGAACTGGGCCACAACCGGGACACCACCGCCTACAGCGCCATTCTGGACAACGGGCGTGTGCGCAACACCACCCGCCTGTCCATGCGCGCCGAATACCAGCATCCGCTGACCGGCCTCGCACCCGGCGCCGTGGCCGTGCTGGGCTTCGAAGGCTTCAGGCAGACCGCCAACCTGCCCTTGTTCGCCATCCGCAGCAGCGGGCCTTACATTGCCATTCGGGGCCAGTGGTAGCCACAAGCCACTGTGGGCTGTTGGCTTGCTGCAACATCGGGAGCAGCAGGCAGACATCACCGGCAAGCGCGCGGTACTTGTGATCCGCATCACGCCCCCACCGGTGGGTTGGTTGCTACACTTCATCCCAAGTTGGCTAGGCATTGCTCTTGAATCACTGGCATTTTTTTAAAAGTGCGTGTGATAATGCCAGAGCAAACTTGTAAAGATGGGGCTGAACTGGCACGCACGGCAGACAAGCGTGGTGCACTAGACGGGCTGGCCTTGCTTTAGCAACTTGTTTTCATTTTTCAACTGTTAATAGGAAGTTTCAAATGCCTAAGCAAATTTTCGGTATCGACTCGGTTGTTACCTCGCTGAACCGCGCGTTCAACGACCAATCCCCAGCCAACGCTGTGTACAACAACCAAGTGTCGCAAGCCACTTCGGTCGGTACCAATGCGTTTGCTCTGTCGTTCGGCGCCGGCTTCACCAGCCTGACCGAAGACGCTCTGGCTGCAAAGATCCTGGGCAACCTGGGCGTGCTGCCTAACACCGGCCTGCAAGCCGCCGTCAAGGACTACCTGGTTTCCGTGGGCAAGGCCAACGTGGGTATCGTTGCTCTGCAACTTGCTGACATCCTGTCCGGCCTGGAAAACGCCACCGGCGACCAAGCTGCTTTCGCTCCATTCGCTGTGAAGTGGAACAACGAAGTCACCGCTTCGTACACCTACTCGGCCAACCCCGCCAACACCAGCGCTTCGCCTATCGGTACCGATGACGGCGCCGTGACCGGCGTGACCCTGGCCCTGACGACTTCGGACGACTTCCTGTCGCCCCAAGCTGCTGAAGCCAAGTTCAAGACCACGGCCAACAACGACACCATCGTTGCCACGACCGCTGGTACCCTGAAGGGCGGCGACGTGATCGACGGCGGCGCTGGCACCGACACGCTGCGCGCTGAAATCGACGCCACCGGCTACGCTCCTACCGTGACCAACGTCGAAAACTTCTTCATCAAGACCGGCACCGCCTGGAACTTCGACCTGAAGAACGTGACTGGCATCCAGCAATTCTGGAACGAAGGTTCCACCGCTGCCCTGACCGTGAAGAACGCTGCCCTGGGCACCACGATCGGCGTGAAGGACACCGCCACCGACACCATCGTTGAATTCGCCAAGGCCACCGGCACCGCTGACGCTGCCACCGTGGTTCTGAGCGGCTCCACCGGCGGCAACGTGCAAGTGGACTCCATCGAAACGCTGAACCTGCAAAGCACCGTGAAGGCCAACACCACGACCATCGTGGGCAACACCCTGGAAACGCTGACCGTGACCGGCGACAAGGGCCTGACCCTGACCGCTTCGGGCCCAGCTGCAGCTTCGCTGAAGGCCATCGACGCTTCGGCCCTGACCGCTGCTGCCACGATCACCGCCACCGGCGCTGTGAACGCACTGTCCATCAAGGGCGGTACGGCTGCTGACACCATCATTGCCACGGGCGCTACCAAGGCCGTGACGATCGACGGCGGCACCGGTGCTGACACGATCTCCCTGACGGCCAACAAGGCTCACTCCATCACCTTGGGTGCTGGCGCTGACGTGCTGACCCTGGACGTGGGCACGAAGGCCGCCACGACCGGTAGCCTGACCGCCACCGATCTGACGACCGCTGCCAAGCTGATCGCTGCTGCTGTCAAGGTGACCGACTTCGCTGCTGGCGACACGCTGGTTCTGAAGAGCGCTGACTACACGACGGTTGCCAACGTGACCAAGCTGACCGGCACGGTTGCTGAAAACCTGGCTGCCACCGGCGACCTGCTGAACATCATCTCCGACCTGACCGACACGGCCCTGCCTGCCGGCGCTGGCACGACCACGACGATCGCTACACAGATCGGCGCAAACCAGGCCGTCAGTTTCGTGCTGGGTGGCAACAGCTACATCTTCGTGAACAACGCAACTGCTGGCCTGGACGCTGGCGACGTGCTGATCCAGCTGACCGGTGTGACGGCTCCTGCCACGATCACGTTCGCTGCCTAATCCCAGCGCATCGTTACCGGGGTTTGCTTCCCGGTGCCCAAAAGGCCGCCTTCGGGCGGCCTTTTTTTGTCTGGATTTCTGTTCCGGGCACTTGGCATTGGCAATTGACCGGAATATCCGCTGCTCGCGCTGCATCGTTCGGCAGGGGCTTGGACCAGAGCCTTTGGCCGCAGACGAAAGGCCGAGGCCTCGGTTTACCATGGCGGCGTTTTTGCATGGCTTGCACCGGGCCTTTCCTACCTATGCCGAATGAACCATCGAATCCCCGGGCTCTGAGCGAACTTCACGCCTCCCGGGACTTTGCTGCCTGCCTGGCCATGGCCCGGCAAGGGTTGGCAGGCAATCCACGCGACGCCGCTGCACTGTTCTGGGCCGCGCGCAGTGCGCTGGCCTTGGGCCAGGCTGCGCTGGCACGCCAGTGGGCACAGGACGGATGCCGCCACCATCCGGGCGATGCGCAAATGCACGTACTCCTGGGGGACAGTCTGTTGCAGCTGGCCGACCAGGAGGGGGCGCTGGCCGCCTTTCAGCAGGCCTTGCTGCTGTTGGCCGAATCCGCCCCCGGTATCTCAGCGCACCATCCGGCACAGCTGGCCATGCTCTGCAACAAGCTTGGCGACGTGCTCTACCAACTGCAACGCTTCGCCGAGGCCCATGCGGCTTTTGCACGCGCGACCACATTGCACCCCGGCCTGGGCCAGGCCTGGTTCAACCAAGGCATCACCCTGCTGGCCCTGGGGCAGGGTGACCAAGCCGAGCCCGCACTGGCGCATGCGTTGGAGCTGGGCCACAGCCAGCGCGACACCTTGTCCGCCCTGGGGGTGAGTCTGATCACGCAGCGCAAATGGCGCCAGGCCCAGCAGGTGCTGGCCCAGGCGCTGGAGTTTGATGCCGATGACGCCATGGTGCTGAACAACCTGGCGCTGGCCCACCAAAACCTGGGGCAACTGGCGCAGGCCGAGGCCCTGATCCGCCGCAAGCTGGCACTAGAGGGGCGCAATGCCAACGCATGGGTCCATTTGGGCAATGTGCTGCGTGAGCAGGGCCGGGGCGCCGAAGCCACGGCGGCCTTCCAGGCCGCGCTGCAGCTCGACGGCCACCACTTCGGCGCGCTGCTGAGCCTGGCCGTGCTATACCGCGAAGCGCAGGCCCTCTCGGAGGCGATTGCCCGCCTAGAGCAGGCCCTGCAAAATGCCCCGCGCAGCCACCCCCATTACGCGGATGCGCTGGCGGAGCTGGGCTCGGCCCATGCCGCGCTGGGTACGCATGCACCCAGCGAGGCCTTGTTCCGGCAGGCGCTGGCACTGCGACCCCAGGACCGGCAGATCTGGAGCAAGTGGTTCTTCGTGCTCAACAACCATCCCGACAAGACCGCCGAGGATATTTTTGCGGAGTACCAGGCCTTCCAGGCGCGGTTCCAACCCGGCGTGCACGAGGGCGTACTGCAGGCCTCTATTGCCGGGTCCGGTTCTGTTGGGTCCCGCATCCATGTCGGCTATGTCTCTGCGGACTTCACGCCGCATGCGGTCCGGCACTTTTTGATGCCCCTGCTGGCCCACCACGACCGGACTCGTTTCAAGGTATCGGCGTTTGCGGGCATGGCGGGCCCGGACGCCGTGTGGCCGCCTTACCGCGGCATGGTGGAACAGTGGCATTTCACCAAGGGAATGACCGCGCCGGAGGTGGCCGCCCTGGTGCGCGATGCCGGGGTGGATGTGCTGGTGGATCTGTCGGGCCACACCGCGGGCAATCGCCTGGATGTGTTTGCGCTCAGGCCGGCCCCGGTGTCCGTGAGCTGGATGGGCTTTGGCTCCACCTCGGGGCTCAGCACCATCGATTTCTACCTGTCCGATGCGCAGGTATTGCCCCGGCAGGATGCCCCCTTCTTCGCCGAAAAGCCCTGGCGGCTGGAGCGGCCTTACCTTGCATACCGGCCCGCCCCCGGGATGGGCGAGGCCGGCAGCCTGCCTGCACTCGCCAAAGGCCATGTGACCTTCGTCTCCTTGAGCCGGGCCATCCGTTTCAATGACGGGCTGCTGGCGGCCTGGGCGCGCATCCTGGGCCGCTTGCCCGGTGCGCGCCTGGTGCTCGACAGCAAGAACATGCTGGATGCCGATTTTGCCGGGCGCATCCAGGCGAAATTCGCCGCGCTGGGAGTGGCTTGCGAGCGCATCGAATGCGGGTTCCACAGTCCGCCCTGGGACCTGCTCAGGCAGGCGGACATTTCACTCGATTGCTTTCCGCACAACAGCGGCACCACCCTCCTGGAGTCGCTGTACATGGGGGTTCCCTACGTCACGCTCAGCCAGCGCCCCGGCGTCGGGCGCCTGGGCGCAGCCATCCTGCATGGGGCCGGCCATCCCGAATGGGTGGCGACCAGCGTCGAGGAGTATGTGGACAAGGCGGTGGCCCTGGCGGCCGACCTGCCGGCACTCGCCGCCCTGCGGGCTGGCCTGCGAGCACAGATGGAGCAAAGCCCCCTCATGGACGAGCCGGGCTTTGCGCGTGCCGTGGAGGCGGCCTATGCCGGCATGCTCGCGCAATCGTGCGGGTGACCACGCCGGCCAACAGCGCGCGAAGGGGGCCGGGCGGAGGCATCGCCATGTCAAAATGTGCAACCTCAAACAAGGAGTTGCTCTGCATGTCTGAATGGACCGCCGGCTATGTGGCCGACATTGGATACACCTACGGCTATTACTCCGAACTCAATCCCTTGCGGCTGCGCCTGGCCTTCCTGAACCAGGGCCTGGCCTTTCCCGAGGTGGGCGCCGCCTGTGAACTGGGTTTTGGCCAGGGCCTGAGCGCCAACATGCATGCCGCCGCCTCCCTGGTGCAATGGCATGGCAACGACTTCAATCCTGCGCAGGCCGGGTTTGCCCAAGAGCTGGCAGCCGCTGCGGGGGCCGGTGCCCAGCTGACCGACGAATCCTTCGCCGAGTTTTCGGCGCGCACGGACCTTCCGCAGTTCGACTACATCGGCCTGCACGGTATCTGGAGCTGGATCAGTGACGAGAACCGCGCCCTGATCGTGGAGTTCATCCGCACCCGCCTCAAGGTGGGGGGGGTGCTGTACATCAGCTACAACACCTTGCCGGGCTGGGCGGCATTTGCGCCCATGCGCCATCTGCTCACACTTCATGCCCAGGTGCAGGGCTCCGAGGGGCAGGGCATCGTGGGGCGCATCGACGGTGCCTTCGAATTCGCCGACCAACTGCTGGAAGCCAACCCCGGCTATGCCCGGGCCAACCCTGGTGTGCCCGAGCGTTTCAAGAAGGTCAAGGAGCAGAACCGCCACTATGTGGCGCACGAGTACTTCAACCGCGACTGGGAGCCCATGCACTTTGCCACCCTGGCGAAGTGGCTGGAACCGACGAAATTGCAGTTTGCCTGCTCGGCCCATGTCCTGGACCATGTGGATCCGCTCAACCTGCTGCCCCAGCAGCAGGCACTCCTCAACAGCACGAATGATGTCACCCTCCGCGAAACCGCGCGAGACTTCATCGCCAACCAGCAGTTCCGGCGCGACTACTGGGTGAAGGGGGCGCGCAAGCTCAGTCCGTTGGAGCAAAGCGAGGCATTGCGGGCCCAGAGGGTGGTGTTGGTCACGCACCGGCCCGATGTATCGCTGAAGGTCACGGGCATGTTGGGATCCGCTGAAATGAGCGAGGTGGTCTACACCCCCATCCTGGATTTTCTCGGCGACCACAAGCCGCGCACACTTGCGCAGATCGAGCAGGCGGTCAAGGACAAGGGGATTCCCTTTGTCCAGGTACTGCAGGCTGTGCTGGTGCTCAGCGGTGCCGGCCACCTCATGGCCGTGCAGGACGACGCCCTGATCGCCAAGGCGCGCAAGCACACGGACAAGCTCAACGCCCACCTCATGCAAAAAGCGCGCGGCAGCCATGAAGTGGGCTACCTAGCCAGCCCGGTGAGCGGTGGCGCCGTGGCGGTGGCACGCTTTCCCCAGTTGTTCCTGGTGGCATTGGCCCAGGGCAAGAAGCAGCCTGCGGACTGGGTGCCCGCAGTCTGGGCCCTGCTGCAGGCGCAAGGGCAAAAGCTCATCAAGGACGGCAAGGCGCTTGAAACGCCCGAGGAAAACCTGGCGGAGCTGCTGTCCCAGGCCACCGTGTTTGCCCAGAAGCAATTGCCGATTCTGAAGGCCTTGATGGTGGCCTGAGTCCCGAGGGGGCGGCACGCGGGCGGCACGCGGGCGACACGCCCGGCTCCGCTGGCAGCCGATGCGTGCCTTTAGGTGCCGCGCGGCGTGGCGGTGGCGCACTGGAGCCCTGCCGTGCACGCAGTGCATGCGGCTGGCCGGCATCCCGCCGCACTCCATCGCCCCGCCCTCCAGGGGCACGCACAGGACATACCGGCAAGCCTTTCTCTTGAGAGCGTCGTCCAGGCACCGCTTTGCCAGCCATGGCGACGGGACCAAGGAGGTCGGCAATCCCGCGAGCGGCTCTTGGCTCTGAGCAAGGCGAGTAGCCCACCGAGGCCGGAGCAGGGCTTGCATATATGCGGCACCTTCCCGGTTCTGCGCATCCCACGGACATTGCTGCCACGGGCGAGGTGCCCGGACAAATGGGCAGGCAAGGGCCCGGAAAGGGAATCACACCATGGGACGTCATCTGGTACCGGGCACGGACGCGCAGAACCAGGCCGTATTGGCGGTGGCCGAAACGGCGCTGGCTGCGGGGGACTATGCCAAGCTGGGAGCAGGGGGGCTGGTGCGGAGAGCTGCCGATGGCGTACCCCTGGCGCTCCAGAATGCAGGGGCTGGTGTCAGCGCACTGGTCCCCACAGCCGCAGTGGAGAGCAGCGGGAGTGCCTGGGGGCGCAATATCTTCAGTGCGCAGGTCTTTCGCTCGGTTCTCGCGTTGGACAGTGGCAGTTTTGCGGTGGTCTACAGTGGCAACGGCTCCCAGTCTGACATAGGCGCTAATCTGCGTATCTATAGTCCGATGCGCGTGTCGCTGTCCTCGCGAATCACTGTAACCACCGTTAGCGGAGTGGTGGGTACCCGTCTGGCACGGGCTGGCGGCGACGGCATTGCCGTCATCTGGGTGGAAAGCGTGAGCCTCAAGCTGACGATCCATTCCGCGGCGACGGGTGCCATGGTGGTGTCTGAATCCACCCTGGCAACGCTTCCCAACAATGACAACCAAAGCTGGAACGTGGCGACCCTGGCCAGTGGCGAAGTCGTGGTGACCTATGCCAAGAGCGGGTCGAACGACCTGGCGTTCAAGCGCTTCAATGCATCGGGCGTGCAGCAGGGCAGCGAGGTGCTGGTGGAGGCCGGTGCCAACCCCAGTTGCGTGGGCGTGCTGCCTTTGGCTGCAGGGGGCTTTGTGGTGCACTATTTCCGCAGTGCGGTGGCGACTGCCTACAAGTTTGCACGCTTCAATGCAGCGGGGGCTTTGCAAGGGGCATTGACAACGTTGGCTGTAACGACTTTCAACCGCAATGCGACCCCAGCAGAGCGCAATGCCATGGAGCTGGGCAATGGCAACCTGGCCTTTGTCGACCCGTCCAGCAGCACCTCGGCGGCCGTGCGCCTGTACGACGCTGCAGGCAATTTTCTCACTACGGTGCTGGCTGCCACGGGGGCCGCAGGCATGCCCAATACCGTGTGCATCTGCCCCCGCCAGTTTGGCGGCTTCTGGCTGGCGGTGGGAGGGCAGGTGTACGAGTACGACAATGCCGGGACCAGTCTGCGGCAGTCGGTGGTGGCCGGGTTTGCACCGTTCATGCTGATCGACCGTGCGGGCAATGGGCCGGTCATGGTGTCGCACTTGGTAGGCAGCGGGTTCACCGTCGTGCTGAGCAGTTGGACCGCCGACCTGTCGGCCGTTGAAAACACCCTCACCTTGAGTACATCCAGCTCATACCCCTTGTCGTATGCGTGGACTGAGGTGCTGTCCAATGGCATGCTGGCCAGCGTGGTGTGTGGTCAGCCATCCACCGGGGCTGCAACGGTGCATGTGAGCATTCCTCAGGCGGCATCCATCCTGGGCATCGTGCAGGAGCCCGCAGCGGCCGGCGCGGTGGTGCGGGTGGCCACGGCCGGAAAGTTCGCGTCTACGCAGTCGTTCAGCGGCCCCGCGTTTGACCGGCGCAGTGCCACCCCTCCGGGTACGCGTGGTGTGGCAGTGGGCACTGCAGCCATTCTGGGCGGATTAGCGGGATAGCGGGCGGCTCGACAGCAGAGGGGCCGGCAGCCAGAGCCGGGGGCAGGGGCGCTAAGAGGCAATGGTGCCCTCGGGCGGTCGCTGCGCGCCATGCAATGTTTTCTTGTGAGCCCTGGCGTGTAGGCTCTATGCTCTGCATGTTTCACCATCATTGGAGCTGTGTTTGTGGCCATCGTCCTCTCTGCCGACCTCGAAGTCAGCATTCTGAACCGCGCGTTGAACGACCAGTCCCCCTCGAATGCGGTTTTCCACCAGCAGAGGTTGGCTGCCGGCGCTACCCCGCAAAGCTGGGAAGCCTATGCCTTCCAGTTCGGCGCTGGCTACCAGCACCTGACGACGGGTGCCCTGGCGTTGCAGATCACGGCCAACCTGGGGCTGCCGCAAGACATTGGCCTGCAAGGCGCGCTGGTCTCGTACCTGGACGCCGTGGGCAAGGAAAATGTGGGTATCGTGGCCTTCCAATTGGGCTACGCATTGCTGGGCCTGGAAAAGGCCGGCGGTGAGCTGGCCGTTTACAACGCAGCGGCCGAGGCATGGTCCAAGGAGGTCGCGGAAGCCTATGTGTACTCGACCAACTCGGCCCACGGCAGCCCCTCGCCCAAGGGGGCATCGGCAGGTGCGGCGGGCTGGAGCTCCGCAGTGGAGCACCACCAGCCGGTCGACGCCAGCGCAGCGGTGCAGTTGGTGGGCGTGGACGCCGGGGCTTTGCTGGCCTGAAGAGGCTGTCGCTGACGGGCTGCTGGCCGCCCAGCAGCACCATCATCAAGCGGTGTATGTTTGCAAGCCCAGCAACTCCCGCGCCTCCTGCGGTGAGGCCACGCTGCGCCCTGCGTCGCGCGCGACCTGGGCCAACTGTGCAATCAGCGGCCCATTCGATGTGGCCTTGCTGCCATCGGGCAGGTAGAAGGTATCTTCGAGCCCGGTGCGCAGGTGGCCGCCCAGTTCGGCCACGCGCTGGTGCACGGGCCAGATCTCCTGGCGGCCGATCACGGTGGCCTGCCACGGTGCATCCTTGATCTTGAGCTTGAGCAAAATGGGCAGCAGGTCCGGGTCGGCCGGCATGCCCGATTCGACGCCCATCACAAAGTTGTATTCGGGCAGGCGCTCGGTGTACATGCCCGTCTGCACATACATCTCCACGCAGCGCACGATGCCCACGTCGAAGCATTCGAACTCGGGCAGGGTACCGGTTTCCAGCATCACGTCGATGAAGTCCTTGACCTTGGCGGGCTGGTTGTCGAACAGCATGGGCGGCCAGGCCCAGGTGCCGTTGCTGCGCACCTTGAGGTAGTTGAGCGAGCCGGCGTTGCAGGCCGCCATCTCGGGCCGGGTGGCGCGCAGGCAGTCGAGCGGGCCCTGGTAGTGCGGGCCCACCACGCCGGTGGTCTGGTTGATGATGAGGCCGGGGCATTCTTCGCGCATGGCCTGAACGCAGTCGCGCGCCACCTGCGGGTCCCACGAGGGCAGGTGGCCCTTGCCCGGCTCCTGCTGGCGAAAGTGCACGTGCACCACGGCGGTGCCGGCGTCCACCGCGCGGCGCGCCTCGCGCGCCAGTTGCTCGGGCGTCACGGGCACATGGTGCTGCGTGGGGTCGGTCAGCACGCCGGTGATGGCGCAGGTGATGATGGCTTTGTCGTTGCTGTTGCTCATTGCGTCTCGTCTCCTAGATGCCAAGCTGCCGCGCCGCCAGGTCCTTCATGATCTCTTCGGCGCCGCCGCCGATCATCATGACCTTGACCTCGCGGTAGATGCGTTCGCTCACGGTGCCGCGCATATAGCCCATGCCGCCCAGGATCTGCACGGCCTGGTCGGCGCAGAACTGCATGGTCTGCGTGGCGTGGTTCTTGAGCAGGCAGACCTGGGCCACCCATTCGGGGCCGCTGTGGCCGGCATCGGCCTGCGCGGCCACCGATTCGAGCCATGCGGCGGTGGAGTGCATGCGCATCTGCATGTCCACCAGCTTGTGGCGTATGACCTGGTGGCCCACCAGTGGCGCGCCAAAGGTCTTGCGCTGGCGCGCCCAGGCCAGGGCTTCGTCGTAACAGGCTTCGGCGAAGCCCAAGGCGGAGGCGGCCAAGCCAAAGCGCTCGCCATTGAAGTTGGCCATGATGGTGCGAAAGCCATCGCCCTCGGCCCCCAGCAGGTAGCGCGCGGGCACGCGCACGTTGTCAAAGCGCAGGTGCGCGGTGTCGGAGCACAGCCAGCCCATCTTGGACAACGCGCTGCGCGACAGGCCGGCACTGTGGCCGGGAACCAGCAGCATGGAAATGCCGCCACTGCCCCGGCTGCCGGCCTCGCCCGTGCGCACGGCCAAGGTAATCCAGTCGGCACGCATGCCCGAGGTGATGAACACCTTTTCGCCATTGACCACGTAGTCATCGCCCTCGCGCCGCGCGGTGGTGGCCAGTTGCGCCACGTCGGAGCCGCCGCCGGGCTCGGTGATCGCCAGGGCGGCAATGCGCTCGCCCGCCAGCACGGGCGGGATCACCTCGTCACGCACCGCATCGCTGCCATGCGCCAGCACCGGCGGCAGGCCGATGTTGTGCGACAGCAGGCTGGCCAGCACGCCACCGCTGGTGCCATGGCGGCACAGGGCCTGCCACAGCGGCAGGCGCAGCGCATAGCTGGCGGGTGTGCCGCCGTACTGCTCGGGGTAGCCCAGGCCCAGCAGGCCCAGCTCGCCGGCGCGGCGGTACAGCGTGCGGGGGAATTCGCCCGCGGCATCCCAGGCGTCCACATGCGGTGCGATCTCGGTGCGGGCAAAGCGCGTGACTGTATCGGTCAGCGCGGCACGGTCGGCGCGCAGGTCGTCATCAAAGGGGGCCAGCATGGTTTCAAGCCTCCTGCGTTGCAAAGCGCGCCAGCACCTGGCCTGGTGCCACCTGCTGGCCCGGCGCCACCAGCAGTTCGGCCACGGTGGCTGCGGCAGGGCTGGCGAGGCTGTGTTCCAGCTTCATGGATTCGAGCACCACCACCGTGGCGCCTGCCTGCAAGGCCTCGCCAGCAGACACGGGCACCGCCACCACGCGGCCGTTGAAAGGAGCACGCAGCTCGCTGGCACCGCCGGCCGTGCCGGCACGTGGTGCTGGCTCCCACGAGGCGTCTTCAACCCAGCCATCCACCCCGCCGGCTTGCCAGTGCCAGCGCTGCGGCCCCACCGCTGCCGTGCGCACCGTGTGCGCCACCCCATCGAGGGCGCATTGCACCCGGCCATCGGGCAAAGGGGTCATCTGAAGGGTGGTGGGCTCACCTGCATCCCTCTGCTCCACGTGCAGATGCCCTCGGCCCAACTCACGCACGGCCATCGGCAGCACATCGCCCTGGTGGCGCAGCCGCATGGGGCGCGCAAAGCTGCAGGGCAGGGTGGTGGCGCGGGGCGGGAACAGGGCCGCCATGGCGCCGGGCAGCAGGGCGGCCTGTTGTTGCTGGCGCAGGGCCGTGCGCAGGGCATCGCCTTCAGCGGCCAGAAAGGGCACGCGCGCCTGGCCGGCGCGAAACTGCGGGTGGTCCAGGCAGGCTGCCAGCAAGGCGCGGTTGCTTGGCAGCCCGAGCAACGCGGTTTCCCCCAGTGCGCGCACCAGCGCATCGATGGCCTCGCCGCGCGTGGCGGCATGCACGATGAGTTTGCCCAGCATGGCGTCGTAGTGGGGCGTGACCTCCGCGCCTTCTTCGAGTGCATGGTCAAAGCGCAGGCCGCCCAGCGGCGCGCGCTGGAACGCAGTCGCCTGTGGCGCCTTGAAGTGCAGCACCTGTCCCGTGTGCGGAGTGAAGTGTGCGTCTTCCGCGCACAGCCGCACTTCGATGGCATGGCCCTGCAAGGCCACTTGGTCCTGCTTCAGGGGCAGGGGCTCGCCGCGTGCCACGCGGATCTGCCACTCCACCAGGTCCAGACCGGTGAGCGCCTCGGTCACGGGGTGTTCCACTTGCAGGCGGGTGTTCATCTCCATCAGGTAGAAATCGCCCTCGTCGTCCCCGTCGAGCAGGAATTCCACCGTGCCCGCGCCCACATACCCTGCCGCCTGGGCCAGCGCCACAGCGCAGGTGCCCATGCGCTCACGCAAGGCGGTGTCGACGGCGGGACTGGGTGACTCCTCGATGAGCTTCTGGTGCCGGCGCTGCACGGAGCAGTCGCGCTCACCCAGGTGGATGCAGTGGCCATGCGCGTCGGCAAAGACCTGTACTTCCACATGGCGCGGGCTGAGCAGGGCACGCTCGATCAGCAGATCGCCATTGCCGAAGCCGGCCAGCGCTTCCGACCGGGCGCTGGCCAGGGCAGCGGGCAGTTGCGTTGCCTCCATCACCAACCGCATACCGCGCCCGCCGCCGCCAGCCACGGCTTTCACCATCAGCGGGTAGCCGATGCGGGCCGCTTCGCTGGCAAAGCGTTCACCGCCCTGGTCGCTGCCCGCATAGCCGGGCAAGCAGGGCACGCCCTGGGCATGGGCCAGCGCCTTGGCGCCGGCCTTGCTGCCCAATGTGCGAATAGCAGCAGGGGGCGGGCCGATCCAGGTGAGGCCGGCATCCACCACGGCCTGCGCGAAATCGGCGTTTTCGCTCAGGAAGCCATAGCCCGGGTGCACGGCATCGGCGCCTGCGGCGCGTGCTGCCGCCAGCAGCTTGTCGATGCGCAGGTAGCTGTCGGCACTGGCGCTGCCGCCCAGGGCCACCGCCTGGGTGGCCTCACGCACATGCAGAGCCTGTGTGTCGGGATCGGAGTACACGGCCACGGTGGCAATGCCCATGGCGTGTGCCGTGTGCACGATGCGCCTGGCGATCTCTCCGCGATTGGCAATCAGTATCTTTTTCATGCCGAAGCACTCCAGGGCGGTGCCTTGCGGGCCGTGAAGGCGGCAAGGCCCTGCGGCGCCTCTGGTCCGCGCAGGGCATGGGCAAACAGGTGGGCTGCATCGTCGAGCAGGGCCGGCAGCGGCAGGGTGCCTTGCACCTGCGCCAGCAGGTGCTTGGTGGCCGCAATGGCCTGGGGCGCAGCGTGGGCCAGGCGCTGCACGGCGGCCTGCACGGCTTCATCCATCGCGCCATCGACCACCTCGTCCACCAGCCCTGCCTGGTGTGCTGCAGCCGCCCCGCTGCGCGCCCCCGACAGCAGCCAGCGCCGTGCCGCCGCCGGCCCGAGCCGCCGCACCACGAAGGGGGCGATCTGTGCGGGCACCAGGCCCAGCGTGACCTCGGGTGCGCCGAACTGGGCGCCCGCGTCGGCCAGCACCAGATCGCCGCAGCAGGCCAGGCCCAGGCCGCCGCCCATGGCCGCGCCCTCCACCGCGATCACCAGCCACTGGGGCAGGCCGCACAGCGCCTGCAGCAGCGTGCCGAAGCGCCGGTTCAGCGGCACCAGCGGGTCGGGCATGCCTGCAGCGAGCGGCTGGCCGATGGCCTTGGCAAAGCCGCCCAGGCTGCCGCCCGCACAGAAGTGCCCGCCTGCGCCGCGCAGCACCACGCCACGCAAAGCACCGTCGTTGCGCGCGCGGGTGCAGGCGTTCAGCAGGGCGTCCACCATGGCATCGGTTAGCGCGTTGCGGCTGGCCGGGTCGTTCAAGGTCCAGGTCTCTACGACAAGTCCGCTGCCCAGCGGCGCGCGGTCGATCAGCAGGGCGTCGGGCATGCTGTGTCCTGGTTCAGTGGGCGGTGGGCCGCTTGGCGATGCCCATGGTCTTGGCGAGGATGCCCAGCATTACCTCGTCGGCCCCGCCGCCGATGGAGGCCAGGCGCCCATCGCGGAACATGCGCGAGACCTTGTTCTCCAGCGTGAAGCCCATGCCGCCCCAGAACTGCAGGCAGGTGTCGGGCACCTCGCGGTTCAGGCGCCCGGCCTTGAGCTTGGCCATGGAGGCAAGCTCCAGCACGTCCTGCCCGCCCACATAGAGCTCGCAGGCGCGGTAGGTCAGTGCGCGCAGGGCTTCCACCTCGGTCTTCAGTTCGGCCAGCTTGAACTGCACCCACTGCTGGTCGGCCAGCGCACCGCCGAAGAGCTTGCGCTCCTGTGCCCATTCGATGGTCCAGGCGATGCAGTTGGTCAGCGATTCCAGGGTGCTCGAGGCGCACCACAGCCGTTCCTCCTGGAACTGCTGCATCTGGTAGATGAAGCCCTGGCCTTCGGCACCGATGCGGTAGCGTTGCGGCACGCGCACTTCGTCGAAGTAGAGCAGGCCGGTGTCGCTGCTGTGCATGCCGATCTTGCGGATCTTCTGCGCCACCTCCACGCCCTTGGTGAGCTGGCCGCCGGGGCCGTCGCGCAGGGGCACCATCACCAGGCTCTTGTTGCGGTGCACCGGGCCTTCGCCGGTGTTCACCAGCATGCACATCCAGTCGGCCTGCAGGCTGTTGGTGATCCACATCTTCTGGCCGGTGATCACGTAGTCGTCGCCGTCCTTGCGCGCCGTGGTCTTGATGCCCGACACGTCGCTGCCCGCCGCCGGCTCGCTCACGCCGATGCAGCCTACCGTGTCGCCCGCAATCGCCGGGGCCAGGAAGTCGCGCTTGAGCTCCTCGCTGCCATGGCGCGCCAGCGCCGGCGTGCACATGTCCGTCTGCACGCCGATGGCCATGGGCACGCCGCCGCAGTGCACGTGGCCCAGGGTCTCGGCCATGGCCACGGAGTAGGAATAGTCCAGGCCCGAGCCCCCGTATTCCTCGGGCTTGCACAGGCCCAGCAGGCCCAGTTGCCCCATCTTCTTGAAGACCTCGTGCGCAGGGAAGATCTCGGCTGCCTCCCACTCGTCCACATGGGGGTTGATCTCCTCGTCGATGAAGCGCTTGAGGGTCTTCTGGATCTCGCGGTGCTCGTGCGTGAACTGCATGGTGTGTCTCCGTTGGTTTTTGTGTGGACC
Source organism: Acidovorax sp. GW458-11-26-14-TSB4 (assembly GCF_059423865.1). Lineage (NCBI taxonomy): Bacteria > Pseudomonadati > Pseudomonadota > Betaproteobacteria > Burkholderiales > Comamonadaceae > Acidovorax > Acidovorax sp. GW458-11-26-14-TSB4. The sequence goes on from NZ_JBWKYR010000001.1 coordinate 1,152,617, forward strand.
AGTGCAAGAGGAAGAAATAGCCTGCTGTCTACATCCGTGCCACCCCGAACTGCATGGGGTGCACCTTGCGCGTCTGTGCGTCGGCGCAGGTGGCCAGGCACAGTGCCAACACGGCGCGCGTGTCGCGCGGGTCGATCACGCCGTCGTCCAGCAGCAGGCCGCTGGTATAGAAGGCGTCGGCCTGCGCTTCGAACATGGCCACGATCTTGTCGAACTGGGCCTGCGACTCGGCCGGGTCGGGCGTGATGCCTTTGCGCGCCAGCGCCGCTTCGGTCACGATCTGCATGGTGCGCGCGGCCTGCTCGCCGCCCATCACGGCCGTCTTGGCGCCGGGCCAGCTGAACAGGAAGCGCGGCGCATAGCCACGCCCGCACATGCCGTAGTTGCCCGCGCCAAAGCTCGCGCCGCACTGGATGGTGATCTGCGGCACGGTGGCGTTCGATACCGCCTGGATCATCTTGCTGCCATGCTTGATCATGCCGCCCTGCTCGCTGTCCTTGCCCACCATGTAGCCGGTGGTGTTCTGCAGGTAGACGATGGGGTGGCCGAGCTGGCACATCCACTGGATGAAATGCGCGGCCTTGTTGGCGCCGGCCACGTCGATGGGGCCGTTGTTGGTGATGAAGCCCACGGGGCGGCCGTCGATGCGCGCCTGGGCGCACACGGTGGCCATGCCGTAGCGGGCCTTGAATTCCAGCAGCTCGGAGCCATCGGCGATGCGCGCTATCACCTCGCGCATGTCCACGGGCTGGCGCAGGTCGTCGGGCATCAGGGCCAGCAGGTCTTCGGAATCGAGAGCGGGAGCCGGTACTTGCGCGGGGGCGGACGGGTTCTCCCAGCCCGAGGCTGCCACAATGGCGCGCGCCATGCCTATGGCTTCGCGGTCATCTTGCGCCAGGTACTCGCCCAGGCCCGAGATGCTGGTGTGCATCTCGGCACCGCCCAGTTCCTCCTCGGTGGCGATCTCGCCCGTGGCGGCCTTGAGCAGCGGCGGCCCGGCCAAAAAGGCGCGCGAGCGTCCCTGCACCATGATGACTACGTCTGACAGGCCGGGCATGTAGGCGCCGCCCGCCGTGCCCGAGCCATGTTGCACGGTGATGACGGGGATGCCCGCGGCCGACAGCCGCGCCAGGTTGCGGAACAGGCTGCCCCCGTGCACGAAGCCCTCCACCCGGTAGCGCATGAGGTTGGCGCCCGCGCTCTCGACCAGGTGCACGAAGGGCAGGCGATTCTGCAGCGCGATCTCCTGCACACGCAGGATCTTCTCGAGGCCCATGGGCTGGATGGCCCCGGCCTCGATGCCCGAGTCGCTGGCCACCACCATGCAGCGCACGCCCGACACCACGCCGATACCGGCCACGATGCCGCCGCCGGGGACGGACTTGGCGGGGTCCTTGCTGTCCTGCAGGTAGCCTGCCAGCGTGGCCAGCGGCAGCCAGGGTGTGCCGGCATCGAGCAGCAGCGCCACGCGCTGGCGCGGCAGCAACTGGCCGCGCTTGTCGAATTGTGGCTGTGAGCGCGCCGATGCCATGGCGGCACGGTCTTCCAGCGCGCGCAGGGCTTCGAGCCGCGCCAGCTGGGCGCTGCGGCGGCGCTGCGCGTCGGGTGTGGAGGGGTTGAAGCGCGAGGAAAAGGCCGTCAAGGTGCGCCCTCCGAAGGCATTTGCTCGGCAAACACGCGTGGCACCTGGGCACGGTGAAAGCCTTCGAAAGGCCGCACGGCCAGCCTATTTTGCGTGGCGGTGTCGGGCACCTGCATGGGCCAGCCCAGGCGCGCCTGGGGGCGGGCGCCGTCCACGCGCACGGTGCTGCCGTTGACGAAGCTGGCGGCGGGGCTCAACAGAAAGACGATGGCCGCCGAAACCTCGGCCTCGGTCCCGAAGCGCCCCTGCGGCACGGTATGGCGCATGGCGCGCAGCATGTCGGCGGCGGCGGGCGGGTAGTTGTCCATGCCGCTCGACGCGATGTAGCCCGGTGCCACGGCATTCACGCGCACGCCGCTGCCTGCCCATTCCAGGGCGGCGGTCTCGGTGAGGCTGACCATGCCGGCACGCGCCGCGCCGCTGTGCCCCATGCCCGGCATGGAGCCCCACATGTCGGCCACGATGTTGACGATGCTGCCACCGTGCGATGCCATCCACTGCCGGTGGCACTCGCGCGCCATCAAAAAGCCGCCGGTCAGGTTGGTGTTGAGCACCGCCTCCCAGCCCTTGGCGGAGATGGTGGAGAGCGGTGCCATGAACTGGCCGCCCGCATTGTTCACCAGCGCATCGATGCGGCCGTGCTCGGCCAGAACCTGTTGCACGACGATGCCCACGGCCTCTTCGGAGCGGATGTCGCAGGCGTGCCAGGAGGCTTGCCCGCCGTCGGCGTTGATTTCGGCCTGCACCGCCTGCAGCTTGTCGGCCTTGCGCCCGACCAGCACCACCTGCGCACCCAGCCGGGCCAGTTCGTGCGCCGTGCAGCGGCCTATGCCCGATCCGCCGCCGGTGACGATCACCACCTGCCCCGTAAAGAGCCCCGGTGCGAACACGCTCTGGTACATGGCTCAGGCCTCCCTTATGAACAGTGCCAGCGCCTCACCGGTCAGCTCGTCCAGCGATTTGCCTCCCTTGGGGGCAAACCACTGCACAGCCCAGTTGAGGGCGCCAAAGAGGAACAGTCGCGCCACGCCCGGTGCGGCCTGCAGGGCGCCCTGGCGGGCCAGGGCTTCGAGCGTGGGCATCCAGGCGGCCTCGTAGGCATCCTTGACGCGGCTGATGCCCTTGCGCTGGGCGGGCGTCAGCGAGCGCCATTCGTACAGCATCACCGGGATGAAACCGCTGCGCGGGCCCAACAGGATTTCGAAGTGGTGGCGGATCAGCACGCGCAGCTGTTCCCGCGCTGTGGCCGTGGGGGGAAGGGCGGCCAGCGCCTGCTGCTGGCTTTGCAAGGCCATGACCATGCCTTCGTTCATGACGGCGTGGAGCAGGGCCCCCTTGCTTTCGAAATGGTAGAAGGGCGAGCCGCTGTGCATGCCCGCGGCCGCCGCGATGTCGCGCGTGGTGGTGGCCGCAAAGCCTTTGGTCAGAAACAGTTTGGCCGCCCCATCCATGAGCTTGCGGCGGCGATTGCCGTCATCGACTTCTTCGGCCGTCTTGCGCGGGCGGCCGCGGGGGCGCCGCGGCTCCTCGGAGGCGGCGACCAGGGTCTTGCGGGTGCGGGCAGCGACAGGCGCAGGAGAGGATGCAGGATCCAGTGGAACGGGGAGGGGACGCTTGCGCCGGGCAGCAGGGGTTTCCATGCGCTGCACGATAGCAAAACACTTTATTTTTAGCAAGCGTTTGCTTTGTGAAAATAACACGCTGCATCCTCGGCCTGCTGCATCCCCGCTGCAGCGCGAGGGCCAATACAAATTTGTTCCGAATGTCCGGTGCACCTGCCGCGTGGATGCGGCCGTGCTGCCAAAATGCGCCTGAAGGTGGTTTTGCCATGGTGCCACCTGGGGCATGCCATGGCATCCCGCACGCTTCGCGTTCCATTCAATGAGGGGCAGGTTTCATGAACACATACGGCATGGGCCGCTGGGCGCGCGGCGCCGTCATCGCCACGTCGGCAATCCTGGTGCTTGGAGTGCAGGCGCAGGTCATCGATTTTTCCGGCACCCGCGGCGCGGGCGTCAACAAGACGGATGTGCTGTTGGAAAACCTGCGCCTTCAGGTGCCGGTGGCCAATCCGCAGCAGCCGGGCACCACGACCCTGGTGGAGTCCAACTACAACGTCCTGTTCCGCTTTGACCCTGTCACCCTGCACCTGGTGCCAGTAGGTCTGCAGCAGACTGGCGGGGCTGGCGCGGTGCCGTGCGCGGCGGCTCAGGTGACGGTGTTCGATGCGCTGCGCGGCGCCAACCAGCCGCTGGCTAATGCATCGGTGACGCTGGGCACGCGCACGGCCACCACCAACGCACAGGGAGTGGCTTCTTTCAGCGGCCTGGCGCAGGGCTTTTTCACCGTGGCCGCGACTGCAGCCAACTACGCCTCTGCCAGCCAGACCGTGCTGCTCAGCTGCTCGGCCACCAACCAGGTAGCGGTGGCCCTGTCGCCGGCGAGCGGTGGCCTGGGCGGCCTGGCCGCTGGCCAGTTCCGCACCATCCTGACCTGGGTTGAGAATCCGCGCGACCTGGATGCGCACATGACGGGCCCCTCGGCAGGCGATGCCGCACGCTGGCATGTGTACCACGGTGCCAAGACCGGTGGAGACATGTGCGCGCTGGAGGTGGATGACACCTCGTCCTACGGCCCGGAAACCGTGACCTGCCCGCCTACGGCGAGTACGGGAACTACCGCGACCACGCTGCGCCCCGGTGTCTACCGCTACTCGGTGCACCACTATGCGGGAGCGGGCAGTCTGGGTACGTCGAATGCCAATGTGCGGCTCGAGCTGTCCAACGGCCAGTCCTACACCTTCACGCCTCCTGCGGGTCCCTACACGGGCACGAACAACGTCTGGACGGTGTATGAGCTGACGGTGCTGTCCAACGGCGCGGTGAGCGTGGCACCGGTCAACGCGGTGGCGCAGGGCGTATCGTCCGGCAGCGTGGCCCGCCAGGTGCCTATCGTGGAAGGCTCAGGCCTGGGCCTGTCGGAAAGCCCGGCGTTGTTCATCAACCTGGTGAAGTAAGCTGCTGCGGCGCGTCAGGCTGCAGGAGAGGAGCGGCCGGTAAGCGCTGCGCACGGTGCTGTTGGCGCGTCCTTGAAAAGATCTCCAGGTCCGGCCCAGCGCGTGCGGGCAACCGCAGCACCCTGTGCAGGTGCAGTGTGCGCGGGGCCGGATGCGGCAGGCCATGTCAGCACAGGAGAGTAGGACAGCTGGCCATCCGCGTGCGTCACGCGGACGCGAAAGCAACCATGCGGCTGCTTGTCCATGCGGAGCTGGCCCTGGCCCGGCACGGCCGTCGCAGTTCCATTGGACAGCACGGCAAAGCTGGTGCCCGCCGGCGCAGCCAGCTTCCATTCCAAGGCCTGGCGGTAGGCGTCATAGCCAACGTCCACGGACAATTCCGTGGGAGCCAGGCGCTCGCGCCAGCGCTGCACCATGGCGGGGATCTCGGCGTGGATGTCCTCCATGCCTTGCTGTTGGTTGTTGTAGCGCAGGACCGGCTGGGGGAACGGGGCCTGCGCATAGGCTGCCAGGTCCGACTCGTCGGCCACCGATAAAGGAGGGGGGGCGGTCCGCCCCATGGCCGGGCGCAGGTGCTCCAGGCCCTGCACAAACCAGGCGGGCACCGCTGGATCCCCCCAGATGGCAGTGGGGGCATCACGCTCCAGATAGGCGCTGCCAATGGCCCGGAACAAGGTGTTGCCGGGCAACGCGGCTTGAGCCACAGGGCGGGACTGCAGCCAGGCGGGCACGACCACGGCCAGCACGGCGGCCAGGAGCGCGGCCTGCACCCACCGGGGGCGGCCGTGCCATGCGTGCGCCAACGCCAGGGCGCAGCCTAGGGAGAGCGCAGCCCAGGGGATGATGAAGTACCGCTCCGACAGGCCTGGAAAGCGCACCAGGGGCAGCAGCGGAGCAAACAGCCAGAGCGGCAGCAACACGGCCCAGGACAGAAGCAGCCCGCCCGGGGGCTTTCCATGCCGCCATGCGGCAGCCGCCGCCAGCACCGCCAGGCCCGCAAGTGCGACCAACGGGGCGCTCCAGAGCATGGCCGGAACGATGGCGAAGGCCGTCGCAGCATCGGTGAGGAGGGTTCCAGGGAAATCCGCTGCGGGCGTGTATCCGCCCACCAGCGTGCCCAGCATGTAGCCCCGCCAGGGAACGTACAGTGCCATGGCGAGCAGCCAGGGCCAGGCCACCGCCAGGCGCTGCCGGAAACGGCCTATCGGCAGCAGCAAGGGAATGAAGCCCAGGGGGACGAAAACCTCCTTGGCCGTGATGGCCGCGGCAAAGGCAAGGGCCGCCAGCCAGCGCAGCGGGCGGGGGCCGCCGTCCAGGGCGCGCACGGCCCACCAGATGGCCAGTAAGAAGAGCAGCAGGCCTTCCAGGTACTGCCGCACCATGAGCAGTTGTGCCGCCTGGGCCACTGGCACGCCCACCAGGAAAATGGCTGGTGCTGCAAGCGCCGCGGCATCTCCCGCCCAGCGGGCGGCAATGCGGTGCAGCAACCAGGCGCATCCGGCCAGCGTCAGCAGGTGGTGGACGAAAAACCCCCGGGGCTCGTAGCCGAACAGGGCCATGTCCAGGTCATAGGCGAGCGAGAGCCAGGGGGTGAGGCTGAAGGGTATCAGGGCCCTCCACGCGGATGGCACGGTGAAGTACTCCAGCGGTGCATAGCGCTGGGCATGCAGCAGGATGGCCGGATCGTCACAGCACCACCACAGCTGCAGGCTGTTTCCGTAAAGCGCAAACACTGCGCCAATGGCCAACACGAGAGAGGCGATGGAAAGCGTCAGGGGCCTAGGCAATCGGGATGTCCAAGAGATGGTCGGGGGAGGGCGCTCCATTGTTACCCATAGGGGGAGGCCGCCCTGCACTGTAGGCCATGAGGGGACAGGCCGGCCGGATTGCCGGGGTAAATGGGCCTCGCATTGCGTCGCAATCGTATAAGGGGTGACTGTATGTTCCGTTCCGCAGGGCGGCGATAGCGCTTTTTGCTTCTGTTTTGGGAGCAAGAGAGCCTCTTCCTGCAAGGCATTGGGCCGATCAAAATGCTCCAATCCTTGCGGCCAGCATTTCTGGGCGCAGCCCCTGTTTAACAGAGACATTGCAGGGTTAATGCGACAAGGCCGGGGTGGCGGTGATAACGTGGGCGCATGAACAACACACCGAACCAAACCCCCACGCCCCCGTCCTCGGGACTTGATCCTCAAAAAGTGCGCGCCGACCTGGAGAACATCTTCCGCCAGGCCGCGAAGACGCAAGGTCAGGCGCCTGCCGAGAAGCCGGCAGGCCAATAAACCAGGCTCCATAAGCTGCGCCCACGCCGCCCCGGCCCGCACCGTGGCCCGGCGGCGTTTTCCTTGGTGGCGTTCCAGGCTTTGGCGATAGGGGCCGCTCACCACGCAATGGTGCCCATTGGTTTTCCATATCGTCCGTGTGGGGGCGCCGGTGTAGAGTGAGGCGACGTCCTGTCCTACGGTCAGATGTCGCGGTCCCTCCCCGGCTTGGGGCTTGCCTTGCGGTGGGCCGGGGCGGTATCCGGCATATGGCCTTTCGCTAGAAAGCCCGCCCATGGCCACCGTTTCCGACCTCCAGCGCATCGTGTATTCCGGTAATCCGCAGGCCGATGCCCTGCTGGACAAGCCATCACCGTGGAACTTCTTTCCCGATGGCCGCAAAGTGCTTTACTACACCTTCGATGCCAGCCCTGGAAGCGTGGCGGCTTCGGATGCAGGGCGTCCGATCACGGCATTCAATGCGGCGCAGCAGCAGGCAACGCGGCAGATACTGCAGCATGCGGCGGCCGTCACGGGCATCACCTTCGCCGAGGTGGGCAGTTCCGCCCAAGCCGATCTGCATTTCGTGGCCACGAACATTCCGGGCGCATCGACGGCCGGACTGGCCTCCACCTTCTACAACTACAGCTACAACGGCAGCCAGACCCTGACCCAGCTCAATGCAGAATCGGTGGTGTACCTGGACAACGTGGAGCATGCCGGCATCAACAACCAGCCTACGGCGGGTGGTGCTGGGTACGAGGTGCTGCTGCATGAAGTGGGGCATGCGCTGGGACTGGCGCACCCGTTCGACTCCTCCCGGCCACTTCCGTCGGCGCAGGACAATACCAACAACACCGTCATGTCGTACACGCGGGCCGGCCCCTACAAGACCACCTTCCAGGCCTTTGACCTGCTGGCCCTGGACTGGATCTACGGGCGCGATGGACTGGGCGGCACCTGGGGCATGAATTCCACGAACGGGCCGACGCTGAATTTCTCCAGCCAACCCAGCGGCACCGCCGGGCCGGACGTGTTCACCAGCACCCAGGCCAATGAGACCTTCAATGGCGCAGGCGGACTGGACACCCTGGTGGCGCATGGCGCCCGGGGCGGCTACTCGCTGACCCGCAAGGACGGCGGCTGGCAACTGGCCGATGGCACGGCAGGACGGGACGGTACCGACACCTTGCTGCAGATCGAGCGCGTGCGTTTTTCGGACCGCTCCGTAGCGCTGGACCTGGATGGGGCTGCCGGCACGACAGCGCGCCTGCTGGGGGCGCTGGTCGGCCCGGCCGGGCTGGCCAGCCGGGAGCTGGTGGGCGCGGTGCTGGGCGTGGTCGACTCGGGCGCATCGCAATTGCAACTGGCGCAACTGGGCCTGAACGCCATGCTGGGCGCCTCGGCGACGCCGGAGCAGGTGGCGGCGTTGCTGTTCGGCAATGTGGTCGGGTCGCCGGCCGATGCCGCCACGGTGCAGTTGCTGGCCGGTTTGGTGCGGTCGGGTGCCTATACCAATGCCTCGCTCACGGTGGCGGTTGCCAATCTGGACATCAATGCGGCCCATATCGACCTCGTAGGGCTGAGCTCGCGGGGGCTGGACTACGCCTGACCACGCCGGGCGCCAGGTGCTTCGGCATCGGCTCTTCCCCGGGCCACGTAGCCGGTATCCGGGTCGCGCCTTCTGTTCCCTGTGACGCAAGTCACTCCGGCGGGTCGGAAGCCTTGGTTTGCGATAGAAAAATTCATATAGGAACTGCTACACTCCGCTTCCTATATGAATTCCTTCCTGCGCATACCGCTGAACGCTACACCCGAGCAGGTGGAGCGGCTGCGCGCATTGCAGACAGGTTTTTCCAAGGTCTGCAATGCCATTGCGCCCGTCGTGCAGCAGACCCGGGTGTGGAACAGGGTGGCCCTGCACCACCTGACCTACCGGCCGTTGCGGCAACAGTTTCCCGAGATGGGCTCGCAGATGGTGTGCAATGCCATCTACTCCGTGTCCCGCACAGGGCGCCTGGTCTTTCAGCACCCTGCCAGCCCCTTCAATCTTTCGCGCCTGGGTGACAAGCCGCTGCCCTTGCTGCAGTTCGCCGACACCTGCCCGGTGTACTTCGACCGCCATACGCTGAGTGTCAAGGCGGGGCAGCTGTCCATGTTCACCCTCGATGGGCGCATGCGCTTTGAACTCGCGCTGCGCCTAGAAGACGAGGCGAGCTTCCATGAGAAGAAGCTGCGCGAGATTGTGCTGTCCAGGCGTGCGGATGGCATCTACGAGTTGTCGTTCCTGTTGGGTGATGAGCCCGAGGGAAAGGACGCGCGCCCGGACATGCCCGCGCATGACGGCGAAATTCCCGAATACATCATGGTCCGAGAGACAGTATGAAACCCAACGCCCCTCCCTCTGAACTGCGCCAGGCCATATCGTCCTTGCAGCCCTACTTCGTCCGCGCTGGCTGGTTCAGTGTGTTTTCCAGCCTTCTCATCCTGGCGCCGTCGGGCTACATGCTGGAGGTGTATGACCGCGTGGTGAACACGCGCAACCATACGACCTTGGTGATGCTGACCTTGATCGTGCTGGGCGCCTACGTGTTGATGGAGGTGCTGGAGTGGGCGCGAAGCGAGGTGATGCGCGCTGCGAGCGTCGAGTTCGACCATTCGCTGAGCAACCGGGTTTTCGGCGTGATCTTTGACGCGAGCCTGCGCCGTTTGCCGGGTGGTTCGCAGCAGCCGCTCAATGACTTCCGCTCCGTGCGGGACTTCCTGTATTCGCCCGCCCTGCTGGCCGCGATGGAGACGCCCATCGCACTGGTGATGATGGTGCTGCTGTTCATGATCAGTCCCGTGCTGGGCTGGACTTCGCTGGTGTTCGGGGTGGTGCAGGTGGCGGTGGCGTGGTTCAACGAGCGCGCTACCAAACCCCCGTTGATGCAGGCCAATGGCAGCGCTATTGCTGCCCAGCAGTACGCCGACGGCGCCTTGCGCAATGCCGAGGTGATCGAATCCATGGGCATGCTGCGTGACACGCACAAGCGCTGGCTTGGCAAGCAGCAGGAATTCCTGCGGTTGCAGGCCCTGGCCTCCGAGCGTGCCGGCGGCTTCCAGGCCATCTCCAAGCTGGTGCAGAACGTCCTGGGTTCGCTGCTGCTGGGGATGGGCTGCTGGCTGCTGTTGCGCAATGAGCTCAATGGCGGTGCAGGGATGATGATCGTTGCCTCCATTCTCGGGGGCCGCATGCTCGCCCCGCTGGTGCAGGTGGTGGCGCAGTGGCAAACGGTGGTCCACGCGCGGGATGCATGGATGCGGCTGGACCAGTTGCTGACCGCCCTGCCGGCACCGATGCAGGGTATGGCACTGCCCGCCCCGCGCGGCCTGCTGCAGGTCGAGCAACTGATTGCATCGGCCCCCAACTCCCCTGGCCACATCCTGCGTGGGGTTGGCTTTTCGCTGGTCCCTGGAGAGGCGCTCGCCGTGGTGGGGCCCTCTGCTTCGGGCAAGACCACTCTGGCCCGCTTGCTGGTCGGGCTGTGGCCCGCCGCCGGTGGCAAGGTGCGGCTTGACGGTGCCGATGTGCATGCCTGGAGCAAGGCAGAGCTGGGTCCCTACATGGGGTATCTGCCCCAGGGCGTGGAACTGTTCGAGGGCACGCTGGCCGAGAACATCGCCCGGTTTGGCGATGTGGACATGGACAAGGTGGAGGCCGCTGCCCGTGCCGTGGGCCTGCACGAATTCATTCTTTCCCTGCCGCACGGGTATGACAACCCGGTCGGGCAGGACGGTGCCAGGCTGTCGGGTGGCCAACGCCAGCGCGTAGGGCTGGCGCGGGCGCTGTATGGTAACCCGGTCTTCGTCGTGCTCGACGAACCGAACTCCAGCCTGGATGAGCAAGGCGATGCTGCTCTGAACCTGGCGATCGAAGGGGCCAAGGCACGCGGTACCACCTTTGTCATCATGACCCACCGCATGAGTGTACTGGCTGTGGTGGACAAGCTGCTGGTGCTGCGCGATGGCACCCAGCAGGTCTTCGGCCCGCGCGACGAAGTGCTGGCAGCGCTGCAAAAGGCCGCACAGCAGGCCCAGCCCGGGGCCCAGGCTCCGGCACCACAACCCGGCCCAGCTGCATCCGCACTGGCTGCACCCTGATACCCACGCGAGTTCACATTCATGAAGAAGACGGGTTTTTTCCACCGCAGCGAGCTGGCTGAGGTCCTGTGGTCCTTCCGCAGGGAGTTCATCGTGGTCGGCATCTTCAGCATGGTGGCCAACGTGCTCATGCTGGCGCCTACGATGTACATGCTGCAGATTTTCGACCGCGTGATGTCCAGCCGCAGTGACCTGACGCTGATCGCGATGTCGCTGATCACGCTGTTTCTGTTCCTTGTGATGGCCTTTGCCGAATGGATGCGTTCGCGCGTGCTGGTGCATGCGGGGGTGCGGCTCGACGGGCTCCTTGGCACGCGCGTGTTCAATGCCAGCTTCGAGTCGCGCCTGGGCCAGTCCGGTGCCTCGGTGGCCCGCGCATTCAGCGACCTCATCCAGATCCGCCAGTTCCTCACGGGCAATGGCATTCTGGCGTTCTTCGACATTCCCTGGGCGCCCATCTACCTGGCCGTGCTGTTCTTCCTGCACCCTGTGCTGGGCTATGCGGCGCTGGTCTTCGCCGCCATCCAGGGTGCCCTGGCATGGTTCGGCCATCGCCACACGGTGGCGCCATCGGAGGCCGCATCCAGGGCCGTTGCAGAATCGGGCACCTACCTGCAGAGCAAGCTGCGCAATGCTGAAGTGCTGGAGTCGATGGGCATGGTGCACAACCTGCGGCCCCATTGGAAGGCGCGGCATGACAAGGGCCTGGATCTGCACGGCCATGCGCAGGCCCTTTCCCACAAGATCAGCGCCTGGAGCAAATTCATCCGCTACAGTCAGCAGTCTCTGGCGCTGGGCCTGGGCGCACTGCTGGTGATCGATGGCCAGTTGTCCCCCGGGGGCATGATTGCTGCCAACGTGCTGATGAGCCGTGCGCTGGCGCCCATCGACATGCTGGTGGGAACATGGCGCGGCTTCATCGGCGCGAGGGGGGCTTTCGGGCGCCTGGAATCGCTGCTGGAGACCCACCCCGAGCGCGACCCGGCCTTGTCCCGCGTGGCTCCGAAGGGCGCAATCACGGTGCGCGACCTTGTTGCAACTGCTCCGGGCCGTCCCCTGCCTATCCTCAAGGGTGTGAGCACTTCGGTACAGGCCGGCACGGTGACGGTGGTCCTTGGCCCCTCGGGCTCGGGAAAATCCACGTTGGCACGTTGCCTCATGGGGATCTGGCCGAATGTGTCCGGCGAGGTGCTGCTGGACGGGTTGCCCATCGATGGCTGGGACCGCCACGAACTAGGTCCCCATCTGGGCTACCTGCCGCAGGACATCGAGCTGTTCGAAGGCACGATTGCCGAGAACATCGCCCGCTTCGGCGAGGTCGATCCCGAGAAGGTCATTGCCGCAGCGCGCAGCACCGGCCTGCACGAAATGATTCTGCGTTTTCCCAAGGGCTATGACACGCCCATCGGCGAGGCGGGAAATCTGCTCTCAGGCGGTCAGCGCCAGCGTGTGGGCCTGGCCCGGGCCGTCTATGGCGATCCGGTGCTGGTGGTGTTGGACGAGCCGAATGCCAACCTGGATGACGTGGGTGAAACCGCCTTGGTGCAAAGCGTGCTGCAGCTCAAAGCCAGGGGCTGCACCGTGTTCCTGGTGACGCACAGGCCCGGGATTCTGGCGGTTGCCGATCGCCTGCTGATTCTGCAGGACGGTGAGGTCCAGGCGGACGGGCCGCGCGATGCCATTCTGAATGCCCTGCGTGCACAGGCTGCCGCACAAACGCCGCCGCCTGCCGCCGCCACGGGCGGACTGCAACCAACACCTGCCTGAGTGCGCGCCCGGGTGCCACTCGCTGTTTTATTGAACCCTCTTTCTGTCGGGTACTGACATGGTCAAATCATTGTTTCCTTTGAATAAAAAGCCGGAAGCCTCGCTCGATGCCATCGAGGCGGCCATGCGTTCGCCTGCCGGCTCGGCCCGGCCGGGCCGGCTGGGCCTGTGGGCGCTGGCCATCGGTTTTGGCGGCTTCTTGCTGTGGGCTGCCTTCGCACCTTTGGACGAAGGCGTTCCGGCCGCAGGTATCGTCGCCATCGACACCAAACGCAAGGCGGTGCAGCACCTGAGCGGCGGCATCGTCAAGGAAGTGCTGGTGCGCGAAGGCGACGAGGTCAAGGAAGGCCAGTTGCTGATCCGCCTGGATTCGGCTGTGGCACGTGCCAACTATGAATCCGTGCGCCAGCGCTACCTGGGGCTGCGCGCCATGCAGGGGCGTTTGCTGGCGGAGCAGGGCAATCTGCCCAGCATCAGCTTCCATGCCGACCTCCAGGCCGCGGCCTCGGATCCGCTGATTCGCCAGCAAATGCAGAACCAGGAGCAGCTGTTCCAGACCCGGCGCAGCCTGCTGCGCTCCGACCTGCAATCCATCGAGGAAAGCATCCAGGGCCAGGAGGGCCTGCTGCAGGCCTATGACGGCATGCTTGCCAGCCGCAAGAGCCAGTTGTCGCTGCTCAATGAAGAGCTGGGTAACCTGCGTGGCCTGGTCAAGGAAGGCTATGCGCCGCGCAATCGCCAGTTGGAGATGGAGCGCATGGTCGCCGACTCCAGCACCGCGATCGCCGACCTGGTGGGCAACACGATCCGGGGCCGCCGGGCTATCGGTGAATTACGCCAGCGTGCCCTGTCGCGCCAGCAGGAGTACCGCAAGGAAGTGGAAACCCAGCTGGCGGAGGTGAGCCGCGAGGTGCTGTCGGACAACGAAAAGCTCCATGCCGTCACCGACGACCTGGGGCGCACCGAGATCAAGGCGCCGGCAGCCGGCCAGGTGGTGGGCTTGGCCATCCAGACCGTGGGTGGCGTGATCTCTCCCGGACAGAAGCTCATGGACATCGTGCCCAGGGATGCGTCCCTGCTGCTGGAGGCGCATGTGGCGCCGCACCTTATCGATCGCGTGCACTCCGAATTGCCGGTGGACGTGCGCTTCTCCTCCTTTGCCCATTCCCCCCAACTGGTGGTGGACGGGAAGGTGGTGTCTATCTCCGGGGACTTGCTCACCGAGCCACAGACCAATGTCAGCTACTACCTGGCACGCATCCAGGTGACCCCCGAAGGCATCAAGAAGCTGGGCAAGCGCCAGTTGCAGCCCGGCATGCCGGTGGAAGTGATCTTCAAGACCGGCGAGCGCTCGATGCTGACCTACCTGCTGCACCCGCTGACCAAGCGCTTGGCGGCATCCATGACCGAGGAGTGAAGCCATGACATCGCAACGACATCCCCTCCTGCCTGCTGCGGGCCCTGCCCGGCACCGGCCGGTCGCACGCCTGGGCTGCCTGGCCGCCGCGGTGGCCGGGCTGCTGGTGGGAGCGCCGGCATGGTCCATCGACCTGCGCCAGGCCTATGAAGCGGCCGTGGCCAACGATGCGACCATCCGCTCCTCGCGCGCAACGGCCGATGCCAACCGCGAGCAACTGCCGCAGGCGCAGGCGCAGCGCCTGCCCAATGTGTCCCTCAGCGCGGGCCGCAATTACAACGACCTCACGAGCAGGACGCAGAATTTTCTCGGTGAGCCCTCCACGACCATCAACCGCTACTACAGCGGCAACCAGGCGCTGACGATTCGCCAGCCGATATACCGGCCCTTCATTGGCGCGCTGGTCAAGCAGGCCGAGGCGGTGGTGCAGGACGCGGACGCCACGCTGGAAAGCGCGGAGCAGGGCCTTGTGGTGCGCGTGGGCGAAGCCTACTTCGAGGCCTTGTTGGCCGAGGAGCAACTGGGGCTCATCGGCGCGCAGAAAAGCACCTACACCACCCAGCTCGACGCCGCCAAGAAGAGCTTTTCGGCCGGTAGCGGCACACGCACCGACATCGACGAAGCGCAGGCCCGGCTGGACATGACCTATGCCCAGGAGCTGGAAGTCCAGCAGAACGTGGAGTTCACCCGCCGCAAGCTGGAGACCATCACCGGGCAGCCGGTGGGAACCCTGGCGCGGCTGGACCTGGCGCGTTTCAAGCCAGGCGCACCCATGCCCAACCTGCTGGACGACTGGATTTCCCGTGCCGAGCAGGCGAGCCCGGACATCAAGGCCCTGCGCGCCCGGCTGGAGGCAGCAAATTTCGAGATCGACAAGGCCAAAGCGGGGCACAAGCCTACGCTCGATGCGGTCGCGCAGTGGTCGCGCAACAGCAGCGACAGCGTCACCAACGTCAATTCGCGTTATGACAACAAGTCCATCGGTCTGCAACTGACCATTCCCATCTACGCCGGTGGCTATGTCAATTCCACAGTGCGCCAGGCCGTCGCTAGTGCCGAGCGGGCGCGTGAGCTGCTGGAGGCCGCGCGCCTGGATCTCAGCGTGCGCGTGCACCGCGAGTTCCGCGGCATGACCGAGGGAGTGGTGCGCATCAGCGCGCTGGAACAGGCCGTACGCTCGGCCGAGCAGGCCGTGCTGTCCAACCAGATGTCGTTCAAGGCCGGTGCCCGTACCACGCTGGACGTGCTGAACGCAGAGCAGCAAAAGACCACGGCGCTGCGCGATCTGGCCCAGGCCCGCTACCTGTACGTGGCTTCGCGCCTGCGCCTGCAGTCCCTGGCGGGCGACGAGCGCGCGGCCAGCGTGTCGGAGATCAACACCTGGCTGGCCCTTTGAGCCAGGCGCGAACCACCGTCCTCTGCGGTTCCGCAGCGGCTTCTGCTGGCGCAGAGAGGGTGACTGGCCGACTGCGGCAATGCAATCGGGATGCATTTGCATTGGCGTGTATTGGTGCCGTTTGTGTGACCAGCCGCACGCAGGGGTACATGAGGTTACTTGCCGACACAGGCCCTGCAGTTACGATTGGCGCCTCATGATCTGGTTGTCTGTGGTGGGTTTTCTGGTGGCGGCGATGGCTGCAGGGTTCGTCGTACGCTGGGTGCGGGGACATGCATCCGCCTATGGAAACGGCATGCCGCAACGCTTTCACATGGGGGATGTACCGCGCCTGGGTGGCGCGGCTCTGCTGCTGGGCCTGGCGAGTGCCTGGGGCCTGGGCATCCTGCAGTCGTTCCTGGGCGATCCGGGGTCCCTCAAACTGGGGTGGTGGGTCGGCAGCTGGCTGCTGGTGCTGCTGCCAGCGGTGCTGGGCGGCATTGCCGAGGACATGACCCAGCGGCTGGCCGTGCGCTACCGCCTGGCCCTGACCGGCGCCTCGGGGCTCCTGGCCATCTTTCTTCTGGATCTGTCCATCCCCCGCTTCGGCCTGCCCTGGTTCGACATGCTGTTGTCGGCCTGCCCCTGGCTGGGCCTGGCCATCGTGGTACTGGCCGTGGCCGGCCTGCCCCACGCCTTCAACATCATCGATGGCTACAACGGCCTGGCCGGCATGGTCGCCATCATCGTCTGCCTGGCCCTCGCGCACGTGGCATTGCAGGTGGGTGACCGCTCACTAGCAGCCCTGCTCGTGACCACGGCGGCGGCCACCGGGGGCTTCCTGGTCTGGAATTACCCGAGGGGCATGCTGTTTGCCGGCGATGGCGGAGCCTATGTGTGGGGCGTCGTCATTGCCCTGGCCAGTATCTCCCTGGTACAGCGCAATGCCGATGTCTCTCCCTGGTTCCCCATGCTGCTCTTGATCTACCCGGTCTGGGAGACCGTGTTCTCGATCTACCGCAAGGCCGTGCGCGGCGTCTCGCCCGGGGTGGCGGATGCGCTGCATTTTCACCAACTGATCTACCGGCGCATCGTGCGCGGCGTGTTCCACGACGATGAGTCGCGCCGCGTGCTCATGCGCAACAACCGCACCTCGCCCTACCTCTGGGGCTTCACCCTGCTCACTGTGGTACCGGCCATCCTGTTCTGGAACAACACCCTGGTGCTGATGGGCTTTTGCTGGCTGTTCGTCATCAGCTACGTGGTGGCCTACCTGGCCATCGTGCGGTTCAAGGTGCCTGACTGGCTGCGCCGGTAAACACCCCCTGAGTCGCTTCGCGCCTTCCACCGCTCTCGACTCGCTGTGCGAGTCGGGAGGGGAACGCTCCCAGCGCGGCGGGGCGGCCCTTGCGCGGGAGCACTGGTATGGGGTGCGCCAGTTTTTGCGGGCGTGAACAGTGGGCCGTGCAATGGATAACGGAATGCACGGGTACTGCTTGCAGGACCGGCCCGCGAATGCGGCACAATTTGCGCATCCTCGTTTTCAACAGATGGCACGCCCCATGACCGATCTTCTCTCGATTGCGCCCCGCGACAAGGCTGAAATTCTGGCCCAGGCGCTGCCCTATATCCGCAAGTTCCATGGCAAGACCATGGTCATCAAGTACGGCGGCAACGCCATGACGGACCCGGCCCTGCAGGCCGACTTTGCCGAAGACGTGGTGCTGCTCAAGCTCGTGGGCATGAACCCCGTGGTGGTGCACGGCGGTGGCCCGCAGATCGAGACCGCCCTGAACCGCCTGGGCAAGAAGGGCGAGTTCGTGCAGGGCATGCGCGTGACCGACGCCGAAACCATGGAAGTGGTGGAGTGGGTGCTCGCGGGCGAAGTGCAGCAGGACATCGTGGGCCTGATCAACCAGGCCGGCGGCAAGGCCGTGGGCCTGACCGGGCGCGATGGCGGCATGATCCGGGCGCAGAAGCTCAAGCTGGTGGATTCCAAGGACCCGAGCGTCGAGCACGACGTGGGCCAGGTGGGGGATATCCTTTCCATCGACCCGAGCGTGGTCAAGGCGCTGCAGGACGATGCCTTCATCCCCGTCATCAGCCCCATCGGCTTCGGCGAGAACAACGAGAGCTACAACATCAATGCCGACGTGGTCGCCAGCAAGCTGGCCACCGTGCTCCAGGCCGAGAAGCTGATGCTCCTGACCAACACCCCCGGCGTGCTGGACAAGCAGGGCAAGCTGCTCACCGATCTGTCGGCGCGCGAGATCGACGCGCTGTTCGCCGACGGCACCATCTCGGGCGGCATGCTGCCCAAGATCGCCGGCGCGCTGGACGCCGCCAAGGCCGGCGTGCATGCGGTGCACATCATCGACGGCCGCGTGCCGCATGCCATGCTGCTTGAGATACTGACCGATCAGGCCTACGGCACGATGATCCGCAGCCACTGAATCTGGTGATGGAATGAGACTGCTGCTGGTCGAAGACGACGTGATGGTGGCCAGCGGCATCAAGCTGGGGCTGTCCGATGCCGGCTACGCAGTCGATTGGGTCGGCAGCGGCGAGCGCGCCGAAGAGGTGCTTCGCGTCGAATCCTTCGATGCCGCCATCATCGACATCGGCCTGCCCGCGATGGATGGGCTCGAACTCACGCGGCGCCTGCGCCGCCCGGACATGGCCAGCCCCTCGATGCCGGTGCTGATCCTGACGGCGCGCGACGCCCTGCACGACCGGGTGCAGGGCCTGGACCTGGGGGCCGACGACTACATGGTCAAGCCCTTCGAGCTGCCCGAGTTGCTGGCCCGCCTGCGCGCTCTGCTGCGCCGCTCGCAGGCCGCCACCACGGCCGTGCTCAGCTTCGGGCCGCTGGAGCTCGATACCGCCGGCCGGCGCGCCAGCGTTCGCGCCGACGGCAGCGAACAGGTGATCGAGCTGGGCCCGCGCGAATGGACGGTGCTCGAGTACCTGCTCATCAACGCGCCCAAGCCCGCCAGCAAGGACAAGCTGCTGCAGGCCCTCACCGGCTGGGACAAGGAGATCACCCCCAACGCGGTCGAGGTGTATGTCTCGCGCCTGCGCGGCAAGCTGGAGCCGCATGGCGTGGCCTTGCGCTCGATCCGGGGGTTTGGTTACCGGCTGGAACTCCAGGCGGGCTGAAACCTTCCTCATTTTCCTCCTCGCGGCCCCGACCATGGAACCCCGGATCCCTCCTGCGCGACGGCCCGGACTGCGTGCCATGACGTCCGATCTGCGCAATCGGCTGCTGCTGCTGCTGGTGTTGCCCCTGTGCGTGCTGGCCACCATCGGCGTCTGGCTGGACTACCGCTCGGCCGACGAGGCGGCCGGCCAGCACGACCAGCGCCTGCTGCGCCTGCTTCCGGCACTGTCCGACTCGGTGCTCGCCCCAGCCATCAGCGACAACGATCCGCCCTTGCTGCTGCTGGCGCCGCCGCTGGAGGATTTTCTGCGGCAGAACGCCGGCTTTTCGGGCTACAGCGTGCGCGACCCTTCGGGCAAGCTGCTGCTGGGCGACGACTGGGTGCACAGCGCCGTGCCCACCACCCAAGCCCCTGAATTCCACAGTGTGGAGTACGGTGGCGTGACCTACCGGGTGGCGGTGCAAAAGGGTCGCACGGGCGCGGGCGAGATGGTGGTGGCCCTGGCCGATGGATCGGATCCGCGCCAGCAGTGGGCGCAACAGCTCCTGCTGCGGGTGCTGCTGCCCAACCTGGTGCTGGTGGCGGCGGCCGCGCTGGCCATCCACTGGGCCGTGCGCCAGGCCTTCAAGCCGCTGGTGGACCTGGCCGAGGCCGTGGAGCACCGCTCACCGCGCGATCTGAGCCCCATCGACGAGGCCGCCTCACCCTCCGAGGTACGCCCCCTGGTGCATTCGCTCAACCGCCTGTTCGCCCTGGTCAACGCCCAGGCCGAAGGGCAGCGCCGCTTTGTCGCCGACGCGGCGCACCAGCTGCGCACGCCCCTGGCGGGCCTGCAGGCCCAGGTTGAGGCCTGGGCCATGATGGCCAAGGCGGCGGCACCGCAGCGGCAGTCGCAGCCCGGCCCGGACAAGAAGGGCCCCGTGTCTACCGATGGGCGCACGCAGGGCGCCATCGTGCTGGGCGTGGACCAGATCGAGAAGCTGCGCAATGCCACCCGCCGCACGTCGCAGTTGGCGCACCAGCTGCTCGCACTGTCGCGCGCCGATGCGCGCAGCCTCGATGCCCAGCAGCCGCAGCGCGTGGACCTCAAGGACCTGTGCGAGACCCTGCTCGAGACCTTTCTCGACCCTGCGACCGGTAAAGGGCTGGATCTGGGGATCGAGGTGCAGCCCGTGCACGTCACGGGCCACGGCTGGCTGCTGCGCGAGCTGTTGTCCAACCTGGTGGACAACGCCATCAAATACACCCCGCCCTCGGGCATCGTCACCATCCGCTGCGGTATGCGCCAGGGCAAGAGCGGGCCGCCGCGCGTGTTCCTGCAGGTCGAAGACGATGGCCCCGGGGTGCCCGATGCCGAGCGCACCCGGGTGATGCAGCGCTTTTACCGGGTGCCGGGCACGGTGGGGGAGGGCACGGGCCTGGGCCTGGCGATTGCCGACGAGATCGCGCGCGTGCACCGCGCTTCGTTGACCTTGGGTACGGGAGCGCAGGGCCGCGGCCTGATGGTGACTGTGGTGTTTCCGCTGTAGCGCCACCTGCTTGCCTAGCCACCCCCGGGGGCTGTGCGAGAATCATTTCCACACATGATTTACGCCCTGCCGCTGGACGGAGGCCTGCCGTTTGCGGCAGACCGGCCGCCGAGGCAGGAACCACGGGCCTCCGGGCGCCGGGGCCCTTGCGGGGCCTGCGTGCCTTCACACCATCTTTGCGCATGTCCGATCTTTCACAGCCCACCGAGCCAGCCAGCACTGCCGATGCCGAGGAATCTTCCACAGCACGCAAGCGGCCCAAGCCCGGAGAGCGCCGGGTGCAGATCCTGCAGATGCTGGCCACGATGCTGGAGCAGCCGGGGGCCGAACGCATCACCACGGCGGCCCTGGCATCGCGCCTGTCGGTGAGCGAGGCAGCGCTCTACCGCCACTTCGCCAGCAAGGCGCAGATGTTCGAGGGGCTGATTGACTTCATCGAACAGTCCGTTTTCGCCCTGGTGCAGCAGATCACGGGCCGCGAGGTCCCCGATCCGGACCAGCCCGCGGACGTGGGCCGACGCCAGGCCGCCCGCATCGTCGCCGTGCTGCTGCAGTTCGGCGAGCGCAATCCCGGCATGGTGCGCGTGATGGTCGGCGATGCCCTGGTGTTCGAGCACGAGCGCCTGCAGCAGCGCATGAACCAGTTCTTCGACCGCATCGAGTCCACGCTGCGCCAGTGCCTGCGACCGGCCAACCCGGACTCGGCCACTCCGACCGTGGACGCCCAGGTGGCCGCCAGCGTGCTCACGGCGTTTGCACTGGGGCGCCTGCAGCGCTATGCGCGCTCGGGCTTTCGCCGCATGCCCAGCGAGCACCTGGACGCCAGCCTGGCCTTGATGCTCTGAGAGCGGCTTTGCCCCCGGGTTAGGGCCGGTCTGCCGGCTCCCTTGCGCCATGGGCGGCCGGGCCCACGCACCGCGGGTCGCCGCCGTGCAACAAAGTTTTGGTACGGTCTCCCTATTTTTGGAGAGGCCTTTGGTGGCAGGGCAAATTTGCTGCAGAATAGTACGAACGTTCGTTTTTATTTGCACGCATGCCCGCCACCTCCGACTCTACCCCGGTCACCCGCATACCGCGCGCGCGCAGCGGCACCGGCCGCGCCCTGCAAAAAGGCCAGCAGACCAAGGCGGTCATCGTCGAGGCGGCGCTGGGCCTGGCCACGCACATCGGGCTCGAAGGCCTGTCCATCGGGGCCCTCGCCGACGTCACGGGCATGAGCAAGTCGGGTGTGTTCGCCCATTTCGGCTCGCGCGAGGAACTGCAGATCTCCGTGATCCGCGAATACCACACCCGCTTCGAGCAGGAGGTCTTCTATCCCGCCATGGCGGCCCCGCGCGGCGTGGCACGCCTGAGCGCGCTGTTCGACAACTGGATGAAGCGCACCTCGATCGAAATCGACTCGGGCTGCATCTACATCAGCGGCGCGGTCGAGTTCGATGACCGCAACGGCCCTGTGCGCGACGCGCTGGCCAGCTCGGTCCTCACCTGGCTGTCCGCCATGCGCCGCGCCATCGAGCAATGCAAGGAGTGCGGCGAGTTGCTGGCCGACACCAATGCCGACCAGATGCTCTTCGAGATCCACGGCCTGATCCTCGCACTGCACTACGAGGCGCGCTTCCTGCGCACCCCCGGCTCCATGGCGCGCTCCGTCACGGGCTTCCAGAACATCCTGGCGCGCTACAGCGCACCAGGCACCCCGGTGGCACCAGCCGCACCCGCTGCTGCACGCCGCAAAGTTTCCAACCAAACCACCATCCCCAAGGAGTAACCCCATGCCCAGCTATACGCCGCCCCTGCGCGACATGCAATTCGTCATGCACGAAGTGCTCAAGGTCAGCGATGAACTCAAGGCCCTGCCGGCCCATGCCGAGGTGGATGTGGACACCATCAATGCCGTGATCGAAGAGGCTGGCAAGTTCGCGGCCGAGGTCACCTTCCCTCTCAACATCAGCGGCGACACCGAAGGCTGCGTGCTGGACAAGGCGACCCATGAAGTGAAGACCCCTACGGGCTTCAAGGACGCCTACGCCAAGTACGTCGAAGGTGGCTGGGCGGCGCTCTCCTGCGACCCCGCCTACGGCGGCCAGGGCCTGCCCTTCGTGCTCAACCAGTGCCTGTACGAGATGATGAACTCGGCCAACCAGGCCTGGACCATGTACCCCGGCCTGTCGCACGGTGCCTACGAAGCCCTGCATGCGCATGGCACCGAAGAGCAGAAGGCACTGTACCTGCCCAAGCTCACCAGCGGCGAGTGGACCGGCACCATGTGCCTGACCGAACCCCACTGCGGTACCGACCTGGGCCTGCTGCGCACCAAGGCCGAGCCCCTGGGCGACGGCACCTACAAGATCACCGGCAACAAGATCTTCATCTCGGCCGGCGAGCACGACATGGCGGCCAACATCGTCCACCTGGTGCTGGCACGCCTGCCTGACGCACCCAAGGGCAGCAAGGGCATCAGCCTGTTCGTCGTGCCCAAGTTCAACATCCAGGCCGACGGCTCCCTGGGCGAGCGCAACCCCATCTACTGCACGGGCCTGGAGCACAAGATGGGCATCCACGGCAACGCGACGGCGCAGATCGCCATCGACGGCGCCGTCGGCACCCTGGTGGGCCAGCCGCACAAGGGCCTGGCCGCCATGTTCGTGATGATGAACGCCGCGCGCCTGGGCGTGGGCAACCAGTCCCTGGGCCTGACCGAAGTGGCCTACCAGAACGCCCTGGCCTACGCCAAGGACCGCATCCAGATGCGCAGCCTGTCTGGCACCAAGGCCAAGGACAAGGAAGCCGACCCCATCATCGTGCACCCCGACGTGCGCAAGATGCTGCTCACGGCCAAGGCCTACGCCGAAGGCGGCCGCGCGCTGCAGATCTTCTGCACACTGCTGCTGGACAAGGCCCACGGCCACGCCGACGAAAAGGTTCGCAAGGACTCCGAAGAACTCGTGGCCCTGCTGACTCCCATCGTCAAGGCCTTCATCACCGACAACGGCCACATCGCCACAAACGCGTGCATGCAGGTCTTCGGCGGCCATGGCTTCATCAAGGAATGGGGCATGGAGCAGTACGTGCGCGACAACCGCATCAACATGATCTACGAAGGCACGAACACCGTGCAGTCGCTGGACCTGCTGGGCCGCAAGATCCTGGGCAACAACGGCGCTTCGCTCAAGAAGTTCGGCAAGCTGGTGGCCAAGCTGGTGGAAGAAGAAGGCGTGAACGAGAAGATGGCCGAGTTCATCAACCCGGTCGCCTACCTGGCCGACCAGATGACCAAGTTCACCACCGAGATCGGTTTCAAGGGCCTGCAGAACCCTGACGAAGTGGGCGCCGCCGCCGTCGACTACCTGCGCGTGGCCGGCCACCTGGTGTTCGGCTACCTGTTCGCCCGCATGGCCCAGGTGGCCCTGCGCGAGATTGCTGCCGGCAACACCGACCCGTTCTACCAGGCCAAGCTGCAGACCGCGCGCTTCTACTTCGCCAAGCTCTTCCCCGAGACGGCGACGCTGATGCGCACGGCCCGTGCCGGCAGCAAGGTGCTGATGGACACCGATCTGGCCCTGGCCTGATCGGCACCCCGCCAGCGGATCCCGAACCTTCAGCCACGGAGCAGCCACCACCATGGTCAAAGCAGCAACCACCGCAGTCGTTCTTTTGCTTGCCGCCGCCGCGGCACCGGCCTGGGCGCAGATGACGCCCGAAGGCCTGTGGCGCAACATCGACGACAAGACCGGCGAAGCCAAGGCCGAGATCCGCATCCGCGATGCGGGTGGCGGTGCCCTGAACGGCGTGCTCGAAAAGCGCCTGGCCAAGGACGCCAAGCCCGACGAGGTGTGCGGCGAATGCAGCGATGACCGCAAGGGCAAGCCGCTGGTGGGGTTGGAGCTGATCCGCGGTGCCAAGAAAGCCGAAGGCAAGGACGTGTGGGAAGGCGGCAAGATCCTCGACCCTGAGAACGGCCGCAACTATACCCTGCGCATGACGCCCATCGAGGGTGGCAAGAAGCTGGAGGTGCGCGGCTCCATCGGCCCCTTCGGCCGCACGCAGACCTGGGTGCGGGTGCAGTAACAAGACAACCGCCTGCACCGGCCACGCCCGGTGCAGGCAACAACGAGGGCAGGGCGCTGCGCCGCCGTCGTTCTTCTGGAGAAATACCGATGTCAAGATTCCAAGTGAAGAAAGTCGCCGTTCTCGGCGCGGGCGTGATGGGTGCGCAGATCGCGGCGCACCTGGTCAACGTCAAGGTGCCCGTGGTGCTGTTCGACCTGCCGGCCAAGGAAGGCCCGAAGAACGGCATCGTCACCAAGGCCGTGGAAGGCCTCAAGAAGCTCAAGCCTTCGCCCCTGGGCGTGGCGGACGACGCCGCCCTGATCGGCCAGGCCAACTACGAAGAGCACCTGGAGCAGCTGCGCGACTGCGACCTCATCATCGAGGCCATCGCCGAGCGCATGGACTGGAAGCTCGACCTGTACAAGAAGATCGCGCCCTTCGTCGCACCACACGCCATCGTGGCGTCGAACACCTCGGGCCTTTCGATCACCAAGCTGTCCGAGGCGCTGCCCGAGAGCATCAAGCCGCGCTTTTGCGGCATCCACTTCTTCAACCCGCCGCGCTACATGGTGCTGGTGGAGCTGATCAACACGCCCACCACTTCGCCCGAGGTGCTCGACCAGCTCGAGGCTTTTGTCACCAGCGGCCTGGGCAAGGGTGTGGTGCGTGCGCACGACACGCCCAACTTCGTGGCCAACCGCGTGGGCATTGCCGGCATGCTGGCCACCATGAAGGAAGTCGAGAACTTCGGCCTCTCCTTCGACGTGGTGGACGACCTCACAGGCAAGAAGCTCGGCCGCGCATCGAGCGGCACTTTCCGCACCGCCGACGTGGTGGGCCTCGACACCATGGCCCACGTCATCAAGACGCTGCAGGACAACCTCGACGAGAAGAGCGATCCGTTCTACGCCAGCTTCGGCACGCCCGCCGTGCTCAAGAAGCTGCTGGAACTCGGCAATCTGGGTCAGAAGGCCAAGGCTGGCTTCTACAAGAAGGTCGGCCGCGAAGTGCTGCGCTTCGACCTGGAGAGCGAAGAGTACGTGCCCGGCGGCCAGAAGGCCGACGAGGTGTACGGCCGCATGCTCAAGAAGCCCGCCGCCGAGCGCCTGCGCCTGCTGCGCAACGCCGAAGGCGCGCAAGGCCGCTTCCTCTGGGCCATCCTGCGCAACAGCTTTCACTATGCCGCCGTGCACCTGGGCACCATTGCCGACAACGCGCGTGACGTGGACCAGGCCATGCGCTGGGGCTTCGGCATGAAGCAAGGCCCCTTCGAGCTCTGGCAGGAAGCCGGCTGGCTCGACGTGGCGAAGATGATCCAGGAGGACATCGACGCCGGCAAGGCCCTGTCCAAGGCACCGCTGCCCGAGTGGGTGTTCAAGGGCCCCGTGGCCGAGGCCGGTGGCGTGCACACCGCCCAGGGCTCATGGAGCGCATCGGCTCAGAAGTTCATCGCACGCCGCGCGCTGCCGGTGTACGAGCGCCAGCACTTCCCCGAGAAGCTGCTGGGCGAGACGTCGCTGCCCGAATTCACCACCGCCGGCACCACGCTGCACGAGGACGACTCCATCCGCGTATGGACGCTGGAGGGCGCGGACCGTGCGCCCGGCTCCGGCGTCGTGATCGCCAGCATCAAGACCAAGATGCACGCCATCAGCCCCGACGTGGCCGAAGGCCTCACGCTGGCCGTGGACCTGGCCGAGAAGGACTACGAGGGCATGGTGATCTGGTCGGGCGACGAGCCCTTCAGCGCCGGTGCCGACCTGCAGGCCATGCTGCCCGCCTTCATGGTGGCCGGCGTGAGCGCCATCGAAGGGGCCGAGGCCGAACTGCAGAACACCATGCTGCGCATCCGCTACGCCAACGTGCCGGTGGTGGCCGCCGTGCGCGGCCTGGCCCTGGGCGGCGGCTGCGAGCTGGCCGTGCACTCGGCGCGCCGCGTGGTGCACATGGAAAGCTACATCGGCCTGGTGGAAGTCGGCGTGGGCCTGGTGCCCGGTGCCGGCGGCCTGACCTACATCGCGCGCCGCGCAGCCGAGAACGCCGCCACCTCCACGGGCAAGGACATCCTGCCCTTCCTGACCGAAGGCTTCACGGCGGCTGCGATGGCCAAGGTGGGCACCAGCGCACTCGAATCGCGCAAGCTCGGCTACGTGATGGAGAGCGACGTGATCGTGCCGCACAAGGACGAACTGCTCTACGTGGCCATCAACGAAGCCAAGTCCCTGGCCAAGGGCGGCTGGCGTGCGCCGGCCAAGCGTCTGTTCCCGGTGGCTGGGCGCAGCGGCATCGCAACCATCAAGGGCTCGCTGGTCAACATGCGCGACGGCGGCTTCATCAGCCAACACGACTTCCACATCGCCGGCCTGATCGCCGAGGTGGTTTGTGGCGGTGACGTGGATGCCGGCACCCTGGTGAGCGAGGAGTACCTGATGACGCTGGAGCGCAAGGCGTTCTGCGCCCTTATCGAGCACCCCAAGACGCAGGAGCGCATCCTGGGCATGCTGTCTACCGGCAAGCCGGTGCGCAACTGACAGAGCCTTTGCTGTCCACCATGAGCGAAACCACCCGCCCGCCGAACAAGCTGCAGCGCTCGCTGATGCGGCTGGACGAAGCCCCGGCCTTCATGCGCGGCTTCGTGCAGAACATCATCCTGCGCCGCGCCGTGCCCTTCACGGGCACGGCCGGTGTGAAGTTCGTGTCGCTCACGCCCGAGCGGGTCGAGGTGCACCTGGCCAACGAGCGACGCGTGCAGAACCACATCGGCGGCGTGCATGCCTCGGCCATGAACCTGCTGGCCGAAACGGCCACCGGCATGGTCGTGGGCATGAACGTGCGCGACGACTGCACGCCGCTGGCCAAGGAGTTCAGCATGGCCTTTCGCAAGCGCGCCACGGGCGGCCTCAAGGCCGTGGCCGTGCTCAGCGCCGAGCAGCGCGCGGCCATGCAGGCCAGCGACAAGGGCGAGGTTCAGGTCACCGTCAGCGTGACCGATGAGGCTGGCATCGAGCCGGTCGAATGTGCATTTACGTGGGCCTGGGTTCCAGCCAGTCGCCCCGCCAAGAATTGAAGGAGTTCACCACCATGGCCAAACAAGTCCAGGAAGCCTACATCGTTGCTGCCACGCGCACGCCCATCGGGCGCTCGCACCGCGGCTTCTTCCGCAACACCCGGCCCGACGACCTGCTGGCGACCACGCTCAAGGCCGCGCTGGCCGCAGCGCCCGGCCTCGATCCCAAGGCCATCGAGGACATCATCTGCGGCTGCGCGATTCCCGAAGCCCAGCAGGGCCTGAACGTGGCGCGCATCGGCGCCGTGCTGGCCGGCCTGCCCACCAGCGTGGGCGGTATCACCGTCAACCGCTTCTGCGCATCGGGCCTGTCGGCCGTGCAGATGGCGGCCGACCGCATCCGCGTGGGCGAAGCCGACGTGATGATCGCCGCCGGCGTGGAAAGCATGAGCATGGTGCCCATGATGGGCAACTCGCCCTCGCTGTCGCCCTCGATCTTCGAGCGCGAAGGCGATGTAGGCATTGCCTACGGCATGGGCCTCACCGCCGAGAAGGTGGCGCAGCAGTGGAAAGTCAGCCGTGAGGCGCAGGACCAGTTCGCCCTGCAATCGCACCAGAAGGCCCTGGCCGCCCAGCAGGCCGGCTACTTCGCCGACGAGATCACCTCCATCGAGGTGACCGACCGCACGGCCAACCTGGAAACCGGCGAATCGATCGCCAAGAGCCGCACCGTGAGCCTGGACGAGGGCGCCCGCCCCGACACCACGCTCGAAGGCCTGGCCAAGCTCAAGACGGTGTTCGCCGCGCGCGGCTCCGTCACCGCCGGCAACAGCTCGCAGACCAGCGATGGCGCGGGCGCGCTGATCCTGGCCAGCGAGGCCGCCGTCAAGCGCTTCGGCCTGACGCCGCTGGCGCGCTTCGTGAGCTATGCATCCAAGGGTGTGCCCCCGCACATCATGGGCATCGGCCCCATCGAGGCGATCCCCGCGGCCCTGCGCTATGCGGGCCTGAACCAGCAGGACATCGACTGGTTCGAGCTGAACGAAGCCTTTGCTGCGCAGTCGCTGGCGGTGATGAACACGCTGGGGATGGATCCTTCCAAGGTCAACCCCATGGGCGGCGCGATTGCGCTGGGGCATCCGCTGGGTGCCACGGGTGCCATCCGTTCTGCCACGGTGGTGCATGCGCTCAAGCGCAACAAGCTCAAGTACGGCATGGTCACGATGTGTGTAGGCATGGGCCAGGGAGCCGCCGGCATCTTCGAGGCTGTGTAAGGCTATCGAGCGGGCGATCTGCGTCGTTGGGCGGTGCTCGGAATCCTCACGTACAGGAAGTACGTTCCGGTTCCTGTGCTCCGTCCGCCTAGCAGCTCATCCCGCTCGCTACGCCCTTGAGGGCGGGGTATTGAAGCCCAAAGAGTTGACGTGTTTTCCATCTAACCGGCACAGATCGGCTTTTACAGGAGACGAACATGGATAAGCAGACTTTGCAGGTAGATGGTGTCCAACTGGCGCTGCGCGTGTACGAGCCCGAAGGCGGGGCTGGCGCTGCGCGCGCCAGTGTCGTCATCGGCGGGGCCATGGGGGTGCGGCAGGCGTTCTACGAGGCGTTTGCGCGCTGGCTGGCGCAGCAGGGGTTTCGGGTCACGACGTTCGATTACCGCGGGCACGGGGATTCGCTGCAGGGGCCGATGCGGGCCGTGAAGGCGGATCTGTTCGACTGGGCGCGGGACTACGAGGCCGTCATCACGAGCGCCAAGGCCGCGTTGCCGGCGCAGCCGCTGTACCTGCTGGGTCACAGCCTGGGGGCGCAACTGCCAGGGCTCCTGCGCAATCCGGCGCAGGTCGATGGGCTGCTGAGCATTGCCGCGGGCAGCGGGTACTGGCGTGACAACGCGCCCCGGCTCAAACGCATGGTGCCGTATTTCTGGTGGGTGCTGGTGCCGCTGGCGACACGGCTGTGCGGTTACTTTCCCGGACGCAAGCTCAAGAAGGTGGGGGACCTGCCTGCCGGTGTGATCCTGCAGTGGCGCCGCTGGTGCCTCTCCCCCACCTACAGCGTGGGCGCCGAGGGTGCGGCGGCGGCGCAAAGCTATGGCGCGGTGCGCTTTCCGGTGCTGGCGCTGTCGATGAGCGACGACGAGCTCATGACCCTGCGCGGCACGCACAACCTGGTGAACCTGTACGCCAACACCGAGCGCCGCGTGGAGCGCATCACCCCGGCCGACGTGCAGGTGCGCCGCATCGGGCATTTCGGCTTTTTCCGGGACCAGTTCCAGCAGAGCCTGTGGCCACGGGCTGTGGAGGCGCTTGCCGGGCTGGGCCAGGGTGACAGGACTGCGACAGTCACCGGCATGACGGCTTAGACGGCCGACCCGCGGCACACTCCACGCCATGACGAAGACTTCTGCGACAGCTTCCCACCCCCTGGACGAAGCCCTGCAACTGGAGCCCGTGGCCGGTGCGCCCGGCCAGTACCAGGGCAAGACCCACCCGGGCTACTGGAACATGGTCGGCCCGTTCGGCGGTGCCACGGCGGCCACCCTGCTGCAGGCCATCCTGCTGCACCCGAACCGGCTGGGCGACCCGCTGTCGCTCACGGTCAACTATGCGGGGGCCCTGGTGGAGGGCACGTTCACCATCCAGGCCGTGCCGGTGCGCACCAACCGCTCCACCCAGCATTGGACGCTGTCCATCCTGCAGGCCGATGCCGAAGGCGCACCCGTGGTCACCACCACCGGCACGGCGGTGACGGCGGTGCGCCGCGAGACCTGGAGCGTGGGCGATCTGCCCATGCCCGAGGTGACGCCGGCCGCTGACCTGGAGCCCATCTCCCGGCAGGGGGTGGAGTGGATCAACCGCTATGAAATGCGCCCGCTGAAAGGCCCCATCCCCAACACCTGGGACGGCAGTGGCGACCACAGCACCACGCAGCTGTGGATGCGCGATGCACCGCCACGGCCGCTGGATTTCCTGTCGCTCGCGGCCCTTGCCGACGTGTTCTACCCACGGGTCTGGTTGCGTCGCGCACGCCGCGTGCCCGCCGGCACGGTCTCCATCACCGTGTACTTCCATGCCAGCGCCGAGCAACTGAAAGCCACCGGCATCGGCCACCTGCTGGGCCAGGCACGCGGCCAGGAATTCCGCAACGGCTTTTTCGACCAGACCGCCCAGTTGTGGAACGAGGCCGGCACCATGCTGGCCACGAGCCACCAGATCGTCTACTACAAGGAATGAACCCTGCGGCGGCGCGGGTGCTGGTTATCCTCGCCCGTTGTCCTCGACATTGACTGCCTGCCATTCGCAGGCCATCCAATCCACCCACATCCAATCACCATGACCGACGCCACCACCCAAGACATCCTGGTCCATACCGAGGCCGGTATCACCACCATCACCTTCAACCGGGTGGACAAGAAGAATTCCATCACCACCACCATGTACGCCGCCATGGCCGATGCATTGGTGGCCGCCGAGGCGGACGCTGCCGTGCGCGTGGTGGTGTTCCAGGGCGATGTGGCGATCTTCAGCGCCGGCAACGATATCGGCGATTTTCTGCAGCAACCGCCGGCCACGCAGGATTCGCCGGTGTTCCGCTTTCTGCACGGCATCGCCGCGTTTCCCAAGCCCATCATCGCGTCCGTCTGCGGTCCGGCCGTGGGCATCGGCACGACCATGCTGTTCCATTGCGACCTGGTCTACGCGGGCGACAACGCAGCGTTCTCCATGCCCTTCGTGAACCTGGGCCTGTGCCCCGAGGCAGCGTCCAGCCTGCTGGTGCCGCAGATGATGGGCTACCACCGCGCGGCCGAGGCCCTGCTGCTGGGCGAGCCCTTCATGGCCGAGGCCGCTTTGGAAGTGGGTCTGGTGAACCGCGTGGTGCCGCCCACCGAGTGCAACGGCGTGGCGCAGGCGCAGGCGAAGAAGCTGGCCGCGAAGCCCTTGTCTGCGTTGATCGAGACCAAGCGCTTGATGAAGAAGGGGCAGACGCAGCCGGTGCTGGAGCGCATGGGCGAGGAGGGGGCGAGCTTTGGGCGCATGCTGCGGGAGCCGGCTGCGCGCGAGGCGTTTTCGGCGTTCATGGAGAAGCGCAAGCCTGATTTCAGCAAAGTTTGATTTTTGATGGTGGTTGCTTCTCTTCTTTGTTGAAGGGCGGGAGCCGGGATGTGCGCCCGGCGGCGCACCCACCTTCTTTTGCGTCGCCAAAAGAAGGTGGGCCAAGAAAAGGCGACCCCCAGTCTGCGTCCCTTCGCTTCGCTGCGGGCAACCTGCGATGCTCGGATCTGGGGTGGGCGTCGATGAACTCGCTTCGTTCTTCGAACTCCACTCAAACAGCATCAACGAGTCAGACGACGAAGCGTGTGTGTCCTGCGGCACACACGCCCACCCCAGCTCCTGCGCTTCTCGGCGCAGCCAGAAGGGGTGGGGAGCGGGTACCCCACGGCTGCTGCTTCGCAGCTGCGCCGGGTGTCGGTTACGCGCTGCGCGCTGCCGACGGGCGGCTTAGCCGCCCTGGCGAGCCGAGCGCAGCGAAGGACCACAGGCCGAGCGAAGCAATGGCCCGTGTGGAGCCCGCTCCCACCCCCTTCTGACCGTGCCGAGAAGCGCAGGGCCTGGGGTGAGCGCGTGCCGAAGGACACGCGCATCGTTGTCTGACTCACCGCGGATGTTTGAGCGGAGTTCACCCGCAGGGGGAACGCAGCGAGTTCCGCGGTGCACCCCAGGACCGAGCATCGCAGGTTGCCCGTAGCGAAGCGAAGGGACACGGGCAGCGGGGTCGCCTTTTCTTTGCCTTCTTTCTTTTGGCGACGCAAAAGAAAGAAGGTGCGCCGCCGGGCGCACATCCCGGCTCCCGCCCACCAATCAGGCAAATTGTTCGCTTGGGTATTGAGCGTCAATACCGAGGTTGAAATCTCGCGATCGCATCACGCACTGCAGCATCCAAAGCAAACCCCGTCCCAAACCTCTGCGCCAATTCATCTGCCCGCGCAAGGAACGCCTCCACTCCTGTTCCATAAATGAACTGCATCGCCCCCCCAGTCCAAGCCGGAAACCCGATCCCGAAGATCGACCCGATGTTCGCATCGTGCACGCTCGTGAGCACCCCCTCCGCCAGGCAGCGCGCCGTCTCCACCGCCTGCCGGTACAGCAATCGGTCCTGGATCTCCTGCACGCTCAGGGCGCTTGACGTATCTGCAGGGCGCCCGAACAGCGACGACAGCTGCGGCCACAGGTGCTTCCTGCCACCCGCAGGGTAGTCGTAGAACCCGCCCCCGCCTGCCCGTCCCGGGCGTTTCAGTTCCTTGACCATGCGCTCCACCAGCAGCTCGCCAGGCGTGGCGAGGTACGTACGCCCCTCGGCCGCATAGTCGGCGCGGGTCTGGTCGAGCACATGCACGCTCAGGGTCAGCGCCGTCTCGTCGAGCACGGCCAGGGGCCCCACGGGCATGCCGGCCTGCATGGCCGCGTTCTCGATCAAGGCGGCGGGCACGCCTTCGCCGAGCAGGGCTGCGCCTTCCATGACATAGGTGCCGAAGGTGCGGCTGGTATAGAAGCCGCGCGAGTCGTTGACCACGATGGGCACCTTGCCCAGGGTCTGCACATAGTCAAACGCGCGCGCCACGGTCTCGTCGTCCGTGGCCTTGCCGCGGATGATCTCCACCAGCTTCATCTTGTCCACCGGGCTGAAGAAGTGGATGCCGACGAATTTTGCGGGCCGGCTGCTGGCCTGGGCCAGGCCGCTGATGGGCAGGGTGGAGGTGTTGCTGGCGAAGAAGCCCCCCTCGGCGAGTTGGGGCTCAGCCTCCTGCGTCACCTTGGCCTTGAGTTCGCGGTTCTCGAACACGGCCTCGATCACCAGGTCGCAGCCAGCAAGGTCGGCGGCATCGGCGGTCGCCTTGATCCTGTCGAGCAGCGCCTGCTGCGCAGCAGCTTCCATGCGGCCCTTGTCCACGCGCGCCTGCGAGAGCTTGGCGCTGTAGGCCTTGCCGGCATCGGCTTTCTCTTGCGTGACATCCTTGAGCACCGTGGCAATGCCCCGGCTGGCCTGGGCCCAGGCAATCCCCGCGCCCATCATTCCGGCACCCAGGATGCCGACCTTCTGCGGCTTGTAGCGTGGGGCATTGCCGGGGCGCGACTGGCCGCTCTTGATCGCATTCATGTCGAAGAAGAACGTGTTGATCATGTTGCGCGCCACGGGGCCGGTCATCAGGCGGGCCAGGTAGCGGCTTTCGATGCGCAGCGCCGTGTCGTAATCGACGAGGGCACCTTCGACCATGGTGGCCAGAATCGCCTCGGGGGCAGGGTAGCGGCCGCGCGTGGTCTTCTTGAGCATGGCGGGCGCCACGCTCAGTGCGCCGGCCACCTTGGGGTTGGTGGGCGTGCCGCCGGGCATCCTGTGGTTCTTGTCGTCCCAGGGCTGTACCGAGTGCGGGTGGGTGGCGATGCGCGCCAGCGCGGCGGGCAACAGTTGCTCGGGCGTGGCCACCAGTTCGTGCACCAACTGCAGTTCCAACGCCTCGCGCGGATTGAACAGCTGGCCTTCGAGCAGGTAGGGCTGGGCGCCCATCAGCCCCAGCAGGCGCGTCATCTTGGTGATGCCGGTGGCGCCGGGCATCAGGCCAAGGGTCACCTCGGGCAGGCCGAACTGGATGCGCGGGTTGTCCACTGCGATGCGGTAATGCCCGACCAGCGCCACCTCCCAGCCGCCGCCCAGCGCTGCGCCATTGAGGCAGCTGACCACCGGGATGCCCAGGGTATCCAGCGTGCGGAAATGCTTCTTCATGCGCTCGATCTCGCCGAAGGCCGTGGGCGCATCGGCCGGTGTGAGGCGCATGGTGGCCTTGAGGTCGGCCCCTGCGAAGAAGCTGGTCTTGGCCGATGCCAGCACCACGCCTTTGAGTTGAGCGCGGTCGGCCACGACGCGGGCCGTGGCCTCGCCCAGGTCGGCCTGCCACTGGCGGCACATGGTGTTGACGCTGGAGTCGGGTTCGTCGAAGGTGATGAGGGCCACCTTGCCGTCGGCGGCATCGAGGAGTTCGTAGCGGATGGTCTGCATGGTGGGGTCCTTCCTAGACACGTTCGACGATGGTGGCAATGCCCATGCCGCCGCCCACGCACAAGGTCGCCAGGCCGTAACGCAGCTGCCGGCGGTGCAGCTCGTCGATCAACGTGCCCAAAATCATGGCGCCCGTGGCGCCCAGCGGGTGGCCCATGGCGATGGCGCCGCCGTTGACGTTGACCTTCTCGTGCGGCACGCCCAGCTCGCGCATGAAGCGCATGGGCACGGCGGCAAAGGCCTCGTTGACCTCGAACAGGTCGATCTGGGCCATGTCCATGCCTGCCTTGGCCAGCGCCTTGCGCGCGGCGGGCACCGGTCCGGTGAGCATGATGGTCGGGTCGGCGCCGCTGAGCGCCGTGGCCACGATGCGCGCGCGGGGGGTGAGGCCATGGGCCGCGGCGGCGGCCTCGTTGCCGATCAGCACGGCCGCCGCGCCATCGACGATGCCCGAAGCATTGCCCGCGTGGTGCACATGGTGGATGCGCTCCACCTCAGGGTAGCGCTGCAGCGCCACGGCGTCGAAGCCCATGCCGCCCAGCTGCTCGAACGAGGGCTTGAGCGCGGCCAGGCCTTCGAGCGTGGTCTGCGGCTTGATGAACTCGTCTTCCTCCAGGATAGGCAGGCCCAGGAAATCCTGCACCGGCACCACCGACTGCTTGAAGTACCCGGCCGCACGCGCAGCAGTGGCGCGGCGCTGCGATTCGACGGCATAGGCGTCGACGTCGGAGCGCGTGAAGCCATCGAGCGTGGCAATCAGGTCCGCACCGATGCCCTGGGGCACGAACAGGGTGGCCGAGTTGGTGTCCGGGTCTTGCGCCCAGGCGCCGCCGTCCGAGCCGATGGGCACGCGGCTCATGCTCTCCACGCCGCCGGCCACCACCAGATCCTCCCAGCCGGAGCGCACCTTTTGCGCGGCCAGATTGACCGCCTCCAGGCCCGAGGCGCAGAAGCGGTTGACCTGCACGCCCGAGGCGCGGAAGTCCCAGCCGGCCTTGAGCGCCGCCACCTTGGGCAGCACCGAACCCTGCTCGCCCACCGGCGAGACGATGCCCATGACGATGTCGTCCACGGCGGCGGTGTCGAAGCGGTGGCGGCGCTGCAGCTCGGCCAGCAGGCCGGTGAGCAGGCTGATGGGCTTGACTTCGTGCAGGCTGCCGTCCTTCTTGCCTTTGCCCCGCGGCGTGCGGATGGCATCGAACACATAGGCTTGTGTCATGGCGTGTCTCCAGTTGGTCGCCGCAGTATAGGGCGGTACGGCTTTATGCAGAGCATCTGCTTTGTATAAATGGTGACACAGAGGAGCCGTTTTCCACCCCGGCTGTAGGAACAGGACGGCAGGGGCTGGATGGTTTGGCTGACGGCGGTCCCGCGCCAGGACTTCGAGACTCATCTCCCAGCACCTTGTCCATCGTCTCTTCCATCCAGGTGAACCATGAGCAGCAGCACCCAGCCTCGCGAAGCAGATCCGCCGACCCGCCACCATTGCGCGCCGCAACCGCCGCAGGCCGGGTATGGGGCCTTGGACAAGGAGGGGATCCGCTACATCGCCGTATGCCTGCTCGCGGTACTGGGTGTCGCCTGGCTGTTGGGGCCGTTCATGGGTATGGCGGCCCTCATCGTGCTGGCGACGCTGTATTTCGTCTGGCGTGAACCCGTCGCGTCCCATGGCCTTGCGTTGCGCTGGGACGAGCACTACGAGCAGCCAGGTCGCATGCAATAGGGCGGGGAGGTAGACGGTTGCCGAAGTTGTCTCGGCACCATGCTGCTGGCGCTGCCGGGGGCCGGCGGCGCCGTTCGTTGTGCCTCAGAACCGGTAGCGCACGCCCACGGTGGCCATGTCGGCAGGGGCCGTATCGTCCGCGAAGTGCAGGCGGTGGCGCTCCCACTCCAGTACGGCAGCGATATTGGGCGTGAAGCCCCAGCTGGCGCCCACGCCGAAGGACAGGCCCATGCCGCTGTCCCTGCCGGTGCGCAGTCCATAGACCGGCTGGGCGGAGGTCACGGTGCGGCTGTAAGTGGTGCCGGCCTTGGCAAACAGCTCCAGGCGATCGCCGATGGGGGCACGACCGACCAGGCTCAGGTTGACGCCCTGGGCCTTGGTCCTGCCGTCCAGCCGGTACGAGCGGCCAAAATCCAGGTAGCCCAGCTCCACGCCGAAGTTGCGGTGAAAGTACCCGCCGGTGCTGAGCTTCCAGGCGGTGTCGCTGTCGTCGTAAGCCAGCCCGGACGGCCCCGAATACAGGTCGTACCGGGAACGCCCGCCCGACAGGCCGACGTAACCGGCCTGGGTGAAGGGCAGGAACGACCTCGATGAGGGCAGGGGCGCATCTGCCGGGGCCTGCGCCCGCGCGATGCCGCACACGACGCCGAAGAGGGCGCCGCCGACAGCGGCAATGAGCCAGTGGGAAGTGCTGTTGCTGCGCCGTGCATGTCTCATGGAAGTCTCCCGGGGTAAGGACACCGTTCTTGGCGCCCGCACGCGCAGGCCGCCTGACTTCCAATTTAGGGGGGCGCCCTGTAACAGCACGTGGGATTTGGTAAGCGGTGTTTGTAGGAACCGGCCTGCAGGGAACCGCGCGCGCAGCACGCTATCCTGTAACCTGCGAACAACAGGCTTTCACCGACATCCAGACCATGGCAAAAACCCTTTCCGAATCCCTGCAGCGCCTGGCACGCGACGCCATCGAATACGACGACGCGCGCTCCGGCTTTTTCCTTGAGCACCACTTGGCGCTGGCCGCCGGCGCGGGGCTGGCCGTGTCCGCGCTGATGGCGCCCAGCCGCAGCGCAGCGGCCGTGCGCGGCATCGCGGCCGGGGTGCTGCTGGTGCGCGGGCTCAGCGGCCGCGATGGCGTGCGCGACTGGCTGCAGGTGCGCGGAGCGGCGCCTGCGCCGCGCAAGCTCAGCCCCGAAGAAATCCGCGAAACCTGGCTGTTGTAGAGAGGGCTACTTGCCCAGCCCCATGGCGCGGGTGATCACTTCCTTCATGATCTCGTTGGTGCCGCCGTAGATGCGCTGCACCCGGGCATCGGCATAGGCGCGGGTGATGGGGTACTCCCACATGTAGCCGTAGCCACCGTGCAGCTGCAGGCATTCGTCCATCACCTTGCACTGCAGGTCGGTGGTCCAGTACTTGGCCATGCTGGCGGTGGCCGTGTCAAGCCGGTCGGCCGCGACCAGCTCGCAGCACTTGTCCACGAACACGCGCGCCACCTGCACCTCGGTCTGCAGCTCGGCCAGGGTGTAGCGGGTGTTCTGGTAGCTGGCCACGGGCTGGCCGAAGACCTTGCGCTGCTTGACGTAGTCCACCGTCCAGTCGATGGCTGCCTGGGCGGCGGCCACGGCGCTGATGGCGATCTGCATGCGTTCCCAGGGCAGTTGCTCCATCAGGCAGATGAAGCCTCGCCCTTCCATGGCCGCGCCGCCGAGCAGGTTCTCGGCCGGCACCTTCACATCGGTGAAGAACAGCTCGGAGGTGTCCTGCGCCTTCATGCCCAGTTTCTTGAGGCGCTGGCCCTTTTCGAAGCCCGGCATGCCGCGCTCTACCAGCAGCAGGCTGGTGCCCTTGGCACCGGCCGCCGGGTCGGTCTTGGCCACCACGATCACCAGGTCCGCATGCCAGCCGTTGGTGATGAAGGTCTTGCTGCCGTTGAGCACATAGTGCGATCCGTCGGCGCTCTTCACGGCCGTGGCCTTGATGCCCTGCAGATCGCTGCCGGCCGCCGGCTCGCTCATGGCGATGGCGCCTACCATGGCGCCGCTGGCCAGTTGCGGCAGGTAGCGGCGCTTTTGGTCCTCGGTGCCGTAGTGCAGGACGTAGGGCGCCACGATCTCGCTGTGCAGCCCGAAGCCCAGGCCGGTGAAACCCGCGTGCGCGATGGCCTCCATCTGGGCCACCGAATACAGCCGGTCGGCGCCCGCACCGCCGTATTCCTCGGGCAGGCTCATGCACAGAAAGCCGTTCTCGCCGGCCTTGGCCCATACGGCACGGTCCACGTAGCCCTGTTCCTCCCAGGCTGCATGGTGGGGGGCGACCTCTTTGTCGAGGAAGCGCGCGAAGCTTTCGGCAAAGGCCTGGTGGTCGGCGTTGAAGAGGGTGCGTTCGATCATGGTGTTCATCTCCGCTGTAATTTTGCAAAGCATCTGCTTTTCAAAATTCTGCCATGGACCTGCGCCAACAAAAAGGCCGCCCATTGGGGGCGGCCTGGAGGCGAAGGCGGACGCCGCCTACTTGACGTAGTCCGATACCACCTTCCACTTGCCGTCCTGGATCTGCGACAGGCGCGACAGGTCGCTGCCCAGGCGCTTCTGCGGGCCGTAGGACGCTTCCGCGCTGCCGAACATGTCGGGCGGGATCACCATGGTGTCCATGGCCTTGATGAAGCTTTCGGTGGTCAGCCCGGTACCGGCCTTCTGCGCCGCGCGGATGAAGGCGTCGATGGCGCCGTAGCCGTAGACCGAGAACACGGTCGGGTCTTCATTGAACTTGGTCTTGTACTTGTTGGCCCAGAAGCGGATGGGCTGCGAGGCCTCGTCCAGGTAGGGGTGCTGCACCGTCATGGTGGCGTACAGGCCGTCCATGGGCTTGCCGCCCAGCTTGTGGATCAGGTCGGTATAGGCCGCGCTCGAGCCGAGGAAAGTGGGATTGAAGCCCGTCTTGCGCGCTTCGCCGATGGTGCCGATGGTCTCGCGGATGATGGTGCCCAGCACCACGAAGTCGCAGTCCGCCGCCTTCATCTTGGCCACCTGGGACGAGAAGTCGGTGGCACCGCGCTTGTACGAAGTCTTCTCGGTGAAGTCCATGCCCATGCTCTTCAGGGCCGCTTCGCCGCCGCGCATCACCTCCAGGCCGAACTCGTCGTCCTGGTAGATGGTGCAGATCTTCTTGGCGCCTTTTTCCTTGATGAGCTTGGGCGCAGCAAGGCGGATCTGGTCGTAGTAGGTCGCGGCGAACGAGTACTTGAGCTTGTGGAAGGGCTCGTACATCTCGCGCGCCGCCGTCACCGGGAAGAAGTTGATCACGTTCTTGCTGAACTGCACCGGCATGGCCGCCAGGTTCTGCGCGGTGCCGATGTGCGCCACCATCATGAAGATCTTGTCCTGGTTGACGAGCTTCTGCGCCGCCAGCACCGCCTTCTTGGGGTCGTAGCCGGAGTCTTCCACCTTGAGGTCGATCTTGCGGCCGTTGACGCCGCCCTGCTCGTTGGCCTCGTCCACGCGCAGCATCATGCCAAGGCGCACCTGCTTGCCGAAGCCCGCCAGCGGCCCCGACAGGTCCTGGATGGAGCCCAGCGTGATGGTGTCCTTGGCCACGCCCTGCGTGGCCTGGGCATGCGCGGCGCCGCCGGCCATGGCCACGGTGGTCAGTGCGGCAAGGTGAAGAAGTCTCATGGCAGGTCTCCTTGTATGGATAGGACGGATCCCGTTATAGAACGATGCCCCGGGTGGAGCACCAGCACTTTCCCTAGCGGTCCATGGCGCGCCGCAACATGGGCTCAGCGGTACATGGCCTCGATGCGGTCGGCGTACTTCTGCTGCACCAGCTTGCGCTTGAGCTTCATGGTCGGAGTCAGCTCCTCGTCCTCGGCCGAGAGCTGGGTGTCGAGCAGAAAGAACTTCTTGATCTGCTCTACGCGCGCGAAGCGCTTGTTCACGCGGTCCACCTCGGCCTGGATCAGCGCCTGCACCTCGGTGGCGCGCGTCAGGCTGGCGTAGTTGGAGAAGGGCACGTCGTGGTCCTGTGCGTACTTCTCCACGTTCTCCTGGTCGATCATGATGATCACCGTGAGGTAGGGGCGGGCGTCGCCGATCACCACAGCATCGGTCACGTAGGGGCTGAACTTGAGCTCGTTCTCCAGCTCGCTCGGTGTGATGTTCTTGCCCCCGGCCGTGATGATGATGTCCTTCATGCGGTCGGTGATGCGCAGGTAGCCGTCGGCGTCGATCACGCCCACGTCGCCGGTGTGCAGCCAGCCATCGGGGGAGATGGTCTCGGCGGTCTTCTCGGGCAGGTTCAGGTAGCCCTTGAAGACGTTGGGGCCGCGCACCTGGATCTCGCCCGTGGCCGGGTCCACGCGCACCTCGTTGTAGCCTGCGGCGGGGCCGATGGAGCCGGGCTTGATGCGGCTGGCGGGCACGCCCGTGGCAGCGCCGCAGGTCTCGGTCATGCCCCACACTTCCAGCATGGGCACGCCCAGGGCCAGGTACCACTTGACCAGGTCGGGCGAGATGGGCGCCGCGCCGGTGACCAAAAAGCGCGCGCGGTGAATGCCGATGAGCTTGCGCACATTGTCCAGCGCCAGCCAGCGCGCCAGGCGGAACTGCAGCTTCTGCCCGGCGCCCACGGGCTGCCCGGCCAGCACCTGCTCGGCAATGCGCGTGCCCACGCCGATGGACCAGGCATAGGCCGCCTGCTGCAGCCGGGTGGATTCCTTGAGCGCGATCATCACGCCCGAATAGAACTTCTCCCACACGCGCGGAACGGCGGTGAACACGGTGGGAGCGATCTCGCGCACGTTCTCGGGCACGGTGTCGGGGTTCTCCACGAAGTTCAGGCGCGAGCCGGTATAGAGCGAAAAGTACTCGCCCCCCATGCGCTCGGCAATATGGCACAGCGGCAGGAAGCACATGGCCTCGTCGTCCTCGGTGCGCGAGATCAGCGTGTTGTAGCCGCGCACGGTGTAGGCCAGCGCGGCATGGGTGTGCATGGCGCCCTTGGGCTTGCCGGTGGTGCCCGATGTGTAGACCAGGATGGCCACGTCTTCGGGGCGGCAGCCCTGCACCCGGCGCTCCAGCTCGCCCGGGTGCTGTGCGTTCCAGCCGCGGCCCAGTTCGCGCAAGGCCTGCAGGCTCAGGATGTGCGGGTCGGACAGGCCGCGCAGGCCTTCCATGTCGAAGACCACGATCTTGCGCAGCAGCGGCAACTGGCCGCGCACCTCCAGCGCCTTGTCCAGCTGTTCGTCGTCCTCGACGAAGAGCACCGTGGTGCGCGAGTCTTCGCTCAGGTAGTGCACCTGGCTGGCCGCGTCGGTGGGGTAGATGCCATTGGAAACGCCGCCGCAGCTGAGCACGGCCAGGTCGGCCAGCACCCATTCGATGTTGGTGTTGGACAGCACCGAGGCGCATTCCCCGGGCGCAAAGCCCAGGGACATGAGGCCGCCCGCGATCTCGCGCACGGCTTCTGCGGTCTGGTTCCAGGTCCAGCTCTTCCAGATGCCGAGCTGCTTCTGGCGCAGCCACACGTTCGGGCCGCGCCGGGCCACACCGTTCCAGAACATCGCGGCCATGGTGTCGCCCGCGAGCACATCGGTGCCGGCCGGCTGGATGTGGGAAAGATCCCATAGGTTGGACATGCCGGTCACCTCCAGTTCTTCTTTTTCTTCCAGCGCCGCTCGCCGCGCACGCCGGCGTCCTTCATGCCCAGGTAGAACTCCTTGATGTCGTCCTTCTCGCGCAGGCGCTCGCAGCTGTCCTCCATCACGATGCGGCCGTTTTCCAGCACATAGCCGTAGTCGGACGCGTTGAGCGCCATGTTGGCGTTCTGCTCGACCAGCAGGATGGTGGTGCCGCGCTCGCGGTTGATGCGCACCACGATCTCGAAGATCTCCTTGGTGAGCTTGGGCGACAGGCCCAGGCTGGGCTCGTCGAGCAGAATCAGCTCGGGGGCGGCCATGAGCGCGCGCGAGATCGCCAGCATCTGCTGCTGACCGCCCGAGAGCAGGCCCGCGTCCTGCGCCGCGCGCTCCTTGAGGATGGGGAAGTAGCCGTACACCGCCTCCAGGTCGCGTGCCACGGCATCGGCATCGCTGCGCGTGTAGGCGCCCATGAGCAGGTTGTCGCGCACCGAGAGCAGCGCGAACACCTCGCGCCCCTCGGGCACGTGCACCAGGCCCCGGCGCACGATGGCAGCCGGGTCGTTGGCCGTGATGTTGGCACCCTGGAACTCGATGGAGCCGCGGCGCGGGTCGATGATGCCCGAGATGGTCTTGAGGATGGTGGTCTTGCCCGCGCCATTGCTGCCCAGCACGGCCGCGATCTCGCCACGCTGCACCTGCAGGCTCACGCCGCGGATGGCCTTGATGGGGCCATAGGCGCTTTCCACGTTCTGCAGGCGCAGCAGCGGCGTGTCCTCTGCGGTGCCAGTGCCAGGTTGTCCGGGAAACGGAATGACGGTCATCGTGCCACCCTTGCCGGTGCGCTGCCCGCCGGGCGGCGCAGGTTGCTCACATCGTCGATGGTGCCCAGATAGGCCTCGATCACGCCGGGGTGCGATTGCACCTCGCGCGGCGTGCCCATGGCCACCACCTCGCCCTGGTTCATGGCCAGCACGCGGTCGGACACCTTGGACACCAGCGACATGTCATGCTCCACCATCAGCACGGTGATGCCCAGTTCGTGCTGGATGTCCTGGATCCAGAAGGCCATGTCGTCGGTCTCCTCCACGTTGAGGCCCGAGGAGGGCTCGTCCAGCAGCAGCAGGCGCGGTTCGGTGCACAGCGCCCGGGCCAGCTCCACCACCTTGCGCACGCCGTAGGGCAGGCCGGCCACCAGCGTGTCGCGGTAGTGCTGCAGGTCCAGGAAGTCGATGATCTCCTCGGCCTTCTCGCGCGCCCGCACCTCGGCATCGCGCACGCGGCGGGTGAACAGCATGTCGGCCCACAGCCCGGTCTCGCGCCGCGTGTGGCGGCCGATCAAGAGGTTGTGCAGCACGCTGGCGTGTTCGAACAGCTCGATGTTCTGGAAGGTGCGCGCAATGCCCAGGCCCGCCACCTTGTGCGGCGGCTGGTCGGTCAGCGGCAGCATGCCGTTTGGCCCAGCGTAGGCGATGGTGCCGGTGGTGGGGGTGTAGATGCGGCTGATGAGGTTGAACACCGTTGTCTTGCCCGCACCGTTGGGGCCGATCAGGGTGAACACCTCGCCGCGGCGTACCTCGAAGCCCACGTTGTTCACCGCCAGCACGCCGCCGAAGCGCACGCTGAGGTTCTGGGCGCTGAGCAGGATGTCGTCAGTCATTTCAGCCTGTCCGATTTCTGAAAGGACTTCTGCCGCTTGAACAGGCCCTTGCGGTAGAACGGGAACAACTGC
Source organism: Acidovorax sp. GW458-11-26-14-TSB4 (assembly GCF_059423865.1). Lineage (NCBI taxonomy): Bacteria > Pseudomonadati > Pseudomonadota > Betaproteobacteria > Burkholderiales > Comamonadaceae > Acidovorax > Acidovorax sp. GW458-11-26-14-TSB4. Next base: position 1,196,125 of record NZ_JBWKYR010000001.1, read on the forward strand.
AGCCAGGTGCGCACCTTGAGCCAGCGACCGTACAGGCCCATGGGTTCGAACAGCACGAACAGGATCAGCACGGCGCCATAGACCACGGCCTGCAGCCCGGGCGCCTGGCCGATGGTGGCGGGAAGCCAGTCCTTGCCCAGCGAGATGAGCTGCGGCATGGAGATCAGGAAGATCGCGCCCAGGAAGGCCCCGTGCACCGAACCCAGCCCGCCGATCACGATCATAAGCAAGAGGTCGATGGACTGCAGGATGTTGAACTGGTCGGGCGAGATGAACTGCAGCTTGTGTGCATACAGCGCGCCGCCGATGCCGGCCAGCGCGGCCGAGAGCGAGAACGACAGCGTCTTGTAGCGCGCCAGGTGGATGCCCATGCTCTGCGCCGAGATTTCCGAATCGCGGATGGCCACGAAGGCCCGGCCCGTGGGCGAGCGCAGCAGGTTCAGGATGGCCAGGGTGCTGACCACGGCAACACCCAAGCACAGGAAGTAGAACGATTCGGTGGATTCGAACTTGAAACCCCAGATCTCGGGTGGCACCAGGTGCTTGCCCGAGTTGCCGCCCGTGACCGATTCCCAGCGCGCGAACACTTCCTCGACGATGAAGCCGAACGACAAGGTGGCCATGCCCAGGTAGATGCCCTTCACGCGCAGCGCCGGCAGGCCCACGATCACCCCCACCGCGGCGGACAGGCCCGCCGCGCAGGCCAGCGACAGCGCGAACGGCCAGCCCATGCCCGTGAGCACCGCCTGCGTGTAGGCCCCGACGCCCAGGAAGGCCGCATGCCCGAGCGAGAACAGCCCCGTGAAGCCCGCCAGCAGCATCAGCCCCAGGCCGACGATGGCGTAGATGAGCACGAAGGTCAGCTGCGCCAGCCAGTACTCGGGTGCCACCCAGGGCGCTACCACCAGGGCCAGGCCCAGCAGCCCGTACCAGAACACATGCCCGCCGTGCTTGGCCAGCCGCAGATCCTGCTCGTAGGAGGTCTTGAAAAGAAAGCGCATGGGTCAGACTTTCTTTCTGAGTTTCTCGCCGAACAGGCCGTTGGGCCGCACCATCAGCATGATGAGCACCACGATGTAGGCCGCGGTGTCCTTGAATCCGTCGGGCAGGTAAAAGCCCGAGAACGATTCCACGATGCCGATCACCAGGCCGCCCACGATGGCGCCCGGCAAGCTGCCGAAGCCGCCCACCACGGCGGCCGGAAAGGCCTTGAGCCCGATCAGCCCCATGTTGGCGTGCACGAAGGTGATGGGCGCCAGCAGGAGCCCGGCCACGGCCGCCACGGCGGCGGCCAGGCCCCAGGCCAGGCCGTTCAGGCGCTGCACGGGAATGCCCATGTAGTAGGCCGCCAACTGGTTCTGCGACGAGGCCTGCATCGCAATGCCCAGCTTGCTGTAGCGGAACAGCGCGAACAGCAGCGCGCACAGCACGCCGGTGGCCGCGATCACGGCCAGTTGCTCGGCGTTGAGCACCAGCGCGCCGAGCTTGAACGCCAGGTCCTTGTAGGGCACGGGCAGGGTGTGCGTTTCGGTGCCGATGGCGGGGATCATGGTCACCAGGCCGCGTAGCACATAGCCGATGCCGATGGTGAGCATGACGATGGAGAAAGCGGGTTGTCCCAGGATGGGGCGGATCACCACGCGTTCGAGCACGGTGCCGAACAGGCCCATTGCCGCGATGCTGGCCAGCACCGCCACCCAGAAGGGAAAGCCGAGCACCGTCATCAGCGCCAGGCCGCAGAAGGCGCCCAGCATCATGAGTTCGCCCTGGGCGAAGCTCACGGTTTCCGTGGCCTTGTAGATGAGCACGAAGCCGAGCGCGATCAGGCCGTAGATGCACCCCTGGGCGACTCCGCTGATCAACAGTTGCACAAATTGCACACTGGCCCTCCGGAATATTTATACAAAGCAATTGCTTTGCATAAATAATGGTGCCTGCGCGCAGCCCCTGCTGCACTCGGGGCTAACCCTGAGTGCGGGCACCGCCAAGGCACCGCGCATGTTGTCCCTTTGCCAAGGGCCGCGCAATAAGGGTTGCGTCCTATGCGGCGCGTGGAGGAGTCCATGTCCATCGAGGTAGACAAGCAAGGCCGTGTCACGCTGGTGACACTGCGCCGGCCGCAAGTGCGCAACGCGGTCGATGCCGCCACGGCGCGTGCGCTGCATGCGGCCTTTCTCGCGTTCGAGCGTGACGACACGGCCGACGTGGCCGTGTTCCATGGCGCGGGCGGCCACTTCTGCGCGGGCTGGGATCTGCAGTCGGGCGCGCGGCTGCAGGCCGAGGGCACGTCGCCCGAGGCCTTGGCCGAGGCGCTCGACTATGCGGCCGCTACACCGGACCCTGCCGGTCCCATGGGCCCGAGCCGGCTGCAGCTGTCCAAACCCGTGGTGGCGGCTGTCACTGGTGCCGCCGTGGCCGGCGGCATGGAGCTGGCCCTGTGGTGCGACCTGCGCGTGATGGAAGAGGACGCCTACTTCGGCGTGTACTGCCGGCGCTTCGGCGTGCCGCTGATCGACGGCGGCACGGTGCGGCTGCCGCGCCTGGTGGGTCTGTCGCGCGCGCTGGACCTGATCCTCACGGGCCGCAAGGTGGAGGCGCAGGAAGCCCTGCAGATGGGCCTGTGCAACCGCGTGGTGCCATCCGGCCAGGCGCTGGCGGCTGCCCTGGCACTGGCGCATGAAATCGCCGCGTTTCCACAGGCCACATTGCGTTCGGACCGGGCCAGCGCCATCGCCCAGGAGGGCCTGCCATTGGCCGATGCGCTACTGCAGGAATGGCAGGGCGGACGCGCCTGCCTGGCCGAAGCGCTCCAGGGCGCAGCGCGCTTCACCGCGGGCCAGGGGCGGCACGGAAAGTTTTGATTGAAAATGACCGGGAACGCTTTCCGTGGTGGCATGGCCTGCTATCCATTGAAGAGCGCACGAAGACACCGCACAGGAACACCATGAGCAAGACCAGCACCGCAGTGCCGCAGGAATTCGAGCCCGAATTCGTGGCCGGCCTGAAATCCATCTTCGAGGAAAAGATCGTCTTCAACCAGGTGCTGGGCCTGAAGATCACCGGCCTGCACCCCGAGCGGGTGGAAGGGCGCATCGACATGAAGCCCGAGCTGGTGGGCCACTATGCCTACAACCGGGTGCATGGCGGCGTGATCAGCGCCGGGCTCGATGCCATGGGTGGCCTGGCGGTGATGGCCGCCATCGGCGGGCGCCACATGGACGAAGCGCCCGAGCAGCGCCTGCACCGCTTTGCCAAGCTCGGTACCATCGACCTGCGCATCGACTACCTGCGCCCCGGCATCGGCAGCCACTTCACGCTGCATGCCGAGGTGCTGCGCCTGGGCTCGCGCGTGGCCACCACACGCATGGAGTTCAAGGGGCCGAACGGAGAGATCATGTCCGCGGGGGCGGCGGCCTACATCGTGTCCTGACCCGAGGCCGAGACAGAAGGCATGCCTTTGAAATATGTAACCCACTGGATGTGAGTGCCCGCAAACATTGCAAGCGCATGCTACGGGTGAACCGTTTGGTTACGGTTCTTGCGCAATGCACGCATCCGTCGCGTAGGTGCACTCCTACGATGAAACCTCTTTTCAAGGAGTACCGATGGCCGTGCAAAACCCCTTCTTTGGCAAGCGTGAACCCGAGTCGTTTCAGCCCCGCCACAGTCCTTCCAGCTCCACCGGCCTGAACAGCCCGCTGACCAGTTCTTCCGCCGCCGCCACCACCGCTCCCTCGTCGGCGCCGGTCAGCCCGGCCCTGGCCAAACCTTCGGCGGCCGCGGATTCCACGGGCAGCAAGCTCACGGTGGGGCCCAACATCAAGCTCAAGGGCGTGGAGATCACCGATTGCGACACGCTGGTGGTCGAGGGCACGGTGGAGGCCACCATGGACTCGCGCGTGATCCAGATTTCCGAGCACGGAGCCTTCCGCGGCTCGGCCGAGATCGATATTGCCGAAATCCATGGCGAGTTCAATGGCACGCTCACCGTGCGCCAGAAGCTCGTTATCTACAGCAGCGGCAAGGTCAACGGCAAGATCCGCTACGGCAAGCTGGTGGTGGAAGAGGGCGGCCAGTTGGCTGGCGAGATCGAATCGGGCATCGGCTCGGGCCATTCGTCGTCTGCCTTGCGCAGCACCGCGCAACCCGTGCGCGCCGAGCCCACGGCAATGGCGGTGGCTGCCTGATCGCCCGCAGGCCAGGACAAGCGGGTCCGTCAAGGAGCCCGGCTCATGCCCCGGGCTTTGCGCTCTCACCCGCAGGGCGCGGAACCGGTCGTGGACGGCCTTCGTCATCGATGGCCACATAGGTCAGGCGCGCTTCGGTCACCTTGACATAGCGCCCCTGGTCGGCAAAGCGCTCGGCATACACCTCCACCTGCACGGTGACCGAGGTGTTGCCCACGCGTGTGATCGACGAGAAGAACGACAGGATGTCGCCCACACGCACCGGCTGCTTGAAGATGAATTCATTGACCGCCACGGTGGCCATGCGGCCCTGCATGTAGCGTGCCGGCAGCACGGAGCCGGCCAGATCGACCTGCGCCATGACCCAGCCGCCGAAGATGTCGCCATTGCCATTGGTGTCCGCGGGCATGGGGATCACCTTGAGCACCAGTTCCTTGTCGGTGGGCAATTGGGCGGCGGGTGGGCTGAAATTCTCGGACATGGGCACAATCTCGGTTGGGGCTGGCGCGGATGCGGGGGACACCACGGGTGGACTCCGGAGCCGGCCCCGGTAAAAACCACCCAGGCGCCAGCCGGGTCGGTAAAAACAACAACCGGAATTGTCCCCCATGCGCCCTGTCGGCGAACCCCGCCCCGCCCAGGCACCGGCTTTGGCCGCTGCCCCCCCTCCTTCCGACTGGGCCACCATCGGCCGCCTGCTGCCCTACCTGTGGCAGTACAAATGGCGCGTGGTCGCGGCCATCGTCTTCATGGTGGGCGCCAAAATGGCCAACGTGGGCGTGCCCGTGCTGCTCAAGACCCTGGTCGATGCCATGGACGTCAAGCTGGGCGAGCCTGCGGCCCTGCTCGTGGTGCCCGTGGGGCTGCTGCTGGCCTATGGCGCGCTGCGCCTGTCCACCTCCATCTTCAGTGAGCTGCGCGAACTGGTGTTCGCCAAGGCCACACAAGGTGCGGCGCGTTCCATCGCGCTGCAGACCTTCGAGCACCTGCACGCGTTGAGCCTGCGCTTCCACCTGGAGCGGCAGACCGGCGGCATGACGCGCGACATCGAGCGCGGCGTGCGCGGCATCGAGTCGCTGATCTCCTTCACCCTGTTCAACGTGGTCGCCACCCTGGTCGAGGTGGTGCTGGTGCTCACTGTGCTGGCCGTCAAGTTCGATGCCTGGTTTGCCTGGATCACGCTGGCGGCCCTGGGTGTCTACATCCTGTTCACGGTACTGGTGACCGAGTGGCGCACCCAGTTCCGGCGCGAGGCCAACGAGTTCGACTCGGCCGCGCACACCAAGGCGGTGGACTCGCTGCTCAACTACGAAACCGTCAAGTACTTCAACAACGAAGGCTTCGAGGCCCGGCGCTACGATGAGAGCCTGGAGCGGTTGCGCCGCGCGCGCCTCAAGAGCCAGACCACGCTGTCCATGCTCAACGCGGGCCAGCAGCTGATCATCGCCATCGGCCTGGTGGCCATGCTCTGGCGCGCCACGCAAGGGGTAGTCGATGGCCGCATGACATTGGGCGACCTGGTCATGGTCAACGCCTTCATGATCCAGCTGTACATACCGCTCAACTTTCTGGGCGTGATCTACCGCGAGATCAAGCAAAGCCTGACCGACCTGGACAAGATGTTCGTGCTGATGGACAAGGAGCGCGAGGTGGCCGATGCCCCCGGAGCCCAGCCGCTCACGGGCCTGGACCGTCCCACGGTGCGCTTCGAGAGCGTGCACTTTGCCTACGATGCCTCGCGCAGTGCCGACGGCGTTCCCAATGGCCGGCCCATCCTGCAGGGTGTGAGCTTCGAGATCCCGGCGGGCAAGACGGTGGCCGTGGTCGGGCCCTCGGGTTCGGGCAAGTCCACCCTGGCGCGGCTGCTCTACCGCTTCTACGACATCCAGCAGGGACGCATCACCATCGCCGGGCAGGAGATCCGCGCGGTCACGCAGGCCAGCGTGCGCCAGGCGATCGGCATCGTGCCGCAGGACACCGTGCTCTTCAACGACACCATCGCCTACAACATCGCCTATGGCCGCACCGGCGCCAGCCAGGCCGAGGTGGAGGCCGCCGCCCGTTCGGCCCGCATCCACGACTTCATTGCCAGCACACCTGCCGGCTATGGGGCCATGGTGGGTGAGCGCGGGCTCAAGCTCTCGGGCGGCGAAAAGCAGCGCGTGGCGATTGCACGCACCCTGCTCAAGAACCCGCCCATCCTGATCTTCGACGAGGCCACCTCGGCGCTCGACTCGGCCAACGAGCGCGCCATCCAGTCCGAGCTGCAGAGCGCCGCCCAGAACAAGACCACGCTGCTGATCGCGCACCGCCTGTCCACGGTGGTCGATGCGCACGAGATCCTGGTCATGGACGCCGGCCGCATCGTCGAACGCGGCACGCATGCCGAGTTGCTTGCCCAGCGCGGGCGCTACGCCAGCATGTGGGCGCTGCAGCAAAGCGATGGCGCGGCATGAAGTCGGCCTCCATCCATCGGAACCGCTTTTGATTTCCCTTTGATTCCACTGCCATGAAACCTGTCCTGCTTGCCCTGTCTTTCCTGTCGGAAGAACACTGCGCCCAATTGTCGGAAACCTTTGATCTGGTGTATGCGCCCGATGCCCCGCAGCACCAGGCCGCCATCGCCGAGCACGGCAGCCGCGTGCGCGTGGTGCTCACCATCGGCTCGGTGGGCCTCACCGCCGCGCAGATCGATGCGCTGCCGGCCCTCACCCTGGTCTGCGCGCTGGGCGCGGGCTACGAGAACATCGCGGTGGCCCATGCCAAGGCGCGCGGCATCGTGGTGGCCAATGGCGCCGGCACCAACGACGACTGCGTGGCCGACCATGCCTTCGGCCTGCTGATCGCCGCCGTGCGCGGCATTCCCAAGCTGGATGCTGCCACCCGTGCAGGCGTGTGGCGCACGTCACTGCCGCTGCCACCGAATGTTTCGCACAAGCGCATCGGCATCGTCGGCCTGGGCACCATCGGCAAGAAGATCGCCCAGCGCGCGCTGGGTTTCGACCTGCAGGTGGGCTACCACAACCGCAGCGAGCGCACGGACGTGCCCTACCGCTACTTCGGCGATGTGAAGTCGCTGGCCGAGTGGGCCGATTTCCTGGTCGTGGCCACGCCCGGCGGCCCGGGCACACAGCACCTGGTCAATGCCCCGGTGCTGGATGCCCTGGGGCCTCGCGGCTATGTGGTCAACATCGCGCGCGGCAGTGTGATCGACACCGCCGCGCTGGCCAGCGCCTTGCGGGCGGGCCGCCTGGCCGGTGCGGGACTGGATGTGTACGAGAGCGAGCCGAAGCCACCGGCCGAATTGCTGGACCTGGACAGCGTGGTGCTCACACCCCACGTGGGCGGTTGGTCGCCCGAAGCCGTGCAGGCCTCGGTGGACCGCTTCGTCGAGAACGCGCGCCGGCACCTGGCGGGTGAGGCGCCTGTATCGCCCGTGTGATGGTCTGGGGGCTCAGCCCCCGCCGGCACTAACCATGTCGCCGGGGGGTCAGCCCCCGCCGAGTACCTTGTACAGCGTGATGCGGTTGGTCTGCTCGGCCAGTTGCAGGCTCAGCAGGGTCTGCTGCGCCGCATACAGCGTGCGCTGCGCGTCCAGCACCGTGAGGTAGTTGTCGGCACCGGCCTTGAAGCGCGCTTCCGACAGGGCATAGACCCGTTCGGTGGCGGCCAGCAGCGAGGTCTGCGCCGTGATGCGGTCCGTCAGCGTGGCGCGCTCGGCCAGGGCGTCGGCGGCCTCGCGGAACGCGGTCTGGATGACCTTTTCGTACTGCGTGAGCGCAATGCGCTGATTGGCCTGGGCCACCTCCAGGTTGGCCTGGTTGCGGCCGCCATCGAAGATCGGCAGGCGGATCTGCGGCACGAAGCTCCACAGCAGGTTGCCGCTGCCGAACAGGCCCGAGAGCTCGGTGCTCGCCGTGCCCACGCTGGCCGTGAGCGAGATGCTGGGAAAGAAGGCGGCGCGCGCAGCGCCGATATTGGCGTAGGTGGCCTGCAGGCTGCGCTCGGCGGCCATCACGTCGGGGCGTGCCAGCAGCACGCTCGAGGGGATCTGTGCCGGCACGGCCAGGAGCTGCAGGGCATTTTCACGCAGCATGGGCGCGGGTGCTGCGGCCTGGGTCACGCGCTCGCTGCGCCGTTCGTCTGGTACCTGGGCAGCGGCTGGCACCGGGGGCACGGGTTGCACCACGGGCAGCAGGGCCGCCGGTACGGGCGAGCCCACCAGCAACTGCAGCGCATTGCGGTCGCGCGCCACCTGGCTGGTGAAGGCGGCGACGTCGGCGCGTGCGCTGTCCACCGTGGTCTGGTTCTGTGCCAGCACCAGGCCCGAGGTGCCGCCCAGGCGGTGCGTGCGCTCTGTCAGGGAATACGAGGCTTCGCGCGAGCGCAGGGTTTCCTTGGCCAGCTCCAGGCGCGCCTGGTCGGCGGCGAGGTTGAGCCAGGCGCTGGTGACCTCGGCCACCAGGCTCAGCTGCACGCTGCGCTGGCTGTCGGTGGTGCGCAGCACCTCCTGCAGTGCGGCCTCGTTGAGGTTGCGCACGCGGCCGAAGAAGTCGAGCTCGTAGCTCGTGATGCCCAGTTGCGCGCTGTACTGCTCGCTGATCTGCGAGCGCCCGGCGGTGGTCAGGTCCGCGGCAGTGCGGGTGCGGTTGCCCTGGGCCGTGCCGTTCACGCTGGGCAGGCGGTCGGCACGGCTCACGCCATACTGTGCCTGGGCGCGCTCGATGGCCAGGGCCGCGGAGCGCAGGTCGCGGTTGTTCTGCAGCGCCAGGGTGATGACCTCGCGCAACTGCCCGGACTGCACCACGGCATCCCAGCCCAGCGGGACGTAGGCGGCTGCGCCAGCGCCCGGCTGGGTGGCGGCATTGTCCAGCGCCGCGGGCACAGGCGCAGCGGGGCGCTCGTAGCTGGGGGCCAGGTTGGTGCAGCCTGCCAGAATCAGCAGGGCGCACAGGGGTGTCAAAAGCGCTTTGGGCATGCGAAAAGGGGCAACCGGGCGCGAAGAGGGCGTGCGGGGCGTCGTCATGCCTGGGCCTCCGCCACCTCGCCCGCAGGCTGGTGCGGGGCCGGCTTCTTGCGCGCGCTGAACCACGAACGCACCAGCAGGAAGAACACGGGTACGAAGAACAGCCCGAGGACGGTGGACGCCACCATGCCGCCCAGCACGCCCGTGCCGATGGCCTGGCGGCCGCCCGCACCCGCGCCCGTGCCGATGGCCAGGGGCAGCACGCCGAAGCCGAAGGCCAGCGAGGTCATGAGGATGGGCCGCAGGCGCATGCGCACGGCCTCCACCGTGGCGTCGTACAGGTTCTTGCCCTGTTCCTGCAGTTGTACCGCGAACTCCACGATCAGGATGGCGTTCTTGGACGCCAGCCCCACGGTAGTGAGCAGCCCCACCTGGAAGTACACGTCGTTGGTCATGCCGCGCGTGTAGGTGGCCAGCAGGGCGCCGATCACGCCCAGCGGCACGGCCAGCATCACCGAGAAGGGCACGCTCCAGCTTTCGTACAGGGCCGCCAGGCACAGGAACACGAAGAGGATGGAGACGGCGTAGAGCAAGGGGGCCTGCGAGCCCGAGCGGCGCTCCTGCAGCGATGCGCCCGTCCACTCCATGCCGATGCCGGGCGGCAGCTTCTTCATGATTTCCTCGATGGCCACCATGGCGTCGCCCGAGCTCGCGCCGGGCGCCGTTTCGGCCTGCATTTCAAGTGCAGGGCTGCCGTTGTAGCGCATGAGTTGCGGCGGGCCATTGGTCCACGACGTGGTGGCAAAGGTCGAGAAGGGCACCATTTCGCCGTTGCGGTTGCGCACGCTCCAGTGGCCGATGTCCTGCGGCAGCATGCGGTAGGGCGCATCGCCCTGCACATACACGCGCTTGACGCGGCCCTGGTGCACGAAGTCGTTCACGTAGGTGCCGCCCATGGCGCTGGAGAGCACGCCGTTGATGTCCGCGGTGGTCAACCCCTGGGCGGCGGCCTTGCGGTCGTCGATGGTGACCTTGAGCTCCGAGGTGTTGTCGAAGTTGGTGGTTCGCACATTGGTCAGGATCGGGTTCTGGCGGGTCAGTTCGATCAGCTGGTCCTTGGCGGCGACGAGAGCTTCCTGCCCCAGCCCGTTGAGGTCCTTGATCATGAAGTTGATGCCCGCGCTCGACCCCAGGCCGCGCACGGCGGGCGGCAGGGTCACGAAGATGCGGGCATCGCGGATCTTGGCAAGGTCCTTGGTGGCCTGGCTCGCGATGATCTCGGCGGACTGGCTGCGCAGCGGACGCTCCGCCCAGGGCTTGAGCCGGATGAACATGTTGCCCGAGTTCTGGTTGCCGTTGTTGCCGGCAATCGAGTTCACGCGCAACACTTCGGGCTTGGCCAGGAAGTAGTCCTTGATCTCATCGAGAACCACACCCAGGCGCTCGTCGGTGGCACCCGAGGGCAGCGTGATGGTCGCCGAGACGAAGCCCTGGTCCTCATTGGGCAAAAAGGACGTGGGCAGCTTCTTGAACAGGAAGGCCACGGCGAGCAGGATCACCAGGTAGATGACCACCATGCGCAGGCTGCGCCTGAGCAGCCCGCCCACGGCGCGCTGGTAGCGGTTGGCCGTGCTGTCGAAGCTGCGGTTGAACCAGGCGAAGAAGCGGTCGCTCAGGCCCAGCAGGCCGCGCCGCGGCGGGCCGTCGTGCGCCGCGTGGTGACCCTTCTCGATGGGCTTGAGCAGGGTTGCGCACAATGCCGGCGTGAGCGTCAGCGCCACGAACACCGACAGCGCCATGGCCGAGACGATGGTGATCGAGAACTGGCGGTAGATCACGCCGGTCGATCCGGTGAAGAACGCCATGGGGATGAACACCGCCGACAGCGTGAGGCCGATGCCCACCAGCGCGGGCGTGATTTCCTTCATCGACTTGCGCGTGGCCTCCTTGGGCGGCAGGCCTTCCTCGCTCATCACGCGCTCCACGTTCTCCACCACCACGATGGCATCGTCCACCAGCAGGCCGATGGCCAGCACCATGGCGAACATGGTCAGCATGTTGATCGAGTAGCCCAGGGCCGAGAGCACGCCGAAGGTGCCCAGCAGCACCACCGGCACGGCAATCGCCGGGATCATCGTCGCGCGGAAGTTCTGCAGGAAGATGAACATCACGATCACCACAAGCAGCATGGCCTCGGCCAGCGTCTTGACCACTTCCTCGATGGAGGCGCGCACAAAGGGCGTGGAGTCGGAGCTGACCACGCCGTTGATGCCGTCCGGGAAGAAGGGCTCGAGCTCCTTCATCTTGCGCGCCACGGCGTCGGCCACGTCCATGGCGTTGGCACCGTCGGCCAGCACGATGCCGATACCGGCGCCCGGTTGCCCGTTCAGGCGCGACTTGACCGTGAGATTGTCCGCCTCCAGCGCCACGCGTGCCACGTCGGCCATTGTCACCACCGAGCCATCGGTGCCGGACTTCAGGACGATGCGCTCGAACTCCTCCACCGTCTGCAGCTTGGTGCGTGCAGTGATCGTGGCGTTGAGCATCTGTCCTGCCGGTGCGGGCTGCTGGCCGAGCTGGCCGGCCGAGACCTGGGCGTTCTGGGCATTGAGCGCGGTGATCAGGTCCGACGGCATGAGCGCGAACTTCTCCATCTTCGCCGGGTCGATCCAGATGCGCATGGCATAGGAGGTGCCGAACACGGTCACGTCGCCCACGCCGTCCAGCCGGGCGATAACGTCCACCACGTTGCTGGAGATGTAGTCACCAATGGCCACCTGGGTCACGGTCGGGTCGGGCGAGGTGAACACATAGGTCACCAGGAAGTCCTGGCCGCCCTTGTTCACGAACACGCCGCGGCTCTTGACGGCCTCGGGCAGGCGGTTCATGGCCGCCTGCAGCTTGTTCTGCACCTGCACCTGGGCCACGTCGATGTTGGCGCCGGGGGCGAAGGTCAGGGTGGTGCGCGAGCGGCCGGCCGAGTCGCTGGTCGATCCCATGTACAGCAGGCTGTCGATGCCCTTGAGCTGCTGCTCTATCACCTGGGTCACCGAGTTGTCGACCGTGCCCGCCGAGGCACCCGTGTAGGTGGTGTTGATGGTCACGCGCGGTGGCGCGATGTCAGGGTACTGCTCCAGCGGCAGCGTGAAGATGGACATCGCACCCGCCAGCATGATGACGATGGACAGCACCCAGGCGAAGACCGGGCGGTTGATGAAGAACTGGGCCATGGATCAGCGTAGGGGTGGTGGGGTCGCAGGTCGGGCGGGGCGGTGCGCGCATCGCGCCTCAGGAACTGGCTGCGGCCGAAGAGGCCGTGGCCGCCGCGGGTGCGGTCTTGTCGCGTGGCTTGACCACCGTGGGCTTGACCGTCTGGCCCACGCGGGCTTTCTGGAAGCCGTCCACCATCACCTTTTCCCCGGCCTTGACGCCCGAGATCACCAGCCAGCGGTTGCCCACGGCCTGGCCGAGTTCCACCGGGCGCTTGGTGAGCTTGTTGTCCTCGCCCACCACCTGCACGCTGGGCTCGCCGGCGGGGTTGCGGATCACGGCCTCCTGGGGCAGGAGCAGCGCCTGCGGTGCGACGCTGGTGGCCAGCTGGGAGCGCACGTACATGCCGGGCATCAGGAAGTGATCAGGGTTGGGGAAGGTCGCCCGCAGGGTGATCGCACCCGACGTCGGGTTCACGGCGGTGCCGGTGAACTGCAAGGTGCCTTCCTTTTCGTAGGTGGACCCGTCTTCCAGAATGAGCTTCACCTTGGCCTGGTTGGAATCCACGCGCGTGAACTTGCCCTCTTGCCACTGTCTGCGCAACTGCAGCAGGTCCGAGCTGGATTGCGTGATGTCCACCTGGATCGGGTCGAGCTGCTGGATGGTGGCCAGTGCCGTGGCCTGGTTCGCCGTGACCAGGGCACCGGCGGTGACGCTCGACAGCCCGATGCGCCCGGAAATGGGCGCCAGGATGCGCGTGTAGCGCATATTGATGCGCGCCGCATCCAGCGCGGCCTGCGCCACGCCCACGTCGGCCTGGGTCTGCTGTACTGCCGCCTGGCTTTCGTCGAAGACCTGGCGGCTGATGGCGTCGATTTCCACCAGCTCGGCGTTGCGCTTGGCATTGACCTGGGCGGTCCGGGCCGTGGCCTGAGCCTTGGCGAGCGCGGCCTGCGCGCTGGCCTGGGCGGCCTCGTAGGTGGCCGGGTCCACCTGGTACAGCGGCTGGCCGGCCTTGACCAGTGCGCCCTCGGTGAACAGCCGCTTCTGGATGATGCCGTTGATCTGCGGGCGGATATCGGCGTTCTGGAACGCCGCCGTGCGGCCCGGCAGCTCCGTGCTCAGCGTCTGGCTTTCGGTGGCCAGCACCACCACGCCCACCGTCGGCTCGCCCGCGGGCTTGCCGCCCGCACCGGCCTGGGGGGGCTGGTCCTTGCCGGAGCAGGCCACCAGGCCGCCGATGCACAGGACCGCCAGGCAGGTTCGCACCCATGCCGGGCTCGGCCGGGGCAGGGGGCGGGCAGGGCGGGCGAAGGAGGCGGCCGGCGTCAGCGAGCCCGTGGCAGCCGGACGGACGGCATTCAGAAGGAACGGCATGGGAGACGGTGAGTCAGAGTTGGAGGCATTGTGGGGCGCATATGTGAACGCTCGATAAAGTTGGCAAAACCGGAGCCTGCTGGCGGGACTTTGTCAGGCGGACGCACATTCCCTGCACCGCAGCGGCGCTTGCAAGCATCGGGCCAGCACCCCTTGCCCACGAAAAAGGCGCACCCTTGTCACGGGGAGCGCCTCGGATTGTGCGGCAGCGGGTCCACGCGCTGGCCGCCCTGACAACCTGCTTATGATCTCGCAGGGGATCGCGTTGGGGCGCAATCGGGATGGGTGGATGCTTCGGATGTGCCGCATGGGCCCATGCCCATGCAAGCAGCCGGGGCGTCCAATCGCCCGATTTCGGCCCAACCCTTCGGGCAGTGGCCTTGGCGGGCGGTCTGCGGCGTTGCGGCGCTTGTTGATAGCCGAGATATCAACTGCGCACCGCGCCTTGCACCCCGCCCGCCAAGTCCGCTGCGCGACCCCTGGGAGAGCGCAAACAGAGTCTTATCGGTTGCCAGCATGTGCTTATGCGCTGATTTGCTTATTGCTTGCGCGCGGCAATCGCCTTTTCGGCCTGGTTCACCAGGTCGGCACCGATCTGGCCCTTCCACTTCTCGAACACAGGGCGCGTGGCCTTCACAAACGCTTCGCGCTCGGCGGGGGACAGTTGGGTCACGGTCACGCCATTGGCGGCGATGTCCTTGAGCAGGGGCTTGTCGGCCTCGACCATGCCTTTGCGCGCGATGGCGATCTCTTCCTTGCCGGCGTCGATGGCGGCCTGCTTGACGATCTCGCGGTCGGCCGGCGTCCAGGAGTTCCAGATGTCCTTGTTGACCACGAAGATCAGCGGGTCATTGATATAGCCCCACATGGTCACGTGCTTCTGCGCCACGGTGTGCAGCTTGGCCGCCATGTAGACGGCAATCGGGTTCTCCTGGCCGTCCACGGCACCGCTGGCCATGGCGGGCTGGGCGTCGGCCCAGCTCATCTGAGTGGGGTTGGCACCCAAGGCAGTGAAGGTGTCAAGGAACAGGGGCGAGCCCACCACGCGGATCTTCAGGCCCTTCAAGTCCTCGGGCGTCTTGATGGCCTTCTTGGAGTTGGAGATCTCGCGGTAGCCGTTCTCGCCCCAGGCGAGCGGCACCACGCCGGCCTTGTCCAGCGTGGCAAAGATGCTCTTGCCCACCTCGCCCTGGGTCAGAGCGTCCACGGCGGCATAGTCGGGCATCAGGAAGGGCAGGGAGAACAGGTTGAGCTGCTTGACCTGGGGCGACCAGTTGATGGTGGAGCCCACGGCCATGTCGATCACGCCCTGGCGCAGCGCCGAGAACTCGCGTGTCTGGTCGCCCTGGATCAATGAGACGCCGGGGTAGAGCTTGATGTTGATGCGGCCCTGCGTGCGCTCGCGCACCTTGTTGGCCCACAGCTCGCCGCCCTTGCCCCAGGGGAAGGCGGTGCCCAGCACCAGGGACATGCGGTATTCGCTCTTGTAGGCGGTCTGGGCGAGTGCGTCCGGGGCGGTGAAGGCCAGTGCCGCGGCGGCGGCCACGGCGGACGTGAGGAAGGTGCGCAGTTTCATGTTGTCAGTCTCCTGGGATCAATTTTGGCGTTTCAAAGACAAATCGGTGTAGTGGTTGTTACTACCCATCAGTAACCGAGGCGTGCCGGCAGCCACAGCGCCAGCGGCGGGAAGGCGATCACCAGCACCATCACGAGGAACATGGCGAACAGCATCCAGCCGACCCAGCGCACGGTCGATTCCATGCGCACGCCGGCAATGCGGCACGAGACCATGAGGTTCACGGCCAGCGGCGGGGTGAACTGGCCCAGCGCCACCTTGAGCGTCAGGATCACGCCGAACCAGACCGGGTCCCACTGGTAGTGCTGCATGATGGGCAGGAGCAGCGGCACGAAGATCAGGAAGATGGAGATGCCGTCGAGGAACATGCCCACGGTGATCAGCAGCACGATCAGCAGGGCCAGCACGCCGTATTCGCCCAGGCCCGAGTTCACGATGGCCTTGGCCACCGGGTCGATCACGCCCAGGGTGGACAGCGAATAGGCAAAGATGCCCGCGAGCGACACCACGATCAGGATCACGGCCGAGAGCTCGCCCGATTCGCGCAGGATGGGGAACAGATCGCGCACCTTGATCGTGCGGTGAATCACCATGCCAACGAACAGGCCGTAGAACACGGCCACCACGGCCGCCTCGGTGGGGGTGAACCAGCCGGCGCGCATGCCGCCCAGGATCAGCACCGGTGCGGCCAGGCCCCACAGGGCTTCACGCAGGCTCTTCCAGAACGGCGGGCGCAGCATGGTGGATTCGAGCGCGCCCATCTTGTGCCTGCGGGCCATCCACACGGCAGGCACGATCAGCGCAATGCCGGCCAGGATGCCGGGGATCATGCCGGCAGCGAACAGCGCCGGCACCGAGGCCCCGGGCACCAGCACCGAGTAGATGATGAAGGCCACCGAGGGCGGGATTAGGATGTCGGTGGCTGCAGCCGCGCCCACCACGCTGGCCGAGAACGAGGGCGGGTAGCCCGCGCGCGACATGGCCGCGATCATCACGCCGCCCACGGCCGCGGCGTTGGCCGGGCCCGAGCCCGAGATGCCGCCCAGGAACATGGCCACGGCAATCGCCACCAGCGGCAGCATGCCCGGGCCGCGCCCGACAATGGCCACGGCGAAGTTCACCAGCCGCAGCGCCACGCCCGAGCGGTCGAAGATGGAGCCGACCAGCACGAACATCGGAATCGCCAGCAGCGGGTACTTGCCCAGTCCGGCATAGAAGTTCTGCGGCACGGCCAGGAGGCCGAACCACTGGCTGTCGGCATTGGCCAGCGCGATGGCGGCAGCGCCAGCCAAGCCGAGGGCGGCGCCGATGGGCACGCCCACGAACATCAGGCCCAGAAAGGCCACGAACAGCAGCGTGGCAATCATCGCTGGGCATCCTTGGCGGTGTTGTCCGCCTGGGCCGGTTCACGGCTGCGGCGCAACAGCAGGCCGACGGCCCGGGCGGCGATCAGCGCCGAGATGATGGGCAGCCAGATGGAATACCACCATTGCGGCACGCCGATGCCGGGCGAGGTTTCGCCAAAGCGGTAGTCGTCCCAGACCACGCGCACGCTGAGCACGGTGATGAGTCCGAACAGCAAGGCCACGGCCATGGCACCCAGTTGCGCCAGGCGCTTGCGGCGGGCGGCCGAGCCGCCTTCGGCGTAGTACTCGATGCGGATGTGCCGGTCGCGCGACACGGCGGCCGAACCTGCCACCAGCGCCAGCACGATCATCAGGAAGACGGAGATCTCCTCCGTCCAGGCGAAGGAGGAACTGGTGAAATAGCGCACCAGCACGTTGGCGAAGGTGATCAGGGCCAGAGCTGCCATCACGATGACGGTGAGCCAGTCCTCGATGCGCAGGGAGCGGGGTTCGTCGGAGTCAGGGGCGGCGACGGGCACGGAGGCGTCGGTCACCGGCCCTTGGGGAGGGGTGGAGGACATCGGAGCGGCGGTACAGGAGAACAAACGGGACGGGTCCGGTCGCTCTGCCCGCCGGTGTTGTGCACCCGGGGCCGTGACGCGGCAGCGCGCTTTGGACGCAGCTTTCCCTATTATGCGGTGCGTTGCTATGTGTGCACACCAATGGTGCGCTATGGATAAACCCTTGTACAGGCTTTCCATGAGGCGGCGGGCGTGCTGCAGGGGCCGCGCCGATAATGCTTTCCTATGGAAACCAAATGGCTTGAGGATTTCGTCAGTCTTGCGGAAACGCGCAGCTTCAGCCGGTCTGCCCAGTTGCGGCATGTGACGCAGCCTGCCTTCTCGCGGCGCATCCAGGCGCTGGAGGCCTGGGCCGGCACCGATCTGGTGGATCGCAGCTCCTATCCCACGCGCCTGACCCCGGCCGGCAAGACCCTGTACGACCAGGCGCTGGAGATGCTGCAATCGCTGCAGAACACCCGGGCCATGTTGCGTGCGCACACCAGTGCGGGCAAGGACATGATCGAGTTCGCGGTGCCGCACACCCTGGCGTTCACTTTTTTCCCGGCCTGGGTGTCGAGCCTGCACGACAAGTTCGGTCCCTTCAAGAGCCGATTGATCGCCCTGAACGTGCACGATGCCGTGATGCGCCTGGTGGAGGGTGGCTGCGACCTGCTCATCGCCTACCACCACCCCTCGCAGCCTTTCCAGCTCGACGCTGATCGCTATGAGATGGTGAGCCTGGGCCAGGAAGTGCTGTCACCGTACTCCAAGGCCGACGCCGATGGCCAGCCCCTGTTCCGGCTGCCGGGCCGCGTGGGCCAGCCCCTGCCCTACCTGGGTTACGCGCCCGGCGCCTACCTGGGGCGGGTGACGGAGCTGATCCTCAAGGAGTCGGGCACACCCATCCACCTGGACCGGGTGTACGAGACCGACATGGCCGAGGGTCTCAAGGCCATGGCGCTCGAAGGGCATGGAGTCGCCTTCCTCCCCCACAGCGCGGTCAAGAAGGAGTTGCGCACGCGCAGGCTGGTCAGTGCCGCTCCTTCGGATGCGGAAGGCCTGCAGCTGACCATGGACGTGCGGGCCTACCGCGAAAAGCCTTCGGGCAAGGAAGCGCCCAAGGGCACGGCCCAGGCGCTGTGGACCTACTTGCAGGCGCAGGCCGCATGAGTCTCAGGGTTTTTCATGCCTAGGGTAAATACGGATATAAACAGTTTGCATAGTTGTCCGCGCAAACGGCATTGGAGTTTTATGGTAACGACACGTACAGTCGGCCCCATTGCTGGATCAGCGATAGCGATGTAGTCTCTTCTTGGGCCCGAGGTGGCACGAAGATTGCAATTCTGATTCCACTTCCTATTTATCGAGACACCGCATGAAAGTTCTGCATTGGGGATTGGCATGGGGCTTTGCGGCCCTGTGCTGCGCATCCGCGGCGTCCGCACAAGGGGTGCTCGAGCGCGTCAGCGGCGGTGGCAAGCTGGTAATTGCGCACCGTGAGTCTTCGGTGCCGTTTTCCTACATCGACACCCAGAGCGGCAAGCCGGTCGGTTATGCCGTGGACCTGTGCCTGCGCCTGGCCGAGGTGGTCAGGAAGAAGACCGGCAAGAAGGACATGCAGGTCGAGTTCCTGGCCGTCACGCCGGCCAACCGCATTGCCGTGATCGAGCAGGGCAAGGCCGACATGGAATGCGGTTCCACCACCAACAATGCCGAGCGGCGCCAGAAGGTGGCCTTCACGGTGCCGCATTTCATCACCGGCGCCCGCCTGCTCGTGAAATCGGGCAGCACCATCGACAAGGTGGAAGACCTCAACGGCAAAAAGCTGGTGTCCACCAAGGGCACGACGCCGCTCAAGGCGGCCGACCAGGCCAATCGCGAGCGCCTGATGGGCATCACCATCCTGGAGGCGCCCGACCATGCCAAGGCCGTGGAGATGGTGGAGAAGGGCGAGGCCGATGCCTTCGTGATGGACGACGTGCTGCTGTACGGGCTGGCCGCGGGCCGGCCGGACCCCAAGGCGCTCAAGGTGGTGGGCCGGTTCATGACCACCGAGCCGCTGGCCATCATGCTGCCCAAGAACGATCCCGAATTCAAGAAGCTGGTGGACGAGGAGATGCGCCGCCTCATCAACAGCCGGGATATCTATCCCATTTATGAGAAGTGGTTCGCCAAACCGATTCCCCCCAGCAACACGGTTCTGAACCTCCCGGTCAGTTACCTGTTGCGGGACTTCTGGAAATACCCTACCGACCAGGTCCCGTTCTGACTAATATCGCTGGTTGCGTGGTTCCCTTTTTGGTTTTTTGCCCGCCCGTACATCCGGCCGGGTAAATCTCTAAAATCCCCCCCTTTTTTCGCTTCACACACAAGGAGATCCCAATGAAGAAGCATTTGCTCGCGGTTGCCGTGACCGCTCTGGCTGCAGGCAGCGCATTCGCCCAAGCCAACGACACCCTGGCCAAAATCAAGGCCTCGGGCAGCGTGACGCTGGGTGTTCGGGAGTCTTCGGGTCTGTCCTATACAGTGGGCAATGGCAAGTACGTCGGTTTCCACACCGAAATGGGTGAAATCATCCTGGCCGACATCCAGAAGCAACTGGGCCTGGCCAAGCTGGAAACCAAGTACCAGCCCGTGACCTCGCAAAACCGCATCCCCCTGGTGACCAACGGTACGGTGGACCTGGAGTGCGGCTCCACCACCAACAACGCCGCACGCCAGAAGGACGTGGCCTTTGCCGTGACCACCTACGTGGAAGAAGTGCGCACCGTGGTGAAGGCCAACTCCGGCATCACCTCCATCAAGGACCTGAACGGCAAGACCGTGGCCACGACCACGGGCACCACCTCGGTGCAGACCCTGCGCAAGCACGAGCGCGCTGGCGGCATCGACTTCAAGGAAGTCTTCGGCAAGGACCACGCCGACAGCTTCCTGATGCTGGAAACCGGCCGTGCCGACGCCTTCGTGATGGATGGCTCGATCCTGGCTGCCAACATCTCCAAGTCCAAGAGCCCTGCCGACTACAAGATCGTCGGCGAAGTGCTGTCGGTGGAGCCTATCGCCTGCATGCTGCGCAAGGATGACCCAGCCTTCAAGAAGGCCGTGGACGACAGCATCAAGCGCCAGATCGCCGATGGTTCGCTGGCCAAGCTGTACGACAAGTGGTTCATGCAGCCCGTGCCTCCAACCAACACCAAGATCGGCCTGCCCATGTCCGACGCCACCAAGGCTGCCTGGGCTGCTCCGAACGACAAGCCGATGGAAGACTACGCCAAGAAGTAATCTTCGGGATGCTTGCGCCCCTTCGGCCGCCACGGTTTGAAGGGGCTTTTTTGTTGGGTCCGCAAAGGATTGCGCCCAATGCAATACCAAGACAAATAAAGGGGTGATCCTATGAGTTGGGATTGGCAGGTGTTCTGCCAGGACACCATGGACAAGGAAGTCGTGCAAAGCTGCTTTGGCAAAGGCGGCGACATCACTTACTTGGACTGGATGCTGTCGGCCTGGGGCTGGACGGTGTCTGTTTCGTTGCTGGCCCTGGTGCTGGCGCTCGTATTGGGCTCCGTGATCGGCACGCTGCGTACCTTGCAGGACCGGCCGATGATCGTGCGCCTGGGCAATGCCTGGGTGGAGCTGTTCCGCAATATTCCGCTGCTGGTCCAGATTTTCCTGTGGTACCACGTCCTGCCCAGCCTCTTTCCGGTCCTGAAGGGCTTTCCCGGCTTTGCACTGGTGGTGCTGGCGCTGGGCTTCTTCACGTCGGCGCGGATTGCCGAGCAGGTGCGTTCGGGCATCAACACCCTGCCTCGCGGCCAGCGCTATGCAGGTATGGCGGTGGGCTTCACCACCTTCCAGACCTACCGCTACGTGCTGTTGCCCATGGCGTTTCGCATCATCATCCCGCCGCTGACCAGCGAGACGATGAACATCTTCAAGAACTCTTCCGTGGCGTTTGCCGTGTCGGTGGCCGAACTCACGATGTTCGCCATGCAGGCGCAGGAGGAAACCTCGCGCGGCATCGAGATCTACCTGGCCGTGACGGCGCTGTACATCGTCTCGGCGTTTGCCATCAACCGCATCATGGCGTTCATCGAGAAGCGTGCGCGCATTCCCGGAATGGTCGTGGCCAGTGGTGCAGGCGGGGGGCACTGACAAATGAATCTCGACTTTGGCTTTTACAACTGGGACCTGATCTCCAACTTCGTGCTGAAGGGGCTGTACTTCAGCCTGATCCTCACGGTGGTCGCCACCATCGGCGGCGTGCTCTTCGGGACTGTGCTGGCGCTGATGCGCCTGTCGGGCAAGAAGTGGCTGGACGTGCCGGCCACCATCTACGTCAATGGCATGCGCAGCATTCCGCTGGTGATGGTGATCCTGTGGTTCTTCCTGCTGGTGCCGGCCATCATCGGCCGGCCCATCGGTGCGGAAGTGTCGGCGGTGGTGACCTTCATCGCCTTCGAGGCGGCGTACTTCAGCGAAATCATGCGCGCCGGCATCCAGTCCATCCCGCGCGGCCAGGTCCATGCAGGCCAGGCCCTGGGGATGACCTATGGCCAGAACATGAAGCTGGTGGTGCTGCCCCAGGCGTTCCGCAATATGCTGCCGGTGCTGCTCACGCAGACCATCATCCTGTTCCAGGACACGTCGCTGGTCTACGCCATCGGTGCCTACGACATGCTCAAGGGCTTTGAAGTGGCAGGCAAGAATTTCGGCCGCCCCATCGAGGCCTACCTGGCGGCAGCGGTTCTGTACTTTGTGATGTGCTATGCGCTGTCCTGGATGGTCAAACGCCTGCACCAGAAGATCGCGATCATTCGCTGATGCAAAAGAGATTGGATTGAGGAACAAGAAATGATCGAACTCAAGAACGTATCCAAGTGGTATGGCCCCGTGCAGGTGCTCAACGAGTGCTCGGCCGTCATCAACAAGGGTGAAGTGGTGGTGGTGTGCGGACCTTCGGGTTCGGGCAAGTCCACGCTGATCAAGACCATCAACGCGCTGGAGCCCTTTCAGAAGGGCGAGATCACGGTGGACGGCGTGAAGCTGCACGACCCCAGCACCAACCTGCCCAAGCTGCGCAGCCGCGTGGGCATGGTGTTCCAGCACTTCGAGCTGTTTCCCCACCTGTCGGTGACGGAGAACCTGACGATTGCCCAGGTCAAGGTGCTGGGCCGCACGCCCGACGATGCCAAGAAGCGCGGCCTGAAGATGCTCGAGCGCGTGGGCCTGATCGCCCACAAGGACAAGTTCCCCGGCCAGCTGTCGGGCGGCCAGCAGCAGCGCGTGGCGATTGCCCGTGCCCTGAGCATGGACCCCATCGTGATGCTGTTCGACGAACCCACTTCGGCGCTCGACCCCGAAATGGTCGGCGAAGTGCTGGACGTGATGGTGGGCCTGGCCAACGAAGGCATGACCATGATGTGCGTGACCCACGAAATGGGCTTTGCCCGCAAGGTCAGCAACCGCGTGATCTTCATGGACGTGGGTGGCAAGATCCTGGAGGACTGCTCCAAGGACGACTTCTTCAACCACCCCGAAGCCCGCCAGCCGCGCACCAAGGACTTCCTCAACAAGATCCTGCAACACTGAAAAGGTGTGAACGAACCCGCCATGCCCGCTCATCCCGCCAAAACACGCGCGCACATCGAAAGCAAATGCTCGCCGTAGCCCGAGCTATGGCTGTGCTTTGCGCCTGGATCGCGCGCTGTGGCGGCCTGCTCGGACACGCCGGGTCCATTCACACCTTCTGAACTTGCGCACTGCGCTCTGAACGGAGTGCGGTGTGCAGGATTTCACACAAGGCGCCTTCGGGCGCCTTTTTTCGTGGCGGCGGGTAGGGCCATGGGGCAAGAATGCCGATGTGCCGTGCTAGGTTCGCGCGGTATCCCATTTCCGATGTCCCGGGCCATGCGCCGCTGCGTGGTGCTGGCCCGCCGTTTGACGGATTTCCCCATGCCCAAGCGTTCACCTGCCAGCGACAGCCTTTTTGAATTTCCGGCAGATTTGCCGGTGCCCGCCGCCCTGCGCGACCTGCTGCGGGCGTTTCCCGCGTTGCGTCCGCACACGGCCACGGTGAGTGGCTCGTTCGCATTCCACTCGGAGCCCCCCAGTGCCGTGGCGCGCTATTTCGGCGAGGAGGGCCATGCCGGCGGACTGGCGGCGGCGCAGCATCTGGGCGTGTTCGGCGTGGAGCCCGATGGCTCCACCCTCGCCGTCTGGCGCGCACCGCAGGGCGGCATGCCGGTGGTCTACCTCAGTTCGGAAGGCGGGGGCCGGGTGCTGGCGAGCGATGCCGTGCAGTTCCTGCGGCTGCTTGGCGTGGGCTATGACGAGTTCGCGCTGTATGGCAACCTGGATGAGCCACCGGAGGATGACGGCGAGGTCGCGCCCGAGCTGCTGCAGTGGCTGGCGGACCAGGGCCTGTCGGTGCCCGAGACAGGGGAGGACATCCTGTCCGAAGCCGAGCAGCGCTGGCCCGATTTCGACGGCTGGATGGAGGATGCGATTGCCGGGCGGCTCTCGGCCTCGGCCCCAGGCCCCGCCCCGGTGAGGGCAGCACCGGCACCGACCGGCGCGGCCGCTGCTGCCGAGGGCAATCTCTGGGACCAGATGCTGTCGTGCATCGGCAGGCGCATCGACGACCCATTGGTGCAGCAGTGGCTGGCCGCCGTGGGCGCCAAGCCGCTCAAGCCCGCCACGCCGCACAATGAACGCACCTATGTCTCGGTGCGCGCCACCGGCATCGAGGTCGGCGCCGAGATGGCGCCCAAGCACCGCGCCTTCTGGCCGCCGCGCAAAGAGGGGCGCATCTGGAACACCTACGTCACGCGCATCATCCTGCCGGTGAAAGCCGCGCCGCTGGTGCCGCTGCCCGAAGGCATGTCGTGGGATCACTTTCCGGGCCCCATGGATGGCGACCGGTTCATGGAGCAACCGGTCAACGGCACGCTGGAGTTGGCCTTTCAGCGCGCGGCCAAGGGCAACGGCATTGCGCGCATCGATGCCCGGCTGCCGACGGAGCGCGACTTCATGGAAGCCAGTGCCGAGTACGAGGAGACGAAGCCGCTGGTTTATGTGGAGGACGCGTTCTTCGTGACCTGGTGCGCGCTGCATGGGCTGCTCGATCCGGTGCGCTACCCGGCCGCGGTGCTCGCGCCCTGGCACGAGCGCACCGCCACGCCGCTGCAGTTGCTGCATGGCCCCTGTGGGCGCATCGTCTGGACCGACGACCTGGCCCCCGGTGCATCGGACTTCTGGGATGACTACTACCGGGGATTCGGCACGCCAGATTCCGAGCGCTGGGTCACTGACGTGAAGGCCGTGTTCCGCTCGTCCAACCATTTCCGTGAGCCGGACGAGGCGATGACGCCCGACAGCTGGGAGGCCTTCGACCGCATCGCCCCGAAGATCGCCCGGCGCTTCGAGGTGTGGCGCAGCAAGGCGCCGCAGGGCTGACGGCATGCCGCGCCGACGCTCCGTTCTGGCATGGGGCAGCGCGTGCGCAGGCATGGCTGCGTTTTCCTCCTCCTCCCAGGCTGCACCCATGGAAAAGACCTTGTTGTTCGAAAGCGCCGTGCACCCCTGGAAGGTCTACCACGTGCGCGAAAAGCCCACCTGGCAGACGCGCGAGCACTACTACCAGGTCACGCACCAAGGGCAACCGTTCCTGCTGCCCAAGGAGCTGTTCAAGGGGGTGCGGGATGTGGATCGGTTCGTCGCGGCGTCGGGCTTTGAAGCGCAGGAGACGCACGCGGATTCGGTGCTGCTGGTGTTCGAGAACCGCGTGCGCAAGCCCGACGGCTTCGAGGAGCGCGCCTTGGTCGCCGTGATGGCGCAGTCCGTGCGCGCGGGCAAAGGCTACCAGGTGCGCATTGCCAATCTGCAGGGCCAGGTGCTGGCGGTGATCGAGCGGGAATAGGGCAGCGTCACCGCCGGGTGACCCCGCCGGGAAGGAGGGCGGTGGCGGGGAATGGGACAATAGCGCCATGACCGCAGCCGCCCCCACCAACACCCTCACCATCACCCGCCCCGACGACTGGCACCTGCACGTGCGCGACGGAGAGCCCCTCTTCACCGTGGTGCCGCACACGGCCGCCCAGTTCGGGCGCGCCATCATCATGCCCAACCTGCGCCCGCCCGTGACCACGGCCGAGCAGGCCCTGGCCTACAAGCAGCGCATCCTGGCCGCCGTTCCCGCGGGCGTGCAGTTCGAACCGCTGATGACGCTGTACCTCACCGACAACCTGCCGCCCGAGGAGATCGTGCGTGCACGCGAAGCCGGCGTGGTCGCCGCCAAGCTCTACCCCGCTGGCGCCACCACCAACAGCGACGCCGGCGTGACCGACCTGCGCAAGACCTACAAGACCCTCGAGGCCATGCAAAAGAGCGGCATGCTGCTGCTGGTGCACGGTGAAGTGACCAGCAGCGACATCGACCTGTTCGACCGCGAGGCAGTGTTCATCGAGCAGCAGCTGATCCCGCTGCGCCGCGACTTCCCGGAACTCAAGATCGTCTTCGAGCACATCACCACCAAGGACGCGGCCGACTACGTGAATGCATCCGACCGCTTCACGGCCGCCACCATCACGGCGCACCATCTGCTGTACAACCGCAACGCCATCTTCATTGGCGGTGTGCGCCCGCACTACTACTGCCTGCCGGTGCTCAAGCGTGAGACGCACCGCGTGGCCCTGGTGCAGGCCGCCACCAGCGGCAGCGCCAAGTTCTTCCTGGGCACCGACAGCGCGCCGCACCCCGCGCACCTCAAGGAACACGCCAGCGGCTGCGCCGGCTGCTACACCGCCCATGCTGCCATGGAGATGTATGCCGAGGCCTTCGACAACGCGGATGCTTTGGACAAGCTCGAAGCCTTCGCCAGCTTCAATGGCGCCGACTTCTACGGCCTGCCGCGCAACACCGGAACCATCACGCTGCGCCGCGAATCCTGGACCCCGCCGGACAGCTTCGCCTTCGGCGAGGCCGAGCTCAAGCCTTTGCGCGCCGGTGAAGCGCTGCCGTGGCGCCTGGTCTAGAAGCCATTGATTGGACCGCCGCCTGGCTGGCCCCGTACCGCGCCACCGGGCAGGCGGTGGCGCAGCAGGTGCTGGAGCAGGGTGCGCCCGTGTACCAGGCGCTGCAATGCACTGCTGCGCCCATGCAGTTCGTGGCCCAGGATGACCTGCCCGAAGGCGCGGCCTACGAGCAGCACATCTTCGACACGCGCCGCGTGCCCACGCGCGAGAATCTGCACGATTTCTTCAACGGCCTGGTGTGGCTGCATTTCCCGCAGGCCAAGCGGCGCTTGAACGAACTGCAGGCCGGCGCCATCGCCGCGCACGGGATTGGCGCGGTGCGCGGACCGCTGCGCGATGCGATCACCGTGTTCGACGAAAACGGCGCTCTGCTCGACGCCCCCGAACCTATCTGGCAGGCGCTGCTAGCGCGCGAATGGATGCGGCTGTTCGTGGACCTGCGCCTGCTGTGGCGCGAGGCCCGGCTGCTGCTGTTCGGCCATGCGCTGTTGGAAAAGCTGGTGGCGCCGCGCAAGCCCATCGTGGCGCATGTGTACCGGATTCAGTGTGCTATGGATTCCGTAGCGGATGCCGACGCTTGGCTGGCCCAGCAGATCGAGCCCGGGCACTGGGCCGCCAAGCCCTTCACACCGCTGCCTGTGCTGGGCACTCCTGGCTGGTGGCCTGCCAATGAGGTTCCGCAGTTCTATGCCGATCCGCAGGTGTTTCGTCCCCACCGCCCTGTGTCGGACAAGGCGCAGTAATTCCCGTCAGCGACTGTGTGATAAGGGCGTTTCAGGCGATTCGCCCTACCATACCGCGACGGGAAACTGCGGCGTGCGGTCCCAGGGAGACAGGCGCTTGAATCGCGCCCGGATACCCCCCATCTAGTCCGCAGTTCCTTGTCTACCCACGGAGAGCACAGAACATGAAGCGGATTATTTTGTTTGTACTGACCAACCTGGCCGTCGTCGTCGTGCTGGGGGTGGTTGCCAGCCTGCTGGGCGTGAACCGCTACCTCACGGCCAACGGGCTCAACTTGGGCGCGCTGCTCGGCTTCGCGCTCATCATGGGCTTTGGCGGCGCCATCATCTCGCTGCTCATCAGCAAGCCCATGGCCAAGTGGACCTCGGGCGTGCGCGTGATCGACGGCTCGGGCTCGCCCGACGAGCGCTGGATCGTCGAGACCGTGCGCAAGTTCGCCGACCAGGCGAAGATCGGCATGCCCGAAGTCGGCATCTTCGAGGGCGACCCGAATGCCTTCGCCACGGGCGCGTTCAAGAACTCGGCGCTGGTGGCCGTGTCCACCGGCCTCCTGCAGGGCATGACGCGCGAAGAGGTCGAGGCCGTGATCGGCCACGAGGTGGCCCACATCGCCAACGGCGACATGGTGACCATGACGCTGATCCAGGGCGTGATGAATACCTTCGTGGTGTTCCTCTCGCGCGTCGTCGGCTATGCGGTGGACAGCTTCCTGCGCAAGAACGACGAGAACAGCTCGGGCCCCGGCATCGGCTACTACGTGACCACCATCGTGCTCGACATCGTGCTGGGCTTCGTGGCCGCCATGATCGTGGCCTGGTTCAGCCGCCAGCGCGAGTTCCGCGCCGACGCGGGTGCCGCCCAGCTGATGGGCCGCCGCCAGCCCATGATCAACGCCCTGGCCCGCCTGGGCGGCATGCACCCGGGCGAACTGCCCAAGAGCGTGGCCGCCATGGGCATTGCCGGTGGCATCGGCAAGCTGTTCAGCACCCACCCGCCCATCGAGGAGCGCATCGCCGCGCTGCAAAACCGCCAAGGTTGATGCAGCCTGCTGGGGCAGAAAGGAAAACGCCGCCGGGTGCGAACCCGGCGGCGTTTTTTGTTGGGGATCAGCCAGCGTAGGCGGGTGCAGCGCTGGACAGCGACTGTTTCACATGGCGCGTGGTGTCGTCCGCCAGCACTTCGGCCAGGCCCGCTTCCACGCCCTGCAGTGCCAGGCGCGCCACGTCGAGTGGGGCGGCCTTGGGGGCATCCAGGCCGCGCGCCATGTCGGTGTCCATGTAGGCCACGTGCAGGCTGGTCACCTGGGTGCCCTGGGCGCGCAGTTCATTGCGCAGGCCGTTGCTCAGCGACCAGGCGGCGGCCTTGGAGGCGCTGTAGGTGGCCACGCCCGGGATGGTGAGCCAGCTGAGCACCGACAGCACATTGAGCACGGCGCCGCCGCCGTTGGCCTGGAGCACCGGAGCGAAAGCCTGCGCTACCGCCCAGGGGCCGAAGAAGTTGGTCTCGAACTCGGCACGTGCGGCTGCCATCGCATCGGGCGAGCCCAGGAAGCTCGACCCGCGCGAGATGCCGCTGTTGTTCACCAGCAGGGTCACGTCGGGGCAGGCCGCCACGGCCGCGGCGATCTGGGCGGGATCGGTCACGTCCAGTTGCACAGGCGTCACGCCCGGCAGGGTGACGGTGGACGGGTCACGCGCTGCAGCATAGACCTTGCGGGCACCCGCGGCGAGTGCGGCCTGCGCAAAGGCCAGACCCAGGCCGCGGTTGGCGCCGGTGATGAAGACGACGGAGTTCTGGAGTTTCATGAAAGCAGTCCTTGAGGGAAAAGGCAGGTGAGAGAGATTGGTGGTCACAGGGCTTGCAATACCGTGGCGATGCCCTGGCCGCCGCCGATGCACTGCGTGGCCAGCGCGTAGCGCCCGCCCTGGCGCTGCAGCAGGGCGGCGGCCTTGCCGGTGATGCGCGCGCCGGTGGCGCCCAGCGGGTGGCCGATGGCCATGCCGCCGCCATCGAGGTTGATGGTTTCGGGCCTGAGGCCGAGCTCGCGGATGCAGGCCAGCGCCTGGGAGGCAAAGGCTTCGTTGATTTCCACCACGTCCAGGTCGGCTGCAGTGATGCCGGCACGTGCCAGCGCCTTGCGCGAGGCCGGGATGGGGCCGATGCCCATGAAGGCCGGGTCCACGCCCGCGGTGGCCATCGCAACGATGCGGGCCAGTGGCGCGAGGCCGTGGCGTGCGGCATAGGCCTCGCTGGTCACGAGCACGGCGGCGGCGCCGTCGGTCAGCGGCGACGAGGTTCCGGCCGTGACCGTGCCTGTATCGCGGAAGGCGGGCTTGAGGCCGGCCAGCGCTTCGGGCGAGGTAGCGGGGCGGATGCAGCCGTCTTCGGCCACCACTTGGCCATCCGCCAGGGTGATGGGCACGATCTCGCCGCGCAGCAGGCCGGCCTCGCGCGCGGCCGCCGCCTTGCGGTGCGATTCAAAAGCCAGTTGCTCCTGGTCGGCGCGCGAGACGCCGTAGCGCGCGGCCACGTTCTCGGCCGTGTCGCCCATGGAGATATAGGCATCGGTCTCTTCGTACAGCGCAGGGTGGGGCGAGAAGGTAAGGCCGCCCTGCGGAACCATGGTCATGGACTCCACGCCCAGGCACAGGTAGGCATCGCCCAGCCCGGCCTCGATCTGGGCGGCGGCGATGTGCACTGCCGACATGGACGAGCCGCAAAAGCGGTTCACTGTCATCCCGCTGACTTCGTGCGGCAGCCCGGCCAGCAGCGATGCGATGCGCGCGATGTTGTTGCCCTGCGCGCCCTCGGGGTAGGCGCAGCCGGCGATCACGTCGTCCAGCGTGGCCGGGTCGATGCCGGTGCGTTGCACCAGGTCCTTGATGAGTGCGGCGGCCAGGGTATCGGGCCGCACCTGGGCCAGCGCGCCCTTGCGAGCGAAGTGGAAAGGGGTGCGGGCGTAAGCGGAGATCAAGGCTTTCATGGGCAAGTCCCGTTAGTTAAATGTCAATCGACATGAATAAATATAAATGTCGATCAACATGTAAAATAAGTCAAGCACCAGGAGGCAACCATGAAAGTGACAAGGGCGCAGGCCGAAGCCAACCGCGAACGCATCGTGGATGTGGCAGGAGAGCTGTTCCGCGAAAAAGGTTTCGATGGCATCGGCCTGAACGAGCTGATGCAGGCCGCAGGGCTGACGCGCGGCGGTTTTTACGGGCATTTCGAGTCCAAGGACGAACTGGCCAGCCTGGCATGTGAGCGCGCACTTGCGGCCAACAACCATTACTGGGAAGAGCTGTCTGCCAAGCCGCCAGCCGCGGCGCTGCAGGCGCTGGTGGGTTTCTATCTTTCTGACCTGCACTGCCAGCGCCTAGCCAATGGCTGTGCGATGGCCGCGCTGGCCGGCGATGTGGCCCGTGCCGGTCCTTCGCTGCAGGGCCCCTTCGAGGTGGGGGTCGAGAATTTCTTGCGGGTGCTGGAGCCGCTGATGCAGGCCGCAGGGCCGGATAAACGCAGGGAGCTGGCCCTGTCCACCTTGTCGCAGCTGGTCGGGTCCCTGGTGCTGGCGCGGGCAGTCCGCAGCCCTGAACTGTCCAGGGACCTGCGTGCCGCGGCGGGTGCGGCGGTGATGAGGGAGCAGGCGGCTGGATGAATCCGGGACTTTTCCCCAGCCACGGGAATGGTCGGGAGCAGATGGGGCTCAAGTCGGTGCCATGGATTGACGATATAAGGGAAAACCCGGGTCGCTGGCTGTGCGCTGCCGGGAACATCTTTGACTGAACGAACAGACTCCCACCATGTTCCTCTCCCAGACACGTGTCGCGTTCCGCCTGGCCCTGGCCTTTGGCGTCGTCTGCCTTGTGATGTCCCTGTCGGCCGCCGTAGGCATCTGGCGGCTGGCGGAGCTGCAGGACATTGCCGATGACCTGGGCGGCAATTCCTCCGAGCGCGCCTTGCTGGCGCGCGAGCTGCATGCCATCGTGGTGCTCAGCTCGGTGCGCGCCGAGACTTTGCTGGAACTGGGCGACAACCCCGCCTACGCCGCGCGCATCGACGCCGACCGCAAACTCACCTCGGCCCGCTCGGCCGAGGTGCGCAAGCGCCTGGACGAACTGGCCGAAGATCCTGCATCCCAGCGCCTCTTCGATGCCATCGACAAGGCGGGCAACCAGTTCCGCGGCGTGCGCGACGACCTGGTCAAGCGCCGCAAGGCGGGCGAGGCCCTGCCCGCGGATGCCATTGCCGGCAGCCTGCGCCCTGCCGCCGACGCCTACGCCAAGGCGGTGGACGAATTGGCCGAATACCAGCGCCAGCGCGTGGCCGATGCGCGCGAGGCGGCCCTGCGCAGCGAGCGGCAGGGCAAGCTGCTGCTGGCCGCGGGCTCGGCGGTGGGGCTGCTGCTGAGCCTGGTGTGTGCCTGGCTGCTGTCGCGCTCCATCCTGCGGCCGCTGGCCCTCGCGTCGGGTGTGACCGACCGCATCGCCGAGGGCGACCTGACCTCGCACATCGCTGTCGCGGATGCCGGCAACCGCGATGAGCTGCAAGCCCTGATGGCCCGCCTCGGTGGCATGCAGGCGCGCCTGGCGTCGCTGGTCGTGGGCATGCGCGGGGCCAGCAGCTCGGTGGCCGATGCCAGCGGCGAGATCGCGGCGGGCAACAGCGACCTGTCGGCGCGCACCGAGCAGACGGCCTCCAACCTCGAAGAGATCGCCGCCAGCATGGAAGAGTTGCTGGCCACCGTGCGCCACAGCGCCGATGCGGCCGCCCAGGCCAGCAGCCTGGCCACCGGGGCCAGCGGTGTGGCCCAACGCGGCCGGGAGGCGGTGGACCGTGTGGTGGGCACCATGGAGGGCATCGCCCAGTCCTCGCGCCGCATTGCCGACATCACCAGCGTGATCGACGGCATTGCCTTCCAGACCAACATCCTGGCGCTCAATGCCGCCGTGGAAGCGGCGCGCGCTGGCGAACAGGGCCGCGGCTTTGCCGTGGTGGCCAGCGAGGTGCGCAGCCTGGCGCAGCGCTCGGCCACGGCCGCCAAGGAGATCGGTGGCCTGATCAGCGACAGCGTGCGCCAGGTGGACGAAGGCTCGCAGCTCGTGCACGCGGCAGGCGGCACCATGGGCGAGATCGTCGATTCGGTGAAGCAGGTGGCCACCATCATTGGCGAGATCAGCACGGCCGCGCGCGAGCAGACCACGGGCCTGAGCCAGGTGGGCGAGGCCGTTTCCCAGCTCGACCAGATGACGCAGCAGAACGCGGCCCTGGTGGAGGAGTCATCCGCCGCGGCCCAGGGCCTGCGCATGCAGGCACAGCAACTGGCGGAGCTGGTGGAAGCCTTCCGCCTGCCAGCCAGCAGCATCGCATTGCGCTGAGGCAGTCAGGCACCTGCCATGTCCACACGCCAGCGCCGACGCGGTGCGCGCAGTGCATGGCGCTTGCGGTACTCGGCCGGCGGCATGCCCATGTGGCGCACGAAGATGCGACGAAACGCGGCGGGGTCTGCGTAGCCGCAGGCCACGGCGATACTGGGTACGCTCTCCAGCGTCACCTCGAGCATCACCTTGGCGCGCGCGCAGCGCAGGGCATGCAGGTAGTCGAGCGGCGACTGTGCCAGCTCGGCCCGGAAATGCCGCAACAGGGTGCGCGTGCTCACCGCAGCCACCTGGGCCAGATGTTCCAGCGAATAGGGCTGGTCCAGGTGCTCCTCCATCCAGGCGATGGCGCGCGCCAGCGTGCTGTCGCGCGTGGCAGGAATGTGCTGTTGGGCATTGGCCTGCACGGCCGCCCGGGCGCGGGCGTGGTCGGGCACCAGCACGGTGTGGCAGGCGTCGCCCAGCTCCTTGCCCAAGGCGCGGTGCACCAGGGCAATGGCCAATTGGGACAGGCCGTGGGGTAACGCGCAGCTCATCCAGGGGCCATCGTCCGTCCAGTCCTGGTCGGGTGCCAACCCAATGCCGGGAAAGTCCCGGGCAAAGCCCGCCATATAAAACCAGGGCAGGCTGGCCGTGCGGCCCTGCAGGCGACCGCTGGCAGCCACCAGCCAGGCGCCGCTGCCCACGGTCAGCACGGTCTGCCCGGCGTCGACCGCCACGCCAATCTGGCGCACCAGCCCCGGGTGACGCGCGACCACCTGGCGTATGGCCGGAATGTCGGCTGCGTGGAACGAAGGGATGAAGGTCGCCTGCGCCGGGCCGTCCACAGCCGTGTCGCCATAGACCTCCCAGGGCCCGGGCAGGGCGGGCAGGGGCCGGCCCCCGGCATCGCGCAGCCGCCAGGCAAGGCGCGGCGCGTGGTGGCCCAGGCGCAGGCGGGCCAACAGGTTGGCGCTGCGCAGCAGGTCGATGAACTGCAGCGCGTTGCCCAGGGCGGACTCGGGCACCAGGCAAATGTCGACAGAAAAGATGGGAGCAAGCATGGCGGTATCGGCTCTGTGGATGGCGATTTTCGCTTGTCATGAAACAACTTGCTGCTCTTAGCATGAACGGGCGTTCGTTTTCATTCACCCCTGAACCAAGCCCTCCATGTACAAAAAAATCTCAGCCGTCGCCTTCGCCGCCAGCCTCGTGGCCGGCAGCCTGACCCTGGTTTCCACTGCCCATGCCCAGGCACTCGATGCCGCCGGCCTGCAGGCCATCGACACCGCCGTGAACAGCGTGGCCGGCAAGATGGTCAGCTGGCGCCGCGATATCCACGCGCACCCCGAACTCTCGGGCCAGGAAGTGCGCACCGCCAAGCTCGTGGCCGAGCACCTCAAGCGCCTGGGCATGGAGGTGCAGACCGGGGTCGGCGGCACCGGCGTGGTGGGCACGCTGCGCGGTGGCCTGCCGGGCAAGGTGGTCGCCTTGCGCGCAGACATGGATGCGCTGCCCGTTCCCGAGAACACCAACCTGCCCTTCGCCTCCAAGGTCAAGGCCAACTACCTGGGCAAGGAAGTGCCGGTGATGCACGCCTGCGGGCACGATGCCCACGTGGCCATGCTCATGGGCGCGGCCGAGGCACTGGCCGGCATGCGGGCCCAGTTGCCGGGCACCATCAAGTTCATCTTCCAGCCCGCCGAGGAAGGCGCGCCGGTGGAGCCAGACGCCAATGGCAAGGTGCCCAGCTTCGGTGCCAAGGCCATGGTGGAGCAGGGCGCACTCAAGGACGTGCAGGCCATCTACGGCCTGCACGTCACGGCCAACCTGCCGTCCGGCGTGGTGGGCTACCGCAGCGGCCCGCTGATGGCCGGCTCGGACAACATCAGCATCCAGGTCGAAGGGCGCGGGGGCCACGGCTCGTCGCCCTGGAACGCGGTGGATCCGGTGGTCGCGGCCAGCCAGGTGGTGCTGGGCCTGCAGTCGGTGGTGAGCCGCCAGCTCAACATCAGCAAGGAGCCCGCGGTGATCACCATCGGCTCCATCCACGGTGGCACGCGCTACAACATCATTCCCGACAACGTGGAACTGCTGGGCACGCTGCGCACCTTCGACGAAGAGATGCGCCAGGACGCGCTCAAGCGCATCACCACCACGGCCGAATCCATCGCGGCGTCAAGCGGTGCCAAGGCCAAGGTGCGCTTCGGCCCCGTGGCCTATCCGGTCACCGCCAACCCTGCGGCGCTGACAGAGGCTTCGCTGCCCGCACTCAAGCTGGCATCGGGCGGCAAGGCCATGATCATCCCCAAGGTCAGCGGCTCCGAGGACTTCTCCGAGTTCCAGAAGGTGGCGCCGGGCTTCTTCTACTTCCTGGGCGCGCCACCGAAGGGCGTGGACTTCAACAAGGCGCCGTCCAACCACTCGCCGCTGTTCGATATCGACGAAGACCAGTTGCCCGTGGGCGCCCGCACCCTGGCCGCGCTGGCGGTGGACTTCCTGCAGCGCAGTAAATAAGTGGCTAGAAAAGGCGGGTCAGGCGCTTGTGCCGCCCGCCAGGCGCTGGCCCATGAGCAGCCGAAACGGCAGCAGCAAGGCCACGCCCAGCGCCAGCTTCACGGCCAGGTCGCCCAGGGCCCAGGTGATCCATGGGTCGCTGGTGCCCGCAAATGCGATGCTCCAGAACACCGCTGTGTCCAGCATGGCGGCGAGCAGCGTGGCCACCAGCGGTGCTCGCCACCAGCTGCCATGGCGCAGGCGGTCGAACACGCCGATGTCCAGCCACTGCGACAGCAGGAAGGCCGTGCCCGAGGCAACGGCGATGCGCGCAGGCGCCAGCACCAGCGATGCGGCCACGGCCACGGCGAACCCCACCCAGGCTACGCGCCGCGCCTGGATGGGTCCGTGGCGGCGGTTCACCAGCTCACTGACCAGGAAGGCCGCCGGGTAGGTGATGGCGCCCCAGGTGAGCCAGTCGTTGATCGGGAACTGCACCAGGATGTTGGAGGCCAGCACCACGCCGGCCATGGCCAGCGCGGCAACGGCGAACTGCGTGCGTGTGGGCATGGTGAAACGCATGGCGGTCATCCCGTGCCCAGCATGGCGCGGGCCACGGCTTCGCCCACTTTGATGCCATCCACGCCAGCAGACAGGATGCCCCCGGCATAGCTGGCACCCTCGCCGGCGGGGTACAGGCCGGCGGTGTTCAGGCTCTGCAGGTTCTCGCCGCGGCCGATCTTGAGCGGCGACGAGGTGCGCGTCTCCACGCCCGTCAGCACCGCATCGTGCATGTCGAAGCCCTTGATCTTGCGGCCAAAGGCGGGAAAGGCCTCGCGCAGTGCCTCGACGGCATAGCCGGGCAGGGCCGCATGCAGGTCGCCCAGCGCCACGCCGGGCTTGTACGAGGGCATCACATCACCGAGCTGGGTCGAAGGCCGGCCGGCCACGAACTCGCCCACCAACTGGCCCGGCGCGCTGTAGTCGCTGCCGCCCAGCACATAGGCATTCGATTCGAGCTGGCGCTGCAGCACGATGCCCGCGAGCGGGTGAAACTGCCCGGCAGGCTGTGTTTCGACCCCGTAGGTCGCGCCCAGGTGCTGCGCAAAGGCCTCGGCATCGCGCGGGTAGTCGGTGGGGTCGATCCCCACCACCATGCCGGCGTTGGCGTTGCGCTCGGCGCGCGAGTACTGGCTCATGCCATTGGTGACCACGCGGCCGGGCTCGCTGGTGGCCGCCACCACGGTGCCGCCCGGGCACATGCAGAAACTGTAGACCGCGCGCCCGTTGGCCGCGTGGTGCACCAGCTTGTAGTCGGCCGCGCCCAGCAGCGGGTGGCCGGCATGGCGGCCCCAGCGCGCGCGGTCGATCACGCCCTGCGGATGCTCCACCCGGAAGCCGATGGAAAACGGCTTGGATTCCATGGCCACGCCACGCTCGTACAGCATGGCGAAGGTGTCGCGCGAGCTGTGGCCCAGCGCCATCACCACATGGTCGGTGCGCAACTCGGTCGTTTCGCCCGTGGCCTGGTTCAGCACCTTGAGGCCGCGCAGGTGGCGGCCCTCGCCCGTGCCTTCGATGACCACGTCGGTCACCCGCTGCTCGAAACGGATCTCGCCGCCCAGGGCGATGATCTGCTCGCGCAGGTTTTCCACCACCTTCACCAGCTTGAAGGTGCCGATGTGCGGGTGCGCCACGTAGAGGATTTCCTCGGGCGCGCCGGCCTTGACGAACTCGCCCATGACCTTGCGGCCCAGGTGGCGCGGATCCTTGATCTGGCTGTAGAGCTTGCCGTCGCTGAAGGTGCCGGCCCCGCCCTCGCCGAACTGCACATTGCTCTCGGCGTGCAGCTCGCGCTTGCGCCACAGGCCCCAGGTGTCCTTGGTGCGCTCGCGCACGGTCTTGCCGCGCTCCAGCACGATGGGCTTGAAGCCCATCTGCGCCAGCACCAGCGCGGCGAAGATGCCGCAGGGCCCGAAACCCACCACCACCGGGCGCAGCGGCACGTCGGCGCTCGCCTGGCCCACCGGGTGCCAGGCCATGTCGGGCGTGGGCTGGATGTGCGGGCGGCCGGCATGCCGGGCCAGCAGGGCCGCTTCGCGCGACGGGTCGGCCAGCGTGAGGTCGATGATGTAGACCGCCAGCAGGTCGGCCTTGCGCGCGTCAAAGCTGCGCTTGTGCACGTGCACTGCGGCGATGTCGGCGGGGGCGGTGCCCAGGATCTGGACAGCCTGGGCGCGCAGCGCGTCCAGCGGGTGCTCGGCGGCGTCGGCCGGCACGGCTGCCAGCGGCAGCTTGAGTTCGGAAAGGCGGATCATGGTCTTGCAGGCCCGTGTCGATCGGGCTAAGGCAATTCGTGGGGCCGCTATTTTAAAGGAGGCGCTCCATTCACGCTCGCCAGGGCGGTCAGTCCGTGTCCAGCAGGTCGTCGCGCTGCGCCTTGAGCCATTGCTTGAGGTAGTCGTTGTCCTCCAGGGCCTCGCACTCGCGCCGCAGCAGCGGAATGTCGTGCTCCAGCGCCTGGATCTGGCTGCGCAGTTGGGCCATGAGCTGGCCCGGCTGCAGCTTGCGCCGCGAGGTGATGCCCAGTTGCTCGCGCATGGTGGCCTCCAGCGTGGCCACTTCCTGCTGCAGCTCGGCCAGTTGATCGGTGAGCACCTGGTTGTAGCGCTGCAGGTGGGTGTCTCCCACGGCCACCAGGTGTTCCGCGTCGATTTGCTCTACCTCCAGCTGCAGTTGCAGCAGGTCGAGCAGGCTGGCTGCGGCATAGGCCTGGTTCACGCGCTGCATCAATGCGGTCTTGCGCTGGCGCTCGGCCTCGTCGGGCTCTCGGTCGGGGTGCAGGGCGCTGGCCAGCTTGCGGTACACGGCGCGCACGGACTGGCTGGCTTCCTGGGCAGCGGCCTGCTGCTCGCGCTCGCGCGCATTGGGCTTTCGGGCCCGGCTGGCGCGGTGGCGCTGGCGCTCCTGCTCGGCGCGGGCCTGGCGGGCCTGCATTTCTTCTTCGACCCGGCGCACGATGTCCTCGGGGGATTCCAGGTCGTCGCCTGCTGGCACGCTGGCTGGGTCGGCTTCCTCCTTTGGCTCGGTGGAAGAGGCTTCGGCGAATTGGGCGTGCAGTGCCTGCATGGCCGTACGAGTGTCCGGGTTGCGCACGTTGTCGGCCAGATCGCGGGCAAGCCGGGCGATCACCGCATGCAGGCTGCGCAGCAGCGTGCGGCCCAGGCCCTTGCGGGTGGATGCGTCCACCAAGGCATGCACCAGATCGGCATGCGCAGCGTAGTAGCGGTCGAGCAGGGGCGCTACATCCTTGGCGTAACGCTGGTGGTAGGCGTCGATGGCCTGGTTCCATGCGGCCAGGATGGCGCGCTGCGCATCGATCTGGGCCAGCAGTGCGTTGAAGGATTGCTGCGCGGCCGTGAGTGGGGCCTGGCCCGGCTGCTCGGCGATGCGCAGCAGGGAATTGTCGAAAGAAGAGGGCATGAAGGCATCGATTGTGCCTTCTGCCCCGGATCGTCAGGGCTGCTGGCCCTTGTTGCGCCAGCGCAGCTCGACCACGCCGAAGGCAATTGCCGCCACGGCCAGGGGCGCAAAGAAATACAGCGTGCGGTAGGCCAGGATGGCTGCCAGCGCCTGGGGCGCGGGCATGTACGCCGACAGCACGGCCGTGCCCACGGCTTCAAGCACGCCCAGCCCGGCGGGGATGCGCGAGATCAGCCCCGCCACCGCACCAAGCAGCACCGTGGCCAGAGCCGCCACGTAAGGGGCCTGCTGCTGTGTGAGCAGCCAGATGGCGCCGGCCATCACCATCCAGTTGGTCGCAGACAGCACCACCTGCAGCAACCCGGTGCGCCAGTGCGGAACGGGAAAGCTGCGCCCGCGCACCGTGACAGGCCGGCCGTGCCGCAGCACGCAGGCGGCCAGGTACAGCAGCGTGACCGCGGCCATGGCGCTGCCGATCCAGGGCAACTGGTGGCTGGCCATGTCCCAGCCCTCGGGCAGCTGCGGTGTCCAGAGCCAGAAGACAGCGCCGGCCAGCACGAAGTAACCCAGCCAGTTGGTGATGATGCTCAGGGCCACCACCTGCCCGATATCGCCCACCGAGACGCCCTGGCGCGAGTACAGGCGGTAGCGCACGGTGACCCCGCCGATGAGCGAGCCCAGGTTCAGGGTGAAGGGGTAGGCGACCAGTGTGGTACCCACCGTGCGCGCCACCGGCAGGCCATGCCTTGTGTAGGCCCGGCCGAACAGGTCGAAGGTGCTGTAGATGCCATGGCTCGCAAACGCCAGGGCCGCAGCGCCCAGCAGCACAGGCAGGGGCATGGCGACCAATGCGCTCCACACGGCGCCCCAGTCCACATTGCGGGCCTGGCGCAGCAGCAGGGCGCCGATCAGCAGCACCACGGCGCCCGTGGCGAGGGTCACCGCCCAGGGCCACCAGCGGCTGGAGCGCAAGGCATGCCAGCGGCCGGCGCGCCGCGTCGCTCCGTGCAGAGGGTGTGTGGCGGGCGCGCTGCCGTTCATGGAGAGCCGATCTTACGTGGCCGATGCCGCCTGCGGATTGTCCGTGGCCAGGGCTTCGGCCTGCGCCTGGGCCTTGACCAGCGAGATCGTGGGCTCGTGGCGCGGCAGCCAGCCGGCCCAGGCCGGGAACCAACGCATCAGATGGAAAACGCAGTAGCTGCGCACCAGGCGCAGGCCTTCCCACCGCCCCTTTGGCGTAGGTTCGACCTGCTTGCACGAATGCTCCATGAGGTGCGCCAGGCGCTCATTCAGCGTGGCGTTGAAGGCGCGGTCGCGGATGATGACGTTGGCCTCCAGGTTGAGCGACAGGCTCAGCGGGTCGAGGTTGCTTGAGCCCACGGTCGACCATTCATCGTCCACCAATGCCACCTTGCCGTGCAGTGGCCTGTCACAGTACTCGTAGATGCGCACACCGGCGCGCAGCAGGTGATCGTAGAGCAGGCCGGCGGCCGTCTTCACGATGGGCATGTCGGGCTGGCCCTGCAGGATCAGGCGCACGTCCACCCCACGGCGCGCCGCGCGCCGCATTTCGCGGATGAAGCGGTAGCCGGGGAAGAAATAGGCGTTGGCGATCACCACCCGCTTGCGCGCCGAGCGCAGGGCGATGCGGTAGTGCCGTTCGATGTCGTTGGTGTGGTCGTGGTTGTCGCGCGTGACGAAGATGGCATGGGCGGTGCCCGCGTAGGGCAGGCCGCGCGCAGGCGCATTCTTCGCGCGGCTGCGGCGGCGCTCGGCAGGGCTCAGCACGGCTTCGTGCGTGAACTGGTGCATCTGCGCGACGATGGGCCCACGCACCTCCACGGCATAGTCCTGCTTGGCTTCGGGCCCGAAGTCGGCCACATGGTCGGCCGAGTAGTTGATGCCGCCTATGAAGCCATGCTCACCATCGACCACCACGATCTTGCGGTGCATGCGCCGCAGCATGTTCAGCCGCTGGCCCAGCAGGCGCCGGCCCGGGTCGAAGATGCGAAAGTGCACGCCCGCCTCGACCAGCTCGCCCACGAAGCGATCCGACAGGTCGGGCGAGCCAAAGCCATCGACCAGCACATGCACCTGCACGCCGCGTTTCGCGGCCGCCAGCAGCACGGCATGCAGTTCCTGCCCGATCTTGTCGTCGAACAGGATGAAGGTTTCGAGCATCACTTCGCGGCGCGCCTCGCCGATAGCCTCGAACACGCGGGGAAAGAAGTCCTCGCCGTTCTCCAGCAGCTCAAAGTGGTTGCCGGGCACCCAGCGGGAGGATTGCGCGGCGCGGCTCACAGCGAAATCTCCGCGGCCAGGGGAGCGTGGTCCGAAAGCTTGTCCCAGGGCTTCTTGGGCAGGTGCAGCGGCGCGTGCACGGCGGCATTGCGCACGTAGATGCGGTCCAGCGCGAGCAGCGGCATGGAGGCGGGGAAGGTGCGCACCGCACGCCCCGTGGACTGCACGAACACCTCGTGCAGGCCAGCACGCTCGCGCAGGATTTCGTGCGCGCGACCGCGCCAGTCGTTGAAGTCGCCGGCCACCACCACAGGCTCCTCGGGGTCAAAGGTGTTCACCAGGTCGCACACGGCGCGCAGCTGGCGCTGGCGGTGCGCCTCCTGCAGGCCCAGGTGCACGCAGATGGCATGCACCGGGCTGTGGTGCTTGGGCGGCTGCAGGATGCAGTGCAGCATGCCGCGGCGCTCCGGCCCGCTCACCGAGATGTCGTGGTTCTCGTAGTGGGTGATGGGAAACTTGGAGAGCAGTGCATTGCCATGGTGGCCGTTGTCATACACCGCATTGCGGCCATAGGCGAACTGCGTCCAGATGGTGTCGGCCAGGAACTCGTAGTGGGGCTCCTGCGGAAAATTCTCCACCCGGCCTGCGTGGCGGTGGTGCGTGCCCAGCACCTCCTGCAGGAACACGAGGTCTGCGGACACATGGCGCACGGCATCGCGCAGCTCGTGCAGCATAAAGCGCCGGTTGAAGGTGGTGAAGCCCTTGTGCACATTCACGGTCAACACCTTGAAGGCAATGGGCTGGGAGGAGGGTGTGTGCGCCATGGAAACAATTTGAAAAGGGTGCCGCACCGCAGTGGTGCGCACCCCCTCGGGCGAGTGCCGTCAGGGGTCGTTCGTTGATTGTTCCGGCCCCTGGCCAGGGCTTCTGTAGGACGGCTTGCCGTCAGCGCGTGCAGCGCCTGCCCATACGGGTCACGCCGGCAGGAAGCCTTCGACCGAGAGGTAGCGCTCGCCGGTGTCGTAGTTGAAGCCCAGCACGCGGGCGCCAGCAGGCAGCTCGGGCAGCTTCTGCGCGATGGCGGCCAGCGTGGCGCCCGAGGAGATGCCCACCAGCATGCCCTCTTCGCGGGCGCTGCGGCGTGCATATTCGCGCGCGGGCTCGGCATCCACCTGGATCACGCCGTCGAGCAGGCTGGTGTCGAGGTTCTTTGGCACGAAGCCCGCGCCAATGCCCTGAATGGGGTGGGGCGCGGGCGCACCGCCCGAGATCACGGGCGAGGCAGAGGGCTCCACCGCGAACACCTTGAGCTGCGGGAACTTTGCCTTGAGCACACGCGCCACGCCGGTGATGTGGCCGCCCGTGCCCACGCCGGTGATGAGCACGTCGAGGCCGTCGGGAAAGTCCCTGAGGATCTCCTGCGCCGTGGTGCGCTCGTGCACGTCGATGTTGGCGGGGTTCTCGAACTGCTGGGGGATCCAGGCGCCGGGCGTCTGGGCCAGCAACTCCTGGGCGCGGGCGATGGCGCCCTTCATGCCCTTCTCGCGCGGGGTCAGGTCGAACGTGGCGCCGTAGGCCAGCATCAGGCGGCGGCGCTCGATGCTCATGCTGTCGGGCATCACGAGGACAAGCTTGTAGCCCTTGACGGCCGCCACCAGCGCCAGGCCGATGCCGGTGTTGCCCGAGGTGGGCTCGATGATGGTGCCGCCGGGCTGCAGCGCGCCCGAACGCTCGGCGTCTTCCACCATCGACAGGGCGATGCGGTCCTTGATGGAGCCGCCGGGGTTGCCGCGCTCGGCCTTGACCCACACATTGGCTGCGCTGCCGAACAGGCGGTTGATGCGCACGTGCGGCGTATTGCCGATGGTCTGCAGAATGTTGTCGACTTTCATGGCGTCTCCTGGTCAAGAAAAGGGTGGGTGACAATGCAAGCAATCGGCATTGTGTCCCACTACCGAGGCGATCCTGGCAGGGCTGTGCCAAGAGCCCGCTTCGCTATTGCGGGCGAATATGGACGAGGACGTTTCCGTCCATCCCGGTGTCGGTCGCCACTTGCACCGGCAGGCCGGCGCTGATCACCGCAGCATTGGTGCGCGCATGGTCCGTGAGCTCGCTGGCCGTGTAGCGGGCTTCCCGGCCCGTGCGCCACACGGCCAGGGCCAGGGGCAGCATCCACTGGTCGGCCAGGTAGGGGCCAGTGGCCGCCGTGCTGCGCTCGTAGGCCTGTACCTCCTCGGCCAGCCGGCGCGCCACAAGTTCGGCGGATACTCCGCGTTCGCCGAACTGGCAGAACACCTCGGTCACCTGCGCGTAGTCCAGCGTGGCCAGCAGCACGTTGCCGGGCCCTTCGTGCTGGCGCACGCCAGGCGCGCGCAACTGGTCGGCTTCATGCGTCCAGCCCAGGCGCCGGCCCAGTTCTTCCAGCTCGCGTGCGGCCACGCTGCGCGCCAGTCCTGGCGCCAGGGCTTCGGCCCAGGCGGCCACCGGCGCTCCGCGCTCCATCAAATCGAACGGAGCCGGAGCCTGCGCGGCCGGCTTGATCTGCGCATGCAGCAGTCCGCCGCCGGCCGGGTAGAAACCGCGGCGCTCCAATGCCAGTTCCAGCCCCACGCCCAGGCGCGCCAGCAGCGGTGCATAGGCGCGCTGCAGAAAGTCGAACGGCGGTGCCATGGGGTTGTGCGTGCCGCCGGCCAACTGCACCCGGCTGGCACCATCGGCCAGCATCAATGCGGGCAGCACGGTCTGCAGCACCAGCAGGCAACTGCCGGCCCCGGCGATACGGAAGGTGTAGTCCCCCGCGCGCACCGCACCGGGCGTGAACTGCAGCGACTGCGAGCCCAGCTCCGCCCCGTCGGCTTGCCCGCCGCTGACCTGCACCGCGGCCTGCACGCAGGCCAGGTGCTGGCGCATCAACCCGGGCTTGGCACGGCCGGCACGGATGCGCTCGATGCGCAGCGGCCGGCCCGTCACCATGGACAGCGCCAGGCCGGTGCGCAGGATCTGGCCGCCGCCTTCGCCCTGGGAGCCGTCGAGCGTCAGCATGGCGCCTCCTTCGATGAAGGTGTGGTGAAGCGCAGCACGGTGTCGTGCAGAAACGCGTCGAGCGCGCCATGGCCCGGCACGGGCAAAGGCTGCACTGGCTCTGCGGCGTTGCGCGCCAGTTCGGCCTCGATGAAGGCGTGGATGCCGGGCCAGCGCGGGCTGGTGGCGGCTTCGCCAGCGCGCATCTTCACCTCCAGCAGGGCGTTGATCTCGGCGACCAGCGCGGCGTCGGCCACCGGGTCCAGCGTGTGCTGGGCCAGTTCGGCAAAGCGCATGGGCGGCACACCAGGGCGCGCGCGTATCCAGCGCGCAGCCAGCAGCGGGCGCAGCACGTAAAGGTATTTCTTGTAACGTACCTCGTCGGCCTGCAGGTGCTCGCGGAAGTTCTTCCTGGCCATGGAGGCGTAGTGGTGCCAGCCCTTGGCGTTGGAGAACACGGTCTCGGCCAGCGCACGAAAGCGCTCCATGGTGATCCCGTCCTCGCGGTAGACCACGGGTGAGCGCAGCCATTCGA
This sequence comes from Acidovorax sp. GW458-11-26-14-TSB4, assembly GCF_059423865.1. NCBI lineage: Bacteria > Pseudomonadati > Pseudomonadota > Betaproteobacteria > Burkholderiales > Comamonadaceae > Acidovorax > Acidovorax sp. GW458-11-26-14-TSB4. The sequence continues at coordinate 1,240,256 of NZ_JBWKYR010000001.1, forward strand.
GCAGCGTGGGGTTGGACTCGCGCATCAGGCCCAGCGCCTTGCGCAGGTCCCAGCCGTTGATGTCGAGGTCGCCGCTGATCGGCACCTCGATCACGTCGCGCCCCGGGGCCACGGTGAGGTACCAGGGCAGGCGGTTCACGTAGAGGAAGCGCACGTCGTAGTCGCTGTCGGGCGAGGCAAAGCCCCAGCCCCGGCTGCCCGACTCGCAGGCGAAAAGGATGGTGACCCGGTGCTGTGCTTCGATGGAGCAAAGGTTCTCCATGATCTTCTCGCGCATGGCGGGATCGATGGGGTGGGCCGATTGCAGGAATTCTTCCAGTTGTTGTTCTTTGTGCATGTGCTGATGCCGGCGCTGGTCTGGCCAGCGCCGGCTCCGTTCAATGGTTGCCGAGGAGGTGCAAAGGGGCCTATCCCTTCACGCAGACCACCTGCTTGAGCGTATAGACCACCTCCACCAGGTCCTGCTGCGCGGCCATCACGGCGTCGATGTCCTTGTAGGCCATCGGGATCTCGTCGATCACGTCGGCGTCCTTGCGGCATTCCACGCCCTCGGTGGCGGCGATCTGGTCGGCGATGGTGTACATCTTCTTTGCCTTGGTGCGGCTCATCTTGCGGCCCGCACCGTGGCTGCAGCTCATGAAGCTCTCGGGGTTGCCCTTGCCGCGCACGATGAAGCTCTTGGCGCCCATGCTGCCCGGGATGATGCCCAGCTCGCCGGCCTTGGCGCTCACAGCACCCTTGCGGGTGACGAGCACGTCCTCGCCGAAGTGCGTTTCGCGGCTCACGTAGTTGTGGTGGCAGTTCACCGCCTCCACATGTGCCTCGAACGGCTTGGTGATCACCTTGCGGGCGGCCGCGATCACGCGCTGCATCATCACCTCGCGGTTGGCGCGCGCGAACTTCTGCGCCCAGCCCACTGCGCGCACGTAGTCGCCGAAGTACTTGGCGCCTTCCTCGAAGTAGGCCAGGTCCTGGTCGGGCAGGTTGCGTTGGTGCAGCTCGGCGTCCTTCTTGGCCAGCTCGATGAAGTGCGTGCCGATGGCATTGCCCACGCCGCGCGAACCCGAGTGCAGCATGAACCACACGCCACCCTGCTCGTCCAGGCACACCTCGATGAAGTGGTTGCCGGTGCCCAGCGTGCCCAGGTGCTTGTGGTTGTTGGTGTTGCGAAAGCGCGGGTAGTCCTCGCAGATCGCGTCGAATTCGCCCTTGAGCGCGGCCCAGGCCACATCGGTCTCGTCGGGCGGGGTTTCCCACGCGCCCTTGTCGCGGCCCATGCGGCGCGGGTTGCTGCCGTGCGGCACGGCTTTCTCGATCGCGCTGCGCAGCGGGCCCAGGTTGTCGGGCAGGTCGTTGGCATGCAGGGTGGTTTTGCACGCCATCATGCCGCAGCCGATGTCCACGCCCACGGCGGCCGGGATGATGGCCTTGAAGGTCGGGATCACCGAGCCCACCGTCGCACCGATGCCGTAGTGCACGTCGGGCATGGCCGCCACGTGCTTGAACACGATGGGCAGGCGCGCCGCATTCTCCAGTTGCTTCTGGGCCTCGTCTTCCACGGGCACGCCCTGGGTCCACATCTTGATGGGGACGCCGTTTTCCACGGGCTTGAGGATGTAGTTGTCTTTTGGCATGTTACTTTCCTTCTTCACTCTCTCTGTCTTTGGGCTCAGGCCACGTGCAGGGCCGTCTTGCGAATTTTGTTGCCATGGCGGTCGATGCGGCGCCAACTGCTGTTGTCGTTCATCGTGATCCACCGCCGTTCTTCGGCGCGGTAGAACCAGTCCTTGTCCTGCTGGTAGAACACCTGGGCACCCACGGTTTCCCAGATGTTGACGATCTCGTTGCCATGGGCGCGGAACTCGTTGAAGTCCGTCGTCGCCTTCTGGCCCATCTCGCTGTAGCAGCCGTTGAGCTGCAGCAGCAAGCGATTGACATCGTCGGGCATGCGCTCTGCCTTGAGTCCGATCTTCACCGCCTCATCCATGAGGATGGGGTAGCTGTGGGAGGGGTACTTGGAGTTGAGCGTCGTGGCGATCAGCTCTGCCGTTTCTTCCCGGTCGATGTGGTAACTCAGCAGCTCGCGGCACAGCATGATGGACAGCGACTCCGCGCGGTCCACTGCGCCGATCACCAGCGGATGAACGTACTGGAACAACGATTTGTAGGCGTTGTCCATGGTGTCCCCCTGCTGTTCACGCCACAGGCGAATCACGCGCTGCAGTTCGTTGAGGCTCACGCTGACACGGTCGTTGTCCCGGTCCAGCGGCGACAGCGCATGGTTGAGCGAGGTGTCCACCGCCGTGAGGTAGGCCGTCGGGCCCATCAGGATGCGGTCCGCGCCCAGCGCGATCATCGTTGCTGCCGACGCACACTCCAGCGGAACCAGCGCCACCAGGCGCTGACAGTGCTGGCGCAGCAGGTTCACGAGGCGCAGCGACACCTGGCCGCTGCCGCCATCGGACTTCAGGAACAGGTAGATCGTCTCATGCTGGCCCAGTTGTCCCAGGATGTCGTACAGGGCCACCACGTCGGAGTGGCACACCGAACCGCGCGGGCTGTTCCAGTAGCTGATGACCGGGCCGCCGAGCAACGCCGTGAGCTGTCCGATGACCGCCTGCGTCTTGCTGAACAGCACCGGAGGCTGCTTGATCTTGATGTCTTTCTTGGCTTGGGTTTCCATGGTGTTTGCCATTCCTTGTTCTTATCGTTGCGTGGCCTCATCCGCTGACCAGGTCGAACACTGCTTCCAGGATCTGTCGCGGGCCCATGCAGTTGCCGCAGGTACAGTGGGCGGGTCGTTCCATGGCGCTGCTATCGAGCGCCAGGATCTTCTGGGCAAAGCGCTGGCGGTTGGCGTCGTCGAGCAGCCAGGCTTTCATTGCCTCGCGGAATTCCGGCTGGTCTTCGGCGAAGGCGTTCTGGATCTCGTGCTTTCCCCAGAAGTCCCAGTAGCTCGCCTCGGTGTAGTGCAGCACGGCGCTCGGGCGCTCGTTGTCCAGCCAGTGCGCCAGCAGCGGTTGCAAGTTCACGCCGCCCTTGTGGAACATCAGCAGGATATCGAAGGCGTTGGCGCCATTGAACGGGCTGGGTTCGGGTCCGGTGTGCCCCAGGCCTTCGTTGAAGAAGGCCAGTGCGAAAGCATCCACGGCGGCACGCTCCTTGGGCGACAGGGCATCGGCCGGGCAGTTGCCCAGGCGGTCCAGGTACAGCTCGGTCGAGTGGTGCAGTTCCTCGCCCTGGGCCAGCAGCTCCAGCATGCGGGGCAGGAAGTACAGCAGTTCTTCAGGCGGCTGCTCGCTGCTCTTGGCGGAGCTGTTGTATTCGTAGAAGTGGCGCGTCGTCACCTGGCGCAGGGGCATGCGGCGCATCTCGCGCTCCAGCGCCTCGTCCATGCAGCAGGCCAGGCACACGTCCAGCGTGCTCTTGGGGGCCTCGTGGTGCTGGAACGCGGCGTAGGCAGCGTCCACCGCCGTGCGCAGGGCCGGGGGCAGGGCAGTGTCGGTGGCGGTTGCAGGTACTTTCGTCGTCATCATCTTCTCCGTGGCGCTCCGCGCGCCGTTCGGTCCTTCATCGCGCGCTGCTACTGCACCATTCCCTGGGCCGCAGCGTGTGCATAGTTCTTCAGTTCCTCATCGTGTGCCGGAACGCCGCAGATGAATTGCCCCACCCGCTCCTGCAGTTCGCTGGGGCGCAGCAGGGCGCGGCCCTCATGGCCGATGCCGTGCAGCGCCGAGACCTGCACGTCGCGGCAGGGCACCTTCAGCATCTGGCAGAACAGCTGCCACATCGCGTCCCGCCATTCGGGGATGTGCCTGGCGTTCCAGAAGGTCGGCCAGACGTCGAACCACATGTAGCAGACAAAGCCCAGCCGGCCGCTGCTGGTGCCGATGGCCTCGTGCACACGGGCCCTGCGCGGGCCGATGCAGTCGCTCCACAGCCGGGGGAAGGCCTGCAGCATGCGCACCGCATCCGCCAGCGGCACCGAGGGGTCTAGCACCTGCAGCGGGATGTCGCCGGCGTTGGTGCTCATCACGCAATTCAGGCCCATGCCCACCTGCTCGTCGTTGAAGGGCGCCAGGTCGGTGCCCGCGTTGGCGAACAGCACGGTCTGGATATGCGTCCATTGCAGCGCAGTGGCTTCGAAGCAGGGCCCGTCCATGTCCCAGTACCATTCGCGCTCCTTCTTGCCCGGGACGGGCCGGTCGAAGAGGTAGCGGATGGCGTCGGCGTACAGCGTGGCATCGAGTCCCAGGGACTCGGGTGTCACTGGCGACGAAGCCTGCCTTGCCAGGCGCTTTGCGCGCGCGGTCTGTTTCATGGTGTTCCTCTTTTCTTCTTTCTTCTTTTCTATCTGTCTGGTGGACGCGGCGGGATTCGAACCCGCATCTTTGCAGCGACCAGGGTGCTTTACTCCGCTGGCCCAGTGAACGGTTGGAAACGCGCGCCAGTGGCAGACCCGTCATCGGAGCCAGCACCTGCATCCTCAACCTTGCCCGTTCACCGACTCTCCCGCTGCACTCGGTGTTACCCGACCTGCCGGCAATAACAACATTTTTGGCAGTGGCGCTCCCTTCTGTGCCAGCGCGCCCGTGTTCCTCTTGACTCTTTCTTCAGCGCAGCTTCACCAGGCCGTTGAGCACTTGGTCCAGGCCGCCCACCACCGAGATCTTGTCGATGCGCTCAGCCACGCGTTCCAGCGTCTCCAGCTCCTTCATGCGCAGGGCGACAGGGTTGTCCTCCATCACCTTGGCGGTGTTGAGCAGTGAGCGCGTCGCGGCCGTTTCCTCGCGGCGGCGGATCACGTTGGCCTGGGCCTGCTTCTCCGCCTGCACCACCTGGGTCAGGATGGCCTTCATGTCGCCAGGCAGCACGATGTCCTTCACGCCGGCGCTCTCCAGCGCAATGCCGTAGGGCGCAAGCTTGGCGGCCATGTGGGCGTTCACCACCTCGTCGATCACCGTCTTGTTCTCCAGCAGCTCATCGAGCGTGCGGGTGCCCACGGCGGCGCGCAGCGCGAACTGCAGCTCGCGGTACAGGTGTTCTGCAGGCTTTTGCAGTTGGCTCCAGGCGCGCAGCACGTCGGTGTAGCGGAAGGTCGCGCACAGGTTGATGCGCAGGCCCACCTTGTCGCGGGTCATGATGTCCTGGCCCGAGACTTCCACCGATTGCAGGCGCAGGTCCACCAGCTCCACCGCCACGGTGCGGCCGTACTTCCAGAAGGCGTAGGCGCCAGCGGGCAGCAGGCGTTCCACCTTGCCATCCACCGTCAGCAGCGCGCAGGACGACTCGGGCACCTGCACCTGCAGCAGGCCGGCCAGGCCGGTTACCGTGCGGTGGCGCAGCTGGGGCTGCGTCAGGCGCGCCACCAGGGCGGCGGGCAGTTCGGGTCCGGCGTTCAGGTCGATCACCTGCACGGACACCTCCGCCTGGCCCTTCCAGTACAGGCGGCGGGTGCCAGGGGGCAGGATCTCCACCAGCACACCGTTCTCGCTGCGCAGGCCTACTTCGTTCTCGGCCAGCTCCACGCGCACGAATTCCGCAGCCACCACTTCGGGCTCGCGCGCCATCAGGTAGTCAGCCAGGGCGTGGGTGAAGGCAGGTTGTTCCAGCGCGAAGCTTTCCACGCGCAGTTGGTCCAGGCCGGCAAACAGCCAGTGCGTGCCGCTGTGCAGGACGCGGTCGAAGTCGCCGTTGCGCAGCAGCAGGGCGCGTTCGTTCTTCTTGACGGTGGTGCGTTGGATCTTCAGCATGTGTCTACCCTCGTTCTTTCTTGTTCAATGTCTTGCGGTTGCCGCATCGAATTGCATGGGGGCCGTTACAGCGGGGCAGTGGTCCCAGGGGGCGCGGTCCGGGCCCTGCAGTGCGCCGTGGCGGTGGCCCCGAGGGGGCTTTCGCCTGGGCTGGCTACGGGCGCGGGCCGTGCCGGGTGCTGGCACAAACCGCCACCGCTGACGGGGCAATGGCTTTCGGGCTGCGGCGCAACCCTTCTGTCCTTCACCCCGCGTCCGGCGGGTGGTCTTTCGACCGTTTCTTCAACAGCCGGCCCGAAGGCCGGAAGAATGGGCAGGAGTCGAACCTGCGACAGTCCCTTTGCAGGGGTGCTCTACCAGACTGAGCTACCAGTGGTGCAGGCCGGGAGTCGAACCCGGCAGTCCCTTGCGGGCTGGCTTCCACAGCCCTGCCGTCACCCGGCGCTCGCAGCGTGCGGCATGCGGGGAATCCAAAAGGCAATAAAGCCCCGGACTCCCGGCACCGGCAGGGCGGGCATTTGCCCCAACCCTGGCCTGTGAGCGTTCGCTGCTTGCGCCGAGTGCCTTGGTATCTGCGAATTGCGTGCCAGCCATCTGCTGAAACGCAAAAATTTTTCAAGTATTTGATTTGAAATAGGTTTTTTAAAAAGAGTAAGTGCTGGGTTTCTTGATGGTTTCTTGTTTGCTAGAATAAAAGCTATTTTTGTAGCTAGCTAGAGATGCACAAAAACAGGGTGGTCATCGGTTTCATCGGTACCCAGCTCGACTCCGGCAAGGGCGCGGGCCGGTGGGAGAAGTGGCGGCCCACCGTCTCGCTGGTCCAGCACGAGGACATGGTGGTGCACCGCATGGAGCTGCTGTACACCCCCGCCCACCAGGAGCTGGCGCACCAGGTGCGCACCGACATCGCCACCGCATCGCCCGAGACCACGGTGCGGCTGGTGCCCATGGAGATCGCCGACCCCTGGGACTTCGGCGAGGTCTATGCCAGGCTCTTCGACTGGACGCAGGCCTACCGCTTCGACACCGAGCGCGAGGAGTACTGGACCCACATCACCACGGGCACGCACGTGGCGCAGATCTGCCTGTTTTTGCTGGTGGAGTCGCGGCGCATTCCGGGTGTGCTGGCGCAGACCTCGCCGCCCAGGCGCCAGCAGATGGGCGACGCGGGCAGCTATGCGCTGATCGACCTGGACCTGTCGCGCTACGACGTCATCGCCCAGCGCTTCGGCGCCGAGCAGCGCGATGCGGTGGACTTCCTCAAGAGCGGCATCGCCACGCGCAACGCGCGCTTCAACGCGCTGATCGACGAGGTGGAGCGCGTGGCGGTGCGCTCGCGTGCGCCCATCCTGTTCACCGGGCCCACCGGAGCAGGCAAGTCGCACCTGGCGCGGCGCATGTACGAACTCAAGAAGGCCCGCCACCAGGTGGAGGGCGAGTTCGTCGAGGTCAACTGCGCCACCCTGCATGGCGATGGCGCCGCATCCACCCTGTTCGGCCACAAGAAGGGCGCTTTCACAGGGGCCGCGGCCGACCGGGCGGGTCTGCTGCGCACGGCGCACAAGGGCGTGCTGTTCCTCGACGAGATCGGCGAGCTGGGTCTGGACGAGCAGGCCATGCTGCTCAAGGCGGTGGAGGAAAAGCGCTTTTACCCCATGGGCAGCGACCGCGAGGTGGCCAGTGATTTCGAGCTGATCGCCGGCACCAACCGCGACCTGCGCACCGAAGTGGCGGCCGGGCGCTTCCGCGAAGACCTGTACGCGCGCATCAACCTCTGGAGCTACCAGCTGCCCGGCCTGGCCCAGCGGCCCGAGGACATCGAACCCAACCTGGACCACCTGCTGGCGCGCACCGGCACGGAGCTGGGCCGCACGGTGCGCCTCTCGGCCGAGGCGCGCACTGCCTACCTGCGCTATGCCCAGTCGCCCGATGCGCTGTGGAGCGGCAACTTCCGCGACCTGTCCGCCAGCGCCACGCGCCTGGCCACGCTGGCCGACAGTGGCCGTATCGGCCTGCCTTTGGTGGAGGCGGAGATCGCCCGCCTGCAGTGGCTGTGGCAACCGGCAAAGGCCGCACGTGATGGAGGTGGTGCGGTTGGGGATGCCATTGATCTGAACACGCTTCTCGACGAGGCACAGATCAAGGCCATGGACCTGTTCGACCAGCTTCAACTGGCCGCCGTGCTGCGCGTGTGCCGGCAGGCGCGCACCCTGTCCGATGCGGGGCGGCAGTTGTTCCAGGCCTCGCGCGCGCAGCGCACGGTGGTCAATGATGCCGACCGCCTGCGCAAATACCTGGCCCGGTTTGGCCTGGATTGGGAGTCGGTCATCCGCGGTGAACGATAATCGCTCTGTGAAGCGCGCCAGACCGCCGCTGGTGCAATCTGGGAAACCAGGCACTGGAGGAACGTCCGGACTGCACAGGACAGCGTAGCAGCTAACGGCTGCCCACCGCGAGGTGAGGATCAGAGCAACAGAGACGAGTTCGGACACGGGACCACCAGGGGTGTTCTGTGGGCCGCCAGCGCAAGCTGGCTGCGGATGGCGCAAGCCAGACGGTTCCCGGCGCAAGCCGGGAAAGCCCACAGCCACCTCGGGCGCGTTCCGCGCCCGAGGTGAAACGGGCAATCTCTACGCGCAGCAATACCAAGTAGGCCAGCGTTGATGTGGTTCCGCAGAGCTGGCGGGTAGGTAGCATCGAGCCGGCGTGGCGACACCCGGCCCAGAGTAATGGCGGTCACGCCGCGGGCAACCGCGGCGCACAGAATCCGGCTTATCGGCGCGCTTCACACTTAATTCCATGGCCGGTCTTTCCGGCCATCCCAGTGCTTCAGGCAGGCTTGGGGCAGTGCATCGCATGCCCCTGCTCCAGTTCCTTGGCGCGCTCCACGGTGTCGGGGTGGCTGCTCAGCAGGGACCACACGGGGCCCATGGTCTCCGGTTCCTTCTTCGCCGCGGCGGTCTCCGTCGGGGCACTCGCGCCCTCCTTGGCTGAGGTGGCGGCTTTGTTCTTCTTGTCGGCCTTCTCTTCGGCGTCCTCATCCTGCGCAATGGCCAGCAGCAGCTTGCCCATGGGCGCCGTGGGCAGCTTGGCGTGGCCCATGAGGGCGATGGCAAAGCAGTCGGCCTCACGCTCGTGGTTGCGGCTATAGGCCAGGCCGGTGAGCACCGAGGCGCCGGTGGATACGATGCCCGATACGTCACCCAGCGCCAAACCCATGCCCATCTGCAGCACGCCCTGCTGCACGATCATGCGCGTGGTGTGGCGCTGGGCTACATGGCCGACCTCGTGGGCCAGCACGCCGATCAGGGCGTCGTCGCTGAGCCCTTGCTTCTCCGCCGCCTTGGCCAGGCCGTCGGTCATCACCACCGTGCCACCGGGCAGGGCAAAGGCGTTGGCGCCCATCCCTGAACGGAACGACAGGGTGTAGGTGGGCCGGTAGCCCTGATAGCGCTGCAGCCCCGTGGGCATCTGCTGCACCAATTCATTGAATCGCGCCTGCAGCTCAAGCTGGCGCTCCCTGGGCAGCTTGCTGGGCTTGAGCGTGCCTTTGTCCATCTGCGTGAGCACATTGCTGGCCACGCTGGTTTCCCAGGAAACGGGAACGAAGCGCGTGAGTTCCGTGGCAGCCCAGGGCGTGCCATAGCGGTAGAACAGACTCAGCCCGACGACGGCGATGGCCGTCACCCCCAGCAGCACGGGCCAGCGGTTCTGCATGCGCTCTGCCAGGCTGGGGCGTGCGCCCGCGGCGGCCAAGGCCGCTTGCCATTGGGCCACGGCATCGATTTCCAGGCTGCCGTGGTCGCGCAGGTCCACCACCACGCGCTGCTGCGGGCGGCGTTCACTCCAGGCTTCGGGCCAGCCGACCTGGCCCCAGGAGAACACGGTGGGGGCCGCGCCGGGCTGGGACACCGGGTGCAGCGCCAGCGAGGGGCCCTTGGGTGTGGGCTGCAGGCCCACGAGCACCGGCTTGGCCTGGCTGCTCAAGCCATCGAACCAGCGCCCGGGAACCAGTTCCCCGGAAGGGGCTGCCGTGCCCATCAGCCGATCAGGTCCAGGCCTGCGGCGTCGGCCAGGGCATCACCGATGCCGCCTTGCTGCTGCTGGCGCACCATGGCGCCTGTCACCTGGTCCACGCCGCCCTTGACATGCAGGGTGACCGACTCGGCCTTCATGCGGTACTCGCTCACGCGCGCAAACGGGCGGTACAGGCCCAGCGTGAGCAGGGTCAGGAACAGGTTCTTGATGCGCAGGAGCACGAAGCTGCGCGTACGCAACCCGCACTTGAAGCGCGCCACCTGGCTCAGGCCGATGTTGTCCCACATCAGCTGGAACATGCGCGCTTCGCGGTAGGCGCGTGCCGGCGCCGAGGTCAGCAGCAGCATGAAGATACCGCCGAATATGCCCACCACGATGGCCACCATGATCAAGGCGAACGAGCGGTTCTTGGCATCGTCGATGAACAGTGCCGCAGTCCCGCCGGCCAGCACGCCCACCACCACGGTGACACCGATCGCGAACAGCAGGAACACGGCGACCGTGGCCAGCCAGACCTTGATGAAATCCATGTACACCGGCTTCCAGCGGCCGGTTTCGGCACCCACCTGGGTGCGCAGCACCAGCAGGCTCTTGTAGTTGTATTCGAGCCGGATGACGCACATGATCGACAGCAGCAAGCCCATGGCCAGCAGGCCCCAGATGCCGGCCGTCATGGTGGGCAGGTCGGCGTCGCTGCTTTCGTCCGCCAGTTCCTGCAGGGCGCTGGCCGATTCGGGCGCCAAGTACTGGATGCCGAAGAACACGCCGAACCACACCAGGGCGATCGCGAACACGGGCCAACTGGCCTTGTAGACCTCGCGCCAGGGGGCAGTGAACTGCAGGCGCAGGCCGCGCCAGCGCGTGGAGCCCAGGCGAAAGCGCATGGCGCTGCCCCAGATGAAGGGCGACAGCAGGGCGCCCGCCAGCAGGAAGACCCCGACGGCCGTGTCCTGCCCGGTGTTGACGGCGATCTGGTAGGCGATGCTGATCATCACCAGGATGATGAAGCCCTTGACCATGCGGCCCTGCTGGGCCGTGAATTCGAGCGGGCTGCCGGCCACCACCGTGTGGCCGTAGAAGTACTGGGCGGTACGCCGCCGCGCCCAGGGGGTATAGAAGCCCAGGGTGAGGATGGTCAGCAGCACGTTGACGATCCACACGCGGAAGTATTCGCCGCCGCTGCCGGTGAACTCGAGCGGATGCGCGTCGATGTCCTGCGCCGCGAAGGTCGAAACGGGCGCCGCACCGGCCCCGGTTTGCTGATGGTCCATGGACTCCCTCCTGTTATGGCGGGCAGTGTATCAGCGGCTTGTGGCGGCGCGCCATCCCTCGAAACGGTGATTGCTCACCTTTTGATAGCTGGCCAGTGCTGCTCAGAATCGCTCCCAGGGCTGCAGGTAGCGCCACTGGCCCTCGGGCACCTTGGCCAGGGGCACGCGGCCGATGCGGATGCGCTTGATGGCCACCACGCGCAGGCCCACGGCTTCGCACATGGCCGGGATCTGCCCGGGGCGAATGCCCTTGAGCGCAAAGCGCAGCCGGGTCTCGTTCTGCCAGCTCACCTTGATGGGCGGCAGCGGCCGGCCGTTGAACGACAGGCCATGGCACAGGCGCTGCAGGCCATTGGCCGCGATCTCGCCGGCCACCTCCACGATGCACTCCTGCTCCAGCGATTCGATGTCCTCGGCCAGCTTGCGCGCAATGCGCTTGTCCTGGGTGTAGACCACCAGGCCACTGGCTTCGGTGGGCAAGGGGGTGAAGCATTCGAGCTGGCGGAAATGGCGCTGCAGCACGCGGATGCCCGAGGCGTCTTCGGGCAGGTGCGAGGCGGACGACAGCAGCGTCAGTGCGGGCGCTGCCCCCTGGCTGCGGCTGCCGTGTGCGGCGCCGGCCTGTCCGGGTGCGCCCAGGCCGGCCTCGAAACCTGCGGGCTTGTGCAGCAGCAGGGTCACGGGCGTCAACTCCAGCAGGCTGGCATTCGGGTCCACGGTCACGCTCTGGCGCGGCGCCACGCGTGCGCCGGGGGCCTCGACGATGGCGCCATCGACGCTCACGAAGCCGCCCTCGATGAATTGCTCGGCCGTGCTGCGCGAGCAGTTGAGCTGCTCGGCCACGCGCTTGGCCAGGCGCACATGGCCGGCTTCAGGGTTTTTTTCAGTCATTCAGTGTGGGGTGTTTTCATTCCCCGGTTCCATTGCGCGGATACGTTCGACATGGGCGAGCAGCGAGCGCTGGGCCACCGGCCACATGCGCGGCGGCACATCGTCGTAGGCATGGCGCACCCAATCCTCCATGCTGCCCTGGGGCAGGGCCTGCATGGCAGCCAGCACCTTGGCCTCGCGCGCCAGGCGGTGGGCCTTCAGGCGGGCGATGGCGCTGCGCGCCTCGCCCAGCACATGGCCGTGGGCTGGCAGGATGAAGCCCACGCCCTGCTTCTCGCAGGCCGCATCCAGCGCATCCAGCGAATCTAGGTAGTCGGCCATGTTGCCATCCGGCGGGTCGACCACCGTGGTGCTGCCGTTCAGGATGTGGTCGCCGCTGAACAGCAGGCCGTCTTCTTCCAGCAGCAGGCACAGGTGGTTGGCGGCATGGCCGGGCGTGTGGATCACCCGCAGGGTGTGATTGGTGGCGGCATCGGCCACCTTGGCCGAGAGCACGAGTCTTTCACCGTGGGCGAGTTCGCGTTCGGGCGTGAAGGCGCTGGCAACCCGCGCCGTGGGCGCCGAGGGCAGGCCCAGGATGGGCGGTGCCGGCCGGCCGGCCTGCACGCACAGGGCCTGCAGAGGAGCGGCCCCCGGCGAGTGGTCAGGGTGCGAATGCGTGCAGACGATGGCACGGATGTCGCCGCCGGCGGTGCGCCAGAGCTTCTCCAGGTGCTCGGGGTCGGCCGGGCCCGGGTCGATGGCGATGAAGCCCGTGGTCGGGTCGCCCACCAGGTAGCTGTTGGTGCCCGGGCCGGTCATCACGCCCGAGTTGGGCGCCGTGAGGCGCTGCACGTTTTTGAGCAAGGGCACGGCATGGTCGGTCTGCCAGTCCAGCGGGTGCACGATCTGGCCGTCGGGGCAGACCAGGGCCAGCTCGCCGAAGGGCATCTCGTCTTCCATGTAGCGCGCCTCCTTGCCGACCAGCAGGCCGGCGCGCGGGCAGCTCACCCACAGCGGTTGCTCGCTGGCCAGGGCGTCGAGCACGGCCTGGGTGTTCTTGAACTTGGCCAGCCGCTGCAGCGTGCGGATGGTCGGGAAGATCATGAAGAACTGGCCCGCCTCGTGCCGCGCCAGCGCATCGGTCGGTCGTACCCACACGGGCTCGAACTGCTCCGCTTCGTCGGCCACCGGCGTCTGGCCCTGGGGCATGCGGGCGGCCAGGAAGGGCACTTCGAAGCGGCGCGGCAGGTCGCGGTCGGCCGTCCAGTAGGCCAGCAGGTAGACGCTGTCGGCCGCCAGGCGCAGGCCGCGGGCCTCGCACTGCGCGGCAAAGGGCGCACTGCGGTCCAGGGTTGCGATGTCGGCGGCATCGGCCATGCGGCCATCGGCGTGGCGCGCCAGCAGCACGCCCAGCTCCTCGAAGCTCTCGCGGATGGCGGCGACCGCCTGCGTCAGGTGCAGATCGCTTTGGGCCGGGCGGCGGTCTGCCACGTGGTGCGACTGGGCGTCCAGTGCATCAATGCCTCCACCGGGGAAGACATAGGCCCCCGGCGCAAAGCTTGCGTTGGGCGAGCGCCGCGTCATCAGGATCTCCAGCGCGCCGTCGCCTTCGGCATCGCGCAGCAGCAGCACGGTGGCGGCCAGGCGCGTGGGGACGGGTTCGCGGTGGGGATGGAGTTGTTGGCTTGGGCGGGGCATGGACCCATTATCGGGTTTTGCCCCGCCGCCTGCCGGCTGCGCTCAGTAGGCTCCTGACAGCAGTGCCCCGGCCTGGGGCACGCGGGTTTCCAGCCCCAGGCGCTTGAGCATGGCCCATGTGGTGCACGCGGCCGCCGAAACGACGGGAATGCCCAGCCGGTCCTGCGCCACCTGCACCGAGGCCAGCGAAGGCATCTGCACGCAGGCAGAGATCACCACCACATCCACCCCGCGGGTGTCCAGGCGTTCCACCAACTGCGCGGGCGCCGCCGGGTCCTGCGCGCCCACCTCCAGGTTGTCGGCGATTTCCAGCGACAGGCTGTCGTGCACGGCAATGCCCTCGTGCTCGATGTAGTCCACCACCAGTTGGGTCAGTGGCTTCATGTAGGGCGTGAGCACCGAGACCTTCTTCGCACCCATGGCCTTGAGCCCTTCGACCAGGGCGCCGGCGCTCGACACCACGGGCGCGGGCTTGCCATTGGCCACGGTGACCTCATGCAGGCGCTTCTCGGACGTGCGGTGGTAGCCCAGGCCCATGCTCATGATGGCCACCAGGCAGGCATAACCCATCACGTCCATCCTTCCATCAGAGAGCTCCAGCGCGCAGCGGTCGGAATCGCGGTCCATGGCGGCCAGTTCTTCCTTGGTGACCTTCTGCATGCGCATGCGGCTGGCGTGGAAGCTGAAGCGCTCGGCCAGGATCTGCTCGCGCGCGCGCAGCATGGCGGGGATCTCGGTCTCCATGGTGGTGTTGGAGCTGGGCACGATCTGCCCGATGCGGTAGGTGCGTTGCATGGCGGGGGCCTTTCAGAAATGGATGGGCAAAGCGCGGCCCCACCCGGCACGGCGGTGCCGGGCTTCGGGGCAGTCAGGATGGTGAGGGTTCGGTCAGTCGGCCTTGATGCCGGCGGACTTGATGGTCTTGGCCCAGTAGGCGGTCTCGGTCTTCACCAGATCACCCAACGCCTCGGGCGGCAGGTAGCGCAGTTCGATCCCGGCGGCATCGGCGCGCTGGCGGGTTTCGGGCATCTCCAGCGCCTTCTTCACGTCGGCGGTGAGCTTGCTGACCACGGCGGGCGGCGTGGCGGCCGGGGCGAACAGGCCCACCCAGGCTTCGAGCTTGAAGTCCGGCATGCCGGCCTCGGCCACCGTGGGCACGTTGGGCAGGCCGGGGTGGCGCTTGCTGCCGGTCACGGCAAAAGCCTTGAGCTTGCCGCTGACCACATGCTGCATCACGGACGGCGGCGTGGTGATGAACACCTGCACCTGCCCCGCCAGCACGTCGGCCACGGCCGGGCCCGAACCGCGGTAGGGGATGTGGGTCATGAAGGTGCCGCTCTGCTGCTTGAAGATCTCGGTGCCGATGTGCGAGAGCGAGCCATTGCCCTGCGATGCGTAGTTGACCTTGCCCGGGTTGGCCTTGAGGTAGGCGATGAATTCCTTGAGATTGTTGCCCGGCACCGAGGGGTGGGCGGCGATCACGTTGGTCGCCACGGTCAGCAGGGCCACGGGGGCGAAGTCTTTGGCCTCCCAGGGCAGGCTGGGGGTCAGCGCCGGGTTGCCCACATGGTAGGCCGAGTACGAGATCAGCAGGTTGTAGCCGTCGGCCTTGGCGCGGGCCACGGCGCCATAGGCCACGTTGCCGCTGCCGCCGGCCTTGTTGTCGATCACCACGGGCTGGCCGATCACGCGCGCCAGGGGCTCGTTGAGCAGCCGGGCCGAGGTGTCCACCACCCCGCCGGGCGGGTTGGGAACGGTGAGCGTGATGGCCTTGCTGGGGTAGTTGTCCTGCGCCAAGGCCATGCCCGACAGGGCCAGCGTGGCAGCCAAAAGGCTGTGCTTGATCGTCATGTTTGTCTCCACCTGGTTGTTGTAGTCAGGGGTATTGTCGAAACAAGCGAACCTTCGGTCCAATATATTGTTGGTCTTGATCAAGACTTGAAAAGTATCAATGGAACTGCGGCACCTGCGTTATTTCATCACCCTGGCCGAAGAACTGAGTTTCACGCGCGCCGCGCAGCGCCTGCATGTCTCGCAGCCGCCGCTGAGCCTGCAGATCGCTCAGCTGGAGCAGGAGCTGGGCGCCCAGTTGTTTGTGCGCACCAGCCGGCGCGTGGAGCTCACACTCGCCGGCCAGGCCTATCTGGTCGACGCGCGCGCGGTACTGGAGCGGCTGGACACGGCGCGCCATCGCGTGGCGGCCATCGGCCAGGGGCAGGCGGGGCGCATCGAGGTGGGGCTCTCGGGCTCGCATTTCCTGGGGCCATTTCCCGCAGCGTTGGCGCGTTACCGGCAAAGCCATGCGGGCGTGGACGTGGTGCTGCACGAGATGCAGCCCTCGCTGCAGCAGGCGGCGCTGCGTGACAAGCGCATCGACGTGGGCATCTCGCGCACGGCGGTCAACGACGACCAGTTGGCCAGCACCCTGCTGTGGCCCGACCCCGTGGTGGCGGCCCTGCCACCGGGCCACGCGCTGGCCGCGCGCAAGGCGCTGGCCTTGAAAGACCTGCGCAGCGAGACCTTCGTGATGCTGCGCCGCGACTCGTCGGCCCATGCCGAGCACATGGTGCAGTGCTGCGTGCAGGCCGGCTTTGCGCCCCGGGTGGCGCAGACCACGGTGGAGCTGGCGGCGCTCCTGAGCCTGGTGGCTGCAGGGCTGGGCGTGGCGCTGGTGCCATCGTCCCTGGGGGCGCTGTTCGGGCCCCGCGTGGTGTTCAAGCCCCTGGGCGCCAGGGCACCCAGGGCCGACGTGCATGCGCTGCAGCGGCGCGACGACCACCTGGGCGTGGTGCCGGCCTTCGTGCGTGTGGTGGCCGGCTGAGGTGAGCGGTCAGTCCCAGGCGGGAGCCAGGCCTTCAGGGTCTACCAGTCGGCCTCCACGGTCCAGTGCAGCGATCTGCGCCATCTCGGCGTCGTGGAGGTGCAACTGCTGCGCTTTCAGGTTGCTGGCGAGGTTCGCGCGCCGGGTGGAGGAGGGGATCACCGCGTAGCCCTGCTGCAGCGCCCAGGCCAGGGCCACCTGCGCCGGGGTGGCGCCATGGGCACGGGCGATGGCTTCGATGACAGGGTCGCCCAGCACCTTGCCGTAGGCCAGTGTCATGTACGAGGTGATGTGGATGCCCTGGCTCCGGGCAAAGTCGGCCACGGTGCGGTTCTGCAGGTAGGGGTGCAGTTCGATCTGGTTGGTGGCGATGGCGCTTGCGCCCACAGCGGCAATGGCCTGCTGCATCAGCGCCACGGTGAAGTTGGAGACGCCGATCTGCGCGGCCAGGCCCTGAGCCTTGGCTTCGGCCAGGGCGCCCATGTACTCGGCCACGGGCACGGCGCCGCCCGGAGAGGGCCAGTGGATCAGCGCCAGGTCCACCTGCTCGGTGCGCAGCTGGGCGAGGCTGCCCTTGAGGCTGGGGATGAGCTTGTCCGCAGCCAGGTTCTCGGTCCAGACCTTGGTGGTGATGAACAGCTCGCTGCGCGGCACGCCGCTGTCGGCGATGGCCTGGCCGACGGCCGCCTCGTTGCCGTAGATCTGGGCGGTGTCGATGAGGCGGTAGCCCAGGTCGAGCGCGTTGCGCACCGAGCCGATGGCAACCTGGTCCTGCAGGCGGAAGGTGCCCAGTCCGAAGGCGCGAATGGAAGAGGAATGCATGAAGAAAGTCTCCGTGTGTGTGGAAAGAAAAAGGGGAAAGGGTCAGTGGCCCACAGGGACCGGGCCTGCGGCCCGCACCGGGATGCCGGCGCGGCGGTCCAGCACGCCGCTGTAGTGCGCCAGTGCCAGGGAGCCCAGCACCACCACGGCGCCGATCCAGGGCGTGTGCATGAGGCCCAGGTGTGTCACGATCAGGCCACCGGCCCAGGCGGCGCCGGCAATGCCCAGGTTGAAGGCGGCGATGTTCAGGCCCGAGGCCACGTCCACCGCCTGGGGCGTGAAGCGCTCCGCCTGCTTGACCACATAGACCTGCAAGCCCGGCACGTTGCCAAAGGCCACTGCACCCCAGAGCAGCACGGTCGCCAGCGCCAGCCAGGGGTGCGGCGCGGTGAACTGCAACAACAGCAGCACGGCGGCCAGCAGTGCGAACACGATGCGCAGCGCAGGGATCGGGCCCAGCCGGTCGGCCAGCCGACCGCCCCAGAGGTTGCCCACGGCGACCGACACGCCATAGACCAGCATCACCCAGCCCACTGCGCCGGCGCTGAAGCCCGAGATGTCGGTGAGGATGGGCGCGAGGAAGGTGAAGGGGATGAAGCTGCCGCTGTAGCCGATGGCCGTCTTGGCATACACCAGCAACAGGCGCGGCTCGGCCAGCACCCGGGCCTGCTGCAGCAGCGAGGCCGTTGGCGTGTGGGCGATGTTGCGCGGCCCGAAGAGTGCGCTGCCGATGAAGGCGATCACCCCCAGGGCCGAGACGGCCAAAAAGGTCTCGCGCCAGCCGAAGTGCTGGCCGATGAAGGTGCCCAGCGGCACGCCCGTGACCAGGGCCACGGTGAGGCCGGTGAACATGACGGCAATGGCGCTGGCGGCCTTCTCCTTGGGCACCAGGCCGGTGGCGATGGTCGAGCCGATGGAGAAGAACACCCCGTGTGCCAGGCCGGTGAGGATGCGTGCGGCCACCAGCGATTCGTAGCTGGGCGCCTGCCAGGCGAGCAGGTTGCCGGCGGTGAACAGGGCCATCAGCGACAGCAGCAGTGCCTTGCGCGGCAGCTTGCCGGTCAGGGCGGTGAGCACCGGGGCGCCGACGGCGACTCCCAGTGCATACAGGCTCACCAGCAGGCCCGCCGAGGGGATGCTGATGGACAGGTCGGCCGCCACTGTGGGCAGCAGGCCGACGATCACGAACTCGGTCGTGCCGATGGCGAATGCGCTGAGCGTCAGCGCGAGCAAGGCAATGGGCATGGGAACACTCCTGTGGGAATGGGCAGGAGTGTGGGCTTTCCAGTCTTGCAAAAAAAGATGGTTACGTTCGATAGATAATTGACTGTGAATCAATAATCAAGGACGGAGAAGCCCGTGAAAACCACCCTCGAAGAGTTGCAGGCCTTTGTCTCTGTGGTCGATGGCGGCTCCATCACAGCCGCCGCCGACCAGCTGGCTCAGACTGTCTCGGGTATCAGCCGGGCCCTCTCGCGGCTGGAGAAGAAGCTCGACACCACCCTGCTGCGCCGCACCACGCGCCGCATCGAGCTGACCGAGGAGGGGCAGGCTTTCTTGCTGCGCACGCGCGCCATCCTTGCATCCATCGACGAAGCCGAGGAGAGCATGGCAGCGCGGCGCCAGCAGCCCTCGGGCCGGCTGCGCGTGAATGCGGCCACCCCGTTCATGCTGCACGCCGTGGTGCCGCTGGTGCCCGCGTTCCGCAGTGCCTATCCGGGGATCACGCTGGAGCTCAACACGGACGAGATGAACATCGACCTGCTGGAGCAGCGCACGGACGTGGCTATCCGCATCGGCCGGCTGCAGGACTCGACCCTGCATGCGCGCCCGCTGTGCACCAGCCGCCTGCGCGTGCTGGCCAGCCCCGGCTACCTGGCGCGCGCGGGCAGGCCCAAAAGCGTGGCCGACCTGGCGGGCCATACCCTGCTGGGCTTCAACCAGCCCGAGTTGCTCAACCGCTGGCCGCTGCGCGGCGCGCATGGGGACGAATGGCCCATCGCGCCCGGCATCACCGCGTCCAGCGGCGAAACGCTGCGCCAGCTGGCACTGCAAGGCGTGGGGCTGGCGTGCCTGTCGGACTTCATGACCGCTGGCGACCGTGAGAGCGGCGGCTTGGTGCAGGTGCTGGCGCGCGACACGGTGGACGTGCGCCAGCCCATCAACGCGGTCTACTACCGCAACACGCAACTGGCCGCGCGCATTGCGTGCTTCCTGGACTTTCTCCAGGAGCGGATGGCTTAGCCCCGGGCGGGGATGTTCAAGCCTTTGTCCACGGCAGGGCGGGCCACGAAGGCCTTCAGCACACGCTGGACTTCCTTGAACTGGTCGAACTCCACCAGTTCGCCCGCGCCATAGAAGCCCACCAGGTTGCGCACCCAGGGCAGGGTGGCGATGTCGGCAATGGTGTAGGTGTCGCCCATGATCCACTGGCGGCCGGCCAGGCGCTGGTCCAGCACGCCAAGCAAGCGCTTGGATTCGGCCACATAGCGGTCGCGCGGGCGCTTGTCCTCATAGTCCTTGCCGGCGAACTTGTGGAAGAAGCCGAGCTGGCCGAACATAGGGCCGACACCGCCCATCTGCCACATCACCCATTGCAGGGTTTCGTAGCGGCCCGCCGCGTCCTCTGGCATCAACTGGCCGGTCTTGCTGGCCAGGTAGACCAGGATGGCGCCGGATTCGAACAGCGCCAACGGCTTGCCGTCCGGGCCGTTGGGGTCCAGGATGGCAGGGATCTTGTTGTTGGGGTTGAGCGACAGGAATTCGGGCGAGGTCTGGTCGTTGGTCTCGAAGCTCACCAGGTGCGGCTCATAGGGCAGGCCCAGTTCCTCCAGCGCGATGGACGCCTTCACGCCGTTGGGCGTGGGCAGCGAGTACAGCTGGATGAGGTCCGGGTGCTGGGCGGGCCACTTGCGGGTGATGGGGAAATCGGAAAGTTCGGCCATGGGTTCTCCTGGTTCGTTCTGTGAAAAGAAAAACGGGCCCAAGCCTAAACGGCTTGGCCGCCCCGTGCCGGATGGGGGTATTGTCATTGCCATGGCGTCTGGCAAGGCGGCCCCGCCACCGACGATAATCCGGGCATGAAGATCCACTTCACCAAAATGCAGGGGGCGGGCAACGACTTCGTCGTGCTCGACGAGACCCGTGCGCGGCTGAACCTCACGGCCGGCCAGTACCGCTACCTGGCAGACCGCCACTTCGGCGTGGGCGCCGACCAGATCCTCACCGTGCGGCCCTCGCCGGCCGAAGGCATCGATTTCGAATATGTGATCCACAACGCCGATGGCGGTGAGGTGGGCCAGTGCGGCAATGGCTCGCGCTGCTTCGCGCGCTATGTGCGCGACAAGGGCCTGACCGACAAGGACACCATCCGCGTGCAGACCCTGAGCGGCGTGCTTTCGCCAAAGCTCAATGCCGATGGCCGTGTCACCGTGGACATGGGCGTGCCCGTGCTCGACGAGCCGCACGTGCCCTTCGACACCACGGCGCTCACCGCCACGGCGCAAGGACAGGGCCGCACCTGGCCGCTGTCGTTCGACGTGCAGGGCATCCCCGTCACCGTGCCGGTGGCCGTGGTCTCCATGGGCAATCCGCATGCGGTGCAACTGGTGGACAACGTGGACACCGCTCCGGTGCTGTCCTGGGGCCCGCTGATCGAGAGCCACGTGCGTTTTCCGGAGCGCGTGAACGCCGGCTTCATGCAGATCGTCAACCGCGGCCATGTGCGCCTGCGCGTGTTCGAGCGCGGCACGGGCGAGACCCTGGCCTGCGGCTCGGGCGCCTGCGCGGCCGTGGCCGCCGGCATTCGCCTGGGACTGCTCGACAGCGAAGTGCATGTGGACATGCACGGCGGGCGCCTGACCATTGCCTGGAGCGGCAAGGACACCGATTCCCTTTTCATGACCGGCCCGGCCACCACCGTATTCGAAGGCCAGATCGACATTCCGGACGCAGCATGACCCACCCCAGCACCCATATTCCGCCCATCACCGAAGACGACATCGCCCGCTTCCTGGAGAATACGCCCGGCTTTTTCGAGCGCCATGCCGAGGTGCTGGCCAGCGTGCAGATCACCAGCCCCCATGGCGCCCGCGCCGTGAGCCTGCAGGAGCGCCAGGCAGAGATGCTGCGCGAGAAGATCAAGGGCCTGGAGCACCGCGTGATGGACATGGTGCGCAACAGCGGCGAGAACACCGGCATTGCGGCCAAGGTGCACCAGTGGACAAGCGCGCTGTTGCAGGTCAAGGAGCCGTTCGACCTGCCCGAGGCGGTGGTGGAAGGCATCCGCACCCTGTTCGACGTGCCCCAGGCCACCGTGCGCGTCTGGGATGTGGCAGGCCCCTATGTGGATGCCGATTTCGCCCAGGGCGCAAGCGAGGACGCGCGGGCCTTCGCCTCGTCGCTGACCATGCCCTTCTGCGGCCCCAACCTGGGCTTCGAGCCCGCTGGCTGGCTCGATGCGCCGGACGGCGTGCAGGCCCAGTCGCTGGCCCTGCTGCCGCTGCGCCAGGGCGCGATCGACAGCGCCACGCCGGCCTTCGGCCTGCTGGTGCTGGGCTCGCACGACCCGCAGCGCTTCGATGCCACCATGGGCACCGATTTTCTCTCGCGCATTGCCGAGTTGGCCAGCTCGGCGCTGGTGCGCCTGCGCTGAGCCGCCCGGCGGACGAGTTCTCGTGACCACCGCCGCATCTGACCTCCCTGAGTCCGGCACGCCGGCGCCGGACCCACTGGTGCAGCGCTACCTGGAACATGTGCGCGTGGAAAAGCGCCTGGCGGGGCGCACGCTCACGCTCTACACGCTGGACCTGGAAAAGCTCGCGCAGTTCGCCGCCGGCGTGGGCGTGCCCCTGCTGCAATTGCAGACGGCGCACATCCGCCGTTTCGTCGCGCAGATGCACAGCGGCGGGCGCAGCGGGCGCGGCATCGCGCTCATCCTCTCCGGCTGGCGCGGCTTTTTCACCTGGGCCGGGCGCCAGGGCCTGGTGCCGCACAACCCGGTGCAGGACGTGCGTGCCCCCAAGGCGCCCAAGCCCCTGCCCAAGGCCCTGGGCGTGGACGATGCCGTGCGCCTGGCCGAATTCGACAACACCGGCGCCGACCCCTGGCTGGAAGCGCGCGACGCCGCGATGGTGGAGCTGCTCTACGGCTGCGGCCTGCGTGTTGGCGAACTCGCGGGGCTCGATGCCGTGGCCAGTGCCGACACCGCGCGCCAGGGCCGTGGTTGGATCGACCTGCAGGCGGGCGAGGCCCATGTCTTCGGCAAGGGCAGCAAGCGGCGCAGTGTGCCGGTGGGCCAATCCGCCACCGAGGCGCTCAAGGCCTGGCTGGCGTTGCGCGCCAGCCCGTTCGGTGGCGCGGGCTCGGCGCGCCTGGATGCCGCGCTGTTCGTCGGTCAGCGCGGCGCGCGGCTCACGGCGCAGTCCATCTGGCTGCGCCTGCGCCAGCGCAGCCAGATGGCCGGGCTGAGCACGCCGGTGCATCCGCACATGCTGCGCCACTCGTTCGCCAGCCACCTGCTGCAGTCCAGTGGCGACCTGCGCGCCGTGCAGGAACTGCTCGGCCACGCCAACATCACCACCACCCAGGTCTATACGCGCCTGGACTTCCAGCACCTGGCGAAGGTGTACGACGCCGCCCACCCCAGGGCACGCCGCAAGCCTGGCGCCGAATGAGGCGAGGGGTCAGGAGATGGCCGCCGGCTGGGCGGCGATGAAGGCCGTCACCGCCGCCAGGTCCAGCGGCCGGGCAAAGTAGAAGCCCTGGCCCGTCACGCAGCCCAGGCTCTGCAGCAACTGGGCCTGCTCGGCGGTCTCGATGCCTTCGGCCGTGGTCTCCATGTGCAGCGCCTGCGCCAGCTCGATCACCGAATGCACGATGGCCTCCGACTCGGGGCTGCCCTCGATGGGGGCGATGAAGGAACGGTCGATCTTGAGCCGGTCGAACGGAAAGCTGCGCAGGTAGGCCAGCGAGGAATAGCCGGTGCCGAAGTCGTCCAGCGCGATGCGCACCCCTGCATGGCGCAGCCGGTGCAGCGTGGCCACTACGTCGTCGGTGTCCTGCAGGAACACCGACTCGGTGATCTCCAGCTCCAGCCGCCCCGGGGGCAGGCCGCAGCGCTCCACCACGGCGAGGATCTTGTCGGCCAGCAGCGCATCGTCGAATTGGCACACCGACAGGTTGACCGACATCACCAGGTCGCCCGGCAGCTGGCGCGCGGCCTGGCAGGCACGCTCAAGCACCCACAGGCCGATGTCGCGGATCAGGCCCGCTTCCTCGGCCACCGGGATGAACTCCACCGGCGACACGCTGCCAAAGCGCGCGCTGTTCCAGCGCAACAGGGCTTCCAGCCCCGCGATGCGGCCCGAGGCCAGATGCCACTGGGGTTGGAAGGCCAGTTGCAGCTCGCCCTGGGCCAGGGCGGTGCGCAGGCCGTCCTCAAGCGCAATGCGCCGGTGGGCGCGCTGGTCCATCTCGATGGAAAAGAACTGCACCTGCCCGCGCCCGCGCTGCTTGGCCTCGTACAGCGCCAGGTCGGCATGGTGCAGCAGGGCGTCCACGTGGCTGCCGTCGTGCGGCAGGAAGGCGACGCCGATGCTCAGGTGCGGTGTGATGGCCAGGCCCGAGAGGTCGCAGGGCTGCTCGATGGCACCCACCAGGCGGTCGCAGAACAGCTGCACCTCGGCGCGCGTGCTGGCGCCGTCGAGCAGGATGGCGAACTCGTCGCCGCCCAGCCGGGCCACCAGGTCGCGGCTGCGCACCTGCTGGGCCATGCGCTGCGCCACGGTCTTGAGCAGCAGGTCGCCATTGCCGTGGCCGTAGGCGTCGTTCACGCGCTTGAAGTTGTCCATGTCCAGGCACAGCAGGGCCGCCGCACCGGCACCCGCGCCGTCCAGCGCGCAATGCTGCTGCAGGCGGTGCTGGAAGTGGCGCCGGTTGGCCAGCCCGGTCAGCACGTCGAAATGCGCCAGGCGGTGCATCTCGTCCTCGGCATGCTTCTTGTGGGTGATGTCCACGCCCACGCCGCGCCAGTCCTGCCGCGTGTGGTCCAGGTGCCAGATCGGCTTGGCCGTGAGCGCCCACCAGCGCAACTGGCCGCCGATCACCAGCGGCACCAGCAGGTCGCGGAACGGCTGCGCTCCCTGCAGGGCCACCTGCAGCGCCTGCAGGTGGCTGGCCGGGTCCACGCCATGGGTGGCGCCCTGGTGGGTGCGGGCGATCAGCTCCACCAGGCCCAGCTCGGGGTCGTCCTGGCGGCTGTAGCGCAGGGCCTGGTCCAGGCGATTGGAAGAATGGCGCAGCGTGCCTTCGCTGGAAACCTCCCAGAGGAAGTCGCTGGTGTTCTCCTCGAAGTCGCGCAGCAGCAGGCCCACGATCTGCTGCTGGTGGGCGGCATCGGCCTCGGCCGCCAGGCGTGAACCGTAGGATCGCGCCATCACGCGCACCGATGCGATCACCACCAGGCCATAGGTCACCAGCAGCACCAGCAGGGTCACCGTGCCTGGCTGGTCCGCCGCCCGTGCCAGCCCCACAGCCGAGCCCCCTGCAAGCAGCAGCACATAGCTCAAGGCGGCCTCGGGCACCGTCACCAGTGCGAATCCGCCCGCGCAGATCATTCCGCAGCTGATCGCCAGGATCATCATCTGGTCCGGAGCTGGCGCCGCAGCGAAGAGTGCCGCCGGTATGGCGCCCCACAGCAGGCCCAGAGCGCCCGCATGCCGGGCTGCGCGCCGGATGGCCTTCTTCGACGCCAGCAGGCGCGGAGGGCGCCGGCGCGCACGCTGCCAGGCGCGCAGCCCCTGTGCGGCCACGAACAGCAGGGCCAGCATCCAGGCCCAGAGCCAGGACGGTACTGTCGCCAGGCGCCAGGCGATGAAGCACCCGTTGAAGAGGTTGACGGCCATGGCCAGCGGGGTCAGGCGCAGCATGGCCTGCAACTGCTGGGCGCGAAAGCTCGCAGCCAACGGTTCATCCGCCTCGTAGGGGGTCAGCCATTGCTGCACGCGCGCGGGCAGCAGCGATAGGGCGCGGAGTTCTGCCATGCAATCGGTTTGGTCGGGGGCAGCGGCCGCAGGCGCCTGCGGTGGCGCGGCGGGCTGCGTCATCACACATCCAAGGGGTGGCGGAACACACATTCTTGCCGAGTCCATTGTGCACCGGTATGGCAGCACATGCGCACGGGTAATACCTGAGGGGAAGGGAACCTTTGGCTGCTGGCTGACTCCGAAGGGGCGGCAGCGCCATGGCGCTGTCCCCGACCCCGGAACCACAGGAGGAGCAGAGCAATGGGACGCTGGATCAAGGCCAACAAGGGATTTCTGGTGCTGTTGATGTGCTTCGGCCTGTTCCGCACGGCGGTGGCGGACTGGAACCCCATTCCCTCGGGATCGATGCGGCCCAACCTGGTCGAGGGCGACGTGGTGTTCGTCAACCGCCTGGCCTACAACGTGAAGATTCCGCTCACCGACGTGGTGCTGGCCCAATTGGGCGAGCCGCAGCGTGGCGACGTGGTGACCTTCTCTTCGCCGCTCGACGGCACGCGCCTCATCAAGCGCCTGGTGGCCGTGCCCGGCGACACGGTGGAGATGCGCGACGAAGTGCTCATCATCAACGGCGAGGCCGCCCGCTACGGCACGCCGCAGGCGCTGCAGGAGGCGGTGGGCCTGGGCCGCACTGTCGATGCCACCCGGCTGACGGAGCAGATCCAGGGCCACGAGCGGCGGGTGCAGTGGCTGCATGGCGTGACGGCGCGCAGCAGTTTCGCTCCCGTGACTGTGCCCGAAGGCGAGTACCTGGTGCTGGGCGACAACCGGGACAACAGCGCCGATTCGCGCTACATCGGCCTGGTGCCGCGCCACCTGCTGATCGGCCGGGCGCTGGGCGTGCTGGTATCGGCCGACACCGACCGCTACTTCATGCCGCGCTTCGAGCGCTTCGGCCAGAAGCTGTAATCCAGAGGCCGGCGCCAACGGCGCGACAATCGGGGTCATGAAAACCCTTCGCCTTCGCCCTGGCAAGGAGCGCTCGCTCCTGCGCCGCCACCCCTGGATCTTCGAGTCGGCCATCGCCAAGGGCGGTGGCGACAGCGGCGAGACGGTGCGCGTCGAATCGCACGAGGGCCAGTTCCTGGCCTGGGCCGCATTCAGCCCGAGCTCGCGCATCCGCGCCCGGGTGTGGAGCTTCGACGAGGCGCAGCGCATCGATGCGCCCTTCTTCATTGCCGCCTGCGCACGCGCCATCATTGCCCGTGCACGTTTTGACGTGCAGAGCGACGGGGTGCGCCTGGTGCATGGCGAGTCCGATGGCCTGCCCGGCCTGATCGTGGACCGCTATGGCGACACCCTGGTCGCGCAGTTCACCAGCGCTGGGACCGAGCGCTGGAAGAGCGTCATCGCCGATGCCCTGCTGCGCGAGACCGGCCTGACCCGGCTCTACGAGCGCTCGGATGCCAGCGTGCGCGCACTGGAGGGCCTGGAGCCGGCCACCGGCTGGCTGCGCGGCGGGCCGGTGGCCGGCGCCGAGGCGCCGCCCGTGGAACTGACCATCCATGAGCACCAGTGGCAGCTCACGCTGAACATCGCCGAAGGCCACAAGACCGGCTTCTACCTGGACCAGCGCGACAGCCGCAAGCGCTTTGCCGATTACGCGCGCCGCCTGGGCTTCCAGCATGTGCTCAACTGCTTTTGCTACACCGGTGGCTTCAGCGTGGCCGCGCTGGCGGGCATGCGCGCGGCCGAGGCGGCGGGCGGCCCGGGCGGCGGGCAGGTGATCTCCATCGACTCCTCGGGGCCGGCACTGGAGCGGGCCCGGGCGCACGTGGCGCTCAATGGCTTCGACGTGAACCGCGCGCGTTTTCTCGATGCGGACGTGAATGCCTCGCTGCGCCAGTTCCAGAAGGAAGGCCAGCGCTTCGACGCCATCATCCTGGACCCGCCCAAGTTTGCGCCCACCGCGGCGCATGCCGAACGCGCCGCGCGCGCCTACAAGGACATCAACCGCCTGGCACTGCAGTTGCTCACCCCGGGCGGCGTGCTGTTCACCTTCTCGTGCTCGGGCGGCATCAGCGCCGACCTGTTCCACAAGATCGTGGCCTCGGCGGGTGCCGATGCGGGGGTGGATGGCTACATCGTCGAGCGCCTGGCGGGGGCTCCCGACCACCCGATGACGCTGGAGTTTCCCGAAGGCGAATACCTCAAGGGACTGGTGGTGATGCGCAAGTCATGAGGCAGCGTCCGCGGGGCGGTGGTGTATCTCCACCCGGGCGCGGCCATTGCGCTTGGCGGCATAGCAGGCAATGTCCGCGTCGCGCAGCAGGCCCTCCATGTCCTGCGTGCCGCTGAAGATGCGCACGCCGACGCTGGCGCCAATGCGAAAACCCTGCCCATGGGCGTTGAATTCCTGGGTCCCCACGGCCTGGACCACCTTGGTGCCCACGGCATGGGCCTGCGCGGCGTCGCAGTGGCCGAGCATGACCACGAACTCGTCGCCACCCAGGCGCACCACGGTATCGCCCGTGCGTACCGAGCCGCGCAGCAGTCCTGCCACCTGGCGCAGCACCTCGTCTCCCGCGGCGTGGCCTGCCATGTCGTTCACGGACTTGAAGCCATCGAGGTCGATGAACAGCAGGCCGTGCGTGCCCGGGTTGCTGGCCAGGTCCCGCAGCTGTGCCTGCAGCGCACGGCGGTTGTGCAGGCCGGTGAGCGCGTCGTGGTGCGTTTCGTCGCGCAACTGGTCGGTCAGCATGCGCAGCTCCTGCTCGCGCTCCCGGGCGTGGCGCTCGGCTTGCAGCAGGCGCAGTTCCTGCCGCTTGGAGGGGCTGATGTCGGAGTGGAAGGCGTAGGTCTGCCCGCCCATGGTGCGGTTCATGGTGACCCGCATCCAGCGCTGCCCCGGCAGGGGCACCTCGAACGGAGCCCCCGCGAACACGGAGCCATCGAACAGCGCCGCGCTGAGGTCCTGGTTGCTGCGGGCCTGCGCGCGCGGCACGCCCGATTCGTCCCACAGGTCCAGGACCAGGTCGGCAAAGGTCCGGCCGGCCACTGCGGCCTTGGTGGCAAAGCCGTACATGGTGATGAAGCGGTCGTTGGCATAGAGGATGCGTTCCTGGGCATCCAGAAGTACCGCGCCGTCTCCCACGTCTTCCAGCATCTGCATCGCGTCGGGTGATTGCAGGTCGCGCATCAGCGCGTCCGGTGGCCGCTCGTCGTGCTGCCAGGCCTCGGCGGTTGACAGGTTGAGCCAGACCCGCACGCGGTGCCCGTCCGGTTGCGCCAGCGACGACACCCGCAGCCAGCGGCCCCGGTGCTGGAAGACATAGGGCCGGGTCTGGTTGCGGTTGCGCTGGATGCCGTCGGCGATGTAGCGGTCGATGTGCACCATGTCCTCGGGGGACAGGCGCCCGCGGTAAAAGCGGCGCAGGTTGTCGCCATAGTGCTCACCGGCATGCAGGTGGCCATCGTGTTCCGGGAAGAAGCGCAGGAAGGAGGTGTTCCACAGCACGGAACGGTCATCCGCATCGAAGACGCACATGGCGAGGCCCAGGCTGTCGAGCAAGGTGGCGGCCAGTCGGTAATCCATGGAGCGGCACAATTTCGGAACGGGACGGTCTGCAAGCCATCCTAACGCAACAGACTTACATCAGTATCCGCTTTGTATGCTGCAGAATGCATAGCTTAGAAGCCATGTATGACAATGATTCTGCCGCAAAACGGAGGGTGCATGGGCACTTCTCGCGCACAGCGCAGCCTTGATTTCGCCGCTAAACTCCCCCACGTTTTTCCATTCTGCCCACCATAGGCCCTTCCATGTCCCTCATTCCTGCCACCATCCTCACCGGCTTCCTGGGTTCGGGCAAGACCACCCTGCTCAAGCGCCTGCTCAGCGAAGCCCATGGTCAGAAGATCGCCGTGATCGAAAACGAGTTCGGCGAGGAGAACATCGACAACGACATCCTGGTGACCGAGTCCAAGGAGCAGATCGTGCAGATGAGCAATGGCTGCATTTGCTGCACCATCCGCGAAGACCTGCGCGAGACGCTGCAATTGCTGGCTGCCAAGAAGCGCAAAGGCCTGCTCGACTTCGACCGCATCGTGATCGAGACCACGGGCCTGGCCGACCCCGGCCCCGTGGCGCAGACCTTTTTCATGGACGAGGAGATCGCCGAGACCTACCTGATCGACTCCATCGTCACGCTGGTGGATGCCAAGCACGCGCCCCAGCAGCTCAACGACCGCCAGGAGGCGCGACGCCAGGTGGGCTTTGCCGACCAGATCTTCCTGTCCAAGACCGACCTGGTGAGCGCCGAGGAGACCGACGCGCTGATCCACCGCTTGAAGCACATGAACCCGCGCGCGCCCATCAAGGCGGTGCATTTCGGAGAGGTGCCGCTCAAGGAGGTGCTGGACCTGCGCGGCTTCAACCTCAATGCCAAGCTCGACATCGACCCCGACTTCCTCAAGGAAGAGGGCGGGCACGACCACCACGACCATGGCCATGACCACCATGACCATGAACATGGCGAGCACTGCGACCACCCCTCGCACCAGCATGGCGGCCACGGCCACCACCATCACCATGACGACGACGTCAAGAGCTTCGTCTTCCGTTCCACGCGCCCCTTCGATCCGGCCAAGCTCGAAGACTTCCTGGGCGCCATCGTGAATATCTACGGGCCGCGCATGCTGCGCTACAAGGGGGTGCTCTACATGAAGGGCACCGAGCGCAAGGTGATCTTCCAGGGCGTGCACCAGCTCATGGGCAGTGATTTGGGGCCGCAGTGGGCCGAGGGGGAGGAGCGCCTGAGCAAGATGGTCTTCATCGGCATCGACCTGCCCAAGGACATTCTCCTGCAAGGCCTGGAACAGAGCCTGGCCTGACGGGCCCGGGGCCGGATTGTCAAAGAATGTCCCGGGCCTGATTTCTCTCGAAGTTCGGCGAGATGGATGGCAAGATGTGTCGTATCCGCAACGTTTTCGTTTGCGTCAGCCCAGGTCGATACAATCGCGCCCCGGTAAAACCCCGGAAGGCTTGCCATCCACCCTTGGCTGCCAGCGCAGCCTGGGTCCGCCCGTACTGCGAGGAGACCAGGAAGTGAAAGCCGAAACCAGCAAATCCAAGGCGGCTGCGAAAGCAGCTCCGAGCGCGGGTAAAAGCGCTGCCGTCCCAGCGGCAGCCAAAGCTGCTGCAAAGGCTCCTGCCAAGGCTGCTCCCAAGGTGACAGCCGCCCCGGTGCCCGTCGCCCCCGCCCCTGACCCGCAGGCGGGATCCCATGTACCCGTGCGCACGACCCGGCCTTCTTCCCGATTGGCCCAATTGACCGTACCATCCATGGCACAGGCAACGGCTTCCACCGCTGCCAAAGCCAGCTACCAACAGACCATGCCCACGACCGCGCAAGTGCATCCCACTTTCACTGCTGCCAAAAAAGACCCCAAGCTGGCCAACAACTGGAAAGCCAAGACGGCCCAGGAACTGACCGACGCGGAAGTCCTGGCCATGCCTGACAGCGAATACATGAACGACAAGCAGATGGCGTTCTTTCGCCTGAAGCTGGTCCAGCTCAAGCAGGACATCCACAACAGTGCCGGTGAGACCACCGAGCACCTGCGTGAAGACACCGTGGTGGTGCCGGACCCTGCCGACCGCGCCACCATCGAGGAAGAGCACGCTCTGGAGCTGCGCACGCGCGACCGCGAGCGCAAGCTGCTCAAGAAGATCGAGCAGTCCATCGCCCGCATCGATGCAGGCGACTACGGCTACTGCGACGAGACCGGCGAGCCCATCGGTGTCGGCCGCCTGATCGCCCGTCCCACGGCCACGCTGTCGCTTGAGGCGCAGCAGCGCCGCGAACTCAAACAGAAAATGTTTGGGGACTGAAGTCCTTCTTGCCTGAGCACTTTGCGCACGACCCCTCTCTCGCCTATCCCATGAGCAAGGAAGAAACCACGCCCGGCGGCCTGCTGTCCAAGATGGTGCGGTTTGTGCGCAACCCGACGACGAACTGGACCGAGCTCGACTCGCTCCAGGACGACCGGGAGAGCCAGTACAGCAAGCAGATGCTCAAGGAGATGATCGAGCGCAAGCGCCGCAACGATTTCGTGCGGCGCCGCGAGTTCGATCAGTTGCGCAAGCTGCGCCAGCGCGAAGTGCTGCAAGGCCAACGCACCGAGGATCCCACCGCACGCCCTTCGTTCTTCCAGAGCAGCATGGCCTCGCCCGACGAGCGCGCCGTGACGCTCAAGAAGATCGACGAGATCGAGGCGCAGATGTCGCAGCAGTGGTGGAAGAGCAAGGCCAATGGCGACGCTCCCACCCAGCCGGCGGATTTCCGCGGCGAGGACGAAGCCGCTGCACGCGCCTTCGCCCCCACGGCACCCGTCAGCCTGGCGGCGCCCATCAGTGCGGCTCCGGCGGCGGTCAAGCCTCTTTTTGATGACGACAGCATGGCGATCGGCCAGTTTGGCGGCACCGATGCGACCATGCGGGGAGAGCCGCTGCAACAGGCCACCGAACTGGCCTCGTTTGAGCCGAGCACCACACCACCAACGCCCGAAACCGCATCCGAACCGGAGGAATTCGTGCACGAACCCGACCTCGAAGAAGCCGCCATCCGCTTCGCCAACGGCGATCACGCAGGGGCGGAGTCCGGCTTGCTCGACGTGCTCGCACAGCACCAGCAGGACGACCCGGCGCAGCAGCTGGAAATCTGGATGACGCTGTTCGACCTGTACCGCGCTACGGGACAGCATGACCGCTTCGACACCCTGGCCATCGACTTTGCCGCCGGCTTCAGCCGCTCGGCCCCCCTGTGGTTCTCCATGCCCGAGCAGCTCGGCCTGGTGCAGGAACAGGAGCCCAAGGCGGGTGCGGCCCGCCGTGACTTCAGCTGGAACGCGCCGGCCCGCCTGACCGTCTCTTCCGTGGCCGCGCTGCAGGCCTCGATCGAGCGCTCGGCCTCGCCTTGGAGCCTGGCCTGGACACGCATCTCGGGCATCGACGATGCCGCAGTGCCCTTGCTGGCCGATCTGTTCACCAAGTGGGCCGACCGGCCGGGCCAGTTCGTGTTCTCGGGTGTGGACCGGCTCACCACGCTGATGGAGATCATGACCCAGTCGGGCGACCGGGCGTCGGGTCCCGAGTGGTGGCGCCTGCGCATGGCCGCGCTGCGCCTGATGGGCCGGCCGGACGAGTTCGAGCTGGTGGCGCTCGACTACTGCGTGACCTACGAAGTCTCTCCACCCTCCTGGATTGCGCCCAAGATGGGCTATTCGGACGATGCCACGGCGGCCAGCAGCAGCCAGGCGGCGACGCCCGCCGAACGCGACATGCTGGCCTCGGATTTCGGCCTGGACGCGTCCGCTCCCGCTGCACCCGATGCCACACCTGCGGCATCGCTCAGCGGCCACATCGATGGCGATGCCACACCACTGCTGGAGCCCCTGCAGGCGCTGATGCGCCCCGGGGTGCCGCTCGTGGTGTCCTGCGACAGGCTGATCCGCGTCGACTTTGCCGCAGCCGGCTCAGTCCTCAACTGGGCGGCAGAGCAGCAGGGCCAGGGCCGCGAAGTGCATTTCCACAACCTGCAGCGCCTGGTGGCCATCTTCTTCAACGTGATCGGCATCAACGAGCACGCCTGGGTCCTGCCCCGCAAGAACTAAGCACCCCCTGAGTCGCTTCGCGCCTTCCCTCTCTCTCGACTCGCTGCACGACTCGGGAGGGGGACACCCCCAGCACGGCGGGGCGGCCCTTGCGCAGGAGCGCTGGCCTCAGACAGCGCCAGTTTCAAGGGGCGTATGCGGTGGCCTGGACTCCGTGTTGACTTGAAAGCAGGCTCGGCGACCCCATCTGCGGCAGCTATGGACTCCTCTGAAAACAACCCGGTGTTTCACGGCACCACCATCCTGAGCGTGCGCCGCCAGACCCCTGCCGGCGTGCAGGTCGCCATCGGCGGCGATGGCCAGGTCACCCTGGGCAATATCGTCGTCAAGGGTTCGGCCCGCAAGGTGCGCAAGCTGCACCATGGCAAGGTGCTGGCCGGCTTTGCCGGGGCCACGGCCGATGCCTTCACCTTGTTCGAGCGCTTCGAGTCCAAGCTGGACAAGCACCAGGGCCATCTGGTGCGTGCAGCCATCGAGCTGACCAAGGACTGGCGCACCGACCGCGTGCTGCGCCGCCTCGAAGCCATGCTGGCCGTGGCCGACCTGGAGGCCTCGCTGATCATCACCGGCAATGGCGACGTGCTGGAGCCCGAGCAGGGCATCGTGGCTATCGGTTCGGGCGGAGCCTACGCCCACTCGGCCGCCAAGGCATTGCTCAATCACACCGATCTGCCGGCGCAGGAGATCGTCAAGAAATCCCTCGAAATCGCGGGTGAGCTGTGCATCTACACGAACATGCACCACACCATCGAAACACTCTGAGTGCCCGGCCCGGCGCAACGGCTCCGGGTCGTCCTTTTCATGGCGCCGGCCGCAGTGTGCTGCGGCGGCCGGTCCCTCCCTTGCTACCAGGCGGATCCCCATGTCGTCCATGACCCCCCAAGAAATCGTCTCCGAACTCGACCACCACATCGTCGGCCAGGCCGGCGCCAAGCGCGCCGTGGCCATCGCGCTGCGCAACCGCTGGCGCCGCCAGCAGGTCCAGGGCACGCTGCGCCACGAGATCACGCCCAAGAACATCCTCATGATCGGCCCCACGGGCGTGGGCAAGACCGAGATCGCGCGGCGCCTGGCGCGCCTTGCCGATGCCCCGTTCATCAAGGTCGAGGCCACCAAGTTCACCGAGGTGGGCTATGTGGGCAAGGACGTGGATTCCATCATCCGCGACCTGGCTGAGATCGCGGTGAAGCAGACGCGCGATGCCGAAACCCGCAAGGTGCGTACGCGTGCCGAAGATGCGGCCGAAGAGCGCATCCTGGATGTGTTGATTCCTGTGGCCCGCTCGGCCGCCGGCAGTGAGCCCCCTGCTGCTGATAGCACCGCGCGCCAGGTGTTCCGCAAGAAGCTGCGCGAGGGCGCGCTCGACGACAAGGAAATCGAGATCGACGTGGCCGAAAGCCGGCCGGCGCTGGAGATCATGGGTCCCTCGGGTATGGAGGAGATGACCGAGCAACTGCGCGGCATGTTCAGCCAGATGGGCCAGGACAAGCGGCGCACGCGCAAGCTCAAGATTGCCGAGGCGCTCAAGCTGCTCATCGAGGAAGAAGCGGCGAAGCTCGTCAACGAGGAAGAGATCAAGACCCGCGCCATCGCCAATGCCGAGCAGAACGGCATCGTCTTCATCGACGAGATCGACAAGGTCGCGGCACGCCAGGAAAGCGGCGGCGCCGAAATCTCGCGCCAGGGCGTGCAGCGCGACCTGCTGCCGCTGGTGGAGGGCACCACCGTGTCCACCAAGTACGGCATGGTCAAGACCGACCACATCCTGTTCATCGCCTCGGGCGCCTTCCACCTGGCCAAGCCCAGCGACCTGATTCCCGAGCTGCAGGGGCGGTTCCCGATCCGGGTGGAACTGGGTTCGCTGTCGGTGCAGGATTTCGAGGCCATCCTGGTGCAGACGCACGCCTCCCTGGTCAAGCAGTACCAGGCGCTGCTGGCGACCGAGGGGGTGACCCTGGAGTTCGCGCCCGAGGGCATCACGCGCCTGGCGCACATCGCCTTCGAGGTCAATGAGCGCACCGAGAACATCGGCGCGCGCCGCCTGTCCACGGTGATGGAACGGCTGCTTGACGAGGTCAGCTTCGATGCAGCACGGCTATCGGGCCAGACCGTGGTGATCGATGCAGCCTATGTCGATGCGCGTCTGCAATCCCTGAGCCGGAACGAGGACCTCTCGCGCTACATCCTGTGACCTTGGATCGCGCCTTTGAGGTATCACTTGCATAGCCCGCGCTAAGTGGTTATCTCTCAAGGACTTTTGCTTGTACGGACTGTTTGAAGTCACGCCTAAGTCCTTGATTTCATTGCAAAAGTTTGTTGTGCACCCCCTTGCTCGGTGTGCTTTTCCTGCTACAGTGCAAAAAAGTGCAATTAAGTGGTGAAAAGTGCCCTCGAAGCCTGAATTCAGGGCGCGAGTGGATTCCAACCGAGTGGGAAATCGTCCGTGTTCCAAGGTGCCTCGTCGCTCAGTCTCGATGCGAAGGGTCGGCTTTCCGTGCCGACCCGGCATCGTGACGTCCTGGCGGCTACGGCAGGCGGGCAACTCACCATCACCAAGCACCCCCACGGCTGCCTCATGGTGTTCCCGCGTCCCGAGTGGGAGAAGTTCCGCGAGCGCATTGCCGAACTGCCCATGTCCGCCCAGTGGTGGAAGCGCATCTTCCTGGGCAACGCCCAGGATGTGGAGATGGACGGCACGGGCCGCGTGCTGGTCGCCCCCGAGCTGCGCGAAGCCGCCGGCATTTCGCGCGAGACCATGCTGCTGGGCATGGGCAACCACTTCGAGCTGTGGGACAAAGCCACCTACGACGAGCAGGAGGCCAAGGCCATGCAGGGCGAGATGCCGGACGTCTTCAAGGACTTCTCTTTCTAAGGGCGCGCGGTGACCGAAGCTTTGCAACACACGACCGTCCTGCTCGAAGAAGCGGTGGACGCGCTGCTGGGCGGCGCGGGCCCCGAGCCGTCCGGCACCTTCGTGGACGCCACCTTCGGGCGCGGCGGGCATTCGCGGCGCATCCTGCTCAGGCTGGGGCCACAGGGGCGCCTTGTGGCATTCGACAAGGACCCCGAAGCCATCGCCGAAGCAACGCGCATCCACGATGCGCGTTTTTCCATTCGGCACGAAGGATTTCGCCACCTCGGCGAACTGCCTGCGGGCAGTGCAGCGGGGGTGCTGATGGACCTCGGGGTGAGCTCGCCCCAGATCGACAGCCCCGAGCGGGGTTTCAGTTTCCGTTTCGATGGTCCGCTGGACATGCGCATGGACACCACGCGCGGCGAAAGCGTGGCCCAGTGGTTGGCAACTGCCGAGGTTCAACAGATTGCGGAGGTGATACGTGACTACGGTGAAGAACGGTTTGCTGGCCCCATTGCAAAGGCGATTGTTGCGTGGCGCCAAGAGCGGGGCCCTCTTGCAACCACCGGTGAACTGGCCAGTCTCGTGGCTGGCGCGGTCAAGACCCGCGAGCCGGGCCAGAACCCTGCAACGCGCACATTTCAGGCTCTTCGGATTTTCATCAACGCCGAGCTTGAAGAGCTGCAACAGGCGCTAGAGGCCAGCCTCTCGGTGCTGCAGCCGGGTGGCCGCCTGGCGGTCATCAGCTTCCATTCGCTCGAAGACCGCATCGTCAAGCAGTTCATTGCCCAGCACTCCAAGGAGGTCTACGACCGGCGAGCGCCCTTTGCCGCGCCCAAGGCCATGAAGCTCGTGGCGCTGGACCGCATCAAGCCCGGAGCAACTGAAGTGGCCGCCAACCCGCGTGCGCGCAGTGCCATCATGCGCGTGGCCGAGCGCACGGAGGTGCCTGCATGACGCGGTTGAACCTGGTGCTGCTGCTGGCGGTACTGGCGAGTGCGCTGTTCCTGGTGCACACCCAGTACCAGTCGCGCCGCCTGTTCACCGAGCTCGACCGGGCCACGGCCGAGGCGCGCCGGCTCGAGACCGAACACCAGCGCCTGCAGGTGGAAAAGCGTGCCCAGGCCACGCCGTTGCGCGTGGAAAAACTCGCGCGTGCACAGCTGCAGATGCGCACGGCCACCCCGGCCATCACCCAGTATGTGTCCGATCCGGCCGGCGTGACTGCCGTGGCCGCGACCTCGCCTTCGGCCGCACCGGCTGCGGCCTCGGGGGCGCAGCCATGAGCCGCAGCGTCCTGTACACCTCCAGCCCGCTGCTGGCCAGCAAGACGCCGGTCTGGCGCAGCAAGTTCATCGTGGCCATGATCGCGCTCGGCTTTCTGGGCCTGGGCGCGCGGGCGGCCTATGTGCAGGTGTTCGGCAACGCGTTCTTCCAGCGCCAGGGCGAGGTGCGCTTTGCGCGCACCCTGGAGATGCCGGCCAACCGCGGCAAGATATTGGACCGCAATGGCCTGATCCTGGCCTCCAGCGTGCCGGCCGCCAGCATCTGGGCCATCCCGGAAGACGTGGAGCAGGACCAGCCCGAGGTCAAGGCCAAGATGAAGCAACTGGCCAAGCTGCTGGAAATGCCGCTGTCCGAGCTCAACGCCAAGCTGGCCGATGAGGACAAGACCTTTGTCTGGATCAAGCGCCAGCTCGACTGGGACGTGGGCCAGCAGATCGCGGCCCTGGGCATCAAGGGCATCTACCAGCGCAAGGAATACAAGCGCCAGTACCCCGAGGGCGAGGCTGCGGCCCACGTGGTGGGTTTCACCAACGTGGAAGACCACGGCCAGGAGGGCATGGAGCTGGCCTTCAACAAGGAGCTGGCCGGCAAGGCGGGCTCGCGTCGCGTCATCAAGGACCGCCTGGGCCGCGTGGTCGAAGGCGTGGGAGAGACCGTGCCGCCCGTGGACGGGCGCGACATGCAGCTGTCCATCGACAGCAAGGTGCAGTTCTTCGCCTACCAGAAGCTGCGCGACCAGGTCACGGCGCACAAGGCCAAGGCCGGCAGCGTGGTGGTGCTCGATGCGCACACCGGTGAGCTGCTGGCCCTGGCCAACTACCCGAGCTATGTGCCCGACAAGCGCCAGAACCTGACCGGCGAGCAGTTGCGCAACCGCGCACTGACCGACGTGTTCGAGCCCGGCTCGACCATGAAGCCCTTCACCATCGGCCTGGCGCTGGAGAGCGGGCGTGTGCGCCCCGAGACACCGGTGGACACCAATCCCGGTCGCATCACGATCACCGGCTCCACGATCTCGGACACGCACAACTACGGCCTGCTCACGGTCGAAGGCGTGATCCAGAAGTCGAGCAACGTGGGCACCACCAAGATCGCCATGCAGATGCCGGCGCGCGAGATGTGGGAGACCTTCTCGGCGGCCGGCTTCGGGCAGAAGCCGCAGATCGGCTTTCCCGGTGTGGTCAGCGGCAAGCTTCGCCCTTACAAGACCTGGCGCCCGGTGGAGCAGGCCACCATGTCCTACGGCTATGGCCTGTCGGCCAGCCTGTTCCAGATGGCGCGTTCGTACACCGTGTTCGCCAATGGCGGCCGCGTGATCCCGGCCACCATGTTCAAGACCGATGAGCCCGCCATCGGTGTGCCCGTGTTCTCCGAACGCACGGCCGACCAGGTGCGCAAGATGCTGCAGATGGCGGCCGGCCCGGGTGGCACCGGCCAGAAGGCCCAGACCCTGGGCTATTCGGTGGGCGGCAAGTCCGGCACGGCGCGCAAGCAGGTGGGCAAGAACTACGCATCGGGCAAGTACCGCGCCTGGTTCACCGGCATGGCGCCCATCGACAAGCCACGCATCATCGTGGCGGTGATGATCGACGAGCCCAGCAACGGCGTTTTCTACGGCGGTGCCGTGGCGGCGCCCGTGTTCAGCGAGGTGGTGCAGCAGACCCTGCGCATGATGGGCGTGCAGCCCGACATGGCCGTCAAGCCCCAGATCGTGGCCAATCCGGTGGAGGAGTCCCTGTGACCCCGATGCTGAACTCCCCGCGCGATGCCGTGCAGTGGCTGCGCAGCCGCATCACCGGCACGCTGCAGACCGACAGCCGGCAGGTGGCGCCGGGCGACGGTTTCATCGCCTGGCCCGGCGCAGCCACCGATGGGCGCGCCCATGTGGCCGACGCCCTGGTGCGCGGTGCCACGGCATGCCTGGTGGAGCAGGCGGGGGTGGAGGTTTTCGCCTTCGAAGGTGAACACATCGCGGCGCTGCCGGGCCTCAAGGCGGCCACGGGCCTGATTGCGGCCGAATGGTTCGGTCACCCCACGGACCGGCTCGACGTGCTGGCCGTGACCGGCACCAACGGCAAGACCAGCTCCGCCTGGTGGCTGGCCGATGCCCTGAACCTGCTGGCCGGTGAAGGCAGCGGTAAAGGCTGCGCCATCGTCGGCACCCTGGGCATGGGCCGCCCACCCGCGCTCACCTACACCGGCATGACCACGCCCGACCCGGTGCGCCTGCAGCGCGCCTTCGCACAGTTCGCGGACGAGGGCCTTTCCGCCTGCGCCATCGAGGCCTCTTCCATCGGCATTGCCGAGCGGCGCCTGGACGGCACGCGCATCCGTGTAGCGGTATTCACCAACTTCACGCAGGACCACCTGGACTACCACGGCAGCATGGCCGACTACTGGCTGGCCAAGCGCGAGCTGTTCGGCTGGGAGGAACTGAAGGCCGCCGTCATCAATGTGGACGATCCAGCCGGCGCCCAGTTGCATGGCGAGCTGGCAGCTTCGGGCCTGGACCTTTGGAGCGTTGCGCTCGATGCCGATGCGCGCCTGCGCGCCACCGATGCTACGCTGGGCGAACAGGGCCTGCGCTTCACCGTGGTCGAAGGCGCCGAGCAGCACGTGCTGCAAACCCAGGTGATCGGCCAGTACAACATCCTGAACTTGCTGGGCGTGCTGGCCACGCTGCGCAGCCTGGGCGTGCTATTGGCCGATGCGGTCGATGCCTGCAGCCGCCTGCAGCCCGTGCCGGGCCGCATGCAGCGCCTGGTGGCGCCAGGCCAGCCGCTGGTGGCCGTGGACTATGCCCACACGCCCGATGCCCTGGACAAGGCGCTGCGCGCCCTGCGCCCGCTGGCGGCCGAGCGCGGTGGCCGCTTGTGGTGCGTGTTCGGCTGCGGCGGCGACCGCGATGCCGGCAAACGCCCGCTGATGGGCGCCGTGGCGCAGCAGCAGGCCGACCGCGTGCTCGTGACCAGCGACAACCCGCGCAGCGAAGACCCCGCCGTGATCATCCACCAGATCCTGCAAGGCACGATTGCGGGCGCTTCGGTACAGCCCGAGCCCGACCGCGCCGCCGCCATTGCCGCCGCCATCGGCCAGGCCGATGCGCTGGACGTGGTGTTGATCGCCGGCAAGGGGCACGAAGACACCCAGGAGACGGCCGGCGTGCGCCTGCCGTTCTCCGACATGGCCCACGCGCAAGCTGCGCTGCAGGCCCGAGGAGCCCGCACATGGGCATGACGATGATGATGAACCTGCGCCAGGCGCACGCCCTCATCCAGCAGCGCGTCCCGGCGGCGCGCCTGGTGGGCGACGGCGATACGGCCGTGCAACGCGTGCACACCGATACCCGCACACTGCAGTCGGGCGACCTGTTCGTGGCGCTCAAGGGCGAGCGTTTCGATGCCAATGCCTTCCTGGACCAGGCCCGCGTTGGCGGTGCGGCTGCTGCCGTGGCCCATGGCGGCCTGGAGACCACCGGCCTGCCCGGCATCGAGGTCTCCGACAGCCTGGCCGCGCTGGGTGCCCTGGCCACAGGCTGGCGCGCACAGTTGTGCCTGCCGCTGATCGGCGTGACCGGCAGCAATGGCAAGACCACGGTGACGCAGATGATCGCCTCGATCCTGCGCGCCTGGCAGGGCGACGCCGCCTTTGCCACGCAAGGCAATTTCAACAACGACATCGGCGTGCCGCTGATGCTGCTGCGCCTGCGCGAGCCACACCGCGCCGCCGTGATCGAGATGGGCATGAACCACCCCGGCGAGATCGCCGTGCTGGCCGCCATGGTCCAGCCTACGGTGGCGCTGGTGAACAATGCCCAGCGCGAGCACATGGAGTTCATGCACACCGTGGAGGCCGTGGCACGCGAGAACGGCTCCGTGTTCGCGGCGCTGCCCGCCGATGGCGTGGCCGTGTTCCCGGCCGGTGATGCCTTCACCCTCCTGTGGCGCGAACTCGCAGGCGGGCGCCGCTGCCTGACTTTCGGCGATGGCGGCGAGGTGGCATGCACTTCGGCGCAATGGACGCAGGGCGCCTGGTCCGTGCAGGTGCAAACGCCTGGTGGCGCTCTGGAATGCCGCCTGCAGATCGCTGGCCGCCACAACGTCACGAATGCCCTGGCCGCCACGGCCTGCGCGCTGGCTGCCGGCGCGCCGCTGGCCGCCATCGCGCGGGGGCTCGATGCCTTCACGCCCGTCAAGGGCCGTTCGCGCGCCTTCAGCGTGCAGCATGCCGGGCGCGAGGTCACCGTGGTGGACGATACCTACAACTCCAACCCCGATTCGCTGCAGGCGGCCATCCAGGTGCTGGCCGCGCTGCCTGGCCCCCACCTGCTGGTGGTGGGCGACATCGGCGAAGTCGGGGAGCAGGGTCCGCAGTTCCACACCGAGGCAGGCGCCCAGGCACGCACCGCAGGCATCGCCATGCTGTACGCGCTGGGCACATTGTCCGCACACACGGCGCGCGCCCATGGCGCCGCCACGCATTTCGAGAGCATGGAGCAACTGCAGTCCGCAGTCTGCGCCGCACTGCCCACTGTGGGCAGCGTGCTCGTCAAGGGTTCGCGCTTCATGAAGATGGAGCGGGTGGTGGAGGCCATTGCGGCCGCCACAGCCCCGCAAGCAGCAACACAACAAGAACAACAAGGAAAGTCCGAGGGAAGCCATGACGCAATCCACTGAAACGACGAGTGCCTGCCAGGGCCGGCGCCTCTTGCAAGGAGGTGCCGCATGCTGCTGATCCTGTCGCAATGGCTGCAGGGGCTGTCGCCCGAGCTCGGCTTCTTCCGCGTGTTCCAGTACCTCACCTTCCGCGCGGTGATGGCGGCGCTCACCGCGCTGCTCATCGGCCTGCTCGCCGGCCCCAAGGTGATCCGCGTGCTCACCTCGCTCAAGATCGGCCAGCCCATCCGCGGCTACGCCATGCAGTCGCACCTGTCCAAGAGCGGCACACCGACCATGGGCGGCGTGCTGATCCTGCTGTCGATCGCGATCTCCACGCTGCTGTGGTTCGACCTGTCCAACCGCTTCGTGTGGATCGTGCTCATCGTCACGCTGGGCTTTGGTGCCATCGGCTGGGTCGACGACTGGCGCAAGGTGGTCAACAAGGACCCCGAGGGCATGCGCTCCCGCGAGAAGTACTTCTGGCAGTCCGTCATCGGCCTGATTGCGGCGGTCTACCTGGTGTTCAGCATTTCGGAGAGCTCCAACGCCAAGGTCTTCGAGCTGTTCATGACCTGGGTGCAGTCGGGCTTCGCGCTCGACCTGCCGCCAAAGGCCGGCCTGCAGCTGCCTTTCTTCAAGGAAGTGAGCTACCCGCTGGGCGTGCTCGGCTTCGTGGTCATGACCTACCTGGTCATCGTGGGGTCCAGCAACGCCGTGAACCTGACCGACGGCCTGGACGGCCTGGCCATCATGCCGGTGGTGATGGTGGGCTCGGCCCTGGGGGTGTTCGCCTATGTCACCGGCAGCTCGGTTTATTCCAAGTACCTGTTCTTCCCCAACATCCCGGGGGCCGGTGAGCTGCTGATTTTCTGCGCCGCCATGGCCGGGGCCGGCCTGGCCTTCCTGTGGTTCAACGCCCATCCCGCCCAGGTGTTCATGGGCGACGTGGGCGCGCTGGCCTTGGGCGCTGCGCTGGGCACCATCGCGGTCATCGTGCGCCAGGAGATCGTGCTGGCCATCATGGGCGGCATCTTCGTGGTCGAAGCCCTGTCGGTGATGCTGCAGGTGACCTGGTTCAAATACACCAAGAAGCGCTATGGCGAAGGCCGCCGCCTGCTCAAGATGGCCCCCTTGCACCACCACTTCGAGAAGAGCGGCTGGAAGGAGACCCAGGTGGTCGTGCGCTTCTGGATCATCACCATGCTGCTGTGCCTGATCGGGCTGTCCACGCTCAAGCTGCGCTGATCATGACGACCACGCCCCACGATCCCCAAGCCAACGGCCCCCTGGCCGGCGAGCACCTGCCCGAGATGGCCGGTGAGGAGAGGGTGCGCGTGCCCGAGGCCGTGCACACCCCGCCCGCAGAGGATGCCGAGGCGGCAGAGCCCATGGCGCAGCAAACCAAGGCGCTCGATCCCGTGGACAGCGAGCTCCCTGCCGGGGACGTGACGGCTGCACAGGCGCCACAGAACGCCGAGGCAGACGCGGCGGCTGATCCTGTGCTTGAGAATCCCGTTCAGGGAGCGCCCACGGCTGCAACCCCGTCTGCGCCCTCCGATGGCTATGTGGCCCCTGCCATCTCTGCCGCCAAGGCCGCCGCGGACTTCGTGGCGCAGATCTTTGCCGAGGTGAACGCCCCCGATACGCCTGAGCCCTCGCCGCTGCTGGCCGCACCGGTGGACGACCCGAATGGCGAGGCCGAGGCGGCGCAGCCCCAGGGCCGCCCGGGCGAGGGCATGCTGCCCTATGAAGGCAAGCACTTCCTGGTGCTGGGCCTGGGCGCCTCCGGCCTGGCCATGGCGCGCTGGTGCGTGCGCTGCGGTGCCACCGTCACCGTGGCGGACACGCGCGAGGCCCCGCCCCAGTTGGCGGTGCTGCGGCACGAACTGCCCGGCGTGCGTTTCGTGTCCGGACCGTTCGACGCCAGCCTGGTCGAAGGCGGTGCCGGCGTGCACGCGGTCTACCGTTCCCCTGGTCTGAGCCCCGCCACCATCGCGCCGGTGTGGGCGG
The DNA here is from genome assembly GCF_059423865.1 of Acidovorax sp. GW458-11-26-14-TSB4. NCBI lineage: Bacteria > Pseudomonadati > Pseudomonadota > Betaproteobacteria > Burkholderiales > Comamonadaceae > Acidovorax > Acidovorax sp. GW458-11-26-14-TSB4. Next base: position 1,283,997 of record NZ_JBWKYR010000001.1, read on the forward strand.
CGGCGCAAGCCATCGGCCTGGCCACGGGTGGCGAGCTCGGGCTGTACGCGGCGGCGCTGCAGTACCTTCGCGCTTCGCACGGCTACGCACCAGCCGTGCTGGCCATCACCGGAACCAACGGCAAGACCACCGTCACCTCGCTCACCGGGCAACTGGTGGAGCGTGCCGGCAAGAGCGTGGCCGTGGCCGGCAACATCGGCCCCACACTGCTCGATACCCTGGCCGGGCACATCGACGCCGATACCCTGCCCGAGGTCTGGGTGCTGGAGCTCTCCAGCTTCCAGCTCGATGGCGCCACCGGCTTCGAGCCCACGGCCGCCACGGTGCTCAACATCACCCAGGACCACCTGGACTGGCATGGCGACATCGGCGCCTACGCGGCGGCCAAGGCGCGCATCTTCGGCGACACGGCCCTGATGGTGCTCAACCGCGACGACACCACGGTCATGGACATGCTCGGCACGGCCTCTGCCGCCACGGCCCAGGCGGCACAGCTGGCCTCCGGCAAGCCCGCCCCGAGCGCGCGCAGCAAGCAGCCCGTGAAAGTGCCCCTGCGGGAGCACCTGAGCTTCGGCATCGACATGCCCCGGCGCCCCGGGGATTTCGGTATCGAGACCGTGGGCAGCATTCCCTGGCTGGTGCGCGCGCACGAAGCCGACGAAACCCGCAAGCGCAGCACCCGTCGACGTGCGGTGGCCGCAGCAACGGGCGAGGCCGCGCCGGTTGCCGTGGTGGATGAAGAAGACCTGCACATCCAGCGCCTGATGCCAGCCGACGCGCTGCGCATCCGCGGGCGCCACAACGCCTCCAACGCGCTGGCGGCACTGGCCCTGGCGTCGTCGGCCGGCTGCACGCTGTCGGCCATGCTGTTCGGCCTGCGCGAGTACCGGGGCGAGCCGCACCGTGTGGAGCCCGTGGCCTTGATCGACGGCGTGGAGTATTTCGACGACAGCAAGGGCACCAACGTGGGCGCCACCGTGGCCGCCCTCAACGGCCTGGGGGCCGACCGGCGCATCGTGCTGATCCTGGGCGGCGATGGCAAGGGGCAGGACTTTGCACCCCTGGCCACGCCGGTGGCGCGCTATGCGCGCGCCGTGGTGCTGATCGGGCGCGATGCGCCGCTGATCCGCGCTGCGCTGCAGGACAGCGGGGTTGCGTTGCTCGATGCGGTCACGCTGCCCGAGGCCGTGCACCAGGCGCGCGAGCGTGCACACGCGGGCGACGCGGTGCTGATGTCGCCTGCCTGCGCCAGCTTCGACATGTTCACCGGCTACGAACACCGCGCGCGTGTGTTCTGCGACACCGTGCTGACCATGGCGCAGGACGCCGGCCAATCCCTGGAGGGCATGTGATGGCTGCAACCAGCGCCAGCGCCCCCGTGGGCCTGCAGCAGCGCCTGGCCGGCTGGCTCGGCCGCCTCACCGGCAAGGCCGGCGAGGGGCTGCCGGTGCGCGTCGGCGGCACCGAGTACCGCCAGTCCACCACCACGCCCGCCAGCGTGCTGGGCTTCGACCAGGCCCTGCTGTGGGTGGTGGTAGGCCTGCTGGCCTGGGGCCTGGTGATGGTGTATTCGGCCTCCATCGCCATGCCGGACAACCCGCGCTTCGCCAACTACGCACCCACCCATTTCCTCACTCGGCACATGATGTACCTGGTGGTGGGCTTCGTCGCGGCGCTGCTGGCCTTCCAGGTGCCCATGAAGCTCTGGGAGCGCGCGGCGCCCTGGCTCTTCGTGGCGGCGCTGCTGCTGCTGATGGCGGTGCTGATCCCGGGCGTGGGCAAGGTGGTCAATGGCGCGCGCCGCTGGCTGTCCATCGGGCCGGTGGGCTTTCAGCCCTCCGAAATCGCCAAGTTCGCCGTGCTCATCTATGCCGCCGACTACATGGTGCGCAAGATGGAGGTCAAGGAGCGCTTCTTCCGCGCCGTGCTGCCCATGGGCGCTGCCGTGGCCATCGTCGGCGTGCTGCTGCTGGCCGAGCCCGATATGGGCGCCTTCATGGTGGTGGCCGTGATCGCCATGGGCATCCTGTTCCTGGGAGGCGTCAACGCCCGCATGTTCTTCCTGATCGCGGGCGTGCTGGTGGGCGCCTTCGCGCTGATGATCGCCAGCTCGCCCTGGCGCCGCGAGCGCGTGTTCGCCTACCTCGATCCGTTCAGCGAGCAGCATGCGCTGGGCAAGGGCTACCAACTGTCGCACTCGCTGATCGCCATCGGCCGCGGCGAGATCTTCGGCGTGGGCCTGGGCGGCAGCGTGGAAAAGCTCCATTGGCTGCCCGAGGCGCACACCGACTTCCTGCTGGCCGTGATCGGCGAGGAGTTTGGCCTCATGGGCGTGCTCGTGCTGATCGTGCTGTTCCTGTGGATGACGCGCCGCATCATGCACATAGGCCGCCAGGCGATTGCGCTCGACCGTGTGTTCGCGGGTCTGGTGGCCCAGGGCGTGGCGATCTGGCTGGGCTTCCAGGCCTTCATCAACATGGGCGTGAACCTGGGGGCCCTGCCCACCAAGGGGCTCACGCTGCCGCTCATGAGCTTCGGGGGCTCGGCCATCCTGATGAACCTGGTGGCGATCGCGGTGGTGCTGCGGGTGGATTATGAAAACAAGCACCTCATGCGCGGAGGCCGCGTATGAGGTGCTTGTTGATTCAAAACAATGCACCGCATTGCGTAAGCAATGCCGGGTGCGCAGCGCCCGGTCATGCGCGCAGGCCGCGTATGAGGTGTTTGTTGCGTCAAAACAAGCACTGCGTTGCGCAAGCAATGCCAGACGCGCAGCGTCTGATGATGAGGCGCGGCTGGGTATGACGGCACCTAAGACCGCCCTCATCATGGCCGGTGGCACCGGCGGCCATATCTTCCCCGGCCTGGCCGTGGCCGAGGAACTGCGCGCACGCGGCTGGCGCGTGCACTGGCTGGGCGCGCCCGGCAGCATGGAGTCGCGCATCGTGCCACCGCAGGGCTTTGCGCTGGAGACCATCGATTTTTCAGGCGTGCGTGGCAAGGGCCCGATCACGCTGGCCCTGCTGCCGCTGCGCCTCTTGCGCGCCTTCTGGCAGGCGCTGCAGGTGGTGCGCCGCGTCAAGCCCGACGTGGTGGTGGGCCTGGGCGGCTACATCACCTTCCCAGGCGGCATGATGGGCGTGCTGTGGGGCAAGCCGCTGGTGCTGCATGAGCAGAACTCGGTGGCGGGCATGGCCAACAAGGTGCTGGCGGGCGTGGCCGACCGGGTGTTCACCGCCTTCCCCAGCGCGTTCAAGAAGGGCCAGTGGGTGGGCAACCCGTTGCGCGCACCGTTCACGCGCCAGCCGGATCCGGCCGAACGCTTTGCCGGCCGCAGCGGACCGCTGCGCCTGCTGGTGGTGGGGGGCAGCCTGGGCGCACGCGCACTCAACGAGATCGTGCCCCAGGCCCTGGCCCTGATTCCCGCCGCCCAGCGCCCCGTGGTGCTGCACCAGAGCGGAGCCACCCAGATCGACACGCTGCGCGCCAACTATGCCGCCGCCGGGGTCGAAGCCGAGCTGACCCCCTTCATCGACGACACCGCCACCGCGTTTGCGCAGGCCGACCTCATCGTCTGCCGCGCGGGCGCGAGCACCGTGACCGAAATCGCTGCCGTGGGCGCTGCCGCCCTGTTCGTGCCTTTCCCCTCGGCGGTGGACGACCACCAGACCACCAACGCACGCTTCCTCGTGGACGCCGGGGGCGGCTGGCTGGTGCCGCAGCGCGAGCTCACGGCCCAGGGCCTGGCCGCGGTGCTGAGCAACACAGAGCGCCCGGAGCTGCTGCGCCGGGCCACAGAAGCCAAGAAGATGCAAAAAATCAACGCCACCCATGAAGTGGTGACTGCCTGCGAGGAGCTTGCAACACCATGAAGCACGCCATTCGCCACATCCATTTCGTGGGCCTCGGAGGCGCCGGCATGAGCGGCATCGCCGAGGTGCTGTTCAACCTCGGCTACCGCATTTCCGGCTCGGACCTGGCCGACAGCGCCACCTTGCGCCGCCTGCAGGGCCTGGGTATCAAGACCTGCCTGGGCCATGCGGCCGCGCACATCGATGGCGCCGATGCGGTGGTTACTTCCACCGCCGTCACGGCCGACAACCCCGAGGTGCTGGCCGCACGCGACAAGCGCATCCCCGTGGTGCCCCGTGCCCTGATGCTGGCCGAGCTGATGCGCCTGAAGCAGGGCATCGCCATTGCCGGCACGCACGGCAAGACCACCACCACCAGCCTGGTGACCAGCGTGCTGGCCGAGGCGGGGCTGGACCCGACCTTTGTGATCGGCGGGCGCCTGAACAGCGCCGGCGCCAATGCCAAGCTGGGCAGCGGCGACTACATCGTGGTCGAGGCCGACGAGTCCGACGCCTCGTTCCTGAACCTGTTGCCCGTGATGGCGGTGGTGACGAATATCGACGCCGACCACATGGAGACCTACGGGCACGACTTCGGTCGGCTCAAGGGGGCCTTCGTCGATTTCCTGCACCGCATGCCCTTCTACGGCACCGCCATCCTGTGCGTGGACAGCCCGGCCGTGCGCGACATCCTGCAGAGCGTGACCTGCCCGATCACGAGCTATGGCTTTTCCGAAGACGCCCAGGTGCGCGCCGTCAATGTGCGCGCAGAGGGTGGGCAGATGCGCTTCACCGTGCAGCGGCGCAACGGCGTCACGCTGCCGGACCTGGAGATCGTGCTCAACCTTGCGGGCGAGCACAACGTGCTCAATGCGTTGTCGGCCATCGCCGTGGCGGTGGAACTGAACATCCCCGATGAGGCCGTGCAGCGTGCGCTGGCCGGCTTCAAGGGCGTGGGCCGGCGCTTCCAGAGCTATGGCGAACTGCCGGCGAAGGACGGTGGCCGCTTCACCGTCATCGATGACTACGGTCACCACCCGGTGGAGATGGCGGCCACGCTGGCCGCGGCGCGTGGCGCCTTCCCAGGGCGGCGCCTGGTGCTGGCCTTCCAGCCGCACCGCTACAGCCGCACGCGCGACTGCTTCGAGGATTTCGTGAAGGTCATCGGCAATGCCGATGCGGTGCTGCTCACCGAGGTCTATGCCGCGGGCGAGGCGCCCGTGGTCGCCGCCGATGGCCGCTCGCTGGCACGCGCCCTGCGCGTGGCCGGACGCGTGGAGCCGGTCTTCGTGGACGACGTGGCCGAGCTGCCCCAGGCCATTGCCGACAACGCGCGCAATGGCGACGTGGTGATGTGCATGGGCGCGGGCTCCATCGGGGCCGTGCCGGCCAAGGTAGTGGAGATGCTGCAGAACAACAACCAATCCGATAGCAAGGCGCTGGCGGGGAGCGCGACATGACGATGACGAAGAAACTGGGTTCCAACGTGGATGTGAAGGCTCTGGGCAAAGTGGCCGTGCTGATGGGCGGCGCGTCCGCCGAGCGCGAGGTGTCGCTGATGTCCGGCACCGGTGTGCTGCAGGCGCTGCGCTCGCGCGGCGTGGATGCCCATGCCTTCGACCCCTCGCAAAACGAGCTGGGCGAGTTGCGCCGCGATGGTTATGCACGCTGCTTCATCGCACTGCACGGCCGCCATGGCGAGGACGGCACGGTGCAGGGCGCACTGGAGCTGCTGCGCATTCCCTACACCGGCCCGGGCGTGATGGCCTCCAGCATCGCGGTGGACAAGATCATGACCAAGCGCATCTGGCGCGCCGAGGGCCTGCCCACGCCGGACTGGCGCCTGGTGGGCAGCGTGGCCGAGACCACGGACGCGCTGGCTGCCCTGGGGGCTCCGATGATCGTCAAGCCCTCGCGCGAAGGCTCCACCATCGGCCTGACCAAGGTCACCTCGCCCGAGCAGTGTGCCCAGGCCTACGCCCTGGCCTCGCGCTACGACCCCGAGGTGCTTTGCGAGCAGTTCATCGAAGGCGAGGAAACCACCTGCCCCATCCTGGGCGAGGGCGCCAGCGCCTACGCGCTCCCAGTGATCCGCATCGTCGCGCCCGAGGGCAACTACGACTACCAGAACAAATACTTCACCGACGTCACGCAGTACCACTGCCCGAGCGGTCTGCCCGAGGCCGAGGAGCGGGAGATCCAGCGCCTGGTGGTGGCGGCTTTCCGCTCGCTGGGCTGCCGCGGCTGGGCGCGTGCGGACATCATGATCCGCGCCAGCGACCGCCAGCCCTTCCTGCTGGAGATCAACACCTCGCCCGGCATGACGGGGCATTCGCTCGTGCCCATGTCGGCGCGCGCGTCGGGCATCAGCTACGAAGACCTGTGCGTGGGGGTGCTGGCCACCGCCACCATGGACACGCCTGTCGGCAGCACCCTGGGGACCTGATGAACACCAACGCGCTGCCCGCACCGCTGGACGTCAAGCTCATGAACATGACCGCATCGGTCCTGTTCGTGGGCTGCGCCCTGCTCGTGCTGGCGGCGGGCGCCTGGTGGGTGCTGCGCTATCCGGGTTTTGCGATCGCGCGCATCGTGGTGCAGGGCGAGCTGGTGCACAACAACGCCGTCACCTTGCGCGCCAATGTGGCGCCGCACCTGGTGGGCAACTTCTTCACGGTGGACCTGCGCAAGGCGCGCGAGGCCTTCGAGCAGGTGCCCTGGGTGCGCAAGGCCGCAGTGCGGCGCGAGTTTCCGGGCAGCCTGCATGTGGTGCTCGAAGAGCACGACGCCGTGGCGTACTGGGGGCCCGAGTCGGGATCGGCCATGGTCAACACGCAGGGCGAGGTTTTCGAGGCGAACGTGGACGACGTGGAGCAGGACGGCCTGCCGCGCCTGCAGGGCCCCAGCGGGACCTCGGGCGAAGTACTGCAGATGTACGGCCTGATGCAGCCGGTGTTCGAACCGCTGGGCATGGATGTGGAGGAGCTGGCGCTCACCGGCCGGGGTGGCTGGCGCGCGACGCTGGACACCGGGGCGGTGGTGGAACTCGGGGGCGGCACGCCAGCGGAGGTGGTGGCGCGTGCCAAGCGCTTTGCACGCACGCTGACCCAGGTGGCGGCCCAGTACAAGCGCCGGGTGGATGCGCTCGAGTCGGCGGACCTGCGGCACGCGGGAGGCTATGCATTGCGGCTCAAGGGTGTGACCACCACTACGGGCCCGGAGGCGGCAGCAGCGGCCGCCACACGGAGGTAGCAGCATGCAGGCAAGGTACATACGGCGCAGCGGGCAGGGCGGAACAACGAAGGGCAGTGACTGAATATGGCAAGAGAATACAAAGACGTGGTGGTCGGCCTGGACATCGGCACGGCGAAGATCATGGCCGTGGTTGCCGAAGTCCTGCCCGGCGGCGAGCTCAAGCTCGCCGGCCTGGGCGTGGCCCCGAGCAATGGCTTGAAGCGCGGCGTGGTGGTCAACATCGACGCCACGGTGCAGAGCATCCAGCAGGCTCTGAAAGAGGCTGAGCTGATGGCCGACTGCAAGATCCAGCGCGTGTACACCGGCATCACCGGCAGCCACATCCGCGGCCTCAATTCCAGCGGCATGGTGGCCGTCAAGGACAAGGAAGTCACCTCGGCCGATGTGGCGCGCGTGGTGGAGACGGCCAAGGCCATCAACATCTCGTCCGACCAGCGCCTGCTGCTGGTGGAGCCCCAGGAGTTCGTGATCGACGGGCAGGACGTGAAGGAGCCCATCGGCATGAGCGGCATCCGCCTGGAGGCCAAGATCCACATCGTGACCGGTGCCCAGAGCGCGGCCGAGAACATCATCAAGTGCGTGCGCCGCTGTGGGCTGGAGGTCGAGCAACTGCTGCTCAATCCGCTGGCGTCGAGCCAGGCCGTGCTGACCGACGACGAGCGCGAACTCGGTGTGGTGGTGGTGGACATCGGCGCGGGCACGACCGACGTGGCCATCTTCACCGGGGGCGCCATCCGCCACACGGCGGTGATCCCGATCGCCGGCGACCTTATCACCAGCGACATCGCCATGGCGCTGCGCACGCCAACGAAGGACGCCGAAGACATCAAGGTCGAGAGCGGCTACGCCAAGCAACTGCTGGCCGACCCCGAGAGCCAGGTGGAAGTGCCCGGCCTGGGCGACCGCAGCCCGCGCATGCTCAGCAAGCAGGCGCTGGCCGGCGTGATCGAGCCGCGCGTCGAAGAGATCTTCTCGCTGGTGCAGCAGGTGATCCGCGAGTCGGGCTACGAAGAAGTGCTGTCCTCGGGCATCGTGCTCACCGGCGGCAGCGCCGTCATGCCGGGCATGATCGAACTCGGGGAAGACATCTTCCTCAAGCCTGTGCGCCGCGGCATTCCCAAGTATGCGAGCGCCCTGTCGGACATGGTGGCCCAGCCGCGTGCCTCCACCGTCATGGGCTTGCTTGAAGAGGCGCGCCTGGCACGCCTGCGCGGCTTCAAGGTGGCGCAAAAGAGCGGCTCCATGAAGACGGCGTTCGGTCGGTTCAAGGACTTCATCGTGGGGAACTTCTGATGGCCATGAACCACTGCCACCGATTTGCGCGCGCAGGTCCCCGAATGCCCGGCGGGCGATGGCGATGCACAGGACCGCCTTGCCGCCCGCGCCACCAGACAACACCGAACCCCATTTTGCAATTGCGTACGAAGACAGAACCAGGAGCTCCAACATGTCCATCGAAATGATCGAAGCCGAAACATTCAACCAGGGCACGCAGATCAAGGTGATCGGCGTGGGTGGCGGCGGCAGCAACGCCGTCGAACACATGATTGCCCGCAGCGTGCAGGGCGTGGAATTCGTCTGTGCCAACACCGATGCGCAGGCGCTCACGCGCAGCTCCGCGCACAGCGTGATCCAGCTCGGCGCCAGCGGCCTGGGCGCGGGCAGCAAGCCCGACAAGGGCCGTGATGCAGCCGAAGCCGCCGTGGAGGACATCCGCGCTGCCATCGACGGCGCGCACATGCTGTTCATCACCGCCGGCATGGGTGGCGGCACGGGCACGGGTGCTGCGCCCGTGATCGCCCGCATCGCCAAGGAGATGGGCATCCTCACCGTGGGCGTTGTCACCAAGCCTTTCGACTGGGAAGGCGGGCGCCGCATGGCCAACGCCGACAACGGCCTGGCCGAACTCGAAGCCAACGTCGACTCGCTGATCGTCGTGCTCAACGAAAAGCTGCTGGAAGTGCTGGGCGACGACATCACCCAGGACGAAGCCTTCGCGCACGCCAACGATGTGCTCAAGAACGCTGTGGGCGGCATTGCCGAGATCATCAACGAGTACGGCCAGGTGAACGTCGACTTCGAAGACGTGCGCACCGTGATGGGCGAGCCCGGCAAGGCCATGATGGGCACGGCCACTGCCAGCGGCCCGGACCGCGCGCGCATCGCGGCCGAGCAGGCCATCGCCTGCCCGCTGCTCGAAGGCATCGACCTTTCGGGCGCCAAGGGCGTGCTGGTGCTGGTCACGGCCAGCAAAGGCAGCTTGAAGCTGTCCGAGTCGCGCCTGGCGATGAACACCATCAACGCCTATGCCTCCAAGGATGCCCACGTGATCTTCGGCGCGGCCTACGACGACACCCTGGGTGACGAAATCCGCGTGACCGTGGTCGCCACCGGCCTGTCGCGCCACAATGCCCGCCGCCAGCCGATCTCGGTGGTGCAGGGCGGCCTGCGCACCGGCACCGACAACATGGCCTACCAGATCCCCGTGGCCGGCGCTGCGGGCGTGATGGGCAACGCCATGGGCGCGGTTCCCGGCCAGACCGGCCACGGCGGCGGCAGCTCGCAGGCCGACTACGGCAGCATGTCGGTGCCCAGCGTCTGGCGCACCAACCGCACGCAGGCCGCTGCCCGCGTGGACGCGCTGTCTTCGGGCGGCATGGACGACCTGGAAATCCCGGCTTTCCTGCGCAAGCAGGCGGACTGATGGCGGTGGGGCCGCACGCACTGCGGCCCGGCATGCCTGTTTATCCCAAGGGGCCTGCGGCCCCTTTCTTCATGGCGCCGGGGAGGACGGGGCCGCAGGCGCTGCGCTGCTCGCAACCTTGAGCGGCAATGCCACCTGCACGGTGGTGCCAGCACCCTCCCCGCGGCACACCGTCAGCAGGGCGCCAATCAGCAGGGCACGCTCCTGCATGGTGCGCAGTCCGTTGCCACTGGCACCGTCCTGCCGGCCCACGCCGTCGTCCTGTATCCGGACGGTGATGGTGTCGGCATCGGACTGCGCGGACAGGCGCAGTTCACGCGCGCGTGCGTGCTGCAGCGCGTTGGAAATGGCCTCGAAGACGATGTACTGCAGGTGGCGCATGGCCTCCTCGCTGCAGCCGGACCACAACGGCAGCAATTGCACATCCCACACCAGCTCCAGGCCCGAATCGCGGATGCGTTGCTCCAGCCGGAAGCGCAGGCTGGCCAGCAGTGCATTCACGTCGCCGGCAGGCAGGGACATGGCGTCGACCGACAGGCGCAGCTGGTCGAGCGATTCGCGCAGCGTCTGCATCACCTGGGCCTGCGATGCCACGCCGCCCTCCAGCTGGCGCATGGCGGTGATCAGGTGGGCGCCAGCACCATCGTGCATGTCGCGCAGGATACGTGCACGCTCCTCCGATTTGGCACTGGTGCGCTCCAGTGCGCGCAGCGCCTCGTGCTGGCGGGCGAGCTTCTCCTCGCGCTCGTGCACCCGCTGCTCCAGCGATGCGGTCAGCTGCAGCAGTTGTTGGCGCGCTTGCTGGAAGCGTTGCCCCACGATGGCCAGCACCGCCAGGCCGGCCAGTGTGGCGGCCCAGAGGGTCCATCCTCCGTCCATGTACTGGGCGGGCGCCAGGCGTGCCGCCGTGATGTCGCGCACCAGGGCCACCCAGCACACGCACAGTGCCAGCAGCATCCACAGCCGGGGGCCGTCGCAAGGGGGCCGGCAATGCCGGGCCAGTTGCACCACCAGCGCCACCCAGGACGCCAGCAAGGCCACGGTCCAGCCCAGCACTGCATCGGCTCCGAGCAGCACGGCCAGCGGACACAGCCCGAAGATGGCCCAGGCCGCCCAGGTCTCGGCGCGCGGGCGCGGCCCCCAGACCGCGCGTGCCAGCCAGTACAGCGACAGGCAGCCGGCCCAGAACAGGCCCTGCACGGCCTGGAACCAGTGGGGCCAGGACAGGAAGATGTCCTCCATCCAGGTCGCGGTGATGCGGCAGGCCCAAAGCAGTTCGCACAGTGCGGCGTAGGCGTAGAGGGCCTGGCGCTGCTGCCACCACAGCAGCAGGCAGAAGACACCGACCACCAGGCTGAACAGGGAGATCGCCCGGGGCAGCGTCACGCGCTGCCATTCGAGCGCATGCCAGCGCTCCTGGAGCAGCGCCTCGGGCCCTACCTGCACGGGTGAGATGCCGGCACGCCGCAGGTAGTCGGCACGGATGGTGATGGCCAGTTCGTTGTGTTCCTGCAGCAAAGGCCCTGGCAGGCGCAGCCACAGCGGCCTGCGCCCGGTCCAGCCATCGTTGGGCGTGAGCAGCGCGCCGCCGCTGGCCAGCACCTCGCCGTTGAGCGTGACGCGGTAGGCATTGCCCAAGCGGGGGATCAGCAGCGCATGGGGCTCCTGGCGGGCGGCCGCCGGAACGTCGAACGCCAACCGCGCCGTGGCCCAGCCGGCCTTGCGCCGGTGCAGCACATCCCAATGCAGGGGCAGGGTGAAAGGCAAGGCCTGCGCAGGCGGGCCGGAATCCCCGCGCAGGCGTATGCCCAGTTGGACCTGGCTGAGTACCTGCACGCCCGGAGTGCCCGGCGCAGCCTCCTCCTGCACGGCGGTGCCCTGGGCATGGGCCGGCAGCACCTGCCAGCACAGCAGCAGGCCATGCAGGAGGCAGCGTGCAAGCAGGTGCAGCATCGGTGGCTCCCGTGCCCGGGCTCAGGGGCTGCGCCGCGTGCGGTCCAGCAGGCCCATGCGGCTGGCTTCGAACACGGCCTCACCGCGCGAGTGCACGGCCAGCTTGCTGTACAGGTTCTTGATGTGGCTTTGTACCGTGTGCTTGGAAATGTCCTGCAGGCGTGCGATCTCCGCGTAGGAGTAACCCCGCGCGATCAGCTCCAGCACGTCCGACTCGCGCGGGGTGAGCTCCAGTGCCGGCAGCGACGGCTCCACAGGCTGCGGCTGCGTGCGCCCACCGTGCTGGCGCAGCCGGGCCAGCAGCTTGCGCGCGATCATCGGTGAGATCGGCGATTCGCCGTGCTTGACGCCCAGGATGATCCGGCCCACATCGGCTGGCGTGGAGTCCTTCTGGATGTAGCCCACGGCACCGGCCTCCACGCAGGCGATCACAGTGTCTTCGTCGCCGAAGACCGAGACCACCAGCACCTCGCAGGCCGGCTGCGTGCGCACCACATGCTGCAGCAAAGCCAGGCCATGGCCGTCGGGCAGTGCCAGGTCGGTGAGCAGCACGTCGGCCGGGTGCTCGTCGAGCCAGGCGCGCGCAGGCGCCAGCATGCCGAAGGAAGCGGCCAGCTCCAGCTCGGGATGGGCGGTGACGCAGCCCTCGAAGAATCTGCGCATCTCGGTGTCGTCCTCGATCAGTACGACGCGCCAGCGGGGTGTGCTCATGGAAGGCGGGGTAGGGGCTGCGAGGTGGGAGTTGCTCCATCTTAGCGTCCGCGTGGCCTGCGTCATCCCATGTTCTCGGCCCCACTCTCCCATGTTCATGGGGTGCGGGTGGAGCGCCCGAAACCTACGATTTTCCCAGGGCCGCAGATGCCATGGCGCGTGCCGCCCCGGGGGCAAAAAATTTTCACGGACCCCGCATCCAGAACGCAGAACGCCCCGTTCCACAAGCAGGACGCCATGGGGCGCCCCCAACCGGAACCACCGAGACAGGAACCAACATGCAACCCATTCGACACCTCGCACCCGCACTGCTCCTGGGCCTGACGGCGCTGGCAGCGCAGGCCCAGCCCGTCTTCCAGCAGGGCGTGCTTGCCGACGCCAGCGGCCGCACGGTCTACACCTTCGACAAGGACGCTCCCGGAAAAAGCAACTGCAGCGGTGGCTGCCTTGCTGCCTGGCCTGCTTTCACTGCCAAGGCTGGCGCCAAGGCCGAAGGCGACTTCGGCCTGATCGAAGCCAGCGGCGCACGGCAGTGGAGCTTCAAGGGCAAGCCCCTGTACTACTACGCCAGCGATGCCAAGGCCGGCGACCGGCTGGGCGATGGCATGGGCGGTGTGTGGCACGTGGTGCCCAAGCCCTGACGGCCGATCTGCCTCCGACACCTTCTTCACACCCTCTTCTTCACTCCTTTCTTCAGGACACCATCATGAAATTCTCGTCTGTCGCCATCGCCTGCCTCACCCTGGCCGGTGCCGCTGTCTCCACCTCCGCCTGGGCCGACAAGGCGTCCCTGCTGCGTGCCACGGGCAATGTGCCCGAGCGCGCCGAATGCCCGGCCAACACCGAGGTCAACCGTACCGGCGGCGTGCTCAAGTGCAGCGTCACCCTGGTGTTCGAGCGCGGCTCGATCTGCCCGCCCGCCAACAAGCCCAACTACGTGACCATCCAGATGGCGGGTGCCGACAAATGCCTGCCCGCCGTGACGGGTGACGTGGTCAGCGTGCCGTCGGCCATGAACCCGGTGGCCGGTCCGCCCAAGCTCAAGGGCCAGTCGGGCCTGCCCGGCGACATCATGGGCTACCTCACGGCTGTTGGGCCGGCTGCACTGCTGGGGCCGGACGAAGGGCGTTACCAGCGTGTCGTCAATGGCGCGGGCGCCGACAAGTTCGTGGCCGAGAAGGTGGTTCACCTGTGGCCTGCCAGCTACCCGGTGCACTACACCCTTGGCAAGAACCCCGCCAACGGCGTGAGCTGCCCTGCCGGCTACACCGACGTGACTGGGCGCAGCCAGGACAGCCTGGGCTGCGAAAAGATCGAAAAGCGCAAGCCCATGTGCCAGAACGTGGGCGGAGTCGGCTGGCGCCTGGAAATCAAGCGGGGTGAAGACCGCTGCCAGGGCCCGACCGAAGGCCCCACCAAGCCCGACGGTGAGCACGCCGGCCCCGGCAACGACTGGAGCCTGGACACCGATGCCGCAGGCAACGAGGACCGCTGGGTGCGCGTGTCGTACACGCGCCCTGTCGGCCGCTGACATCCCTAGCCGGCCCTTACCGTGCACCCACCCAGGGGCGCGGTGCGGGCCGTCCTGTGCACGTTCATCCCTTTCGCCGAGATCGCCATGACATCCAACCACTCTCCCGTGCGCGGCCGGGTCCGCCGCGCAGCCGCTGTGGCCGCCGTGCTGGCCCTCGTCGGCTGTGCCGGCGCCCCGGACCGCGCCGCCCTCAATGCGGTGCGCTCCCAGGCCAACCCCTCGGACCGGGCGCAGCGCACCATCACCAACTTCACGCCCGCGCTGCGCTGCATGGACGAGATGATGTTCGACATGGGTACGCGCGACATCACCATGATGATGGAGGAGTTCCGCGATGCCACGCAGAAGGTGCCCGTGTCGGCCCGCGACATGCTCACGTCGGCCGTCTCGGACATGACGCGGCGCTCGCGCGGCGTGCGCCTGTCGGTCTTCGGCAGCGACCAGCAGAACCTCACGCAGGCGCTGGCCCAGGCCCAGCGCACCAGCGCCTTCAGCGTGGTACCGGCCTACAACATCCGCGGCACGGTGAGCCAGCTTGACGAATCGGTGCTCAAGGACGGCCGCTCCTTCGGTGCCACGCTGGCGCAGTCGGTGTTCGGCGTGCGCTTTGGCAGCGAGACGAAATTCTCGGTGCTCGGGCTCGATGCTGCCGTGGTCGAGACCGACAGCATGACCCTGCTGCCCGGCGTGTCCTCGAAGAACACCACCGTGCTGGCCAGCCGCGATGCCAGCGCGGCCGATGGCCAGGCGCAGCTGGTCAATCCCGGCATCGGCGTGGTCTTCTCGTTCACCACCTCGCGCGCCGACGGTCCCTCGCAGGCCGCGCGCAACATGGTCGAGCTGGCCGCCGTGGAACTGGTGGGCAAGCTGCTGCGCGCACCGTACTGGCAATGCCTGGGCACGGCCGATACCGATGCCGAGGTGCAGCGCGAGCTGGCCGACTGGTTCCTGTCCATGGACGAGGGCGAGCGCATCGCCTTCTACAAGGAGCGCATGCGCGAGCGGCGCTACTACGACGGTGCCATCGACGGCCAGGCCGACGCCGCCTTCGACGCCGCGCTGCAAAGCTACCGCAAGGCCCTGGGCCTGCCGGTCCAGGGGGCCATGGACCAGGGCTTCTTCCGCTCCTTCGTTCTGGGCAAGGTGCCGCGGGGCCCGTTGCAGGCGCTGCCGCGCAACACGGCGACACGTGCCTCCGGCGCGGCGCTGGCGCCCGTGGCGGCGGCCGCACCTGCCGGCACCGACCCCGCCGCGGCCGCCGCTGCGGCTGCGGCTGCGCCGCCGCCCGCGCCCGACATCCCTGCGCTGGCCGTGGCGCTGGCTGCGCCAGAGCGGGGCAGCGCCCGCCTGGACCTCGCGGTGCAGCGGCCCGGCTATGTGTACTGCTACTCGCAGGACCCGGCGACGCGGCGCATCCAGCGCATCTTCCCCAACCGCTTCGAGCGCGACCCGCGCATGGTGCCGGGGCAGGCCCGCAGCCTGCCGGGCAACGGGCGCTTCGTGCTCAACCCGGCGGCCGAGTTCGCCTGCCTGCATGCGCCCATCGAGGTCTATGGCGACCTGCCGCCACCGCTGCGCTGGGGCGATTTCGAGGACATCCGCGTCGGAACCTTCGAGGAGATCCGGGCCGGCTTCACCCAGGCCTCGGGCATGCCGGTGCAGCTTTTCGCGGTGCCGAAATGAGCGCGGCGGCCATGCCCTCCGACGAGCTGCCGAAGGCGGTGGCGCAGCTCCTGTCGCGCGTGGTCTTGCGCGACGCCTCGGCCCTGCAGCGCCTGTACCAGCTGGTGGCCAGCCGGCTGCTGGCGGTGGCCGTGCGCGTGGTGCAGGACCGCGCGCTGGCCGAGGACGTGCTGCAGGAGGTGTTCGTGCACCTGTGGAACCGCCCGCAGACCGGCGCGCCAGGCCAGAGCCTGAGCCTGGCATGGCTGTGCGTGGTCACGCGCAACCGCGCCATCGACACTTTGCGCAAGCGCCGCCCCGAGACCTCTCTGCACTGGCGCGATGCCGATGGCCAGGAGCAGGTGCATGATGCCGCCGCCGAGGGCGCTTCGCCGCTGGAGCAATTGCTGGCCGAAGAAGATGGGTCGCGTCTGGGCCGCTGCATCGGCGAGATCGACAGCGAGCCGCGCAGCGCCGTGCTGCTGGCCTACTACGAGGGGCTCACCCATGCCGAGCTGGCCCAGCGCCTGGCCCGGCCCCTGGGCACGGTCAAGGCCTGGATGCGCCGCAGCCTGGCACGCCTGCGCGATTGCATGGAGTCGTGCACATGATGTGGCACCACCATCCCCGGCTGGTGGACCTGTTGGCCGGCGAATACGCGCTGGGCACCTTGCAGGGCGGTGCCCGCCGGCGCTTCGAAAAGCTGCTCGCACGCCGCCCCGACCTGGCCGAGGCCGTGGCGCGCTGGAACGAGCGCATGGCGCCCGTGCTGCTGGCCCTGCCACCCCAGACGCCCGCGCCCGGCACCTGGCGCGCCATCGAGCAGCGCCTGGGGCTGCAGGCGCCGGCTGCGCCGATGGCGTGGTGGAGGCGGCTGCTGCAACCGGCCCCTGCGGGTGCCCTGGCGCTCGGCCTTCTGGTCGGGGTGATGCTGCCATCGC
Source organism: Acidovorax sp. GW458-11-26-14-TSB4 (assembly GCF_059423865.1). Classification (NCBI taxonomy): domain Bacteria; kingdom Pseudomonadati; phylum Pseudomonadota; class Betaproteobacteria; order Burkholderiales; family Comamonadaceae; genus Acidovorax; species Acidovorax sp. GW458-11-26-14-TSB4. The sequence continues at coordinate 1,300,608 of NZ_JBWKYR010000001.1, forward strand.
TCTGGCAGGCGCAGCATGGCGGGCCGGACACGCCGGCATCCACCCAGTTGCCAGAAAGCTATGTGGGCGTGCTGGGCCTGGCCGATGGGCGGCCCGGCCTGGTGGTTTCCAGCCTGCGGCAGGGCCGCACGGTGGACATCAAGCGCGTGGCGGCAGTCCCGGTCCCTGCTGACCAGGTGCTGTACCTGTGGTCGCTGGATGCGTCGGGCCAGGCCAGCCCGGTGGCACCGCTGCCGCAGGGGCCCTTCGTGCACCTGCAACTGGGCGCACCGGCCGAAACCGTGTTCGCCAAGGCGGTGGAGCTGGCCGTCAGCCTGGAGCGCAAGGACGCCAGCCCGCAGGCGCCCTCGGGCGCCTATGTCTACCGGGGGCTTTGCGGCAAGCTTTGGCGTGTGCCTTGAGCATGAACAGGGTCCGGGCGGCTGGATGGTCTTGCTGCGAGCAGGGACGGGCGCGCCCTTTTACAATGTGGGAATGCTCCAGCAACGCACCCTCAAGACCTTGACCCGCGCCGTCGGCGTGGGGCTGCACAGTGGCCAGCGGGTCGAGCTGACCCTGCGGCCAGCCCAGCCCGACACCGGCATCGTGTTCCGCCGGGTGGACCTGCCGCAGCCGGTGGACATTCCGATCCGGGCCGATGCGGTGACCGACACGCGGCTGGCCTCGACCATCGGGGTCGGCAGCGCCAAGGTGCATACCGTGGAGCATCTGATGTCGGCCTGCGCCGGCCTGGGGCTCGACAACCTGTACGTGGACATCACGGCCGAAGAGGTTCCCATCCTCGACGGTTCGTCCTCGTCCTTCGTGTTCCTGCTGCAGAGCGCGGGCATCGAGCTGCAGAACGCGCCTAAACGCTTCATCCGCGTCAAGCGGCCCGTGGAAGTTCGCGAGGGCAGCGGTGCCCAGGCCAAGTGGGCGCGCCTCGTCCCCTACCATGGCTACAAGCTGAGCTTCGAGATCGATTTCGACCACCCGGCGGTGGATTCCACCGGCCAGCGCGTGGAGTTCGACCTGGGCTCGGGCAACTACAGCCGCGACATCGCCCGCGCGCGCACCTTCGGCTTCACGCGCGACGTGGAGATGATGCGCTCCAACGGCCTGGCCCTGGGCGGCGGGCTGGACAACGCCATCGTGATGGACGACTACAAGGTGCTCAACAGCGACGGATTGCGCTACGACGACGAATTCGTCAAGCACAAGATCCTCGACGCCATGGGCGACCTGTACATCATCGGCCGGCCACTGCTGGCCGCGTACAGCGCCTTCCGCTCGGGCCATGCGATGAACAACCTGCTGCTGCGCGAGCTGCTGTCCCAGCCCGACGCCTGGGAAGAGGTCACCTTCCAGGACGAACGCCAGGCTCCGCAGGGCTTTGTCCAGCCTGCGCGCGCCTGGTAGGGCGGCGCACCACCCCATGCTGCTCTTTCGCTGGGTGGTCATGGCGCTGCTGCTGGCAGCCGCCGTGTCCTTCGCCTTCTATGCGGGCACGGGCCAGCCGCACTACAAGCGCTGGGGCCTGGTGGTGCTCAAGTGGACGGTCATCGCTGCCGTGTTTTTCTTTGCAGTGGTGCTGATCGGACGGTTGTAGGGTTTCTCCAGCCGGCATGGCTATACTGGCGCCTGCTCCGGGGTGTGCGAAAGCGCTGAGATGCAAAGGGCCTGACGATGGATTCGTCAGGCGGCCTGCGAACCCGACGAACTTGATCCGGTTCATACCGGCGGAAGAAGAGCCGACCTTCATGCCTGCGCGCGCACGCCTTTTTGGGCTTGCCCATGCGGAGCATGCCGTCCATGCGCCAGCCTTGGTGCGTGCGCGGGGCGCCAGGTCCATTCCGGAGCAAATCCCTTTGCCACCGGAACCTGGAGACCTGCCCCATGAATGCACCCGACCCCCTTGACCGCGAAGAATTCGCCGAGCTGCTGGCCGCCACCCGCGAGCCTTTTCCGGCCTCGCGCAAGGCTTACCTGCCCGGCCAACGGTACCCCGAACTGCGCGTGCCTGTGCGCGACATCGCGCTGACCAACGGCGAGCAGGTCAGCGTCTACGACACCTCCGGCCCCTATACCGACCCGGACGCTGCCATCGACGTGCGGCGCGGACTGGCCAGCGTGCGCGGCGGCTGGATCGCGGCACGGGGGGATACCGAAGCCTACGAGGGCCGTGCGCCCCTGGCGCTGGACGATGGCCAGAAAAGCGGGGACGCCGTGCGCCTGGCCCAGTTGCGCGCCGAGGCCGCAGCCCTGCAGCGCCAGCCCTTGCGCGCGCGCAGCGGCGGCAACGTGACACAGATGCACTACGCCAGGAAAGGCATCATCACGCCCGAGATGGAGTACGTGGCCCTGCGCGAGAACGGCAAGCGCGAATGGATGGCGCAGTACCAGGCCGATGCGGGGCGCGAGCGCCGCCTGGCCGGCAACCCCATGGGCGCCAGCATTCCGCGGGTCATCACGCCCGAGTTCGTGCGCGACGAGGTGGCGCGCGGGCGCGCCATCATCCCGGCCAACATCAACCATCCCGAGGTGGAGCCCATGGCCATCGGGCGCAACTTCCTCGTGAAGATCAACGCCAATATCGGCAATTCGGCCGTCACCTCCAGCATCGAGGAAGAGGTTGAAAAGCTGGTCTGGGCCATCCGCTGGGGGGCCGACAACGTGATGGACCTGTCCACCGGCAAGAACATCCACACCACGCGCGACTGGATCGTGCGCAACAGCCCCGTGCCCATCGGCACCGTGCCCATCTACCAGGCGCTGGAGAAAGTGGGCGGCGTTGCCGAGGACCTCACCTGGGCGATCTTCCGCGACACGCTGGTCGAGCAGGCCGAGCAGGGCGTGGACTATTTCACCATCCACGCTGGCGTGCGCCTGGCCTACATCCACCTCACTGCGGCGCGGCGAACGGGCATCGTCTCGCGCGGCGGCTCCATCATGGCCAAGTGGTGCATGGCGCACCACCGCGAAAGCTTCCTGTACGAGCACTTCGAGGACATCTGCGACATCATGAAGGCCTACGACGTGTCCTTCAGCCTGGGCGACGGCCTGCGCCCGGGCTGTGCCTCGGATGCCAACGACGAAGCCCAGTTCGCCGAACTGCACACCCTGGGAGAGCTGACCCAGGTGGCCTGGAAGCACGATGTGCAGACCATGATCGAAGGCCCCGGGCATGTGCCCATGCACATGATCCAGGCCAACATGACCGAGCAGCTAAAGACCTGCCACGAGGCGCCGTTCTACACCCTGGGGCCGCTGACCATCGACATCGCGCCGGGGTACGACCACATCGCCTCGGCCATCGGGGCGGCCATGATCGGCTGGATGGGCACGGCCATGCTGTGCTACGTGACGCCCAAGGAGCACCTGGGCCTGCCTGACCGCGACGACGTCAAGCAGGGCATCATTGCCTACAAGATCGCCGCGCATGCCGCCGACGTGGCCAAGGGCCACCCGGGTGCGCGCACGCGCGACGACGCGCTGAGCCAGGCGCGTTTCGACTTCCGCTGGCAGGACCAGTTCAACCTGGGCCTGGACCCCGAGACGGCCCAGGAATACCACGACGAAACCCTGCCCAAGGACAGCGCCAAGGTGGCGCACTTCTGCTCCATGTGTGGGCCCAAGTTCTGCTCCATGAAGATCACCCAGGAAGTGCGCGACTTCGCGGCCCACAAGGGGCTGGCGGAAGGGCAGGCGCTGTCCACCGGCATGCAGGACAAGGCGGCGGAATTCCAGCGCACCGGCGGGCAGCTCTACGTGCCGCTCACCCCTGTCAAATAAGTGACGCTACTGCATCCATAGAATGGCTACTAGCCACCCTGGAGGCGGTACATACCCTCTGCGGCAGAGCGTGTGCGGGCGAATACAGTCGCGCCCACACACGCTCCACAGGTACCTATGGTTCTGTGGCACCAAAGTTGCTATGCTGTAGTTGTCAAAAAATGTAAGGAAGAGCGATGAACCTGCTCAGCCGTCTTTCGATCCGTGCGCGACTGTACTTCGGCACGATTTTCTCCCTGGTTCTGCTCGTCGTGATCGGTGCCATGGGTTACCTCGCGCTGGAGCGCACCCGAAGCACCCTGGACCAGCTGTTCTCCCAGCGGGTGCAGACTTTGACCGATGTGGCCGAGTTGCGCACCACCTTGGGTGACCTGCGCCGCATCGAAAAGGACATCATCATCAGCTTCAACAACTCCGTCGAAGTGGCGGCCCTGCGCGAGAGCTGGAAAAAATCGCTCACTGCCTTGAACAAGGGCATGGCCGATGTGCGCCAGGTGCAATCGGGCGACGCGGCGTTTGTCGAGGCCATCGACAAGTCCCTGGCCGAGGTCAAGGAGTATGAAGCCGGCATCTCTCCCGTGTTCGAGCAGATCGAGCGCGCGCAGATCGACGGTGCCGTGGGCGGCGCCTATGCCGACCGCTTGAAGAAGCACATGGAGGCCACGGACAAGCTGCTGTCCGATCTCTCCGTGACGGCACGCACCAAGATGGACGAGGCGCGCGAAGGCGTCAACAGCTTGACCACCACCATGTCCGGCCTGATCGGCATCGTGCTGGTGCTGGCGCTGGCCGTGCTCATTCCGCTGACCTTCTTCAGCGTGCGCTCGATCACCCGCTCGATCGCGCAGGCCAGCGAGCTGGCCGAACGCATCGCCGGCGGCGACCTGTCCCGCGATGTCGAGGTGACCTCGCAGGATGAAGTGGGCCAGCTCGTGGCCTCCATGGCGCGCATGCAGGATGCGCTGCGCGGCCTGGTGCAGCAGGTGCAGGAGGCGGCGGGCAACATCTCCACGGCCAGCACCGAGATCGCGTCGGGCAACCACGACCTGAGCCACCGCACCGAACAGACTGCGGCCAACCTGGAGGAAGCCGCCTCGTCGATGGAACTGCTCACCAGCACCATCGGCCAGAGTGCCCAGTCCTCGCGCCAGGCCAGCGATTTCGCCACCTCGGCTGCCGAGGTGGCCGGGCGCGGCGGCGTGGTGGTCTCCCAGGTGGTGACCACCATGGACCAGATCACCACCAGCTCGCGCAAGATCGCCGACATCACGGGCGTGATCGATGGCATCGCCTTCCAGACCAACATCCTGGCGCTCAATGCCGCCGTGGAAGCCGCCCGTGCCGGCGAGCAGGGCCGGGGCTTTGCCGTGGTGGCCAGCGAGGTGCGCAACCTGGCCCAGCGCTCGGCCGCGGCGGCCAAGGAGATCAAGGGCCTGATCGGTTCCTCGGTGGAACGCGTGGAGGACGGCTCGCGCCTGGTGAGCCAGGCCGGCGCCACCATGAACGAGATCGTGGGCAGCGTGCGCCGCGTCTCGGACATCATCAGCGAGATCACGGCGTCGTCGGCCGAGCAGCGCGACAACGTGGGCCACATCAGCCAATCGGTGAGCCAGCTGGACAACATGACGCAGCAGAACGCCGCGTTGGTGGAGCAGTCCACCGCCGCATCAGAATCCCTGCGCGAGCAGGCCCTGCAGCTGACCCAGGCCGTGAGCCAGTTCAAGCTGCAGCCGGGTGCGGTGCAGGCGGCTGGCGGCCCTGCCGGCATGGGGGGCACCACGGCGCCACCACAGCGCGGAATTCCTGCGCCGATGAATCCACCCCTGGTGAAGAAGGTAACGGCAGGCAACCGGCCGGCACTGCAGATTCGCTGATCGGGGGCGAGAGCCTGCGCCATGGAAAAGGGCCGCTTGCGCGGCCCTTTGGTTTGCGGCACCCAGGGGCCCTAGTCGCGCGTCACCCGCAGCACTTCCTCGCGGCTGGTGATGCCCGCCGCGATCAGGCGCTCGCCATCCTCGCGCATCAGCGCCATGCCGCCTGCCAGGGCCGCCGTACGGATGTCGGCCTCGGCGGCCTGGTTGTGGATCTGGGCGCGGATGGCATCGTTGGTCACCAGGAGCTCGAACACGCCGGTGCGGCCCGTGTAGCCGGTCTGGCTGCAATGCTCGCAGCCGGCGCCATGGCAGTGGCTGCAGTACTTGCGCACCAGGCGCTGCGCCAGCACGCCGAGCAGCGAGGACGACAGCAGGAAGGGCTCCACGCCCATGTCGGTCAGGCGCGTGACGGCGCTGGCCGCATCGTTGGTGTGCAGCGTGGCCAGCACCAGGTGGCCGGTGAGGGAGGCCTGGATGGCGATCTGCGCGGTCTCGAAGTCGCGGATTTCGCCGATCATGATGATGTCCGGGTCCTGGCGCAGGATGGCGCGCAGGGCCTTGGCAAACGTCAGCTCGATCTTGCTGTTGACCTGGGTCTGGCCCACGCCCGGTAGCTCGTATTCGATGGGGTCTTCCACCGTCATGATGTTGTTGCGCGTGGCATCGAGCCGGCCCAGCGCGGCGTACAGCGTGGTCGTCTTGCCCGAGCCCGTGGGGCCGGTCACGAGGATGATGCCGTGCGGCTGCGCGATCAGGCCCTCGAAGCGCTGCAGCGTCTCGCCCTGCATGCCCACGGCCTCCAGGCTGAGCTTGCTCTCGCTCTTGTCCAGCAGGCGCAGCACGGCGCGCTCGCCGTGGGCGCTGGGCAGGGTGGAGACGCGCACGTCGATGGCGCGCGTGCCCAGGCGAAGGCTGATGCGCCCGTCCTGCGGCAGGCGCTTTTCCGAGATGTCGAGGTCGGCCATGATCTTCAGGCGCGAGATCAGGGCAGCGTGCAGGGCGCGGTTGGGCTGCACCACTTCGCGCAGCGAGCCATCCACGCGAAAGCGCACGCTCGAATGCCGTTCGTAGGGCTCGATGTGGATGTCGCTCGCACCGTCGCGCGCGGCCTGCGTGAGCAGGGCGTTGAGCATGCGGATGATGGGCGCGTCGTCAGCCGTTTCCAGCAGGTCCTCTACGGCGGGCAGATCCTGCATCATGCGGGACAGGTCCGCGTCGGATTCGACCTCGCTCACCACGGTGGCCGCGCTCGACTCGCCCTGGGCATAGGCGGCACTGATGCGCTGGGCCAGGGCTGGCGCCTCCAGCGATTGCAGGTGGCGGACCTTGTGCTTGCGCATCACTTCCGACAGCGCGGTCACGTCGGGCGCAGGGCCGTGCCACAGCACGAGTTGCTGGCCATCGTCTTCCAGCAGCAACTGGGAGGTGCGGGCAAATGCGTAGGGCAGGGGGTGGCGCATGGGATTCTCAGAGCGTCTGGCGCGTCACCGTGGCGCCCGGGGCCAGTTGGCGCACCAGGGCGGCGGCCGCTTCGGCCGAGGCCTCGTTGTGGTACGGGCCCACACGCACGCTGGTGCGCGGGCCCTGGTTGGTTTCCACCGGCTGCTCGGCGATGGGCAGGGCTGAGGTGCGCAGCTTGTCCAGTGCAGCGCGCGAGGCGGCATCGTCGCCGAACAAGCCGGCGCGCACATAGTAGGTGGATGCGGCGGCTGCAGCCGCCGCAACGGGGGTGGCTCCAGCGCGCACGGGTGCTTCGCTGATGGGCACGCCCGAAGGCGTCAGGCGGGGCGTAGGGGCGCCGGGGGCCGTGAGGTCCTGCATGGGGCTTGGAGGGGTGGCGGCGGGTTGCACACGCGTGGCCGGGTCGAGGTGCTGGGGCAGCTCCGGCAACACGGGGGCGCCCGATACCGACCGCAACGGCAGGCTCGACGCGGGCTGCGTGACCTGCTGCAGGCCGCGGATCGCGTCGTATCGGTCCACCATCAGGGCGTCGCTGGTGGCCGCATCGCGCACCACCACGGGGCGCAGGAAGACCATCAGGTTGGTCTTGTTGCGCTGGCGCTTCTCGCTGCGGAACAGGCCGCCCACCACCGGCAAATCGCCCATCACCGGCACCTTGTCCTCGCCCTGCGAATAGCTGTCCTCGAGCAGGCCGCCCAGCACGATGATGCTGCCATCGTCCACCACCACATTCGACTCGATGGAGCGCTTGCTGGTGGTCGGACCGTTCACGGCGCTCAGGGTGTTTTCATTGATCTTGGAGACTTCCTGGTAGATCGCCATCTTCACCGTGCCGTTCTCGCTGATCTGCGGGCGCACCTTGAGCATCAGGCCCACGTCCTTGCGCTCCACGGTGGTGAAGGGGTTCACCGTGTTGCTGCCACCGGTGTTCGCGTATGAGCCGGTCGGGAAGGGCACGTTGTTGCCGATCACGATGCGCGCCTCCTCGTTGTCCAGCGTCATCAGGTTGGGGGTGGACAGCACATTGGCGTCACCGCTGTTCTGCAGGAAGTTGGCCAAGGCACCCAGGTAGTACTGGCCGTTGATGCGCGGCGCCAGCGCGATGTTCAGCCCGTTGCTCAGACCGCCCCCGTTGCCTGTGGGGAGCAGGCCGGTGTAGTTGCCGGCGGCCACGTTGGCGGCAGCGTTCAGGATGTTGATGCCTCCACCCTGGGTGGAGTTGGTGCCGATGACACCGACGGTGCCGTCTCCCTGTTTGCCCAGGGCGCCTTGCCACTGGATGCCGAATTCCGCGAGCTTGCTGGCAGAGACCTCGACGATCAGGCTCTCCACCAGCACCTGGGCGCGGCGGCCATCGAGCTTGTCGATCACGGCGCGCAACTGTCGGAACAGCGGTTCGGGCGCGGTGATGATCAGCGAGTTGGTGGTCGGGTCGGCCTGGATCAGGCCGCCAGTGGAGGGCTGGTTGCTGTTGCTGCTGCCCATGCCCGAGCCGGCACCCATGCCGGAGCTGCTGCCCAGCCCGCCGAGGCTGTTGCTGCTGTTGCTGCCGGAGCTGCCGCTCAGGCCACCGCTGTTGCCGCCACCCGAGAGCGAGGGCGACGAGGGAGCGCTGGAAATCGCTGGCGTGCTGGCGTTGGCGCCGCCGGTCGAATTGCCGCCCATGCTGGCCATGGCCGCGCGCAGGGTGGTGGCGAGCTTGGTGGCATCGGCGTTCTTGAGGTAGACCACATGGATGTTGCCCATGGACGCGCTGCTGCCCGGCACCGGCGGCTGGTCGAGCTTGTCCACGAGCGCACGCACCATGGCCACGCGCGCGGGGTTGGCGGCACGCAGGATCAGCGAATTGCTGCGCGGCTCGGCCAGCAGCGTGGTCTTGAACGAGGTGTCTGCCTGGCCCTGGGCGGCAGCGGGTGCGGCGCCGCTGCCGCCATCGATGAGGCGTGCCACCAGGGGTGCAAGGTCGACCGCCAGGGCATTGCGCAGCGGGATGATCTCCACATCGCTGGCGTTGGAGACGTCCATCGCTGCGATGATGCGGCCCAGCCGCTGCAGGTTGTCGGCGTAGTCGGTGATCACCAGCGAGTTGTTGCCGGGGTTCACGTTGATGGTGTTGTTGGGGCTGATCAGCGGGCGCAGCACTGGCACCAGATTGCCCGCGTTCTCGTAGTTGAGCTTGAAGATCTGCGTCACGATCTGCCCGCCGCCGGGCGTGCCGCGTGCCGAGCCCGACTCGCTCACCCCCACGCTGCCGCCCTGCAGCTTGGCATCGGCCTCGGGCACCACCTTGTACAGGCCCGCCGACTCCACCACCGTGAAGCCCTGCAGGCGCAGGGCTGCAAGGAACTGCTGGAAGGCGGCCGAAGGAGGTACGGCGCGCTCGGTGATCAGCGTGAGCTGGCCCTTCACACGCGGGTCCACCACCACGTTGCGCCCGGTGATGGTCGCCATGGTGCGGGCCACGGCCTCTATCTCTGCGTTGGCGAAGTTCAGCGTGACGGGCTCGTTGCCGCGCACGCTGCTGGTGCCCGTGCCCACCGCCGTCTGCGCCAGGGCCAGAGGGCTGCTGGTGAGCAGCATGGCGGCCAGGGTGATCGAGGTGACGGCGAATTGCAGATGCGGCGAATAGGAGGAAGCGGAAGTCGTCATAGGGTCAACCCACGTTGATGAGGGAGCGCGCGCCGTTGCGCCGTCCGATGATGTTCAGAAGATTCGTCAGGGCTGCTTCGCGGTCGGGCGCCGCACTGGCCTCGCCGGCGAAGCGCAGGCGCTGGCCCACCCACTGGCCGGTGCCACTCAGCTGCAGGTGGCCGTTCAGTGTGCTCAAGGTGAGGATGGGCACTTCGCCGCCCTGCACGGCCAGGCGGTAGCTTCCCATGGGGCGCAGCGTGGACAGGCGCGACGACATGTCCAGCGCATCGAGCTGCACCTGGCCTTCCAGCACCATGCGGCCTGCCTGCCAGGCGGCCTGCAGGCCGCGGGTCTGCAGCGCCAGCTGGCCTTGCGGCTGCAGCGTGTTCCACGGCGTGCCCAGGCCCGAAAGCAGGGCGGCGGGCCAGCGGCTCTGGCTGTCGCCCACCGTCACGCGCAACTGCGAAAGGCCCAGGGCCAGCCGCGCCTGCAGCGGTTGCACGGTGCAGCAGGGGGCCTGCATCTGTGCCTGCACACCGGTGAAAGTGGGGCGCAAGGTCCACTGCACGCGCCCGGGCAGGGCCGTGCGGTCCTGGCTCGCGGTGCCGCCGGTCAGGACCAGCTGGGCCGAGCCGTTCCAGACCGTGCCGCGCGCTTCCGACAGCAGCAACTGCCCGCCCGTGGCCTGGGCCAGGCCACGAGCCAGCCATTGCGCAGGGGCAAAGACCAGCAGTGCCGGCAGCAGGCCAGCCAGTGCGCCGCCCACGGCCCAGCCCCAGGGCGAGTGGGGAACGGCGCCGGTGGCGCGATGGGATGAGCGGGTGCTGCGGGTGGGGGACACGGGGCGTTTCGTGGGCTTCACCGCGCAGGCAGGGCCAGCACCAACGTGCCGTCCCAGCGCGGGGTGCCGGAGGTGGAGCCGGTGGGCGCGTTGCCCAGGGCGGGAGGGGATCCCGCGGCCGGCATGGCCCCGGGAATCGGGGGCATCAGTGGACCCGAGGGCGCGGCGCCCGCACCCGGCGCCGGCAAGGCCGGCGCCGCGGCGGGGCCTTGCGGGCCAGGGCGGGCGTTGCCTGCCGCCGCCACGGGTGCGGCCGGGGTTGCCGAGCGGGTCAGGCGCGCTTCGACGGGCACGGCCCGGGCGTTGCTGCGCGCCAGCGCCAGCCACTGCGCAATGGCATCGGCGGGGGCAGCCTTGAGTATCACGGTGGCACGGTCGCCGACCACATTGAGCTGGGCGGCCGTGCCCATGCGCTGGGTCAGGCCGTTGCGCAAGGCTCCGGTGGCGTCGCCGGCGCTGTTGCGCGGCATGGCCTGCAACTGCTGGGCCTCGGCCTGCAGGCTGCGCATGCGCTGCAGCTGCGTGTCCAGTTCGGCATGGCGTTTGGGGGCTGCGCGCAAGGTCTGCAGGGCCGGCGAAATGGCCACCCACCACACCAGGGCCAGGCCCACGAGTGCGCTGGCGGCCAGCACGAAGTTCTGTTCGCGCGGGGCCATGCCCTGCCATTGGGCCTTCAGTGGAGCGAGCCGGCTCATGGGGCGGTCTCCGCACGCAGCACCAGGCTGCCATCGTCCAGCCGGCCGGTGTAGCCGGCGGCCCGCAGTCGGGTGGTGAGCACGGGTTCCTCTTGGGGGGTGAGCGGCAGGCCGCGCAGGCGCAGCTCACCGGTGGTGAATTCGAGGCCGGTGGGGATGCGGCCCTCGGGCAATGCGCCGCCGGCCGCGGCCATCATGGGTTCAAGATCGCGCGGCGAGAAGCTGCCGGACGCCTGGCGCAGCAGTGCCATCTCGCGCTCCATCTGCTCCAGCGGCGCGACCACGGCCTGTACCTGCGGAAAGGTCTGCGTGAAGGTGCTGCGCACGGCGGCCTGCTTGGCGGCCAGGGACTGGCGCTCCTGCCAGGCCCAGACATTCAGTCCGGCCAGGTGCGCCAGCACCAGCACGCCCAGGGCCCAGCGCGCTGCGCGCCACTGGGGGGCGTACAGCAGCGCGCCCAGGGCGCCACCGGCCTTGCGCAGGGCGCGCGAGCGGCTGTTGCTGGAGAGTTCGAACTGGGCCAGGTCCCAGTCACTGCGGGCGGCGTCCAGGGCCCGGGCGCTGGCCGTGTGCAGGCTTACCGGGTGGCCCAGTGCGTGTTCGGCCAGTTCCGCCACGGCCGGATCGGCACGCAGGGGATTGGCTGGGGCCTCGCCACCGGCGCCGGCCAGGCCGGCCAGTGCCAGCGTGGCGGGTGTCAGGGGCAGGACCGAAATGCCCTGGTCGGCACCCAGGCCGCACAGGATCAGCTGGGGGTCGTCCTCGGTCCCCAGGGCCGATGCTTCGAGGCCACCGCTGGCCGTGGGGCCGGGCGCGAACTCGGGCACCACGCGGGACACGCGCCGGCCGGCGGCTTCCAGGGCCTGCAGGTGGGCGCGCAGCCAGGCCCGGTCGCACACGGCCACCCATACCGGCACGCCGGCCTGGGCGCCCGGTTGCAGCGCAAAGTGCAGTTGGGCCGGGTCGTCCAGCAGCCGGTCTTCGAGCAGGCCTTCGAGCACCGAGCGCAGGCGCGGCGTCTGCTGGCCGGCGCCCAGGGGCAGGCCGGGCGGTAACTGTACCTTTTGCCAGGACAGTGCCTGGATCGGTACCACGGCCACGACCTCGCCCGGGCGCGCGGTCTCGGGCAGCAGGGCCGCTTCGGCGAGCGCATGGCGCTGGGCGGTGTGCCCATCCACCGTCAGCGTATAGCCGTACTGGGTCGATAGCCCCGGGGGGGTGGGCGGCAGGGAAAGTATCAGCGTGCTCATGGGCGGGTAGTGCGGATCATTTTAGGCGGTGGCTCCTGTGCTGCGTGCATTCAACGCAGGCTCTGTTGCGCCGGGGCGGCAGTATCCCGGTCGAAGGCGCCGCGTTCCCGCCACAGCGTCGTCACTTCCAGGCCGAGCTTGCGCACCAGCGAGCGCTCGTCCACGGTGGTGTTGTCCATGCGCAGCCGGCCGCGCACCTCGAAATAGGCCGAGGCGATGGCCAGGTCGTTGGTGTCGAACGAAACCCGGCCCAGCACCTCCACCACTTCGGCCATGGAGCGGAAATGTTTCGATTCGCGGGCCTGCACCAGCTTCTGGGCGCCGGCCATGTCCAGTCCGTCGATGGCGGCCCAGACCACATCGATGCCCGCGGTGTTGAGATTGACCGGGGTGCGCACCGGCAGGATGGTGACATGCGGCAACAGGGCCGCAACGGTCGGAGGCGACAGCCCCAGCCAGCCCAGCTGCGACACCGTCTGGGGCATGAGGGGGGCGCTGCCGTCGGTTCCCGTGCGGGTCTGGGCCTTGCGCAGGTTCTCCACCAGCAGGGACAACTCCTGGGACGGCAGCCCCAGCCGCTCGAAGAGCCGGGTGAACTGGGTCAGCGCACCTTTTTGCACCTGCCCGCCCTCGGCCAGGCTGGTGATGTTCAGGCGCGACTGAAGATCGGTGATCTGGCCCGAGAGAAAGGCATCGGTGGTGTCGGTGCTGGCATCGTCCACCTGGGCCGCGCCGCGCTCGGCGGCCAGGAAGCTGGACAGCCGGGCCTCTTGCAGCGGTACGGCCCAGGGTTCGGCCAGGTGGTCGGCGCCGCCGGCACGGCCGTCCTCGCGCAGGATCAGGCGCGACCAGTCCAATGCGCCCACCAGGATCCAGGCGGCCTGCACGCGGTCGCGCTCGGCGGTCTCGACCTCGATGGCGCGCCACTGCTGCCACAGGGAGGCCGCTGCAAAGGTGGCCACGAGCGTCACGGTGAGCATGGCTGCGAGCAGCGCTGCACCGCGCTGGGTGCGCGTCCGCTGCGCCCGCATGGAGGATGGCGCGTGCATCAGGTGCGTCCTCCGCCCAGCGTCGGGTTGATCCAGTCGCGCACGATGGCACCGGTCAGCGCCTGGCCTGGTGGCAGCGTGATCTGTAGCCGCACCCCGTCGGGAATGGCGGCGGCGGGGCTGCCCGTGGCCTGGTCGGCACTGGACAGCGAATTCGACCAGGTGCCGCCGCGGAAATAGAACAGCTGCCAATTGGTGATGGGCACCAGTGCTATCTCGTAGCGCCGGGCCTGTTCGTCGGGCGTGCGGGCCCACTGGGCGGCCAGTTGCCAGGCCTCCTGCCACTGGCTGCGGTTGCGCACCGGCGGGGACTGCCAGCGCACCCACTGGCCGCCGCCCTCCACGCCCGGCATGTCGCGCCGGGTCCAGGCCACCACCAGCGCGCCCTCATCGGGCACGGCCGTGGTGCGGCGCGTGATGCGCAGCACCTGCCCGTCCCAGTCCATCGGCGTGGTGTTGGCCAGCGGCAGGATGGCATCGAGGTCGGCACCCCACTGCGACAGGGCCGACTGGATCACCAGCATCCCGTCGGCGCGCAGGCGCGTCTGCTCCTGTGCGCGCACCATGCCATCAATGCCGCGCCAGCTCATGATGGCCAGGATGGACATGAGTGCGATCGCCACCAGCAGCTCTATCAGCGTGAAGCCGCGTGCTGCCGCCGGCAGGGGCGCGCGATCACCGCCTGGCGGCATGGCGCGGCGTGGAACGGGAGAGACAAGCCTGGATACCATGCTCAATACCGCCCCACGATGGTCGAAATGCGCAGCACGGAATTCTCGCCGTCCAGCACCTGCGCATCCACCCGCCGAAAGCTCGGGTTGGGTGTGGGGCGCACGATCAGGCGCACATCCAGGCGCCGGCCCGCCTGCTCGCAGGCCTGGGTGCTGTCGCCGACGCTGGGCATCTGGCGCGAGAGGCGCACGCGCACCAGCTCGTTCTCGGCGCACAGCTGCGCCAGCACGATGTCGGACTGGCGCAAGGCGTTGCGCGTGAGGGCACTGGTGGACTGCAGCCCGGCCATCAGCGCAATGGCCACGATGCTCAGGGCCACCAGCACCTCCACCAGCGTGAAACCGCGCAGGCTCCTGGGCATGGAGGGCCTCATTGCAGCGACTCCACGGTGAACGGGCGCAGGCCGTCCGTCACCACGCGCAGTGCCTGGTCGGGATGGTCCCGGTGCGTGAGCAGCACCTGCTGTGCGCCGATCACCGGCTCGGGCCCGAGCAGCAGGATGGCATTGCCGCGCACCTGGGTGCCTTCTGCCAGCCACTGGTGCGGCAAGGTCTCGGCCGGCAGCCCTTCGAAGCGGAAGCCCTGCGGCCCGCCGCGCCAGCGCACCGGCACCCCGCTGGCCCGCGACTGCGCCCGCCCCGCATCCAGCAGCGCCGCCAGCCGCGCCGCCTCGCGCTCGAGCTGCGTCTGCCCGTTGTCGCGCAGCGCCAACGCAATCCCCGCCGTCGCCAGCGCCATGATGCTGATGACCACCAGCAATTCGAGCATGGTGAATCCACGTGTACGGTGTCTCATTGGCTTATGTGGCGCGGATCGTGCACATGGATCGATCAGGACCGTCACGGTTTCGCTGTGGACTTGACCCGATGCGACCCACGGTCGCCATGGGGCGTGGCTGAAACGGTCACGGTGTCCCTTCAGGGCAGCTGGCCGCAGCGCCTGGCCGCCCCAAGCAAGGCCAGCCCCCTCGGGGGGCAGGGAGCGACACGCAGTGCGCGACCGTGGGGGCTTCGGTCATTGCCAGCTGCCGATATCGGCATCCTTGCCTTCGCCGCCGGACTGACCATCGGCACCGAAGGACATCACGTCGATCTCGCCCTTGATGCCGGGGTTCAGGTACTGGTAGGGGCGGCCCCAGGGGTCATTGTTGAGCTTTTCGAGGTACAGCTTCCAGTTGCCGGGGATGGGCCCGGACGTGGGTTTGGCCACCAGCGCCTGCAGGCCCTGCTCGGGTGTGGGGTAGCGCTGGTTGTCCAGCCGGTACAGCTTGAGCGCCTGCATGATGTTGGTGATGTCCGTCTTGGCGGCGGTGCTGCGCGCGTCGTCGGCGCGGTCGAGCACGTTGGGCACGATCAGCGCGGCCAGCACGCCGATGATGACCACCACCACCATCAGTTCGATCAGGGTGAAGCCCCGTGCCAGGCTGCGGCGTGCGCGGTGCAGGGCTGGGTGGGAAGACTGGAGGAAAGAGAGGGTGTTCACTGCAGGCGGTCTCGCTAGGGTCGTATCAGGTGAATCATAATCTCCGCATGGTGACCAATTCATACAGCAAATGGGGCGTGCGCCTGGGGACTCTGGCGCTGTGGGCTGCCGCAGGCGCCAGCGTGGTCTATTGGGGCCTGCGCCTGTCGAACCGGCCGGTCGTGCAAACCGTGCCGGCCGTGGCGTCCATGGCGGCGATGCCCGACGCCCAGGCGGTGGCCCGTGCACTGGGTGCCTTGCCCGCCAGCGCGGTGGTGGCCGTGGCCGCGCCGGTGGCTTCGCTGGCCAGCCGGTTTGCCTTGGTCGGCGTGCTGGCCGGGCGCCAGAGCGGCGGTGGTGCGGCCTTGATTGCGGTGGACGGAAAGCCGGCCAAGCCGTTCCGAGTGGGGACCGTCGTGGATTCCGGCATGGTGTTGCAGGCGCTCGGCCCGCGCCAGGCGCAACTGGGTGCCGATGTCGGCGGCCCGGCGATGCTGACGCTGGACATGCCGCGCAAGAACTGACACTCCGGCGCGAGGTGGCCGGTGGATGCCGGCGCTTGCACTACTTTCTTCTCCTTACCCTGCCGGTTGTTGGCATTTTGCCAATGGCGGGCGAGCTTCAGTCCAGCTCCACGGTTGCCCAGCGGCCCCATGCGGGGGCCTGCAGCGGCCATTGGTCGGCCTGCAGCGGAACCTTGCCCTGCTTGTGCAGCAGCCAGTCCACACAGCGCGCCACACCCGCATGGGTGAGCCAGACCGCATTGGCCAGGCCGCTGGCCTGCGCCGCCGTCCTCGTCTCCTGCAGGGCTTGGGCCACGCGCTCCAGCATGTGTGCGAGCGGCTCCCCGCCCCCCGGGCGGTGGTGGGCGAAGCCGGCGGTCCAGGCATCGATGTCGGCCTTGGCGAGGCTGCTCCAGGCGCGGCCTTCCCAAGCCCCGAAATCCATCTCGCGCAGCCGGGTGTCGGACAGGGGCTGCCAGTCGGGGCGGGCCGCCTGCACGGCCCGGGCCAGTTGCACGCACCTTTGCAGTGGCGAGTGCCAGACCAGCGCCGGGCCCGGCAGAGCCTGGGCCAGGCGCTGCGCACAGGCGAGGGTGGGGGCGTCTTCGGCAGGCAGGTCCAACACGCCGTAGCAGGTGCCCGGCGCCACCTGGGGCGGCGCATGCCTTACCAGCCAGAGCTGCACCATGGCGGCGGGGCGCTCAACCATGCCCCAGGGCCAGCGCGGCGCCCAGGTAGAAGCCGATCTCGCCGATCTGCTGCGTGGCGCCCAGGCAGTCGCCGGTGAAGCCCTGCAGGCGCCTTGCGAACCAGCGGGCCATCCAGGCCGCTCCCAGCGCACTCAGCGTGCAGGCCGCAAGGGCCACGGCGGTGGAGCTCCAGAACCAGGCCAGCGCCAGCGGCACCACGCACCAGGCCGCGGCCACCGCCAGCGCCGCGCCGGTGATCTGGTCGGCCAGGGGTTTGCTCTTGGAGCGTGCGGTATCGCCCACATGCGGCAGGCGGCGCACGATGAACAGGGGCCACAGGCGCGACAGCACATGCCCCCCCACCAGGGCCGCCAGCGCCGTGGACAGTCCGTGCGCACCGAGCGCGGCCAGCAGGCTGACCTTGGCCAGCAGGGCCAGCACCAGCGCCATGGCGCCGAATGCGCCGACGCGCGAATCCTTCATGATGTCCAGCGCCCGTTCGCGGTCGTAGCTGCCGCCCAGGCCATCGGCCACATCGGCCAGTCCGTCCTCATGGAAGCCCCCGGTGAGCAGCACCGTGGCCACGGTGCAGAAGACGGCGGCCACCGCCGGGCCCAGCGGGTTGGGGGCCAGGGCCAGGGACAAGGCGGCATACACCCCTGCCGCCGCGGCCGCTGCAAGCCAGCCCACACCGGGCAGATGCGCTGCGCTGGCGCGCAGCATGGCGGGGCTGAAGCCCACCCAGTCCGCCAGCCGCCCCGTGACGGGGATGCGGGTGAAGAACTGCACGGCCAGCAGGTAGTGGCGCAGGGCTTGCATGGCGGCAGTGCGGGCCTGCCGGCCTTACTTGGCGCGCAGGAACAGGCGGTAGGCCGGGTTCAGCGTTTCTTCCACATGGGGATAACCCAGCGTGGAGAGGAAGGCGTCGAACGTGGCCGAGTCCTCGGGGGGCACCTGCATGCCCACCAGGATGCGGCCGTAGTCCGCGCCCTGGTTGCGGTAGTGGAACAGGCTGATGTTCCAGGTCGGCTGCATCAGGCTCAGGAACTTGAGCAGCGCGCCCGGCCGTTCGGGGAACACGAAGCGCAGCAGACGCTCATCCTGCGCCAGCGCGGAGTGCCCGCCCACCAGGTGGCGCAGGTGCTCCTTGGCCATCTCGTCGTGCGTGAGGTCCAGCGCTCCGAAGCCGTGCTCCGTGAAGATCTGCGCGAGCTTTTGCGATTCGCCCTTGCCCTGGGCCGTGAGGCCCACGAACACATGGGCCTCGGCGGAGTCGCTGATGCGGTAGTTGAATTCGGTCACGTTGCGCGGGCCGCCGGGCAGGGCGCCCACCACCTCACAGAAACGACGGAAGCTGCCGCGCTCTTCGGGGATGGTCACGGCCAGCAAGGCCTCGCGTTCCTCGCCGACTTCGGCGCGCTCGGCGACGAAGCGCAGCCGGTCGAAGTTCATGTTGGCGCCGCACAGGATGGCGGCGTAGGTCTCGCCCTCGGTCTGGTGCGTCTCCACATATTGCTTGATGGCGGCCACGGCGAGCGCGCCCGAGGGCTCGACGATGCTGCGCGTGTCAACGAACACGTCCTTGATGGCTGCGCACACGGCATCGGTGTCCACCGTGATGAACTCGTCCACCAGGCTGCTGGCGATGCGGAAGGTCTCCTCACCCACCAGCTTGACGGCCGTGCCGTCGGAGAACAGGCCCACGTCGGGCAGGGTCACGCGCTGGTGCGCGCGCACGGACTGCGCCATGGCGTCCGAGTCGTTCATCTGCACACCGATGACCTTGATCTCCGGGCGCACGGCCTTGATGTAGTTGGCCACGCCGCTGACCAGGCCGCCACCGCCGATGGCCACGAACACGGCATCGAGCCGGTTGCTGCCCAGGCGCTGCAGCTGGCGCAGGATTTCCATGGCGATCGTGCCCTGGCCGGCGATCACATCCGGGTCGTCGAAGGGGTGGACGAAGGTCAGGCCTTCCTTTTCCTGCAGCGCAGCCGCGTGCTGGTAGGCGTCGGAATAGCTCTCGCCGTGCAGCACCACCTCGCCACCCAGCGTGCGCACCGCATCCACCTTGACCTGGGGGGTGGTGGTGGGCATCACGATCACGGCGCGGGCGCCGAGCTTGCTCGCGCTCATGGCCACGCCCTGGGCGTGGTTGCCAGCCGAGGCGCAGATCACGCCGCGCTGCAGCTGGCCGGGGGTGAGATGCGCCATCTTGTTGTAGGCGCCCCGGAGCTTGAAGCTGAACACGGCCTGCTGGTCTTCGCGCTTGAGCAGCACGCGGTTGTTCAGGCGCCGGCTCAGGTCGCGGGCAGGCTCCAGGTCCGACTCGATCGCCACGTCGTACACACGGGCGGTGAGGATCTTCTTGAGGTAATCGGCGGGGGTCAGGTCGTGGGTCATGGCGGCAGGGGACGGACGGAAGGCCCCCGTGCTCGCGAGCAGGCGGGGGCACACATCATAGGGGGTCGTCTTCCTGCGCGCGGTCGGGGCAGGGCCGGGTGTCTCCTCCGGGCAAAAAAAAGCCCCAGGCCGCAAAGCCCGGGGCTGAATCCATCCTTTGAGGAGATGGAGGAGACAATCGGCGCGTTGGAGGTGGTGGAGATGTTTCCAGAACCTGTCCCTTTTCGATAAAAGGGCAACGCATGGGTGAATATTAGCGCAGAGGATGCTGCGATGCAGCAAAATTCAGCGGTTTTTTTGGAGTGGTCCATCCATTTCGTGAAAAAAGCCACGTTTTGTCGATGAAACATTGAGGAGTTATACGCATGGAATGCACAGTCAGCTGGACCGGCGGCGCCGGAACCCGCTCGGGAATGGGGTTTGTGGCAGAAACCGGCAGCGGCCACGTCCTGACCATGGACGGCGCGCCCGACAGCGCCAACCCGGCCAACGGAGGGCAGAATCTGGCGCCCAGGCCCATGGAGACCGTGCTGGCCGGTACGGGCGGCTGCACCGCCTATGACGTGGTGCTGATATTGAAGCGCGGGCGCCACGACGTGCGCGGCTGCAGCGTCAAGCTCACCTCCGAGCGGGCGGACACAGACCCCAAGGTGTTCACCAAGATCCATATGCAATTCACCGTCACGGGCAAGGGCATTCCCCCCGCCGCTGTGGAGCGCGCGATCGCCATGAGCCACGAAAAGTACTGCTCGGCCAGCATCATGCTGGGCAAGACGGCCGAAATCACCACCGGCTTCGAGATCGTCGAGGCCTGAGCCCCTGCCATCGCGCAGGCGTCGTACCGTCAGCTGCCTTCGAAACTGGCGCGGCGAACACCAGCGCTCCCGTGCAAGGGCCGCCGCGCCGCACCGGGAGCGTCTCCCTCAGGGGGATGGCGCCGAAGGCGACTCAGGGGGAGTCAAATCCTATGCGCCGTGGTCGTCATGACCTTGGCGGCGGCCCGCATCAGCGCCTGGACCGGCGGCGGCAGGCGCGTGGCGCCCTCGGCCAGGGCCTGTGCCGCGTGGCGCTCCTCGTCGTCCTTCATGCGCGCGACCACGGCGCGGGAGGCCAGGTCATCGGCCGGAAGTCGGTCCAGATGGCCTGCTAGGTGGGCCGCCACCTGATTTTCGGTCTCCGCCACGAAGCCCAGGCTCACCCGGTCGCTGACCTTGGCCGCCACCAAGCCCAGGGCAAAGGCACCGGCAAACCACAAGGGGTTGAGCACACTGGGGCGGGCGCCCAGGGCGTCCAGCCGTTCCCGGGTCCAGGCCAGGTGGTCGGTTTCCTCGCGCGCTGCCTCCAGCAGATGGCCGCGCAGATGGTCGTCGCGGGTGACCGCCGCCTGGGCGGTGTAAAGCGCCTGCGCACAGACTTCGCCCACGTGGTTGACCCGCATCAGCGAGCCGGCCAATTTCCGTTGCTCAGGGGTCATGGAGCCCTCCGCATGACCGGTGGCGGGGGAGACTTCCGAGGCGCGCGGTGTGGCAAAAAGGGTGCGCAGGGCGTGGTCAGCAGCAGTCAAGAAGGCGTCCATGGCAGGCTGGGAATGAGAATGAATGTGGAAACAGGTGTTGCAAATAGACACAAGTGTGCGCAGGCCAGAAAGTGGCCGAAAGGCACTTCGATGGTGCGTGCGGGATGGATTTTGCCGGGGTGCACTGAAATGTTGCAACACTGCAACGAAATCTCCCTTTCGGGTCGATTGTGGGTGAATTCCTTTGCGAAAGAGGTCGGGGTCTGGTGCAATAAGAACAACTTCCCCACCAGGAGGTTGGCCCGGGGAACCGGCGGGACTGAGCAGGTGCAAGGCATCCCTAGACCCCCCGTACCGGCGCCCTATGTTTAACCTTGGAGTAACTCGCAATGAAAAAATCCCTGATTGCCCTGGCTGTGCTGGCTGCTTCCGGCGCTGCAATGGCTCAATCGTCCGTGACGCTGTTCGGCGTGGTTGACGCAACCTACGCCTACGGCAACGGCAGCGTTGCTAACCGCTCGCAACTGACGAACTCCGGCTACAACAGCAGCCGTCTGGGTTTCCGCGGCGTTGAAGACCTGGGCGGTGGCCTGTCTGCTTCGTTCTGGCTGGAAGCCGGCTTGACCAACGACGACGGCCGCGGCGGTTCGACCAACACCAACAACCAAGCTGCTGGCGCTAGCAATAGCGGTGGCCTGGTGTTCAACCGTCGTTCGACGGTCAGCCTGAACGGCGGCTTCGGTGAAGTGCGTCTGGGCCGTGACTACACCCCCCAATTCTGGAACCTGACCGTGTTCGATCCGTTCGGCACGAACGGCGTGGGCACGACCCAAACGCTGAATGGCTCTACGCTGAATAACGTTAACGCCAGCCTGGGTGGCCCAACCACCATCCGTGCTTCGAACGCCATCGGCTATTTTCTGCCAGGCAACCTGGGCGGCTTCTATGGCCAAGTGCAATACTACCTGGGTGAAAACCTGAGCAATGCTGCCAACAAGAAGGATGGCAATGGCCTGGCTTTGCGCGCTGGCTGGGCCAATGGTCCTGTGAATGTGGCTCTGGCCGCTTCGCAAACCAAGTACCTGACCGGCGACATCAAGTCCTGGAACCTGGGTGGTCAATACGACTTTGGCTTCGGCAAGCTGCTGGCCCACGTGAGCCGCGATGACGTCAAGAACGGGCCAGAAGGCACGGGCTGGCTGATCGGTGGTCTGGTTCCCGTCGGCGCTGGCGAAATCCGCGTTTCGTACTCTACGTACGAAATCGAAACTGCTGGTGCTGACCCACGCACCAACAAGTTCGCTCTGGGCTATGTGCACAACCTGTCGAAGCGCACCGCTGTGTACGCTACAGCAGCTACCGTGAAGAACAAGAGTGGCGCTGCTCAAGTTCTGAACAACGCGGTGACCGGCGTGAACCGCAACTCCAGCGGTTACGACCTGGGTATCCGTCACAGCTTCTGATATTGACGGCTGGCTATATGCCAGTCATCAATGGATGAATACAAAAAAAGCCGCCTTCGGGTGGCTTTTTTTATTCTCGCCATGGATTTGATTTTTATCGCGCTTTGTCCTTTTTTTGGGGGGATGTGTTGCAAAAGCCGGATATTTTCAGGGGCGCGCGGCGGGTATCTGGGGAGTATGGGCGGCAGGAATGGGTGTGCGATCCTTGCCAGAAGAAGGGCGCCGGCATGGGCGGGTGGCATTGGTTCGGATCGGTGCTGGAGTGCAGGGCAGGGCAACCGTGGACTGTGGACTCCCATGGTGCGCAGGTGGGCAATCAAGACTGCACGTGGCTTGCCACCGTGCGGAGCGAGGGAGAGGCGGCTGGCGTGGTGCTGGCACTTTACTTGCATGTCCATCTGCCTCACCAGGGCAGGAATAGTCCCTCGCACGAGGGCGGGATTCAGGGATTTCCCGTTGGCCGATGGCCGCTATTTACTGCATAGTAAAACTTTTACATTGTTGAAGAGGTTTCATGAAACTCAATCTCAGCCTGCTGTCGATTGCCGCAGCTGCCGCCATGCTGATGGCCACGGGTGCTAATGCCAAACCATTCAAATGGGCGAGCCAGGGCGAAATTGCCACGTGGGATATTCATTCCCAAAACAACGCATTGCAAAACGGCATCCATGCCAATGTGTATGAAAGCCTGGTCTACTACAACAGCAAGACGTTCGAGGTAGAGCCCGTTCTTGCCACGGCCTGGAAGGAAGTGACCCCCACGCAGGTGCGTTTCACGCTGCGCCAGGGCGTCAAGTTCCATGATGGTTCGGCCTTCACCGCCGACGATGCCGTGTACTCGCTGCAGCGGGCCATGGCCAAGACCTCCAACTTCACGCCCTATGTCCAGGGCATCACCAAGATCAACAAGGTCGATGCCCAGACCATCGACGTCATCCTGTCGGCGCCCAACCCCGTGCTGCTGCGCCAGATGACCGAGTTGCGCATGATGAGCAAGGCCTGGGCCGAGAAGAACCGCTCCGTGGAGCCCAAGGACATCAAGGGCACGGACGAGAACTTCGCCCACCGCAACGCCATGGGCACGGGCCCCTACACGCTGGACTCCTGGCAGCCCGACGTGAAGATGGTGTTCAAGCGCAACCCCAACTGGTGGGGCAAGATGGACGGCAACGTGACGGAGATCGTCTACACCCCCATCAAGTCGGCTGCGACCCGCATTGCCGCGCTGCTCTCGGGTGAGGTGGACATGGTGCTCGACCCGGCTCCACAGGACCTGGGCCGCCTGCGCCAGGACTCCAACCTGAAGGTGATCGACGGTCTCGAGAACCGGACCATTTTCCTGGGCATGGACCAGTTCCGCGACGAACTGCCCGGCTCCAACGTCAAGGGCAAGAACCCGCTCAAGGATGTCAAGGTGCGCAAGGCGCTGTACCAAGCCATCGATACCGCCTCGCTGGAGCGCGTCACGCTGCGCGGCCTGGGCAAGCCCACCGGCACGCTCGTGGCCCCCCAGGTGGCCGGCTACACCGAAGCCGTCGGCAAGCGCTTCCCCTACAGCGTGGATGCGGCCAAGAAGCTGCTGGCCGAAGCAGGCTACCCCGATGGCTTCGAAGTCGATTTCGCATGCCCCAACAACCGCTACATCAACGACGAAGCCATCTGCCAGGCCGTGACCGCCATGTGGTCGCGCATCGGCGTGAAGGCCAAGCTGCGCACGCTGCCGCTGGTGACCTACTTCCCCATGATCCAGCGCTACGAAGCCAGCATCTACATGCTGGGCTGGGGCGTGCCGACCTTCGATGCGCTGTACAGCCTGCAATCGCTGGTGCGCAGCGTGGGCCAGGGCGGTGACGGCAACTACAACGTGGGCCGCTACAGCAACCAGCGCATGGACTATCTGGTGGACCGCATCAAGGCCGAGACCGATGCCCCAGTGCGCTCGCGCATGCTGACCGAAGCGTTGCAGTTGTCCAACGACACCGTCTCGCACATCCCTTTGTACGACCAGGTGATCCCCTGGGCCATGAAGAAGAACATCGAACTGGTGCACCGTGCCGACAACCGCGTGGACATGCGTTTGGTCAAGGTGAACTGATCTATCCTTGCAGAGGGAGGGCAAGGGCCTCTGGGTCCTTGCTCTCCTTGGTTTTTTCCGACCCGATTCCCCATGAGCGCCGCGCCACCAAAAGTGGCCAAGGCGTCCCATCGAATACACACTCGACTCTCCGATGCTTGCCTTTATTTTGCGCCGCCTGATCCAGGCCGTGATCGTCATGGTCACGGTGGCCTTCATCTCCTTCATGCTGTTCCAGTACGTTGGAGATCCCGTGGTCTTCCTGCTCGGCCAGGACGCAACACCTGAACAGATCCGTGAACTGCGCGTGGCGCTGGGTCTGGACAAACCCTTCTTCGTGCAGTTCGGCCACTTCCTTGTGAACGCGGCCCAGGGGGAATTCGGCCTGAGCCTGCGCCAGGGCGCCAAGGTCTCGCGCCTGATTGCCGAACGTTTTCCTGCCACGCTGGAGCTGGCCATGGTGGCCGCCGTGCTGGCCCTGGTGCTGGGCGTGCCCATGGGCGTGTATGCAGCCTTGAAGCGCGGCACCTTCACCAGCCAGCTGTTCATGACGCTGTCGCTGCTGGGCGTCTCGCTGCCCACCTTCCTGATCGGCATTTTGCTGATCCTGGTGTTTGCCGTGCACCTGGGCTGGTTCCCGAGCTTCGGCCGCGGCGAGGTGGTGCAACTGGGCTGGTGGAGCACCGGACTGCTCAAAGCCAAGGGCTGGCACCACATCATCCTGCCGGCGGTGACGCTGGCCATCTTCCAGCTCACACTG
Organism: Acidovorax sp. GW458-11-26-14-TSB4; assembly: GCF_059423865.1. Taxonomy (NCBI): domain Bacteria; kingdom Pseudomonadati; phylum Pseudomonadota; class Betaproteobacteria; order Burkholderiales; family Comamonadaceae; genus Acidovorax; species Acidovorax sp. GW458-11-26-14-TSB4. Next base: position 1,325,781 of record NZ_JBWKYR010000001.1, read on the forward strand.
ATCATGCGCCTGGTGCGCGCCGAGATGCTGGAGGTGCTGCGCACCGACTACATCAAGTTCGCGCGTGCCCGCGGCCTGTCCAACCGCGCCATCCACTTCGGCCATGCGCTCAAGAACACGCTGGTGCCCGTGATGACCATCACCGGCCTGCAGCTTGGCGGCTTGATCGCCTTCGCCATCATCACCGAAACCGTGTTCCAGTGGCCGGGCATGGGCCTCTTGTTCATCCAGGCCGTGACCTTCGCCGACATCCCCGTGATGGCCGCCTACCTGTGCCTGATCGCGCTGATCTTCGTGGTCATCAACCTGGTGGTCGACCTCTTGTACTTCGCCGTCGACCCCCGCCTGCGCGTGGGCAAGGCCGGGGGGCATTGAGATGCAGGCGAGCCGACTCAAAGCGGGCGGCCGGGCTTTCGCGCACATCGCGCAGTTCCACCCAGAGCTCACGGCGCTGCGCCGCGACCTGCATGCGCACCCTGAACTGGGCTTCGAAGAGGTCTATACCGGTGCCCGGGTCAAGGAGGCGCTCAAGGTGTGCGGCGTGGACGAGATCCACGACGGCATCGGCCGCACCGGCCTGGTGGCGGTGATCCGCGGGCGCAGCACGGCCAGCGGCTCCATGGTGGGCCTGCGCGCCGACATGGATGCGCTGCCGCTCACCGAGCACAACGACTTCTCCTGGAAGTCCTGCAAGCAGGGCCTGATGCACGGCTGCGGTCACGATGGCCACACGGCCATGCTGGTGGGGGCGGCCCGCTACCTGGCCGAGACGCGCAATTTCGACGGCACGGCGGTGCTGGTGTTCCAGCCCGGCGAAGAGGGCTTTGCCGGTGCCCGCGTGATGATGGAGGACGGACTGTTCGAGCGCTTCCCCGTGCAGTCCATCTTCGCCATGCACAACTGGCCGGCGATGGCGCCCGGCACGGTGGGCCTGAACTCCGGTGCCATGATGGCAGCGGCCGACCGCATCACCATCGAGATCACGGGCCGCGGCGGCCATGGCGCGCACGCCTACCAGACGGTGGACGTGATGCTGGTGGCTGCGCACATCATCACCGCGGCGCAGACCATCGTCTCGCGCAACGTGCGCCCGCTCGATGGCGCCGTGGTCAGCCTGTGCGCCATGCAGGCCGGCGACCTGGGCGCCTTCAGCGTGCTGCCGGGCTCGGCCACGCTGGTGGGCACCGTGCGCACTTTCAACCCCGTGGTGCAGGAGATGGTCGAAAAGCGCCTCAAGGAGCTGTGCAGCGCGATTGCGCTGGGCTTTGGCGCCACGGCCACCGTGCACTATGAACGCATCTATCCCGCCACCATCAATTCCGAGGATGAGGCGGTCTTTGCCGGCAACGTGGCCGAATCGCTGGTCGGTGCCGACCATGTGGTGCGTGACCTGGAACCCAGCATGGGCGCCGAGGACTTCTCCTTCATGCTGCAGGACAAGCCAGGCGCCTACCTGCGCATAGGCCAGGGCACCGGTGCCAGCGGCAGCGCTCTGCACAACAGCCGCTACGACTTCAACGACGACATCCTGCCCCTGGGCTCGGCGCTGCACGCCAGCCTGATCGAGCAGGCCATGCCGCTGCCGACGCTTTGAGCGCACAACGAGCACCTTTTTGCACCAGACATCCGGCGCATTCACCCACCCCTCCTAAAACCCACTTTTCATCCACCAGGAGAACTGCATGACCTTCCAGAAGAAATTGGCCGTGACGGCCGTGTTTGCCGCGCTGGCCGCGTCCAGCATGGTCGCCAGTGCGCAGACCATCCGCGTGGCCAACCAGGGCGATTCGCTGTCCATGGACCCGCACTCGCTCAACGAATCGCTGCAGCTGAGCGTGACCGGCAACGTGTATGAACCGCTGGTCGGCCGCAACAAGGACCTGAGCCTGGCCCCGGCCCTGGCCACCAGCTGGAAGCAGACCTCGCCCACCGTCTGGCGCTTCGAGCTGCGCAAGGGCGTGCAATTCCATGACGGCATGCCCTTCACGGCCGACGACGTGGTCTTCAGCTTCGGCCGTACGCAGGTCGAGGGCTCGGACATGAAGAGCTACACCAACGACTTCAAGGAAGTGCGCAAGATCGACGACCACACGGTCGAGATCGAGACCAAGACCCCGTTCCCCATCCTGCCCGACGTGGTCTCGCTGGTGTACATGATGAGCAAGAAGTGGTGCGAAACCAACCAGGCCATGGGACCGGTGGACCGCCGCAAGGGCATCGAGAACGCCGCATCGTTCAAGGCCAACGGCACGGGCCCCTTCCGCCTGCGCGAGCGCCAGCCCAACGTGCGCACCGTGTTCACGCGCAACGGCACCTACTGGGGCAAGATCGAGAGCAATGCCGCCGAAGTCGTCTTCACGCCCATCGGCAACGACGCCACCCGCGTGGCCGCCCTGCTGTCGGGCGAGGTGGACGTGATGGAACCTGTGCCGGTGCAGGACATCGAGCGCGTCAACACCAGCGCCAACACGCGCGCCATCACCGGCCCCGAGCTGCGCACCATCTTCCTGGGCATGGACCAGAAGCGCGACGAACTGCTGTACTCCAACGTCAAGGGCAAGAACCCCTTCAAGGACAAGCGCGTGCGCCAGGCCTTCTACCAGGCCATCGACATCGACGGCATCAAGCGCACCGTGATGCGCGGCGCCTCCAACCCCTCGGCCCTGCTGGTGGGCCCCGGCATCAACGGCTTCCAGCCCGATGCCAAGCGCCTGCCCTACGACGTCGAAGCCGCCAAGAAGCTGATGGCCGAAGCCGGTTACCCCAATGGCTTCGAAGTATCGATGAACTGTCCCAACGACCGCTACGTGAACGACGGACGCATCTGCCAGACCGTAGCCGCCAACCTCTCGCGCATCAACGTCAAGATCAACCTGCAGGCCGAGACCAAGGGAACCTACTTTCCCAAGATCCTGCGCCGCGACACCAGCTTCTACATGCTGGGCTGGACGCCTGCCACCTACGACTCGCACAACGCCCTCAATGCGCTGGTGGCCTGTGTGGACGACAAGGGTGCCGGCCAGTTCAACCTGGGTTCGTACTGCAACCCCAAGGTGGATGAGCTGACCAAGAAGATCCAGGCCGAGACCGACAAGGCCAAGCGCGACGCCATGATCAAGGAAGCCTTCGACATCCATGCCGCCGACGTGGGCACGCTGCCGCTGCACCAGCAGGCCCTGGCCTGGGGCGTGAGCAAGAAGGTCACGCTGGTGCAGCTGGCCGACAACTTCATGCCCTTCAAGTGGATGAGCATCAAGTAAGCAAGCACCTGCCTTTCGAGTACATAGATAGAGACGGACATTCAGCAGACCAGCCACGCCGGTTGCTACCCGCGCCGCGCGTGCTGTCTGCCCACTGGTTTCCCACAATGAAAACAACCCTTGCCCGCTGGTTTGACAGCGACGTTGGCTACAGCTTCCGCACCTCGCCCATGGCGATCGTGGCGGCGGTGATCGCCCTGATTTGTCTGTTCTGCTCCCTGTTTGCAGGATGGGTCGCCCCCCACAACCCTTTTGACCTGGCGACGCTGGAACTCGGCGACGCCCGCCTGCCGCCCGCCTGGATCGCGGAAGGCTCCATGAAATACCCCCTTGGCACCGATGACCAGGGGCGCGACATCCTCTCGGCGCTGATCTATGGCGCCCGCATCTCCCTGGTGGTGGGCTTCGCCTCGGTGCTGCTGTCCGTGGTGGTCGGCGTGGCCTTCGGCCTGCTGGCCGGCTTTCGCGGCGGCTGGATCGACGCGGTCCTCATGCGCCTGTGCGACGTGATGCTGTCCTTCCCCGCCATCCTGGTGGCGCTGCTGATCGCAGGCGTCGGCCGCGCGCTGTTCCCCAATGCGCACGAATCGCTGGCCTTCGGCGTGCTCATCATCTCGATCTCGCTCACCGGCTGGGTGCAGTACGCACGCACCGTGCGCGGCTCCACACTGGTCGAGCGCAACAAGGAATACGTGCAGGCCGCCCGCGTCACGGGGGTCTCCTCGCTGCGCATCATGCGCAAGCACGTGCTGCCCAACGTGATGGGCCCGGTGATGGTGCTGGCTACCATCCAGGTTGCCACCGCCATCATCACCGAGGCCACGCTGTCCTTCCTGGGCGTGGGTGCTCCGCCCACCTCGCCATCGCTGGGCACGCTGATCCGCATCGGCAACGACTACCTGTTCTCCGGCGAATGGTGGATCACCGTGTTCCCCGGCGCCATGCTGGTGCTGATCGCCCTGTCCGTGAACCTGCTCGGTGACTGGCTGCGCGACGCCCTGAACCCGCGCCTGCGTTGAACAAGAACAAGAAAAGCGATATTCCCATGAGTCTTCTAGAAGTCAAAAACCTCGTTGTCGAATTTCCGAGCCGCCGCGGTACCCTGCGCGCCCTGGACGACATCTCCTTTTCCATCGCGCCCGGCGAGATCCTGGGCGTGGTGGGAGAGTCCGGCGCGGGCAAGTCGCTCACCGGCGCGGCCATCATCGGCCTGCTCGAACCCCCGGGCCGGGTGGCCTCGGGCCAGATCCTGCTGGAGGGCCAGCGCATCGACAACCTCACCAGCGACCAGATGCGGCACATCCGCGGGCGGCGCATCGGCGCCATTTTCCAGGACCCGCTGACCTCGCTGAACCCGCTGTACACGGTGGGCCGCCAGCTCACCGAAACCATCCTTGCGCATTTGCCGGTGAACGCCGCCGAAGCGCGCCAGCGCGCCATCGCACTGCTGCAGGACACCGGCATCCCGGCGGCGGCAGAGCGCATCGACCATTACCCGCACCAGTTCTCGGGCGGCATGCGCCAGCGCGTGGTGATCGCCCTGGCCCTGGCGGCCGAGCCCAAGCTCATCGTGGCCGACGAGCCGACGACGGCGCTCGACGTCTCCATCCAGGCGCAGATCATCACGCTGCTCAAGAACATCTGCAAATCGCGCGGTGCCGCCGTCATGCTGATCACCCACGACATGGGCGTGATCGCCGAGACCTGCGACCGCGTGGCGGTGCTGTATGCCGGCCGCGTGGCCGAGATCGGCCCCGTGCACGACGTCATCAACAAGCCCTCCCACCCCTACACCAGCGGCCTGATGGCCTCCATCCCCGACATGGCGGTGGACCGTGAACGCCTGAACCAGATCGACGGAGCCATGCCCCGCCTCAACGCCATCCCCAAGGGCTGCGCCTACAACCCGCGCTGCCCCAAGACCTTCGACCGCTGCATGGTCGACCGGCCCGACCTCATGCCCGCGGGTTCCACCCGCGCAGCCTGCTGGCTGCACGCCACCGCCCCTGCGGAGGTGTCCGCATGAGCGCCGTGCCAACAACTTCCGGCAAACCCTTGGTGCAGGCGCATGACCTGGCCAAGACCTTCGACGTCTCTGCCCCCTGGCTCAACCGCATGATCGAGCGCAAGCCGCGCACCCTGCTGCATGCGGTGGACGGCGTGAGCTTCGAGATCGAAAAGGGCAAGACCCTGGCCCTGGTGGGCGAGTCCGGCTGCGGCAAGAGCACCGTGGCGCGCCTGCTGGTGGGCCTGTACGACCCCACGCGCGGTGGCCTGACCTTTGACAACCAGGATGCACACGCTGCCTTCAAGGGCAAGGATTCGCAGGCCATGCGCCGGCGCATCCAGATGATCTTCCAGGATCCCTATGCGAGCCTGAACCCGCGCTGGCTGGTCGAGGACATCATCGGCGAGCCGCTGCGCGAGCACGGACTCATCACCGACAAGGCCGAGCTCAAGCAGCGCGTGGGCGAACTGCTGCAGTCGGTGGGCCTGTCTCCGCTGGACATGGTCAAGTACCCGCACCAGTTCTCGGGCGGCCAGCGCCAGCGCATCTCGATCGCGCGCGCCCTGGCCACCGAGCCGGAGTTCCTGGTGTGCGACGAGCCCACCTCGGCACTCGACGTGTCGGTGCAGGCCCAGGTGCTCAACATCATGAAGGACCTGCAGCGCCAGCGCCAGCTGACCTACCTGTTCATCTCGCACAACCTGGCCGTGGTGCGCCACGTGAGCGACCAGGTCGGTGTGATGTACCTGGGCCGCCTGGTGGAGTTGGCCGACAAGCACGCATTGTTCGACAACCCGCGCCACCCGTACACGCGCATGCTGCTCGATGCCATCCCCAAGATGCACGACACGGGCAAGGCGCGCACCCCCGTGCAGGGCGAGGTGCCCAACCCGCTCAACCCGCCCCCCGGCTGCGCCTTCAACCCGCGCTGCCCGCATGTGAACGACCGCTGCCGCAGCGAGCGCCCGCAGCTGCTCTCCATTGGCGGCATCCGCATCGCCTGCCACGCTGTCGAAGAGGGGCGCATCCAATAGGATGTTCCGGCGCCTCCATTGAAAGGGCTCCTTCGGGAGCCCTTTTCGATGGCAGGCCCATTGTGCCTGCTTCACGGTTTTGTCATGGAGCGTTTCCACCATGGCTGCTTTTGACCAATGGCTGGGAGAGCACACATGGGAATGATGAGTGGAGCGCGCTGGATGCGCTTGGGCGGCGTGGCGCTGGCAGTGGCGGGCGTGCTCGCCGCCTGCGGGGGATCGGACGGCGATGGGCCGCTGGACCTGACCATCCTGCATATCAACGACAGCCATTCCACGCTGGAGTCAAAGTCCAAGACGCTCAAGCTGTCCGCTGGCGGTGCTGCGCCGGTGGACGTGGCCGTGGATGCCGGTGGCTTCCCGCGCGTGACGGCGGCGATTGCCGAACTGGCGGGCCAGTCTCCCAATGTGCTCAAGCTGCATGCGGGCGATGCGCTCACCGGCACGCTGTACTTCAACCGCGCCGGTGCCGATGGCGAGGCCGACGCCGCGATGATGAACACCGTGTGCTTCGACGCCTTCACTCTGGGCAACCATGAATTCGACAAGGGCGACACCGGCCTCAAGGGTTTCCTGGACCTGCTCAGGAAGGGCACCTGCAAGACGCCGGTGCTCAGCGCCAACGTGAAGTTCGGCGCCAACTCGGCCCTGAACCCCAGCCGCGCCCCCGGCTATGTGAGCCCTTCCACCGTGGTGGAGCGCGGCGGGCAGAAGATCGGCATCATCGGCCTGACCATCGCCCAGAAGACCAAGGCCTCCTCCAGCCCCGACCCCGATACGACCTTCGAGGACGAAGCCACGGCAGCGCAGCGCGAGATCGACGTCCTGCGCGGTCAGGGCATCAACAAGATCATCGTCATGAGCCACATCGGCTATGACCTGGACAAGCAGATCATCCCCAAGCTCAGCGGCGTGGATGTGGTCGTGGGCGGCGACTCGCACACCCTGCTCGGCCCCAATGGCCTGACCACCACGGCGGTGGGCACGCCCGGCGGTGCCTACCCCACGCGCCTGACCGACAAGGATGGCAAGACCGTCTGCGCCGTGCAGGCCTGGGAGTACTCGCAGGTCGTCGGCGAGCTCAAGGTGAGCTTCGACGGCTCCGGCAACGTCACGCAGTGCAATGGCACGCCCCACGTGCTGATCGGTGACAACTTCACCATCGCCGGCAAGGCCGCCACCGACGCCGAGAAGACCGCCCTGCGCGCCAGCGTGGCCGCCAGCGGCTTCCTGCGCATCACACAGCCGTCCGCTGCCGCCACGGCCGTGCTGCAGCCCTACAAGGACAAGATCGCCGGCTTCAACCTGACGCAGGTCGCCTTCGCGCCGCAAGAGCTGTGCTCGCGCCGCGTCCCCGGCGGCGTGGGCTCGGTGGATTACAGCCGCTCCAGCGCGGCCTGCAACGCCGAAGGCAGCGTGAGCGTGCGCGGCGGCGACATCCAGCAACTGGTGGCCCAGGCCTACCTGGAAGAGGCCAACCTCAAGTACGGCGGTGCCGACATCTCGCTGCAAAGCGGTGGTGGCGTGCGTATCCCGCTGGAAGGCCGTACCACGGCGGCCCAGGTGATCCAGGTGCTGCCTTTCGGCAACATGCTGTTCCGCCTCAACATCACCGGCACGGAAGTCAAGGGCATGCTGGAAGACGGTGTTGAAGCCGTGTACGGCCCCGGCGGTTCGTCGGGCCCATACCCCTACACCGGTGGCCTGCGCTACGACGTGAACGCGCGCGCAGCCTTCGGCCAGCGCGTGACCAACATCGAGGTGCGCAACCCCACCACCGGTGCCTGGGGTCCGCTGGACAACGCCAAGACCTACAAGCTCTTCGTGCTGAGCTTCAACGCCACCGGCGGTGACGGCTACAAGACCCTGGCCGCCGTGCCCGCCGCGCGCCGCCTTGACATCGGCGTGCTCGATGCCGATGTGTTCTTCAGCTACATCGAGAAGCAGCCCAAGGATGCGGCCACCGGCCTGCCATTGCTCAAGCGCCTGCCGACCGAGCTCTACAGCACCCGCAACTTCACGGGTCCGAACTGATGGAAGGGGGGCGCAAGCCCTCTTGCCTGAGCCCTGTACCGATGCCGGCCCTGTGCCGGCATTTTCATGGAGCTTTCGAGCCCGCGATCAAATGCTCGCGCAGCGTGGCGAGGATCTCGTCGGACAGGGCAGGGCGGCCGGCTGCCGTGGCGCGCGCCAGTGCCAGGCCGCCGACCATGGTGGCCAGGATGTTCATGGCGCGGGCCCTGCCTTCGGCACTGGGTTCGCCCTGGTCGAGGCCTTCGAGCACGCGTGCGAAGCGCTCGATGTTGCGCTCGATGCCCTGCGCGAACACCTCGGACAGCTCGCCCCCTGCGCGCGCTGCATCCACCGCCAGCGCTGCGGCAGGGCAGCCCTCGCCGGGGTGGTCGCGGTGCTGGGGCGAGAGGTAGCTCCTCACCCGCGCGGCCAGGCCGGCCTCGCCGCTGCCCATGTCCTTCTGCATGCCGTCCAGCGGCGTGATCGTCCAGTCGAAGGCGCGCGCACAGGCTTCGCGCACCAGGGCGTCCTTGTTCTCGAAATGGCGGTACAGGCCGCCGTGGGTCAGGCCTGCATCGCGCGTGATGTCGGCCACGCCCACGCCTGTGAGGCCGTGCTCGCGGTACAGGCGCGCGGCGGCGTCCAGGATGCCCTGGCGGTTCTCTGCCGACTGTGCCTTCGAGACTTTCATGGGGGAAACCTCTTTTTGATGATGGTCGTACGCATTAAGCGCTGACTTGTTTATGATGGCGCCCGTCATCATAAATGCGCGGCCTGTGCTGCGCCCCTCCCATGGACAACCGCAACGCACCATCACTCCCCCACAACGGCGCCGCCCGCGTCCCGCGCGTGGTCATCACGGGCATGGGCCTGGTTTCACCACTGGGTGTCGGCGTGGAACTGGCCTGGCAGCGCCTGCTGGCGGGTGCATCGGGCCTGCGCCGCCTACCGGACGAGGTGGTGGAGGGCCTGGCCGCGAAGGTGGGGGGAGCCGTGCCCAGCCTGGAGGATGATCCCGAAGGCGGATGGAGCCCGGACAGCGTTGCTTCCGCCAAGGACCAGCGCAAGATGGACCGCTTCATTCCCTTCGCCCTGGGCGCGGCGCAACAGGCACTGGCGCAAGCCGGCTGGGCGCCTGCCGATGAGCGGGGCCAGTTGCGCACTGCCACGGTCATCGCTTCGGGCATCGGCGGCTTCGGTGCGATTGCCGAGGCCGTGCGCACCACCGACACGCGCGGCCCGCAGCGCCTGTCGCCATTCACCGTTCCGTCCTTCCTGGTCAACCTCGCCGCTGGCCATGTGTCGATCCGCCACGGCTTCAAGGGGCCGCTGGGCGCTCCCGTGACGGCCTGCGCTGCCAGCGTACAGGCCATCGGCGACGCGGCGCGCATGATCCGATGCGGCGAGGCCGACATCGCCATCTGCGGTGGCACCGAAGCCACCATCGACCGGGTGAGCCTGGGCGGCTTTGCCGCCGCGAAGGCACTGTCCACAGGCTTCTCGGACCATCCCGATCAGGCTTCGCGCCCCTTCGATGCGGCGCGCGACGGCTTCGTGATGGGCGAGGGCGCCGGCATGCTGGTGATCGAATCGCTGGACCATGCGCTGGCGCGCGGCGCCACGCCGCTGGCCGAGGTCGTGGGTTACGGCACCTCGGCGGATGCGCACCACATCACCGCCGGCCCCGAGGATGGCGACGGCGCGCGCCGGGCCATGGAACTGGCGCTGGCCCAGGCCGGCCTGGCCGCCAGCGAGGTGCAGCACCTCAACGCCCATTCGACCTCCACCTACGTGGGCGACCGGGGCGAGCTGGCCGCCATCCGGCGCGTGTTCGGCACGGCCAGATCAGTGGCCGTTGCCTCGACCAAGGCGGCCACGGGCCACCTGCTGGGCGCGGCGGGTGCGGTGGCGGCCATCTTCACCACCCTGGCCCTGCGCGACCAGGTGGTACCGGCCACGCGCAACCTCGAAAATCCCGACGAACTGGCCGAAGGCCTGGACATGGTGGCCGGCGCCAGCCGCCCCATGGCGCTGGAGCACGCCATGGTCAATGGCTTCGGGTTTGGCGGCGTGAACGCCACGCTGGTGCTCAAGCGCTGGGCACCGGTGCCCGTTCAGGCATAGCGCTTGGCGCGCAGGTTTTCCTTCATCTGCTGCAGGATGGGCTGCAGCGGGCTGCCGATGCGCAGGGCCACGCAGGTGGCCAGCACGTCGATGATGAGCAGGTGCATGAGCCGCGAGACCATGGGGCTGTAGCGATCGTAGCCTTCGGGGTGGTCGGCGGCCAGGTGGATCTGGCAGGTGCTGGCCAGCGGTGAGCCGCTGGCCGTGATGGCGATGGTGGTGGCGCCGTTCTTGCGCGCAATGTCGGCCGCGTCCATCAGGTCGCGCGTGCGGCCCGAGTTGGAGACGATCACCAGGCAGTCGCCCGGGCCGAGCAGCGTGGCGCTCATCACCTGCATGTGTCCGTCGCTGGTGGCGATGGAGGTCACGCCCAGGCGGAAGAACTTGTGCTGTGCATCCTGCGCCACGATGCCCGAATTGCCCACGCCATAGAACTCGATGCGCCGCCCGGTCTTCCAGGTCGCGGCGATGGCTTCGGCCGCTCGCTCCAGCGCCACGGTGCTAGCGGCATTGCGGTACTGCAGAAAGGCGGCCACGGCGTTGTCCACCACTTTGACCAGCACATCGCCGGTCTTGTCGTCGGCGTCCACGCTGCGGTGGATGAAGGGCACACCCTCGCTCACGCTGCCCGCGAGCTTGAGCTTGAAGTCGGCCAGGCCGTCGTAGCCCATGCTGCGGCAAAACCGCACCACGGTGGGCTTGCTCACATGGGCGCGCTCGGCCAGCTCGCGCACCGGCAGGCGGGCGAAGCTGCGCGGGTCGGCCAGCACCAGTTTGCCCACGCGCTGCTCGGCAGGGGCCAGCGACGAGAGAGAGGCGGTGATGCGGTCGAGCATGTCAGCGGCGTACCCGGCAGGGGCACAAGGTGGTGATGTGGATCGGCGGGTGCAAGGAATTGATGGTAACTGGGTTCCATCGATTTTGGTAACTTGGGTTCAACCCGGAGTCTGCCGCGCAGGCATGGTGCGCTGTGTACTGGTGCTTGGTAGTACCGGTCCCCGACACGGTGATGCGGAATAATGGGGGCATGAACCAACTCGACGCCCTCAAACAGTTCACCACCGTGGTGGCCGACACCGGTGACTTCAAGCAACTGGCCCAGTTCCAGCCCCAGGATGCGACGACCAACCCGTCGCTGATCCTGAAGGCGGTGCAAAAGCCCGAGTACGCGCCGCTGCTCACGGACACGGTGAGCCGGTTCCGTGGCCGCCCCATGGACGAGATCATCGACCGCCTGATCGTGCGTTTCGGCTGCGAGATCCTGGCCACGATCCCCGGACGCGTTTCCACCGAGGTCGATGCGCGCCTGAGCTTCGATACCCAGGCCACGATCACGCGCGGTCAGCGCATCATCGAGCTGTACCAGGCCGAGGGCGTCCACATCGACCGCGTGCTGATCAAGGTTGCTGCCACCTGGGAGGGAATCCAGGCGGCCGAGAAGCTCGAGCAGCGCGGCATCCACACCAACCTCACCCTGCTGTTCTCGTTCTGCCAGGCGGTGGCCTGCGGCCAGGCCAAGGTGCAGCTGATCTCGCCCTTCGTGGGCCGCATCTACGACTGGTACAAGAAGCAGGCCGGCGCCCAGTGGGATGAGGCCGCGCGCTCGGGCGCCAACGACCCCGGCGTGCAGTCCGTGGCGCAGATCTACAACCACTACAAGCACTTCGGCATTGCCACCGAAGTCATGGGCGCGAGCTTTCGCAACACCGGCCAGATCACCGCGCTGGCCGGCTGCGACCTGCTCACCATCGCTCCCGACCTGCTGGCCCAGCTCGCCGCCAGCGATGCTCCGCTGGCCCCGGCGCTCGATGCGAAGGCCGCCAAGTCCCTGGACCTGCCAGCAGTGAACTACGACGAAGCGGGCTTCCGCTATGCGCTCAACGAAGACGCCATGGCCACCGAGAAACTGGCCGAAGGAATCCGCGGCTTTGCTGTGGACGCCGTCAAGCTGGAAAAGCTCATCCTCGCTGCGTGATTCGGTACATCCCCCTGAGGCGCTGACGCGCCTTCACCCCTTCTCTCGAATCGCTGCGCGATTCGGGAAGGGGGACACCTCCAGCGCGGCGGGGCGGCCCTTGCGCGGTGGTTCTTGCCTGGGGCGCGCCGGTTGCGCCGAGCGGGGGCCATACCCAGGCTGTGGATAAAGCCGCAACCGTTCGTTCGCTTCTAGGTCCGGGGTGTCGCGGTGCTGAGCGGCACCTTCAGACCCACGCGCAGGCCATGCGGCGTGACCGGCTCGGCGAAGGTCTGGCCCCCATGCTGCAGTGCGACCTCTTCCACGATGGACAGGCCCAGACCGCAGCCGCCAGGCTTGTCCGAGCCGCGCCAGAAGCGGGCGAACAGGTCGCGCAGGTGGGCGGGCTGCACGCCGGGGCCATCGTCTTCCACCGCCAGGGTGGCCATGCCGGCACCCGCAATGTCCACCCGCACCGTCACGGTCGCGCCATGGCCCGCATAGTGCAGGGCGTTGTCGATCAGGTTGTTGAGCGCCTCGCGCAGCAGCAGCGGGTGGCCTTGGACAGCCAATTGCTCCTCGCCCTCGTAGCCCAGGTCCACGCCGCTGGCCACGGCGCGCGCCGCCCAATCGCGGGCTACCTCGCGTGCGAGGGCTGCCAGGTCCAGGGTCTGCATGGCCACGCTGCTCTCCGAGCGCGCCAGCTGCAGCAGCTGGTGCACCAGGTGGGCGCTGCGCCGCGCTGCCGACAGCACCTTGTGCAGCCGCTCCTGCACGGCCGGCTCGCGGCTCTCGTGCAACGCCAGTTCGGTCTGGCCGATCAGGCCCGCCAGTGGCGTGCGCAACTGGTGCGCGGCATCGTTGAGAAAACGCTTTTCCTTCTGCTGGCCACGTGCCACGGCTTCCAGCAGGGCGTTGATGGTGCTGGCCAGCGAGTGCACCTCCTGCGGGGCCGAGGTCAGTTCGATGGGCGGCAAGGGGTCGGCCGTATTGCGCTTGCGCGCACCTGCCTTCTCGATCTGCGCTTCCAGTCGCTTCAGGGGCTGCAGGCCGCGCAGCACGCCGGCATACACCACGGCGCTCAGGGCCAGGCCCATCAGGCCCATGGGCAGCAGCATCTTTTCGAGCAGCTCCTGGGCGATGCGCTCGCGCACCGTGAGGCTTTGGGCCACCTGCACGCGCAGGCGCTGGCGTGCCTGCGGCGTGCCATAGTCCACTTCAAGCAGGGCCACGCGCACGGGGCGGTCGTCCACGCGGGTGTGGTACAGGAAGGGTTCGCCCACGTCCACGCTCACGGGCGGTGGCGGCGGCAACTGCGCATTGCCCAGCAGAAAGCGGCCCGGCGGCGAAGACACCATGTAGGTGACGCGGTCGGCCGGGTCCTGCTCCAGGATGTCCTGCGCAGCCTTGGGAAAGTCCACCAGCAGGCCATCGCCGATGGGCTTGATCTGGCGCGCCAGCGCGCGCACCGACTGGGTCAGCGTCTGGTCGATGCCCTTCTCGCCGTTCTGCAGCGCGATGCGCCAGGCCAGGAAACCGCCCGACAGCCACAGCACCAGCTGCGGCAGCAGCAGCCACAGCAGCAGCTTGCGCTGGAGGGAAACGCCGGGAATGGGGCGCATGGAAGCGGCCTACTCGGCCGGCTTGGCCAGCATGTAGCCCAAGCCGCGGATGTTGCGGATGACCAGGTTCGATGTGTCGAGCTTGCGGCGCAGGCGGTGCACATACACCTCCAGCGCATTGGAGTTGAGCGGGGCGGCTGCTGCCTGGCCGGGCTCGGGCGGGCCGGCACGCCAGGCGGCGAGCACGTCGTCGCGCGTGACCACCTCGCCACAGCGGTTGACCAGCAGCTCCAGCAGCTCCCATTCGCGCTGCGTGAGCTCCAGCGGCTCGCCGCCGAGCACAGCGCTGCGCTGGCCATGGTCGATCTGCAGGCTGCCGATGGCGGTGCTGGGCCCGCCCGCTACGCTGCTGGCCTGCGTGAACGCGGGCAGGCGCGCGCGGCGCAGCATGGCCTGCAGGCGGGCTTGCAGCTCCTGCATGTTGAAGGGCTTGGTGATGTAGTCGTCGGCCCCGGCGTTGAGCCCGTGGATCCGGTCGTCGATGCCGTCGCGCGCGGTCAGAATCAGCACCGGCAGGCCGGCAATGTGGGTGCGTGCCCAGGTCAGCAGTTCCATGCCGTCGGCACCGGGCAGGCCCAGGTCGAGGATGATGCCGTCCACCGCCTGGTTCTGCAGCACGGCCGTGGCTTCGGCCACGCTGCAGGCCGTGCACACGCTGAAATCCAGCTGCTGGAGCTGGCCCGTCAAGGCATCCAGCAGCAAGGCATCGTCTTCGACTATCAATAGGGTGGCCATGGATAGAGGATAGCAAAGGGCCTCCCTCGCCGAGGTCGCGCACAGCGCACAGCAGGGAAAGCACCGAGGCGCGAGCGGGGCCGTAATTCGATAACAGGGGAATTCCTTTGGCGTGTAACGCACACCCCGGGAAAGCCCTGATATGTTCATTAATTATTGTAATTAAAGTACCGACTGCGCTGACCGGCATGGGTCAGCCGGCGCACAAACGGACTCACACAAACGAGGAGACATGGGTATGTGGAAGTTGACAAAAGTCGCCGCCGTCGCGGCGGTTGTGGCGGCATCGGCAACAGCCAGTGCAGGGGAGGTGGAGGTTCTGCACTACTGGACTTCGGGTGGCGAAGCCAAGTCCGTGGCCGAGCTCAAGAAGATCATGCAGGGCAAGGGCCACACCTGGCGTGATTTCGCCGTGGCCGGCGGCGGTGGCGACAGCGCCATGACCGTGCTCAAGAGCCGCGTGATCTCGGGCAACCCGCCCTCGGCCGCACAGACCAAAGGCCCGGCCATCCAGGAGTGGGCCTCCGAAGGCGTGCTGGCCAACATGGACGCGCTGGCCAAGGCCGAGAAGTGGGATGAACTGCTGCCCAAGGTGGTTGCCGACATCATGAAGTACAAGGGCGCCTACGTGGCCGCTCCGGTCAATGTGCACCGCGTCAACTGGATGTGGGGCAGCTCCGAGGCCTTGAAAAAGGCCGGCGTGACCGCCATGCCCAAGACCTGGGACGAATTCTTCGCCGCGGCCGACAAGCTCAAGGCCGCAGGCCTGGTGCCCGTGGCCCACGGTGGCCAGAACTGGCAGGATTTCACTACCTTCGAATCGGTGGTGCTCGGTGTCGGTGGTCCCAAGTTCTACCAGGACGCCCTGGTCAAGCTCGACGACAAGGCCATCAACAGCGACACCATGAAGAAGTCGCTGGAGACCTTTCGCCGCATCAAGTCGTACACCGACTCCGGCGCTCCCGGCCGCGACTGGAACCTGGCCACGGCCATGCTGATCCAGGGCAAGGCGGGCTTCCAGCTCATGGGCGACTGGGCAAAGGGCGAGTTCCTGGCCGCCAACAAGGTGCCCGGCAAGGACTTCATGTGCGCTGCCGCACCGGGCACCACCACGTCCTACACCTTCAACGTGGACTCCTTCATCCTGTTCAAGCTCAAGGACGCCGCTGCCCAGAAGGCGCAGAGCGACCTGGCCAGCTCCATCATGAGCCCGGAGTTCCAGGAAGTGTTCAACCTGAACAAGGGTTCCATCCCGGTGCGCGCGGGCCTGAAGATGGACAAGTTCGACGACTGTGCCAAGGCCTCGACCAAGGACTTCGTCGACACCGCCAAGAGCGGCAGCCTGCTGCCCAGCGTGGCCCACGGCATGGCCATCGCGCCCGCCACCGAAGGCGCCATCAAGGACGCCGTCAGCCAGTTCTGGAATGACGACAAGGTGAGCGTTGCCGACGCCGTGAAGAAGATCGCCGCCGCCGCGAAGACCAAGTAAACCAACACCGAGGGATCCCATCATGATGAAAAGAAACCGCCTCACGGCGGTGGCTTTGGCCGCCGCATGCGCGATGACAAATGCACTGGCAATGGACGTTGCCGGCTTCGAGTTCAACGGTTACTCGCGGGGTGGCCCGGTGTTCAACCACTCCGACGGCGTCAAGGGCAACCTGTCGCTGGGCGGCGAGCTGCAGAAGTTCCGCCTGGGCAATGAAGGCGACAACGGCATCGAAGTCAACTTCGCCCGCAGCTTCGAGGCCGGTGGCGTCAAGTGGAAGGTCAACTACATGCCCGCCAAGTGGGGCAGCGGTGACATCAGCACCGAGCAGGCCTATGTCGAAATGAGCGGCCTGTCGTTCTCGCCCGAAGCCAAGTTCTGGGTCGGCCAGCGCCGCCTGCGTATCCAGGACGTGCACATCGTCGACTACTTCCTGCTGAACTATGGCGACAACGTCGGTGCCGGCGTGACCGACGTGCCGATCGGCGGCATGAAGCTCGGCTTGGGCGTGTTCAGCGGCGACAAGTTCGACGGCAACCTGCCTGACAACGTCAAGGCGCATCGCCTGAACGTCGACCTGTCCGAGATCAACACCAACCCCAACGGCAAGCTGCGCGTGCTGCTGACCGCGGTGGGCGGCAAGAACCAGGTCAACGGCGGCTCGGGCTCGGGCATCTCGCTGATGCACACCCAGAAGGACTTCCTGCTGTCCGGCGTGAGCAACACCCTGTACCTGCAGGGCTCGTGCGGCCATGCGCGCATCGACGGCGAGTTCGAAGCCATCGACGGCACGCGCCCTGGCCGCCGTTCCACGCGGATCGCCGACGCCATCAACTGGCAAAGCGGTCCCTTCGGCGGCCAGGCCTTGATCGGCTACCAGACCAACAAGACCGACCTGACGAATGTGGAGACCAAGGACTTCTCGCTGGGCGGTCGCGGCTCCTACGCCTTTTCGAGGAACTTCAAGGCCCTGGCCGAAGTGTCGACCACCACGCGCAAGGGCACGGGCCCAGACCAGCGCCTGAGCAAGGTGACGCTGGCCGCCGCCCTGGCCATGAACGAGGACTTCTGGTCGCGCCCCGAGTTGCGTCTGTACGTGACCAAGGCCAATTGGAACCAGGCCGCCGCCGTGGCCAACGCCGCGACCTTCGGTGCCAATGGCAAGACTTCGCGCACGCTGGTGGGCGTGCAGTATGAAATCTGGTGGTAAAGAGGGAGTGAGTGTGAGTGAGAAAGCGAGTTAGTCAGAGGTGACTTTGTTCATTGGGGGGCACTCCCTGCGTGCCCCCCTTTTTTCCTTGTGTTTTTCTTGTTGACGTGAAGGATGGCCTGGCCGTCCCTGAGTGTCGCTGGCAGCGTATGCACCCGATATCCTTTTTGCAATGACGACGACCAAGAACTCCTTTGAATCCTGGCTGCCCAAGCTGGTCGTCGCGCCCGCCTTCGTGCTGGGCTTTGCCTTCATCTATGGCCTCATGGTGTGGAACGGGGTGCTCAGCCTGTCCGCATCGCGCATGCTGCCCAACTACGAATGGGCGGGCCTCGCGCAGTACGAGCGCCTGTGGGAGATGGACCGCTGGTGGGTGGCCCTCAAGAACCTGGGCATCTTCGGCGTGGGCTACGTGGGTGGCTCGCTGGCCATCGGCGTGGTGCTGGCCGTGCTGCTGGACCAGAAGATCCGCGCCGAGGGCGCGCTGCGCACGATCTACCTGTACCCGATGGCGCTGTCCTTCGTGGTCACGGGCACGGCCTGGAAGTGGCTGCTCAACCCGGGCCTGGGCATCGAGAAGATGGTTCGCGACTGGGGTTTCCCCAACTTTGAATTCGGCTGGCTCGTGGACACCGAGATGGCCATCTACTGCGTGGTGATCGCCGGCATCTGGCAGAGCGCGGGCTTTGCCATGGCCCTGTTCCTGGCCGGCCTGCGCGGCATCGACGACAGCATCATCAAGGCCGCCCAGGTCGACGGCGCCTCGCTGCCGCGCATCTACTGGCGCATCGTGCTGCCGGCGCTGCGGCCCGTGTTCTTCTCCACGCTGATGGTGCTGTCGCACCTGGCGATCAAGAGCTTCGACTTGGTGATGGCGCTCACGGCCGGCGGGCCCGGCTATGCCACCGACGTGCCCGCGACCTTCATGTACACCATGTCGTTCTCGCGCGGCCAGATCGGCCTGGGCGCGGCCAGCGCCACCATGATGCTGGCCACCGTGGCCGCCCTGGTGATCCCCTATCTGTACAGCGAACTGCGCAGCAAACCCCATGACCGCTAAGCCCTCCCTTTTCCCTTCCGTGGGCCGTCTGCTGGTCTATGCGGTGCTGGTCCTGGCCACCGCCTTCTTTCTGCTGCCGCTGTACGCGATGCTGGTCACTTCATTCAAGGATGCCGAAGAGATCCGCAGCAGCGCACTGCTGGCGCTGCCCGCATCGCTCAACCTGTCTTCCTGGAGCACTGCCTGGTCCAGCGCATGTACCGGGGTGGATTGCAACGGCCTGCGCCCCTTCTTCTGGAACTCGGTGGCCATGGCGGTGCCGGCCGTGCTGATCTCCACTGTCTGGGGGGCTCTCAATGGCTATGTGCTCAGCCTGTGGAAGTTTCGCGGCAGTGACGCGCTGTTCGGCATGCTGCTGTTCGGCGTGTTCATGCCCTTCCAGGTGGTGCTGCTGCCCATGAGCCAGGTGCTGGGCTGGCTCGGGTTGTCGAGTTCGATCACGGGCCTGGTGATGGTGCACTGCCTGGCGGGCCTGGCCGGCACCACGCTGTTCTTTCGCAACTACTACGCTGCCATCCCGAAGGAGCTGGTGAACGCGGCGCGCATGGACGGCGCGAGTTTCTTCCAGATCTTCTGGCGCATCGTGCTGCCGCTGTCCACGCCCATCATCATGGTCACACTGATCTGGCAGTTCACCAACATCTGGAACGACTTCCTGTTCGGCGTGGTGTTCTCGGGCACCGACTCCAAGCCCGTGACGGTGGGGCTCAACAACCTGGCCAACACGTCGAGCAGCGTGAAGGCCTACAACGTGGACATGGCGGCCGCCATCATCGCGGGGCTACCAACCATGGTGATCTATGTGCTGGCGGGTAAATTTTTCGTGCGCGGGCTGACGGCCGGCGCGGTGAAGGGATAAGGAATCATGGCGTCTTCATTGGACATAGCGGGCATCAACAAGCGTTTCGGCAAGGGCGACAAGAGCGTGGAGGTGCTGCGCAAGATCGACATCCACGTGGCGCCGGGCGAGTTCCTGATACTCGTGGGCCCTTCGGGCTGCGGCAAGTCCACGCTGCTCAACATCATCGCGGGGCTCGACGAGCCGACCGAGGGCGAGATCCGCATCGCCGGCAAGAACGTGGTGGGCATGCCCCCGCGCGACCGCGACATCGCCATGGTGTTCCAGAGCTATGCGCTGTACCCCACGCTGAGCGTGGCCGACAACATCGGCTTTGCGCTGGAAATGCGCAAGATGCCCAAGGCCGAGCGGCAAAAGCGCATCGACGAAGTGGCGGCCATGCTTCAGATCAGCCACCTGCTGGACCGCCGGCCCAGCCAGCTGTCGGGCGGCCAGCGCCAGCGCGTGGCCATGGGCCGAGCGCTGGCGCGCCAGCCGCAGCTGTTCCTGTTCGACGAGCCGCTGTCCAACCTCGATGCCAAGCTGCGCGTGGAGATGCGCGCCGAGATCAAACGCCTGCACCAGGCCAGCGGCATCACCAGCGTGTATGTGACGCACGACCAGGTGGAGGCCATGACGCTGGGCTCGCGCATCGCCGTCATGAAGGGCGGCGTGGTGCAGCAACTGGGCACGCCTGACGAGATCTACAA
Source organism: Acidovorax sp. GW458-11-26-14-TSB4 (assembly GCF_059423865.1). Taxonomy (NCBI): domain Bacteria; kingdom Pseudomonadati; phylum Pseudomonadota; class Betaproteobacteria; order Burkholderiales; family Comamonadaceae; genus Acidovorax; species Acidovorax sp. GW458-11-26-14-TSB4. The sequence continues at coordinate 1,345,838 of NZ_JBWKYR010000001.1, forward strand.
CCGCCCGGCCAACACCTATGTGGCGACCTTCATCGGCTCGCCCACCATGAACCTGCTGCGCGGCACCCAGGCGGCCGGGCAGTTCTCGGTGCAGGGCGTGTCGCTAGACCTGGCAGCCCCGCTGGCGGCGCCCGAGGTGATGCTGGGCGTGCGCCCCGAGCACCTGGTGCTGCAGGACAGCTCGCCCTGGCGCGGCGAGGTCAGCGTAGTGGAGCCCACGGGGCCCGACACCTACGTGATGGTGGACACCGCCGCCGGCCACATGACGCTGCGCACCGACGCGCAGACCCGTGTGAAGCCCGGCGACCGCGTGGGCCTGGCCGTGGCACCCGCGCACGCCCACTGGTTCGATACCGGTACGGAACAGCGCATTGCATGAGCCCCGTGCGAGGGCTGCTGCCGCAGCCCCGCGCTTTGGCCTTGGCGCATGGGGACTTTGACCCGGCACCCCGGGGCGTTCTGGGTTAAAAAGCGGACTTCGCTGCGGCCTCGCCGTTTTTGTTCAGCCACCATTTTCGGGTGATGTTGCCACTGGTTTTCAGTGGACACATTGCCCTTGCAGCCCATGCCCGCAACACGCCTTCTCGCCGACATCGGCGGCACCAATATCCGCCTGGCCTGGCAGAACCCGGGGGATAACACCCTGCACGACACGCGCGTGCTGCAGTGCGCCCAGTACCCCACGGTGGACGATGCCATCCGCACCTACCTGAACGAGGTCGGCATCCAGGCGCCGAACGAGGCAGCCTTCGGTATCGCCAACCCGGTCACGGGCGATGCCATCCGCATGACCAACCACAGCTGGAGCTTTTCGCAGAAGGCAGTGCGCGAGGCCTTCGGCTTTGCTCGGCTGGTGGTGATCAACGACTTCACGGCGCTGGCCCTCGCGCTACCCCTGCTCACGCCCGACCTGCTGCGCCAAGTGGGCGGCGGCCAGGCCGTGCCGGGCGAGGCCATCGGCCTCGTGGGCGCAGGTACCGGCCTGGGGGTCTCGGGCCTGGTGTTCCCGCCGCACTCGCCGGCGGGCGTGCCGTTGTCGGGCGAGGGTGGCCACGTCACGCTGGCCGCGCAGACCCAGCACGAGTTCGACGTGCTGCAGGTGCTGCAGCAGCGCTACGGCCACGTCTCGGCCGAGCGCGCCGTCTCGGGCTCGGGCCTGGTGGACCTCTACCACGCGGTGCGCACCGTGGCCAAAGCCGGCGGGACCGAGGTGAACTCGGCCGCCCAGGTGACCGAGGCGGCCCTGCGGGCCAAGGACCCGCTGGCCCTGCAGGCGCTGGACCTGTTCTGCGGCTTTCTGGGCAATGTGGCGGGCAACCTCGCGCTCACGCTCGGTGCACGCGGCGGTGTCTACATCGGCGGCGGCATGGTGCCGCGCCTGGGGGAATGGTTCGACCAGTCGTCCTTCCGCCAGCGCTTCGAGGGCAAGGGGCGTTTCCAACCCTACCTGGCATCCATCCCTTGCTGGATCATCGATCCGAGTGCTACCCCGGCACTCTACGGCGCATCGCGCGCGCTCGACATCGCGGGCGGTTGAGCATGGTGGCTGGTGCGCCGCCACTGGCGCTTGCGGGTGTGCACCACGTGGCCCTCATCGGCTCGGACTATGCGCGCTCCAAGCGCTTCTACACCGAGGTGCTGGGCCTGGCCGTGGTGCACGAGACCTGGCGCGCCGAGCGCCAGTCGTACAAGCTTGACCTGGCCCTGCCCGACGGCACGCAGATCGAGCTGTTTTCCTTTCCCGAGGCGCCACCCCGGCGCTCGTACCCCGAGGCCTGTGGCCTGCGCCACCTGGCGCTGCGGGTGAGCGACCTGCAGACCTGCCTGCAGGCCCTGGCCGCCCATGGCGTGGCGGCCGAGCCGGTGCGCATGGACCCCTTCACGGGCTGCCCGTTCACCTTCATCGCCGACCCGGACGGCCTGCCCATCGAACTGGTGGGGCCCGCACCGGGATAGCCGGTTCCCATGTCCAGTTCCATGCCGCCCAGGGTTTCCTGCGCGGCATTTTTCTTGCCCGGATTGTTTTCAAAACTGGAACAGACAGTTCGCGACTGGCTGGTTTTTCTCTGAACACGTGCGGCGTACAGTTCAACCCATCGATGAGCCGAACCCGCAAGGCGA